>NZ_LT992502.1:1200000-2400000 GCF_900324475.1 Enterobacter bugandensis
GTCTCCAATAATGTGGTGGTGTCGGATAACCCGGATGTGGGGTTTATCATTGCCAACGAGAGCGGTGCGCCGCTCACGCCTAACAAGCTGACGAGCAAAATTCCGTTCCGCCTGGACGACAGCGCGCAGGCGCAGGTGGGGATCCGGGTCTGGCCGGTGAGCGTGACGGGCAACAAGCCAGCGGAAGGGCGCTTTACCTCGCGCGGATATTTGCGTGTGGATTACGACTAAGGAGCAGACATGCGAAACGGGATCCGTTTTATCACCGTGGCGCTCTTTGCGCTTTGCACCCAGGCTCAGGCGGAAACCGCATTGGGCGAAATTAATATTCGGCTCTACGGCAATATTGTCGATTTCACCTGCGTGGCAGAGGGTAACGATAGCGACAAAACGGTCACGCTGGGCACCTGGCCCACGAAGCAACTCAACACCACAGGGAGCCGCACGCAGCCTATGCCCTTCACGCTGAAGCTGACCGGCTGTCCGCCCGGGGCGGCGTCCATTACGTTCTCGGGTAAGGCTGACGGGAGCAATAGCGGGTTGCTGGCGCTGAATGATGCCAGTACAGCGAGCCACGTCGCCGTCGAGATCAGGGATGCGGATAAAACGCGTCTGGCGCTTCAGCAGGCCAGCCAGCCGGTGACGGTTGATGCACAGGGGAATGCGACCCTATCATTTTATGCCAATTATATTGCCACGGCCGATAACCCTCAGCCCGGACGGGCTGATGCGGATGCTACCTTCATGATTAATTATAATTAGCACTGACCGCACTCCCTGCAGCTCGGATAAACTGCAGGGAGTGAATTCAGGTTATAGTAGCTCGTGCGCTTTGGCGTAATCTATTAATTCCACGATGCTTTGTACGCCAAGCTTGGAATAAATATTGGATTTGTGCGCACTGATGGTCTTATTGCTCAACAGTAACTGTTCAGCAATCTCCTTATTGGATAATCCATTCGCCAGATAACGTAATACCGTGACCTCGCGATTCGATAATGGCATATCCACTGCCATCCCTTTTCCCGAACCCATATGGTTTATAAAATTCAGCGTTTCCGACGGGAAAAAAGAATAACCCATCAGAATCATCTCTACGGCGTTGTAGATCTCACCCAAATCTTTTCGTTTACTGACGAAGCCGTTGGCCCCGGCGCGAATCGCACGACCCGCGTAAAATAACTCTGATTTAGAGGAGAGGAACAGAATCTTGATGTCTTTGTTTAAGTTTCTGATTCTCTTCAGTAAAGCGAAGGCGTCTGTGCCCGTAAGTTCGATGTCAAGGATCACCAAATCGATAGGATGATTACGAATACAGTCAAGAACTTCATGGCTATCGCCAGACTTAAGCTTGACTGTGATATTTTTATTTTTCTGTAGCAGGACCTCTATCGACATTCTGACGATAGGATGTTCGTCCATAATGATAACGGATGCCGGTTTCATTTTTAATGCCTCAGATTGTTAAAAGCGTTATGCAGAGTTTTGTAAAACTCTCGAAATGCCGGAAGGATATAAAGTGCAGATCCCTATACCGTAGTATTTCCCTGGAAAGAGCGAAAGCATCCTTGTTTACGTAATGAAAAGAACAGTGCCTCAGCGCGGTCATCTCATTTGGCTGGTGTTGGCAAAAAGATTTTTCTTATTCAGATTTGGTACGCATCTTATTATACAGAGTAAGTTTTTTCCGAAAACCCTGTAAATTAGTCTCCGCTTATTGGTTTGTATTATCTTCTGGATCTTAATGGCTATGTTTTTAAATTTAGCGGAAATATCCTGTTATCCCATTTACCGCATCTTTTCATCTTTATGTAATAACAAAAAATAACAGATGTCTCTTTATGTTGCGTAATTGTTAATAAAAAAGGCCGTCGATTCGGCGGGCGACCCAGGGTCAAAGAGGCGAAAAAGTGCCCTCGCAAGGTGTCAAACCTTCATCTGAAAGTGCTTAAGGCGCATCAACGTCACGCCATCATCGCGCAGGAGAACATGCTATCCACTTTGCTTTCCACTCCTGGAGAGTGAAGCGAAGCTGCTTGTTTTTACATCATTATCATCTTATTAACGCATTCTGCATTCACTTAACGGATGGAGGAAAGTGCTGCCTTTGGTTCATTCTGTGACATTTCACATGGTTCCGAAGCATAAATTAGGAATAGTTATAAAATCGAATACATTGTTAAAATTTAACCATTTAATAACATGCGTGGTAAGTAAATTCCTAAAGCGCTTTAGGAAATAAGAAGTTAGTGCGTAAGTTAAAACGTGCAGTCAGAGAGGTTATTAAGAAGGTGTAACAATTCCTGGCGATGGCTCAGCCCCAGCTTAAGCAGGATGCAGCTAAGACGATAGATAATGCGGCTATAGGGGCGATTCTGCAGAAGGGCAATCTGACGCAGCGTCTTACCGCGGGCAAGCTCCTGCAAAATGGGCCATTCATTGCGGGAAAACCAGTCTTTATCGGACCCCTGCGGTGGGCGGGCATCCATCAGGCTGTGTTGAAGCCCTGCCGCGTTCATCTGACGTTCCAGCACGTGAAAAGGCCCCGCCGCTTTGCAGAAGAGGCGGGTATCATAATTATCTGCCCGGACCAGTAGCCACGGCGTCAGGAAGGGGGGATACAGGCTATGCCTTCTTAACTGATCCAGTTGATCAATCAGCCCGGTGGAACGGCTTTCTACATCCACCACCAGACGCGCTGAAGGCCATTGTGCCTGAGCGCCGAGCGCATCATCCAGCGAGATATAGTCGCAACAGCTGCTCAGGGGAAACTGCCCATTGAGAAAACCGGTGCGCAGAAAATGATCCTCCGTGACCAGAATGATAAACGGAGCGTCGGTTTTTCGGGGCTGGCTGATGGACTGGCTCAAAAACTCGAGCCGGTCGAAAAAGGGGGGAGCAAAAGGTGAGCGCGTAAATCCCAGTGCATCACTTCCTGTACGCCGCCGCCGGTAACGGCGCACTGTCATTCGCATGGTCTCCCTCCTGGAAATGGCTCTTTAATCCTCCGGCCATGTCCAGGACGGCCAGTAATATCCCTGGCCGAGATCTGCGCCTGCCTGCAGTGCCCAGGTGCGATCGCGTTCAGTCTCAATACCTTCGATGAGCACGCTCCCGGCCAGCTGAAAGCAACGTGAAACCAGTTGCCTCAGCGCGGGTGTGGCGCGTAAACGCCAGAATGCGCCCTTATCAATTTTGATGCCGTTCAACGGTAATCGACAAAATAAAAACGGCTGAATGACCGTTTCGTCGATGTCATCCAGCCATATACTGTGCCCCTGTTCCCGGAGTTTCGACAGGTTTTGAATGACGCGCTGCTTCTGTGCGGCAGAGAAAGCCAGAAAGGCAGAGAGATCAACAATCTCGATATTCAGCGGCGTGTTTTTCAGATTGATGAGCCGCTGAAAAGACGCTGGCTCTGTCATAACGGTTATCGGCAGATTAATAAAAAGGTTATTACCGTGCGGCGTCTTTTTTAGTGCGGCAAGCTGCGCTTCAAGCAGCGTCATTGACCAGCCTGCCGACTGATGGCGAAAAAAATCCTCGCTGTGCTGCGTTTCGGACAGAATGCTAAGCACCTCCACGCCAACCTGACGCTGAGAGGTGAGGGCGACGACAGGCTCCAGTTTGATGCCGACGATGTCCTGAGAAATAAACTGTAATCGGGGGGGCGTATCGAACGGGTTGTGCGCTGTCACTCCATTGTCCTGTTGTCTGTCAGCCTCCAGGCGGCCGGGAAACCTTGCTCTAGTGTGACGAGCCGACGAGCAGGAAAACAGCAGGCGTTACTTAAATACAACTAAGCCTTTTCGCAGCGCTAAATTTTACGGTGAAACAGTGAGAAATGTTGAGAAAATAGCCGTATTTACAATCGGCTAGCGGTAATTGCCCCCGAAAACGGAAAAGGCATTGACTCACCTGACATTGACCGTATAATTCTTCGCGTTTCACCACCGCGAAGTTCACTCTTCTCAGTGCGCCCTTAGCTCAGTTGGATAGAGCAACGGCCTTCTAAGCCGTAGGTCGTAGGTTCGAATCCTACAGGGCGTGCCATTTAGAAACAGGCACTTACGCCAGTTTCAAACCAGCCTGATTTTCTCCTTGTGTCGTATTTGCGTCATGGTTGCCAAAATGGCCTCAATTTTCCGTGCGTGTTCACTTAAATGGTTCAGCGCAAGGTGAGCATCCCCTTTTATCACGCATTAACTTGAGCAGGATCCTGCAGAGATTTGCGCTTGCCAAAGCATAGATAATGCGTATAGTTCTCATTTGCATTGCAACCAATATATTCTAAGGCCCGTCCACGGGCTATTTTTGCGCGCACTTTCAAACGAGTTAACGATGAACAACACCAAAATGCACAAAACGCTGCTGGCGCTCGCCATTGGCGCGGTTACACATTCCGCCTGGGCGGCAGAGGATAAAAAAGAAGACACCATCGTTGTGCAGTCTGCACCTGCCGGCGACTTTAAACCCGGTGGCGACCAGCTGGTGCCGGCCTTCCTTGACGGGCAGGTGGCCAACGGCGGGCGAATGGGGATGCTCGGCCAGCAGAACGCCATGGACGTGCCGTTCAACATCATCAGCTACACCTCAAAACTGGTGGAAGATCAGCAGGCGAAAACCATTGCTGACGTGGTCGCCAACGACGCGGGCGTACAGTTTGTGCAGGGTTACGGCAACAGCGCGGAAACCTTCCGCATTCGCGGCCTGAAGTTTGACGGCGACGACATGACCTTCGGCGGCCTCTCCGGCGTGCTGCCGCGTCAGGTGGTGGATGCCCAGATGGTCGACCGCATTGAGATCTTCAAAGGGGCCAACTCCCTGATGAACGGCGCGGCAAGCTCGGGCGTGGGCGGGATGATTAACCTTGAGCCAAAGCATGCCGGGGAAACGCCGCAGGCGAAAGTGGGCGTGGACTACACCTCTGATTCCCAGATTGGCACCACGCTGGATGCGGGGCGTCGCTTTGGCGATAACGACCAGTTCGGCGCGCGCGTGAACCTCGTGCATCGTGAAGGGGAAACCGGCGTACCGAACGACCGCCGCCGCACCACGCTGCTCTCCACCGGCCTGGACTACAAAGGCGACCGCTTCCGCACCTCGCTGGATCTGGGCTATCAGAAGAAAACCTTCCACGGCAGCCCGACCAGCGTCAACATCTCGGCGGTGGACTTCGTGCCTGAACCGCCGAAAAACGATCGTAACTTCTCGCAGAAGTGGGCCTACAGCGATATCGAAAACGAGTTCGGGATGTGGCGCAGCGAGTATGACATCACCGACAGCTGGACCGCCTATACCGGCCTGGGCGCGCAGCACGCGCATGAAGAAGGGATCTACAGCGCGCCGAAGCTGGTGGACAAGAGCGGCAAGGCGACGGCCAGCCGTCTGGATACCAATCGCATCAGCGATTCCGTCAGCGGGATGGCGGGCATTCGCGGCAACTTCAACACCGGCTTCGTCTCGCACAAGGTCAACGTCGGGTACTCCGCAATGACCAAAAACGAAAAAATCGCCTGGAAAATGTCGGCGGCGAAGGATAACCCGACCACCAACATCTACCACAACACCGGCGTGGATATGCCGGACAGCACCAACTTCAACGGCTCCGGCGGTAAATACAGCGATCCGCTGACCAGCGGGCGCACCCGCACCCAGGGCTGGCTGCTGAGCGATACCCTGGGCGTGTTTGATGACAAGCTGCTGTTCACCGCAGGCGCGCGCCATCAGAAAGTGGTCGTTCGCGGGTATAACAAAATTACCGGCGCAGAGAACGACGCGGACGGCTTCGACGGCAGCCGCTGGATGCCAACCTACGGCGTGGTTTACAAACCGTGGGAAGAAATTTCCCTCTACGCCAACCACACCGAAGCGCTGCAGCCGGGCAAAACCGCACCTAACACCGCCACCAACTACGGCCAGAGCACCGGCATCGTTCACTCTAAGCAGAACGAAGTGGGCGTGAAGGCGGACTTCGGGCGCGTGGGCGGCTCTCTGGCGCTGTTTGAGATTAAAATGCCCTCGGCGATCCTCGATGCTAACAATCACTACGGCCTGGACGCTGAACAGCGCAACCGTGGCGTGGAGCTGAACGTCTTCGGCGAGCCGATGCTCGGGATGCGTCTGAACGCCAGCGCCACCTGGCTGCAGGCGGAGCTAACCAAAACCAAAAACGGCGTGAACCAGGGCAACGATGCAATTGGTATTCCGAACTTCTACGCCGTGCTGGGCGCGGAGTACGACATCAAGCCGGTTGACGGCCTGACAGCGACCGCGCGCGTGAACCACTCCGGCACGCAGTATGCCGACCTCGCGAACAGCAAAAAGCTGGATAGCTACACCACGCTGGATCTGGGCATGCGCTATCGCTTCGCGGTGAACCACAACGCAAACCAGATGACCGTGCGCGCGGGCATCGACAACGTGACCAATGAGAACTACTGGGCCAGCGTGGACGATTCCGGTACCTACATCACTCAGGGCGAACCGCGTACCTTTAAGGTCTCGGTGGGCTACGAGTTCTAAGCGTTCCACCTCGTTATCCGGGGCACGGATGCCCCCATCCTTCCGTCATCGTGTTATAAAATTGTAATAAAAGCTTCTTACACTGGTCGCCAACTCTTTTACCTCTTGGCCAATGACAGGAAGCCGCTATGGGCAGACCCCTCAAATCCGTTTTTAAAAAAGAACATCGCGACGACATCGCTAACCGCAGCGCAAACCCGGTATTCTCCGAGGTGGCGGAGGTGTTCCTCTCCCGCCGCCGTTTTCTCCAGATGGGGGCCGTTGCGGGGGCCGCCGTATCATTCCCGTTTCTGATCAAACCTGAGAACGCCATTGCCGCGGTATCGAAGCCTTCCGCGCTGGCAAAAGCGGTTTCCCTGGGCTTTACCAGCATCGACGTCTCCACCGAAGATACGGTCAGGGTGCCGGAAGGCTATATTGCCCGCCCGTTCTATCGCTGGGGGGACCCGACGGGGATCAAAAACAACATGCCAGCCTTTAAGCCGGACGCCAGCAACACTACGGATGAACAGGCCGTGCAGGCGGGCATGCACCACGACGGCATGGCGTGGTTTAGCCTGCCGCAGGGGGAGCAAAACCCGGAGCATGGCCTGCTGGCGATGAACCATGAATACATCGACAACGGGATGCTGTTTACCGACGGTACGGCGAACTGGAGCCTCGACAAGGCCCGCAAGGGGCAGAACGCGATGGGCGTGTCGGTGGTGGAAGTGAAAAAAGCGGGCAGCGACTGGCAGGTGGTACGCCCGTCTTCATATGCCCGCCGCATCACCGTCAATACGCCGATGCAGCTTACCGGCCCGGCGCGGCATCAGGACTTAATGAAAACCGCCGCCGACCCGCAGGGGGAACGCGTGCTGGGCACCATGCAAAACTGCGCTAACGGCCACACGCCGTGGGGCACCTATCTCACCTGCGAGGAAAACTGGTCGGATATTTTTGTCAAAAAAGCCGATCTCAATCCGCTGGAAAAACGCTACGGCATCAGCGACAGCGATGAATCCTACCGCTGGAACGAGGTGGACGAGCGGTTCAGCGTCGATAAAACCCCTAACGAACCCAACCGTTTCGGCTGGGTCGTGGAGATCGATCCTTACGACCCGACCTCTACGCCACGCAAGCATACCGCGCTCGGTCGCTTCAAGCATGAGGGGGCTGCCGTCACGCTCGCCGCTGATAATCGCGTGGTGGTCTATATGGGTGACGATCAGAAGTTTGAGTACATCTATAAGTTTGTCTCGGACAAAAAATACGATCCCGCGAACCGTGAAGCCAATATGCAGCTGCTGACCTCCGGCACGCTGTACGTCGCCAGGTTCAACGAGGACGGGAGCGGAGACTGGCTGCCGCTGATCTTCGGGCAAAATGGCCTGGATAAGAGTAAAGGGTTTGAAAGCCAGGGCGATCTGCTGATTAAAACCCGCCTGGCGGCCGACGCGGTGGGGGCGACCAAAATGGATCGCCCCGAATGGATAGCCGTCGATCCGCACGCCAGCGGCAGCGTCTACTGTACGCTCACCAACAACAGCGATCGCGGGAAAGAGGGGAAAGCGCCGGTGGATGCCGCCAACCCGCGCGCCAACAACGTGTTTGGGCATATCATGCACTGGCACGAAGACGGCGCGGACCCTGCTGCCGCACGCTTTAAGTGGGATATTCTGGTCATGGCCGGACGCACCGACGGCGACGATCCGAAGGCCAAAGGCTCCATGCAGGGCGCGGCATTCGGCAGTCCGGACGGACTCTCTTTCGATCATCAGGGCGTCCTGTGGATCCAGACCGACGTCTCCTCCAGCACCATCAATAAGAAAGCGTACGAGGGAATGGGCAATAACCAGATGGTGGCGACCATTCCGGGCACCAACGAGTATCGCCGTTTCCTGACCGGGCCGCGCGGGTGTGAGATCACCGGCATTGCGTTTACGCCGGACAACCGCACGCTGTTTATCAACATTCAGCACCCAGGGGAGGGCGGGGATGATATTACCGACCCGGCCAATCCTCGCGCCGTCTCTAACTGGCCGGACGCCAGCCCGAACGGACGCCCGCGATCGTCCACGGTGGTGATCGTGAAAGCGGACGGCGGAATTATCGGGTCGTGACGTTTATCCGCCGGGCGCACGCGCTGGCCCGGCGTTAAGCTTGCTACCACCAGCATGAAGTGTTAAAACGTGCCCCTTCTAAAAAAGAGACAGGGGTAGGGCGTGAAAGACGCGTCATCCGCTTCAGGCCATGGTCGCGCTGAAGCCTCGTCGGATCAGAATCCGACGCTGCAACGTGGTTTGCAAAATCGACATATTCAGTTAATTGCCCTCGGCGGCGCAATCGGTACCGGGCTGTTTCTCGGCATCGGCCCCGCCATTCAGATGGCCGGCCCGGCGGTTCTGCTGGGTTACGCTATCGCCGGGATTATCGCCTTCCTGATCATGCGCCAGCTCGGCGAGATGGTCGTTGAAGAGCCGGTGTCAGGCTCCTTCGCGCACTTTGCCTATAAATACTGGGGCCCGTTCGCAGGCTTCCTCTCCGGCTGGAACTACTGGGTGATGTTCGTGCTGGTGGGGATGGCGGAGCTGACCGCCGCCGGCATCTACATGCAGTACTGGCTGCCGGACGTGCCCACGTGGATCTGGGCGGCGGCCTTCTTCATCATCATTAACGCCGTTAACCTCGTCAACGTGCGCCTGTATGGTGAAACCGAGTTCTGGTTTGCGCTGATCAAGGTGCTGGCAATTATCGGCATGATCGGCTTTGGCCTGTGGCTGCTGTTCTCCGGCCACGGCGGCGAGCGGGCCACTATCGACAACCTGTGGCAGCACGGCGGCTTCCTGGCGACCGGCTGGAAAGGGCTCATCCTCTCGCTGGCGGTGATTATGTTCTCCTTCGGCGGTCTGGAGCTGATTGGCATTACCGCGGCCGAAGCGCGCGATCCGCATAAAAGCATTCCGAAAGCGGTCAACCAGGTGGTGTACCGTATTCTGCTGTTCTATATCGGCTCGCTGGTGGTGCTGCTGGCGCTCTATCCGTGGGTGGAAGTGAAGTCCGACAGCAGCCCGTTCGTGATGATTTTCCACGATCTCAACAGCAACGTGGTGGCTTCGGCACTGAACTTCGTCATTCTGGTGGCCTCTTTGTCGGTGTACAACAGCGGGGTCTACTCCAACAGCCGTATGCTGTTTGGCCTCTCCGTACAGGGCAACGCACCGAAGTTCCTTACCCGCGTCAGCCGCCGCGGCGTGCCGGTCAATTCGCTGTTCCTTTCCGGCGCGATTACGTCTCTGGTAGTGCTAATTAACTACCTGCTGCCGAAACAGGCCTTTGGCCTGCTGATGGCGCTGGTTGTGGCGACGCTGCTGCTGAACTGGATCATGATCTGCCTGGCGCACCTGCGTTTCCGCGCGGCGATGCGCCGCAAGGGGCGCGAGACGCAGTTCAAAGCGCTGCTCTATCCGGCGGGGAACTACCTCTGTATCGCGTTCCTGGCGTTGATTCTGGTGCTGATGTGCACCATGGATGAGATGCGACTTTCAGCAATGCTGCTGCCGGTATGGGTGGTGTTCCTGTTTATCGCGTTTAAGCTCTCACGCAAAAAGTAGCCCGTTTTTCTCCCTCTCCCTGTGGGAGAGGGCCGGGGTGAGGGCAACAGACCGCACCAAACCAGACCGCACCTGCCTTCACGCCCGGTGGCGCTGCGCTTACCGGGCCTACAAAACACTGCTTCATCTTTATCGTGACCCCCCTCCCAAATCTTCTACGATCCACAGGATCTTTATTTTGTAATCGATTACTTTTCATTTGAGTTGTTTTGTAATCGATTACTTTTTCCGGGTGAGGCTTATCATGGTGTCAACTGAAAGTAGTGAAAAGGCGATAGTGCAGCACCGGCTGCTGGTGCCGCGGCTGTCGCTGATGATGTTTCTGCAATTTTTTATCTGGGGTAGCTGGTCGGTCACGCTCGGCCTGGTGATGACCCAGCACAACATGTCTCTGCTGATTGGCGATGCCTTCTCCGCCGGGCCCATCGCCTCGATTCTTTCGCCGTTCGTGCTCGGGATGCTGGTGGACCGCTTCTTCGCTTCGCAGAAGGTGATGGCGATGATGCACCTCGCGGGCGCGGCGATCCTCTGGTTCGTGCCGGGGGCGCTGATTGCCGAGAACGGCGCGCTGCTGATTGGCCTGCTGTTTGGCTACACGCTCTGCTACATGCCGACGCTGGCGCTGACCAACAACATCGCGTTCCATAGCCTGGCGAACGTGGATAAAACCTTCCCGGTGGTGCGCGTGTTCGGCACCATCGGCTGGATCGTGGCGGGCATTTTCATCGGCGTCACCGGCGTGGCGTCCAGCGTTACCATCTTTAAGGTAGCGGCGGCCAGCTCCGTGCTGCTGGCGCTTTACAGCCTGACGCTGCCGCACACGCCTGCGCCCGCGAAAGGCCTGCCGGTGAAGGTGCGCGATCTCTTCTGCGCGGATGCCTTTGCGTTGCTCAAAACCCGCCACTTTTTCGTCTTCTCCGTCTGCGCGATGCTGATCTCCGTCCCGCTCGGCACCTATTACGCCTACACCGCCTCGTATCTGGCGGATGCAGGAATTGCCGACGTCAGCACCGCCATGTCCTTCGGGCAGATGTCCGAGATCTTCTTCATGCTGGTCATTCCGCTGCTATTCCGCCGCCTGGGGGTGAAGGTCATGCTGCTGATCGGCATGCTGGCGTGGTTTGTGCGCTACGCCATGTTCGCGCTGGGCGTCAGCGAGGAGGGGCGCATTCTGCTGTATCTCGGCATTCTGCTCCACGGCGTCTGCTACGATTTCTTCTTTGTCGTCGGCTTTATCTACACCGACCGGGTGGCAGGCGAAAAGGTCAAAGGCCAGGCCCAGAGCATGATCGTGATGTTCACCTACGGCATCGGCATGCTGCTTGGCTCGCAGATTTCCGGCGCGCTCTATAACCGCCTGGTGGCAGGGCAGACCGTGCCGCAGGCGTGGGTGACATTCTGGTGGATCCCGGCGGTAGCGGCCGCGGCGATCGCGCTGATTTTCCTTCTCACGTTTAAGTATGACGATGACAAGGCGTAACGTTCAGGAGGTGGTATGAGGACGATGAAAGGACCCGGCATTTTTCTGTCGCAGTTTATTGGCGCAGAAGCGCCGTTTAATTCGCTCGACGGGCTGGCTGAATGGGCGGCAGGTAAAGGTTATAAGGCGGTGCAGATCCCCTGCAACCATCCGCACATCTTTGACGTCGAGAAAGCGGCGGAGAGCCAGGCCTACTGCGATGACATCGCCGCTACGCTGGCCGCGCACGGGCTGGTCATTAGCGAACTGTCTACCCATCTGGAAGGGCAGCTCGTGGCGGTGAACCCCGCCTACAGCGACGCGTTTGACCACTTCGCGCCCGCCGCCGTGCGCGGTAACGATGCGGCCCGTCGGGCGTGGGCCACGGAGAAGCTGAAGCAGGCGGCGGTCGCCTCGGCAAGATTAGGTCTGAAGGCGCACGCCACCTTCTCCGGCTCGCTGGCGTGGCCGTTTTTCTATCCGTGGCCGCCACATAACGAGCAGCGTTTTCAGGAAGCGTTCGAGGAGCTGGCAACCCGCTGGCGGCCAATACTGGATACCTTTGGCGAGCAGGGGGTGGACGTCTGCTTTGAGCTGCATCCCGGGGAAGATCTGCACGACGGCGTGACCTTCGAGCGTTTTCTGGCGCTGGTGGATAACCATCCGCGCTGCAACATCCTCTTTGATCCGAGCCATATGCTGCTCCAGCAGATGGACTATCTGGCCTTTATCGACATCTTCCATGCGCGCATCAAGGCGTTCCACGTGAAGGATGCCGAGTTCCGCCCCAGCGGGCGCAGCGGCGTGTACGGCGGCTACCAACCGTGGATCAACCGCGCCGGTCGCTTCCGTTCGCCCGGTGACGGGCAGATCGACTTTAAGGGCATTTTCAGCAAGCTGACCCAGTACGACTACGACGGCTGGGCGGTGCTGGAGTGGGAGTGCTGCCTGAAGGACGGCGATACCGGCGCGCGCGAAGGCAGCGAATTTATCCGCCGCCATATCATTCCCGTTTCCGGACGGGCGTTTGACGATTTCGCCGCAGGGGGCAGCCATGATTAACGTCGGGATCGTCGGCAGCGGGTTTATTGGCCCGGCACATATCGAGGCGCTCAGGCGCCTCGGGTTTGTTCAGGTGGCCGCGCTGTGTGACGGCTCGCTCGTTAAGGCGCAGGAAAAGGCGCGCCTGCTAAACGTACCGCACGCGTACGGCAGCGTTGAGGAACTGCTCGCGCACCCTGATTTGCACGTAGTGCACAACTGCACGCCGAACCACCTGCACGCACAGATTAACCGCCAGATCCTGCGCGCGGGCAAACACGTGTTTTCCGAAAAGCCGTTGTGCATGACGTCTGAGGAGGCGCGCGAGCTGGTGGCGCTGGCGGAGCAGGCGGGCGTGGTGCATGGCGTGAGCTTCGTCTATCGCCAGTTTGCGATGGTGCGTCAGGCGGCGAGCATGCTGCGCGCAAGCAGCCTCGGGCGGATTTTTGCCTCACACGGCAGCTACCTACAGGACTGGATGCTGCTGGAAACCGACTACAACTGGCGGGTGGATGCCGCGCTCGGCGGCGCATCGCGCGCGGTGGCGGATATCGGCTCCCACTGGTGCGACACGGTGCAGTTCGTCACCGGGCGGCGCATTACCGAGGTGATGGCGGATCTCTCCATCGTCTGGCCGACGCGCAGGGCCAGCAAGGGCGGGAATCAAACCTTCTCCCATGACGAACAGGCGGAGTATGAAGACAAACCGGTCACGACCGAAGACTTCGGCTCGGTGCTGTTCCGCTTTGACGACGGCAGCAAGGGTTGCTTTAGCGTCTCGCAGGTGAGCGCCGGGCGTAAAAACCGCCTGACGTTTGAGATCAACGGCAGCGAGCGCTCGCTGGCGTGGGACCAGGAGGTGCCGCAGCAGCTGTGGATCGGCCATCGTGCGCAGGCAAACCAGACGCTCACCGACGATCCGGGGCTGATGAACCCTGACGTTGCCGACAGCGCCCATTTCCCCGGCGGGCACATTGAAGGCTGGCCGGATGCCTTCAAAAATATGATGGCGCAGTTCTACCGCGCCGTGCAGGCGGGCGCAATGCCGGAGACGCCGCAGTTTGCGACGTTTCACGATGGCGCAAACGTGATGTATATCATTGATGCCATTGTGAAAAGCCATCAGCAGCAGCGCTGGGTGCGCGTGGAATGCTGACGCATTGCCCGGTTCGCCGGGCAACAAATTTATGGTAGCCTGCACAAAACGCTAACCGCAGGATGTATCGTCGCTATGTCAATTCAGAAAATCGCTCAGCTGGCCGGGGTTTCCGTGGCAACGGTCTCCCGCGTGCTGAATAACAGCGACACCGTGAAGGCGAAAAACCGCGAGCGCGTTCTGCAGGCGATTCAGGAGAGCAACTACCAGCCAAACCTGCTCGCCCGTCAGCTGCGCACCGCCCGCAGCTATATGATCCTGGTGATGGTGTCCAACATCGCCAACCCGTTCTGCGCCGAAGTGGTGAAGGGCATCGAAGCCGAGGCGGAGAAAAACGGCTACCGCATTCTGCTATGCAACTCCGGCTCGGACATCGAGCGCTCCCGCTCGGGCTTAAGCCTACTCTCCGGCAAAATCGTCGACGGCATTATCACCATGGACGCCTTCTCGAAGCTGCCGGAACTTGCCGCGCTGATTGGTTCTGCACCGTGGGTGCAGTGCGCCGAATACGCCGATGCGGGCGCGGTCTCCTGCGTCGGCATCAATGATGTGGACGCTTCACAGCATGCCGTCAGCCAGCTGGCCGACGGCGGCCGCAAGCGTATCGCGATGATCAACCACGATCTCAGCTACAAATATGCCCGCCTGCGCGAACGCGGCTACAAGAGCGTGATCCACCTGCGGGATCTGGACTATCAGGCAGTGGAGTATGCCAGCGATCTCAGCTCGGGGGCGGGCATGGCGGCGATGCAAAACCTGTTAAAAGATAATCCGCCGGATGCGGTATTTGCCGTTTCCGATACGCTGGCGGCGGGCGCGTTGCGCGCCATTCAGCAGGCAGGTCTGCGGGTGCCGGAGGATATTGCCGTGGTCGGCTTTGACGGTACGGAGCTGGCGGACATGATTTCACTTACCACCATCGAACAGCCGTCGCGGGATATCGGGCGCAAGGCGGTCAATCTTCTCTTAAACAAAATCGACAACCCGGATGCGCCCACGGAAAGGGTGATGATGGACTGGCGCTTTATTTCCCGCGGCAGCACCTGATTATCTGGCAATAACGCCTGCCAGGGAGCGAATATCGTTCCCGGTCGGCGACTGGTGAATACGCAGGCCAAACTCATCCACTACCGCGAAAATATGGTCGAAGATATCGGCCTGAATATCTTCGTATTCCGCCCAGATTACCGTATTGGTAAAGGCATATATTTCAATCGGCAGCCCGTTGGCATCCGGCGCCAGCTGGCGCACCATCAGCGTCATATCTTTACGAATACGCGGATGGTTACGCAGATATTCATTCAGGTAAGCGCGGAAGGTGCCGATATTGGTCATCTTGCGCAGGTTTAATACCGATTCCCCTTCGCCGTTCTGCTGATTCCACAGGCTAATTTCCTCATGGCGCGCGGCCAGATAAGGCTTCAGCAGTTTCGCCTGAATCAGCTTCTGCTGCTCCTGCTCGTCGAGAAAATGAATGCTGGTGGTATCGATATTCAGGCTGCGCTTGATGCGTCGCCCGCCGGAGGCGGACATCCCACTCCAGTTGATAAAGGCGTCGGAGACCAGCGCCCACGTCGGAATGGTGGTGATGGTGTTATCGAAGTTGCGTACTTTAACGGTCGTCAGGCCGATGTCCGTCACCGTACCATTAGCGCCGTACTTCGGCATCTCCAGCCAGTCGCCGAGCTTGAGCATGTCGTTGGCGGAAAGCTGAATACCCGCCACAAGGCCGAGTATCGGGTCTTTAAACACCAGCATCAGTACGGCGGCCATCGCACCCAGACCGCTTATCAGAATCGCCGGGGACTGGCCGATCAGCAGGGAGATGATTAAGATCCCCACCAGGATAGCGCTCACCAGCTTGATGCCCTGGAAGATCCCCTTCAGCGGCAGCTGCGAGGCGGTCGCCATCTTTTGCGACAGATTAAATATCACGTCCAGCAGCGAGAAGAAGGAGAGCAGGGCATACACCATCACCCACAGCTTCGCGCAGGTGGTGAGTATTTCCGCCGCTTCGCTGCCTTTTTGCAGCCACAGTACCGCCTGAACGTTGACGATTATCCCCTGCAGGGTAAAGGCCAGACGGTGAAATAATTTATTCTGGGTAATAATTTGCAGCCATAAATGGCTACTGGCCTGCGCGCGTTTCTCGAATGCGCGCAGCACCAGTTTGTGCAAAATAAAATGAACAATGATGGCGGTGAGAAAAATAATACCAAAGATAATCACTAAAGAGGTGGTGTGATTAATTTCAATCCCTAACTCTTCAACCTGAGCAATTAATTCCTGCATAACGTCTCCTGTATTGATGCAGCCCCATAATGGCGGCTGCGGATCTATTATGCAAATTCACAGGATTATTTGGCGGCCTCACAGACCTTCACAACCGGCAGGCAGAGACGATGACGCATGCGCAGCGTCGCCAGCGCCAGGATAACCATCAGGCCGGTTTCCACCGCCAGGAAAAGGGTAATCGCCTGCGCGTAATCCCCGTGGTAATTCTGCAGCCCGTGCAGCAAAATCGCCCCGAAAATGGCCGGTCCCAGACCCAGCGCGGCCTGCTGCAGCGTGCTGAGAATGGCGCTTGCGGCCCCTGCGTCGTCAGGCTGGATATCGCGCATCCCGATGCGGTAGAAGCTGTTTACAATCAGCGCCTGGCCGTAGCCGACCAGCCCGGTGGCTGGGGCCAGCGTCAGCGCGGTGTTGTTCACGCCCCAAATCCGGAACGTCGCGATGAGCGCCAGCAGGCCGATTATCTGAATTGCCAGACCCGTCAGCAGAATCGTGCTGGTACTGTAGCGGGCAATCAACCGTGGCGCGAACCAGGCAGAGATAAAATAGGTCACGCCCAGGGCGATAAAGCTGTTCCCGGACTGCCACGGCGCCATCCCCAGACCGGTCTGCATGGTCAGCGCCATACAGAACATAAACCCGGACCAGACGCTGAAAAAGAGCAGCGCAATCACGATGCCAAAGCGAACGCTGCGAAGCTGAAGCAGGCGTGGCGGGATCAGCGGATGGGCATTCTCTCGCTCCTTTTTGCGCGCGTTCCGCGCCATCAGCCAGGCCAGCGGAATAATGGCAAGAAGCATAACCTTCAGCGACCACGGCCAGTGCCACTGCGGACCGAGCGCCATCGGGAACAGCAGGCAGCAAAGAATGAGGGCCAGCAGCACGGTGCCTGTCCAGTCGATGCGCGACGGCGTTTCACGACGGGTTTCCGGCACGTAGCGGCGGCTTAACGCCAGCACCACCAGACAAATCGGCACGTTGATAAAGAAGGCGTTACGCCAGCCCAGCCCGGCGATATCCGCCGACACCAGCCAGCCGCCGCCCATCTGTCCGACGATAAACGCAATCCCGCCAATGCCGCCAAACAGGCTAATGGCTTTCGCGTGGGCGCTACCTTTTAGCGTGACGTGCAGCGTGGCGAGGATCTGCGGCATGATGAGCGCTGCCCCCGCGCCCTGAACGATGCGTGCGGCCAGCAGTTGTTCAATATTTCCCGCCATCCCGCACAGCAGCGAGGCCAGCCCAAAAACTGCCACGCCCCACATAAACAGGCGACGGCGGCCAAGGTTATCCCCCAGCTTGCTGCCGAGCGCAAGGCAGACGGCAAAGGCCACGCCGTAGAGAGCGACAATGAGCTCCAGCTCGGTGGCGGTGGCGTGCAGCGAATGGGTGATGGCGTCCAGCGCCACGTTGGTGATTGAGGTATCAATCATCGGCAGCATCTGGCCGATTAACAGCAATATCAGGCCTGCGCGACCCGGTGAAACAACTGACGTATTCATGGTAACTCCATTGCGTCATTCATCAGATGGTCGTAGCATCAACCATCTGATAAACGGGTACCAGTTCTTGCTTATACTGGTACTGGCACTACCATGCAGGGGGATTTATGGCCTTGATGTCTGAACCCGTCACCTCACTTCAGGATGACACCCGAAAACAGCTGGGGGCATTTTTACGCGCCCGGCGGGAAAGCCTCGATCCCCAGCGTCTCGGCCTGCCGCGCAGCGGTCGGCGGCGCACGCCTGGCCTGCGCCGGGAAGAGGTGGCGATGCTCGCTGACGTGGGCGTGACCTGGTACACCTGGCTTGAGCAGGGCAGGGACGTCAACCCCTCCAGCGCAGTGATGGCCGCCATCGCAAAAGCGCTGCAGTGCACCCCGACCGAGGCCCGGCATCTTTTCGTGCTCGCCGGCTTGCCGCCGGGAGAAGCCCCGCAGGCGGTCTGCTGCGAGGGCATCAGCGAAGGCACGCGCCGCCTGCTGGATACCCTGATGCCTAAACCCGCCAGCATTCAGAAGCCCAACTTCGACATCGTCGCGTGGAATGACAGCTTCGGGCATCTCATGGGCGTCGATTTCAACGCCATCCCGCCGGAAGACCGCAACTGTATTTACCTGTTCCTTACCCATCCGGCGTGGCGTGCGCGTCTCGGCAGACGCGACGACGTGCTGCCGATTTTCGTTTCCTATTTCCGCGCGGCGATGGCCGAGCACCGGGGCGACCCGCTGTGGGAAGCCAAACTGGCGCGCTTCTTCGCGGTGTCCGAAGAGTTCAAAACCCTGTGGCACCAGCGCAACGACGTGCGAGGCGTGGAGAACCAGCTCAAGCTTTTTACCCATCCAGAACTGGGAGATTTTACGCTGCAGCAGATGTACTGGTACTCCGCGCCGCGAAACGGATCGCGGCTGCTGGTGTATCTCCCGGTGGATGAGGCGGGGGAAAGGGCGATGGAATGGCTGGCGGCGCAGGGGAAGTAAGTTTTTTGCGAGGCGCTTTCAGGTAATCAAAGCGGCTCCGGTTCTTCCTGTTAAAAATGGGTAAGGTGGGACACGAAAAGCTAAATTAGCCTTTAATGCAAATTGCCTTATATGCTAATATCATCAGGGATGAAATATCGTGTTCAGACTTATCGTTCATGAGGCGGTAAGGGAAGAGATTCTCTTACTACCTGCTGGGGTGAAGGCGAAGCTGATTCGCCAGCTTGATAAATTGCGTTTAAACCCGACGGCTCTTCGGGAACCTGACAGCAAACCATTGCCGCATGGCCTGTTTGAAATAAGGACCGTTGGGCTGATCCATACCCGAGGTATCTATGTTTACCCGCGGGAAAAGACGATTTTTCTTTTGCGCGTGTTTGTTAAGAAGACGCAAAAAACGCCCTCTGCTGAACTTCGTCTGGCACTGAAGCGACAACAGGAGATGTTGGATGAGCAAGAAGATTATTGACTGGGATGAACTCAGGGCTGAACTGTTAAGCGATTCAGAGGTTCAGGCTTCCTTTGATGCAGAAGAGCGCAAGGAGCGTTTGCGGGAGATGCTGGCGCAATGGCGCAATCATGCTGGCCTGACGCGCGCCCAGGTGGCGGAGCGGATGGGCGTCAGCGCACCAACGGTATCAAGAATGGAAGCGAATATTACCCGGGCGAGTCTCGATACATTAACGCGTTATGCGCTGGTGTGCGGGATAAAGCATCCGCAGATTACGCTCTATTGACGCTTAATCAACTTGCTGAATTTACGCGATTTCTATTGGAAGTTAAGTTGACTATACTTATGCGATGAGAAACAACTAATGTCGCCACTAATGATTGATTCCGCAGAGTTCAGCCAAAAACTCGGGCTTATCTCCCGAAACGTCGAACATACCGAAGCATTTCTGGCGCGGGGTACTGCGGATTTTCATCTGCCGGGGTTCTTGCTGCCTGTCGGATACCGGCTTTTAAAATCGCGTTATGGTGATGAATATCGTCTCGTGACTACCGATGACGGTAAGCCTTATACGGCGTATGCCGTGAAGCTTACATTTCATAAAGAAATTACCTTTCCCCACGGTGCCGCCACGCAGGTGATGGTATGGCGCACCCCGCGCGCCGTCCACCAGCGCGTAATAAGCGGATTACCGCAATTATTTTTCCAGTGGGTGCTCAGCGAATACGACATCGTAGTCTCCGACAGCGAGCAAACGGGGGACGGGCAACGGTTTTGGCTGCGCATGATCGATTGGGCGTTCACCATGAACTATCGCATTAGCGTGGCAGACGGTACAGTGGGAGAAGAATGGACGTTAACGCCCGTAAACTCTTACGCCGAGCTGGAAGAGCGCTGGATTGCCTTTGCCTGGGGAAGCGATCGCGATGTGCATCCACACCGCAGGCTGGTCATCAGTAAAACGTAACGGGCCGCGTGCAGCGACCCGTTTGAATCAGCACTCGGTCACAATCGTGCTCAGCGGCAGGCGAGATTTCGGCAGCGTGGCGTTAAAATCTTCCACGCTGTGATGCCCAACCGGCACCACCACCAGGCTGGTGAAGCCTTTCTCTTTCAGACCAAACTCTTCATCCAGAATCGCCGCGTCAAAGCCTTCAATCGGCACCGCGTCCAGACCCATCGCGCCCACGCCCAGCAGGAAGTTACCGACGTTCAGGTAAACCTGTTTCGCCATCCACTGGTCGTCATCTTTCAGATCCACGCGGTGCATGTCGGCGAAGTAGGTGCGGCCCTTATGGTTCGCGGCTTTAGCTTCCGGCGTGTTGAAACGGCCATCGGCCTCTTCCTGGTCGACAACGCGTTCCAGCCAGGCGTCGTCCATCGCGGTTTTCGCGCAGAACACCACCACGTGAGAGGCGTCCAGCATTTTGCGTTCGTTGAACACGTAAGTGCCTGCGGCGGATTTTGCCACGCGGGCTTTTCCTTCCTCGGTGCTGGCCACAATGAAGTGCCACGGCTGGGAGTTGGTGCTGGAAGGGCTGTACTGCAGCAGGGTTTTGATTTTCTCTGCTTCTTCAGCGGTCAGTTTTTTGGTTGGGTCGAACGCCTTGGTAGAGTGGCGTTTCAGGGCGACAGAAATGATATCCATGACTACTCCTGGTAATGAAATTCGCCCGTGCGCGGGCGCGAAAGGAGAGCAGATTACCGCGCGAAGCGGCAAAAGATAAGTGCGATTCGAGCGGTTATACTGTTCGGCGCAGACGAACAATCAGGCAGGGCGTATCCATTTCTGGTCTTTTTTCGGCAGCTTATCGACGACCAGGTTCCACGAATCCTCGATCAGGTCGGCGACCAGTTCTGGCGTGATGTCCTCGGTGCCGTAGAGCGAAATCCAGTGTTTTTTATTGAGGTGGTAGCCCGGCTCAACGCCACGGTAAATCTGCTGATTTAACAGGGATTTTTCCGGGTCGGATTTCAGGCTAACGTGGGGGCGTCCGTGCGCGGTGGCCATCAGCATAAAAATTTTCCCGCCCACCTTAAACACGTCGTACTCGGGGCCAAACGGCCAGCAGTGTTCGGTGAAAGGCATCTCCAGTGCGACGCGTTTTGCGTGCGCCTGCAGGGATTTACTGTCCATCGTTATCCTCCTGAGCCAGCCCGCGCCACATGGCTTCGAAACCCAGCGCTTTAAAATCGGTGGCGCGGGACGGATCGCGGGTGGCAAACTCCATGGTGGTTTCCGCCAGCGATAAGAAAAGCGCATCGCCAAACGTTTTGAATTCATCGGACATAAACACCGGGCGCACCGAACGGCGGCATAGCTCGTGAAGTTCCGGGAACATCTCTTTCACCGCCTGTTCCGTTTCAGCGCTCAGCTTTTCACTGACGCCAATCTGGCGGATCGCCGCATGCGCCACGGGGTTACGAATCCCCCAGTCCACGTAGCTGTTCCAGATATTGCGGGTATGCTCTTTAGGAAGCGTGAGGGTGCGATCGAGGTTCGCCAGCATGGTCTGGCAGAGATCCTGCTTGAGGTGCAGGTAAAGGGCATTCAGCAGATCGTCTTTAGTAGCAAAGTAGCGAAACAGCGTGCCTTCAGCGACGCCCGCATTCCGGGCAATTAACGCCGTTGAGGCGGCAATACCTGACTGTGCAAATGCCACCGTCGCGGCTTCCAGTAAGGCCTGTTTTTTATCTTCACTCTTCGGACGTGCCACTAAATTTTTCCCCCTTTCAATTATAAAAACCCTGATTGAAACACGTGCTTTGACACGCTGCAACGCGGAATGTCAAAGATCGAAAACGTCTTGACGACTTTATCATCATATCTATAATGAGTGCTTACTCACTCATAATCAAGTTTCCCTCGCGTAAACCATCGGATGGCGCGCGTTTTCGGGTCAGGATATGAAAAAGCCTCTCTTCATCTGCGTGGTGTTCCTCATGATTATTGCTTCAACTGCGAGTTTACCGTTTGTTCTGAATGCCGGATTTGGCCAGCCGCCGCAGGGTGCGCAGCTTACGGAAGTGGAGGCTTCTCCGCACTATCGCGACGGGAAGTTCCACAACGCGCTCCCGACGCCTGGCTTTACCGGGCAGCAAAACATGCTGGTGGCGTGGTGGCAGTTCCTGACCCGTAAAACCGAAAACGCTCGTCCGGCGCAGCCGCTGCCGCTGGTGAAAACCGATCTGGCGAGCCTGCCTCTGGAGCAGGATACGCTGGTGTGGCTCGGCCACTCCTCGTGGTATATGCAGCTGGCGGGAAAACGCATTCTGATCGACCCGGTCCTCGGCAACTACGCCGCGCCGTTCTCGTTCCTCAATAAAGCGTTTGCGGGAGAGTATCCGTGGCGCGCGGAGAGCATGCCGGAAATCGACCTGCTGATTATCTCGCACGATCACTACGACCATCTGGACTACGCCACCATCCGGGCGCTACTGCCGAAGGTGAAGCGCGTCGTTACGCCGCTCGGCGTGGGATCCCACCTGCGCTACTGGGGAATGAAGCCTAAGATTATCGACGAACGGGACTGGAACCAGTCGGTGCACATCAGCGATGCGCTGACGGTTCATGTCCTGCCCGCGCGCCACTTCTCGGGGCGCGGCATTAAGCGTGACCAGACCCTGTGGGGCAGCTTCATGTTTGTCACGCCAGAGCAGAAGGTCTACTACAGCGGCGATTCCGGTTATGGCCCGCACTTTAAGGCCATCGGCGAACAGTTTGGTGAAGTGGATTTAGCCATCATGGAAAACGGCCAGTACGACCAGGACTGGAAGTACATCCACATGCTGCCGGATGAAACGGCGCAGGCCTCGGCGGACCTCAATGCGAAAGCGGTGGTGCCGGGGCATAACGGACGCTTCGTGCTGGCGAAACACACCTGGAACGATCCGCTGATCCAGCTGGCGCGGGCCAGCAAGGACAAAAATTATCGGCTGCTGACGCCGGAACTCGGTGAGCCGGTCCGGGTGAGCGATAGCACGCAACAATTTCGTGAGTGGTGGGAATAATGTTGAACCAAGAAACAGAGGGGGAGAGCAGCATGACGATTTCCGCTCAGGTCATTGATACGATTGTCGAATGGATCGATGACAACCTACACCAGCCGCTACGCATCGAAGAGATCGCCCGCCACGCGGGTTACTCCAAGTGGCATTTACAGCGGCTGTTTATGCAGTACAAAGGCGAAAGCCTGGGGCGCTACATCCGCGAGCGCAAGCTGCTGCTGGCGGCGCGGGATCTGCGTGAATCTGACGAGCGCGTGTACGAAATCTGCCTGCGCTACGGCTTTGAATCGCAGCAGACGTTTACGCGCATCTTTACCCGCACCTTCCATCAGCCGCCCGGGGCTTACCGCAAAGAGAACCATAGTCGGGCGCATTGAAATTGACGAAACAAAGGCCGGGTAAGGCATCGCTGCTACCCGGCTTTTTTATTGGCCTACGACGCCAGTGAAAACCAGCGGCGCCAGACGAAACGCAGGATGAAGAATTCGATAGCGCCGAGCAGTAAAAACCACACGCAGAACAAAATGGTGTAGAGCTGGTTCAGGTCGACCATATGAAAGGTTTGAACCAGCTTCTGCGCCAGCACCAGACCCAGCGACGGCGCGGGTAGCAGTAAGCAAGAGATCAGGGCCATCAATAAAATGCCCCCCGCAGTCAGCAGCGATTCCAACGGGTGTTTCATCGTAATGTTAATCGTCAGTTAAAAATGTCATTGTCCGGCATCCTTTAACGTAAAGCAATATCAACCCGGCGGCCCTTTTTAAATTAAATAATTCCATCCCACGAAGAATAATGCGCGGAAGGAGAATAATTTAATCCTGATGATTAAATTAATATCGCGCTATGTAAATAAATGTCTGCATCACGAAAATAATTTTACAAACATATAGGTGCTATATCCAATTAACGTCGCAATAACAATGGCTGCGACAATGTATAACGCCAGGCGCCGTCCGCGATAAATACCAAACATGGTTCCCCCTCGTTTAGGATTGGTTTAGAAATATTTTGTAAAAATCAGCTCGTCGAAATAATTTTTATCAATTTTGAATAACCCAGTGGTAAATATATTGCGGTAGATCAATTTTACCCGCAAGACTTTAAAATCAATTTATTTAAGCCAGAAAGGAATTCAGGCTTCTGTTCACCGGATATTGAAGGAAAAATATGATGACTGAAAAAAAATACTCCCCAAACGTGCCGCCTTCCGGCGGGCTGGCATACCAGCAGACCGCAGAGCAGGTGCTTACCCACGTGCAGAGCCAGGCCAGCGGTCTGGATCGTGCAGAGGCGCAGGCGCGTCTGCAAAAAACAGGGCCGAACGCGCTGCCGGAGAAAAAAGGCAAACCCGCCTGGCTGCGTTTTTTGGCCCATTTTAACGATGTGCTGATTTACGTTCTGCTGGCCGCCGCGGTATTAACGGCGGTAATGGGTCACTGGGTCGATACGCTGGTAATTTTGGGCGTGGCGGTCATCAATGCGCTAATTGGCCATATTCAGGAAAGCAACGCAGAAAAATCGCTGAAGAGTATTCGCAATATGCTTTCCAGTGAGGCGCGCGTTATTCGTAACGGCAACCATGAAACCATACCGACGACGGAAATAGTTCCGGGCGATATTATTGTATTGCGCGCGGGGGATCGTATTCCGGCGGATATGCGTTTAATCGAGGCGCATAATTTACGCGTGGAGGAGGCGATTCTGACCGGTGAGTCCACCGTGGTGGATAAACACACGAATCCGCTGAGCGGCGAATTACCGCTGGGCGACCGCACCAATATGGTCTTTTCCGGGACGACCGTGAGCGCAGGCGGCGGCATCGGCGTGGTCATTGCCACCGGTAAGGATACGGAGCTCGGCCACATCAACCAGATGATGGCGGGCATTGAAAAGCACCGCACCCCGCTGCTGGTGCAGATGGACAAGCTGGGTAAAGCCATCTTCGTCATTATTCTGGCGATGATGGCCGCGCTGTTCGTCTTCAGCCTGATGTTCCGCGAGATCCCGATGGGCGAGCTGCTGCTCTCCCTGATCAGCCTGGCGGTTGCCTCCGTACCGGAAGGTCTGCCGGCGATTATCTCCATCATCCTCTCCCTGGGCGTGCAGGCGATGGCGCGCAAACGGGCGATTATCCGCAAGCTGCCGACGGTTGAAACCCTGGGCGCGATGACCGTGGTCTGCTCGGATAAAACCGGGACCCTGACCATGAACGAGATGACGGTAAAAGCCATCATCACCGCCGACGTCTGCTACCGCGTGGACGGCAACAGCTACGAGCCGGTAGGCAATATCTACCTGGAAGGCAGCGACGAGCCGGTGCAGATCCAGCCGGGCACCGTCCTGGAGCAGTATCTGCGCACCTTTGACCTGTGCAACGACAGCCAGCTGATTCAGGACGAGCGCGGCCTGTGGGGCATTACCGGTGGGCCGACCGAGGGCGCGCTGAAGGTGCTGGCGGCGAAGGCCAGCCTTGAGCCGGTGGCGACCACGCTGATTAACAAGATCCCGTTCGATTCTCAGTACAAGTACATGAGCACCCACTACCAGATTGGCGGTGAGGAGCAGATTTTGATTACCGGCGCGCCGGACGTCATTTTCGCCCTGTGCAACCAGCAGCAGACGCGTAACGGTGCGCAAGCGTTCAACCGTGCGTACTGGGAAACGGAGATGGAGCGCTATGCGCGTCAGGGGCTGCGCATGGTCGCTGCGGCGTTCAAGCCAGCGAACGGCGGGCAGGAGCTGACGCACGACGACCTGAGCCACGGCCTGATCTTCCTCGGCATCGCCGGAATGATGGATCCGCCGCGCCCGGAAGCGATTGATGCGATTAACGCCTGCCAGCAGGCGGGGATCCGCGTCAAGATGATCACCGGCGATCACCCGCAGACGGCGATGAGCATCGGCCAGATGCTGGGGATCAGCAACAGCGAGCAGGCGGTCACCGGCTATCAGCTGGAGAAAATGGACGATGCCGAGCTGGCGGAAGCGGCGGTGAAGTATGACATCTTCGCCCGTACCAGCCCGGAGCATAAGCTGCGCCTGGTGAAAGCGTTGCAGGATAAAGGCGAAATCGTCGGCATGACCGGCGACGGCGTAAACGATGCCCCGGCGCTGCGCCAGGCGGACGTCGGCATCGCGATGGGCATCAAAGGCACGGAAGTCACCAAAGAGGCGGCGGACATGGTCCTGACGGACGATAACTTCGCCACCATCGCCAGCGCGGTGAAAGAGGGGCGTCGCGTTTACGACAACCTGAAGAAAACCATCCTGTTCATCATGCCGACCAACCTGGCGCAGGGGCTGCTGATTGTGATTGCGCTGCTGGCGGGGAACATCATTCCGCTAACGCCGGTGCTGATTTTGTGGATGAACATGGCGACCTCCGCCACGCTCTCCTTCGGCCTGGCCTTTGAGGCCGCCGAGCGCAACATCATGCGCCGCCCGCCGCGCCAGACCGGGCAGCACGTAATGGACGCCTACGCCGTGTGGCGCGTGGCCTTCGTCGGCACCATGATTGCCATCGCCGCCTTTGCGCTTGAAGCCTGGCTGGCCCCGCGCGGCCACAGCGCGGAGTTCATCCGCACCGTGCTGCTGCAGATGCTGGTCTGCGCCCAGTGGGTGTACATGATTAACTGCCGCAACACCGAAGGGTTCTCCCTCAACCGCGGCCTGCTGGCGAACAAAGGGATCTGGCTGGTGACGGGCGTACTGTTCCTGCTCCAGGCGGCCATTATCTACCTGCCGTTTATGCAGATGCTGTTCGGCACCGAAGCGCTGCCGCTGCGCTACTGGTTCGTGACGCTGGCGGTGGCTGGGGTGATGTTCTTCGTCGTCGAAATCGAGAAGCGACTGACCCGCAGGTTCCGTAAGGCTGCATAACGAAAATCTTACCCCTCACCCTAACCCTCGCCTCTTTGGGGAGAGGGCCGGGGTGAGGGGAGAAACAACGCTGAGGTACTCCCATGAAACTTCCACTCCTGTTCGCACTTCTTGTCAGTACCCTGCAACCCGTCTTCGCCGCCGCGGTCCCCGTTCGCGTCGCCACCGTGGAGCAGACCGCCCACGCCGCCGAGCGCCAGATCCCGGGACGCATCGAAGCCATTCACACCGTTGAACTGCGCGCACGCACGGAAGGCGTGATAACGAAAATCAACTTCCGCGACGGGCAGTACGTGAAAAAAGGCGACGTGCTGTTCGAGCTGGACGACGCCGAGCCGCGCGCTGCCCTGCGTCTGGCGCAGGCTGAAGTGAGAAGCGCTGAAGCCACGCTGCGTCAGGCGCAGCAGCAGCTTTCCCGCTTCGAAAGCCTGGGCAGCAGCAACGCCATCAGCCGTCACGACGTGGACAACGCCCGCATGCAGCGCGACGTGGCGAGCGCCGCGCTGGAGCAGGCGAAAGCCCGGCTCGACACCCGCAGCGTCACCCTGAACTACACCCGCATCACCTCGCCGATTGACGGTCGCGTGGGCCACAGCCAGTTCCACGTGGGCAGCCTGGTGAATCCTGCCAGCGGCGTGCTGGTGGAGGTGGTGCAGCTCGATCCCATCCGCATCGCCTTTGCGCTGGAGGAGGGGGCGTTTGCCACCAAAGCCGGACAGCACGCGGATATCAGCGCCATGAAGCAGGCCTGGCAGGCGCTGATCGACAGCAACGGTCAGCGCGTCGGCGGGGAACTGACGTCCGTGGACAACCGGATCGATCCGCGCACCGCCAGCGTGATGCTGCGCGCCGAGTTCGCTAACCCGCGCCACCAGCTGCTGCCCGGCGGCAACGTGAATGTCTACCTGCGTCCGGCGAGCGAGCTGCCGGTGCTGACGCTGCCTGCCGCCGCGGTCCAGCAGAACGGCGACGGCTACTTTGCCTGGGTCGTTAACGCCGACGGCAAAGCCGAAAGGCGCCCGCTGAGCGTGGCCGGGCATATCGGCCAGCAGTTTCAGATTGCCTCCGGCGTGAAGCCCGGTGAGCGAGCGATTACCGACGGCGCGCAGCGCGTGCAGCCCGGCGCTGCCGTCCAGATACTCAATTAAGGAGCCATCATGCTGACGTTTTTTATCAAACGCCCGCGCTTCGCGATGGTGATTGCGCTGGTCATCACCCTGCTGGGGGCCATCGCGCTGAGGATTATTCCGGTGGAGCAGTACCCGCAGATCACCCCGCCAGTGGTGAATGTGTCCGCCAGCTGGCCGGGCGCCAGCTCGGCTGACGTGGCGGAGGCCATCGCCACGCCGCTGGAGACGCAGCTTAACGGGGTGGATCATATGCTCTATATGGAGTCCACCAGCTCGGATGAAGGCACCTACAGCCTGAACATCACCTTTGCGGCGGGGACCGATCCGGACCTTGCTGCCATCGACGTGCAAAACCGCGTGGCGCAGGCCGTGGCGCAGCTGCCGACCGAGGCACAGCAAAACGGCGTGCAGGTGCGCAAGCGCGCCACCAACCTGATGATGGGTGTAAGCCTTTACTCACCGAACAACACCCACACGCCGCTGTTTGTCAGCAACTACGCCAGCACGCAGGTGCGCGAGGCGCTGTCGCGTCTGCCGGGCGTGGGACAGGTGCAGATGTTTGGCGCGCGGGACTACAGCATGCGCATCTGGCTGCGTCCGGACCGCATGAACGCCCTGAACGTGACCACCGATGACGTGGCGCAGGCGCTGCGCGAGCAGAACGTGCAGGGAGCGGCGGGCCAGATCGGTACGCCACCGGTATTCAACGGCCAGCAGCAGACGCTGACCATCAACGGGCTGGGGCGCTTAAGCCAGGCCGAAGACTTTGCCGACATCATTATTCGCGCCGGGGAGATGGGCCAGCTGGTGCGCATGAAGGACGTCGCCACCATCGAGCTCGGCTCGCGCAGCTACAGCTCGGGCGCACAGCTGAACGGGCATGACTCTGCTTACCTTGGCATCTACCCAACGCCGTCCGCCAACGCCCTGCGCGTGGCCGACGCGGTGCGCGCGGAGCTGGAGCGTCTCTCGACGCGCTTCCCGGACGACCTGGTCTACGAGGTAAAATTCGACACCACCACCTTTGTTGCCGCCACCATTAAAGAGATTGGCGTCTCGCTGGCGCTGACCATGCTGGCGGTTGTGGTGGTCGTTTCCCTGTTCCTGCAAAGCTGGCGCGCGACGCTGATTGTCGCCCTCGCCATTCCGGTGTCTCTGGTGGGCACCTTTGCGGTGCTCTACGCGCTCGGCTACTCCGCCAACACGCTGAGCCTGTTCGCCATTATTCTGGCGCTGACCATGGTGGTGGATGATGCCATCGTGGTGGTGGAAAGCGTCGAAACCCTGATGGCGGAAGGACAGAGCCGCACGGCGGCGACCGCGCTGGCGCTGCGCCAGATCGCCGGGCCGGTGATTGCTACCACGCTGGTGCTGCTGGCGGTGTTTGTGCCGGTTGCGCTCCTGCCGGGAATTGTGGGCGAGCTGTACCGCCAGTTCGCGGTGACGCTCTCCACCGCCGTCACGCTCTCAAGCCTGGTGGCGCTGACCCTGACGCCCGCGCTCTGCGCGATGCTACTGCGCCCGCGTCCGGCGAAGCCTGCCGCCATTTTCCGTGGGTTCAACCGTGGGCTGGACGCCACGCGCACGCTTTATACCCGGATAGTGAGCGTATTCAACCGGCGTCCGTGGCTGGCGCTGCTGGCCACCGCAGGCGCGGCGGCGGTGGTGGCGTTCAGCTTTATGTCGATGCCAAAGGGCTTCCTGCCCCAGGAAGATCAGGGCTACTTCTTCGCCAGCGTCCAGCTGCCGGAAGCGGCCTCGCTGGAGCGCACCGAAGCGGTGATGGCTACCGCGCGCGAGCTGATCGCTAAAAACCCGGCGGTGGAAGACGTGATTCAGGTCTCCGGGTTTAACATCCTCAACGGCACCAGCGCCTCCAACGGCGGGTTTATCTCCATCATGCTGAAGAACTGGAGCGAGCGCCCGCCGCTGGACGAGGTGATGGGCACCCTTCAGCGCCAGCTGCTGGCCCTGCCGGAAGCGACCATCATAACCTTCGCGCCGCCGACGCTGCCGGGGCTGGGCAACGCCTCTGGCTTCGACCTGCGCATTCAGGCGCAGGCAGGGCAGAGCCCGGCGGAGCTGGAGCGCGTCACGCGTGAGGTGCTGGCAAAAGCCAACCAGCATCCGCAGCTGAGCCGCGTGTTCACCACCTGGAGCAGCAACGTGCCGCAGCTGACGCTGACCGTTGACCGCGAGCGTGCGGCCCGGCTCGACGTGCCGGTGTCGCGCATCTTCAGCAGTCTGCAAACCGCCTTCGGCGGCACCCGCGCCGGGGATTTCAGCGTCAACAACCGCGTCTACCACGTGGTGATGCAGAATGAGATGCAGTGGCGCGAGCGCGCGGAGCAAATCAGCGAGCTGTTCGTACGCAGCAACAGCGGCGAGCGGGTGCGTCTGAGCAACCTCGTCACCATCACGCCGACCGTCGGCGCGCCATTTATTCAGCAGTACAACCAGTTCCCGTCGGTATCGGTAAGCGGTTCGGCAGCGGAAGGGGTAAGCAGCAGCACCGCGATGGCGGCGATGGGCGAAATTCTGGCGCAGAGCCTGCCTGCCGGGTACGACTACGCCTGGAGCGGCATGTCGTATCAGGAGCAGCAGACCGGCAACCAGGCGGTATGGATTGTGCTGGCGGCGGTGGTGATGGCGTGGCTGTTCCTCGTCGCCCAGTACGAGAGCTGGACGCTCCCGGCGAGCGTGATGCTTTCGGTGCTGTTCGCCATCGGCGGGGCGCTGGTCTGGCTGTGGCTGGCGGGCTACGCCAACGACGTATACGTCCAGATCGGTCTGGTCTTGCTGATCGCGTTAGCGGCGAAAAACGCGATTCTTATTGTGGAGTTCGCTCGCGCGCGGCGGATGGACGGGATGGCGATTGTCGATGCCGCGCGGGAAGGGGCATCGCGCCGCTTCCGCGCGGTGATGATGACCGCCGTGTCGTTCATCATCGGCGTCCTGCCGATGATGCTGGCGACCGGGGCGGGTGCCCAGAGCCGCCGCATCATTGGCACTACGGTGTTCAGCGGCATGCTGGTGGCAACCGTGGTAGGGATTGTGTTTATCCCCGCGCTGTTCGTGCTGTTCCAGCGCCTGCGCGAGTGGGGCCACGGCCTTACGGACTCGTCGCCCACAGCTCGCAGTGCTTCTGAACCAGAGAAATAAGCGAGCCGCCGTCGGCGATGAAGTCCCGCATGCGCTGCGCCTCGCTCTTGCCCTGCTTTAACAGCAGGGCAATTTCATTAATTGCGCTCGTTGCGCCGAGCTTCTCGGCCGACGGCGCAACCTGCTCCAGCAGCCAGGCGATATCGTCCGCCACGGTTTTGTGCTCGCCGGTATGCACGTCCGTCAGAACCCCCTCCAGCCCGTAGCGACACGCCTGAAAACGGTTAAAGCGGTACAGCAGAAAATCCCGCTCCTGATGCTTATACGGCCGCGTGGTCAGCAGCCAGTGGGACGTGGCCTGGATCAGCCCGGCGATATTAATCGCGTGGCCGAGCGTCAGCGGGGTATCCATCACCCGTACCTCAACGGTGCCAAAGTGCGGGCTGGGGCGGATGTCCCAGTGCAGATCTTTAATGCTGTCGATCATGCTGGTAGCGCTCAGGCGGCGGAACAGCCCCTCGAACTCCTGCCAGCTGTTAACCCACGGCATCTGGCCGTTATCCGGGAACCCCGAAAAGATATTGAGCCGCGACGAGGAGAACTTCGTGTCGGTGCCCTGCATGTACGGCGAGGCGGCCGCCAGGGCGATAAAGTGCGGCACAAAGCGCGACAGGCCGTGCAGGAGGTAAATGGCGTCATCCCCGGTCCGGCAGCCGACGTGCACGTGCTGTCCGAACACCGTTGCCTGCAAAATCAGATAGCCAAAGCGCTCCAGCGTGACGTTATAGCGCTCGTCGTCGCACACCTCCTGACGCTGCCACTTCTGGAACGGATGGGTCCCGCCGCCGCAGATCTGAATATGCTGCTCCGCCGCCGCGCGCAGGATGCTCTGCTGCATCACCGAGAACTGCGCCGCCGCCTGGTCAATGTTCTGGCACACGCCGGTGGCGATTTCGAGCATGCTTTCGGTGATATCGTGTTTGACTTCACCGCCTTTGATGTCGTCTTTGACGGCGGCGATGAGGGCAGAGGAGTCCTGGCTCAGATCGTAGCCCGGCGGGTTAACCACCTGCAGTTCGAGTTCGATGCCGAGGGTGAACGGTTCAGAGGATTTGAAATCAGGTAAAGGCATGGCGCACTCCGTTGTCTGTTGTGTGTTGAGTATAGACAACGACGTGGCGCTCACTTTTCAGGGTGGTATAACTGTTAGCAGGCTTAGCGAAAAGAGGGGTTAACCATGTCTGAGAATCCAGTTATTGCGCTGATTGGTCCCGGCGCGATTGGCACCACCATTGCCGCGGTGTTGCATGACGCTGGCCGCATGCCGCTGCTCTGCGGACGCACCGCGCATCCGGAATTACGCCTGCGTTACGACGAGGGGGAAACGGTTGTGCCCGGTCCGGTATTCACCGATCCGTCCGTCATTACTCGCCCCGCAGATCTTGTTTTTGTGGCGGTAAAAACGACGCAAAATTCCGACAGCGCCGGATGGCTGCGCGCGCTGTGCGATGAAAACACCGTGGTCTGCGCGCTGCAAAACGGCGTAGAGCAGAAGGCGCAGCTTGAGCCATTGGTCAGTGGCGCAACGGTGCTGCCGTCGGTGGTCTGGTTCCCGGCGCAGCGCGAGCCGGATGCCTCCGTCTGGCTGCGCGCCAAACCGCGCCTGACGCTGCCGGACGAGCCCCAGGCGCAGCGGGTGGTCGAAGCGCTTCGTGATACGCGCTGCGCGGTTGAGCTCTCGGAAGATTTCGCCACCGTCGCCTGGCGCAAGCTGCTGCAAAACGCGGTCGCCGGGCTGATGGTGCTGGCCAACCGCCGCGCCGGGATGTTCAGGCGCGAGGATGTCAGCGAGCTGGCGCTGGCCTACCTGCGCGAAGGGCTGACCGTCGCCCGCGCTGAAGGGGCGAAGCTGAACGATGACGTGGCGCAGGAGATCCTGGCGAACTTCCAACGCGCGCCCGTGGATTTGGGTACGTCGATTCTCGCTGACCGTCAGGCGGATCGCCCGATGGAGTGGGATATCCGTAACGGCGTCATCCAGCGCTACGGCCGCAGGCACGGCATTGCGGTGCCCATCAGCGATGTAGTGGTGCCGCTGCTGGCGGCGGGGAGTGAGGGGCCGGGATGAGCCTGGGTCTGGAGTGAAGGAAAGACCCGGCCGTTGTGCGCCGGGTAGCGTCTCTACTTAGCCTGACGGGCTTTCTCTGCTTTCAACTCTTCCATGGTTGCCTCCAGAATCCAGAGGCACTGAGCACCCTCAAACGTTTCCAGCAGCGCCCGGCGGGTACGCTGATAGAACGCGTCGATTTCTTCGGGGGATTTCTCTAAAGGCGGCGTGCAGACAATATCGCTGCCTACCATGTGCGGCCACTTTCCGGCGTCAATGGCGCGGAGCGCTTTCAGCGTTGCGTTCGTGTTTGTTATGAGCGCTGCGGCTAAGGCGTCCTCCAGCTGTTGCGCCTGCTTGACGTCAGCCGTAGCAGACAGGGTAGGAGCTTGCTCAATCCAGTGTGCATCACCAGAGGCGATTCCATTAAGTGCTGATGACCAGTCAGTGCTGGCTGCAATGGCTGGGACGGCGAGCGCACATAGCAGGAGTACGATAGGGTATTTCATCGCACGACCTCAAGGTCACCGCCGTCACGAAGGATTTTACGTCGCGTTGACAGTGAGAGAATGATGCACCCCTCTGATGCAAACCCGGCTGGACCATACTTGTGGTCACCATGAATGCGGAATTCTGAGCGACCAAAACTCTCTCCGGAGGTTTGCTCAAGGATGATTGTAATTGGTCCTTTTGAATTCGAATGACCCGCGATTTTATATGTCCCGCGAGGCAGTGGCCCCAGTCCCTTTACATGCTGACGGTCCGGGTTGTTTTTATTCGTAAGAGCTCCGGAATATCCGGTTTCAATTAATTTGCCGTCTTTATACATCTTGCCGGTAGACTGCTCATACTTCCATACCATAACGTTCTCCTTATGCCGTTTTGCGATCATTCCAGCTATCAGAATGCATGATGTTACCGTCGACATAGCGCCAGGTAATTTTTTCATACAGCAGTTCTACCAGCTCAAGATGGTTATGTTTCTCATAGTCAGGATCTTTGACGTCAAGCATCATTGGACAGACGCTGACGATCGTCACTCCTTCCATAAGGCTGGAAAAATATTCCACTTCCTGGCCGGCATCGTTGATATGGTAAAACTTTACCTCTGCGGATTTTAGCTTCTGACCTGTGCTGACAGCCTTGTACAAATAGGGGCTGGAGGCGTCGATCTCTTTATCGAAAGAATAAGGGGAATGGACGCGAAGACTTGTTGCTTTGCCGTTATGCTTGTCCGTGGGTTGCATTACGCCGTGGTTCAGTGCGATTAACTCAATACTTCCTTCACGACCATGTATATCGACAGAGCCTTTGATGTCGGCACCACCGTCGTCTTTGAGCCATAAATAAGCGGGAATAGCCATTTGTATAAAACTCCATTTAAGAAAATCCTGAAAAAGCCTTTTGGTTAAGTTGGTTAGGTAACCATGGTGACGCTAGCGCTTATAAAGTGGGTCGTCAATTTTTGTACGATTTGGATATGAAATGATCTGCATTTTCGTTGATATAAATTAAGAAAATGTGGGATCTTACGGTTTGAAACTGGAAAATTTATTAATGTTTAATGCCGTGGTTTTACTTAAGTATTAATTAAGTAAATATTGATTGAAAGTCTAATAAATATTTGGATTGTTATTAGGTTTATATCTATTTAACGATTTATTGATTGGTTAAAAGCTCATAACGGTTCGTCAGAATACCCGCAAATCCCTAGCGACATGCCTGAAACGGTTAAAGAGGTTAAGCAGAAAATCCTACTTCCGATGCTTATATAGCCGTCTGGTTAGCTGCCAGTGCAGATCTTTTATGCTGTCATTCCTGGCCGACCGTCAGGCGGATCGCCCGATGAAGTGGGATATCCGCAACGGCGTCATCCAGCGCTACGGCCGCAAACACGGCATTGCGGTGCCCATCAGCGACGTGGTGGTGCCGCTGCTGGCGGCGGGGAGCGAGGGGCCGGGCTAACGGCCGCTGTTTTTCCATTCGGCAAAGTAATGGGTGGCCGTGCTGCCCATCGCTTTTCTAAACAAAATGATAAACGCATTCATACCTGAGAGTGGAGGCGGGCCGATAGAGAGGAAGGGAGATGAATATGAATGTCCGCTCTGTGCCAGCAGCAGACGTTGAGGAGAATATCATTTTGATGTGAAATATTTGCGTAATATTTTTTCTAATAGCGAGAAAACGACCGTCACCCTTTTGGGAGTAATCAGCTGGTAAGGTCGATATAAATAAAGTTGCCATTTCTCCTGTCGGAGCTCTGGCAGTGGGGGAACAAGTTGGCCGCTTGCTAAGTACTCCCTACAGATAAAATCGCTGGATTGTACAACCGTTTTTCCGGCCAATGCAGCCTGAATTTCGGCGTATGGGTCTGTAGTATAAAACTCAATATGACGAGGGACAAAAGTGTTCACTGCGTCACTCATAAACTCAAATGATTTTCCTGTCTCAGGATTAATTAAACCACTAAATGGATAACGCTGTCGAAGATCTTCTAAATCAGTAGGTGCTCCCAGACGCTCAATAAGTTCAGGGGATGCAACCAAAATATGTTCAACTTGTCCGATGTTTTTAATGATAAAGTTTGGATTAGGTTCTCGCCCTACGCGTATACCTATATCGATACGATGCTCAATAGTATCAAGTTTCATCATATCTAAACGCCAGTCAATAAATAAATCAGGATAGGGGCGTAGTGCAGTCAAGAGTTCATACAAGATTTGTTCATGATTTGGAAATCGAAGTAATGTGATGCGAACAATACCTTTCATTTCATTATCATCTTTCGCCATCTGAAATAATTTTTCAGAATCTTCCAGCAGTCGCTTCGCTTGGGGTAAAAATAGTTCGCCGAAACTGGTGAGAAAGATCGAACGAGTATTGCGTTTGAATAAAGGTTCACCAAGTTGTTTCTCCAACTCAGCGACTGTTCGGGTTACTACTGATGGTGAAACCGACAGTTTGATGGCTGCTTCGCGGAAGTTCAAGGTCTCAGAGGCGATGATGAAAAATTTTAGTGCATCAAGTTTGTTCATGATTATTGTGAAATTTGCAATAATGTATTTTGATAATAGCAATTAATTTGCAACTATTCCAGCCATATAATCGAACAATCAAATAAGTAACCTGTCTTACTTTTTATCAGAACTCAAAAGAGTAAATTATGTCAATTCAACCAGTAGAGTTAAACAAAGCCTATCGTTTATTACAGGTCGGGCCAACCACGATGATATCGGCTAAAAATGATGGCATTGAAAATGTCATGGCAGCGGCCTGGGTGGGATTAGTAGGCAATAACAAAGTGATGGCTTTTATAGGTCCACAGGCATTTACTCGCGGGCTTGTAGAAAAAAGCGGATATTACGCTGTCCAGATCCCAGTAGTAAATCAGATGGAAATGGTTTTATATGCTGGAGGCCACAGTTATTCCGACACACCAGATAAAAATAGTAAAATCCCACTATTTTATCAGAAAGAGTTTGATCTGCCTCTAGTTGAAGGTTGCGCTGGCTGGTTAGTATGTAAGGTCATACCCAATGAAGAAAATGAAAAGCAGCACAACTTGTTCTTGGGGGAAATTGTCGGAGCATGGAGTGATGACCGCGTTTTCAGAAATGGGCACTGGATTTTTGATGATGCGCCTGATGAATTACGTACTGTCCATTACGTAGCTGGTGGACAGTTTTATGCCATTGGCAAAGGTACAAAATTTAATTATGGTCCGGGAAAAGACTAATCCTTACTTCTGTATAAATGTAGCCATATAACATGGCTACATAGAGGTAGTAGCAAAAAAAACAATTAAGATGTCCGCTTTTCGCTCTTAACGGACATTCAACAAACTACTCTGTACTTTGAGTAAGGCCAAAGTCCTGCTTTTTACCCCAGCAGAACCCCGGCCACCTATCACCCGCCTCAGTGCGCCGTTATATAAGGCTCCTTCACAAACTCCGCCAGCAGCCAGACCATATCATGCAACAGCCCGGTGAGTTCTTTCGCCACGCTCGCAGGTAATGTCCCGCCCATTACTGCCAGCGTTAACGCCACGGCATAATCCACCTGTAGCGCCGTTTCTTGCCAGCACTCTGGCACGCAGGAGGTAATCTTTTCCCCCGCAATGAGCCGTTCCACCAGATACGGTGGAAGTTCTGAGTCACAGCACTCGCGCAGCCGTTTCAGCGCAGCCAGCAGTCGCTCGCAAAGGGTGGCAAAAGTCACCGCGTCGTCCGTTTCAACCAGCACGCTCACATATGCAGTGCAGGCATCAGCGAGTTCAAAGAGATCCGCAGACTCAGGCAGTTGCAGGTGGAGAAGGTGATGAACAGCACTTTCTTCAGAAAGTGCATAAGACAGAGAAGGGATAGTTGTCATGTGATTTTCCTTTTAAAACGTACTCCAGACCACCACATAAGTTCCTACGCTCATGGGTGGTTGCGCTGACGGAGGTAGGAATACCGCACATGACTAACGGCCAACCTTTCGGTTGCTCCGCCAGCGCGACCGTATTTTAACGGGATGAGCGCTGTCGCGACAAAAATAATTGCCGTGTCATGTTATGCGGGTTCCTACGCCCGGTTACGGATGTGCCGCAACGCAGGCACTTTACGGCGATGAAAAAAGGAAGGAAAGGGGATACCCCTGAATTACATAAGGTTGCTTGCAGGTTTGCGAGGCGGCTTCCAGAACGGCATTGCCGGGTGGCGGCTACGCCTGACCCGGCCTACAAAATCCAAAGCCCCAACAGCGACACGAACCGCAGGCCCGCGCAAGCGAAGCGCCGCCGGGCACCGCCGCGCTGCCGTCACCCCTCGCTCAGCATCGCCAAAAACCGCTTCACCGTCCGCGAACGTTCAAAACGCCGCCAGCAGAGCGCGATATCGGTATAAAGCTCCGGCGAGCGCAGCGCGTGGTAGGTGACATTCGGTGGTGAAATGGCCGCCATGGATTTCGGCACCAGCGCGAACCCGCCGCCGGCGGAGACCATGCTCAGGGAAGAGGAAAGCTGCGACGACTGCAGCGCGCGCTGCACGTTTATTCCGGCCCGCTCACAGCAGCCGTAAACCCGGTCATACAGACCCGGCGCGACCTCCTGCGGGAACAGCACCACCGGCGTATCCCGAAGTTCCTCCAGCGCCAGATCGCCGCACGTCGCCAGAGGATGATCGCGATGCAGCGCCACCACCATTGGCTCCCGGTCGAGGATTTTTAATTCGAATACCTTGCTGCTTTCGCACGGCAGGCGCACAAAGGCGATATCCAGCTCACCCTCCGCCAGCATCGTGGTCAGCGACGACATGTTGGCTTCCACCTGGTGAACCTGCACTGCCATGTTCTGCACCTGAAACTGGCGGATCAGGGCGAAGATTTTGGGATGAAAAGCATCCGAACTGGTAATGCCAATTGACAGGCTGCCGTTCAGCCCGCGCGCGATGCCCCGGGCTTTCTCCAGCGCGGCGTCGCTCAGCGCCAGGATCTTACAGGCGTCCTCATAGAAGGCTTCTCCCGCCTCGGTCAGCTCCACGCCCCGCGTCAGGCGCCTGAACAGCGGTGTGCCCACTTCCTCTTCGAGCCGTTTGATCTGCTGACTCAGAGGAGGCTGTGAAATACCCAGCGCGTTGGCCGCCCTGGTGAAGTGTCGCTCGCGTGCTACCGCGACAAAATAGCGCAGATAACGAAGTTCCATATCAAAAACGTCTCAAACCAGCATGGATTCTATATTGGAACTCTCTGCTGAATCGGGTCAACATTTATTTAACCTTTATAAATAAAGTTGAAGAGGACGAGCATGATGATGCATTCATCTGCATGCGACTGTGAGGCGAGTTTATGCGAGACCCTGCGCGGGTTCTCGGCTCAACATCCTGACAGCGTGATCTATCAGACATCGCTAATGAGCGCCCTGCTAAGCGGCGTCTACGAAGGGGAGACCACCATCGCCGACCTGCTGGCACACGGCGATTTTGGCCTCGGCACCTTTAACGAGCTGGACGGCGAAATGATTGCCTTCAGCAGCCAGGTATACCAGCTGCGCGCCGACGGCAGCGCCCGCGCCGCGAAGCCGGAGCAAAAAACGCCGTTCGCGGTGATGACCTGGTTCCAGCCGCAGTACCGCAAAACCTTCGACGGGCCGGTCAGCCGTCAGCAGATCCACGATGTGATCGACCAGCAGATCCCCTCCGATAATCTGTTCTGCGCGCTGCGCATCGACGGCAACTTCCGCCACGCGCACACCCGCACCGTACCGCGCCAGACGCCGCCGTATCGGGCGATGACCGACGTGCTGGACGACCAGCCGGTGTTCCGCTTTAACCAGCGCGAGGGCGTGCTGGTGGGGTTCCGTACCCCGCAGCATATGCAGGGGATAAACGTGGCGGGCTATCACGAACACTTCATCACCGACGACCGACAGGGCGGCGGCCATCTGCTCGACTATCAGCTGGAGAGCGGCGTGCTTACCTTCGGTGAAATTCACAAGCTGATGATCGACCTGCCTGCCGACAGCGCGTTTTTACAGGCCAACCTGCACCCCAGCAACCTTGATGCGGCTATCCGCGCCGTTGAAAACTAACAGGAGTACTACCGTGAACAGTGAGAAACAGTCACGTCAGTGGGCGCACGGCGCCGATATGGTTGTCGGCCAGCTGGAAGCGCAGGGCGTGAAGCAGGTGTTCGGGATCCCGGGGGCAAAAATCGACAAGGTTTTTGACTCCCTGCTGGACTCCTCCATTGAGATCATTCCCGTACGCCACGAGGCCAACGCGGCGTTTATGGCGGCGGCAGTGGGACGTCTGACCGGCAAAGCCGGGGTGGCGCTGGTCACCTCCGGACCGGGCTGTTCGAACCTGATCACCGGTATTGCCACCGCTAACAGCGAAGGCGACCCGGTGGTAGCGCTGGGTGGGGCGGTGAAGCGGGCGGATAAAGCGAAGCTGGTGCATCAGAGCATGGACACCGTCGCGATGTTCAGCCCGGTGACAAAATACGCCGTAGAAGTGAACTCCCCGGACGCGATTGCCGAGGTGGTGTCCAACGCGTTTCGCGCCGCCGAGCACGGCAGGCCGGGCGGGGCGTTTGTCAGCCTGCCGCAGGATATTGTCGACCAGCCCACCACGGGGGCGATTTTGCCCGCCAGCGGTCCCGCGCTGATGGGGCCGGCACCGGAATCCGCCATTAACGACGTGGCGAAGCTTATTGAAAAGGCCAAAAACCCGGTCATCTTACTCGGCCTGATGGCCAGCCAGCCCGCCAACAGCGCCGCGCTGCGCAAGCTGCTGGAGAAAAGCCGTATTCCGGTCACCAGCACCTACCAGGCCGCCGGGGCGGTCAATCAGGAGCACTTCACCCGCTTCGCCGGACGCGTCGGCCTGTTTAACAACCAGGCGGGCGACCGGCTGCTGCATCTGGCGGATCTGATTATCTGCATCGGCTACAGCCCGGTGGAGTACGAGCCTTCTATGTGGAACAGCGGCGACGCCACGCTGGTGCACATTGACGTGCTGCCCGCCTATGAGGAGCGCAAGTATGTTCCCGATCTGGAGCTGGTGGGGGATATCGCCGCCACGCTGAACCTGCTCGCCAGCCGCATTGAGCACAAGCTTGAACTGAGCCAGCGCGCCTCGGAAATTCTGGTCGATCGCCAGCATCAGCGGGACCTCCTCGACCGCCGCGGCGCATCGCTTAACCAGTTTGCCCTGCATCCGCTGCGCATCGTGCGCGCCATGCAGGACATCGTGAACAACGACGTGACGCTTACCGTCGATATGGGCAGCTTCCACATCTGGATCGCCCGCTACCTCTACAGCTTCCGCGCGCGTCAGGTGATGATCTCCAACGGTCAGCAGACCATGGGCGTGGCGCTCCCGTGGGCGATTGGCGCGTGGCTGGTCAACCCGGGCCGCAAGGTGGTGTCGGTTTCCGGGGACGGCGGCTTTTTGCAGTCGAGCATGGAGCTGGAAACCGCCGTACGCCTCAACGCCAACGTGCTGCACATCATCTGGGTGGATAACGCCTACAACATGGTTGCCATTCAGGAAGAGAAAAAATACCAGCGTCTTTCCGGCGTCGAGTTCGGCCCGGTCGACTTCAAAGCCTATGCCGACGCGTTCGGCGCAAAAGGTTTTGCCGTCGAGAGTGCCGACGCGCTCGAACCGACGCTGCGTGCCGCAATGGATGTCGATGGCCCGGCCGTGGTGGCCATTCCCGTCGACTACAGCGATAACCCGCTGCTGATGGGCCAGCTCCATCTCAGCCAGATTTTGTGAATCAACATAAGGACAGAGAAATGCAAAAAGTGGCTCTCGTAACCGGCTCAGGCCAGGGGATTGGCAAAGCGATCGCGCTTCGTCTGGTGAAGGATGGTTTTGCCGTCGCTATCGCCGATTACAACGAAGAGACGGCGAAAGCGGTAGCCGATGAAATCATCCGCAGCGGCGGGAAGGCCGTCGCCGTGAAGGTGGACGTCTCTGACCGCGAGCAGGTGTTTGCGGCGGTGGAAAAAGCCCGCACCGCGCTGGGCGGCTTCAACGTTATCGTCAATAACGCCGGGGTGGCGCCGTCCACGCCGATCGAATCCATCACGCCGGAGATTGTCGACAAGGTCTACAACATCAACGTGAAAGGGGTGATCTGGGGCATTCAGGCCGCGATTGACGCGTTCCGCAAAGAGGGACACGGCGGCAAAATCATCAACGCCTGCTCACAGGCGGGGCATACCGGCAACCCGGAGCTGGCCGTCTACAGTTCCAGTAAATTTGCGGTGCGCGGCTTAACCCAGACCGCCGCACGGGATCTTGCTCCGCTGGGGATCACCGTTAACGCCTACTGCCCGGGCATCGTTAAAACGCCGATGTGGGCGGAGATCGACCGTCAGGTCTCCGAGGCGGCGGGTAAACCGCTCGGCTACGGGACCGAGACCTTTGCCAAACGCATTACGCTTGGCCGCCTGTCCGAACCGGAAGATGTTGCCGCCTGCGTTTCATATCTTGCCGGGCCAGACTCTGACTATATGACCGGCCAGTCTCTGCTCATCGATGGTGGGATGGTGTTCAACTAAATTCTAATAAGCTCTGACATGAGTTTTCCCCTGCCTCCGCGCAGGGGCTTTTTTTTGTCTCCTCCGCCATTGTGCATTACACTGCGCGCTGCAAAACTTTAGTCATTACGATCTGACAGGCGGTAACAGCGATGAACGGTACAATCACAACGTGGTTTAAAGATAAAGGCTTTGGATTTATCAAAGATGAAAACGGCGACAACCGCTATTTTCATGTGATTAAGGTCGCGAACCCCGATCTGATTAAGAAAGATGCCGCGGTGACCTTCGAGCCAACCACCAACAACAAAGGCCTTTCCGCCTACGCGGTGAAGGTGATCCCCGAAAGCAAACATCTCTATATCGCAGGCGAGCGCGTGAAGCTCAGCTCCATCAAATCCTTCGTGGTATTCAGCGAAGAAGAGCCCGTTGAGACCAAAATCGACAAAGAGAACGCGGTGCTGTCGGTGGGTCTGCTGATGAACAGCATCAAACCAAAATCCGACAAGAAGCCGGGCGAAATGCGCACGGTGAAGAAGCTGGCGATCACCACCTTCCAGAACACGACGATGATCTTTACCGAAGATGAAATCGACATTGATGCCACGGTGAAGCTGCTGAAGTGATGGTTTGCCGGGTGGCGGCGATGCCTTACCCGGCCTGCAAAACTTAACCCATTCTGTGCTCGCCCCGTAACATCGCCTCACGGTTAAACACCTTCTGAATCGCCCCGTGCGCCATAAACGCTGCCCGGTCGGACATATGGGCAATCACGTCCGCGTCGTGGCTCACCAGCAGATAGGTCATCTCATGCTCGGCCTTCAGGCGGTTAAGCAGGTTCAGGATTTCCGCCTGTACCGACATATCCAGCGCCGAGGTCGGTTCATCCAGCAGCAGAAGCTGCGGGCGCAGCAGCAGCGCCCGGGCAATGGCAATGCGCTGGCGCTGGCCGCCGGAAAGCTGGTGCGGGTAGCGCCTGCCCGCGTCGGCGGAAAGTCCCACCTGCTGCAGCGCATCCGCCACCTTTTCCGCAACCTGCGTTTCGCCGTGTAGGCTTAACGGCTCCGACAGGGTGCGCGCAATGGTGTGGTTTGGATGCAGCGAGGCCCACGGATCCTGAAACACCATCTGCACGTTGCGGCGAAGCTTGCCTTCAAAGCGGCGCCCTGGCGTTAACGTTTCCCCCAGCAGGGCAATACTGCCGCGCCACTCGCGCTGTAGCCCTGCCAGCACGCGCAGAAGGGTCGATTTGCCGCAGCCGGATTCGCCAATCAGGCTGAACGTCTCGCCTCTCTCTATGCTAAAGCTGGCGGCAGAGACCGCCGTTTTTTCCCCGAAGGTGACCTGCACCTGGTTAACCTCAACGAGCGCCATCGCTGGCCTCCTTCCACGGCTGCGAACGATCGAGCGTCGGCAGCATCTGTCCATAAGTATGGGCGTCTGGACGACAGGTCCACAGGGTGCGCGTGTACGGATGCGTCGCCTGCGGGAGCCGGTTCGCCGCCATCTCATCGACCTTTTCACCCTGATACATCACCAGCACGCGGTCGCAGTGCTCCGCCACCAGCGGCAGATCGTGGCTGATTAACAGCATCGCCATCTGGCGTTCTTCGCACTGCTGCATCAGCAGCTCGAGGATCTGATTGCGCAGGCGGGCGTCCAGCGCGGAGGTCGGTTCGTCGGCAATCAGCACCTGCGGATTGTTGATCAGCGCAATCGCAATCATCACCCGCTGGCCCATGCCCCCGGAAAGCTCGCCGGGATAGCGTGACAGCACGTTCTCGTTCAGCCCGACGGCGCGGATGATGTCGTGAATGCGCGCCGCACGCTCCGGGCGCGTCAGGCGCTGATGCAGCGTGAGCGCCTCATCAAGCTGGGCGGCGACGCTTTTCACGGGGTTTAGGGCGTAGCGCGGGTCCTGCAGGACCATCGCAATCCCGTTGCCGCGCAGCGCCTGCCAGCGGCGGGCGTTCAGGGTCAGCAGATCGTTGCCAAGCACGTTAAGCCGGTTCGCGCTCACGATACCGGGTTTACGCACCAGACCCATCAGGGCGCGGGCGGACATCGACTTACCGGAGCCGGATTCTCCCACCAGCGCCAGCCGCTCGTTGCCAAGCCGAAAGCTCAGGTTGTTGACCACGCGCGCGGCGGGGTAGTCGATATTCAGCGCATCGACGATAACGCGGTGTTCAGTCATGCTGTGGCTCCAGTACGTCGCGCAGGCCATCGCCCAGCAGGTTAAACGCCAGGCTGGCAAACAGGATGGCGCCGCCCGGAATGGCGGCAATCCACCACTGGTCGAAAATCACCTGCATGCCGTCGGCAATCATCGCCCCCCATTCGGCCATGGGCGGACGCGCGCCAAGGCCGAGGAAGCCGAGACCGGCGGCGGCCAGAATAATCCCCGCCAGATCCAGCGCCAGCCGCACAATCGCGGACGGCAGGCACAGGGGCAGAATATGGCCGACCAGCAGGCGCAGGCCGCGGATCCCCATCATCTCCGCGGCGGCCAGATAATCGCTGTGGCGCAGACGCTGAATCTCGCTCCGCGCCTGACGCGCGTAGGCGGGCCAGGTGGTTAAGGCCAGCGCCAGCGCGCCGTTGACCAGCCCTGGGCCAAGCATCGCCACAAACGCGAAGGCGAGGATCAGGCGCGGCATCGACATCACCACGTCGGTAAAGCGCATCAGGATACGCTCCACCCAGCCGCCGTAGTAGCCGGACAAAATGCCCACCAGCAGCCCGGCGGGCAGGGTAATGACCGTCACCAGGGCCACCAGCCCGAGCGCCGGACGGGTGCCGTAAATCAGGCGCGAGAGCAGATCGCGCCCGTAGCTGTCGGTGCCCAGCCAGTGCCGGGCGCCAGGCGCCTCCAGGCGCGCGGCAGCGTCCTGCCAGTTCGGATCAACCGGCGCCAGCCAGGGCGCGAACAGGGCAATAAACACCAGCAGCACGAGGCCAGTCAGTCCGCAAACGGCGGCAGGGGAGCGGCGCAGGCGGCGTAAGAAGAGATAAAACGGCATCAGCGCACCCTGGGATCGGTCGCCCGCACAAGCAGGTCGGTAAGGTTATTGATCAGCACAAAGCAGACGCCAATCAGCAGCGTACCGCCCATAACCGCGGTCGTGTCTCCGGCGAACAGGGCGGTGGTGAGATAGCGTCCAATGCCCGGCCACGAGAACACGGTTTCGGTTAATACCGCCCCTTCCAGCATGCTGGTATAGGCCAGGGCGATCACCGTCAGCAGGGTGCTGCGAATGTTCGGCAGCACGTGGCGCAGCAGAATGGCCATCTCCCCGGCACCCTTGGCGCGGGCAAGCAGGATGTACTCCTTGTTCATTTCGCTGAGGCAGGCCGAGCGGGTCAGGCGAGTAATGCTTGCCAGCGAGTAATAGGCCAGCAGCAGCACCGGCAGCACCAGGTGGCTGATGGCGTTGCGGAATGCCTCGCGATCGCCGGAAAGCCAGGTGTCTATCAGCGCAAAGCCGGTGCGCGGCTCGACGGTGAACTGCCAGATATCGTCCAGCCTGCCGGGGCCCACGCTCCACTGCAGCTTCGCGTAGAACAGGGCCAGCATCAGCAGGCCAAGCCAGAAAATCGGCACCGAGTTGCCGAGCAGGGTAAGCGTTCTGATCGCGACATCGAGCGGCGAACCGGCGTAGCGGGCGCACAGCACCCCGGCCGTCACGCCGAGCACGGACCCAATGATTAACGCCAGCGTCGCCAGCTCCAGCGTAGCGGGGAAGGCGTGCAGCAGATCCTGCAGCACCGGCTGCCCGGTAGCGCTGGCGGTGCCTAAATCACCGTGGGCGAGATTTTGCAGATAGTGCCAGAACTGCACGGGCAGGGGACGATCCAGCCCGAGCTGGTGGCGAACCTGATCGTACGTTGACTGGCTGGCGTGATCCCCGACGATCTGCAGCACGCGATCGACCGGGGAAAACGCCGAAAGCGCAAACGTGACGAGCAGCAGCCCGAAGAGCGTCAGCAGCAGGGTCAGCAGACCCTGAAGCACGCGGGTGGAAAGATGCGGCATGGGAAATCGTTATCCAGAAAATATGCACGGACGACCCCCTCTCCCACGGGAGAGGGAGAAGGACAAGGGCTACTTCGTGACGCGATCGTACCAGACCATATCCGCGTTCAGCCCCTGCTGATATCCCTTCACGTTATCGCGCACCGCGATCTGGGTTTTGCCCTGATCGACGAACACGTACGGCGAGCTCTGCTGCAGCTGTTCCTGCATCTTCTTGTACAGATCCAGACGCTTCGCCGGATCCGGTTCGGCAACCGCCGCCAGCGTGGCCTTGTTCAGCTCCGGGATTTTCCAGCCGTTCAGACCGGCCACGGTGCTGGACTTCCCGTCGTTCCACGCGAAGGCGCTGGCGTTTGAGTGCGCATCGAAGTAGTCCGGGATCCACAGACGAATCGCCGCCTGATGCTGCTTAGCGCGCACGCGGGCATAGACCTGGCTCCCGGCGGCAGGCAGCAGATCCACCTTCACGCCACCCTGAGCAAAGCTCGCCTGCATCGACTGGGCAATAGTGATAAACGGCGGCTTGTTCTCCACGTCCAGCGTGAAGTGCGCGTCCTTAATGCCCGCTTTGGCGAGGATTGCCTTCGCTTTTGCCGGGTCAAATTTAAACCGATTGTCTTCCAGCGCGCCCGGCAGGCCGACCGGCAGGAAGCTCTGGTGAACAAAATACTGGCCTTTCAGCAGGTTTTTAGTGATGCCGTCATAGTCGACCAGCCAGCGCGACGCTTCCCAGAACGCCGGGTTGTTCAGCAGCGGATTGGCGCTGTTGCCGATGTTAAACACCAGGTAATTCTGTTCGGCGGACGGAATGCTCAGCACCTTCACGCCCGGCTTGCCGTCCAGGGCGCTAATCTGGTCTGCACCCAGATCGCGCGCCACGTCCGCATCCCCCTGCTGGATCAGCAGGCGGCGTGAAGCCGGATCGGGAACGTTCTTAATGATGATGCTTTTCAGCTTCGGCGCGCCGCCGGGGGCGGAATCGTTGGCTTCCAGCACGATGGCCTGATGCGGCTGATAGACGCGCATTTTGAACGCGCCGCTGCCCGCCGAGTGCATTTTCAGCCAGGCGTTGCCGAAATCGTTATCCTTGACGTTTGCCGCGACCTGCTTTTCATCGACGATGGAGGCTATCGGCGTGGAGAGAATATTCAGCGCCACCGAGGGGCTAACGTCCGCCGTCCAGTGAAGCTGGAGGGTATGATCGTCCACCTTTTTCAGCTGGCTGGCGATGTTGCTCGCGTCCCAGCCCAGCACGTTGAGGATAAAGGCCGGGGATTTGTTCAGCTTCACGGCGCGGGTATAAGAGAAAATCACGTCTTCCGGGCGCAGCGGGTTGCCGGAGGCGAATTTTGCATCGGGTTTAAGCTTGATGGTCAGGGTTTTTGCTGCCGCATCCGCGTCCCAGCTTTCTGCCAGAACCGGCGTGATTTTTTCCGGATTATCGCGGTCCGGCTGCACCAGACGCTGGTACAGGCTCGGCACGGTCTGGATGCTGGAGAGCTCGTTGGCTTCGGCCGGGTCGAGGCTCACGATGTCATCAAGACCCTGAGCAACCACCAGCGTCGTCGGCGGCGTAGCGGCGTGGGTAGCGCCTGAGAGCGCAGCCAGCATCAGTAACGGCAACAGTTTTTTCGTCATAGCGATCCCTGAGAAGAATATATTGTGATTGTTTTATGCTCCGCTACGTTAGGTCGACTCCACATTTCTTCAAAGTCGAAATTCTGCTTTGCTTATGCCATGCGGATATATCGCATGCGGCCTGGTTATTAAACGCCTCTCTTTTCGCCGCCCTTTTAACCTGCTATAACAAAATCCTTACCTTTCAGGGAGTCACCCCCGTGCCCGAAATCAATCAATATGGTCAAACCGTTAACGATCTCGTCCCGGACTGGAAGTGCGCGCAGGTATTAACCCGCACGGCGCTGACCGGGCAGTATTGCCGTCTTGAGCCGCTGGACGCCGGGCGTCACGCGGCGGATCTCTTTGAGGCCTACGCGCTGGGCGACGACAGCGACTGGACGTGGCTTGCCAGCACCCGGCCTGAAAGCGTGGAAGCCACCGCACACTGGGTGTCCGGAAAGGTGATGGATGATGACCTGGTGCCCTTTGCCGTGATGGATTTACGCACTGAAAAGGCGGTCGGACTGGTGAGCTATATGGCGATAGAGCGCTTTCAGGGCTCGGTGGAGATCGGCCACGTCACCTGGTCGCGCAGGATGAAAGGCACTCGCATCGGCACCGAGGCGGTGTGGCTGCTGCTGAAAAACGCCTTTGACCACAAATACCGACGGCTGGAGTGGAAGTGCGATTCGATGAATACCGCATCGCGCAGCGCCGCGGAGCGGCTTGGGTTCGTCTGGGAAGGGCGCTTACGCCAGCGGCTGGTGCGGAAAGGCCGCAACCGCGACAGCGATATGCTTTCTATTATTGATGGCGAATGGCCGCAAAGAGACGCGGAGCTGCGCGCCTGGCTGGCGGCGGCGAATTTTGACGAGGAAGGACGGCAGATAAAGCGGCTTGAGGCGTTTCGGTTATAAGTTTTTATGTAGGGTACAGCCCAACCACGCGGCTAATCCGCGGAAATAGCGATTTCAATCAGGTTGGTTTTTCCGGACTGCAGGCCGCGCGTTACCGCTTCGGCGATATCCGCCGCCTCGGTCACCCGGCAGCAGTGGACACCCATGGCGGTGGCCAGCGACTGAAAATCGATATGCGGGTTCACGAGGTCCATCCCGATAAAACGGCCCAGCCGCGTTGAGCTGTAGTCGGCCTGGCTCTTCATAAAGTTTTTCAGGATGTTGTACTCCCTGTTATTCATGACGATAAAGGTGACCGGCAGATTTTCGTGTGCTGCCGTCCAGAGTGCCTGCGGCGAGTACAGGGAGGCCCCGTCGCCGATCAGGCAGACCACCGGCTCCTGTCCGCGTCCCAGCGAATGCCCCACGGAGGCAGGCATCCCCCAGCCCAGTCCGCCGCCGCGCATAAAGTAGTAGCGCTGATGCTGCTGGTCAGAGATGAACCGGCGGACATGCCTGGCGGTCGCTATCGCCTCATCAACGATGGTGGTACCCGCCGGAATGGATCGGATGACCTCCCAGGCTGCGACCATCGGCGAAAGGGCCGGGCGAAGCCGCTCGCCGGCCAGACGTTCTTCCTGCAACTGCCACTCCTTCTCACGTTCGTCGCGGGCCGCCACCAGCAGCTGCTGGTGGGCCAGCGTGTTGGAGATCAGGCGCTGCTCAAGCTTCGGCAGCAGTTCGTGCAGGGACAGTTTGATATCCCCCATCAGCGAAAGGCGAGTGGCATAGGTGCGGCCAAGCTCGTGCATATCCGCCGAGAGCTGATACACCGCGCAGGTTGCCGGAATGGCCTCGCCCTCGCTGTACAAAATGGTGATTAGGCTTCTGCCGCCGATGATAAACACGGCGTCATAGGCATTGACGATGCTGGCGATTTCGCTGGCGGTGGTGGGCATATTGCCCCGCCAGAGCGCGTGCTGGGTGGGAAATGGCAAATTCAGCGGCCAGGAGGAGCCGTAGACGTGGGCGCCGAGCGCTTCCGCCAGCTGGACAATTTCCTGCGTCGAGCCGCTGGAGTGCACCTCATCGCCCGCCACAATCATGATCCTGCCCGGCGCTATCTCGCTGAGCGCCTCCGCCAGCTCGTCCAGCGAGCCCGCAACGGTGTGGTAGTTTACTCTCGACGCCGTCTGTATCCCGGCGTCGCTCAGCTCTTCCATCACGTTCATCGGCAGGGAGAGCAGCACCGGGCCGCCAGGAGGATAGCTGGCAGCGTGAAACGCGCGGCGCACCAGCACCGGGAGCTGGTCGGCGCTGGTGACCTCCTGCGCCCACTTCATGATCGGAGAGCCGATGGAAACAATATCATCATACAGAAGCGGGTCGCGGACGTAGTGTCGCGTATCCTGCTGTCCAACGGTCACCACCAGCGGGGTTTTCATAATCCGCGAATTAATGAGATTCCCCATACCGTGCCCAAGGCCGCTGGCGGTATGCAAATTGATAAAGCCCGTTTTGCCGGAGGCTTTCGCATAGCCGTCGGCAATCGCCACCACGGTGCTCTCCTGAAGCGCCAGAATATAGTGAATATTTTCATGGCGAAGCAGGGCATCAATGAGCGGAAGTTCGGTGGTGCCGGGGTTGCCAAAAATATATTCCACGCCTTCACTCTCCAGCACTTCAAGAAGAATATCGGCACCCGTTCGCATATTGAGATCTGATAAGGACGTTAATGATTTAATCATAATGACACCTCATTCAGCATTATTTAACGCAGGCTAAAATTCTTCCTGCGTTGGACGCACAACAATTTCATTAATATCAACGTCGCCAGGCTGTTCTATGGCAAATAAAACCGCGCGGGCAACTGCGTCAGCCGGAATAGCCTGCTTATAAAACTCATGGAGAAATTTTTTACTCTCTTCGTCAGAGCTGCCGAATTGCAGTTCGCTTTCGACGGCACCGGGCGAAATAAGCGTCGTGCGGATAGTTTTACCTGCCTCCTGACGTAAGCCTTCGCTCAGCGCGCGGACGGCGAATTTCGTGGCGCTATACACCACGCCGCCAGGGGCCAGCACCTTGATGCCCGCAACGGAGGCAACGTTAATAAAATGCCCGCTGCCCTGACGCTGGAACACCGGGAGCGCGGCAGCGATGCCGTACAGCACGCCCTTCAGATTGGTATCAATCATCTTGTCCCATTCGTCGGTTTTCAGCTCGCTGAGGGGGGCGATGGCCATAAAGCCCGCGTTATTGATCACCACATCCACGCGCTGGTATGCGGCAACGGCAGCGTCAATCGCGCGCTGCACCTCTTCCTGACGGGTCACGTCAGCCTTTACGGCAATCGCCTTGCCGCCCTGTTGAATAATCTGATCCACCAGGGCATTAATTCTGTCCAGACGGCGCGCCACCAGCACCAGCGAAAACGCGTTATTCGCTAAATGGAGGGCAATGGCCTGACCAATACCGCTGCTGGCACCGGTGATGACAACAACTTTATTTGCACTAATATTCATGATCTTATCTCGCTATTGAGTGATGCAAAAAATAAAAGGCAGAGAAGAATTAATGAATAATGATAAATTCATTAATGCGATTTTTGATATATTGTGTATCGGGAATAAAATGATGTTCGTTTAAAACTTAATGGAGTACGCAAGCGTCTGTCAATGTCGTTTTTTAATAATTAAATTAATTGCAGGCCTAATATTTAATTCTTATAGGTAACCGAGAATATTATATAAATAAAAGGGGGGAACGATAGCGGCCCTGCAAACAGGGCCTGAGGATTACAGTTTGCCACTGTAAAGCACCGGGCCTGTGGGGAGGCCGGTGGGCGATCCGCCCTCTGGTTCAAGGCTTATGGCTATCGTGGCGTCAGCAGGGAGCGTTGCGTTCCTGAGGGTGACGCGTGTGGGGATGTCGTTATGCAGCAGCCCCATGGATACCGGCGCCTGCCCGCCTGGGATCAGCCAAAGCTGCAGGCTGTGTTGCGCGGCGACAGCTGTCGGTCGAAGCGGGGCAATGCTCAGGTGCTGGCGGCTGGCGTCCGCGCTGACGACCCACTGCCCGTGCTGTTGGTCATCGTTGAGTATCATCAGCGGAGCGAGTTCCGGGGCTCGGGTGGCATACCAGGCAACGACCGTCAGGGCGGCGAGTGAGGCCGCAACCATCCAGCCGAGATAAGGCCGACTTTGGCGTAAAGGCTTTTTGGGCGGCAGGTCGAGGGCGATTCTTTTCCACACCGTCTCGGGTGGGGGGACGGGCACAAGATGACTATCCAGCGTGCTGAACATGTCCTGCCAGTACGCCACGCGGGCGGCCAGAGCCGGTTCACGGAGGACCCTTTTCTGGAACTGAAGCCGTGCTCCTCCCCGCAGCGTGCCGAGGGCATACTCTGCTGCCAGCATGTCGTCGCGTTTTTCTGCGTCATTCATAGCCCCACGCACTCCCGAAGATGGTCCATTGCCCGACGTATCCAGCTTTTCACCGAGCCTACAGGCTGCTGGAGCCAGTCGGCAATGTCGCTGTGAGACATTCCCTGATAGTAGGCGAGCGTAATGCTCTGGCGCTGCTCGCTGCTCAAATGTTCGAGGCAATGCCTGAGCCGCTCTGCCTGCGCATCGTCGTGCCAGTTATTCTGCTCATCGTTCTCGCCGGGCAAAAGCACTTCGCTATACGGTGACTCGCGTTCGGCAGCGCGGGTTTGCCCGCTGCGCAACCAGTCAATACAGCGATTGCGAACAATATGCGTAAGCCAGGTCATCGGGGAGCTCAGTGCAGCGTTGTAGGTTTCGGCTTTACTCCAGACGGTGATAAAACAGTCGTGAAGGATCTCTTCTGCCCACGCGCGGTCGCGCAGCATGCGCAGCGCGACGGCAAACAGGTGTGGCGAAGTGAGTCGATAGAGTTGTTCAAATGCGCGGCGATCGCCGTTTGCGACCGCCTGCATTAATTTCTGCTGCTGTTCTGCCAGCGCGTTATCCATGTTTTTCCCGGAAGGTAACGTCACACTTCCGAAGTATAGACAACTACTTAGGCATCAGGACGGTATCAATTACATCGATCACACCGTTTTTTTGATGAACGTCATAGGTGCTAATGTTCGCCACATTGCCTTTACCATCCTTAAGCTGAATGTTGTGCGGGCCGTTGCTCATGATCCACAGTGGCTGACCGTTAACGGTCTTCAACTCCGCGTGTCCGCCGCCCTGTTTAATTTTCTGCTCCAGCGCCTTCATATCGTAATTACCGGCGACCACGTGATAGGTGAGGATGCTGGTGAGCGTGGCTTTGTTTTCGGGTTTGACCAGGTTCTCGACCGTGCCGGCAGGCAATTTCGCAAACGCCGCATTGGTCGGCGCAAATACGGTGAAGGGCCCTTTGCTCTGAAGCGTATCCACCAGTCCAGCCGCTTTGACGGCGGCCACCAGCGTGGTGTGATCTTTCGAGTTCACGGCGTTTTCAACGATATTTTTGCTCGGGAACATTTCGGCTCCGCCTACCATCACGGAGCCTGACGTCATGGCGGCTGATGTGCCTGCACAGAAGAGTAAAGCGCTGGTGACGAGTGCAACACGGGTTAGCTTTTTCATCATCTTTCCTCGGTTTGGGGAGCAAAGGGATTGCTCACATACGCATATACGAGGGGAGGTGGGAAACTGGATGCAATGAAATGAAAATAAATTTTTGAAGGGGTAGGTTAATCCCCTCTCCCCTATGGGGAGAGGGCCAGGGTGAGGGGAATATTTTTAGCGTCTGACCGGCGCCCCGTTGGCCACATAATACGCGGCCGTACTCTTTGCCAGCGGCTCGCGCCCGCGGATCGCGTCGGCAATCTTCTCGCCGATCATAATGGTGGTGGCGTTCAGGTTGCCGGTGATGATCTGCGGCATAATCGACGCATCCACCACGCGCAGCCCTTCCAGCCCGTGAACGCGGCCTTCGCCGTCGACCACCGCCATCTCGTCATAGCCCATCTTGCAGGTGCCGCACGGGTGGAAGGCGGTTTCGGCGTGGTTGCGCACGAATTCGTCCAGCTGCTCATCGGTCTGGCAGTCAATACCCGGACTGATTTCGCGGCCGCGGTACTTGTCCAGCGCGGGCTGGTGCATGATCTCGCGGGTGATGCGGATCGCGTCGCGGAACTCCTGCCAGTCCTGCTCGTGGGACATATAGTTGAACAGGATCGCCGGATGCTGGTGCGGATCGCGCGACTGAATGCGCACGTGTCCACGGCTCGGGGAGCGCATGGAGCCGACGTGGCACTGGAAGCCGTGTTCCTTCACCGCGTTTGAGCCGTTGTAGTTAATCGCTACCGGCAGGAAGTGGTACTGAATGTTCGGCCATTCGAACTCCTCGCGGCTTCGGATAAACCCGCCCGCTTCGAAGTGGTTGCTCGCACCCACGCCGGTGCCGCCAAACAGCCACTCCGCGCCAATCTTCGGCTGGTTCCACCACTGCAGGGCAGGGTAGAGGGAAACCGGCTCTTTACATTCATACTGGAGGTACATCTCCAGATGATCCTGCAAGTTTTCTCCCACGCCGGGTAAATCATGCACCAGCGGGATATCGAACTGCTTCAGCAATTCAGCATTGCCTACGCCGGAACGCTGGAGGATCTGCGGTGACGCAATGGCGCCTGCGCACAGGAGGACTTCTTTATTCGCCGTCGCTTTTGACGGAATGGTGCTTTCGCCTTCCAGCCACTCAACGCCCGCCGCGCGCTTGCCGTCAAAAATAATGCGATCGGTCATGGCGTGGGTGCGGATGGTCAGGTTAGGACGCGGTTTTGCCTGGTCCAGATAGCCGCGCGCGGTGCTGGCGCGTCGGCCCTGCGGCGTAACCGTGCGGTCCATCGGGCCAAAGCCTTCCTGCTGGTAGCCGTTGAGATCGTCGGTGCGCGGATAGCCCGCCTGCACGCCTGCTTCCACCATTGCTTCAAACAGCGGGTTTACGCCCGGCTTAGAGGTGGTGACGCTCACCGGGCCGTCGCCGCCGTGGTAGTCGTTCGGCCCCACGTCGCGGGTCTCTGCCTTGCGGTAGTAGGGCAGGCAGTTGAGGTAGCTCCAGTGCTCCAGACCCGGTTCTTTCGCCCAGTTGTCCAGATCCATCGCGTTGCCGCGCACGTAGCACATGCCGTTGATCAGCGACGAGCCGCCCAGCCCTTTGCCGCGTCCGCACTCCATGCGGCGGTTGTTCATGAAGGGCTCTGGCTCGGTTTCATACGCCCAGTTGTAGCGCTTGCCCTGGAGCGGGAAGGCCAGCGCGGCAGGCATCTGGGTGCGGAAGTCAAAGCGGTAGTCCGGCCCGCCCGCCTCAAGCAGCAGGACGGTGGTGTTCGGATCTTCAGTCAGTCGTGTAGCCAGTACGTTGCCGGCAGAGCCGGCCCCGATAATGATGTAGTCAAATTGCAAATAAACCTCCCGGTTAAAATATGGACTGGAATTTACCCATCTCAACCTGGATGGACTTCACCTGGGTGTAGCTCTGCAGCGTCATCACGCCGTTCTCGCGGCCAATGCCGGAGTGCTTGTAGCCGCCGACCGGCATCTCCGCAGCGGATTCACCCCAGGTGTTGATCCAGCAGATGCCCGCTTCAAGCTGATGAATGGCGCCGTGCGCACGGTTCAGATCGGCGGTGACGATGCCCGCCGCCAGACCGTAGTCGGTGTCGTTGGCGCGGCGAATGGCTTCTTCATCGCTTTCATAGGTGAGGATGGACATCACCGGGCCGAAGATCTCTTCGCGCACGATGGTCATCTCGTCGGTGCAGTCGGTGAACACGGTCGGGGCCACCCACGCGCCGTTATCAAATCCGTCGCCCTTCAGCACGTCGCCGCCGCACAGCACGCGCGCGCCTTCTTCTTTGCCTTTGGCGATGTAGCGCATCACGCTGTCGCGGTGCGGGAAGCTGACCATCGGGCCAAAGTTGGTGTTTTCATCGAACAGATCGCCTGCGCGGATGCGGCCCACGCGCTCAACGATTTTCTGCTCAAACGCGGCCTTAGATTTTGCAGGCACGAACACGCGGGTGCCGTTGGTGCACACCTGGCCGGAGCTGAAGAAGTTGGCCATCATGGTGATGTCTGCGGCGAGATCCAGATCCGCATCGTCAAACACAATCAGCGGGGATTTGCCGCCCAGCTCCATCGTCACCTCCTTCAGGGACGAGGCCGCGGCGTTCGCCATCACCTTTTTGCCGCTGGCGACGCCGCCGGTGAAGGAGACTTTGGCAATGCCCGGATGCTCGGTCAGGTACTGGCCGGTTTCCGCGCCCACGCCCGGCAGGACGTTAAACACGCCGTCCGGCAGGCCCGCCTCGGTGTAGATTTCCGCCAGCTTCAGGGCGGTGAGCGGGGTGACCTCGCTCGGCTTGAAGATCATCGCGTTGCCCGCCGCCAGCGCCGGGGCGGATTTCCACAGGGCGATCTGGATCGGGTAGTTCCACGCGCCGATGCCCGCCACCACGCCCAGCGGCTCGCGGCGCGTGTAGACGAATGAGGTGTCGCGCAGCGGGATCTGGCTGCCTTCCAGCGCCGGGATCAGCCCCGCGTAGTACTCCAGCACGTCCGCGCCGGTGACGATGTCGACGGTCGAGGTTTCAGAAAACGCCTTACCGGTGTCGAGGGTTTCCAGCTTTGCCAGCTCGTCGTTGCGCTCGCGCAGGATGTCGACGGCGCGACGCAGGATGCGCGAGCGCTCCATGGCGGTCATCGCCGCCCAGATTTTTTGCCCGCGCTTTGCGCTCTCTACGGCGCGGTCCACGTCTTCGCGCCCGGCGGCCTGCACGCTCGCCAGAACTTCACCGTTGGCCGGGTTGATGGTCTCGAAGGTGCGACCGCTGGTGGCGGATGTATAACCACCATTGATATAAAGCTGCTGTTCTGCCATTCGGGACATGCTTCCTCCTCGGTTATTCGGTCGGTAAATGCTGGCTGATAAAGTGGCTGGTGAGCGATTGCGCGAGGGTTTTGTCCAGCGGTTTGCCGCTTAGCGCGGCGCGCAGCCACAGCCCGTCAATCAGCGCGGCGAGCCCGTAGCCCGCCTCTTCAGCCTGTTCACGCGGCAGCTCGCGGCGGAACTCGTACACCAGGTTTGAGAGCAACCGGCGGCTGCTGACCTGCTGCAAACGGTAGAGCATCGGCTGATGCATGCTGCTCGCCCAGAAGGCCAGCCAGGCCTTCATCGCCGCGCTGCTCACCTGGGTTTCATCAAAATTGCCGCCGACAATCGCCTGCAAACGCTGCTCCGCGCTGCCGTTCGGCAGGGCGCGTAAGCGGCTTAATACCGCATCGCGCAGCTGGCCGGTGATGTCGCGCATAGTCGCTTCCAGCAGGCCGTTTTTATCTTTGAAATAGTGGCTGATGATCCCCGTGGACACGCCCGCCCGACGGGCGATCTGCGCAATGGTTGCGTCATGCATGCCCACTTCATTAATTGCTTCCAGCGTGGCGTCGATAAGTTGCCTGCGCCGGATCGGCTGCATCCCCACTTTGGGCATTTTTGCCACTCCATTCATCAGCGTTGGTAATCTATTAAAGCGGTTTTTGATTGGACGTTCAATATAAAATGTGTCTTAATTGTTGCGATTTTGGATTTCAATAGTTACAAAAACAGTGGGGATACTGGATGACAGACCTTTCACAAGACAGAGAAAAAGACAAAATCAACCCGGTCGTTTTTTATACGTCCGCCGGGCTGATTTTGTTGTTTTCCCTGACGACCATTTTCTTTAACGATTTTTCTGCCGAGTGGATTGGCCGCACCCTGAACTGGGTGTCGAAGACCTTCGGCTGGTACTACCTGCTGGCGGCGACGCTCTATATCGTCTTCGTGGTCTGCATTGCCTGCTCGCGCTTCGGCTCGGTGAAGCTCGGGCCAGAGCAGTCCAAGCCCGAGTTCAGCCTGCTGAGCTGGGCGGCGATGCTGTTTGCCGCGGGCATCGGCATCGATCTGATGTTCTTCTCGGTAGCCGAGCCGGTCACGCAGTATATGAAGCCGCCGGAAGGGGCGGGGCAGACGATGGAGGCCGCACGCCAGGCGATGGTCTGGACGCTGTTCCACTACGGCCTGACGGGCTGGTCGATGTATGCCCTGATGGGGATGGCGCTCGGATACTTTAGCTATCGTTATAATTTGCCTCTCACCATCCGCTCCGCGCTGTACCCGATTTTCGGGAAAAGAATTAACGGCCCGATTGGCCACAGCGTCGATATTGCGGCGGTAATTGGCACCATCTTCGGCATCGCGACGACGCTCGGCATTGGCGTGGTCCAGCTCAACTACGGGCTAAGCGTGCTGTTTGATATCCCGGATTCGATGGCGGCGAAAGCGGCGCTGATTGCGCTCTCGGTGATTATCGCCACCATTTCGGTGACCTCCGGCGTGGATAAGGGCATCCGCGTGCTCTCTGAGCTGAACGTGGCGCTGGCGCTGGGCCTGATCCTGTTCGTGCTGTTTATGGGCGACACGTCGTTCCTGCTCAACGCCCTGGTGCTGAACGTGGGCGACTACGTGAACCGCTTCATGGGCATGACGCTGAACAGCTTCGCCTTTGACCGCCCGGTGGAGTGGATGAACAACTGGACCCTGTTCTTCTGGGCGTGGTGGGTCGCATGGTCGCCATTTGTTGGCCTGTTCCTGGCGCGTATTTCGCGCGGGCGCACCATTCGTCAGTTTGTGATGGGCACCCTGATCATCCCGTTCACCTTTACCCTGCTGTGGCTGTCGATTTTCGGCAACAGCGCGCTGCACGAGATCATCCACGGCAACGCAACCTTTGCCCAGGAAGCGATGGCGCACCCGGAGCGCGGCTTCTACAGCCTGCTGGCGCAGTATCCGGCGTTCACCTTTAGCGCCTCCGTGGCGACCATCACCGGCCTGCTGTTTTACGTCACCTCGGCGGATTCCGGCGCGCTGGTGCTGGGGAACTTCACCTCAAAGCTGAAGGACATCAACAGCGACGCGCCGAACTGGCTGCGTATCTTCTGGTCCGTCGCCATCGGCCTGCTGACGCTCGGCATGCTGATGACCAACGGCATTTCGGCGCTGCAGAACACCACGGTGATCATGGGCCTGCCGTTCAGCTTTGTGATCTTCTTCGTGATGGCCGGGCTGTATAAATCGCTCAAGGTGGAAGACTATCGGCGCGTCAGCGCCAGCCGCGACACCGCGCCGCGGCCAATGGGCGCTCAGGACAGGCTGAGCTGGAAGAAACGCCTGTCGCGCCTGATGAACTACCCGGGCACGCGCTACACCAAACAGATGATGGAGACGGTCTGCTACCCGGCGATGGAAGAGGTGGCGCAGGAGCTGAAGCTGCGTGGTGCGTACGTGGAGCTGAAAAACCTGCCGCCGGAGGAGGGCGAAACCCTGGGGCATCTGGATCTGCTGGTGCACATGGGCGACGAGCAGAACTTTGTCTATCAGATCTGGCCGCAGCAGTACTCGGTGCCTGGTTTTACCTACCGGGCGCGCAGCGGGAAATCAACCTACTACCGGCTGGAGACGTTCCTGCTGGAAGGTAGCCAGGGGAATGACCTGATGGATTACAGCAAGGAGCAGGTGATTACGGACATTCTGGACCAGTATGAACGGCACCTGAACTTTATCCATCTGCACAGGGAAGCGCCGGGGAATAGCGTGATGTTCCCGGATGTCTAAACGGATTCTTAAAATACCTTTAAGCTGTATATAAATACAGTTATTTGGCGCAGCATTACTCAAGGAAGAGTAACCATGCAGCATGAGCCTGGTGTTGAAGCATTCGGGCTTTTGCTGCGTTTAGGGAAGGAACTATGGATGAGTCATGCGATAGAGTTTATCGAAACATCACTCTTTACCCGACAGATTAAAAGCATTGCTACGGATGATGAATTAAAGGATCTGCAAAAGGAACTTATTGCGTGGCCTGATAAAGGTGACCTGATCCAGCAGACGGGTGGTTTACGTAAAATAAGGATGGCGGCAGCCTCAAAGGGAAAGAGAGGGGGTATCAGAGTGATTTACTTTCTGGCCACGGAGGAGGTGATCTATTTCATTATGGCCTATCCAAAATGCATAAAGGACAGCCTGACAGAGGCAGAGAAAGCAGAACTTAAAAAGCTGACTTCCATTCTGAAAAATACTGCTTCCAGTGCCGTAAATGAGAGGTGTACTATGTACCCTAATCAGGCAGGTGGAGGCTAATAATGAGTATTTTTAATGAATTAAAATCTTCGCTTGAAGAGGCCGTTGAGATCCATAACGGAAGAAAAGCCGCTTCCCGAGTAACCCGCTATGAAGTTGCTGATGTGCGTGCCATCAGAGAGCAGCTCAATATCACGCAAAGCGAAATGGCGAAGGCGCTTGGCACGAGCGTCGATACGATAAAGAGCTGGGAGTCCAAACGCCGCAATCCAACCGGGCTGGCGGCGAAGGTACTTAATGTGATTCGGGAGAATCCTGCATTTTACAAGGCACTTGCCGGGCTGTGAGTCGCCCTTATGCCGGGTGGCGCTGCGCTTACCCGGCCTTCAAAACTGCTTTTCCGTAGGCCTGATAAGCGAAGCGTCGTCAGGCCCACCCTTCATTGACACAACTTTAATGATAACTATTTTCATTTAAATATAGCCTGTGCTATACCTTATAGCACGGGCTAATTTTGCTTTGAATTTCACCACCTCAGGAGACTTCTGCGATGCACCCACTGCAAGGATTAAAGCGTCTGTTGCTCGGCGCGCTGCTCACGGCTACGACCAGCACGGGCGCGCTGGCGGCTGAAAAGTTCCAGGTCATCACCACCTTTACCGTCATCGCGGATATGGCGAAAAACGTGGCGGGGGATGCCGCAGAAGTCACCTCCATCACCAAACCGGGCGCTGAAATCCACGAGTACCAGCCGACGCCGGGCGATATCAAGCGCGCGCAAAAGGCGCAGCTGATCCTTGCGAACGGCATGAACCTGGAGCTGTGGTTCCAGCGTTTTTATCAGCACCTGAACGGCGTGCCGGAGGTGATTGTCACCCAGGGCATCACCCCGATGGGCATCAGCGAGGGGCCGTACGACGGCAAGCCTAACCCGCACGCGTGGATGTCGCCGGACAACGCGCTGATTTACGTTGATAACATCCGCGACGCGCTGGTGAAGTACGACCCGGCCAACGCGCAGGTCTACCAACGCAACGCTGAGGCCTACAAGCAGAAGATCGTCGCGACCCTCGAACCGCTGCGCAAGCAGGTGGCGGAGATCCCGGAAGACAAACGCTGGATGGTGACCAGCGAGGGCGCCTTCTCCTATCTTGCGCGGGATCTGGGCATGAAGGAACTTTACCTGTGGCCGATCAACGCCGATCGGCAGGGGACGCCGCAGCAGGTGCGCAAGGTGATCGATCTGGTGAAGAAACACCGCATCCCGGCGGTATTCAGCGAAAGCACGGTCTCCGATAAGCCGGCGCGTCAGGTGGCGCGGGAAACCGGCGCCCACTACGGCGGCGTGCTGTACGTTGACTCCCTGAGCGCGGAAAACGGCCCGGTGCCGACCTATATCGACCTGCTGAACGTCACCACCCGCACGCTGGTGCAGGGCATTCGCGACGGCATGAAGGAGTGACCATGCAGAAGGGGATTGTCGTCACGGACGTGACCGTGACCTACCGCAACGGCCACACGGCGCTGCGCAATGCGTCGTTCAGCGTGCCCGGCGGATCGATTGCCGCGCTGGTGGGGGTGAACGGCTCCGGCAAGTCCACGCTGTTTAAGGCGGTGATGGGCTTTGTGCGGGCGGCGAGCGGCACTATCACCCTCCATGGGCTGCCGCCTCACCGGGCGCTGCGCCAGAACCTGGTCGCCTACGTGCCGCAGTCGGAAGAGGTCGACTGGTCGTTTCCGGTGCTGGTCGAGGACGTGGTGATGATGGGGCGCTACGGGCATATGGGGTTTCTGCGGCGGCCTAAAGCGCAGGATCGGCAGATCGTGACCGACGCCCTGAAGCGCGTGGATATGCTCGAGCTGCGCCATCGACAGATTGGCGAGCTCTCCGGCGGGCAAAAGAAGCGCGTCTTCCTGGCGCGGGCGATTGCCCAGCAGGGCGAGGTGATCCTGCTTGACGAGCCGTTTACCGGCGTGGACGTTAAAACCGAAGCCAGAATCATCAGCCTGCTGCGCGAGTTGCGCGACGAGGGCAAAACCATGCTGGTCTCGACCCACAATTTAGGCTCGGTCACGGAGTTTTGCGATTACACGGTGATGGTCAAAGGCACCGTGCTGGCGAGCGGCCCGACGGAAACCACCTTCACCGCCGAAAACCTTGAGCGCGCCTTCAGCGGCGTGCTGCGCCACGTGGTGCTCAGCGGTTCTGAAGACCGCATTATCACCGACGACGAGCGGCCCTTCGTGACGCACCGGCAGGAGGCAAAATGAACGCGCTTCTCGAACCCTTCAGCTATGAGTACATGCTTAACGCGATGTGGGTCTCGGCGATGGTGGGTGGGCTGTGCGCGTTTCTCTCCTGCTACCTGATGCTCAAAGGCTGGTCGCTGATCGGCGATGCGCTCTCGCATTCCATCGTGCCGGGCGTGGCGGGGGCTTACATGCTCGGGCTGCCGTTCTCTCTGGGGGCGTTTTTATCGGGCGGGCTGGCGGCGGGCAGCATGCTGTTTCTCAACCAGCGCAGCCGCCTGAAGGAGGACGCCATTATCGGGCTGATCTTCTCCTCTTTTTTCGGGCTGGGGCTGTTTATGGTCTCGCTCAACCCAACCTCGGTGAATATTCAGACCATCGTGCTCGGCAATATTCTGGCTATCGCTCCGGAGGATATCGTCCAGTTGGCGATTATCGGCGTGGTGTCGATGGTTATCCTGCTGTTCAAATGGAAAGATCTGATGGTGACCTTTTTTGATGAGAACCACGCCCGCGCCATCGGCCTGCGCCCTGAGCGCCTGAAGATCCTGTTCTTCACGCTGCTGGCGGTCTCTACCGTGGCAGCGCTGCAAACCGTCGGCGCGTTTCTGGTGATTTGCCTGGTGGTTACGCCCGGCGCAACCGCGTGGCTGCTCACCGACCGCTTCCCGCGTCTGCTGATGATTGCCGTCGCCATTGGCAGCCTCACCAGCTTCCTCGGCGCGTGGGCCAGCTATTATCTGGACGGCGCCACCGGCGGTATTATTGTGGTCGCCCAGACGCTGCTGTTCCTGCTGGCGTTCGTCTTTGCGCCGAAGCACGGGCTGCTCGCCAGCCGCCGCCGCGCGAAGGAGGCACACCCATGATGGCGCTGCTCCTTGAACCCTTCCAGTTTGCGTTCATGAACAACGCACTGCTGATTTCACTTCTGGTAGCCGTGCCCTGCGCGCTGCTGTCGGTTTTTCTGGTGCTCAAAGGCTGGGCGCTGATGGGCGACGCCATGAGCCACGCGGTGTTTCCCGGCGTGGTGCTGGCGTGGGTGATGGGCCTGCCGCTGGCGCTGGGCGCGTTCGTTGCCGGTCTGTTTTGCGCGGTTGCCACCGGCTACCTCAAGGACAATAGCCGCATCAAGCAGGATACGGTGATGGGGATCGTCTTTTCCGGGATGTTCGGCGCGGGGCTGATCCTCTATATCGCCGTCAAACCTGAGGTGCATCTCGACCACATTCTGTTCGGCGATATGCTGGGCATTAACGGGATGGACATTCTGCAAAGCGGCATCGTGGCGGGGCTGATTGCGCTGGTGATTGGCCTGAAATGGCGCGATTTCCTGCTGTTCTGCTTTGACTATCAGCAGGCGCAGGCGAGCGGCCTGCGCGCCCGCTGGCTGCACTATGGCTTACTGTGCATGGTGTCGCTGACCATCGTGGCGACGCTGAAGGCGGTGGGGATTATTCTGTCGATTTCGCTGCTGATTGCGCCCGGTGCGATTGCGGTGCTGATCGCCCGACGCTTCCACATGGCGCTGCTGGTGGCGGTGGCGGTATCAATACTGGTGTCGGTCAGCGGCGTGTATGCCTCGTTTTATCTCGACAGTGCGCCCGCGCCGACCATAGTGGTCCTGTTCGCGGTGGTGTTTATCTTGACGTTTGTGGTGACCAGCGTAAAGGCGCGTCGGCAGGAACGTGTGACAGCAGGGTGATCGCCTGCTCGCCGCGCAGTTGCCAGTGCAGGGTGAAGGCGGTGCCTTCGTTAAAGCCTGACAGTTGACGGGTCAATGCCAGCGTGAGCGTGTTATCGTCGAGCAGGGTGACGCGCGCGCTGTCAAACCCCATGTAAGCCTGCACCTGCGGAAAGAGGGCCTTAAACAGGCTCTCTTTGGCGCTGAAAACCAGCGTCAGGGCGAGGGCGAACGGGTAACCCGAGCGGGAAAGCACACGCTCTTCCTTGGCATCTATAATGCCATCTTTGATTTCCCTTGCTTCATTTTCGGCGAGGATCGCTTCACTATCGATACCGATAAGCGCAGGGTATGGCGCGACGACAGCCATCGCCTCCGTGCCGCTGTGGGTGATGCTGCCGGAAATTCCGTCCGGCCAGAGCGGTTCCCCGCTGGGGCCGATGGCGGGAACGGTGTGGTCAGGTAAGGCGTGCGCGGCGGCGATGCGTCCCGCCAGATGGTCAGCCTTGCGTTTACGTCCGGCGTCAGCGAGCTGGGCGTAATGGGGGAGCCAGAGGAGATCGGCGTCGGTGAAGGTGGTGGGGTCGAAGGTGACGCGGTGGAGGGTGAGGCCGGCGAGAGAAAATGTGCTGTGGGCGGTGTGCATGGTTTTTCCCTCTGAATTGTGCGGACTGATGCCCTCACCCCAACCCTCTCCCACAGGGAGAGGGGGAGGTCACTGCCTGTATCAGAATCTTGTGTTTACGCTCATGTACCAGGTGCGACCCGGTTCATTATACGTATACGCACCCGCACCGTACATATACGCGCCGGTTGTCGCGTTCCCCGTGGTCTGGGCATTACCCGCGCGCCACTGGCGCTTGTCGAAGACGTTGTCCACGCCGCCGGTCAGGCTGACGTTTTTCGTCACGTCCCAGGTGGCGCTCAGGCCAACGATGCTGTACGGGCTGACCTCGTCTTTCTCAGACCCGGTCACCGGCTGGCCTTTATAGTTATACTTCTTCGGCTGCTGCTTGCCGTACCAGGTGAAGGTCGACTGCAATGACACATCCTGGTGCACCTGCCAGCTCAGGGTTGAGTTCAGCGTGTACTCCGGAATGATCGACAGACGGTCGCCGGTCTCCTTGTTCTTGCTCTGCAGCATATAGGTAATGTTGTTGGTCCAGTTGATGGTGTCGCTGACCGGCACGTTCAGGGAGCCTTCCAGACCTTCTACCACCGCCTTCGGCACGTTTTCCCACTGGTAGATATCGGTGGTGACTTTACCGGTGGAGGTCTGGCCAATCGGCGCGTAGCCCGCTTCAATCTTGTTGCGGTAGTCGTTGCGGAACCAGGTCACGCCCGCCAGCCAGCCGTCGCGTTTCCACTCCAGGCCAATCTCTTTGTTGATGCTGGTTTCCGCTTTCAGATCGTCGTTACCCATCATGTAGCAGCCCACGCCGTCGGAACTGGCGTAGCAGCCCTGGCCTTTACTGTACAACAGGTAGTTCGGGTTGGTCTGGTACAGGCTTGGCGCTTTGTAGGCACGCGCGATGCCCATCTTCAGGGTGAAGTCATCCCCCAGACCCTGCGACAGGTTCAGGGACGGGCTCCAGTTATTGCCCACGATGGTGTGGTGGTCGAAGCGCAGGGCAGGGGTCAGCATGGTGCTGTCGGTCAGCTCCATGTTGTTCTCAGCGAACAGGGAGAAGATCTCCGCTGACGTGTACGGGCTACGGTCTTCGCTCATGCCCGGGATGGTGCCACCCTGCTGGGTTTGCGAGAAGGAGGTCGAATCCTTCATGCGCTGCTGGTTCCACTCGGTGCCGAGCGTCAGGTTCTGGTTCACAATGAAATCAATCGGCAGGTTGATTTCGCTGTGCAGCATCACGTCGGCCAGGTCGGTATCGGTGAATTTATTGCTGTTGAACAGGCCTTCCGTACCGCCCGCCAGCCCTTCGCCCAGGCGGGAGTTGCGGGTGTGTTCGTACTGCGCCCAGTTGCTGGTGGTAATGCCGTTGTCCCAGCCGCCGTTCCAGGTCACGGCGAAGTTCTGGCGATAAATACGGTTCGTCTCTTTGCCGTAGTTCTTCTTCACCAGCGCGTTGTCGTTGTTGGTGTTTTGCGTGTCACCCGCATAGAGGTTGTTCTGGCGGCTGTAGCCCGCTTCAAACTCCAGCGACTGCATCGGCGCGAAGTCCCAGCGCACCACGCCGTTGATGTCTTTGTTCTCTACACCCTCGCGGCCCGCGGGCAGGGTGTTGGCGTAGGCTCCGGTACGCTCAGACTGGTGGCCCTGGTTGATGTCCCACGCGTCGGCCTGAGTCTTATCCAGGTTACCGAACATGCGGAAGCTGAAGTCGCCGCCCAGCGGGCCGCTCAGGCTGAAGTTGGTGCGCTTGGTAGAACCTTCGTCTTTATGCTCTGGCGCGTTCAGGTAGGTGTTCCAGGAGCCGTGCCACTGGTCGTCGAACTTTTTGGTGATGATATTCACCACGCCGCCCGCCGCGCCGTTGCCGTAGCGTGCGGCGGCCGGGCCGCGGATCACTTCGATGCGCTCGATCATCTCCGGCGGTACCCAGCCGGTATCGCCGCGGGTATCACGCTCGCCGCGCCAGCCCAGGCGGATGGAGTTGCGGCTGGTGACGGGCTTGCCGTCGATCAGGATCAGGGTGTTTTCCGGGCCCATGCCGCGAATGTCGATCTGACGGTTGTTCCCGCGCTGGCCGCTGGTGGAGTTCCCGGTCAGGTTAACGCCCGGCATGGTGCGGATGATTTCCGCCACGTCCCGCGCGGGCGGGTTTTTGCGGATCTCATCGGCGGTGATGGTCGACACGCCAGGCGCCTGCAAATTCTGCTCGGCGGCGGTGATCACCATCGTGTCTTCGTGCTGCGCAGAGGCGGCGTTGTCGTCTGCCATGGCAGGCAGCGCGACGCCATAAATCCCTAAATTGACCAGCAAGGCCAGAGAGTGAATCTTCTTATTCATTGTACGTCCCGCTTTTATGGTTATTTATGAACGCGCTTCCCACAGCGCGGGCAATACGCTATTGCAAATGCAAATAGTTATCAATAATATTATCAATAAAATTTGCTCTGAAACAAAAAATATTGCTAAACATGGGGTTATAAGGGTGACGGCGTTAACAACCGGAAGTGAAGCGTGGTGGCAGTCGAAAAACGGGCCGGAATGGCAACGTCATGAGGAAAACTATCGCGTCACATTCTGGTGGCGGGACCCGGCAGGAACCCAGCAGACCTCAACGGTTAAACGCGTCTGGCTCTACGTTACCGGCATGACCGACCACCATCAGAATGCCCGCCCGCAATCGCTTGAACGCATTCCCGATACCGACGTCTGGCAGTGGCAGGGGGAGTTCAGCCCCGAATGGCGCGGCAGCTACTGTTTTATCCCCTCCGATAACGAAAACGATTTTGCCGATGCAGTATTTGAAGGCGAGCAGCCGGACCGCATGGCGCTGCGCGAAGGCTGGCGCAAGCTGCTGCCTCACGCGGTTTCAGACCCGCTGAATCCGCAGAGCTGGCGCGGCGGGCGCGGGCACGCCGTCTCGGCGCTGGAGATGCCGGAGGCGCCCGTACAGCCGGGCTGGAACCATCCCGATATGCCTTACAAAAAGCCCGTCTGCATTACGTGGGACAGCGCGCGCCTGAAGAACCGTCGCCGCGTGTGGATTTTTACCACCGGGGATGAAAGCCCCGAGCGCCCGCTGGCGGTGCTGCTTGACGGGCAGTTCTGGGCCGAAAGTATGCCTGTCTGGCCCGCGCTGGCGTCGCTCACCGCCGAGCGCAACCTGCCGCCTGCGGTCTACGTCTTAATCGATGTTATTAATATGGAGCACCGTAACCGCGAGCTACCGTGCAATCCCGACTTCTGGCTGGCGGTGCAGGAAGAACTTCTCCCCCTTGTCCAACAACGCGCGCCGTTTAGCGACCGCGCCGACCGTACGGTGGTCGCAGGGCAAAGCTTTGGCGGTCTCTCTTCCCTTTATGCCGCACTGCACTGGCCGCAGCGTTTTGGCTGCGTGCTTAGCCAGTCCGGCTCCTACTGGTGGCCGCACCGCGGCGGGCAGCAGGACGGGCTGTTAATCGAACAACTTAAAACCGGCGAAATATCCCCTCGCGGGCTACGCATCCTTCTTGAAGCCGGGCGCAACGAGCCGCTTATCTTGCGCGCAAACCAGGCGATCCTCGCCGAACTACACACTCAGCAACCGGTTATCTGGCGTCAGGTTGACGGCGGACACGATGCGCTTTGCTGGCGCGGTGGGCTGACGCAGGGGCTGATGACCCTCTGGCAGCCGCTCATTCAATAACGGAGTCTGTATGGAATTCAGCAATCCTTTCGATAATCCGCAGGGACAGTTCGCCATTTTGCAAAATGACCAGGGGCAGTACAGCCTGTGGCCGCAGCAGTGCGAATTGCCCGCGGGCTGGCGCGTGGTCTGCGAACCGCACTCTCAGGAGGCGTGCCAGCAGTGGCTGGCGCAACGCTGGCAGACGCTTAAGCCGTCCTCTTTTGCGGGGGAGCGCGCATGAATCGTCTCCCTCTCGTCGCCGCCCAGCCGGGTATCTGGATGGCAGAGCAGCTTTCCTCGCTGTCAAACGCCTGGAGCGTGGCGCACTACACCGAGCTGAAAGGAAATATCGACGCGCCGCTGTTGGCTAAAGCCATCGCTGAGGGCATGATGCAGGCCGATACTCTGCGCACGCGTTTCGCTGAAGATAACGGCGAGGTCTGGCAGTGGGTCGATGAGACCCTGATCCTGCCGGAGCCGTCCTTCGTTCGCGTTGATTCTCACGACGCCGCCGTGGCGCTGATGGAGGCCGATCTCAGCCAGGATCTGCGCGTGGACAGTGGTCAGCCGCTCGCTTTCCATCAGCTGATTCAGGTCGGTGACAACCGCTGGTACTGGTATCAGCGCTATCACCATCTGGTGGTGGATGGCTTCAGTTTCCCGGCGATTACCCGCCAGATCGCCGCAATTTACGCTGCCTGGAAGAAAGGGGAACCCACCCCAGCCTCACCATTTACTCCGTTCGCCGAGGTCGTTGACGAGTATCAGCGCTACCGAGACAGCGAGGCGTATCAGCGCGACGGTGCCTTCTGGGAGGAGCAGCGCAAACAGCTTCCTCCTCCGGTCTCGCTCTCCTCCGCGCCGCTGCCGGGACGCGCCGCCACTACCGACATCCTGCGCCTGAAAATTGCAATGGACGCTCGCGCCTTTAGCCAGCTGGCGCAGGCAGCCGGGCAGGCACAGCGTACCGATCTGGCGCTTGCGCTGGTGGCGCTGTGGCTGGGCCGCCTCACCGGACGGCTGGACTACGCCGCCGGGTTTATCTTTATGCGCCGCATGGGGTCCGCCGCGCTGACCGCAACCGGCCCGGTGCTTAACGTCCTGCCGCTGGCGGTGAATATTAATCCGCTTGAGAGCCTGCCAGAGCTGGCGCTGCGCCTGGCGAACCAACTGAAAAAGATGCGTCGCCATCAGCGCTACGACGCCGAGCAGATCGTGCGCGACAGCGGGCGGGCCGCAGGGGACGAACCCTTGTTTGGGCCGGTGCTGAACGTGAAGGTATTTGATTATCAGCTGGATATCGACGGCGTGGAGGCCATCACCCACACGCTGGCGACCGGCCCGGTGAACGATCTCGAGCTAGCGCTGTTCCCGGACGAGCAGGGCGGACTAAGCATTGAGATCCTCGCCAACAGGCAGCGTTACGACGACGCGACGCTGAAGCGCCACGTTTCGCGCCTGAACGCGATGCTGGCGCAGTTTGCCGCGAACCCGGACCTGCGCTGTGGCGACGTGGAAACCGTATCAGAGCAGGAATACGCCCGGCTGGCGCGCATCAACGATACCGGCCTGGCGCTGCCCTCCACCACGCTGGCGGATCTGGTGGCGGAGCAGGCGAGCAAAACGCCGGACGCTCCCGCGCTGGCGGATGCCCATATTGAGCTGAACTACCGCCAGATGCGCGAGCAGGTGGTCGCGCTGGCAAACCTGCTGCGCGCGCGCGGCGTGAAGCCGGGCGACAGCGTGGCGGTGGCGCTTCCGCGTTCGGTGTTCCTGACCCTGGCGCTGCACGGCATTGTTGAAGCTGGCGCCGCCTGGCTGCCGCTGGATACCGGCTACCCGGACGATCGTCTGCGGATGATGCTGGAGGACGCGAAACCGTCGCTCCTCATTACCACCGACGCGCAGCTTCCGCGCTTTAACGATCTGTCGATACCTTCATTTAGTTACAACATGCTATTGCCAACCACAGGCGCTGAACCTCTGCGTCTGGCGAAGCCGGAGCAGACCGCGTACATCATCTTTACCTCGGGTTCAACGGGACGCCCGAAAGGGGTGATGGTGGGGCATACCGCCATCGTTAACCGCCTGAAGTGGATGCAGGATCATTATCCACTGGCGGGGCATGACGTCGTGGCGCAGAAAACGCCGTGCAGCTTCGACGTGTCGGTGTGGGAGTTCTGGTGGCCGTTTATCGCCGGGGCAAAGCTGGTGATGGCCGAGCCGGACGCACACCGCGATCCGCAGGCGATGCAGAGCTTCTTCGCAGAATATGGCGTAACCACCACCCACTTCGTGCCCTCGATGCTGGCGGCATTTGTCGCCTCGCTGACGCCGGAAAACGTCGACTGTTGCAGGACGCTGAAGCAGGTGTTCTGTAGCGGCGAGGCGCTGCCAACGGCGCTGTGCCGCGAGTGGGAGCAGTTGACTCATGTACCGCTGCACAACCTCTACGGCCCAACCGAAGCGGCGGTGGACGTGAGCTGGTATCCGGCGTTCGGCCCGGAGCTGGCGGCAGTGGAGGGCAACAGCGTGCCGATCGGCTTCCCGGTGTGGAATACGGGGCTGCGCATTCTGGATGCGATGATGCGCCCGGTGCCGTTCGGCGTGGCGGGCGATCTGTATCTCACCGGCATTCAGCTGGCACAGGGGTATCTGGGACGGCCCGACCTCACCGCCAGCCGCTTTATTGCCGATCCGTTTGCCCCAGGCGAGCGGATGTATCGCACCGGAGACGTCGCCCGCTGGCTGGACAACGGGGCGGTGGAATATCTGGGCCGCAGCGATGACCAGCTGAAAATCCGCGGTCAGCGCATTGAGCTGGGCGAAATCGACCGGGCGATGCTGTCATTGCCTGATGTGGCCCAGGCCGTAGCGCATGCGTGCGTGTTTAATCAGGCTGCGGCAACGGGCGGCGATGCCCGCCAGCTGGTGGGGTATGTGGTTTCTGAATCCGGTTTACCGCTGGATCGCGACGCGCTGCTGGACTCGCTCAGGGCACAGCTGCCGCCGCATATGGTGCCGGTGGTGCTGCTGCAAATCAGCGCGCTGCCGCTGAGCGCCAACGGCAAGCTGGATCGCAAGGCGCTGCCGCTGCCGGAGCTGACCAGCAAAACCTCCGGTCGCGCACCCGAGACGCAAACCGAAGCCGCCGTGGCGCAGGCGTTTTCTGCGCTGCTGGGCTGCGAAGTGAACGATATCGATGCCGACTTCTTTGCCCTTGGCGGCCACTCGCTGCTGGCGATGCGCCTCGCGGCTCAGCTCGGCCGTGCGTTCAGCCGCAAGGTCACGCCGGGGCAGATTATGGTCGCCTCGACGGTCGGCAAGCTCAGCGCGTTGCTGGACTCGCAGATGAGCGACGAACAGGCGCAGCGTCTGGGGTATGAAACCCTTTTGCCGCTGCGTGAAAGCAACGGCCCGACGCTGTTCTGCTTCCATCCGGCGTCCGGCTTTGCCTGGCAGTTCAGCGTCCTGGCGCGCTACCTCAGCCCGCGCTGGTCCATCATCGGCATTCAGTCGCCGCGGCCAAACGGCCCGATGCAGCAGTGCGCGGATCTCGATGGGGTGATCGAACATCACCTTAAAACGCTGCGTAAGCAGCAGCCGCACGGGCCGTATTACCTGTTCGGCTATTCGCTCGGCGGCACGCTGGCGCAGGGCATTGCGGCGCGCCTGCGCGAGCAGGGTGAAGCGGTGGCATTCCTCGGCCTGCTGGATACCTGGCCGCCGGAAACCCAGAACTGGGCGGAGAAAGAGGCCAACGGTCTAGACCCGGAAGTGCTGGCGGAGATCGAGCGCGAGCGTCAGGCGTTTATCGCCGCCCAGCAGGGACAGGGCTCCAGCGAATTGTTTAATACTATTGAAGGCAACTACGCTGACGCGGTGCGGTTGCTCACCACCGCGCACAGTTCACGCTTTGACGGTAAGGCGACGCTGTTTGTTGCCGAACGCACGAGAACGATGGATCCGCATACGGCCTGGGCGCCGTGGGTGGGCGAGCTGGAGGTCTACAGCCAGGACTGCGCCCACGTGGATATCATTTCACCGCAGGCGTTTGAAAAGATTGGGCCGGTACTGAAGGAAATTTTAGGATAGTGCGAATGCCCGGTGGCGCTGCGCTTACCGGCCTACGGGAGCTGAATGTAGGCCGGGTAAGGCGTAGCCGCCACCCGGCAATTACCGCCGACCTAACGGCACCACCAGCGGCGTACCCGCCACCGGATCGTCAATAATCATGCAGCGCATGCCGTAGATCCGCTCGATCAGCTCTGGCGTCACAATCTCTTTCGGCGCGCCCTGCGCCACAATCTCGCCGTCGCGCAGCGCAATCAGATGCGTGGCGTAGCGGCACGCCTGATTTAAATCATGCAGCACCGCCGCCAGGGTATACCCCTGCGTGCGGTTCAGCTCGCTCAGCAGCTCCAGCAGGTCAATCTGATGGCTGATGTCCAGCCAGGTCGTCGGCTCGTCCAGCAGCATAATGGCGGTCTCCTGCGCCAGCACCATCGCGATCCACGCCCGCTGTCGCTGTCCGCCAGAGAGGGTATCTACGCTTTGCTGAGCCAGATCGGTGATGCCCGTTGCCTCCATCGCGCGCTTCACGGCCTCGTCGTCCTCTTTGCGCCAGCGGGTAAACAGCGGCTGGTGTGGGTAGCGTCCGCGCGAGACCAGCTCCTGCACGGTAATATCTCCCGGCGTGGTGGCGTTTTGCGCCAGCAGCCCGATGCGCCTTGCCACCTCTTTGCTGGCGAAGCGCTGGATCTGCTCTCCGTCGAGGAATACGCTGCCCTCTGTCGGTGACATCAGGCGGCTCAGGGTGCGCAGCAGGGTTGATTTGCCGCAGCCGTTCGGACCGATAATCGCGGTGAAGTGGCCGTCCGGAATGGCGACGGTTAAATCACGGGCAATGATTTTTTTGCCATAGCCGAGGGTCAAGTTTTCGCCGCGCAAGCGGGTTGTTGAATCTGTCATTTCTTGCGTGACTCCTGAACGAGCAAGACGATGAGGTAAATCCCGCCGAGGCTGACGGTCACCACGCCCACCGGCAGTTGATAAGGCATAAACAGCCGCTGGGCGCAGAGGTCGGCGGCCAGCAGCAGCATCGCACCGCACAGGGCAGCCTGGGTCAAGCCCCAGCGTGCGGTGCCGCTAAGACGCCGCGCGATATGCGGCGCGACAAGGGCAATAAACGAGATCGGCCCGGCAATCGCGGTGGACGCAGCGGTCAGCAATACCGCCACCAGCATCAGCATCAGGCGCGAGCGCTCAACGCTCACGCCCAGCGCGCAGGCGCTGTCGTCGCCCATCTCCAGCAGGCGCATCCGGCGTACCAGCAGCAGGGCGCCGATAAACATCAGCAAAATTAGCGGCGCGGCGGGCCAGGTTTTGCCCCACGTCAGGCCGTTAAGTGAGCCGGCGTACCACAGCCCGGCGGAGAGCGCGGTTTCCAGAGACGCCTGCAACAAAAGCCAGGTGTTAAAGGCCATCAGCATCGCGCGGATGCCGATCCCGATAATGATCAGCCGGAAGGTGTCAATGCCGTTGCGCCACGCCAGGGCCCAGATAAGCAGCGAGGTCAGAATGCCGCCCGCCATCGCCGTAAAGGTAATGGCCGTCAGATGCTGCCCGAACAGCACCATCGCCACCAGCACGCCGCTCCACGCGCCGGTATTCAGGCCCATCACGTCCGGGCTGCCGAGGGGGTTACGCATCAGCGACTGGAAAATCGCGCCGCTGACGCCGAGCGCCGCGCCCACCAGGATCGCCATTGCCACGCGCGGCAGTCGCCATTCGGTGACCACCATGGTGATGTTACGCGGCGCGCTGCCGGTGAGGGCGTGAAAGACCTGCGCGAAATCAAGCGTTACGGCACCGCTTTGCAGGCTCCAGACCGCCAGCAGAGTAATGGCGATAGCCAGCAGGAAGATGCTGGTGAGTAAACGACGGGAAGGAGCCATCATGCGCCACCTCCGCGTCTGCGACGTACCAGGAAGATCAGCACCGGCGCGCCGATAAACGCGCTCACCACCGAGACGCGCAGCTCGCCGGGCACCAGCAGGCGGCCCAGCACGTCGGCAAACAGCAGCAGGGCAGGGGTGGCCAGCAGCGTGACCGGCAGCGACCAGCGGTGGTCCGACCCCACCAGCCAGCGCGCCATGTGCGGCATCATCAGGCCGATAAAGGCGATCGGACCGACCACGGCGGTTGCGCTGCCGCTCAGCACGGTGATAGCGAGCAGGCCAGTCAGCTGCGTGCGCGCCACGCGGTTGCCGAGGGCGGTTGCGGTGTCGCTGCCGAGGCTCAGGCTGTTCAGCGACCGGCTTAAACACAGCGCCACGACGGCGGCGATAATGACCGGGATTGCCACCACGTTTAAGGTTTCAAGAGTCCGGATATCCAGCGAACCGGCCTGCCAGAAGCGCAGCTGGTCATACACGTCCGGGTTGAGCAGGGCGATGCCGCTGGACAAGCCTTCCAGCACCGCCGCGAGCGCTACGCCCGCAAGCGTCAGGCGAACCGGGCTCAGCTGCCCGCCGCCCTGACTGCCGGTAAACGCGACCACCAGCGAGGCGGCCAGCGCGCCGCAGAAGGCCATCACCAGCTGTTCAGAGGGCGACGTTAACCCGAACAGCGCTGCGCCGAGCACGATGGCAAAGCTGGCGCCGGAGTTGACGCCGAGAATGCCGGGGTCCGCCAGCGGGTTACGGGTAAGGGTTTGCATCAGGGCACCCGCAAGGCCAAGCGCGCCACCGGCCAGCAGTCCGGCAAGAGTGCGGGGCAGGCGGGCGTCGAGCACGATGGTGCAGTCGGCGCTCTGACAGGTGCCGGAGAGCGCATCAACGATAACGTAGGCGGGTAGCGGCTTCGCGCCGACCAGCAGGCTGAGTGCAATCGCAAGGATTAGCAGTAGCAATAATACGGGCACGGCAATGGCGCGCGCCGCAGAAGAGGAAAACGACATAGCAACATCCATGATTTGATAATGATAGTGATTATCGTTATCTATCTTATTTGGCTATGTTAGCATGTGCGCCCATGGAATGGGTAGAAATAGACTCAAGGCTTTGTCATGAATCAAAAATCCTGGCTGCTTAACCTCAGCCTGTTGAAAACGCATCCGGCGTATCGCGCCGTTTTTATCGCTCGCTTTATCTCCATTTTGTCCCTCGGCCTGCTCGGCGTCGCCGTGCCCGTCCAGATCCAGACTATGACGCACTCCAGTTGGCTGGTGGGGCTATCCGTCACCTTAACCGGCGGGGCGATGTTTATCGGGCTGATGGTCGGCGGCGTGCTGGCGGATCGCTACGAGCGTAAGAAGCTGATCCTGCTCGCGCGCGGCACCTGCGGGGTGGGCTTTATCGGGCTGTGTCTGAACGCGATGCTGCCGGAGCCGTCGCTGATGGCGATTTATGCCCTTGGCCTGTGGGACGGTTTTTTCGCCTCGCTCGGCGTGACGGCGCTGCTGGCGGCAACGCCCGCGCTGGTGGGCCGCGAGAACCTGATGCAGGCGGGGGCGATCACCATGCTCACCGTGCGCCTCGGCTCGGTGATTTCGCCGATGGTCGGCGGCCTGCTGCTGGCAACGGGCAACGTGGCCTGGAACTACGGCCTTGCCGCGGCGGGCACCTTTATCACCACCCTGACGCTGCTGCGTCTGCCGCTCCTGCCACCGCCACCGCAGCCGCGCGAGCACCCGCTGAAATCGCTGATGGCCGCTATTCGTTTTCTGTTCAGCAACCCGCTGATTGGCGGCGTTGCGCTGCTCGGCGGCCTGCTGACGATGGCGAGCGCCGTGCGCGTGCTTTACCCGGCGCTGGCGGGCGAGTGGCAGATGAGCGCCTCAGAGATTGGCGTGCTGTACGCCGCCATTCCGCTCGGTGCGGCCTGCGGGGCGCTGACCAGCGGTAACCTGGCCCAAAGCGCGCGTCCGGGCTTGATTATGCTGGTGGCGACGCTGGCCTCGTTTATCGCCATCGGCTTCTTCAGCCTGATGCCGGTCTGGGCGCTGGGGGTGATGTGTCTGGTGATTTTCGGCTGGCTGAGTGCGGTCAGCTCACTTTTACAGTACACCCTGATCCAGACCCAGACGCCGGAAGGGATGCTGGGGCGTATCAACGGCCTGTGGACCGCGCAGAACGTGACGGGCGATGCGATTGGCGCGGCGATCCTCGGCGGGCTGGGGGCGATAATGACCCCGGTGGCGTCGGCGAGCAGCAGCGGGTTTGTGTTAGCGATGGTTGGCGCGATCTTACTGGTGGCGCTGGTGGAATTGCGGCGGTTCAGGCAGGAGGTCGTGTTGAACGACGGTGCGGCCTGATGCCCTCACCCCGGCCCTCTCCCACGGGGAGAGGGAGGGAAAATGCCTACTTAAACAACGCATTCAATCTGTCTAACACCAGCATTGCGCTGTAATAATCCAGGCGGAACGTCTCCGTTCCCAGCGCCCAGACGCGCTTGTTTTTCACCGACGGTAAATGCGCCAGCAGCGGGTTGGCGTAAATCGCATTCACGTCTTTCTCGTCGCCGGCAAACACGAACAACCCTTCGCCGTTCAGCCCCGTCGCCAGGTTTTCTCCACCCAGCTGAATAATGTCGTGACGCTTGCCCTGGCTTTTTGAGGTGTGCAGCCCATCGGGTAACGCCGCCAGCGTAAAGCCCAACTGGTGTAACAGCTTGCCCTGCGCCGATTCTGTCGTCCACAGGTTCGCCGTGTGCGCGGCGGCGGTGTAGACGATGGCATTCACCGGCTGCGGCGGCAGTTTCATCTGCTGTTTCACTTGCGCGAGCTGTTTATCGAACGCGGCGATGCGTTCAGCGGCCTGTTTCTCGTGCCCGGTCATCGTGCCCAGCTGGGTCAGCAGTTCCTGCCAGCTTTTGTCGTCGTAATTGATGATAAGCGTCGGGGCGATGGCGGAGAGCTGATCGTAGAGCGCCAGCGCGGAATCCCCGCCGGTGGCGCTGATTAGAATCAGATCCGGCATCTGGGCGGCCACCGCTTCGGCGCTTGGCTCGCCGATGTACAGCCGTGCAACCTTACGCTGTTTTGCAATATCCCCCCACTGGCGCAGGAAACCCTGCGCGTCCGCCACGCGGTTGTTCGGCGTGGTTGCGCCGCTGGCAATGACCGGCGCGTCAATCGCCAGCAGGGAGCCGGTTAAGGTCACGCTGGTAGAGACAATGCGCGTCGGTTTGCTCTCAAGCGTATGCACGCCGCGGCTGTCGTTGACCTGGCGTGGCCAGTCTGCGGCGGTGGCTGAGGTTAGTCCTAAAACAAAAAGTCCTGTCAGAAGAAGGGCATTGCGGCAAACGGCAGCGATTTTCACAGAGCGGCATCCTGTTTTTATTGAAGATAATGCTTCTCATTTTCATGGTTGCCGGGAAGGGATGCAAGCGTTTGTCGCAGAAGTTAATGGCCCGACGGTTGACAGCGGCGCGCTGTGGGATTAGGTTAGCCGACGAAAATATAAATGATAATCATTATTGCTTCTTTTATCATTTTGAGGAGGATGATATGGACACGTCCCTGGCTGAGGAAGTTCAGCACACCGCGACCACGCTGCAATCAGACAGCTTTTTCTTTATGTCGCCTTACCGCAGTTTTACCACCTCAGGCTGTTTTGCCCGATTCTCTGAACCTGCCGTCGGCGGCGACGATCCGGCGGGGCAGTTCCAGCAGAAATTAGCCCAGGCTTTCCGGGATGCGAAAGCCAGCGGCATCGCTCATCCCGTCATGGTAGGGGCCATCCCGTTCGATACCCGCAAGCCGTCTTCGCTGTTTATTCCGCAACGCTGGGAGACGTTTTCCCGTCCCGCGCGTCAGCAGTCCGCACGCTATTTCTCCGGCGCGCAGGCGCTGAAGGTGGAACAGCGCACCGAGATCCCCGCTCAGCCCGTTTTTGAAGAGATGGTCGCGCGCGCCGCTTCGCTCACCGCCACGCCGCAGGTGAATAAGGTAGTGCTGTCGCGCCTGATTGATATCGCCACCGACAAAAAAATGGACAGCGGCGCGCTGATGGAGCGTCTGATCGCTCAGAACCCGGCGAGCTTCAACTTCCACGTGCCGCTGGAAGACGGCGGCGTGCTGCTCGGCGCCAGCCCGGAACTGCTGCTGCGCAAAGAGGGCAGGCACTTTAGCTCGCTGCCGCTGGCAGGCTCCGCGCGCCGCCAGCCGGACGACGTGCTGGATCGCGAGGCGGGCAATAAGCTGCTGGCCTCCGAAAAGGACCGCCACGAACACGACCTGGTGACCCAGGCGATGAAGGCCATTCTGGCGCCGCGCAGCCATCACCTGAGCATGCCGTCTTCCCCGCAGCTCATCACCACGCCGACGCTGTGGCATCTGGCGACACCGGTTGAAGGTGACGCGCGCGAGAACGAAAACGCCCTGACGCTGGCCTGCCTGCTGCATCCGACCCCGGCCCTGAGCGGCTTCCCGCATCAGGCGGCTAAAGAACTGATTGCCGAGCTGGAGCCGTTCGACCGCGAGCTGTTCGGCGGCATCGTCGGCTGGTGCGACAGCGAAGGCAACGGCGAGTGGGTGGTGACCATCCGCTGCGCGCGTCTTCACGAAAATACCGTTCGCCTGTTTGCCGGCGCGGGCATTGTGCCTGCTTCCTCCCCGGTGGGCGAGTGGCGCGAGACGGGCGTGAAGCTCTCCACCATGCTTAACGTGTTTGGCCTGCACTAAGGAACGTTTATGACTATTCCCTTTACCCGCTGGCCTGAGGATTTTGCCCGCCGCTACCGTGAAAAAGGCTACTGGCAGGATCTGCCGCTGACCCACATCCTGACGGACCATGCGCAAAGCGATGCGGTGGCGATTATCGACGGCGAACGGCACATCACCTACCGCGCGTTTCATCAGGCGGTGAATAACCTCGCGTCTGCCCTTCAGGCGCAGGGGCTGCACCGCGGCGAGACCGCGCTGGTGCAGCTCGGCAACGTGGCCGAGTTTTACATCACCTTTTTCGCGCTGCTGCAGATCGGCGTCGCGCCGGTTAACGCGCTCTTTAGCCATCAGCGCAGCGAGCTGAACGCCTACGCCGCCCAGATCAAACCCGCCGTGCTGATCGCCGATCGCCAACATGCCCTGTTCGCGGGGGATGATTTTCTCAATACCTTTGTGGATGAACACCGCTCGGTTCGCGCCGTGCTGCTGCGCGGCGATAAGGGTGAACATGCGCTGGAAGCGGCGATTGCGCGCCCGGCGGACAACTTCATCCCGAACCCGACGCCCGCAGACGAGGTGGCGTTCTTCCAGCTCTCCGGCGGCAGCACCGGCACGCCGAAGCTGATCCCGCGTACGCACAACGACTACGACTACAGCATCCGCCGCAGCAACGAAATCTGCGGTATCACTGCGCACACCCGCTATCTGAACGCGCTTCCCGCGGCGCATAACTACGCCATGAGCTCGCCGGGATCGTTAGGCGTGTTCACGGCGGGCGGCTGCGTGGTGCTGGCGAACGATCCGAGCGCCACGCTCTGTTTCCCGCTGATTGAGCAGCATCAGATCAACGTGACGTCGCTGGTCCCTCCGGCGGTGAGCCTCTGGCTGCAGGCGATTGCCGACGGCGCGGGGAACGCGCAGCTGAAATCCCTCAAGCTGCTCCAGGTGGGCGGCGCACGCCTCTCCGCCACGCTCGCGGCGCGTATTCCGGCGGAAATCGGCTGCCAGCTGCAGCAGGTATTCGGCATGGCGGAAGGGCTGGTGAACTACACCGCCCTCGACGACGCACCGGAACGCATCATCAACACCCAGGGCCGCCCAATGTGTCCGGACGACGAGGTGTGGGTGGCGGATGAGGACGGCAACCCGCTCCCGCGCGGGGAAGTCGGACGTTTGATGACGCGCGGCCCGTACACCTTCCGCGGCTATTTCAACAGCCCGGAGCACAACGCCAGCGCCTTTGATGCCAACGGTTTCTACTGCTCCGGCGATCTGATCGCCATCGATGAGCAGGGCTACATCACCGTGCAGGGGCGCGAGAAAGATCAGATCAACCGCGGTGGCGAAAAGATTGCCGCCGAAGAGATCGAAAACCTGCTGCTGCGCCACGAGGCGGTGATCCACGCCGCGCTGGTGAGCATGGAGGACACCCTGCTGGGCGAAAAAAGCTGTGCGTATCTGGTGGTGAAACAGCCCCTGCGCGCGGTTGAGGTGCGCCGCTTCCTGCGCGAGCAGGGCGTTGCCGAATTTAAGCTGCCGGACCGCGTGGAGAGCGTGGATGCGCTTCCGCTCACGCCGGTCGGCAAAGTTGATAAGAAACAGTTGCGCCTGTGGCTTGCTGAACGCGCCCGGGGCTGAGGAACAGAGAATGGCCATTCCAAAATTAACCGCTTACGCGCTGCCAACCGCCGCAGAGCTGCCGACCAACAAGGTCAACTGGGCGTTTGAGCCGGAGCGCGCCGCGCTGCTGATCCACGATATGCAGGAGTATTTCCTGAACTTCTGGGGCGAAAATAGCGACATGATGCAGCAGGTGGTGGCGAACATCGCTAAACTGCGCGCGTACTGCAAAGAACACAATATCCCGGTGTACTACACCGCGCAGCCGAAAGAGCAGAGCGATGAAGACCGCGCCCTGCTGAACGACATGTGGGGGCCGGGCCTGACCCGCTCGCCGGAGCAGCAGCGCATCGTGGCTGAACTGACGCCGAACGAAGCGGACACCGTGCTGGTGAAGTGGCGCTACAGCGCGTTTCACCGCTCGCCGCTGGAGCAGATGCTGAAAGAGACCGGCCGCAACCAGCTGCTGATTACCGGCGTTTATGCCCACATCGGCTGCATGACCACCGCTACCGACGCCTTTATGCGCGACATCAAGCCGTTCTTTATCGCCGACGCGCTGGCGGACTTCACCCGCGACGAGCACCTGATGTCGCTGAAATACGTGGCCGGACGTTCGGGCCGCGTGGTGATGACCGACGAGCTGCTGCCGTCCGTTCCGGCAACGAAAGCCGCGCTGCGCGCGCTGATCCTGCCGCTGCTGGACGAGTCCGACGAGCCGATGGATGACGAAAACCTGATCGACTACGGTCTGGACTCGGTGCGCATGATGGCGCTGGCCGCCCGCTGGCGGAAGGTGCACGGCGACATCGACTTCGTGATGCTGGCGAAAAATCCGACCCTCGACGCCTGGTGGGCGCTGCTCTCCCGCGAGGTGAAGTGATGGCGGGGTTCGATTTTACCGGTAAAACGGTTTGGGTAACGGGCGCGGGTAAAGGTATTGGCTATGCGACCGCGCTGGCCTTTGTGGAGGCGGGCGCGCGGGTGACCGGGTTCGATCTGGCCTTCCCGCAGGACGATTATCCGTTTGCCACCGAAACGCTGGACGTGGCGGACGCGGCGCAGGTGGTCGACGTCTGCGGGCGTTTACTCGGCACCCTTGAGCGCCTCGACGTGCTGGTTAACGCGGCGGGCATTCTGCGCATGGGCGCGACGGACGAGCTTTCGCAGGAGGACTGGCAGCAGACCTTTGCGGTTAACGTCGGCGGCGCGTTTAACCTGTTTCAGCAGACGATGGGCCAGTTCCGCCGTCAGCAGGGCGGGGCGATAGTGACCGTGGCCTCCGACGCGGCGCACACCCCGCGCATCGGCATGAGCGCCTACGGTGCGTCGAAGGCGGCGCTGAAAGGCCTGGCGCTGACCGTCGGGCTGGAGCTGGCGGGCAGCGGCGTGCGCTGTAACCTGGTGTCGCCCGGCTCAACGGATACCGACATGCAGCGCACCCTGTGGAAAAGCGACGATGCGGAGCAGCAGCGCATTCGCGGTTTTGGCGAGCAGTTTAAGCTCGGCATTCCGCTGGGCAAAATCGCCCGTCCGCAGGAGATTGCCGCGACCGTGCTGTTCCTTGCGTCCGATGCCGCCAGCCATATTACCTTGCAGGATATCGTGGTGGACGGCGGCTCCACGCTGGGGGCGTGATGATCTGGAAACGTCATTTATCCCTCGACGAACTGAACGCCACCAGCCAGAACACGATGGTGGCGCACCTGGGCATCGTCTATACCCGCCTCGGGGACGACACGCTGGAAGCGGAGATGCCGGTGGATGCCCGTACCCATCAGCCGTTTGGCCTGCTGCACGGCGGGGCGTCGGCGGCGCTGGCGGAAACGCTGGGCTCAATGGCCGGTTTTCTGATGACCCGCGACGGGCAGAGCGTGGTCGGCACAGAGCTGAACGCCACGCACCATCGCGCGGTCTCTCACGGTAAGGTGCGCGGAGTGTGTCAGCCGCTACATCTGGGGCGTTCGAGCCAGAGCTGGGAGATCGTGGTATTTGACGAGCAGGGGCGCCGGTGCTGCACCTGTCGGTTGAGCACGATGGTGCTGGGGTAGGCCATTCAGCTGAAAGTGATCGGCTTAACACTGTGGTGTAAATCTCTGGTTTGACCACGCATTATTGCGTTTCAAAGTTGTTAAATTTTATCCGTTGTTCTAGAAACAAAATGTAACATCTCACTGTTTCACAACAACGGACAACAACTATGAACAACTCAGGGAAATACCTTACGTGGGCGGTGCTCTCCGTTGTGGGAGCCTTTGCCCTGGGCTATATCGCCCTCAACCGGGGGGAGCAGATCAATGCGCTCTGGATCGTCGTCGCCTCCGTCTGCATTTATCTCATTGCGTACCGTTTTTATGGCCGCTATATCGCAAAGACGGTACTGGGCGTAGACGGCACACGCATGACGCCTGCCGTACGCCACAACGACGGGCTGGACTACGTGCCGACCGATAAAAAAGTGCTGTTCGGTCACCATTTCGCGGCGATTGCCGGTGCAGGCCCGCTGGTGGGGCCGGTGCTGGCGGCGCAGATGGGCTACCTGCCGGGGATGATCTGGATCCTCGCGGGCGTGGTGCTGGCGGGCGCGGTACAGGACTTTATGGTGCTGTTCGTCTCCACCCGTCGCGACGGTCGTTCGCTGGGTGAGCTGGTGAAAGAGGAGATGGGGGCAACCGCCGGGGTGATTGCGCTGGTGGCGACCTTTATGATCATGGTGATCATCCTCGCGGTGCTGGCGATGATCGTGGTGAAAGCGCTGACCCACAGCCCGTGGGGGACGTATACCGTTGCCTTCACCATTCCGCTGGCGCTGTTTATGGGGATTTACATTCGCTACCTGCGCCCCGGGCGCATTGGTGAAGTCTCTGTCATTGGCCTGGTGTTCCTGGTATTTGCGATTATCTCCGGCGGCTGGGTGGCGGAAAGCCCGACCTGGGCACCATTCTTCGACTTTACCGGCGTGCAACTGACCTGGATGCTGGTGGGCTACGGCTTTGTGGCGGCGGTGCTGCCGGTGTGGCTCCTGCTGGCCCCGCGCGATTATCTCTCAACCTTCCTGAAAATCGGCACCATCGTCGGGCTGGCCATCGGCATTCTGATTATGCGCCCGACCCTGACCATGCCTGCGCTGACCAAATTCATCGACGGTACCGGCCCGGTCTGGACTGGTAACCTGTTCCCGTTCCTGTTTATCACCATTGCCTGCGGTGCGGTGTCGGGCTTCCACGCGCTGATCGCCTCCGGGACCACGCCGAAGATGCTGGCGAATGAAAATCAGGCCTGCCTGATTGGCTACGGCGGCATGCTGATGGAGTCCTTCGTGGCGATTATGGCGCTGGTCTCCGCCTGCATTATTGATCCGGGCGTTTACTTCGCGATGAACAGCCCGATGGCGGTACTGGCCCCGGCCGGCACCGTTGACGTGGTAGCGTCCGCCGCGCAGGTGGTGAGCGGCTGGGGCTTTGCCATTACCCCGGAAACGCTGACGCATATCGCTAATGAGGTGGGCGAGCAGTCAATTATCTCCCGCGCGGGCGGGGCACCGACGCTGGCGGTGGGCATGGCCTACATCCTGCACGGCGCGCTGGGCGGGCTGATGGACGTGTCGTTCTGGTATCACTTCGCCATCCTGTTCGAGGCGCTGTTTATCCTGACGGCGGTGGATGCGGGTACGCGTGCGGCGCGCTTTATGCTGCAGGATCTGCTGGGGGTGATCTCCCCGAACCTCAAGCGGACCGATTCGCTCCCGGCTAACCTGCTGGCGACGGCGCTGTGCGTGCTGGCGTGGGGCTACTTCCTGCATCAGGGCGTGGTCGATCCGCTGGGCGGGATCAACACCTTGTGGCCGCTGTTCGGTATCGCCAACCAGATGCTGGCGGGCATGGCGCTGATGCTCTGCGCGGTGGTGCTGTTCAAGATGAAGCGCCAGCGTTACGCGTGGGTGGCGCTGGTGCCAACCGCCTGGCTGCTAATCTGTACCCTGACGGCGGGCTGGCAAAAAGCCTTCAGCCCGGACAATAAGGTGGGCTTCCTGGCGATCGCCAACAAGTTCCAGGCGATGATCGACAGCGGTAAGATCCCGGCGCAGTACACTGAGTCACAGCTGTCGCAGCTGGTGTTCAACAACCGTCTGGATGCCGGGCTGACCATCTTCTTTATGGTGGTGGTTGTGGTGCTGGCGTTGTATTCTCTGAAAACCGCGCTGGCGGCGCTGAAGGTCGACACGCCGACGGCGAAAGAGACGCCGTACGAGCCGATGCCTGAAAACCTGGACGAGATTGTGACCCAGGCGAAAGGGGCGCATTAACCTGTGTGCCGGGTGGCGCTAGCGCTTACCCGGCCTACATTTCCAGTGAGACCAGAATGATGTTCGACACCCTCTCCAAAGCAGGTAAGTACCTGGGCCAGGCCGCCAAAATGATGATTGGCGTGCCGGATTACGATAACTACGTCGAGCATATGCGCGTCAACCACCCGGACCAGACGCCAATGACCTACGAAGAGTTTTTCCGCGACCGCCAGGACGCCCGTTACGGCGGCAAGGGCGGGGCGAAGTGCTGTTAACCCTCTTTCGGTAAATAGAGGCTGATTTGCTCCTGCTTGCAGCCATAAATTGCCGCCAGCTTTTCGCGGGTGCGCTTTTGCGGACGGGAGTCCAGCGCTTCAAGCTGTGATACGGCGGACTGGCTGATGCCCAGTTTCTCCGCCACCTCCTGCTGGGATAGCCCGCGCAGGATACGCCACGCGGCCTGCAGGCTGACGTTCTCGTTATGCATGATGTCGCACACTTCACCCGGTAAACCTACGTTATCGTAGATATCTGATTCGTAAGGGATGTCTTCCCAGTCGTTTTCATCATCGTCATCATACTCAAGCATGGCTAAACGCATGCGAAAATATTCATCGTAGGGAATGACAACATACTGTTTTTTTCCTTCTTCATCCTTGATGAACTGAACAGTCATATTCCGTATGCTCCTCATGAAGGTAGGTGGTGGTTGTCCGGCGTTTTACCGCCACTACGTAGCAGATATCACCCGGCGGATCCCCGAAGGTGTAAATGACCCTGTAATCACCTAATCGCAACCTGTAGTGGTTTTCGGGAGAAGATAATTTCTTGATATCCGCGACAGGTGATGTTTTATCATCCATCTTCTCCAGCCTGAATTTAATGCGGTTCTGATATCGCGTATCGATTTTAGAAAATTGCTTCTCTGCTGTTTTTGACCACACGATCTTCATCCGTACCTCCACTGTACGCCCACACAAAATATAAGGAAATAATAAGACTATTAGATAAATTCCGAATTTCTTATGGGGTACTGTAGAGCGGAAAAAAAGCGCAGGTAAGAGGCAAAACGCAAACCGTCGAGGCGGCTCGACAAGGCCTCTGCCGGGCGACAGAGGCTTGCAGGAATATTGCGATCAGGCGTTCAAACCGCCGTCCACGTCCAGACCGGTGCCTGAGATCTGCCCGGCTGCCGGGCTGGCAAGGAAGGTGACCGCCGCCGCAACGTCTTCCGGCTGGCCGTAATGGCCCAGGGCAATAAGCTGACGCTGTGAGTCAGCCTGCTCACCGTCCTCCGGGTTCATATCGCTGTTGGTCGGGCCGGGGTGCACCAGGTTAACGGTAATGCCGCGCGGGCCAAGATCGCGGGCCAGACCGCGGGTGAGGGAGTTCAGTGCAGATTTGGTCATTGAGTAGACGGCAATCCCCGGTTGTGCCACGCGGTTCGCCAGACAACTGCCGATGTTGATAATGCGCCCGCCGTCAGACATATGCACCAGCGCTTCCTGAATGGCGATCACCACGCCGCGGATGTTGACGTTGATGAGGGCGTCGATGTCCGCCAGCGTCATGGACTCCAGCGGGCCGCCGCGCGCGATACCGGCGTTATTGACCAGGATGTCCAGTCCGCCGAGAGAGCGTGCCGCATGGGTGACGGCATCCTGAATCGCCTGCGCGCTGGCGCTGTCCGCCTGAATGGCCTCGCCGTGCCGCCCCAGCGCCTTAATTTCATCGGCGACCGCCTGGGCTTTATCGGCGGATTTTTCATAGGTGATAACCACATCGGCACCGGCGCGCGCCAGCGAAAGGGCAATCGCACGACCCAGCCCGCGGCTGGCGCCGGTAACCAGCGCCTTTTTACCTGTTAAATCGATCTGCATGATGACCTCGTTACGAGAGTGGTGAGAACCATCATTAGGTATAGCCCGTCGGCGCAATTAACGGCGGAAGGATTCTACTTTCTCAAACGCGGCGCGCAGAGCCTGAGGCGTTAACGTCACCGGCAGATAGTGAATCGACTCCACCGGGCGCAGCGTGTGGGCGATGACCTTATCCAGCTCGTCGCGGTTATTGTCGACGTCCAGCTCGCGAAGCGTGGTCGGCAGGTTAAAGCGCCGGTATGCCGCCACCAGCTGCGCCAGCACGTCGTCCTGGCCGAGCAGGGCGCTCTGCACCAGAATGCCGTAGGCCACCTTGGTGCCGTGCAGGTATTTTTCCGTCTGCGGCAGCACGGTCAAGCCGTTGTGCACCGCGTGCGCCGCCGCCACGCGGGTGTAGCGCTCCCCCAGACCGCCCACCATCCCGCCGCCGGCAATAATGGCGTCCACCACGTCCCGAAACGCCTGCGTCAGCTCGCCGCGCTGCTGGTCGGCAAGCGCTTGCTCACTGTGTTCCAGCAGCACGTCGCGGATCGCCAGCGCGCCGTTAAGGCCAAGGCGCACGGTCAGCGGCAGGATTTCCGGCTGTGGGGCGAGAACCACCGCTTCGTACCACTTCGCCAGCGTATCGCCGATGCCCGCCAGCAAATATTCCGCCGGGGCGTTCAGAATGATCCGCGGCTCCACCAGCACCAGAAAGTTAGCGTCGTCAAAAATCTCAAACTGTAGCGCCTGACCGGCATCGTTGTACCAGACGGAGAGCGGCGTCCACGCTGCGCAGGTGGCGGCGATGGTGGGAATGCCCACGAACGGAACGCCCAGACGACGCGCCACGGCCTTGACGGTATCCATCACCGCGCCGCCGCCCACGCCAATCACCACGCTGGCTTCGCTTCCCGCTTCGTTCACCAGACGGGTGACGTCGCGCTCGCTGCAGTGGCCTTTAAACAGCAGGTGCTTCGCCCCCGGCGCGTTAAAGCTCTCCGGCAGGAACGGGCGTGCGCCCTCTATTGCGCGCTCGCCGTAAATCCACACCGCGCGGGAAAGCTGTTCCGGGGTAAAGAAGTCATTCAGATGCGCAAGGCTTCCGGAATGGGAGAAGTAGTTCGCCGGGCCGGGCACGACGCGGATGTCGGTGTTGCTCATGGTGTTGTCCTTTTTTCGCAAGCGCTAACCCGATGTTATGTCTGGACATCCGGATGGCTAATAATATTTCGCTTTATCTTATGCCTTTTCCGTCGTTGTCAGTCAACCGGAGCTGTGAAAAATTCGATAAATCAGAAGAGTTATGAAGGATTTACGCGGATGGTTTCCAGTCGTCTTGAAATGCGCGGTATCAGCCTGGCCTTTTCCGGCTTTCAGGCGCTGACGCGCGTGGACTTCACGCTGAACGGCGGGTCGGTGCATGCGCTGACGGGCGCCAACGGTGCGGGGAAATCAACGCTGATGGCGGTGCTGTGCGGGACGCACGACCACTATGAGGGCGAAATCTCCATTAACAACCAGCCGGTAAACATTCGCGAGCCGCTGGACGCCAAACGGCTGGGCATCCACCTCGTGCAGCAGGAGGTGGACGTGGCGCTGATCCCCGGGCTGAGCATTGCGGAGAACATCATGCTCGACCAGTTGGCGCAGCCTGGGCACCGCTACCGCTGGCGCACCGTTCGTCAGCAGGCGCGGCAGGCGCTGGCGCAGCTCGACGTTACGCTGGACGTTCGCCGCTCCATCGACGGCTGTTCGCTGGCCGAAAAGCAGCAGATTTTGCTGGCACGCGCTTTGTCCCACCACTGCCGCTTTTTGATTCTTGACGAGCCCACCGCGCCGCTGGACGCGCACGAGAGCGAGCGTCTGTTTGCGGTGGTAAGACGTCTGCAACAGCAGGGCATCGGCGTGGTGTTTATCTCCCACCGCATTCACGAGCTAAAAGCTATCTGCGACACCCTGACGGTGCTGCGCGACGGCAAGCTGATTGAGTCCGGCCCGATGGCCGATCTCAGCGGTGAAGAGATTGTTGAGAAGATGCTCGGCCACGTGCTGAGCGATATCTACCCGCCCGCGCGACCGCCGCACGGCGACGAAACACTGCTGCGAGTGGAAGGACTGCACGACGACGCGCTGCTGAAGGATATCTCCCTGCACCTGCGTAAAGGCGAAATCCTCGGCATTGCCGGGCTGGCGGGGGCGGGGAAAACCGAACTCTGCAAGGCGCTGTTTGGCGCCAGCAAAAGCCGCGTGGCGCGCGGTGAGCTGAATCATCAATCCTGGCAGCCGCGCGATCCGGCAGACTCGGTGCTGCGCGGCCTGGCGCTGGTGCCGGAGGAGCGGCGCAAGGAGGGCATTTTTATCGACGAGCCGGTGAGCATGAACCTTGCCGTGTGCGCCGATAACAGCTTCTCGCGCTGGAGCCTGTTCGGCCATCGCCAGGCGTGGCGCTGGGCGGAAGAGGTGATCGCCCGCGTCGGCGTTCGCACCCGCGGTCCCGGACAGGTTTTGCGACGTCTCTCCGGCGGTAACCAGCAGAAGGTAGCCATCGGCAAGTGGCTGCGTAATGACGCCAGCGTGCTGATTTTCGACGAGCCGACCAAAGGCGTGGACGTGAAGGCCAAAACCGATCTGTTCCAGCTGATTGACGGCCTGGCGCGCGAGGGCAAAGGGGTGATCTACGCCTCCGGCGAGTTTGCCGAGCTGGTGGGACTGTGCGACCGCATCTGCGTCCTGTGGGACGGGCGCATCGTGGCAGAAATCGCCGGGGAAGAGGCCCGTGAAGAGACACTACTTTATTATTCAACCGGAGGAACGGCGTCGTGAGCAAGGCCCTTTCAGTGACCCCGGCGGCGTCTGGCCGTCAGCAACTTTTTGATTTTCTCTATAAATGGGGCATGTTGCTCACCGTCGTCGCGCTGGTGGCCGTCTTTGGCCTGGCGTCGGACAGCTTCCTCGACCCGAACAACATCATCAATATTCTGCGCTCGATTGCCATCGTGACGGTGATTGCCGTTGGCGTGTCGATTTCGCTGACCGTCGGCGGGTTCGATCTCTCCGTGGGCTCCACCGCGTCGCTGGCGAACGCGCTGGTGATTTCGCTTTTCGTCTGGCACGGCTTCGGCACCACCGAGTCGATTGTAATCACTCTCGCGCTCTGCACGCTGGTCGGCCTGTTTAACGCTTTCCTGATCGTCATCCTGCGTATTCCGGACATGCTCGCGACGCTCGCCAGCCTGTTTGTCATCCAGGGCGTGGCAATGACCTACAGCTACGGCGGGTCGATTACCGAGAACATGGTGCTGCCGAGCGGCGACATGGCGGAAGGGACCATTCCGGCGGCGTTCAGCCTGCTGGGGCAGGTGCCGACCATCGTCATCATCATGCTGGCGGTGACCCTTCTGGCGCAGCTGGGGCTGTCGCTGACCACTCACGGACGCCGGATGTACGCCATTGGCGGCAACCCGGAAGCGGCGCGCCTCTCGGGCATTCGCACCACGCGCTACAAGGTGGCGGCCTACGTGATTGCCTCGCTGCTGGCGGGGCTGGGCGGCATTCTGCTGGCCTCCCGCATCGGGTCGTCGCAGGTCAATGCGGGCGGCGGCTATCTGATGGATGCGGTGGCAGCGGCGTGGATTGGCTTCTCGCTGGCCGGGTCCGGCAAGCCGAACGCGCTGGGCACGCTGGTGGGGGCGGTGATCCTCGGCGTGCTGTCGAACGGGCTGGTCATGCTCTCCGTGCCGTATTACGCCATGGACATAATAAAAGGGCTGGTGCTCGCGGTAGCGCTGGCGATTACCTACATACAAAAACGCTGACAACACAACGGGATAAAAAATGAAAAAGATTGCGCTCTCTTTGGTCGCACTGGGGTTACTCACTTCTCTGCCGGGATTTGCGGCCACGCCCGCGCCGGTTCCGGCCGCCATTGCGAACCACGACGGACCGATCCGCATCGCGGTGATCCGTAACCTCGGCTCGGACGACAACACCACGCAGTTTGTTGCCGGGGCCATTCAGGAAGGGAAAAAGCTCGGCTTTAAGGTCAGCACCTTTTTGAGCAACGGGGATGACGCCAAATTCCAGGACTTCGTTAACCAGGCCATCAGCCAGAAATATGACGGGATCATCCTGTCGCAGGGCCGCGATCCGTACTCCACCGCGCTGGTGAAGAAGGCGGTGGATGCCGGGATCAAGGTCGCCGTATTTGATACCGCCGTAAACGGCGAGATCCCGGGCGTGACCGTCACCCAGCAGGACGACGCCTCCCTGACGAATCTCTCCTTCGGCCAACTGGCGAAAGATTTCAACGGCAAGGCGAATATCGTCAAGCTGTGGGTAGCGGGCTTCCCGCCGATGGAGCGCCGTCAGGCAGCCTATAAAGAATTGCAAAAGCAGTACCCGGAGATTAAAGAGCTGGAGTCCATCGGCGCGGTCTCTTCTGACGTGCAGGGCGACACCGCCAACAAGGTGGGCGCGATCCTGGCGAAATACCCGAAAGGCAAAATCGACGCCATCTGGGGCACCTGGGATGCCTTCAGCCAGGGCGCGTATAAAGCGCTGAAGGAGAACGGCCGTACCGAGATTAAACTCTACAGCATCGACATCTCCAACCAGGATCTGCAGCTGATGCGCGAGCCGGGCAGCCCGTGGAAGGTGAGCGTGGCGGTGGATCCGAAGCTGATTGGTGCGACTAACGTGCGCCTGATCGCCAACAAGATTGCCGGGGAAGCCACGCCTGCCACTTACGACTTCAAAGCCGCTGCGATCCCGCAGGCGCTGCTGACCGCGCAGCCGGGGGCGGTGAACGTAGCGTCGCTGGGCAAAATCATTCCGGGCTGGGGCCAGACGGAAGATTTTATCGCGCCGTGGTTTGCGACGCTGGAAGCGAAAAATAAATGAGCATCCTCCCCACGCCAGAATACAGCCGCAATATGCGGCTGATCGGCCATAGCGACCAGGGCGGTCGTCCGGACGGCGTGCAGCTGATGGTGCACCGCGGTTTCGCCTATATCGGCCATATGGTGTCGCAGGGCTTTTCGATAGTAGACGTGCGCGACCCGAAAAAACCGAAACCCGCGGGCTATGTGCCTGCGCCGCCGGGCACCTGGAACGTGCATCTGCAGGCGCATGACGATCTCCTGCTGGTGATCAACGCCCGGGATCTGTTTGCCGATGCCCGCTTTGCCGACGAGAAGGTCTATTACACCCGGCAGGTGGGCGAGACCGTCCGCGACGTGCAGGACAAAGGCTGGAGCGCCGGGCTTCGTGTGTTTGATATCTCCACCCCGGACGCGCCGCGCGAAATCGGCTTTCTGTCGCTGAGCGGGATTGGCATTCACCGCATCTGGTACGTCGGTGGGCGCTGGGCGTACGTGTCGGCGCTGATCGACGGTTTTACCGACTACATCTTTCTGACGATCGACCTGGCCGACCCGCGTAAGCCTGAGGTGGCAGGGCGCTGGTGGCTGCCGGGCATGAACCAGGCCGAAGGCGAACAGCCGAACTGGCCGGAAGGCAAACGCTACGCGCTCCACCATGCGATTATTGCCGGCGATACGGCGTACGGCAGCTGGCGCGACGGCGGCCTGACGCTGCTGGACGTGAAGGATCGTACCCAGCCTAAGCTTATTAGCCACCGTAACTGGAGTCCGCCGTTTGGCGGCGGCACGCACACCGCGCTGCCGCTGCCGGACCGCGATCTGCTGGTGGTGCTGGACGAAGCGGTGCTCGATAACCAGGAGGACGGTGAGAAGCTGATCTGGCTGTTTGATATTCGCGACCCGTCGAATCCGGTCAGCATTTCTACCTTCCCGCAGCCGGATGAAATCGACTACGTGGAGAAAGGGGCGCATTTTGGCCCGCACAACCTGCACGAGAACCGGCCGGGGAGCTTTGTCAGCTCAACGCTGATTTTTGCCACCTATCAGAATGCGGGCGTGCGCGCGTATGACATCTCCAATCCGTATCGGCCCGTGGAAACCGGTGCGCTGGTGCCTGCGGCACCGGAGAAAATGATGGACACCCGCCCGAATCGCCCGCAGGTAATCCAGTCGTGTGACGTGTTTGTGGATGCGCAGGGAATTATCTACAGCACGGACTATAACGGCGGGCTGTCGGTAATTGAGTATCTGGGGTAAGTGCGGTTTGATGCCCTCACCCCGGCCTTCTCCCACAGGGAGAGGGAGAAAATCAACTGTACTGCCGCACCCGCGCCACCAGATCTTCCGCGCTGTCGATACGGTCGGCAATCACAATGAGCGCCTTGCCGAGCGTTATCGCGTGGCGCAGGCACTCGTGGCGCATGGCCTCGTCCTGAATGGTGTCGATATCCGCGACGTGGGAAAGCCCGACGCTGCGGCGAATGAGTTCGGTGCCGCAGAAGCCGATGGCGTCATGCCAGACCTTTTTCAGGAACGCGGAGGCATAGCCTGGCGCGCTGAGCGCGGCGTCGCGGGCTTTCTCGTTTGCCAGCGCCTGGAAGCGTTCCGCGAAGGTGTTCCACAGCTCCTGAATATCGGTCAGGCGCTGCTCGCGCGCGGCGGCGGCATCGCGAATGCCCAGATGGCCCGGCAAGCCGCAGAAGTTGAGCAGCAGGTTGCCGATGGCGGTGCCGACGTCAAAGCCAATCGGCCCGAAATAGCCGAACTCGGCGTCGATGGCCTTCAGGCTGCCGTCGGCCACAAAAATCGAGCCGCTGTGAATATCCCCGTGCAGCAGCGCTTCGGCATGCGAGAAGAAGCGGTGCTTCAGGGAGGCCACGGCAATTTTTAGCGGGGCGTCGTCGCGCAGGCCGGCGACGTCATTTTCCAGCTCGGCAGGGTAGTTATTGCGCTCATGAACCTGGTACGGATCGTTGAAGAACAGATCTTCGGTGATCTCACACATCTCCGGGTTGATGAATTTCGCCACCTGCGCTTTTTTCTCGTGCGGGTGCAGATAGAAATCGCTGGTGTGGAACAGCGCGTGCGCGAGGTATTCGCCCAGCTGGCGCGCCGCCTGCGGGTAGTAAATGTTGTTGATCAGCTCGCCGCGCCAGATGCGATGGCTGGAGAGATCTTCCATCACCATCACCGCCAGTTCCGGGTCAAAGTGGTGGATTTTCACGGTGTGCTGCGGGCTGTGCTGGTAATGCTCGACCAGGGTTTGCGCCTCGAGGCGGGCGCGATCCAGCGTCAGCGGCCAGGACTCGCCGACGCAGCGCACGTAGGGCAGCGCCTGTTTGACGATGATGCGGCTCACGCCCGCGCTGTCGTAAATTTTAAAAACCAGATTGAGGTTGCCGTCGCCCACTTCCAGCGCCTCTACCAGCGATGACGGATCGTCAAGCCCACCAAACTGCCTGGCATACTCCACGGCGTCCTGAGCGGTAAAGGTACGGTATTGCGACATGGCCTGTTCCTCACGAGTTAACTAATTAAGACATGTAGACGTCTATACATCTGGATTTCATCCTGACACAATGTGCTACAACAACGCAACAGGGAATTAACGACATGCAGACATTACAGACGACCAGCCTGCGGGTGGCGGATAATCAGCTCTTTATTCTCGACCAGCAGGCGCTTCCGCAGGAGAAACGCTGGCTGGATGCCTCAACGGTGGAGGCGCTGGTTGGGCATATCCACGCTCTGCGCGTGCGTGGCGCGCCGTTGATTGGTCTCTCTGCAAGCCTGCTGCTGGCGCTGCTGGCGGAAAACGGCAAAAGCCGCGATGAGCTGGCGGTGGCGCTGGAAACGCTTCGCGCATCCCGCCCGACGGCGGTAAACCTGATGAACAACCTCGACCGCATGAAGCTTGCGCTGTGGGAAGAGGATTTCGTTCCGGCGCTGGTGGCTGAGGCGCTGCGCCTGATTGACGAAGACAAACGGCTTTGCGACGCGATTGCAAAAGCGGGCAGCGCGCTGGTGAAGCCCGGCAGCCGTCTGCTGACCCACTGCAACACCGGCGGGCTGGCAACCGCGGGCGTCGGTACGGCGCTGGGCGTGATTGCCCGCGCGCATCAGGAGGGTAACGTCAGCAGCGTCTGGGTGGATGAAACCCGTCCGCTGTTGCAGGGCGGCAGGCTGACCGCATGGGAGCTGGGCGAGCTGGGGGTGCCGTATCAGCTGATTACCGACTCCATGGCCGCCAGCCTGATGGCGAAAGGGCAGGTGGACGCCGTGTGGGTGGGGGCAGACCGTATCGCCGCCAACGGCGACGTGGCGAATAAAATCGGCACTTATTCACTGGCGGTGCTGGCGAAATTCCACGGCATTCCGTTTTACGTCGCCGCCCCACAAACGACGCTCGACCCGACCTGCCCGAACGGGGATGCGATCCCCATCGAGCAGCGCGCCGCCAGCGAGGTGACGGGCGTTGCCGGAAGCTTTGGCGCGGTGCAGTGGGCGCCGGAAGACGCGCAGGTCTATAATCCGGCATTCGACGTCACGCCTGCCTCGCTGATTAGCGGCTGGGTGCTGGATACGGGTGTGGTCACGCCGGATGAGGTGGCGGAAGGGAAATTTGCCTGAGTCCGGCTATCCTTTAAGGGGGTTCCCTGAGAGGACAACATTGTGACGCTCGATCCTGAAACAGACTTAAAACTGGAGCGCGTGGTGGATGCACCGCGCGACCTGCTCTGGCTCTGCTGGACCACGCCCGAGCACATCAAAAACTTCTTCATTCCTGCTCCTCATAAGGTGACCGAATGTGACCTCGACCTGCGCGTGGGCGGGCGGTTCAACACCGTGTTTGAGGTGGACGGGCAGCGGATGGATAACCGGGGTGTCTTCCTGGAAATCGATCCGGGGAAAAAGCTGGTGTTTACCGACGGCTATACCGAAGGCTGGAAACCGGCCGAGAAGCCGTTTATGACGGCAATTTTGTTGCTGGAAGACGTCGGGGAGGGGAAAACCCGCTATACGGCGATTGCGCGCCATCCGACGAAGGAAATCCGCGAGCAGCATGAACAGATGGGCTTCCACGAAGGGTGGGGGACAGTGCTGGATCAGCTGGTGGAGTATGTGAAAGGGCTTAACGCTTAGTGCGCGCTGGTGCCCTCACCCCGACCCTCTCCCTGTGGGAGAGGGAGAAAAGATCAGGCCAGGCGTGGATACGCATCCGCGATCGCATCGCCCGTAAACTGGGCAACCCAGCCTTCCGGATTGTCGAAAATACGAATGGCCGTAAAGTTCGGCTCTGAGCCCATATCAAACCAGTGCGGCGTGCCCGCCGGCACGGAAATCAGGTCGTTTTTCTCGCACAGTACCTGGTACACCTCATCGCCAATGTGCAGGCAGAACAGCCCGGCACCTTCCACGAAAAAGCGTACTTCGTCCTCGCCGTGGGTGTGTTCGTTCAGGAACTTCGCGCGCAGCGCCTCTTTCTGCGGATTGTCGGCGCGCAGGCTGATGACATCCCAGCTCTGATAGCCTTTCTCTGCCACCAGCTTGTCGATCGCATGTTGATACGCTTCGATCACGGCTTCGGGCGCAGGATCCTGCCCTAAATCACGGTCTGCCGCCCAGCGCTCAAAGCGCACGCCCTTAGCGTTCAGCTGTTGAGCGATTTCGGCGGCGTCGGTGCTGTGCCACTGGTGCTGGCTGGCGTCTTTATCGGAATAAATGGTCAATGCGCTCATGAAGGGATCTGCTCCGGATTAATCTCGTCAAACTGGTGGATTTGATGGTGATGGCTCGCACCGTCATCTTCACCGCGAATCAGTTGCAGGGTGCGAAAACCCGCCTGTTCAGCCGCGTCCAGCTCCTGATGAATATCCGACAGGAACAGGATCTGCGACGGGGCGATGCCCGTGTGCGCCGCTATGTTCTTGTAAGACTGCACCTCGCGCTTGGCGCCGATGTGGGTATCAAAATAGCCGCTGAACAGATGAGTAATATCACCTTCGTCGCTGTAGCCAAATAACAGTTTCTGCGCAGCAACGGAGCCAGAGGAATAAACATAGAGATCAATCCCTTGTGCCTTCCATTTTTCCAGCGCGGGCAGAACGTCAGGGTAGAGATGGCCGGTAAAGTCACCGTTGATGTAGCCCTCCTGCCAGATGATGCCTTGCAGTGCTTTGAGCGCCGTCGATTTGCGGTCTTCATCCATAAAGCTAAACAGCACGTTGATGAGATCGCCGACGCCGGCATGCGGATCGCTGATTTCATCGCGCAGGTTGTCCAGAATCGATTTGACCGGCTCGGCGTACTGCTGGGCGGTCACGAAGGCCGCCAGCCGCTCACGCGCGTAGGGGAACAAAACATCATGGACAAAACGAATATCGCTGGTGGTTCCTTCAATATCCGTCACAATCGCGCGAATCATACTCTCTCCAGTTGTCGTAAACGCATTTCGCATTCAAATAAGAATTCTAAACCTTCCAGATGACGGCGGGCTTCGGCCACGTCGCGTCCCCAGCAGGTTAAGCCATGGCCGCGCAGAAGAAAACCATAATTAAGCGGACGCTCCTGGGCGTAATGGGCGATGCGCGAGGCGAGGGCGTCGATGTCCTGGTCGTTATCAAACACCGGGATGGCGACGGTATCCAGATGGGTAGTCTGCCCGGTAAGCGATTTCTGCATCTCGAAACCGCTGATATTCAGTTCGGCTTCTTTGACCAGACGCGACAGCACCGTGGCGTTAACGGTATGAACGTGCAGGACAGCGTTAGCCTCCGGGAACAGGCGATAGATAAGGGTGTGTAGCCCGGTCTCCGCCGACGGTTTTCGACCGGACGGCGCCCGGTTGGTGGCGATCTCCACCTGTAGAAAATCGTCGGTGGTCAGGCTGCCTTTGTCCTTGCCGGATTCGCTGAGCCAGCAGAGGTGCTCGTCCTGACGCACCGACATATTACCGCCGGTGGCGGGTGCCCAGCCTTTGGCGCCTATCCAGCGGCAGGCGTCGACCAGGTGTGTGAGCAGCAGGTTGTCTGTCATTTCCTTTTACCCCTCGGCCAGGAATATTGATATGGTTTAGACGTCTAAGCGTCTTGATTGCCAAAGACTAACATCGTGTTATAGTGGCAGCAACATAAGTATTACAAGCAGGCACGACAACATGAGCAATAACGTATTGATCCCGCAGAGTAAACTTCCTAATCTCGGTACCACCATATTTACGCAGATGAGCGCCCTGGCGCAGCAGCACAATGCCATTAACCTCTCGCAGGGGTTCCCCGATTTCGATGGTCCGAAATATTTGCAGGAACGTCTGGCGCACCACGTGGAGCAGGGTGCGAATCAGTATGCGCCGATGACCGGCGTGCAGGCGCTGCGGGAAGCCATTGCCGACAAAACGGCGGCGCTGTATGGCCATAAGCCCGATGCGAACAGCGATATCACGGTGACGGCAGGGGCGACCGAAGCGCTGTATGCTGCCATCACCGCGCTGGTGCGCGCGGGGGATGAAGTCATCTGCTTTGACCCAAGCTACGACAGCTATGCGCCTGCGGTTGAACTCTCCGGTGGCGTGGTGAAGCGTGTGGCGCTCCAGCCGCCGCATTTCCGCCCGGACTGGCAGGCGTTCGCCGCGCTGCTGAGTGATAAAACGCGCCTGGTGATCCTGAATACCCCGCACAACCCGTCGGCGACGGTGTGGCAAAAGGCCGATTTTACCGCGCTGTGGCAGGCTATCGCCGAGCGGGAAATTTACGTCCTGAGCGATGAAGTCTACGAGCACATCTGCTTTGCGGCGGAAGGGCACGCCAGCGTGCTGGCCCATCCGCAGCTTCGCGAGCGCGCGGTTGCGGTGTCGTCATTTGGAAAAACCTACCATATGACCGGCTGGAAGGTAGGGTACTGCGTGGCCCCGGCGGCCATCAGCGCGGAGCTGCGTAAGGTGCACCAGTACCTGACCTTTGCGGTCAATACGCCCGCGCAGCTGGCGCTGGCGGACATGCTGCGCAGCGAACCGCAGCATTATCGCGAGCTGCCGGATTTTTACCGCGCGCGTCGGGATCTGTTTGTAAATGCGCTGAGCAAAAGCCGTCTGGAAATTCTGCCGTGTGAAGGGACCTACTTCCTGCTGGCGGACTACAGCGCGATTTCCGATCTGGACGATGTCAGCTTTTGCCGGTGGCTGACGGAGGAGGTGGGCGTGGCGGCTATTCCGCTGTCGGTGTTCTGCGCCGATCCCTTCCCGCATAAGCTGGTTCGTCTGTGCTTTGCGAAGCAGGAATCGACGCTGCTGGCGGCGGCAGAGCGTCTGGCGACGCTCTGACTATTTCACCGTCCAGGCTTCGGAATAGCGACGGTCTGCAAACAGTTCCAGCAGGCCGTTGATCTGCTTCAGGCGCAGCACCTCGTCGCTGTCCATCCCCAGTTCCTTACCAATTTTCTCATCGTTCCAGCCAAGCTGGGCCAGCTCCCGGACGATGTCGGACATGGCGTTGATCTGGTGGCGTCCCCGCGCACGGTTGTGGCGGATGGTGGCGGCCATCCGGTCAAGCTTTTGCTGGCGATCTTTGCGCAGGCAGGTGACGGGCAAATAGCCCCGAAGCTGGCGCTTCAGCGCGGCCCTGCTTTTACCGATTTCGTGACGATGGAAGCCATCGACAATTTCGTAATGCGCCGGCTCGCTTTCCGTCACCACGATGGGCTGCGTAAACCCGTCGAGCTCGAGCGATTGACTCAGCAGACGCTTTTCCGGCGGCGCCACGTTATTCGGGTTGTAGTCGTTGGCAACGATAGCGTCCTGCTTTATCCACAGCACGCAGTCGACGGGCTGGTCGCTGAACGGGCTGAGATGATGCATGGCCTGGCGAAAAGCATTGATGGCATCTATACGTTGCTCGTCGGTGAGCGTCTGCAAATAGGTTTCCAGTTCGGTAATCAGTCGTTGCTGCATAAGATCCCCCACTCATTGCGTTTTGATTTCATCCGTTCGCTATAGCGCTGATAGTGCTTTGGTTTGTTCGGGCTAAAGGAGAGGGCCCGACACCAGTAATCGTTGTTGAGCAGAACCTTGCATATTCGCCGCCAGGACGGGATATCCTTTGAGCCGATATCACCCTCCTGCGTATCGGGAAGATCGGACATCCCGCGCTTCTGATACCAGTGCAGGTACACCGCGACTTTATTGCGATAATGTTCAGCCGTCTGTTGCGGCATGCTGTCGAGGAGCAGCATGGCGTACTCTTGCCAGCTGAGGTGGTCGGGCTTGAGGATCTTTCTGTGACCGTAGAAGTGGTTGTCGTGCCCCGCGTAAATTCCGCCGCTGCGCACACCGCTGACGCGTGCGCACATGGCGGCCCAGCGTTCAGGTTCAACGACATGATAGAGCCATAAGCCCTGTCGCTGCTCCGGGCCAAAGGGTTCACAGATGCGCATGTAGCGCGGTGGCACGCCGGCCTGGTACATCAGATTGTAGAGGGGGTTATAGGCGCAGCCCGTTTTGGCAAACCAGGTCCAGATGTCGGCGGTTTTCCAGTCGTAGAGAGGATAGATATACCAGGCATGACCGCCGGGCGCGACGGTCGTCCAGGGTTTGTCGTCGGAAAAGCGCTGCTTGCGTGCGCAGGCGATTGCCAGGAAGCGGTTATAGGATTCGTCGGCGCGGATGCCCACCATCACTGCGGCGGGGCGCCTTCGCGCATACCATTCGGCAAAGTCCCTGACGAAGGCCTCGAAGGTCATTCCCTGCTGATAAAAATCAAAATAACACGTACTGGTGATGGCATCAGGCGGAGGCTGTCTGACCCAGCTTATGCCAGGTTCCCAGCACTGCCATTCCGGCTGGTACTGAGAGAGGGCATTTTGCGTGGTGATCGGCAGCGCCACCCACCAGAACTGATTGATGACGTCACGATATTGGGTCCTCATGTTCTCAATATGCTCAATGGTGCAGGAGAACTGTGCTTCCCAGTCCAGAAAGAGGACATCTATTTTTCTGTTCAGCTGCCGCGCCCGTTGCGCAGCAAGATGAAGCATCACCGTTGAATCTTTTCCGCCAGAAAATGAGACGCACACGCGGGTAAAATTTTGCAGCGTCCAGTTTATGCGTTCTGAAGCAGCCTCCAGAACGTTTTCCTGAAGAGGGTATTTATAGATAGACATGATGAGTCGCATCCTGCGTATGGAATACCGTTAATGCTATTAAACTGCCATCATGTTATTATATGTTTTCATTCTCAACTAATTATTTTACGCCTTCACTCTATTCTTGCTGGAAATACCTTCGCGATGACGCGTCCATTCTATTGAGCCAACTTATGCAATTTTTCAATAAAGCTGGCGAATACGCTGCTGTTTAACGACGCGCGGTTGTAGACCATATAGATTTGCGCTTCGGGCAATTTGAAGGGCGCGGCTACGGACTTTAATTTTAAAGCGTGTTTATAGGTTTCAAAAATGGAAAGAGGAATATAGCCGACTAAATCAGACATGCTGATCATAGAGAGGAGCGAACTGAGAGAGTCCGAACGGAACGCGATGTTTCTCTCCGGGAACGCTTCGTTGGCTCGAACCTGATACTCCTTCACGCCCGTATTCGTGCTTTGATACATCGTGAATTTCTCATTGTATAACTGCTCGGCGGAGACTTCTGTACCAATTCTCGGATGGTCTTCGCGGCAGATCATCACGGTGGGAATGGTGGTGAAATGCGAGCAGACAACGGACCGGTTATTCACGGGCGCAACGGTAAAAATGAGATCGGCTTTACGGTAGGCCAGTAAATCCTCTGCTGACTCCGCAGAGACAAGCATATCGCGTTGTTCTACCTCACAATTTTCCTGAGACATTAACAGTTGAATGGGGTCGAGAAGATAGCCTGGCGTCACCATCTGAGAACAATAAATGACAAAATTTTTCTTGATGTCGGTGTGGTGCATCAGGTTGATGGTCTGCTCAATCTGATTGAGGTTTTGCTCAAGATGCAGGTGCAGGTTAGTTCCGACGGTCGTGGGGGTGATCCCCTTGCCAGAACGGATAAACAGCGGATCGTTAAGCTGGCCACGCAGGCGTTGCAAAGACTGACTGACGGCTGAAGGGGTGATGTAAAGCGTTTCAGCGGCCTTGCTGATGCTAAGATGTTGATAGATACACTCAAAAATGACCAGTAAATTAAGGTCGAATTTTTTAAGGTCATAAAGATTTGCCATGTGTCATCCTGTTTGCCGTGAGTCTGTTGTTAACATATTGATGATAACTATAGATTAAAGCTAACCATTTACAATCCTTGTGGTTAACTAACTTAAAGTGTTATTTAAGTTATCTTAATATATCACGCCATCGGATTATTGAAATAGAATTACATGTGAGATTAAGATAATTTTATCTTTGAATGGGCTGGGTTCAATTTAATAAATGTTGACATTTATATATTGCCGTAAATTGATTACGTAAAGTTAATTTACGAGCGTAATGTATTTCTCTCAGTCAAAACCTATCACAGCCATAGGCAGGAACGCGCTTTTGATGGATTGCTCTCGATGGGGGCTGGTGGTGTAATCAACCTGCTGTTACGACCTTGATACAAGGTATGTAGAGCGCAACGCAACGCCAGCCTCGGCTGGCACTGAATGTACCTGCGGGGAATTCAGGTATCAGGGCCGCCCGTTGAGGCGGCCTTTATACTTTCTGGAGTACCGCAGCAGGTTCACCTTGCTGTCTTGTTGAAGTTGTAAGGTTTGGCTGATTGATTTGATAAAGCATACGCATTAGCCCCGATGAGCAAAGTTGGTTACCTTAGCTCTCAACGAAAACACGGAGGAAGTACAGATGTCTTTGATTAACACTAAAATTAAACCTTTCAAAAACCAGGCGTTCAAAAACGGTGAGTTCATTGAAGTAACCGAGAAAGATACCGAAGGTCGCTGGAGCGTCTTCTTCTTCTATCCGGCTGACTTCACCTTCGTTTGCCCGACCGAACTGGGTGATGTAGCTGACCATTACGACGAACTGCAGAAGCTGGGCGTAGACGTTTACTCTGTGTCTACCGATACCCACTTCACCCACAAAGCGTGGCACAGCAGCTCTGAAACCATCGCGAAAATCAAATACGCGATGATCGGCGACCCGACTGGCGCCCTGACCCGTAACTTCGACAACATGCGTGAAGATGAAGGCCTGGCCGACCGTGCAACCTTCGTGGTTGACCCGCAGGGCATTATCCAGGCTATCGAAGTTACCGCTGAAGGTATCGGCCGTGATGCTTCTGACCTGCTGCGTAAAGTGAAAGCGGCTCAGTACGTGGCTTCTCACCCAGGTGAAGTGTGCCCGGCTAAATGGAAAGAAGGCGAAGCGACCCTGGCTCCATCCCTGGACCTGGTCGGTAAAATCTAAGTTTTCACCATCCGGCAATCAATGGGCGCCCCCCGCGCCCATTTCATTCCAGCACCATGATGCAAGTTGCATTCAGGCCGCCCGCAAAGGCAGCTTGCATGATGACGTCTTAAGAGAGGGAAGAACTATGCTCGACACCAATATGAAAACCCAGCTCAAGGCCTACCTTGAGAAACTGACTAAACCCGTTGAGCTGATTGCCACGCTGGACGACAGCGCGAAATCGGCAGAAATCAAAGAGCTGCTGGCAGAGATCGCTGAACTGTCGCCGAAAGTGACCTTCAAAGAAGACAATTCGCTTGCGGTTCGTAAACCCTCTTTCCTGATTACTAACCCGGGCTCGGACAAGGGACCGCGTTTTGCCGGCTCTCCGCTGGGGCATGAATTTACCTCACTGGTGCTGGCGCTGCTGTGGACCGGCGGTCATCCGTCAAAAGAAGCGCAGGCGCTGCTGGAGCAGATCCGCGATATCGACGGTGATTTTGAGTTTGAAACCTATTACTCGCTCTCCTGCCACAACTGTCCGGACGTGGTGCAGGCGCTGAACCTGATGTCGGTTCTGAACCCGCGCATCAAGCATACGGCGATTGACGGCGGTACTTTCCAGAATGAGATCACCGATCGCAACGTGATGGGTGTTCCGGCGGTGTATCTGAATGGTCAGGAGTTCGGCCAGGGCCGCATGACGCTGACGGAAATCGTCGCCAAAGTGGATACCGGCGCGGAAAAACGCGCGGCGGAAGAACTGAACAAACGCGATGCGTACGATGTGCTGATTGTCGGTTCCGGCCCTGCGGGCGCGGCGGCAGCGGTTTACTCTGCACGTAAAGGTATTCGTACCGGTCTTATGGGCGAACGCTTTGGCGGACAGGTGCTGGATACCGTGGACATTGAAAACTACATTTCCGTACCAAAAACCGAAGGTCAGAAGCTGGCCGGTGCGCTGAAGGCTCATGTCAGCGATTACGAGGTAGATGTGATCGACAGCCAGAGCGCCAGCAAGCTGATTCCGGCGGCGGTGGAAGGGGGCTTACACCAGATTGAAACCGCCTCTGGCGCGGTGCTGAAAGCTCGAAGCGTGATCGTTGCCACCGGGGCAAAATGGCGCAACATGAATGTGCCGGGCGAAGATCAATACCGTACCAAAGGCGTGACCTATTGCCCGCACTGTGACGGCCCGCTGTTTAAAGGCAAACGGGTGGCGGTGATCGGCGGTGGTAACTCCGGTGTGGAAGCGGCTATCGACCTGGCGGGGATTGTTGAACACGTGACGCTGCTGGAGTTCGCGCCTGAGATGAAGGCCGACCAGGTGCTGCAGGATAAAGTTCGCAGCCTGAAAAACGTTGACATCGTGCTGAACGCGCAGACCACGGAAGTGAAGGGCGACGGCAGCAAAGTGACCGGTCTGGAGTACCGTGACCGCGTAAGCGGCGACGTTCATAGCGTTCAGCTTTCGGGGATCTTCGTACAAATTGGCCTGCTGCCGAACACCACCTGGCTGGAAGGCGCGATTGAGCGCAACCGCATGGGCGAGATTATCATCGATGCGAAATGTGAAACCAGCGTGAAGGGCGTGTTTGCCGCGGGCGACTGCACCACCGTGCCGTACAAGCAGATCATCATCGCGACTGGCGAAGGTGCAAAAGCGTCCCTGAGCGCGTTTGACTACCTGATCCGCACCAAAACCGCATAATAAAAGAAAGTAAGACATACCTGCAGTAGCCACCTCTTTATGAGGTGGCTTTTTTTTAGATTTTTTTACCCTCAATTATCCTCGTTATTAACCCCTTCATGCGTTAATTACCTGCTTCGATCAAAGAAAATAATAAGCCTGCTGATAATATCTTGTCGTTTTTTATAGCGATAAATATTTATATTTAATATGAATGACAAAGATACATCTACTTCTTCAATATATGAGACGTTAACCCCATTTGAAATAAAGGGATTGATGTTTCGTGATTTCTTTAACGTGGCGGACATGGCATCGCGATGCGCTTCGTTACATCCTTTATTCCCGGAAAGTGAAACCTGGCAGCAGGATGAGGCGTTAGAGGTTGAGTATGATTTCAACGCCCTGTTTGTCGGCCCTGCAACGCTATTGGCGCCGCCTTATGCCTCGGTGTATCTGGACGAAGAGCCTCTGCTGATGGGCGCTACAACGCTGAGCGTACGCGAATTCCTGCGCAGCATCGGGCTTTTTGTGACCGGGGAAAATAGCGTTCCCGACGATCACGTCAGCTATGAAATGGAGCTGGTGGTGATGCTCTCCGCGCATGCCAGACATTCGCCGCAATATCATGACGCACTCGCCCGCTTTGTGCAGGGGCATCTTGAATTATGGCTCCCCGCATTTATCGCAAAAATAAAGGGTTGCGCGAAAACAACCGCAATTAAATGTCTCGCGTTGCAGATGACTAATTGGTTTGATGAATTAAAGACGAGAGTAATATTATGAGTATTGATAAAGGGCTGCTAAACCGGCGCTCCTTTTTAAAAGGACTGATTGCGCTGGGTACCGTTGCCGCATTACCCGGCGGACTATTATCATCCCGATGTGCCATGGCACAGCCCCCCATTCCGTTTAACCCAAAAACCTACAAAATTTTCCGTAACGCTTGCCCGCGTAACTGCTACGACACCTGCAGCTTAAAAACCTGGGTCAAAGATGACGTCATCACCTTCGTTGACGGGGCAAGCGAGTCCACGTTTACACACGGTGCCCCGTGTGTGAAAGGGCTGACCTACCCGCGCCGGGTCTACTCCCCGGACCGTATTAAATACCCGATGATCCAGGATGGGCGCGGCAGCGGTAAATGGCGTCGCATCTCCTGGGATGAGGCCATGCAGCGCATTGCCAGCAAGATGCTGGAGATTAAAAAGAAAGACGGGTCTATGCTCGGTCTGGCGCTGTCGAAATACTCCGGCAACCTGGGCGTGATGAGTTATGCCGTGGAGGGGATGATGTCTTCTCTCGGTTACACCACGCGGTTCGCTGGTACGCCATGCTGGCCAGCAGGGATCGATGCCCAGCACTACGACATGGGCGACATGTGGTGTAACGACCCGGAAGATCTGGTGAAAGCCAAATACATCATTATCTGGGGGGCAAACCCGGCCTGGTGCTCCATGCATACCATGAAGTACATCTATCAGGCGCGTGAGAAAGGGGCGAAAGTGGTGGTCATTGATCCGCTGTTCTCGCAAACCGCCGCGAAAGCCGATTTGTATCTGCGCGTGCGCCCGGGATCGGACGGCGCATTGGCGCTGGGAATGGCGCGGCACCTGCTGGATATTGGCCGCGTCGACCAGGAGTTTGTGAACAACTTCGCGCACGGTTTCCCGGAATTTGAACAGTATCTGCGCAGCAATATCACCGTGGAGTGGGCATCTGAAATCTGTGGCCTGTCGGCAGAGGTGATTCGCCACCTGGCGGAAGAGTTCACCGCGGTAAAACCTGCCACCGTCTGGATCGGCTACGGGATGCAGCGCCACGTCAACGGTGGGGCGAACGTGCGCGCCATTGACGCTTTTGTTGCCATGACAGGCAACATCGGTGTGGAAGGCGGCGGTGCCCGCTACGGCCATCTGCAGACCTGGGGCTACAACTATCATGCGATGACGCAGAAGCCACCGGTCGGATCTGTTGGCATGGTGGGAGAAAGCGGCCCGGTAGGGGAGTTCGTCAGCGACAGCGGCGAAAAGAGCCACTATTCCGACCGCGCGCTGAACCTGAACCAGACCGCGCAGAGCATTCTAGATGCCAACGATCCGCCCATTCGTATGCTGTGGGTGGCGTGCAAGAACCCGTTCGCGCAGGACTTTGACCGCAACAAAATGGAAAAAGCCTTCAGCAAGCTGGAGATGGTGGTCTGCGTCGATCAGTTCTTCAACGAGACGGTGCAGCATGCCGATATTGTGCTGCCGGTGACGACCACCTTTGAGCACTGGAACCTGTCGTCGTCTTACTGGCATTACTGGCTTTCGGTGAATGAACCGGCCATTAAACCGATGTACGAGTGCAAGAGCGATTTGGATATTGCCGTGCTGCTCTCGCGTACCATCAACAAAATGGAGCCGGGCTCCTGTACCTTCCCGCAGGACATTGACCAGAAAAAATGGCTCGACCTTGAGTTCAATGAGGGCATGGCGAAGCAGTTCGGTATCCGCTCCTGGGACGATCTGCTGGATGGGCCGGTGAAAGCCAAAATGGTCAGCTCGGCGGCCTGGCACGACCGCAAGTTTAAAACGCCATCGGGCAAGTATGAGTTCCTCTCCGAGCTGTGTGAAAAGAACGGCCATAAAGCGCTGCCGGAGTATCTGCCTGCCGCGGAGGGCAAGCTGCCGTTCCATCTGTTTACCCCGCATTTGCAGTACGGCCTCCACTCTCAGTTCGTCAACCTCGACTGGATGCAGGTCTTCTGGCCGGAGCCGTTTGTCTATATCCACCCAGCCGCCGCGCACAAGAAGGGGATTCGCGAGCTGGCGAAAGTCCGCGTGTTTAACGACGTGGGCGAAGTGGAGCTGCGGGCGAAGATTACCACCAACGTGCCGGAAGATTTCCTGGTGATGTATGAGTCCTGGTTTAACAAGCTTAAGTACAACGTGCAGAACGTCGTGAAAGATACGCCAGCCGATATGGGCAAGATGGCAACCGGCGCGCCTGGCGCGGCGATCCACAGCCAGTTTGTCGACATTGCCCTTATCGCGAATGAAGGAGCAGACGCATGAGACGCGCATTTTTAGTGAACAGTGATAAATGTATTGGCTGCCGCGGATGCGCCATGGCCTGCAAGAGCTTTAACCAGCTTGAGCCGGATCGCTACTGGCGCTATGTCTATCCGCTGGATAAAGAAATTTATCCGCATGAGGAGCGTGCGTTTTTCTCGCTGGCCTGTAACCACTGTGAAAACCCGGCCTGTCTGGCGGCGTGCCCGGTGGAAGCCTACACCAAACGTGATGACGGCGTGGTGGTCCATAACCCTGAACGCTGTATCGGCTGTAAAAACTGCATCCGTAACTGCCCGTACGGCGCGCCGCGCTTCAATGAAGAGACGCAAAAGGCGGAGAAGTGCAGCATGTGCTATGAACGTCTGGATATCGGTATGGCTCCGGCCTGCGTGAACGCGTGCCCGGTCGGTGCCCTGTCGATTATCGATCTGGATGCCGATCCGCTGCCGAACAATGCCGTGCAGTATCCGCCGGGCTTCCCGAAGATGCCTCAGCTTAATCCGGGTACGCGCTTCATTCTGGCCCGTCAGCCAAAACAGCCGGGGGATAAATAATGGAAAAGTACGAACTGCCGTTGGTGATTTTTACCGTGCTAAGCCAGATGTCCGTCGGGATGACGCTGCTCCTGACCTGGCGTACGCTGCGTGGTGAAGTGCATGGCACCCGCCTTCACTGGCTGATTACCGGGCTGATTCTGGGCGTAGCCTCCATTGCCGCGGTGCTGCATCTGGCGCACCCGGAACACGCATACAACGCGTTGATTAACCTGAAACATGCCTGGCTGAGCCGCGAAATTCTGGGCGCGACCCTGTACGGCGCCATGATTGGGCTGGCCTTCCTGAGTAAGGGAAATAAAGGCGCAGCGCTGCTGGCGTCCCTGTTCGGGATCCTGCTGGTGGTGGTGCAGGGAATGACCTACGCGGCACCGGCGATGCAGGCCATTGCCAACGGCATCACCATGATGCTGTTCTTTGCGACGGTCTGGGTGATGGGCTGTGCCGCAACGCCGCTGCTCGGGCTGAAAGGATCAAACGCCGCGCTGCGCCAGGGGATTATCGCCCTGATGGCGCTGCTGATTGCCGCGCCGGTGATGTGGCTCAGCGGCGGTACCATCATGAAAATGACCGCTCACGCCTGGTTAAGCTCGCCGCTCTATCTGGGCAGCCTGCTGTGCTGCGTTGTGGGTGGCGCGTTATCGCTGAAGCGCCAGCCGATGCAGAAAGCGGTGTTTGCGCTCCTGCTGGTGGGCGTGGTGCTCAGCCGCCTGACCTTCTTCGGCGATACCGTCAGCACCATCGTCAATATTGGTCACCTGTACTGATAAACAAAACCCCGCGAAAGCGGGGTTTTTTGTGGGTATTTACCGGACCACCATCACCGGAATATGGGTGTGGCGGATCACGCTGGAGGCGTTCGATCCCAGCAGGTGAGTGGTAATGGAAGGATTACGTGAACCGATCACCACCACGTCTGCATTCAGCTCCGCGGCCAGTTCATTGACGGCATCGCGCACGCTACCGAACCGGACGTGGGTTTTGATGCGGGAAGGGTCGATGCTGAAATGTCCGACCATGGTCTGAAGCCGCGTTTCGGCTTCGTGCTGTAAGTGCTCCTCAAAGCGACGCACGTCGGCGGCAAAGCGGTGCAGGCTCAGGCTGGCAGAGCCCGGTAAGACGTGTAAAAGATGAATAATTCCGTCCTGCTGCGCGAGGAATTCCGCGTGGCGAACAGCTTTGTCGCTCAGTTCCATTTCGAAAACATCAACCGGCATAATGATTGTCTTATACATAACCGTTTCTCCTTGTTTATAAACGCTGGATACATTCAACCACAAAATATGAATGGTTTCTGTAAGCGCTTCGGCACTTTTCCTCTCTCGCCAGGATAAATCTCAAAAGGCGCGTATTTCCCGGCAGACTTTCAGGGGTAGCTACCCTTTATAAACTTACCTGAAACCTTTCGGAGGTCGCATGAAAGCACTCACGTACCACGGTCCGCACCATGTTCGCGTTGAGAATGTCCCCGATCCCATCATTGAACAGCCCGACGATATCATCCTGCGCGTCACGGCCACGGCGATTTGCGGCTCCGACCTGCATCTCTATCGTGGAAAGATCCCAAAGGTGCAGCACGGCGACATTTTTGGACATGAATTTATGGGCGAGATCGTCGAGTGCGGACGAGAGGTAAAGGACCTGCAAAAAGGCGATCGCGTGGTGATCCCCTTTGTCATCGCCTGCGGTGACTGCTTCTTTTGCCGTCTGCAGCAGTACGCTGCCTGTGAGAATACCAATGCCGGGCAGGGCGCTGCGCTGAACAAAAAGCAAATTCCCGCGCCGGCAGCGCTGTTTGGCTATAGCCATCTCTACGGCGGCGTGCCGGGAGGGCAGGCGGAATATGTGCGCGTGCCGAAAGGCAACGTCGGACCGTTTAAGGTGCCGCAGCTGCTCTCCGATGATAAGGCCCTGTTTCTTTCTGATATTTTACCCACCGCCTGGCAGGCGGCAAAAAATGCGCAGATTGAAAAAGGCTCCAGCGTCGCCGTTTTCGGTGCCGGTCCGGTGGGGTTGTTGACAATTGCCTGCGCACGGCTGTTAGGGGCTGAGCAGATTTTTGTTATCGACCATCACCCCTATCGGCTGCGGTTTGCCGAGGCGCGCTACGGTGCTATCCCCATCAATTTTGATGATGATAACGACGCGGCGGAAAAGATAATCGAGCAAACCGCCGGGCAGCGGGGTGTCGATGCCGTCATTGATGCCGTCGGGTTCGAAGCCAAGGGCAGCACCACGGAGACGATCCTCAGCAACCTTAAAATTGAGGGCAGCAGCGGCAAAGCGCTGCGTCAGTGTATCGCTGCCGTCCGGCGCGGCGGGGTGGTCAGCGTACCTGGCGTGTATGCCGGGTTTATTCATGGCTTCCTGTTTGGGGATGCCTTCGATAAAGGGCTGACGTTTAAGATGGGCCAGACGCACGTCCACGCCTGGCTGGGCGAACTGTTACCGCTGATCGAAAAAGGGCTGCTGACGCCGGAAGAGATTGTGACGCATTATCTCCCCCTGACGGATGCGGAACGTGCCTATAAGATTTTCGAAAAACGGGAGGAGGAGTGCCGGAAGGTGATTCTGGTGCCCGGCGCGGAAACGCCTGAGGCCGCTGAGCAAAAAGTTAAGGGCCTGGTGAATGCGTTCCCGGGCGGAGTGGTGTAAGAATACGCGCTTACTTGTGGCGTTCAAGGTAGAGCACGGCCGTGACGATGATCGCCACAATAATCAGAAAAATAAGTGTGATAACCAGTATCTCACACATGTCCATCCTCGCAGCATCACAACAGATTAAGCGTGGATTAAGGCCTTTTAGCGCGATACAGGAAAATCGGGTGAATTTGCGGAAAGAGGATGCAGGCGCATCCTCTGTGCAACGCGGGTCGCGTTTGTTCAGAATGACATTAACGCAGGTAATCGCCCGCGGCTTCTGGCTGGTAGAGCAGCTCCAGCACTTCCAGATGGGTGGAAGCACCGCCCGGCAAGTCCCAGTGGATGGTATCTCCCGTGCGCAGCCCCAGCAGTGCGGCCCCCACCGGCGCAAGAACCGAAAGTTGCGCGCTGCTGTTCGTCATCTGAGCCGGGTAAACCAGCGTACGTGTCAGTTCTTCACCGGTGGTCAGGTTGCGGAATTTCACCTGGCTGTTCATGGTGACCACGTTATGCGGCATCGTCTCAGGCGTGCACATCTGCGCCCGGTCGAGTTCCTCATTCAGGGCATCGGCCACCGGAAGTGAGGCGAATTCTGCTTTTTCCAGCAGCCTGTCGATACGTTCTGCGTCGAGCTCGTTGATGATGATTGTAGGTCTGGACATTTTTTACTCCATGTCGTTAATGCTGCGTCTAACGCAGAAACCAATCCAAAAGAAAACCCTCGCCGTCTGGCAGCGAGGGTTTAACTCTCCCGATGATACTGGCTGAACGCGCAAGTTTGAAGTGATGAAGGTCACATTCATGTGCCATATGAATTTTCACTGAAATTTATTCAGTCTTCATTCCTGGCGGATTGCGTTACGCTGTATGTTCTGAACCCGGGCGCTGCGCGAAACATCATTCGCCGCAGCCCTTACCAACGAGAGAGCGCTATGTACTTCTACCAACCGTCTCAGGGGCATGGCCTGCCGCATGACCCGCTGAACGCCATTGTCGGCCCCCGTCCGATTGGCTGGATCTCCTCTTGCGACCAGGCCGGTCAGCTCAACCTTGCGCCGTATAGCTTCTTCAACTGCTTTAACTATCGCCCGCCGATCATTGGCTTTTCCAGCAACGGCTGGAAGGACAGCGTGCGTAATATTGTTGAAACAAAGGAGTTTGTCTGGAATCTGGCAACGCGCGATCTTGCGGAAGCGATGAATCAGACCTCTGCCATGCTGCCTCACGACCAGGACGAATTTACCTTTTCCGGATTAACGCCTGCGGCAAGCCAGCTGGTGAGCGCCCCCCGCGTGGCGGAAAGCCCGGTCAACTTTGAGTGCCGCCTGTCTCAGTGCATTCAGCTTACCGGCGCCGACGGTACGCCGGTGGATACCTGGCTGGTGCTGGGAGAAGTGGTCGGGATCCATATTGCCGAAACGCTGCTGGAAGAGGGGATATACCAGACGGCGAAAGCGCAGCCCATCCTGCGTGCGGGTGGGCCGACGGCTTACTATGGCATCAGTGACGAACACCGGTTTGACATGGTGCGACCGGTGGTGGGCGATCAGTAACCGGCCTTATCAATGACAAATTGTTTTCCGCAGTTGCCTGGATGCGGCTGCGGAGCAAAGGATGTCGCGGAAAGCGGGGCGTTAATGGTGTCTGCTTTGAGTGAAATTTGCATCTCGGTCAGATACGCCGGATTACCGTTGCAGGTCAGCTTGAAGGCTTTGATATTTTCCTTGCCCCAGGTTTTGGCAACGGCGTTGTCAAAATCACTCCGGCTGACGGTTTTACCGTAATTTTCCGCAAGGAAATGACCGACGGCGCTGTTTTTCACTTCCTGATTCATTCTCACCATGGTGCCGAAATAGGCATCGGGATCAAAACCAAAGCAGACGCCATGTTTGGCATATTCGTAACGTTCCAGACAGGAGTTTCCACCCGCGCCCGGCATGACCTCGTTCAGCTTAGCCGCGCCGGAAAGCGACAGCCCGGTTTCGGCTGCTGCGCATTTGCGGCTGGCCTTCACTTCCGGCATGTTCGGGATAGGGCGCGTGGCGCAGCCAAACCGCATCCATCGACGTTCATCCACGCCGCGTGCGGCAATAGATTTCGGCAGGCCGGGCCATAGCCCGTGAACGGTCAGAAAATCGGTTTTATTTTCGCGCTCTTTTTGCAGACGACATTCATCCGGTTCATTGCGGTTACGCTCGACCATGCTTTGACAAAATCCCGTTTGCCAGGATAAAGCCAGCACATAGCGATCGAAATCGCCGTACTGCGTGGCCTTGAGGGGGTCGGCCTGTGCTGAGAAGAGACTGAGTGCAAGCGCTACTGCGCCAGACGGGATAACGATATCCTTCCTGAACATGTGATTTCCTGATTGGTTGTGCGCAATTCATTTTTGTGGGTTATTAAAGCACAAAAAGCGCCCGCAGGCGCTTTTAGGTAATCAGGAATTTCACTTAGGCGGCGCCGGGAACCAGCACTTCGGTAGCAATAATGACGATGATTAGCCCAACCAGCACCGGCACTGACGTGCGTTTCACCACTTCAAACGGCGAGATTTTGGCCATCCCGGCGACCGCTACCACCACGCCTGAGACAGGCGAGATGGTACGACCCAGGTTTGAGGCCTGGAGCATGGGAATGGAAAGATAAGCCGGGTTGATACCGGACGAGTGAGCCAGCTTAGGGATCATCTCAACGAAGGCGTAAAATGGCGCATTCCCGGAACCGGTGGTCATTGCTGCCAGCATGGTCAGTACCACCAGGACCAGCATCAGGATAATACTGGCCGAGCCAAACGATGTGGCGATGGAGATCAGGCTCTGGATAAAGCCGATCGTGCTCAGACCCTGGGCAAAGACACCTGCTGCAACCAACAGCATCACCACGCCAGCAAACGCATCTGCCATACCGCGATACGCGACCTCAAGGCCGGAGAAGACTTTTTGGGTGTTGAAACCGCGCACGAACTCCAGCACAGCGGCTAACAGCATACAGATAACCAGGATAGTAATAATGTGCAGCTGCGGGCCCCATTTCCCGTCAAAAATGAGCACGCCGATAATCGGCGTGAACGGCAAAATGGCATAGAACGCCGGCGCCGTGGTGGTGATTTCGCTTACATCCATCATTTCATGGCTGATGTTCTCTTTTTTATCGAGATAGCGCTGCCAGAAGAAATGCGCGATACCCATTCCCACAATGGCGACAATCGAGATCGGCAGCGTGGTTTTAAAGGCGAAGTCGATAAGCGACATTTCGGCTGCTTTCGCCGCCAGCACAACGTCACCTGACGTCGGGGAGAGAATAATGGCCGCCGGGGAGGCGCAAATTGCCGCCGCTGCCCCACGGCTGATCCCCACGTTTACCATCACCGGGAACAGCGTGGCCATTAACAGTACGCCAAGCCCGGTTGCCGATGAAACGGCCAGCGACATCAGGCAGGCGAGGAAATAGGCGGCAACCATCAACAGATACGGCGAGTTAATGTACTGCAGGGGTTTCGAGGCAAGCTTCACAACCATGTCGTTCGCGCCGATATGGGTCATATAGGCTGCAAAACCGCACAGCATCATGATCATCATACCCAGATCGCCACCGCGGCTCATGAGCAGGATTTTAATATATTCAACAATATCCGTGGCGGTGTAGCCCGTGCTGGCTGCGCTGGCAGGTAAAACCTGATGACCCATTACTGCGCTGATTATCAGCAGCGTTAAACCACCGACAAATAAAACGCCCGTGGCTGAGTATCCTTTAATGATGTAGCGAGCTACACCCACAATGACGACGACCCCAATTAGGAGTTCGATAAACGTAAGCATGATTTCCCCTGTGTCTTTCTGCCCTGAGATATAAAAAATTAATATAAAAATGAAGGATGAAAATGTGCCGAATTAATGGCCCGCCCTTGCTGACTAAAATCAATAAACAGACGACTAACGAACAGCATAACAGCGTTTTTGCCATGGGTAAGGCATTTATGTCATAAGGATCTTGACCGGCAAAGACAGCGTAACATGTCTATGTAATGATAACAAAATGTTAAACTTTTGTGTGGTCTGGCCTGTTAGTACTGGAGACCGTTAACAGACATTAGGCGTACATGATGTGGGTTTATTCGGGATAAGCAGAACGCCGCTTTAAGAATATTGCCGAAAAGCGGGCTGATATTTAAGAGTAGGGGTGATGCCGTTAAGGCTTGGTTCAATTATTCTATGTTAAACTTTGCCTCGAATATCAAGAATGGTAATTGCATTGTGATTGTACGTAATACTTTTTTCTCTATTTTATTGTTTATTATTGGCCAGTTAACGTTTTCTTCGGTTGCACAGGCAGAGAACAACGCGACGGATAAAGGTTGGTTCTCTACTTTTACGGATAATGTTTCGCAGACCTGGTCAGCGCCTGAACATTATGATCTCTATGTCCCGGCAATAACGTGGCATGCGCGCTTTGCTTACGACAAAGAGAAAACGGATAAATACAACGAGCGTCCCTGGGGAGCGGGTTTTGGTCAGTCGCGCTGGGATGAAAAAGGAAACTGGCATGGCATCTACCTGATGGCCTTCAAAGACTCCTTTAACAAGTGGGAACCGATTGGCGGCTACGGCTGGGAAAAAACCTGGCGCCCGCTGGCGGATGAGAACTTCCACGTTGGTCTGGGCTATACCGCCGGGGTGACCGCGCGCGACAACTGGAAGTACATTCCGATCCCCGTATTGCTGCCTCTGGCCTCTGTTGGTTACGGCCCTGCAACGTTCCAGATGACCTACATTCCGGGAACGTATAACAACGGTAACGTTTACTTCGCCTGGATGCGTTTTCAGTTTTAACTGACAAAACATTACCTGGTGGTGAAAAAACGTGCAGCCGTTGATTCGTAAGCGATAAAAATCTGTCAGTGAAAATTAACGCGACTTTAGTCACTTTTTGTCAAAGATCCGCTGGACAAAAGGTCCCACAATTGATGTACTGGTAACCGACACAGCATTTGTGTCGTTTTTTAATGTAAAGGTAATTTTGATGTCTAAGATTAAAGGTAACGTTAAGTGGTTTAATGAGTCCAAAGGATTCGGTTTCATTACTCCTGAAGATGGCAGCAAAGACGTGTTCGTCTGCAATCCAGTCTAATGGTTTCAAAACTCTGGCTGAAGGTCAGCGTGTAGAGTTCGAAATCACTAACGGTGCCAAAGGCCCTTCTGCTGCTAACGTAATCGCTCTGTAATTCAGACGCGTCAGCAAGAATTTCAAAACCCGCTCATTGAGCGGGTTTTTTTCGTTATGAATCAGCCAAGCAGGTAAATTTTCAGGAAGCTGGCCACGATCAGTACGCTCAACAACACCATGCCTGCGCTCATCAGACTCTGTTTCATTTGTCACCCTCGTTCAGTATTGCCTTCAGAGTGACAGAGAAAAATTAAGCCAACATTAACGCTCCGGCAGTTAATGCGTGCTTACAGAGGAAAAAAGCCAAAATGCGATCCCCGTCATCGCGAAAGATCCGATCATGTTGATCGCGATATTCACCAGCGCCCAGCCGATACGTCCTTCCTGAAAGAGAAAAACCGTTTCCGCGGAAAAGGTTGAAAAGGTGGTCAAACCGCCGCAGAAGCCGGTGGTAATCAAGACTTTCCACATAGGATCGATGTGCGTCATCCGGTTAAACCAGGCCAGCCCCATACCAATAATAAAAGCACCAATCAGGTTGGCGGCCAGCGTTCCTAATGGAATCGCCTGGTGCAGGGGATTAAACCGCATACTCAGTAACCACCTCGCAACGCTCCCCGTGCCTCCACCAATAAAAACAGCTAAAAGGAGTTGTAACACGCTAAATACCTGCTATTTGATGTGTAAGAGTGGCGAGTTTAACGCTGTTTATAATGAGGGGACAAATATGTATGTTGCGGTAGGGCAGTTTGCGGTCACGCCTGACTGGCGGGTTAACGCAGTGCAGTGCGTTAACCTGATGATACAGGCCCGACAGAAAGGCGCGTCGCTGCTGGTGCTTCCTGAGGCGTTGCTGGCAAGGGATGATAACGACCCGGATTTGTCCGTGAAGTCCGCACAGGCCCTTGACGGCGAATTTTTACAACAGCTGCTCGCTCAGAGCGTAGGCAGTACGATGACCACCGTCTTAACCGTGCACGTTCCCTCAACGCCGGGTCGCGCAGTGAATACGCTGGTGGCTATTCGTGACGGTGCCATTGTTGCGCGCTACGCCAAGCTTCATCTCTATGATGCGTTCAGCATCCAGGAGTCGCGACGCGTTGATCCGGGAGATGTCGTCCCACCGCTCATTGATATCGACGGGTTTAAGGTGGGGTTGATGACCTGCTATGACCTGCGTTTCCCGGAGCTGGCGGTGCATCTGGCGCTGCAGGGGGCGAAGGTGCTGGTATTGCCCGCCGCATGGGTTAAGGGGCCGCTAAAAGAGCAACACTGGGCTACGCTGCTTGCGGCACGCGCGCTGGACACGACCTGTTATGTTGTTGCCGCCGGGGAGTGCGGCAATAAAAACATCGGGCAGAGCAGGGTGGTTGATCCCCTGGGAGTGACGATTGCCGCCGCAGCGGAAGCGCCGGTTATGCTGATGGCGGAGATAATTTTAGAAAGAGTTGCGCTTGCGCGTCAGCAATTACCTGTTCTTCGCAACCGTCGCTTTGCGCCACCGCAATTATTGTGATGTTTTTTTCAACAATGCTTGATTCACCTTGTTACAGATTGCTATTGTGTGCACGCGCCAAATGACCGTTAATACGATCGGGTTTTGGCGCTGAATGCAGCCTGTTTTAAGTAAAGAAGGTATCTATGGGTGAGATTAGTATTACCAAACTGCTGGTGGTTGCCGCACTGGTCGTCCTGCTGTTTGGTACCAAGAAGTTACGCACGCTGGGTGGTGACCTGGGGGCTGCCATCAAAGGCTTTAAGAAAGCGATGAACGACGATGACGCAGCTGCGAAGAAAAGCGCTGACGACATCCCGGCAGAGAAGCTTTCCCACAAAGAGTAACGGCAATGCCTGAGGGCTTGCGAAAAAAAACCGGCTCATGAGGCCGGTTTTTTTGCATTACTGTAAATGAATATTACGGCGTTATTTGACTTCTTCGCCTTTCGCCTGCATATCCGCATGGTAAGAAGAACGAACAAATGGACCACAAGCCGCGTGGGTAAAGCCCATCGCCAGCGCTTCGGCTTTCATCTCGTCAAATTCATCCGGGCTCACGTAGCGCTGTACCGGCAGGTGGTGACGGCTTGGCTGCAGATACTGGCCGAGCGTCAACATGGTCACACCGTGGCGGCGCAGATCGCGCATGACGTCGATGATTTCGTCATTAGTTTCACCCAGACCAACCATCAGACCTGACTTGGTCGGGATATGCGGATGTGCTTCTTTAAAGCGCTCCAGCAGCTTCAGAGACCAGTTATAGTCGGCTCCCGGACGCACCTGACGGTAAAGACGCGGAACGTTCTCCAGGTTGTGGTTAAACACATCTGGCGGCGTCGCGGTCAGGATATCCAGCGCGCGGTCCATACGGCCGCGGAAGTCAGGAACCAGCGTCTCGATTTTGATGTTCGGGCTTTTTTCGCGAATGGCAGTAATGCAGTCAGCGAAGTGCTGAGCACCGCCATCACGCAGATCGTCGCGGTCAACGGAGGTGATAACCACATAACGCAGCGCCATGTCGGCGATGGTTTGCGCCAGTTTTTGCGGCTCGTTGGCATCGGGGGCCACCGGGCGGCCATGCGCCACGTCGCAGAATGGGCAGCGGCGGGTACAGATGGCACCCAGAATCATAAACGTCGCGGTGCCGTGATTGAAACATTCAGCAAGGTTCGGGCAAGAGGCTTCTTCACAAACAGAGTGAAGGCCATTCTTACGCATCGCCGCTTTGATCCCCTGGATACGCGAAGAGTCTGCCGGAAGTTTGATTTTCATCCATTCCGGTTTTCTTAACAGCGCCTCGCGCTCTGTAGCCACGTTTTTAACCGGGATAAGGGCCATTTTATCGGCATCGCGGTATTTTACACCGCGTTCCATCACAATGGGTTTACTCATAGCGTGCGTGTTCCAGTTGCGAATATCGAAGGAAAGCGTTTCAATTCAAGGGAATGTTGTATTTATCAACTATTTTTGAACGAACGACAGGCAGTATATCATTTATAGGGGCGTTAAAGCAGCCTGCCAGGTCGCCAATTTGTAAAATAGTTGTTGTTTTGTGCCTTTTGCCCTGCGAGCGGCAGGGACGTGTACGGGTACGCTCTGTCAGAAGGCCTGACGGATAATGCGGATGACGTTTTCCAGTACCGGATCGCGCAAGCTGAGCTTGTTGTAATGCAGTGAAATCTCGATAGATTCTGCATTGAGCTGGCTTAGCGGAATACTCTCCAGCGGCCAGCATTTCCGCAGCAGGTTATACAGGCGTGAAGGCATGATGCACAGCATATCGCTGCTACCAATCAGGGATGCGGTGGTGAACATATTGTAACTGCTGAAACTGATCTGACGTTCCGGGAAAATTTCGTCAATACGCTGACGCAGAGCGTGGTTAGACTGTCCTTCGGTCATGAAAGACGAGTGGTCGTAGTTGCGCAGGTTTTCAATGGATAACGGCTCGCTGAGGACGGGGTGCTGCTTGCGGCAAACCAGCACCAGGTTATCCGCGTAAAGCACATTTTGCCCCAGCGCTCGGGCGCTAAAGCTGCCGCTTTCGATGACCAGGTCCGTCTGGAACTGAGCAAGCTGAACGTCAGGTTCGTTAAGAGGCACATTGCGAAGCAGAAGCTGAGGCGCATGCTCTTTCACGGCCTGGAAGATCGCGGGCATCACCAGCACGCCGACAGAAGGGGAGCAGCCGATGGTGATGGTTCTCTGTTTGTCATAGCTTCCGGTTAAATCCAGCGCACCCAGAATCGACTCCAGCCCCTGGCTGATGTATTCGTGGAGATGTGTCGCATAGGCCGTTGGCGTGACGCCCTGGCCCTTACGGATAAATAAGGGGTCGGGAAATATAGCCCGTAGCTTTTGAATTGACTGACTTATTGCCGATGGCGTGAGATTAAGAATTTTCGCAGCATTAACGATACCCTTATGGACATATACTGCCTCAAAAATAGTCAGTAAATTGAGATCAATATTACGTAAAGTCCGAAAAATTTGCGGCTTATCTTCGCCACCAGGGTCATTCAGGCGTTTGGCTGGTAAATTATTATACTCCACGCTTTCACTCCGTATACATTCACAACATGAATGATAGTTCAATTTATTTATTATGCTTGTAGAGATTCGTAAAGTGTTGCTTTTGTTCCACTTGTTTATCAAAAACAAACAGTTGTGTGATTATCACTCAAGTTACTTAGCCTGTGTATGCCGTGCTGTCCGGAGGCTAAATAATATGTAAGGGCAATATTCGGGCGCTTCGAAAATATAGAATCTGCGGATTATTGTAAAGCGTAAAAGCGGTAAATAAACAGTGGCCCGTCAAATTATCGAGCCATTCTGGATGATATATTAAGCAGGGATATATTCGTGCGGGGGATTGTTAAGTAGCGCTAACACATTCTTCAGAAGCACGGGACGTATATTTTCTGGCGTAGCGGTATCGACCCACTGGCGCATTTGCGTCATTTCCATGCCGGCGTAGCCGCAGGGGTTTATGCGCTGGAAAGGCGTAAGATCCATATTAATATTCAATGCCAGACCGTGGAAGGAACAACCTTTACGAATACGTAGCCCCAGAGAGCAGATCTTCATTTCGCCAACGTAGACGCCCGGCGCATCGGCACGCGGATGCGCGTCAATCCCATACTCCGCCAGCGTGTTGACGACGGTCTGTTCCAGTAACGTCACCAGCTCACGTACGCCAAGCTTTCTGCGCTTCAGATTAAGCAGGACGTACATGACCTGCTGACCCGGACCGTGGTAAGTCACCTGTCCGCCACGATCGCTCTGGATCACCGGGATATCGCCCGTCATTAATAAGTGTTCCGCTTTTCCCGCCTGGCCCTGCGTAAATACCGGCAGATGTTCGACCAGCCAAATCTCATCAGGGGTTGTGTCATCGCGTGAATCGGTGAACTCGTGCATAGCCTGAGAGACAGGCTCATAAGGTTGCAGCCCGAGATGACGGACCAGAATTTTATCCTGATACAAAACGCGTCTCCGAAGACGAGAAACAAAAGATGAGGGGGAGTATATCACAGAGGGGAAGAGGGGTTACCCGGTAAACCGGGTAACCGCAAAGGGACTACAGCACCATACGAACGATTTCGATATTGCCGAGCTCTTCGTACAGCGTCTCAACCTGCTCGATATGTGTGGCAGTGATGGTAATAGAAACCGAGTGGTAGTTGCCCTTGCTGCTTGGTTTTACTGACGGAGAGTAGTCACCCGGCGCATGGCGCTGTACCACTTCAACCACCTGATCAACCAGCTCAGGTTTCGCCAGACCCATTACTTTGTAGGTAAACGGGGTAGGGAATTCAAGCAGTTCGTTAAGTTTGGTTTTCATGTCAGCTCCGGCGTAACGTCAAAAAGAATAACTCCCACGTCAGGTGGGAGTTATTAGGATACTTAGTATATGGGGATCAAAATCACACTTTCAAGTGTTCGATTTTTAGCCAAACCAGTGATGGAACATCAGTTTAATGTAATCAATGATTTTGCCGAAGAAATTGCCTTCAGGAATTTCTTCCAATACCACGAGTGGACGCTGGTCGATCGTTTTACCGTCCAGCTGGAAGTTGATGGTACCCACCACCTGGTTTTTATGCAGCGGGGCATGCAGTTCGGTGGTGTTGAGCACATAGCTTGCTTTCAGATCCTTCATACGACCGCGTGGAATGGTCAGGTAGAGGTCTTTATCCACGCCCAGAGAAGCACGATCGTTATCGCCGAACCAGACGGGTTCAGAAGCAAATTCTTTGCCTGCTTTCAGCGGGTTCACGGTTTCGAAGAAACGGAAGCCCCAGGTCAGCAGCTTCTTACTCTCGGTTTCGCGACCTTTAAAGGTGCGACCGCCCATCACGGCAGAGATCAGGCGCATCTGGCCTTCAGTGGCAGAGGCCACCAGGTTGTAACCGGCTTTGTCGGTGTGGCCGGTTTTGATGCCGTCAACGTTCAGGCTGTTATCCCACAGCAGGCCGTTACGGTTGGTCTGACGAATGCCGTTGAAGGTGAACTCTTTCTCTTTGTAGATAGAGTACTCGTTAGGTACGTCGCGGATCAGCGCCTGACCGATCAGCGCCATATCACGCGCGGAGCTGTACTGACCGTCTGCATCGAGACCGTGTACGGTCTGGAAGTGGCTGTTCTTCAGACCCAGGGCATTTACGTAGCTGTTCATCAGGCCCACGAACGCATCCTGACTACCGGCGGCGAAATCGGCCATGGCCACGCAGGCATCGTTACCGGACTGCAGGTTAATGCCACGAATTAACTGAGAAACCGGAACCTGCATTCCCGGTTTCAGGAACATCAGCGAGGAACCTTTGAAAACCGGGTTCCCGGTAGCCCACGCATCGTTGCCGATGGTGACCAGATCCGTCTCTTTGAACTTACCGGCTTTCATTGCCTGGCCGATGACGTAGCTGGTCATCATTTTGGTCAGGCTGGCCGGGTCACGGCGGGCATCGGCATTCTGTTCTGCCAGCACTTTGCCAGAGTTGTAATCGATCAGGATGTAGGATTCCGCGTCGATTTGCGGAACGCCAGGGATCATGGTCTTGATATTCAGGTCATCAGCATGAGCTGCAGAGAGTGCAGCCGCGCAAAGGGCCGTGGTCAGCGCCATGCGCTGCACAAAACGAGCAGAAAAAGTGGTCTTCATGGTCAGAACTACGACATCCGTGATGGAATTAAAAAAGTGCCTTACTATAGCAAATGCTATTCAGGCAGGCATCCGACTTTAAGCATGAGTTTGTGAATGTGTTTTACACAAACTGACATTTCGGATACCGCCGAATAATTACTTCGTAACAGCGATAAAGGACTGCAGCAGTGCCTCGCTCTGCAAACGCTGCTGCAGGGATGCCGCCTGCGACTTGCTGGCAAACGGCCCCATCTGAATACGCCAGACCGCACCGTTTTGCTCAACGCGTCCTGGCACGCCAAACTGCTGGCTTAAACGCTGCTGATACTGCTGGGCACGGGCCCGATCGCTCACTGCGCCCACCTGGACGACAAAGCCGCCGCTGGCTGCTGCGGGAGCGGCAACGGCTGCGCTCTGGGTCGTGACCGGAGCCGTTACCGGGGCAGGCTGCTGCACGACGGGGGCGGCAACAGGGGCTGGCGTCGGCTCACTGCTCTCCAGCACGCCCGAGGCTAAGTTCGTTGGTGCGCCAAGGAAGCCGCTGCTTTTTACCGGTGCGCCAGTGGCATCATCGCTTTGCAGCGTGTCATTGCTGATTGGGCGTATTTCTCCCGCCGGCTGAGAAGGCTCTGCCGGCGAGGAGACGCTTCCCATGCCGCCGTCCAGATTTGGGCGGTCGGGGAGGGCATAGGTCTGTTTCGCCACCGTGGTACACGCGGTTCCCGGCCCGGAGAGCGAACCATCCTGCGCCACGATAATTGGGTCAATGCGAACTTTGGTGTTGTTCGAGGTATTCAGGCGATCGGCAGACGCGCGGGACAGGGAAATCACCCGGTCATTACCGTACGGGCCGCGGTCGTTAATACGCACGACGATCATACGGCCGTTCGCCAGGTTGGTGATACGGGCGTAGCTAGGGATAGGTAGCGTCGGGTGCGCCGCAGTCAGCTGCATTGGGTCAAATGTTTCACCCGATGCCGTCAGGTTACTGCCCGGCTCAGCATCATAAATGGCGGCAAAGCCAGCCTGGCTAAAGCGGGACGGATCCTGCACAATTTTGTAGCTTTTGCCGTCGCGCTCGTAATCCTGATTCGCGCTGGCATTCAGCGGTTCATAAACGGGATCGGCACCGCTAATTTCAACGATTGGGCCATTACACACCGCAGGCTGCGGCGGCGCGACGGTTGCCTGTTGCTGACCATCATCACTTGTACAGGCCGCAAGTAAACTTGCCGCAATGCAGATACCCAGCCACTGCTTACGCATTCCGATCCCCTTATTTTTATACGCTTTTTGACAACATTTTTCTGTGGGTGTGGATCGACATCACGATACCAAACCCGGCCATCAACACGATCAGTGCCGAGCCTCCGTAACTCACCAGTGGCAGCGGTACGCCTACCACCGGCAGAATACCACTCACCATACCAATATTTACGAAGACATAAACGAATAAAATCAACATCAGTCCGCCTGCCATGACGCGGCCGAAGGTGGTCTGCGCGCGGGCCGCAATCCACAAACCTCGCATGATGAGCAGCACGTAGAGCGCCAGCAGGATCAGGATGCCAACCAGTCCCAGCTCTTCCGCCAGTACCGCAAAGATAAAGTCGGTGTGGCGCTCCGGTAAAAACTCCAGCTGCGACTGGGTACCGTGCAGCCAGCCTTTACCGCGCAGGCCGCCGGAGCCAATCGCAATCTTGGACTGAATAATATGATAGCCCGCACCGAGCGGATCGGTTTCCGGATCCAGAAGCATCATGACGCGCTGGCGCTGGTAGTCATGCATCAGGAAGAACCACAGGATAGGGATAAACGCTGCAACCAGCACCACCGCGATACCAATCAGACGCCAGCTTAAGCCCGACAGGAACAGGACAAACAGGCCGGAGAGGGCGATAAGGATCGAGGTGCCGAGGTCAGGCTGCGCCGCAACCAGCAGTGTCGGCAGGAATATCAGCACCAGGGCGATAGCGGTATTTTTCAGCGACGGCGGACAGACGTCGCGGTTGATAAAGCGCGCCACCATCAGCGGGACTGCGATTTTGGCAATCTCCGAGGGCTGGAAACGAACAACGCCCAGATCCAGCCAGCGCTGTGCCCCTTTTGAGATGGCACCGAACGCATCTACCGCCACCAGCAAAATAATACAGAAGATGTAGAGATAGGGCGCCCAGCCTTCATAGACGCGCGGCGGGATCTGCGCCATTACCACCATAATGACCAGACCCATCGCGATCTGGCCGATCTTGCGTTCCATCATGCCGATGTCCTGGCCGCTGGCGCTCCAGATAACCAGGGCGCTGTAAACCAGCAGGGCCAGCAGGATCAGCAGCATGGCTGGGTCGATGTGAATTTTATCCCACAGCGATTTTTTATTTGGATTATCCGTCATGATTATTGGTCCTCCGCCGCAGCGGCGGCCGGATTTTCAGCCGGCAGTTCGGTGTTGTTATCACCCAGCATAATGTGGTCCAGGATCTGGCGCATGATGGTCCCTACCGCCGGGCCAGCGCCGCCGTTCTCCAGAATCATTGCCACCGCCACCTGCGGGTTATCATAAGGGGCAAACGCCGTCATCAGCTTATGGTCACGCAGACGTTCGGCAATGCGGTGTGCGTTATAGGTTTCATTGGCTTTCAGGCCAAAGACCTGCGCCGTACCGGATTTCGCGGCCACTTTATATGGCGTACCGGCGAAATACTTGTGCGCGGTTCCGTTTGGACGGTTTGCCACACCGTACATACCGTCTTTCGCTATTTCCCAGAAGCCGGAATGGATGTCGCCTACCGGCGCTTCATGGGGCTGCACCCACGGCACTTTTTTGCCATCTTCAACGGTGCTTTGCAGCAGATGCGGAACTTTCACCACGCCGTCGTTAATGAGGATCATCATCGCTTTGTTCATCTGAAGCGGGGTGGCCGTCCAGTAACCCTGGCCGATACCCACCGGTATGGTATCACCCTGATACCACGGCTTCTTGAAGCGCTTTAGTTTCCACTCGCGGGTTGGCATGTTGCCTGACCGTTCCTCAGCCAGATCCACGCCGGTGTAATGTCCGTAGCCGAATTTGCTCATCCACTCAGACAGGCGGTCAATACCCATGTCATACGCCACCTGATAGAAGAAGGTATCCGCAGATTCTTCCAGAGATTTCGTAACGTTCAGATGGCCGTGGCCCCATTTCTTCCAGTCGCGATAGCGTTTTTCAGAGCCCGGTAGCTGCCACCAGCCCGGGTCAAACAGGCTGGTATTGCGGTTGATGACGCCCGCGCTCAGCGCCGAGACCGCCACGTACGGTTTAACCGTTGATGCCGGCGGGTAAACGCCTTGCGTGGCGCGGTTCACCAGCGGGGTGTTAGGGTCATTCAGCAGGCCGGAGTAGTCTTTGCTGGAGATGCCGTCAACAAAGAGGTTCGGGTCATAGCTTGGCATAGAAACCATGGCCAGAATGCCGCCGGTGCGCGGGTCGGTGACCACCACGGCGGCGCGGCTGCCCGCCAGCAGGGTTTCAATATACTGTTGCAGTTTGAGATCGAGCGTCAGATAGACGTCGTGTCCCGCCTGAGGCGGCACTTCCTTAAGCTGGCGGATGACGCGGCCACGGTTGTTGACCTCAACTTCTTCATAGCCGGTCTGCCCGTGCAGGACATCTTCGTAGTAGCGCTCGATCCCCAGCTTGCCGATATCATGCGTCGCGGCGTAGTTCGCCAGCTTGCCGTCTTTATCGAGGCGCTCGACGTCTTTATCGTTAATCTTGGAAACGTAGCCAATCACATGCGTCAGCGCGGATCCGTAAGGATAGTAGCGACGCTTGTAACCCTTCACTTCCACACCGGGGAAGCGGTACTGGTTCACCGCAAAACGGGCGACCTGGACTTCCGTCAGATTGGTTTTAACCGGAATGGAGGTGAAACGGTGAGAGCGGGCGCGCTCTTTTTTGAAGGCCGCGATATCATCATCGTTAAGATCGACAACGCTCCTTAGCGCTTCCAGCGTATTCTGCACGTTATCGACCTTCTCCGGCATCATCTCGACTTGATAGATGGTGCGGTTTAACGCCAGAGGGGTGCCGTTACGGTCGTAGATAATGCCGCGGCTGGGTGCGATAGGCACCAGCTTAATGCGGTTTTCGTTAGAGCGCGTCTGGTAATCGGTAAAGCGGACAATTTGCAGATTATAAAGGTTGGCGATCAGCACGCCGGTAAGCAGCAAAATCCCCGTAAAGGCGACCAGCGCCCGGCGCACAAACAGCGCGGACTCAGCCGTATAGTCGCGAAAAGAATTCTGTAGTTTCATCCGCTGCTTAATCTACCCTGGTCAGTCATTACTCGCGGTGATAGGGGTGGTTGGTAGTAATGCTCCACGCGCGATACAAGCTTTCCGCCACCAGGACCCGCACGAGCGGGTGGGGCAGCGTCAGCGCAGAGAGAGACCAACTTTGTTCTGCTGCCGCTTTGCAGGCGGGGGATAACCCTTCAGGTCCGCCAATCAACAGACTGACGTCGCGGCCATCCTGCTTCCAGCGCTCCAGTTCATGCGCCAGCTGCGGCGTATCCCAGGGTTTACCTGGAATATCAAGGGTGACGATGCGGTTCTTGCCTGCGGCAGCAAGCATCAGTTCACCCTCTTTGTCGAGAATACGTTTGATATCCGCGTTCTTACCGCGCTTCCCGGCGGGGATCTCCACCAGTTCGAACGGCATGTCTTTGGGAAAACGACGCAGATATTCAGTAAAACCGGTTTGTACCCAGTCCGGCATTTTGGTGCCGACGGCGACCAGCTGCAACTTCACGCATTAACCCCAGAGTTTTTCCAGCTCATACAGGCGACGGCTCTCTTCCTGCATGACGTGGACAATCACATCGCCGAGGTCAACAACCACCCAGTCAGCGGTCGCTTCACCTTCAACGCCAAGCGGTAAGAGTCCTGCTGCGCGCGATTCCTGAACCACATGGTCGGCAATCGAAACAACATGACGCGTAGAGGTACCGGTGCAGATAATCATGCAGTCGGTAATACTGGATTTACCCTTAACGTCGATAGCGATGATGTCCTGACCTTTCAGGTCATCAATTTTGTCGATAACAAAATCCTGGAGTGCTTTACCCTGCAAGTTTTCCCCCTGGGTGAATGAGATTGTACAACTATGAATTCGTGGCCAGACAGTATACCTGAACTGACGCCCCTGTCGGGACAAATGTCACCGTCCGGGCTTTTGAAGGCGGGTATCATCCCACCCTCCGCCTGAGATTGCATCGCCATTTTTGTAAAACAATTTCTGTAAAGCAACGATCGGCGGGAAAGTCTGGCAGCGGAGGATAACAGTATGGCTTAACCTGTCAAGGCAGGATAATCAATATGCTGCTTTTTATGCCCTCCGGCTATTTATCTGCGGTTTTCTGATACAACCTGTGCGTATGAATATACGCCAGCACCGGGGCAGGCAGCAGATCGTCACAGGCTAAACCCTGCTGTAAACGTTCGCGAATAACGGTCGCAGAGATGTCGAACCACGGCGTCTCCGCCAGATAAATCTTCCCGGCGGGCTGGTTGTGAAGATCTTCAACGTTATCGGTGAGATGATCTTCAAGCCACTGCTGATATTGCGCTTCGCGCATGGTCAGCGGGTAGCCCGGACGGCGGCAGACGAGCAGGTGGCTGTTCCCCAGAATGGTTTCATACTTGTGCCACGTGGGGAAGTTGAGCAGGGAGTCCTGACCGATGATAAAGGCGAGCGGCTGGTCAGGCCCTTGCTCGGCCCGCCACTCCTGCAGCGTTTGCGACGTCCACGAGGGGGTGTCGCGACGCAATTCCCGTTCATCCAGCCTGAAGAGCGGCTTATCCGCGATAGCCAGAGCGAGCATCTCTTTGCGCTGCTCGCTGGTTGCTTCAGGCTGGGGGCGGTGCGGCGGAACATTATTGGGCATGATGGTAACGCGCTGCAGGCCGATCAGATTTGCCAGAATTTCTACCGGCTTCAGATGCCCGTAGTGTACCGGGTCAAAGGTGCCGCCATACAGGGCCTGTAAAGAGTGCATACTATCCATCAATAAATACGTCAGCCAGCGCCTTGTGGCAGAGCAGCAGGGAAAGGCTTTCCAGTTCCGCCCACACCGACTGGCCGTAATCTTGTTTTAGGGTAAGCTCGGCGCGCATCAGAAGCTGCACAGCCTGGCGCAGCTGTTCATGGCTCAGGCGGTTGATGGCCTCGGTGGTCATTGCCCGCCGGTTTTGCCACACCCGGTGTTTATCAAACAGGGAGCGTAACGGCGTATGGGCCGACTGGCGCTTGAGCGTTATCAGCAGCAACAGTTCGCGCTGCAGCGTGCGCAGCAGAATGACGGGTTCACTGCCCTCCAGGCGCAGCTGCTGGAGAATATGCAGGGCGCGTTTGCTTTTCGCCGACAACAGAGCATCCACCCAGTGGAACGGCGTGAAGTGTGCGGCATCGTTAACGGCCTGCTCAACGCGCGGTAAGGTCAGCTTGCCGTCCGGCCAGAGCAGGGAGAGCCTGTCCAGCGCCTGTGCCAGGGCCAGCAGGTTGCCTTCATAGCAGTAGCAGAGCAGTTGGTTCGCCGCATCGTCCAGTTGAAGGTTGTGCTGCTTCGCTCTCGCGGCGACCCATTTAGGCAGGTGCGCCTGCTCAGGCGTCTGGCAGGTGACCAGCACCGCGTGGGTCGCGAGCTGGGTGAACCATGCCGCGTTTTCCTGCGCTTTGGTGAGCTTGCTGCCGCGCACAATCAACAGCAGATCGCTGTGTAACAGGCTGACCAGCGTGGCGAGTTGCTCATTGATGGCAGCGTTAGGGCCGTTCTCCGGCAGCAGGATCTGGATTGTCTGGCGCGACGCAAAAAGGCTCATCGCCTGACAGAGTGAGAAGAGGGCGTTCCAGTCGGTGGCGTTATCCACCTGAACGGTATGGTGTTCATCAAAGCCCTGAGCCGCGGCCGCATGCCGCACGGCATCCAGGCTTTCCTGAAGTAGTAACGGGTCGTTTCCGAGCAGCAGATACGCCGCGCGCAGCCCTTCATTGAGCTGCGCGCGGAGTTGTTCAGGATACAGCCTGATCATCATTTACCCAGAGAGGTAGAAACAGGAGGCGTACTGGCATCCGGTTTTTCAATAATGTCAGAGCCTTCTCGGTTAGACGCTGCAATACCCGGCAGTTTGCGGATCAGCTGTTCCGCCGCCTTGTCGTACATTTCGTTGATGATAATCTGCTGTTCGGCATCTTTTGCCAGCGCGGTTTGCGGGTTATCAAAGAACGAACGATACACTTTTGCGCTGATCGGATAGATGTCTTTACCCGGGATCAGTACAGCCGCGTTGACCGACAGCACCATCTGATATTCAGCCGTGCGGCCGTCCTGGAAGATGGACGCCGTATCCTGGCCCAGCGTCATTCCCAGTACGCGCAGAGACGGTACATCCTGGCGCAGCGTACCTTTCTCAACAAGCTCAACGCCGTTCAGGCGCAGCTGATTACGAATGGCCCGGCTGAGCGGTCCGTTTGGATCCCCGGAATCAAAGATCATTGTTTTCATCTCAGCAGGCACCGCCGTGGTGTTGCGCAGATGCCAGCCACAGCCAGCGGTGACAAGCACCGCCAGAGATAAGAGTATTGTTGCCAGTTGTCGCACGTTTCCTCCCGCGCTTAGCCAACGACCAGATTGAGCAGTTTACCCGGTACGTAGATCGCTTTACGTAAGGTAACGCCCTCAAGATATTTCGCAACCAGAGGTTCCTGGCCCGCGCGCTCGCGAACCTGATCTTCAGTTGCATCGACCGCCACGGTAATTTTACCACGGACTTTGCCGTTGACCTGGACCACCACCAGCGTGGTGTTTTCCACCATCGCTGCTTCGTCAGCCACCGGCCACGGCGCGTTGTCGATATCGCCTTCGCCTTTCAGCTCCTGCCACAGGGTGAAGCTGACGTGTGGCGTGAACGGGTTAAGCATGCGAACCACGGCCAGCAGCGCTTCACGCATGATGGCACGATCCTGCTCGCCGTCCTGCGGGGCTTTCGCCAGCTTGTTCATCAGTTCCATAATAGCCGCAATTGCGGTATTGAAGGTCTGACGACGACCAATATCATCGGTCACTTTCGCGATCGTTTTATGAACATCACGACGCAGCGCCTGCTGATCTTCGCTCAGCGCAGCGGCGTTCAGTGCCGGAGCATCACCCTGTGCAGTATGTTCGTACACCAGCTTCCAGACGCGTTTCAGGAAGCGGTTCGCGCCTTCTACACCGGATTCCTGCCACTCAAGGGTCATATCAGCCGGAGAAGCAAACATCATGAACAGACGTACGGTGTCCGCGCCGTAACGCTCAACCATCACCTGCGGGTCGATACCATTGTTTTTAGACTTGGACATCTTGCTCATGCCGGTATAAACCAGTTCATGGCCTTCAGCGTCTGTCGCCTTCACGATACGGCCTTTCTCGTCGCGCTCAACGATCGCATCAACCGGAGAAACCCAGTTACGCTCTCCGTTCGCGCCAACGTAGTAGAAGGCGTCTGCCAGCACCATACCCTGGCACAGCAGCTGTTTAGCAGGCTCGTCAGAGTTCACCATGCCGGCATCGCGCATCAGCTTATGGAAAAAGCGGAAGTAGAGCAGGTGCATGATGGCGTGTTCGATACCACCAATATAGATATCTACCGGCAGCCAGTAGTTGGCGGCGTCAGAATCCAGCATGCCTTCTTTGTACTGCGGGCAGGTGTAGCGCGCGTAGTACCAGGAGGACTCCATAAAGGTATCGAAGGTGTCAGTTTCACGCAGCGCAGGCTGGCCGTTGACGGTGGTTTTGGCCCACTCAGGATCGGCTTTGATCGGGCTGGTGATGCCGTCCATGACCACGTCTTCCGGCAGGATCACGGGCAGCTGATCTTCAGGCGTTGGCATGACGGTTCCGTCTTCCAGGGTCACCATTGGAATTGGCGCACCCCAGTAACGCTGACGGGACACGCCCCAGTCACGCAGACGGAAGTTCACTTTACGCTCGCCCACGCCCAGTGAGGCCAGCTTATCGGCGATGGCGTTGAAGCCCTCTTCGAAGCTGAGGCCGCTGAACTCACCGGAGTTGAACAGGGTGCCTTTTTCGGTCAACGCCTGCTCGGACAGGTCAGGTTCAGAACCATCGGCGGCCAGAATAACGGCTTTAATCGGCAGGTTGTATTTGGTGGCAAACTCGTAGTCGCGCTGATCGTGACCCGGAACGGCCATGACTGCACCTGTACCGTACTCCATCAGAACGAAGTTTGCTGCCCAGACCGGGATCGCTTCGCCCGTCAGCGGGTGCTTAGCATAGAAGCCCGTCGCAACGCCTTTTTTCTCCATCGTCGCCATGTCGGCTTCGGCCACTTTCGTGTTGCGGCATTCGTCGATGAAGGTCGCCAGTTCCGGGTTGTTCTCTGCCGCTTTCTGCGCCAGCGGGTGACCTGCGGCCACGGCCAGATAGGTCGCACCCATGAAGGTGTCCGGACGGGTGGTGTAGACGGTCAGGGTCTGGTCGTAGTTCTCAACGTTGAAGGTAATTTCCACGCCTTCAGAACGGCCGATCCAGTTGCGCTGCATGGTCTTAACGGTGTCAGGCCAGTGATCCAGCGTATCCAGATCGTTCAGCAGTTCGTCAGCGTAAGCGGTGATTTTGATAAACCACTGTGGGATCTCTTTACGCTCAACTTTGGTGTCGCAGCGCCAGCAGCAGCCGTCGATAACCTGCTCGTTCGCCAGAACGGTCTGGTCATTCGGGCACCAGTTAACGGCAGAGGTCTTCTTGTACACCAGGCCTTTTTTGTACAGCTCGGTGAAGAACTTCTGCTCCCAGCGGTAGTATTCCGGGGTACAGGTCGCCAGCTCGCGGCTCCAGTCATAGCCGAAGCCCAGCATTTTGAGCTGGTTTTTCATGTACGCGATGTTGTCGTACGTCCACGGTGCCGGAGCGGTATTGTTTTTTACCGCTGCGCCTTCTGCAGGCAGGCCGAACGCATCCCAGCCGATTGGCTGCAGAACGTTTTTGCCCAGCATGCGCTGGTAACGGGCGATCACATCACCGATGGTGTAGTTACGCACGTGGCCCATGTGTAGTCGACCAGAAGGATAGGGAAGCATCGACAGGCAGTAATACTTCTCTTTGCTCTCGTCTTCGGTTACTTCAAAGGTGCGCTTCTCGTCCCAGTGTTGCTGGACTTTTGATTCTATCTCTTCCGGGCGGTATTGCTCTTGCATGGCAGCCAGTGGTCCTGTGTTCAATACAGCTACAAAAATGTAGCCAATGGATGTGGTAATTCAGATCCGCATAGCATAGCCCAAACGCCCGCGTCAAAACAGCCTTTCGCGCAATTGCACTTTGCAGGAATTTACCGGGTCTGTGCTTCACCTGACAAAGCGGCGGCGAAATAAGGTCTATTATTAGAAATAGTTACTTACCCGGGAGGCAAAATGATGAACAAGGTTGCTCAATTTTACCGCGAACTGGTGGCGACACTGACGGAACGGCTGCGTAACGGCGAGCGCGATATTGACGCGCTGGTCGAACAGGCGCGTGAACGGGTGACGCAAACGGGTGAGTTAACGCGAACCGAAGTGGAAGAGGTGACGCGCGCCGTACGCCGCGATCTGGAAGAGTTCGCGCGCAGCTACGAAGAGAGCCAGGATGAGATCGCCGACAGCGTCTTTATGCGGGTGATCAAAGAGAGCCTGTGGCAGGAGCTGGCGGATATTACCGATAAAACCCAGCTGGAGTGGCGCGAGGTGTTCCAGGATTTAAATCATCACGGCGTGTACCAGAGCGGTGAAGTGGTGGGGCTGGGGAATCTGGTGTGCGAGAAGTGCCATCACCATATTGCGGTATATACGCCTGATGTGTTGCCGCTGTGCCCGAAGTGCGGGCACGATCAGTTCCAGCGTCGCCCGTTTGAGCCATAAGTAAAAGCGCAGTTTAGTTCCCTCTCCCCGTGGGAGAGGGCCAGGGTGAGGGCGTCAGGCCGCACAATAGTAAGCAAGTCTTTCCGCCAGCAAATCCACAAACGCCTCCCGGTCGATATCCACCATCAGCGTCGTATTCGGTTTATTCCCCGTCAGCGAATAGTAATCCACCACCGTCATCCCCTGGGTATATTTCCCCTGCGTCTCCACGCCAACCCATCTGTCCACCGTGGTAAACATTTCAGGCTTCAGCAGCCAGGCGATGGTGCACGGGTCATGCAGCGGCGCGCCGTGAAAGCCCCATTTCTCGGCTTTGTGATACTCCATAAAGAAGTCGAGCAGCTCGGCTACGGTTGTCGCAACCGGGTTGCCCACGGCGCGGAAGCGCTCAATATCGTCTGCCATAATCTGTGCCCGATGCGTCACGTCCAGCCCCGCCATCACAATCGGCAGGCCCGACTGGAAGACGATCTCCGCCGCTTCCGGATCAACAAAGATGTTGAATTCGGCCGCAGGCGTCCAGTTCCCTAGCCCCATAGCCCCACCCATAATCACAATACGGGCGATTTGACCGCGCAGTTCCGGATGGCTGTTCAGCAGGAGCGCAACGTTGGTCTGGGGGCCGGTCGCCACCAGGGTGACGGGTTTTGCACTTTCACGCAGCACCTTCGCCATTAGCTCGACGGCAGTGCAGTCTTGCGGTGTGAAACCTGGCTCCGGCAGCGCCGGGCCATCCAGCCCGCTTTCACCGTGAACGTTGTCGGCAATGATCAGCTCGCGCATCAGCGGCTTAACGGCGCCGCCTGCGACAGGAATATCGGTGCGTTTCAGCAGCGTCAGCATTCGTAAAACGTTGCGCAGGGTTTTGTCCGGCGTCTGATTTCCCGCGGACGAGGTGACCGCTTTCACGTCCAGTTCAGGGGAGGCAAGCGCGAGGACGAGCGCGATCGCGTCATCATGACCCGGATCGCAGTCGAGAATTATAGGGTGTGCCATAGCGTTCTCCATTCTTAGCATTATTTTGTGACAAGGTTAACGCTGCGATGTGACGCCGAATAGAAAAAGAGATCTAAAGCGTGAAGCAGTGCGCAATCCGCAGATTGCGCACCGAGAAGATTAGTGCAGAATTTTCGCGAGGAAATCTTTGGCGCGTTCGGATTTCGGATTGGCGAAGAACTCTTCTTTCGGTGAGTCTTCGACAATTTTCCCTTCGTCCATGAAGATCACGCGGTTGGCCACTTTACGGGCGAAGCCCATTTCGTGCGTCACCACCATCATGGTCATCCCTTCGTGCGCCAGCTCGACCATCACGTCCAGCACTTCGTTGATCATTTCAGGATCGAGCGCTGACGTGGGCTCATCGAACAGCATCGCCACCGGATCCATGCACAGCGCGCGCGCAATCGCCACACGCTGCTGCTGGCCGCCGGAAAGCTGTGCCGGGAACTTATCGGCATGTGCAGAAAGCCCCACGCGCTCCAGAAGCTTGAGCCCCTTTTCGCGCGACGCTTTTTTATCACGCTTGAGCACTTTGACCTGAGCCAGCGTCAGGTTCTCAATAATGGACAGATGAGGGAACAGCTCAAAATGCTGGAACACCATGCCGACGTGAGAGCGAAGCTGGGCCAGGTTGGTTTTCTTGTCGTTCACTTTCGTGCCGTTAACAACAATTTCGCCCTGCTGCACAGGCTCCAGACCATTAACCGTTTTGATCAGCGTAGACTTACCGGAACCGGACGGCCCGCACACCACCACCACATCGCCTTTTTTGACTTCGGTGGAGCAGTCGGTCAGCACCTGAAAGTGCCCATACCATTTAGAAACATTTTTCAGGGAAATCATTATACCGTCCTTTTCTTCAGCCAGCTGACCAACAGCGACGCGCTTAAACTAATCACAAAATAGACCGCACCCGCGAAGAGCACCATCTCGACCTGCGTACCATCACGTTCACCTATGGTCGACGCGGTACGGAAGAAGTCCGCCAGACTCAGAACGTAAACCAGAGAGGTATCCTGGAACAGCACGATACCCTGGGTCAGCAGGAGCGGAACCATGGCGCGAAACGCCTGAGGCAGAATGATGAGCTGCATGGACTGCCAGTGCGTCATTCCCAGAGCCAGCGCGGCGCTGGACTGCCCACGGGAGATACTCTGGATACCCGCACGGATAATCTCTGAATAGTAAGCGGCCTCAAACATCGAGAACGCCACCATCGCAGAGATCAGGCGGATGTCGGTTTTCGGCGACAGTCCCAGCACATTCTGTAAGAAGCCTGGAACAATCAGGTAAAACCACAGCAGCACCATCACCAGCGGGATGGAGCGGAAGACGTTAACGTAGGCAGTCGCAAACCAGGCGAGCGGCTTAAAGCTCGACAGGCGCATGACGGCCAGCAGGGTACCCCAGACGATACCCACAACGATAGCGATCGCGGTGATCTTTAGGGTAATCACCAGGCCATCGAGCAGGTAAGGCATGGATGGAACAATAGAACTCCAGTCAAATTCGTACATTATTTGCCTCCCAGATTGCCCGGCAGGCGTACTTTGCGTTCAACCAGGTTCATCACCAGCATGATGAAAGCGTTAATCAGAACATACGCGAGCGTGATCGCGGTGAAGGATTCCCACGCGTGAGCGGAGTAATCCAGCAGCTTGCCCGCCTGTGCAGCCATATCCACCAGGCCGATGGTTGAGGCGATGGCCGAGTTTTTCACCAGGTTCATCATCTCAGAGGTCATCGGTGGAACGATAACGCGGTAGGCGTTAGGCAGCAGCACGTAGCGGTAGGTTTGTGGCAGGGTCAGGCCCATCGCCAGGCCCGCATTTTTTTGTCCGCGTGGCAATGACTGAATGGCGGCACGCACCTGCTCGCAAACGCGCGCAGCGGTAAACAGCCCCAGACACATCATGGAGGAGACAAAGAACTGCACGTTCGGATCCAGCTCCGACTTGAACCACATGCCAATATTTTCCGGCAGCAGTTCCGGGATGACCAGATACCAGGTAAAGAACTGCACGATGAGCGGAACGTTACGGAACAGTTCCACATACAGTGTGCCAATTGTTGAAAGAAAACGGTTAGGGACGGTGCGCAGAATACCGAACAGCGAACCGACAAGAAACGCGATGATCCACGCCGTTATCGATAATGCCACGGTAACCTGAAAGCCGCTCCACAGCCAGCCAAGATAGGTGGTGTTGCCGAACGGGGCTTGTTGCAGGAAGATGCCCCAGTTCCAGTCTATTGACATAATAAACTCCAGAAAAAAGAGGGTAGCAGCGCTACCCTCGAAGATTGGTGAGAAGCTCTTTTTTCGCGCTGAGTGGGGAACGACCACTCAGCGTATATGTCTGTCCATGCTTCCCGACAATCGAGAGGGCAGGAGGTCCCGCCCCTGTTGTTCTAATTAGTTAAGAGCCTTGTCATTTGGAGATTTGAACAGCGCTTTCATGTCGTCAGACAGTTCAAAGTTCATATTGAGATTTTTTGGTGGAATCGGGTTCTTAAACCACTTGTCGAACCATTTTTCCGCTTCGCCGGAGGTCTGCACCTGGGCGATAGTGTCATCGATCAGCTTTTTGAACTGCGGATCGTCTTTACGCAGCATACAGCCGTAGGCTTCTTTGGACTGCGCGGTACCGACGATATCCCAGTTGTCTGGTTTCTTCGCCTTCGCACGTTCGCCCGCCAGCAGGGCGTCATCCATCATAAACGCGACGGCACGACCGCTTTCCAGCGTACGGAAGGAGTCGCCATGGTCTTTCGCGCTGATGATGCGCATATCCATTTTCTTCTCGTCGTTTAGCTTGTGCAGCAGGACTTCAGAAGTGGTACCGGAGGTCACAACGACCGCTTTGCCTTTCAGGTCCGCAAAATCTTTGATCGCGCCGCCTTTCTTGGTCAGCAGACGGGTGCCCACGACAAAGATGGTGTCAGAGAAGGCCGCCTGTTTTTGACGCTCGAGGTTGTTGGTGGTGGAACCACACTCGAAGTCAAAGGTGCCGTTTTGCAGCAGAGGAATACGGTTCTGTGAAGTGATTGGGATCAGCTTCACCTGCAGGTCAGGTTTGTTCAGCTTTTTCTTCACAGCTTCAACGATAGCGTTGGAGTAATCCTGTGAATAGCCCACGACTTTTTGCGTGTTGTCGTAGTAAGAGAACGGGACGGAAGATTCACGGTGGCCGACCACGATGACGCCGTTTTTGGCAATCTTGTCGAGAGTGCTGCCTGCTGCCGGAGCGTCTTCAGCGTGAACCACGCCTGCGGACATTCCCATAACCAGCATTGCTGTGGCCAGTTTACGTAATTGCATACCCAACTCCTTTCTTATCAGCGCCAGTGACGCATAGATACCCATTGTGATGTTGTTATATCTCGCGCAATGCGAGTGCAGTGTTATGCAAGCTTGTTAACATTTAGTCTGGCTTAATGTAAAGATTTTGCTGCGTTATTGTTTATTTTTGCGAAGCGCGCCGCACCATTCAGAGGCAATAATCTCCCGTTGCACCGTTTCGGTGCTAGCGACGATCTACACTGGTGCGACAAGGTTGCACGTTAAGCCAGACAGCGTTTACGTGAATAAATAAAGCAACAGGCGTGCCAGAATAGAAGATTGGGAGGAAATTGCCGGGTAAGGCGCAGCCGCCACCCGGCATCAGAAGGCAAGATTATTTATGACGCTGACGCAGGCTCATCAGCACGGCGCCAAAGCCGAACAGCGCGGTCAGGATCCACAGCGGCCAGTTGCCGGTGCGGGCGTACGGCGTCAGGCCCGTGGTAGGCGTGACTTTGGTTGTCAGCACTTCACGGGTGAACTGCGGGATCATGGCCTGGATTTCGCCCTGCGGGCCAATCACCGCGGTGATGCCGTTATTGGTGCTACGCAGCAGCGGACGCGCCAGCTCCAGAGAACGCATGCGTGCCATCTGGAAGTGCTGCCACGGGCCAATCGATTTACCGAACCACGCATCGTTGGAGATGGTCAGCAGATAGTCGGTGTCCGGGCGGAAGTTATCGCGCACCTGCTCGCCGAGGATGATTTCGTAGCAGATGGCGGCCGTCAGGGCCAGGCCGTGCGCGTGAAGCTGGGGCTGAACGTACGGACCGCGGCTGAAGGAGGACATCGGCAGGTCAAAGAACGGTGCCAGCGGACGCAAAATAGACTCCAGCGGCACAAATTCACCGAACGGCACGAGGTGGTTCTTGTTGTACCGGTCGGTGGAGTGGTAGCTGTATTCGCTGTCTTTGCCGAGCGTAATAATGGTGTTGTAGGTGTCGTAGCGGTTCTGCTGATTCAGGCGCGCATCAACAATGCCGGTAATCAGGGTGCTGCCGCGCGCCACCAGCAGATCGTTCATCATGTTGAGGAACGGCTGCTGGTTAATTTCCAGATCGGGAATAGCGGATTCTGGCCAGATAATCAGCTGTGATTTGCCCATCACCTCTTCGGTGGCGTTGGCGTAGATCTTCAGCGTGTTCAGCAGCTCTTTTTCGTCCCACTTCATGGACTGCGGGATATTCCCCTGCACCATGGAAACCTGCATGGCGCGCTCGGGCTCGGGCGTGAACCACTGGATATAGCGCAGCGGGAAGGGCAGGGCGAACAGCACCAGGGCCACAGCCAGCGGCTTCCAGCCGCGCGTGACCAGCGCCAGTACCAGCAGGCCGCTCACCACCATCAGCAGGAAGTTAATGGCTTCAACGCCCATTACCGGTGCCAGACCTTTCAGCGGGCCGTCAATCTGGCTGTAGCCGAACTGCAGCCACGGGAAGCCGGTCAGCACCCAGCCGCGGAGGAACTCGGTAATCTGCCAGACCACCGGCGCGGCAATGGCGACACGCAGCCAGGTGGTTTTAGGCCACAGGCGAGAGAGAATTCCGGCGAACAGACCGGTATAGAGCGAGAGATAGGCGGCGAGCAGGACGACCAGGAAGACGTTAACCGGCCCCGGCATCCCGCCAAACTGTGCGATGCTGACGTAGACCCAGTTAATGCCGGAGCCAAATAGCCCCAGCCCCCAGAAGTAGCCGATCGCAGCGGCCTGTACCGGACGACGATTCAGGGTTAACCCCTGAAGCCCCATCAGGGAGAGAATGGCCGCGGGCCAGATATCGTAAGGAGAAAAAGCCAGCGTACCGCTGGCTCCGAGTAACAGCGCCAGCAGCAAACGGACGCGCTGGCGTTCAAGCAATGGGGCAAATGCCATTTACATTAATCTTCCAGTTTTGGCACCGGTGAATCGTCCGGCGTTCTGACGTGAACCTGTATAATACGTCGGCTGTCGGCCATTGCCACTTTGAACTGGTAACCGTCGATGTCAACGGTTTCACCGCGCGCCGGAAGATGGCCAAAGGCCTGCATCACCAGCCCGCCAATGGTATCGACCTCTTCATCGCTAAAGTGAGTACCGAAGGCGTCGTTGAAATCTTCAATCGAGGCCAGCGCGCGCACGGTCCAGGTGTGGCGGCTAAGCTGACGGAAGTCGATATCTTCTTCTTCGTCGTACTCGTCTTCGATTTCGCCCACGATCAGCTCAAGAATATCTTCGATCGTGACAAGACCTGAGACACCGCCGAATTCATCAATAACAATCGCCATGTGGTAACGCTGAGAGCGAAACTCTTTCAGCATTCGATCCACACGTTTACTTTCCGGCACGACCACGGCCTGGCGTAACACTTTTTCCATGCTGAAGGCTTCGGCATCGCTGCGCATAAACGGCAGCAGATCTTTGGCCATCAAAATCCCTTCGATGTGATCTTTATCTTCGCTGATGACCGGGAAACGCGAGTGGGCGGATTCGATGATCACATCGAGGCACTCGTCCAGCGTCTGGTTACGTTTCAGGGTGATCATCTGCGAGCGAGGGATCATGATGTCGCGGACGCGCTGGTCGGCAATGTCCATGACCCCTTCGAGCATTTCGCGCGTATCTTCGTCGATAAGGTCGTTCTGCCCGGAATCACGAATCAGCTCCAGCAGTTCATCACGGTTTTTCGGCTCGCCGTGGAAAAGCTGGTTCAGAATGAGGGAGAAAAATCCCTTTTTACTGGTTGTCGTGTCGCTACTGTGTGAATTGTCGTCGCTCATGGCGTTTGTTAAGGGTTCTCTTGTTAGTTCAATGTTAACCGCCGCGCTATGTCCCTGCGCGGCGGCATGGTAGTCAGTAACTGACTATTCTTTCTCGGCAATGTACGGATCCTCATAGCCCAGAGCAAGCATTATCTCTGTCTCAAGGGACTCCATCTCTTCCGCTTCGTCATCTTCAATGTGGTCGTAGCCCAGCAGGTGCAGGCTGCCATGTACCACCATATGCGCCCAGTGCGCTTCCAGCGGTTTCTGCTGCTCTTTGGCTTCCTGCTCAACCACCTGACGGCAGATGATCAGATCGCCCAGCAGCGGCATCTCAATACCCGGCGGCGCTTCGAACGGGAAAGAGAGCACGTTGGTTGGCTTATCTTTCCCGCGGTAGGTCAGGTTAAGCTCATGGCTTTCCGCTTCATCCACCAGGCGAATCGTGACTTCTGATTCTTCCTGAAACTGGGGGATTACCGCATCCAGCCATTTCTGAAACTGTGCCTCTTCTGGCATGCCGGAATTGTCTTCACACGCCAGCTGTAAATCGAGGATCACCTGACTCATTTCTGTTCTTGCTCCTGCGCTTCGCGCTTACGTTCCGCGGCCTGTTCGGCCCTGCGTTTTTGATCCGCCTCTTCCCAGGCTTCATAGGCGTTAACGATGCGCGCGACCACCGGGTGGCGAACGACGTCTTCACTGTGGAAGAAGTTAAAGCTAATTTCGTCTACCTCTGACAGCACCTCAATGGCGTGGCGCAGGCCTGATTTAGTGCTGCGCGGCAGGTCGATCTGGGTGACGTCACCGGTGATCACCGCTTTCGAGTTGAAGCCGATACGCGTCAGGAACATTTTCATCTGTTCGATGGTGGTGTTCTGGCTTTCATCGAGAATGATGAACGCATCGTTGAGCGTGCGGCCGCGCATGTAGGCGAGCGGGGCCACTTCGATCACGTTACGTTCGATCAGCTTCTCCACTTTCTCGAAGCCGAGCATCTCGAACAGCGCGTCGTACAGCGGGCGCAGGTAAGGGTCGACCTTCTGGCTCAGATCGCCGGGCAGGAAGCCGAGTTTTTCACCCGCTTCAACGGCGGGGCGGGTCAGCAGGATACGACGGATCTCCTGACGCTCCAGCGCATCCACCGCAGCGGCAACCGCCAGATAGGTTTTACCTGTACCCGCGGGACCCACGCCGAAGGTGATGTCATGGTCAAGAATATTGGCGATGTACTGCGCCTGGTTCGGCGTACGCGGCTTGATGACGCCACGCTTGGTCTTGATATTGATCGCCTTGCCGTAGTCCGGCACGCTTTCCGCGCTCTGCTCAAGCACGCGCGCCTCTTTAATGGCGAGGTGGATCTGTTCCGGCTCGATATCCTGAATTTCGCCGCGCATCGGGGCGGTATCGACATACAGGCTGCGCAGAATATCTGCTGCCGCGTTGACGCAGATAGGGCGTCCGGTGAGTTTGAAATGGTTATCGCGACGATTGATTTCGATACCCAGACGTCGCTCCAGTTGTTTGATGTTGTCATCAAACGGCCCGCACAGGCTCAGCAGGCGAGCGTTGTCTGCGGGCTCAAGGCTAATTTCACGCGTATCTATGTTCAAACTGTTCCTCTTTAAATGGTTAACTGACCCGCTGCCACACGGCGCAATAGAACGGTCATTACCGAAATTATTCACGCCACAGAATAAAGGCGCAAGCGTTGCGGTAGATATTGGGGGTGATGAGAGGAAATACAAGGCCTGCCGAAGAGACAGGCCTGAAGGATCAAGGCTGGTAAATCCCAACGCCAGAATCGTTTTCTTTGCGAGTACGAGAAATAACGGATTCCGGTGACTCGGCAATACGCAGGCCCATTTCGTCCTCGGTGCGTACCACCTTCGCGCGCAGCGAGTTGGTCAGCACTTCGACAATTTCGACGTCCACAAATTTACCGATCATGTCCGGGGTGCCTTCGAAGTTCACCACGCGGTTGTTCTCGGTACGACCGGACAGCTCCATGATGCTCTTGCGGGAGGTGCCTTCCACCAGAATGCGCTGGACGGTTCCGAGCATGCGGCGGCTCCAGGCGTTGGCCTGCTGGTTGATGCGTTCCTGAAGAATATACAGACGCTGCTTTTTCTCTTCTTCCGGCACGTCATCAACCATGTCGGCCGCAGGCGTGCCAGGACGCGCTGAGAAGATGAAGCTGTAGCTGACGTCAAAGTTCACTTCACCGATGAGCTTCATGGTGCGCTCGAAGTCATCAGCGGTTTCGCCTGGGAAGCCGACGATAAAGTCAGAGCTAATCTGGATATCCGGGCGCGCTTCGCGCAGCTTGCGGATGGTGGATTTGTACTCCAGCACCGTATGCGGGCGGCCCATCAGGTTCAGCACGCGGTCAGAGCCGCACTGAATCGGCAGGTGCAGGAAGCTCACCAGCTCTGGCGTATCGCGATAGACGTCAATAATGTCGTCGGTAAACTCCATCGGATGGCTGGTGGTAAAGCGAATACGGTCAATGCCGTCAATCGCGGCTACCAGGCGCAGCAGTTCGGCAAAGCTGCCGGTGGTGCCGTCGTAGTTCTCGCCGCGCCAGGCGTTAACGTTCTGGCCCAGCAGGTTCACTTCGCGAACGCCCTGCGCGGCAAGCTGCGCAATTTCAAACAGAATGTCGTCCGCAGGGCGGCTGACCTCTTCACCGCGGGTGTAAGGCACCACGCAGTAGGTACAGTATTTATTGCAGCCTTCCATGATCGAGACGAAGGCGGTCGGGCCATCGGCGCGCGGCTCTGGCAGACGGTCAAATTTCTCGATCTCCGGGAAGCTGACGTCAACGACCGGGCTACGGTTACCGCGAACCTGATTGATCATCTCCGGCAGGCGGTGCAGGGTCTGAGGACCAAAGACGATATCCACATACGGGGCTCTCTGACGGATCAGCTTACCTTCCTGCGAGGCGACGCAGCCACCGACGCCAATGATCAGGTCCGGATTTTTCCGTTTGAGAAGCTTCCAGCGGCCTAACACATGAAAGACTTTTTCCTGTGCTTTTTCACGAATTGAACAGGTGTTCAGCAGCAGCACATCGGCTTCTTTCGCATTTTCAGTCAGCTGGTATCCGTGGGTGGTATCCAGCAGATCGGCCATCTTGGATGAATCGTATTCGTTCATCTGACAGCCCCAGGTTTTTATATGGAGTTTTTTAGTCATCGACTTGCTCAGCTCAGGATTGCAAGCCGCGTATTGTAATGCTTTGGTGGGGTTGTGACCAGTATGAAGGTTGTGTGTCTCAGGACCGCAAAAATCCGGTAAACTTAAGGGATTCTCCAATAAGGAAAATTGACCATGACACTCCAACACACCGAAGTTGCCGTTGTCGGCGGCGGTATGGTCGGCGGCGCGCTGGCGCTGGGGCTGGCGCAGCAGGGATTTGATGTAACCGTTATTGAACAGGCGGCTCCCCCGGCATTCGATCCCGCCAGCAAACCGGACGTGCGCATTTCCGCCATCAGCGCAGCGTCCGTCGATCTGCTGCGCGGCCTGGGCGTCTGGGAGGCGGTGCAGGCGATGCGCGCACACCCTTACAGCCGCCTTGAAACCTGGGAGTGGGAAAATGCCCACGTGTCGTTTGACGCCGCCGAGCTGAAGCTGCCGCGCCTGGGCTATATGGTGGAAAACAACGTGCTCCAGCTGGCGCTCTGGCAGGCGCTGGAGGCACATCCGAAGGTGACGCTGCGTATGCCTGCGTCACTTAAGGCACTGCATCCTCATGAAAGCGGCTATTTGCTGACGCTGGACAGCGGCGATGAACTGGCCGTGAAGCTGGTCGTCGGGGCCGATGGCGCTAACTCGCAGGTCAGGGAGATGGCGGGTATTGGGGTTCATGCCTGGCAATATCAGCAATCCTGCATGTTAATCACCGTTCAGTGTGAGAATGCGCCGGGCGAAAGCACCTGGCAGCACTTTACGCCGAACGGCCCGCATGCATTCTTGCCGCTGTTTGATAACTGGGCTTCGCTGGTGTGGTACGACAAACCGGCGCGCATTCGCCAGCTGCAGGGGCTGTCGATGGAGCAGCTGCAGCGCGAGATCCTGCTTCACTTCCCGAGCCGCCTTGGCAACGTGACGCCAGTCACCGCAGGTGCATTCCCGCTCACGCGCCGTCATGCTTTACAGTATGCCCGAGAAGGGCTGGCGCTGGTGGGCGATGCGGCACACACTATCCACCCGCTGGCGGGGCAGGGAGTCAATCTTGGATACCGTGACGTCGATGCGTTACTGGACGTGCTGGGCAACGCACGCGCTCACGCGGAAGCCTGGGCCAGCCATCAGGTACTGAAGCGCTACCAGACGCGCCGTATGGCGGATAACTTCATCATGCAGTCAGGGATGGATCTGTTCTATGCCGGTTTCAGCAATGACCTGGCCCCGGTGCGCATTCTGCGTAACATTGGCTTAATGGCGGCAGAGCGTGCCGGTGGGCTGAAGCGTCAGGCGCTGAAATACGCCCTCGGACTCTAATCTTAATTCCCTCTCCCCGTGGGAGAGGGGTAGGGTGAGGGCATCAGGCCGCACTATTCTGAGCAACAAAAACAAACAAGCCCGCAGAGCGGGCTTGTTTGTTTTAAGTGGCTGGGGTGCAGGGATTCGAACCCCGGAATGCTGGTATCAGAAACCAGAGCCTTACCGCTTGGCGACACCCCAATTGCGTTAAACAGACTGCTTAACGACTTTTAAATTGGCTGGGGTACGAGGATTCGAACCTCGGAATGCCGGAATCAGAATCCGGTGCCTTACCGCTTGGCGATACCCCAACAATTTTTTATTACCGAAACAAATCGATAATCTTAATTTGGTGGCTACGACGGGATTCGAACCTGTGACCCCATCATTATGAGTGATGTGCTCTAACCAACTGAGCTACGTAGCCAGTACTGCAGTCTTCGATGGCTGGGGTACCTGGATTCGAACCAGGGAATGCCGGTATCAAAAACCGGTGCCTTACCGCTTGGCGATACCCCAATACCGCGGAGAACCGCAAAATCGAAGAAATATGGCTGGGGTACCTGGATTCGAACCAGGGAATGCCGGTATCAAAAACCGGTGCCTTACCGCTTGGCGATACCCCATCCGTGCAACGCTTACCCGGGAATGGTGCGGGAGGCGAGACTTGAACTCGCACACCTTGCGGCGCCAGAACCTAAATCTGGTGCGTCTACCAATTTCGCCACTCCCGCAAAAAAGATGGTGGCTACGACGGGATTCGAACCTGTGACCCCATCATTATGAGTGATGTGCTCTAACCAACTGAGCTACGTAGCCATCTTTTTTTCGCGTTACCTTATCGGCGTTGCGGGGCGCATTATGCGTATAGACCCTTGCAGCGTCAACACCTTTTTCAACGAAAATAGCCGGAATGTGACTGTTTGGTTAGGTTGCGAACAGCGTGGCCGAATATTCGGCAATTATTGGTTATTAATCGGTTTTTGGTGGTGAAATGTGAGGCAAAAAAAACAGGCCCCTGAGGGGCCTGTTTGAAATCGTTGTGATTATTTGTAGGCGGACTGGTGAACGCCTACCGCACGCCCCGATGGATCGTTCATCGCCTTGAAAGATTCATCCCATTCAATGGCTTTTGCGGATGAACAGGCCACTGACGGACCGCCAGGAACACACTCGGCAGCGCTCGGCACCGGGAACAGCTCTTCAAAGATCTCACGGTAGAGGTACGCTTCTTTCGAGCCCGGCGTGTTGTACGGGAAGCGGAAGCTTGCGGTTTCCAGCTGTTGGTCAGAAATCTGCTTCGCTGCCACCTCTTTCAGGGTGTCGATCCAGCTGTAGCCGACGCCATCAGAGAACTGCTCTTTCTGACGCCATGCCACGCTCGCCGGCAGGTAAGATTCAAAACATTCACGCAGGATATGTTTTTCCATTTTGCCGTTGCCGCACATTTTATCCTGCGGGTTGATGCGCATCGCCACGTCGAGGAATTTCTTATCCAGGAACGGCACGCGCGCTTCTACGCCCCAGGCCGACATCGCTTTGTTGGCACGGGCACAGTCGAACATGTGCAGCGCCTGCAGCTTACGCACGGTCTCTTCATGCAGCTCTTTAGCGTTTGGCGCTTTATGGAAGTACAGGTAGCCGCCAAACACTTCGTCAGAACCTTCACCGGAGAGGACCATCTTGATGCCCATCGCCTTGATCTTACGCGACATCAGGTACATCGGCGTGGAGGCGCGAATGGTGGTCACGTCATAGGTTTCAATGTGATAGATCACATCGCGGATCGCATCCAGGCCTTCCTGCACGGTAAAGTGAATTTCATGGTGCACGGTGCCGAGGTGGTTTGCCACTTCCTGCGCGGCTTTCAGATCCGGTGCCCCTTCCAGGCCCACGGCAAAGGAGTGCAGCTGCGGCCACCAGGCCTCGGAGCGCTCCTGATCTTCCACGCGACGAGCCGCGAATTTCTTGGTGATCGCGGAGATCACGGAGGAGTCCAGACCGCCGGAGAGCAGTACGCCGTAAGGCACGTCTGACATCAGGTGGCTTTTCACGGAATCTTCCAGCGCCTGACGCAGCTCGGCTTTATCCGTCACGTTGTCTTTCACCGCGTCATAGTCAAACCAGTCGCGCTGGTAGTACGAACGGATTTCACCGTCTTTACTCCACAGATAGCTGCCCGCCGGGAACTCTTTGATGGTGCGGCAGACCGGCACCAGGGCTTTCATTTCGGACGCGACATAGAAGTTGCCGTGTTCATCGTGCCCCATGTACAGCGGGATAATACCAATATGGTCACGGCCAATCAGGTAAGCGTCTTTTTCGCTGTCGTACAGCGCGAAGGCAAACATGCCTTGCAGCTCGTCGAGGAACTCCGGGCCTTTCTCCTGATACAGCGCCAGGATCACTTCACAGTCAGAGCCGGTCTGGAAGGCGTAGCGGTCGCCGTACTCGGCGCGCAGCGCCTGATGGTTATAAATTTCACCGTTGACAGCCAGCGCGTGCGTTTTTTTCTCGTTATACAGCGGCTGTGCACCGGCGTTGACGTCAACAATCGACAGGCGTTCGTGAGCCAGAATCGCTTTGTCGCTGGCGTAAACGCCTGACCAGTCCGGGCCGCGATGGCGCATCAGGCGGGATAATTCGAGTGCTTTTTTACGCAGTTCGCCCGCGTCAGTTTTAATATCCAGTACGCCAAAAATTGAACACATAACCTTCTCCGTTAACCCTGTTGCATTGTGATGTTGCTTGCTTATGAAAATGCCGCAAAAGGGGGGAGGGGCGCAAGGGTTTTACGGGCCAAAACGGAAATAGTGCAATAGTGATTGCGGAATAGTGAAAAAAGAGTACGTCACGCATCCTTTTATTGATGATTATGTAATGAAAATGGTTTTTTGTTAGATGGTGTTTTGTTTGTATAAGCTGAAAATGAAAAACCACGCCCTGGGACGTGGTTCAGAATCAAATAACGTCGATTTCGTCGACAGAGGGGTAAATCCAGCTAGGTCGGAAGGGCATCGTATCGATGTCATCAAGCTGCGAGACGCCAGAAAGTACCAGGATGGTTTCAAGCCCTGCCTGGAAGCCAGCCAGAATATCGGTGCGCAGGTTGTCGCCAACAATGACGGTTTCTTCTGAGTGTGCCTGCATCGTATTCAGCGCGGCGCGGATGATCCACGGGCTCGGTTTGCCGACAACAAAAGGCTTACGGCCGGAGATTTTTTCAATACCGGCGCACAGCGCGCCGCAGGCCGGATAGAAACCACGGCCGTGCGTATCCGGGTTGGTGGCGATAAAGCGCGCACCATTGGCGACAAAGTAGGCTGCTTTATGCATCATCTCCCAGTTAAAGGAACGCGTTTCTCCCACGATCACAAAGTCCGGGTTCACATCGGTAATGGTAAAGCCTGCTTTATATAGCTCGTGGATCAGCGCGCCTTCACCGACCACGTAGGCTTTTTTTCCTTCCTGACGCTTCAGGAAATCCGCCGTTGCCATTGCGGAGGTATAAAACACGCTGTCCGGCACGTCGACGCCTGCGGTGGCAAAGCGGTTCGCCAGATCCTGACCGGTTTGGGAAGGGTAGTTCGTGAGTAGAACCAGTGGCATTCCTTTGTCGATGATGCGGTGAAGAAACTCCGCAGCACCCGGCACGGCAACGTTGTCGTGCATCAGCACGCCGTCGATATCACAAATTACATTCTTAATGGTCATGGACATTCCGACATCAAAAAAAGAAGGCGTTACTATAAGGTCCGATCAGGATTCCAGCAAATGCTGGAGCAGGATCCCGTTGAGCATGGCGCGCTTGACCAGCGCAAACGCGCCAATCGCCGAGCGATGGTCAAGCTTCGAACGAACCACCGGGAGGTTCTGTCGGAATGCTTTCAGCGCCTGGGTGTTGATACAGCCTTCGATGGCGGGCAGCAGCACCTTTTCCGCTTCAACAATCTCTCCGGCGATCACCACTTTCTGCGGGTTAAACAGGTTAATGGCGATGGCGATGGTTTTCCCCAGATGGCGACCTACCTGCTCGATCACCTCACAGGCCAGCGCGTCGCCTTTATTGGCGGCTTTGCAGATGGTGCCTATCTTGCAATCGTCCAGCGTGACGCGGCTTTGATAACCCTGCTCAAGCAGGTGGCGAACGCGCTGCTCGATGGCCGTGTTGGCGGCGATGGTTTCAAGGCAGCCGAAGTTGCCGCAGTGGCAGCGTTCGCCGAGCGGTTCAACCTGGATGTGGCCGATCTCGCCAACGTTACCGTTACGACCAATAAAAATACGGCCATTGGAGATAATGCCTGCGCCCGTACCGCGGTGTACGCGCACCAGAATAGAGTCTTCACAGTCCTGACTCGCACCAAAGTAGTGCTCAGCCAGCGCTAAAGAACGAATATCATGGCCGACAAAGCAGGTCACCTTAAAGCGTTTTTCCAGCGCGTCGACCAGCGCCCAGTTCTCAACCTGAATATGCGGCATGTATCGGATCACACCGCTTTCCGGGTCGACCAGGCCCGGCAGAATGACGGAGATGGCGATCAGTTCGCGGATCTTGCGCTGACAGCTTTCAATAAAGTGCGCGATAGTATTCAGCAGCGCGTGTTCCAGCGTCTCCTGGGTGCGCTCGGGCAGTGGGTAGTGCTCTTCCGCAATGGCTTTGCTGCTCAAATCGTACAGCGTGAGCGTGGTGTCATGACGACCAAGCCGGACGCCAATGGCCTGAAAGTTACGGGTTTCGGTAATGATGGAGATGGCGCGGCGGCCCCCGGTGGAGGCCTGCTGATCGACTTCTTTGATCAAACCGCGCTCAATGAGCTGGCGGGTAATTTTTGTCACGCTGGCGGGAGCAAGCTGGCTTTGTTCGGCTATCTGGATCCGCGAGATTGGACCATGTTGGTCAATCAGGCGATAAACCGCCGCACTGTTAAGTTGTTTAACGAGATCGACATTACCGATTTGAGCTTGTCCGCCTGGTGTCATACTTTTACTTACTCAGTGACGACCTCGTTACCATTAACGATGGTCTTAATAATTTTATAATCGTGTGTGAATGCCGTCAGGTTTGCAACCATACCTGGTGCAATTCCGCCGAGCTGTTTATCCACGCCGATGGCGCGAGCCGGATAAAGGGTGGCCATACGCAGGACTTCATCAAGCGCAATCCCACAATGCTCCACCAGGTTACGCACCCCTTCAATCATGGTCAAAGAGGAGCCACTCAGCGTACCGTTTTCATCCACACACAGTCCATTGCGGTAGTATATTGTTTTACCAGCAAAAATGAACTGCTCAATATTTGCACCTGCTGGCGCGGTGGCATCGGTGACCAGGCAGAGCTTGTCACCTTTCAGCCGTTTGGCGTTGCGAATGTTGGTGTAATCAACGTGCATGCCATCAGCGATAATGCCGCAGTAGACGTCTGGTTCGTCGAGAATCGCCCCGACCAGACCCGGTTCACGGCCGGTAATATACGGCATGGCGTTGTAAAGGTGGGTCGCAAAGGTAATGCCGGCACGGAAGCCCGCTTTGGCTTCTTTCAGCGTGGCGTTTGAGTGGCCTGCTGAAACCACAATCCCGGCGGCAGCCAGTTTGCTGATGACCTCAGTACCGGTCATTTCAGGCGCCAGCGTCACTTTAGCGATCACATCAGCATTGGCACACATGTAGTCGACCAGTTCAGCATCCGGCTTGCGCACGTAATCCGGGTTATGCGTGCCTTTTTTCACTATGTTCAGCCATGGCCCTTCCAGATGCAGACCCAGCGCCTGGTTCGGGTGTTTGGCCAGGTATTCGCGCATCACGCGGATACCCTGTTTCATCAGGTCATCACTGCTGGTGATGAGCGTCGGCAGATAGCTGGTGCAGCCTGATTTCTCGTTAGCTTTCTGCATGATTTCCAGCGTTTCAACCGTCACCGCCTCGGCGGTGTCATTGAACTGCACACCGCCGCAGCCGTTAAGCTGTACGTCGATGAAACCGGGGGAGATTACTGCTCCATTGAGTGAGCGCTGTTCTATCTCCGGCGGCAGTTCCGCCAGCGGGCAAACACGTTCAATCAGGCCATTGGCGATAACAATCGCATGGTCATCCAGAATTTCATGGCCGGTATAAATCCGACCGTGGGTTAAAGCGTACATATCGACCCCCGGTTAAAAAAAGCGACCGCCTCTGACAGAAGAGGCGGTTATTCAATTACAGACCTTTGATGTTCTCAGCTTCTAACTCGTTGAAGTATTTCAGCGTTTTCACCTTCAGCTCCATCGTGGACGGTTCGTCGCAGACGATGACTGATTTTGGATGCAGCTGCAGGCAGCTGATGGTCCACATGTGGTTAACGTTGCCTTCAACGGCTGCCTGGAGCGCCTGCGCTTTCACGCCGCCCAGTACCAGAATCATCACCTCTTCGGCATCCAGCAGGGTGCCTACGCCAACGGTCAGGGCGTATTTTGGAACCTGGTTCACGTCACCGTCAAAGAAGCGGGAGTTTGCCACGCGGGTGTCATGGGTCAGCGTTTTAATACGGGTACGGGAAGCCAGAGAAGAAGCTGGTTCGTTGAACGCGATATGACCATCGTTGCCCACGCCACCCATGAACAGGTGGATTTTACCGTAAGAACGGATTTTCTCTTCGTACTGACGGCATTCTGCGTCAATATCAGGCGCATTTCCATTCAGCAGGTTAATATTTTCAGCTGGGATATCAACGTGATCAAAGAAATTGCGGTGCATGAAGCTATGGTAGCTTTCAGGATGCTCCTTTGGCAGGCCGACATATTCGTCCATGTTGAAGGTCACAACGTGTTTAAAGCTAACCTGGCCCGCTTTATGCATTTCAACCAGCGCTTTGTACGCGGTCAGTGGGGTACCACCGGTTGGAAGGCCAAGAACGAAGGGACGATCGGCAGTAGGCTTGAAGGCATTAATACGGTTAACGATATGGCGAGCGGCCCATTTACCGACTTGTTCAGCAGTTGCCAGGGGAATCAGTCTCATTGTTCACCTCAAAGTTTAAGTAGAAGAGTGGGCGGATGGGTATCGGAACCTGATGCTTAAGCGTAACCTGGAACCTTTCAGGCCGGATCAATCCGTCTTGATTTTTTGAATGATAAAATAAGTTTTGGCTGTTAGCCAGTGAAAGGGAGGAGGGAATACGATATTTGGTGACAATAATCACAAAAAATAGGTGTTTAATTTGCGATACGAATTAATTTTTCACACACTCAGACTGCCAGTGAATCATCAACTGTATCTATCGTTCGTGACACAATAAAAACATAGTTTATGCGCGAGTCTTAATAATGGGTCTCGTAGGGGGAATAGGATGAATATTTTAGGTTTTTTCCAGCGCCTCGGTAGGGCTTTGCAGCTCCCTATCGCCGTGCTACCGGTTGCAGCGTTGCTGCTGCGATTCGGGCAACCCGATCTTCTTAACGTGCCGTTTATTGCCCAGGCAGGCGGCGCCATTTTTGACAACCTTGCGCTGATCTTCGCCATCGGCGTGGCGTCAAGCTGGTCAAAAGACAGCGCCGGTGCTGCGGCACTGGCAGGGGCGGTAGGTTACTTCATCCTCACGAAAGCGATGGTAACCATCAACCCGGAAATCAACATGGGTGTACTGGCGGGTATCATTACCGGTCTGGTCGGTGGTGCCGTGTACAACCGCTGGGCGGGTATCAAACTGCCTGACTTCCTGAGCTTCTTCGGCGGTAAACGTTTTGTGCCAATTGCGACGGGCTTTTTCTGTCTGATCCTGGCAGCTATCTTTGGCTACGTCTGGCCGCCGGTGCAGCATGCTATCCATGCGGGCGGCGAGTGGATTGTTTCTGCGGGTGCAGTGGGCTCAGGTATCTTTGGCTTTATCAACCGTCTGCTGATCCCAACCGGTCTGCATCAGGTGCTGAACACCATCGCCTGGTTCCAGATTGGTGAGTTCACCAATGCTGCGGGCACCGTATTCCACGGCGACATCAACCGCTTCTATGCGGGTGACGGCACCGCGGGTATGTTCATGTCTGGCTTCTTCCCAATCATGATGTTTGGTCTGCCGGGCGCTGCACTGGCAATGTACCTGGCTGCGCCAAAAGCGCGTCGCCCAATGGTTGGCGGCATGCTGCTGTCCGTTGCGATTACCGCGTTCCTGACCGGTGTAACCGAGCCGCTGGAATTCCTGTTCATGTTCCTGGCGCCGGTGCTGTACCTCATGCATGCGGTCCTGACCGGTATCAGCCTGTTTGTGGCGACCCTGCTGGGCATCCATGCTGGCTTCTCCTTCTCTGCAGGCGCGATCGACTACGTGTTGATGTACAACCTGCCGGCGGCAAGCAAGAACGTCTGGATGCTGGTGGTAATGGGTCTGGTCTTCTTCGTCATCTACTTCGTGCTGTTCACTGCGGTTATTCGTATGTTTAACCTCAAAACACCAGGCCGCGAAGATACCAAAGACGAAGTGGTCACCAACGAAGCCAACAGCAATACCGAAGAGGGTCTGACTCAGTTGGCGACCAGCTATATCGCTGCTGTCGGTGGGACTGACAACCTGAAAGCGATTGACGCCTGTATCACCCGTCTGCGTCTGACGGTGGGTGACTCGGCGCGCGTAAGCGACGCAATGTGTAAACGCCTTGGTGCATCGGGCGTGGTTAAACTGAACAAACAAACTATCCAGGTTATCGTAGGCGCCAAAGCGGAATCCATTGGCGACGAAATGAAGAAAGTGGTTGCCCGTGGCCCGGTCGCGGCGGCATCAGCCGACAGCGCACCTGCGTCGACGGCTGCCCCGGTTGCGAAGCCGCAGGCCGTGCCTAACGCCGTGACGGTGGCCGCGCTGGTCTCTCCGGTAACGGGTGACGTGGTTGACCTTGAGCAGGTGCCTGACGAAGCGTTCGCCAGCAAAGCGGTCGGTGACGGCGTGGCGGTGAAACCAACGGGCAAAACCGTTGTGTCTCCGGCGGCAGGCACCATCGTGAAAATCTTCAACACCAACCACGCGTTCTGCCTCGAAACCGAAAAAGGCGCGGAGATCGTTGTCCATATGGGGATCGATACCGTAGCGCTGAACGGTCAGGGCTTTACTCGCCTGGTGGAAGAGGGGGCCGAAGTGGTGGCAGGTCAGCCGATTCTGGAAATGGATCTGGACTTCCTGAACGCCAACGCGCGCTCGATGATTAGTCCGGTCGTGTGCAGCAACATCGACGACTTTAGCGGTCTGGTACTCCAGGCTAAAGGTCAGGTGGTTGCGGGTCAGACACCGCTGTATGAGATTAAAGGCAAGTAATCGCTCCTGAGTAGAGTCATGCCTTAAGCGGCGGGGGTTATCCTCCGCCGCTTTTTTTATGGGTAACGTTTTTTCCGTGACATAAAGGTTGTCTCTTCGTCCGGCTTATAAGATCATATGTCGTTATACGTTGTTTACGCTTTGAGGAATCCACGATGAGTGAGGCAGAAGCCCGCCCGAGTAACTTTATTCGTCAGATCATCGATGAAGATCTGGCCAGTGGTAAGCACACCACGGTACATACGCGTTTCCCGCCGGAGCCGAACGGCTACCTGCACATTGGTCACGCGAAATCGATCTGCCTGAACTTTGGCATTGCGCAAGACTACCAGGGGCAGTGCAACCTGCGTTTCGATGACACCAACCCAGTAAAAGAAGACATCGAATACGTTGAGTCCATTAAAAACGACGTGCAATGGCTGGGCTTCAACTGGTCTGGCGATATCTGCTACTCCTCTGACTATTTTGATCAGCTGTATGCCTACGCGGTGGAGCTGATCAACAAAGGTCTGGCATACGTTGACGAGCTGTCTGCGGACGAAATCCGCGAGTATCGCGGTACGCTGACTGCACCAGGCAAAAACAGCCCGTTCCGCGATCGCAGCGTGGAAGAGAACCTGGCGCTGTTTGAAAAAATGCGTGCCGGTGGCTTCGAAGAAGGTAAAGCGTGCCTGCGTGCCAAAATCGATATGGCGTCGCCGTTTATCGTGATGCGCGATCCGGTGCTGTACCGCATTAAGTTCGCAGAACACCACCAGACCGGCAACAAGTGGTGCATCTACCCGATGTACGACTTCACCCACTGCATCAGCGATGCGCTGGAAGGCATCACCCACTCGCTGTGTACGCTGGAGTTCCAGGATAACCGTCGTCTGTACGACTGGGTGCTGGATAACATCACCATTCCTGTGCATCCGCGTCAGTACGAGTTCTCTCGTCTGAATCTGGAATACACCGTGATGTCCAAGCGTAAGCTGAACCTGCTGGTGACCGACAAGCACGTTGAAGGCTGGGACGACCCGCGCATGCCGACCATCTCCGGCCTGCGTCGTCGTGGTTACACTGCCGCTTCTATTCGTGAGTTCTGCAAACGTATCGGCGTGACCAAGCAGGACAACACCATCGAAATGGCGTCTCTGGAATCCTGCATTCGTGAAGATCTTAACGAAAACGCCCCGCGCGCGATGGCCGTTATCGATCCGGTGAAACTGGTGATTGAAAATTACCCGCAGGGTGGAAGCGAGCTGGTCTCTATGCCTAACCATCCGAATAAACCGGAAATGGGAAGCCGCGACGTGCCGTTCAGCGGTGAGATCTGGATCGACCGTGCTGACTTCCGTGAAGAAGCCAATAAGCAGTACAAGCGTCTGGTGTTGGGTAAAGAAGTTCGTCTGCGTAACGCCTACGTCATCAAAGCCGAGCGCGTAGAGAAAGATGCTGAAGGTAACATTACCACCATCTTCTGTTCGTACGATGCTGAGACGCTGAGCAAAGATCCGGCAGACGGCCGCAAGGTGAAAGGCGTGATCCACTGGGTGAGCGCTTCCCACGCGCTGCCGGTAGAAATTCGTCTGTACGATCGTCTGTTTAGCGTACCTAACCCGGGTGCGGCTGAAGACTTCCTGGCGACCATCAACCCGGAATCTCTGGTGATCAAGCAGGGTTATGCGGAGCCATCGCTGAAAGCCGCTGAAGCGGGCAAAGCGTTCCAGTTCGAGCGTGAAGGTTACTTCTGCCTGGACAGCCGTTACAGCACGGCAGAAAAACCGGTATTTAACCGTACCGTAGGTCTGCGTGATACCTGGACCAAGATCGGCGAATAATAACGTTGCACTGGTCAATGAGAAACAAACGCCGCTTATAGCGGCGTTTTTTTATTTAATGATCATATCGTTAAAGTAGGCCCGTAATTAGGCCAGCTAAAATTTTGGTCAATGCGGTGCTACTTATTTTTAAAAAAAGTTTGTCTGTTTCATAAAATGGAGAATAAAGACAAATACGGGTTTTATTACGATCTGATACGCTGAAATTACCGGCTCTACCCCCGCCACACCTCGCATCCGGCCAAATGTTACAAAGCACTACCAATTATGTGCACTTCGTCATAATCCTGACTTTTGCCCACTGAAAAGCATTGATAATTCGCGTCGCGAAAAATAACCTAAAGACGGTAGTTAATTCGAGGGTATTTATAACTACCCCTGGCCTTTTGGTCTTTTATATTTTCGCCGTTTAAGGCGTTTTAATTCGTCAAAGAGGAATAATCTATGCGTACGTTCAGTGGCAAACGTAGTGCGCTGGCGCTGGCTATTGCCGGTGTGACAGCAATGTCGGGCCTGGTGGTGACACCAGAGGCAAAAGCAGCAGGTTTCATCGAAGATTCTACCCTCACTGGCGGTATTTATTACTGGCAGCGCGAACGTGACCGTAAAGATGTCACAGAAGATAAATACAAAACCAACCTCTCTCACTCTACCTGGAACGCCAACCTGGACTTCCAGTCAGGCTACGCCGCCGATATGTTCGGTCTGGATATTGCCGCGTTTACGGCGATTGAAATGGCTGAAAATGGCGACAGCGGCCACCCGAACGAAATTGCCTTCTCCTCCAGTAATAAAGCCTATGACGAAGACTGGTCAGGGGATAAAAGCGGTATCAGCCTTTATAAGGCCGCAGCGAAATTCAAATACGGCCCGGTATGGGCGCGTGGGGGCTATATTCAGCCAACCGGCCAGACGCTGTTAGCGCCGCACTGGAGCTTTATGCCTGGTACCTATCAGGGGGCAGAAGCCGGGGCTAATTTTGACTACGGTGATGCAGGTGCGTTGAGCTTCTCCTATATGTGGACCAACGAGTACAAAGCGCCGTGGCACATTGAGATGGACAAGTTCTACCAGAACGATAAGAAAACCAAAGTCGATTACCTCCACTCGCTGGGCGCGAAGTACGATTTCAAAAACGATCTGGTTCTGGAAGCCGCATTTGGTCAGGCGGAAGGCTATATCGATCAGTATTTTGCTAAAGCCAGCTACAAATTTGATATCGCCGGTAGTCCGCTGAGCACTAGCTACCAGTTCTACGGTACGCGCGATAAGGTCAGCGATGGCAGCGTAAACGACATTTATAACGGCACCGCGTGGCTGCAGGCGTTAACCTTCGGCTATAAGGTCGGTCAGGTTGATTTGCGTCTGGAAGGCACATGGGTGAAGGCTGAAGGGCAGCAGGGCTACTTCCTGCAGCGTATGACGCCGACCTATGCCTCATCCAACGGTCGTCTGGATATCTGGTGGGATAACCGCTCAGACTTCAACGCCGACGGCGAGAAAGCGGTCTTCTTCGGCGCCATGTATGACCTGAAAAACTGGAACCTGCCGGGCTGGGCGGTGGGCGCTTCTTACGCTTACGCCTGGGATGCAAAACCAGCAGACATGGCGACGCCGGATGCGTACTACGATCCAAACTATCGCCTGAAAGAGTCCTCCTACAGCCTGGATGCTATCTACACCCTGCAGGATGGCCGCGCGAAAGGCACGATGTTCAAGCTGCACTTTACGCAGTATGACAACCACTCCGATATCCCAAGCTATGCGGGCGGTTACGGCAACATCTTCCAGGATGAACGTGACGTCAAATTCATGGTTATCGCCCCATTCACCATCTTCTGATGAGCACACCGGCGGGCTGAGTCCCGCCGGTCTGGAGACTGCATATGATGAAAAAAATCGTAATCGTCGCGCTGATGGCATCAGGGCTGGTGGCGTGTGTTCAGACTCAGGCGCCGAAAGAGGACGCCCGTCTGAAGGAGGCGTATAGCGCCTGTATTAATACCGCGGAAGGATCGCCTGAGAAAATTGAAGCCTGCCAGAGCGTGCTAAATGTGTTAAAGAAAGAGAAAGCGCATGAGGCGTTCGCGACGCAGGAGAATGTTCGCGTGATGGATTATCAGGCCTGCATTCAGGCACGTAAAACCGGTAACGATCAGGAAGTGGCGAAGCGTTGCGATAAAATCTGGAACGAGATACGCAATAACAACAAATAAGTTGCTCTACGCCCGGTGCACTTTGCTTACCGGGCTTTTTTCAGGCAAAAAAAAGCCAACCTTACGGCTGGCTCAGAGTATGAACGCTAACTTATTTTGTGTCGTGAGCGTGTTCATTCTCGCGGCAATCCCCTTCAGCGCAGTGACCGTAAAGGTACAGGCTGTGGTTGGTCAGGCGAATGCCATGACGAGCTGCGATTTCACGCTGACGCGCTTCGATGGAATCATCGCTAAATTCAATGACCTTGCCGCAATCGAGGCAGATCAGGTGATCGTGGTGATGCTGCTGGGTCAGTTCGAATACAGATTTACCGCCTTCGAAATTATGACGGGTAACAATGCCCGCGTCATCAAACTGGTTCAGCACGCGATATACGGTGGCCAGCCCAATCTCTTCACCCATGTCGATAAGACGTTTATAAAGGTCTTCCGCACTGACATGGTGATTGTCTGGACCCTGAAGCACTTCCAGGATTTTTAACCGAGGAAGCGTTACTTTCAGGCCAGCCTTCTTTAATGCGGTGTTGTTGTCAGTCATGCGGAATCTGTCCTGTTGCTAAACGATTCACTTCTCTGGGAAGTGACAGAAAATGCACCTGGGATAATGCGTCTCATTATAGAACTGCCATGCCTAAATGAAAACTGCAAGTCTCAGGCAAAGTATGCTTATAAAAACGTGGTATCACCTACAAACTTGCTCAAAGGAAACCACATTTTGCCAGGGAGACATTGTACAGGTCTGGGCGAAAAAGTTAAAAGTTTGTAGCAATTAATTTAATCGGTTTTACCTGGAAAAGGGCGCAACCCGCGTTGCGCCGTAAAAAATCAGGCGTTGAGAATATCGTCCAGATGCAGTTCTTCGCGGATCTGCTTAACCCACTTCTCTACACGCTCTGCGGTCAGTTCTGGCTGACGGTCTTCGTCAATGGCAAGTCCGACAAAATGATCGTCATCGGCCAGGCCTTTAGAGGCTTCGAAGTGGTAACCGGCAGTCGGCCAGTGGCCCACAATAACCGCGCCATTAGGCTCAATGATGTCGCGAATCGTCCCCAGCGCATCACAGAAGTACTCGGCGTAATCTTCCTGATCGCCACAACCGAACAGGGCAACCAGCTTGCCGTTGAAGTCCACCTCTTCCAGCGTCGGGAAGAAATCGTCCCAGTCGCACTGGGCTTCACCATAGTACCAGGTTGGAATACCCAGCAGCAGAATGTCATAGCCCTCGAGATCTTCTTTGCTGCTCTTGGCGATGTCATGCACATCAGCAACGTCTTTACCGAGCTGTTTCTGAATGTTTTTTGCGATATTTTCGGTATTGCCGGTATCACTGCCGAAGAAAATGCCGATGATTGCCATGAGTAAAATAACCTCTTGAAACTTAATGGTATGGTGGCGCAATTCGGCCACGGATAAGGGCAATAATAGCAGAACTGGCAACCCTGCGGAAACCGCTATCGCGCAGGACTGCACTCTGTGCTACATGAAAAGGGCGATAAAGGGGTTTTTCAGACTTATGCCTGGCTGCGCAGCGTCTCGAGTTGGGCGATGAGCATCTCTTCAATAAGCTCGCTGCGGCTGATGTTACGCGCCTCTGCCAGCTCGTTAAGCGCATCGACCGCGTCGGCGTTGAGCTTCAGTTCGACACGCTTAAGCCCACGATTTTTATCGCGTTTAAGCTGATTGCGTTTATTGATACGCAGCTGTTCATCGCGCGAAAGCGGATTCGTTTTCGGTCGTCCCGGTCGACGCTCATTCGCGAACAGATCTAGTGTCGTACGGTCCGTTTGTTCTTTGGCCATGATTATGAGACTTCGGGGGAAACACGCCGCCCTGCTAAAGCCCGGGCGATAAGCGCGCCATCATACATCACCAAAAACGGCACGCCAACGACTGGAAGCCCGTCATCTTCCAGTCGCTCTCTTTTTAATCAATTTGCAGTATCAGCGAGATAGCGGCGAATGGCGCGCAGTACAGCATCAGGTTTTTCCGCATGCACCCAGTGTCCGGCACCGGCAATGACGTGGGCGCGCGCCTGCGGGAATTGTGCCAGCAGCGTGTCGCGGTACGCGTCGGTAATATAAGGAGAGTTACCGCCGCGAATAAAGAGGGCAGGGTGTGGCCAGGTGGGAACGGTTTCCCAGCCCACGATGTTGTTGTACTGGTCCCACAGCACCGGCACGTTAAAACGCCACTGCCCGTCAACAAACGACTTCAAAAGGAACTGCACCACGCCTTCTTCATCAAGATGCTCACGCATAACCGCTGCCGCCTGCTGACGAGTGGAAACGCCAGCTTCGGTTACGGCATTGATCGCCGCGAAAATCTCATCGTGACGGCGAACGTCGTAACCCACAGGCGCAACGTCAATCACCACAAGCCCGGAAATTCGCTCTGGCGCCAGCGCGGTGAGCGCCATAACCGCTTTACCGCCCATTGAATGCCCGATGAGGGTCACCTTCTGCAGGTTGTGCGCGTCCAGCGTATCCAGCAGATCCTGCGCCATTGCCGCATAGGTCATTTCGTCTGAGCGGCCGGAAAGCCCGTGGTTGCGCATATCGACCTGTAAAATATCGTGATCGGTAACCAAATCGCGGGCCAGCACGCCCAGGTTATCCAGGCTGCCAAAAAGTCCATGAACCAGCACGATGGGGGAATTATTGTTCGGCGATTGTGCAGTTTGCGCTCGGGTATTCAATTTCATGGCAAAGTTCTTTTTTTACGTATGTCAGGTTAGGGTATCATGTTGACCATTCTGCCGCCCGGCTGCAAGGTTCCAGTTTAATCTGACTTTTGCCGCCAACCTGGTTTGACGCTATCCGCTGTTGGGATTTGACCTTATAATCCCAATGACTTGTATTCAGATAAGATATCGCACTGGATTAAGATGAAAACAATCGAAGTTGATGACGAACTCTATCAGTATATTGCCAGCCAGACGCGGCATATCGGGGAGAGCGCGTCCGACATTTTACGGCGCATGCTTAAAATTTCCGCCGCTTCACAGCCTGCCACCCCAGTTACCAAAGATGTCGTGTCTCAGCCGAGCGTTGCTGCACAAGCAAAACCTGCCGTGACGCCGGTAAAAGATAAAGTGCGCGCGATGCGCGAACTGCTGCTCTCCGACGAATATGCGGAGCAGAAAAAGGCGGTTAACCGTTTTATGCTGGTGCTGTCTACACTTTACTCCCTGGATAACAAAGCGTTTGCTGAAGCGACCGAGTCGCTGCACGGCCGTACCCGCGTCTATTTCGCGGGCGACGAGCAGACGCTGCTGCAAAATGGCAATCAAACCAAACCTAAACATGTCCCTGGCACTCCGTACTGGGTGATCACCAATACCAATACGGGCCGCAAGTGCAGCATGATTGAACACATCATGCAGTCCATGCAGTTCCCGGCGGAATTGATTGAAAAGGTTTGCGGTACAATTTAACCCTTGCATCATAAGGACCCGGTAATGGCAAATCACAGCCGTGCAGGCCAACCTGCACAACAAAGCGATTTGATTAACGTCGCTCAGCTGACCGCGCAGTATTACGTGCTGAAACCGGTCGTGGGCAACGCAGAACACTCAGTGAAGTTTGGTACATCTGGTCACCGCGGCAGCGCGGCGCGCCACAGCTTTAACGAACCGCACATTCTGGCCATTGCTCAGGCCATTGCGGAAGAGCGCGCTAAAAACGGCGTTACCGGTCCGTGCTACGTGGGCAAAGATACCCATGCGCTGTCTGAACCGGCGTTTATTTCCGTGCTGGAAGTGCTGGCGGCGAACGGTGTTGACGTGATTGTTCAGGAGAACAATGGGTTTACTCCAACACCGGCGGTATCAAACGCGATCCTTGTGCACAATAAAAAAGGTGGCGCGCAGGCTGACGGTATCGTCATCACGCCATCCCACAACCCGCCGGAAGACGGTGGTATCAAATACAACCCGCCTAACGGCGGCCCGGCTGACACTAACGTCACCAAAGTGGTGGAAGATCGTGCAAACGCGCTGCTGGCCGACGGTCTGAAAGGCGTTAAACGTATTTCTCTTGATGAGGCGATGGCTTCCGGCCACGTGAAAGAGCAGGATCTGGTTCAGCCGTTTGTGGAAGGGCTGGCGGATATCGTCGATATGGCGGCGATTCAGAAAGCTGGCCTGAAGTTGGGCGTGGATCCGCTGGGCGGCTCCGGTATTGAGTACTGGAAGCGCATCGCCGAGCACTACAAGCTGGATCTGATCATCGTGAACGATCACGTCGATCAGACCTTCCGCTTTATGCACCTGGACAAAGACGGCGCGATCCGTATGGACTGCTCCTCCGAATGCGCGATGGCGGGCCTGCTGGCGCTGCGCGATAAATTCGACCTGGCGTTTGCTAACGACCCGGACTATGACCGTCACGGCATCGTCACCCCTGCCGGGCTGATGAACCCGAACCACTATCTGGCTGTTGCGATCAACTACCTGTTCCAGCACCGTCCGCAGTGGGGCAAAGAGGTGGCTGTCGGTAAAACGCTCGTCTCTTCTGCGATGATCGACCGCGTGGTGGACGCGCTGGGCCGCAAGCTGGTGGAAGTGCCGGTAGGCTTCAAGTGGTTCGTTGACGGTCTGCACGACGGCAGCTTTGGCTTCGGCGGCGAAGAGAGCGCAGGCGCGTCCTTCCTGCGTTTCGACGGCACCCCGTGGTCAACCGATAAAGACGGCATCATCATGTGCCTGCTGGCGGCGGAGATTACCGCGGTTACCGGTAAAAACCCGCAGGAACATTACAACGAGCTGGCTGCACGCTTTGGTGCACCAAGCTATAACCGTATTCAGGCTGGCGCGACCTCTGCGCAAAAAGCGGCTTTGTCCAAACTCTCTCCGGAGATGGTGAGCGCAAGCACTCTGGCAGGCGATCCGATCACCGCGCGTCTGACGGCGGCACCGGGTAACGGTGCGTCTATCGGCGGCCTGAAAGTGATGACCGAAAATGGCTGGTTCGCCGCGCGTCCGTCCGGTACGGAAGATGCGTACAAGATCTATTGCGAAAGCTTCCTCGGCGCTGAGCATCGCCAGCAGATTGAGAAAGAAGCGGTAGAGATTGTCAGCGAAGTGCTGAAAAACGCATAAGTCGTGTTCTGGTGCGGGCTGATGCCCTCACCCCGGCCCTCTCCCACGGGGAGAGGGAGAAAACACTAAAAACGGCAACCTCAGGGTTGCCGTTTTGCTTTTACCTAACTGTGTTTGTTCTTCAATTCAAATCTCGGCGACACCAGACCGTACAGCGTCCAGCCCATAAAGGTCACTATCGCCCCGTACAGCATCGCCTCCTGGCCAGACGAGTAGAGTGCATAGAAGCTGTATATCGCCCCAACCAGCGCCACGATATTCGCTACTCGCGCTTTGTGCGGATCCACCTTCGCCACCTTCTGAATGATCGCCAGCGCCGCCATCGACAGAATATACGGGATGATGTTCGTCACCACCGCCAGGTTGACCAGCACGTTGAACTGGCTGTTCAGCGACGGGCTGATGGTCATTAGCGATAATCCGCTCTGGAAGATGACAATTGCCAGCATACCCTGCACCGGCGCATCGGCTTTGGTCACGCGGGAGAAGATTTTCGGGAAATAGCCTTCATCTGCCGAAGATTTAAAAACCTGTGCAATGGTGAACTGCCAGCCAAGCAGCGATCCGCAGCAGGACATCACCATCAACCCCATGATCACTTTCCCGACTTCCGGGGTGAACATCTGCGCAAAGGCCAGTCCGAACGGTGCCGTGGAGTTAGCCAGATCCATGTTTGGCACGATCCCCGCTATCACGTTGGTTGAAACGATATAGATCACCGCCGCGCCCAGCGTCCCGCCGAGAACCGCAATCGGCACGTTCTTCTCCGGGTTTTCCACCACTTCCGCATTTGCGCAGGCGGATTCCAGGCCAAGGAAAGCCCAGAGCGTCATGGCGATAGACGAGCCCACGGCAGTGAAGAACGGCACATGGTGCGGGTTCCAGGAGTTGGCGTACAGCGTCGGGCTAAACCAGAACCAGCCGATGATGCACAGACCGACCACCGGGATGATCACGCCCCAGACGGTAATGCTGCTGAGCTGTCCGGTGATGCGCGCGCCGCCAAAGTTGGCGACGGTACAGATCCACAGCACGCCGATCGTCGCCAGCCCAATTTGCACCGGGCTGAGCGTCGCGCCAAACAGCTCCGTACCGTAGCCCACGGCGGAGATGGCAATCGCCACGTTGGCGATCAGCAGCGACACCCCATAGGTATAGTTCGCCATAAAGTTGCCGGACTTGCCGAAGGCGTACTCGGCATATCCGCCCATGCCGCCTGACTTGCGGCTGAACATCCCGCACTTGGCAAACGCCCACGCCAGCGCCATCGATCCGACAGCCGTCACCAGCCAGGAGATGATAGAGATGGTCCCCACCTCGGCAAGCTTGGTGGGCAGCATGATAATCCCGGAGCCCATCATGTTAACCATGGTGAGGATAGTCAGCTGCACCACGCCCATCTTATTCGACTTGCTCATAATTTTTCTCCTTTCAGCAGCGATGGCTGAGCAGCGGATTGTTTGATGACGTAGCAGCGAACCTGTTTGCGACCGTCACACTCCTCGACGTACACGCCCTGCAGCTCCGGCGCGAAGCCCGGCAGCAGGTTGATGCCTTCTTCCAGCGCGGCAAAGTAGCGCAGCACGGAACCGCCCCAGACTTCCCCTGGAACCACGCACAGTACCCCCGGTGGGTAAGGGAGCGCACCTTCGGCGGCGATGCGGCCTTCCGCGTCGCGCAGGGAGACCAGCTCGACCTCACCGCGCAGGTAGGCGTAGTTCGCCTCTTGCGGGTTCATCATCACGCGCGGGAAGTGAGACTTGCGGAACATCTCTTTTTGCAGCTGCTTCACGTTATGGCGGGCGTACAGATCGTGCATTTCCTGGCAGATCTGGCGCAGGGTGTAACCCGCGTAACGTTCCGGATGCTGTTTGTAGAGGGAGGGCAGGACGTCTTTCAGCGGCACATCGCTCTCAAGCAGTTTTTCGAAGTGCACCAGTTGGGCGACCAGCTGCTGCAGCTTGCCCATGTCCTCCGCAGGGGTAAGCAGGAACAGGATCGAGTTGAGATCGCATTTTTCCGGCACGATGCCGTTTTCACGCAGGAAGTTGGCGAGAATGGTGGCGGGCACGCCGAAGTCGTCATACTCCCCGGTGCGGGCGTTAATGCCCGGCGTGGTCAGCAGCAGCTTGCACGGGTCGATAAAATACTGATGCTCAGCGTAGCCTTCAAAAGCGTGCCAGCGTTCACCCGGTACGAAATGGAAGAAGCGCAGATCGGTTGCAATCTCTGCCGTGTCCCAGCTTTCCCACGCGCGGCCATCCACCGTCGCGGGCACAAATGGACGAATAAATCGGCAGTTCTCCAGGATCAGCTTGCGCGCCTCAATGCCCGTCACCACGCAGTCCATCCACATGTTGCGGCCGCTTTGCCCCTCATGCATGCGGGCGTTAATGTCCAGCGCGGCAAACAGCGGATAAAACGGGCTGGTGGAGGCGTGCATCATAAAGGCATTGTTGAGCCGCTTATGTGGGACATAGCGCTGCTGGCCTTTGATGTGGCTGTCCTTCTTGTGAATTTGCGAGGTTTGCGAGAAGCCCGCCTGCTGTTTATGCACGGACTGGGTGACCAGAATCCCCGGATCGTTTTCGTTCAGCTCCAGCAGCAGCGGCGAGCAGTCGGCCATCATCGGAATAAACTGCTCGTAACCCACCCAGGCCGAGTCAAACAGGATGTAATCACACAGGTGCCCAATCTTATCCACCACCTGACGGGCGTTGTAGATGGTGCCATCGTAGGTGCCCAGCTGGATCACCGCCAGACGGAACGGACGCGCATCGCGTGCACGGCCAGGCGCCACCTCTGCCACCCGTTCACGCAGGTAGCTCTCCTCAAAGCAGTGCGCGTCAATGCCGCCGATAAAGCCGTACGGGTTGCGCGCGGTTTCCAGATAGACCGGCGTTGCGCCAGCCTGGAGGAGGGCACCGTGGTGGTTAGATTTGTGGTTGTTACGGTCGAACAGCACCAGATCGCCTGGGGTGAGCAGGGCGTTAAGCACCACTTTGTTGGACGACGAGGTGCCATTCAGCACGAAGTAGGTCTTATCGGCGTTAAAGACTTTTGCCGCATGCTGCTGGGCAATGCACGGTGCGCCTTCGTGGATCAGCAGATCCCCCATCGCCACGTCGGCGTTGCACAGATCGGAGCGGAACAACGTCTCGCCAAAGAAATCGACAAACTGATTGCCGGCAGGATGACGGCGGAAAAACTGCCCGCCCTGATGCCCCGGGCAGTCAAACGCGCTGTTGCCCTGCTTCACGTAGTCGACAAGGGCGCGGAAAAACGGCGGGCGCAGCTGGGTTTCATACTTCTGCGCGGCCGCTTCCAGCTGGCGTCCATAAAAGTCTTTGCTGGTGTCTGAATGCTCAAATACGCCGTGAATGCGCGATAAATAATCTGTCGGGATGATCTCTTCTTTGTGCGTCGCCACAAATACGGGAATGCCAAAACCGGTAGCTTCTATTTCTTCCAGGATACCGCTGGCAATATCCGTGACCGCCAGAACAATGGCTGCAACATCAATATAATCAGAAGCGCGGACATCCACCACTTCACGCTGGGTAGTAAAGCAGTCCGGACATGCACGGCTGGCTGCGATTTTTAAATTTTTCATCTTTCTCTCTTTATTTTAGGTAATAAGCGTCCCTCGATTTCTTGCAAGAAAGAAATCGATAATTTTCCGGAAAAAAAGCAATGGGTAGCCGCTGATTAAAATCAGTGAATTGCTTTTTTGATGATTGAAATTCAGTTCGCCCGGTGCGGATTAGTCTGAATCAAGATGAATGAGCGCACGAGTTCACAGGCAATTGCCTGTAAGTTAAGGTGTTTCATGATAACCTGTAAGCGAGTGCGCCAGAAGTCGAAGGACTACCGGGCATTAAAGAGATGAAAGTCAAAGCAGTTTCGGTGGGCAAACATCATAATATGCGTTGTCCGCCTTATATGGGGCATTAAGCGATTGTTGTTTTCCATGTTTCATTTTCCTTTCAGTAATTGAAAGCATGGTCATTTTATCCAGGCAAAGGCGATTAACCGTGAAGCAGATCACCATTAACCGATCATTTCAGAAATAATTAGTCGTTTTTGATGAATAATGCAGATCAAAATTCTGAATTGTTAGTGTCACGTTAATAGATTGTGTTGTGAATGTTTGATGCGAGCGTAAATAATCAAAAAAATAACGGTTGGGATATTTGTGAAATATTTTCTGAGAGGTTTCGTTTTTATTTAAAAATAAATTGAATAGTTATTCAAAGCATAAACCGATAACCGATACCGGTTTCAGTTAATAAATGACGGGGGCGCGCGGGGTCAACTTCAAGTTTCTGGCGAAGATGTCCCATATATATGCGTAAATAGTGACTATGCTCCACCGCGTTGGGTCCCCACACCTGACTTAACAGCTGGCGCTGGGTGAGTACTTTACCGTGATTATTAAGCAGCACGGCGAGCAGGCGAAACTCGATTGGCGTGAGATGGATTTCTTCTTCACCGCGCACAATACGCCGCGCGGCCAGATCAACCCGGATATCCCCAAACGTGTAGGTTGGGTCAGCAGGCGTGGTTGCGCTGTGGCGGCGCAGGGCCACGCGCAGGCGAGCCTGTAGCTCGCCGATACCAAAAGGTTTTATCAGATAGTCGTCCGCCCCGGCATCCAGCGCGGCGATTTTATCCGTCTCTTCAGTACGGGCGGAGAGCACCAGAATAGGCATCTGGCTCCACTGACGTACCTCGCGGATAAAATCGATGCCGTCACCGTCCGGCAGGCCAAGATCGAGGATCACCAGGTCCGGCTTGCGGGTCGCGGCTTCAATTAGCCCCCGCTGAAGCGTACCCGCATCATGAACGCGCAGACCATCGCCTTCCAGCGCTGCGCGCAGAAACCGGCTAATGGCGATCTCATCTTCAACAATCAGAACGTTGATCACAAATCCTCTGGTAATTCATTCAGTTCCGGCGGGGTTTCCAGAGGAAGTGTAACACAAAAACGCGCGCCGCCTTCCGGACGATTCTCCGCGAAAATGGTTCCGCCATGAACATCAATTATTGCCTGACAAATCGCCAGCCCCAGCCCCACGCCCGGGATGGCAGACTCCTTATTGCCGCGTGCGAATTTTTCGAAAATAGCCATCTCCTGTCCGGCAGGAATGCCCGGCCCGGTATCCCAGACGTCAAGACGAAGCGTGCCATCGACCACCGTCGCATCCACCCCAATCCGGGCGCTGGGACCCGCATATTTGCCGGCGTTTTCCAGCAGATTAATTAACACTCGTTCAAACAGCGGACCGTCGACGTGAATTAACGTCAGGGGCTCGGGCATGTTCAGCGCAATATGCCGCCCACCGAGGCCGGGTTCGAGCATTTTCAGCGCGCTGCCCACCACCTCTTCAAGCGTGAGCCACTCTTTTTTGAGGTTAAAACCGCCTGACTGGATCCGCGCCATATCGAGCAGGTTATTCACCAGACGCGTGGTATTGAGCACGTGCTGACGGATTTCGCTGGCCTGCATGGCGTGTTTTGAACCTTCCGCTGCCAGGTCCAGCGTCAGGATTTCCGACTGGCCAAACAGGACGGTAAGAGGTGTGCGCAGGTCGTGTGATAGCGCCGCCAGCAGCGAGTTACGAATGCTTTCGCGCTCGCTTGCCAGCCGGGCCTGCTCTTCGCTGGCGGTGAGGGCCAGCCTTTCCAGCGCGCTGGCAACCAGCAGCGTAAAGGTCTCCAGCAGTCGCTGTTGTTCGGGGATCATCAGCTGGCGCAGATTAGAGGGCTCCACGATAACCAGCCCCAGGTTTTTATCGGCGCTGCGCAGGGGCAGAATTTGATAGGGCACGCCGGGCAGGGTGTCGGTCCCTGCACCCGCCGGTAGCCCTTTATCAAAGCTCCAGCGGGCGATGGCTTCGTCCCAGGGCGTCATGCCCGAGGCCGACGTCAGCGGGCGCAGCTTGCCGTGATCGTCCGGGAGTAAAATCAGGTTGCTGGCATGAAAGGTCGAGCGAATAAACTGCTCGCTGGTCTGCACAATATCCAGCGGCGTGCGGCCTACCGCCAGCGATTTCGACATCTCATAAAGATGCCGCGTGCGCTGTTCGCGATAGCGGGCGATACGCGCCTGGTAGCGCACGCCAGCCGTTAAGTTCCCGATCACCAGCCCGACGGTAAGCATCACGGCGAAGGTGAGGATGTACTGTACGTCCGAGACGGCGAGCGTCCCGCGGGGGGCAATAAAGAACAGATCGAAGCTGATGACGTTAATAACCGTCGCCAGTACCGACGGCCAGCGTCCGTAAAAGAGCGCCACCACTACCACGCCCAGCAGGTAGATCATCACAAGGTTGGCCGCGTCGAAGGCAATCAGCCATTTGCTGGCGATTATAGTGATCAGGGCGCAGAGCACGACGGCGACAAGGCAGCCGCGGAGCTGAATGCGCCATTTATCGCTGAAGGCCCGGCTGTCCGGCGCGCGGCTGGGGAGGGGAGCAGGTTTATCGTCCAGCGCCACGATCACCAGGTCCAGATCCGGCGCGCGGCGGGCCAGTTTGTCGGCAAAGGATTCGCGGCTAAACCAGCGGCGATGCTGGCGGCGGCCAATGACAATTTTCCCCAGGTTATGCTCCCGCGCGTAGCGCAGAATGGCCTTATCTTCCTGCGGATCGGAAAGGGTAGCGGTTTCGGCACCCAGCTCCTGCGCCAGGCGCAGCGAGCTCAGGATCGCGCGGCGCTGATTTTCGGGCAGAGCGTGCAGCTGCGGTGTTTCGACATACACCGCATGCCAGACGCTGCCAAATTTGGCCGCCAGGCGCGCAGCGGTGCGGACCAGTTTTTCATTGCCGCTGCCGTGGCCCACGCACAGCAGAATAGCATCCCGCGTGTGCCAGACGCGCTCCTGTCCCTGCAGGTCGCGCCAGGCGCGCATCTGATCGTCAACGCGATCGGCAGTACGCCGCAGGGCCAGCTCGCGCAGGGCAATCAGGTTACCTTTGCGGAAGAAATGTTCGATGGCGCGCTCGGCCTGGCCGGCAATATAAACCTTGCCTTCGTGCAGGCGCTGGCGCAAATCGTCAGGAGGCAGGTCAACCAGCACCACCTCATCGGCAGAATCAAAGAACGGGTCGGGCACCGTCTCGCGCACCTGAATGCCGGTCACGCCGCTGACCACGTCGTTCAGGCTTTCAAGATGCTGAACGTTAACCGTCGTGAACACATCAATGCCGGCCTCGAGCAGCTCTTCAACATCCTGCCAGCGTTTGGGATGGCGTGAGCCTGGCGCATTGCTGTGCGCCAGTTCGTCCATCAGGATAAGGGCAGGGCGGCGCGCGAGGGCGGCATCAATATCAAACTCCGTAACTAACCGACCACGGTGGCTGATGCGGCGGGGCGGCTGGGTAGCCAGCCCCTTCAGCAGCGATGCCGTCTCTTTGCGTCCGTGGGTTTCAACCACGCCGATCAGAATATCGAGCCCCTGCGCCCGAAGCCGCTGGGCTTCCGTCAGCATGGCGAAGGTTTTCCCGACGCCCGCGCAGGCGCCAAAGAAAATTTTCAGTTTGCCGCGATGGGCTTCAGCCGTCTGTTCAAGCAGCCTGTCCGGATCCGGGCGCATGGGCTCGTCGGTCATTTAGTTTTTCCTTAGCGCGTCCAGCGCCAGATTCAGCTCAACAATATTTACCACGGGCATGCCGATGAAGCTGACCAGCGGCTTTTGCGTGTGCTCTGCCACCAGCTTGCTCACCTGTTCCACGGTCAACTGACGGGCGGCGGCGACGCGCGGGATCTGCCAGGCCACCGCTGCCGGCGTCAGGCTGTAGTCCAGCCCGCTGGCCGAGGCGGTCACCAGCTCTACGGGCACCTCGCGGCTGGCCTGAGGATTGGCGGCACGCAGGGTTGCCACGCGTTCAGCGACGGCTTTGTCCAGCTCCGGGTTGCTGCCCGCCAGGTTACTGCCGCCGGATGCCATCGGATTATACGGGCTTTCGGCAGTGGCGGAAGGGCGTCCCTGGAAGTAGCGAGCATCCGTAAAGTTCTGACCAATCAGGCGTGAACCGCGGTTTTCGCCGTTTTGTATAATCAGCGAGCCGTTGGCCTGATCCTTAAACCACCACTGGCCCAGCGCGGTGGTTACCAGCGGGTACAGCCCGCCGGTAATGAGAGACAGCAGAATAAACAAAAGTATAGCGGGGCGTAACATCGTCATTTGATTCACCTTTTAAACCAGCCCGAACAGGGTCAACAGCAGGTCGATAGCCTTAATACCGATGAAAGGCACCACCAGCCCGCCCAGGCCGTAAATCCACAGGTTGCGGCGCAGCATGGCGGCGGCGGTCAGCGGCTTATAGCTCACGCCCTTCAGCGCCAGCGGAATAAGAAAGACAATGATCAGGGCGTTGAAAATCACCGCGCTCAGAATGGCCGATGCCGGAGAGTGCAGGTGCATCACGTTCAGCGCATTGAGCTGCGGGTAGGTGGCCGCAAAGGCCGCCGGGATAATGGCGAAATACTTCGCCACGTCGTTGGCGATACTGAAGGTGGTCAGCGAACCGCGCGTCATCAGCATCTGTTTGCCGATGTGCACTACCTCAATTAGCTTGGTCGGGTTAGAGTCGAGGTCGACCATGTTGCCCGCCTCTTTTGCCGCCTGGGTACCGGAGTTCATCGCCACCGCCACGTCGGCCTGCGCCAGGGCAGGGGCATCGTTGGTACCGTCACCCGTCATCGCCACCAGACGACCTTCCGCCTGATACTGACGAATCAACGCCAGTTTCGCTTCCGGCGTGGCTTCGGAAAGGAAATCATCCACGCCCGCTTCGGCGGCAATCGCCGCGGCGGTAAGACGGTTATCCCCGGTGATCATCACCGTTTTAATGCCCATTTTACGCAGCTGGGCAAAGCGCTCTTTAATGCCGCCTTTGACGATATCTTTCAGGGCAATTACGCCCAGCACGTTCGCGCCTTCTGCCACCACCAGCGGCGTGGCCCCCTGACGGGCTACGCTTTCGACCAGGTTGTCCACTTCAGGCGGGAAGTGGCCATTGTTGGCCTCAATGTGGCGACGGATGGCGTCAACAGAGCCTTTACGGATCATGCGATCCTGAATGTTAATCCCGCTCATTCGGGTTTGCGCCGTAAACGGCACGAAGGTGGCATGCAGGCTCTGAACGTCGCGCTGGCGCAGGTTAAAGCGCTGCTTGGCGAGGATCACGATACTGCGGCCTTCCGGGGTTTCATCGGCAAGCGAGGAGAGCTGTGCCGCATCCGCCAGCGTTTTTTCATCCACGCCCGGGGCGGGTAAGAATTCGGACGCCTGGCGGTTACCGAGGGTAATGGTCCCGGTTTTATCCAGCAGCAAGACATCCACGTCACCGGCGGCTTCAACCGCACGCCCGCTGGTGGCGATAACGTTGGCACCGAGCATACGGCTCATGCCGGCCACGCCGATGGCCGACAGCAGGCCGCCGATGGTGGTGGGGATCAGGCAGACCAGCAGCGCCACCAGTACGGTGATGGTGACCGGAGTGCCGCCATAGGCGGAAAATGGCCACAGCGTCGCGGTTGCCAGCAGGAAGACGATGGTCAAGGCTATCAGCAGGATGGTCAGGGCAATTTCGTTCGGTGTTTTACGGCGTTGAGCGCCTTCCACCATGGCGATCATCCGGTCGAGGAAGGTTTCGCCCGGGTTGACGCTGCACTGGATCACCAGCCAGTCGGAAAGAATGCGCGTCCCACCCGTTACGGAGGCAAAATCACCGCCGGATTCACGGATCACAGGTGCGGATTCCCCGGTAATGGCGCTTTCATCTACCGATGCGCCACCTTCAATAACTTCTCCGTCGCACGGGATGATGTCGCCAGCTTCCACCAGCACCACATCACCTTTACGTAGTTCATCCGCCGGAACGTGGTCCATCTGCGCGCCGTATTTCGGTTCACGTAATTTCCGCGCAAACGCCGTTTTTTTCACCCCTTTCAGGCTGTTGGCCTGCGCTTTACTCCGGCCTTCCGCCAGCGCTTCGGCAAAGTTGGCGAATAGCACGGTAAACCACAGCCACAGGCTGATGGCCCCGGTAAACATCGCGTTTCCCGGCATGTGACCCGTCCCCATGGCAATCGCCAGTGCGGTGGTCAGGACGCTGCCGGCCCAGACGATAAACATCACCGGGTTGTGCCATTGCACGCGCGGGCTCAGCTTTTTGACCGCATCCATAAGCGCCTGACGAACTAACGTCGGTTCGAGCAGGGCCAGTTGTTTACGACTCATGACAAATACTCCGCAAAATCAGCGTAAAGAGAGAGTTTCCGCGACCGGGCCTAACGCGAGGGCGGGGATAAAGGTCAGGGCGCCGACCAGCAACACGGTGCCCGTCAGCAGGCCGATAAACAGCGCGCCGTGGGTCGGTAACGTCCCGGTGGTGGTCGGTTGGATTTTTTTATTTACCAGCGATCCGGCAATCGCCATAACCGGCACAATGATCCCGAAGCGGCCCACGAACATGCAGAACGCCAGCAGACAGTTCCAGAACGGAGAGTTGGCGCTTAAGCCTGCAAAGGCACTACCGTTGTTGTTGGCGGCCGAGGAGACGGCATACAGCACTTCGCTAAAGCCGTGAATGCCCGGATTAAAGATGCCGCTGCGTCCGGCCTCGGTCATCAGGGCCAGCGCGGTGCCGAGCAGCACAAGCGCCGGGGTGACCAGAATCGCCAGCGCGGTTAGTTTCATCTCGCGAACGTCGATTTTTTTACCGAGGTATTCCGGGGTGCGGCCAATCATCAGACCGGCAATAAATACCGCCAGCAGTACGAACAGCAGCATGCCGTAAAGACCGGAGCCCACGCCGCCAAACACCACTTCGCCAATCTGCATCAGCCACATCGGGATCATGCCACCCAGCGCCGTAAAGGAATCGTGCATGGCGTTGACCGCCCCGCACGAGGCCGCCGTGGTGACCACCGCATACAGGCTGCTGGCGAGAATGCCAAAGCGGCTCTCTTTACCTTCCATGTTGATATTGCTGTCAGCTCCCAGCTGCATGAAATGGCTGTTGCCGTTCCATTCCGCCCACATCACCAGCGCTACGCAGACCACAAAGATCAGCGACATGGTCCAGAGCAGTGTGCGGCCCTGACGGCGATCGTTGACCACATCACCAAAGGCGAAACAGAGCGCTGCGGGGATCAAGAAGATCGCCAGCATCTGCACAAAATTGGTCAGGGCGGTAGGGTTTTCAAACGGATGCGACGAGTTGGCGTTGAAGAAGCCGCCGCCGTTGGTGCCGAGCATCTTGATGGCTTCCTGCGACGCCACTGGCCCCATCGGCAGGATCTGTTTTGCTCCTTCAAGCGAAGTATACGGGGCGTAAGGCAGCAGGTTTTGCAGGGTGCCCTGCTGAATAAAGAACAGCGCGATAAGCAGCGCAATCGGCAGCAGGATCCACAGCGTAATGCGCGTCAGATCCACCCAGGCGTTACCCAGGGTACCGATTTTCTGACGTGCAAACGCGCGCGTCAGCGCGAAAATTACCGCGATACCGCTGGCGGCAGAGAGGAAGTTCTGCACGGTTAATCCAGCCATCTGGCTGAAATAGCTGAGCGTGGTTTCACCGGCATAGGACTGCCAGTTGGTGTTAGTGACAAAACTGACCGCCGTGTTCAGCGCAAGATGCCAGGACAGGCCCGGTAACTCTTGCGGATTCAGCGGCAGGATGCCCTGCAGCATCAGCATGGCAAAAAGCGCAATGAGCCCAACGATATTCAGCAGCAGAATGGCGATCAGATATTCACGCCAGTTCATCTCCCGATCGACTATCCCCAGTACGCGCCAGATCCCTTTTTCAACGCTTCCCGTGCCGGGCAGGGGGACGTTGTTGATCAATCGCGCCAGTCCCGTTCCCAGCGGCCTTGCCAGGACGAACAATACCACTAAGAAGCTGGCAATAAGCAAAAACGCCTGAGCAGCCATCAGAATGCCTCCGCGTTAATCAGGGCATAGACCAGATAACCCAATAACAGGAACACCAGCACGATGCCGGCAATAAGACCTGCACTCACAATCCACCTCCGGGTGACTTTTGTTGTTGTGCTAACGGTAGGATTTATGGCGCAAAGATTTCGCAAAAATCAGAAGGGTGGGTGTAAAAAAAGTATAAAAATGGAAAGCCCACAATTTAACTATTGATAAGTAAATCATTAACTTTTTTGTAACTTAATTACGGCGCGAATGTAAATATTCACTAAATGGATAAAAATAAGTGGTCGGATGAGTAGTAAAATTACACGCAAAGCGATATTATTTTATCCAGGTCACAGATTTCACATTTTCCGGAGAAGGTTTCCGGCCAACTACAGGGGAGAAAAAAATGGATCTTTATAAAGAGTATCCGGCTCATATCGTGTTCATGCGTCGCACTTTCGCCGTAGTGGCTGGCGTGCTGGCCCTGCCGGTGATGCTGTTCTGGAAAGATCGCGCGCGTTTTTACAGCTATCTGCACCGCGTCTGGGCGAAAACCAGCGAGAAGCCGGTGTGGATGGATCAGGCAGAGAAAGCGACCTGCGATTTCTATTGATACAACGCGGACACGTAGCCATAAAAAAACCGCCAATAGCAATATGGCGGTTTTTTTGTCCCTCGGGATTCGCGGTCCGTTGGGTGGTTTTTTCAAGCTCTCACACAGAGGCTTATAAGCATACGTTTGCTGGTTGAATAAGCAACTGCCTCAATCCTAAATATATTCTTAATATCAGGTTCAATGGGTTACGTTTTGCTCACGTGATGTTTACCATGCTGCGTCCCTTTCCGCCATCTCGCAAATGGGCACCGGTCCCGGGAGAGGTGTTACAACAACCGTAGGTCAGGCTCCACACAGAGCTTGTGTCCACCGATTTATCACCGGTGGTGAACGGTGGAGCGGTTAGCAGCAGGGACCGCATAGTGAAACGCTATATATGCATCGCGTTCATTGTCGCCAGCGTACTCGTTGTAAAGAGTGATGAACCTAATGCGTTTGTCGCTTTAACCACGATAGCGCAGGACAAGTAGCGTTAAGGCCGCCCCGGGCGGCCTTTTTTATTTCATCCCGTCTACACTTCATGGCAAAGTAGTTCTATGCATGCTTTTTCCTTGTATGGCATGCCCTTATGGACATAATGGACAATAGCCTGGAGTTTTATGCCCACCCATCTGGTTTGGTTTCGCGCGGATTTGCGCGTACATGACAACATCGCTCTCGCGGCAGCCTGCCGCTCTGATGACGCCAGCGTGCTGGCGCTATTTATCGCCACGCCTGAGCAGTGGCAGCGGCATGATATGGCTCCACGGCAGGCGGCTTACCTCAAATCACACCTGAATGAACTGCAGCACGCGCTTGCCGGGAAAGGCATTCCGCTGATCTACAAAGAGGTCAGCGATTTTACCGCGCAGCTTCATATGCTGCAGGAGATATGTCAGCAGAACGGCGTCACGCATCTTTTTTATAACTACCAGTACGAACTGAACGAACAGCAGCGGGACCGCCAGCTGGAGAAAATGCTGGGAGAGGTGGTATGTGAGGGATTTGATGACAGCGTGATGCTGGCTCCGGGCAGCGTTATGACCGGCGGTCACGAAATGTATAAAGTGTTTACGCCGTTTAAAAATGCTTTTGTTAAGCGCCTGAAAGAGGCGCTGCCGGAGTGCGTACCCGCGCCCGCCGCCAGAGGAGAGGCTATAACCGATCTCCCCGAATTAACGTTCAACTATCCCCAACGGGCATTTGATGAACTTCTGTTCCCTGCCAGTGAGAAGGCCGCTATTGCGAAGCTGCGCCAGTTTTGCAAGCAGGGCGCGGGAGAATACGACGCGCGCAGGGATTTCCCGGCAATTGAAGGGACAAGCCGGTTATCGGCCTGCCTGGCGCTGGGCGTGCTCTCTCCTCGCCAGTGTTTGCATCGTCTTCTGGCCGAACAGCCGCAGGCGCTGGACGGTGGTGCGGGCTCGGTGTGGCTGAACGAACTTATCTGGCGTGAATTCTACCGCCATCTGATGACGTACCATCCCAATCTCTGCAAGCATCGTCCGTTCATTCCGTGGACCGACAGCGTAAAATGGCAGCACGATGAGGCACTTTTACAGGCCTGGCAAAAAGGGGAGACGGGCTATCCGATTGTGGACGCCGCTATGCGCCAGCTAAATGAAACCGGGTGGATGCACAATCGTCTGCGAATGATTACCGCGAGCTTCCTGGTGAAAGATCTGCTTATCGACTGGCGAATCGGAGAGCGCTATTTTATTTCTCAGCTGATCGATGGCGATCTGGCTGCGAATAACGGTGGCTGGCAGTGGGCGGCCTCTACCGGCACCGATGCGGCTCCCTATTTCAGGATTTTTAATCCGACCACTCAGGGGCAAAAATTTGATGCCAACGGCGACTTTATTCGCCGCTGGTTGCCCGCGCTCAGGAACGTTCCTGAAAAAGCGATCCATGACCCGTGGGCATGGGCGGATAAACAGGGCGTAAAGCTCGATTATCCCCGCCCGATTGTCGACCATAAACAGGCGCGCGTCGCCACGCTGGCGGCGTACGAAGCCGCACGAAAAGTTTGAGAGAATGATGATGAAAAACAGTGAACTGGAACGCCTGATTAACGAAAAACTTAATACCGCCTCCTTTAGCGACTATGGCCCGAATGGCCTGCAGGTCGAAGGGCGCGAAACGGTGCAGAAAATCATCACCGGCGTGACGGCAAGCCAGGCGCTGCTGGATGAGGCGGTGCGTCAGGAAGCCGACGCGGTGATTGTCCATCACGGTTACTTCTGGAAAAACGAATCGCCGATTATCCGCGGCATGAAGCGCAACCGCCTCAAAACGCTGCTGTCGAATGATATCAACCTGTACGGTTACCATCTGCCGCTGGATGCGCATCCTGAACTGGGAAATAACGTCCAGCTGGCACAGCTGTTAGGGATTACCGTGATGGGTGAAATCGAGCCGCTGGTGCCGTGGGGCGAACTGTCGATGCCGGTACCGGGGCTGGAGCTGGCATCGTGGATCGAAGCGCGGCTGGGGCGTCGTCCGCTGTGGTGTGGAGATACCGGGCCGGATACCGTGAAGCGCGTGGCGTGGTGTACCGGCGGCGGCCAGGGCTTTATCGACAGCGCCGCGCGCTTTGGTGTTGATGCGTTTATTACCGGCGAAGTTTCCGAGCAGACGGTTCACTCTGCCCGCGAGCAGGGGCTGCATTTCTACGCGGCAGGCCACCACGCTACCGAGCGCGGCGGTATTCGCGCCCTCAGCGAGTGGCTGACGGAAAATACCGATCTGGATGTGACCTTTATTGATATTCCTAATCCGGCCTGATGAGAGGTAGTTAAGTGCAGCGAGCGCGTTGTTATCTTCTGGGTGAAACCGCGGTAGTTCTGGAGCTTGAGCCTCCCGTGACGCTTGCCACGCAAAAGCGTATCTGGCGCCTGGCTCAGCGGCTGCCCGAGCTACCCGGCGTGGTTGAAGCTATTCCGGGTATGAATAATATCACCGTGGTGCTACGCGATCCGCACACCGGGGCGCTGGATGCCATTGAGCGTCTGCAGCGCTGGTGGGAAGAGAGCGAGGCGCTGGAGCCAGAATCGCGGACGATTGAGATCCCGGTTGTCTATGGCGGCAAAGGTGGCCCTGACCTGGGCGTGGTGGCCGAACACTGTGGATTAACAGTAAAGCAGGTTGTGGAGCTGCACAGCTCGGTGGATTACGTCGTCTGGTTTCTGGGTTTTCAGCCGGGCTTTCCGTATCTGGGCGGATTATCTCCCCGGCTGCATACCCCGCGTCGGGCTGAGCCGCGCCTGAGCGTACCCGCAGGAACGGTGGCAATTGGCGGTGAACAAACCGGAATTTATCCGCTTACTTCACCGGGCGGCTGGCAGCTTATCGGGCACACCTCTATGCCACTATTTAAACCGGGGCAGGAGGCACCGATCCTACTGCGTCCGGGTGATACCCTGCGCTTTATCCCGCAGAAGGAGGGGGTATGTTAACGCTTATTCGCGCGGGGCTTTATACCTCCGTTCAGGATGCCGGACGCTTTGGCATGCGCCAGTCCGGCGTGAGCTACTGCGGTGCGCTCGATCGTCCTTCGCTGGAGATTGCCAACCTGCTGGTAGGCAACGCGGGCAGCACGGCGGCGTTAGAAATTACGCTGGGTCAGTGCGTTATTGAATTTGGTGAGGAGACCTGGTTCGCCTTAACCGGCGCAGGCTGTGACGCGACGCTGGACGGCAAAGCGGTGTGGACCGGCTGGCGATTGCGGGCGAAAGCCGGGCAGCGTCTGACGCTTAAGCGTCCTCTGCACGGCGTGCGCAGCTATCTTGCCGTGGCGGGGGGCATCGACGTGCCGGAGGTGTTGGGGTCGTCCAGCACCGACCAGAAAGCGGGAATGGGCGGCCATGAAGGACGGCTGCTGCGCGACGGCGATCGTCTTGCGATTAAGCCATCAGCGCGCCATTTCACCACCACGCAGGGCGTGAAGCAGCTGTTGTGGGGGAACGTGATCCGCGCCTTGCCGGGACCAGAATATCAGGAGTTTGATGAAGCCTCGAAAGAGTCTTTCTGGCGTTCGCCGTGGAAAATCAGCCCGCAGAGTAACCGTATGGGTTACCGGCTTCAGGGGCAGCCGCTGACCCGCACGACTGACCGGGAGCTGCTTTCCCACGGGCTGCTGCCGGGGGTGATTCAGGTGCCGGGCAACGGGCAGCCCATCGTACTGATGAACGACGCGCAAACTACCGGCGGCTATCCGCGTATTGCCTGCATTATCGAAGCGGATCGCTACCATCTGGCGCAAATCCCTCTCGGTCAGCCGATACATTTTGTGCAGTGTACGCTGGAGGAGGCGCTAAAGGCGCGGCAGGATCGGCAGCGCTATCTCGAACAGCTGGCGTGGAGGCTTGATGGTAAAGATTGATTTAAACGCCGATCTGGGGGAGGGCAGCAGCGCCGATGCGGAACTGATGACCCTGGTCTCCTCGGTCAATATCGCCTGCGGTTTTCACGCGGGCGATGCGCAAACCATGCTGGAGAGCGTGCGTAATGCCATTAAAAACGGCGTGGCGATTGGCGCTCACCCGAGCTTCCCGGACCGGGAGAACTTTGGCCGTACGGCGATGGATCTGCCCCCTGAGACGGTCTACGCTCAGGTGCTCTACCAAATCGGCGCGCTGGAGGCGATAGCGCGCGCTGAGCATGGCGTGCTGCGTCACGTCAAACCGCACGGCATGCTCTATAACCAGGCAGCGAAAGATCCGGCGCTGGCGGAGGCGATTTCCCGCGCGGTGCGGGACTGCAATCCGCAGCTGATTCTGGTTGGCCTGGCGGGTAGCGAGCTTATTCGTGCCGGAGAACGGCTGGGGCTGACGACGCGGCAGGAAGTCTTTGCCGATCGGGGATACATGCCGGACGGCAGCCTGGTGCCGCGCACGCAGGCCGGTGCGCTGATTACTGACGAAAATAAAGCGCTGGCGCAGACGCTGGCGATGGTGCGCTTCGGGCGGGTGACCGCCGTGGATGGAACATCCGCAAATGTTCAGGCCGATACGGTGTGTTTACACGGCGACGGGGAGCATGCGCTCCAGTTTGCGCGACGCCTGCGGGCGGCGTTCTCTGAAGAGGGCATTCTCGTCAGCGCAGATTGATTATAAAAGGACAATGACATGCCTGAAGGTCCGGAGATCCGCCGCGCGGCGGATAGCCTGGAGGCGGCGATAAAGGGCAAACCGCTGACCGATGTCTGGTTTGCCTTTCCTCAACTTAAGCCGTTTGAAACAGAGCTGGTGGGACAGACGGTGACCCATATTGAAACGCGCGGCAAAGCGTTGCTCACGCATTTTTCCCATAACCTGACGTTATATAGCCATAACCAGCTCTACGGTGTGTGGCGCGTCGTCGATGCGGACGAGCAACCGCAAACGACGCGCGTGCTGCGCGTCCGGTTACAAACGGCGGATAAGGCGATCCTGCTCTACAGCGCCTCTGATATCGAAATGTTAACGCCGGAGCAGCTGCTGACGCATCCGTTCTTACAGCGCGTCGGGCCGGACGTGCTGGACATGCGCCTGACGGCGAGCGACGTGAAGGCCCGACTGTTATCGCCCAAATTCCGCAACCGCCAGTTTTCCGGATTGTTGCTCGATCAGGCTTTTCTGGCGGGATTAGGCAACTATCTGCGGGTGGAAATCCTTTGGCAAGTGGGGCTGGCTCCTCAGCGCAAGGCCTCTCAGCTTAGCGAGGAACAGCTGGACGCGCTGTCGCACGCGCTGCTGGATATTCCGCGGCTGTCGTACAACACGCGCGGCCTGGTGGATGAGAACAAACATCACGGGGCGCTGTTCCGCTTTAAGGTGTTCCATCGGGCGGGGAAAAAGTGCGAGCGTTGTGGTGGGGTGATTGAGAAGGCTACGATCTCTTCCAGACCGTTTTACTGGTGCCCTCGGTGCCAGATGTAAAAAAGCCGGGTGGCGGAGGTAAAAGCAAAACGGCAACGAAAGTTGCCGTTTTTAATGTTTTCACCCTCTCCCTGTGGGAGAGGGCCGGGGTGAGGGCATCAGGCCGCACCCAACGTTTTTTAGCGCTTCAGGTCAGACTTAAAATCACGCTGCTCGTAGCCGGTGTACAGCTGACGAGGACGGGCGATTTTCATGCCTTCGCTGTGCATTTCGTTCCAGTGCGCAATCCAGCCCACGGTACGCGCCATGGCGAAGATCACGGTGAACATGGAAGACGGAATGCCCATCGCTTTCAGAATAATGCCAGAGTAGAAATCGACGTTCGGGTAGAGTTTCTTCTCGATGAAGTACGGGTCGTTCAGCGCGATGTGTTCCAGCTCCATCGCCACTTCCAGCAGATCGTCTTTGGTGCCCAGCTCTTTCAGCACTTCATGGCAGGTCTCACGCATAACGGTTGCGCGCGGGTCGTAGTTTTTGTAAACACGGTGACCGAAGCCCATCAGGCGGAAGGAGTCATTCTTGTCTTTCGCGCGACGCACGAACTCTGGAATGTGCTCAACGGTGCTGATCTCTTCCAGCATCTTCAGCGCCGCTTCGTTCGCGCCGCCGTGCGCCGGTCCCCACAGGGAGGCGATGCCCGCAGCGATACAGGCGAACGGGTTCGCGCCTGAAGAGCCTGCGGTACGGACAGTAGAGGTAGAGGCGTTCTGCTCGTGGTCAGCGTGCAGGATCAAAATACGGTCCATCGCGCGTTCCAGCACCGGATTCACTTCATACTCTTCGCACGGCGTGGAGAACATCATGCGCAGGAAGTTGCCGGCGTAGGAGAGGTCGTTACGCGGATACACAAACGGCTGGCCGATGGAGTATTTGTAGCACATCGCCGCCATGGTCGGCATTTTGGACAGCAGGCGGAACGCCGCGATATCACGGTGACGCGGGTTATTCACGTCAAGTGAGTCGTGGTAGAACGCCGCCAGCGCACCGGTAATCCCGCACATCACCGCCATTGGGTGAGAGTCACGACGGAACGCATGGAACAGACGGGTAATCTGCTCATGGATCATGGTGTGACGGGTTACGGTGGTTTTGAATTCATCGTACTGCGCCTGCGTCGGCTTTTCGCCGTTAAGCAGGATGTAGCACACTTCCAGATAGTTGGATTCGGTGGCTAACTGATCGATGGGGAAGCCGCGATGGAGCAGGATACCTTCGTCACCGTCAATGTAGGTGATTTTGGATTCGCAAGATGCGGTAGAGGTAAATCCAGGGTCAAAGGTAAATACTCCTTTGGAACCCAGCGTACGGATATCAATAACATCCTGACCGAGCGTGCCTTTTAGCACATCCAGTTCAATAGCATCATCACCATTTAGGGTGAGTTTTGCCTTTGTATCAGCCATTTACGGTCTCCTTAGCGCCTTATGCTTAAGACTGCTTTTACCGGATTTGCCTTCAGCTGTTAATCACCGTTACCAGATTGTTATTTGGCTTACCGCTCAGCTCACGAGGAGTAACCAGGGTACAGAGCTATGGCGCCTTGCAGGTAAACGAATGAAATATCAGTGAAACAACAGCAAATCAGCGTTTTTGCAGTCCGAATTATTCAAACCTGTATATCACTAATAACTGTCCTGATAACTTCGGTCAATACCATCACACTGTTACATAACTATTTGTCAGGTGAAAGAGAGACCTCATAACTTTTGCGCATTATATGCCTTTTCTGATGACGTTTGTAACAATATTGTTTAACATTTGTCAAATCAGATGATTAAAAATTAAAAAGATGTTGTTATCGTGACCCTGATCACTGTTCCAGAGAAAACCCAACAAACTGTATGTAGGTTAATTGTAATGATTTTGTGAACGGCCTATACTGCCGCCAGGTCTCCGGAACACCCTGCAATCCCGAGCCACCCAGCGTTGTAACGTGTCGTTTTAGCATTTGGAAGCAATGTTTTGCATGACGCGCAGTTATAGAAAAGGAACGCTGCTTGACCCGCATCGCAGTCCGGAGGAAGGAAACAATAAGAACAGCATGTGGGCGTTATTCATGATAAGAAATGTGAAAAAACAAAGACCTGTCAATCTGGATCTCAAAACGATCCGGTTCCCCGTAACAGCAATAGCGTCCATTCTGCACCGTGTTTCTGGTGTGATTACGTTTGTGGCGGTCGGTATTTTGCTGTGGTTACTGGGCACCAGCCTCTCTTCCCCTGAAGGATTCCTCCAGGCCTCGGCCATCATGAATAGCTTCTTCGTGAAATTTATCATGTGGGGCATTCTCACCGCGCTGGCCTATCACGTTGTTGGCGGCGTACGCCACATGCTGATGGACTTTGGCTATCTGGAAGAGACGTTCGAGGCCGGGAAACGTACCGCGAACATTTCATTTGTGATCACTGTCGTGCTTTCACTTCTCGCAGGAGTTCTCGTATGGTAAGCAACGCCTCCGCATTAGGACGCAACGGCGTACATGACTTCATTCTGGTCCGCGCTACCGCCATCGTCCTCACGCTTTACATCATCTATATGATCGGTTTCTTCGCGACCAGCGGCACGCTGACGTGGGAAATCTGGAGTGGTTTCTTCGGATCGGCCTTCACCAAAGTGTTCACCCTGCTGGCCCTGTTCTCCATCCTTATCCATGCCTGGATCGGCATGTGGCAGGTGTTGACCGATTACGTTAAACCGCTGGCGATTCGCCTTCCGCTGCAACTGATTATTGTTGTTGCGCTGCTGGTTTACGTCATTTATGGATTTGTTGTGGTGTGGGGTGTGTAATGAAACTGCCAGTCAGAGAATTTGATGCTGTTGTGATTGGTGCGGGTGGCGCAGGTATGCGCGCCGCACTGCAAATTTCCCAGAGCGGCCAGACCTGTGCGCTGCTCTCTAAAGTGTTCCCGACCCGTTCCCACACTGTGTCCGCGCAGGGCGGTATTACCGTTGCGCTGGGTAACTCCCATGAAGATAACTGGGAATGGCACATGTACGACACGGTAAAAGGTTCCGACTATATCGGCGACCAGGATGCCATCGAATATATGTGTAAAACCGGCCCGGAAGCGATTCTGGAGCTGGATCACATGGGTCTGCCGTTCTCCCGTCTGGAAAACGGCACCATCTATCAGCGTCCGTTTGGCGGCCAGTCGAAAAACTTCGGCGGCGAGCAGGCGGCACGCACCGCGGCGGCGGCTGACCGTACCGGTCACGCGCTGCTGCACACCCTGTATCAGCAGAACCTGAAAAACCACACCACCATCTTCTCCGAGTGGTATGCGCTGGATCTGGTGAAAAACGCCGATGGCGCAATTGTTGGCTGTACCGCACTGTGCATCGAAACCGGTGAAGTGGTTTACTTCAAAGCCCGCGCGACCGTGCTGGCGACCGGCGGTGCGGGCCGTATTTATCAGTCCACCACTAACGCCCACATCAACACCGGTGACGGTGTCGGTATGGCTATTCGCGCCGGCGTACCGGTGCAGGACATGGAGATGTGGCAGTTCCACCCAACCGGTATCGCCGGTGCGGGCGTGCTGGTCACCGAAGGCTGCCGCGGTGAAGGTGGCTACCTGCTGAACAAACACGGCGAGCGCTTCATGGAGCGTTATGCCCCGAATGCGAAAGACCTGGCGGGTCGTGACGTGGTGGCGCGTTCCATCATGATCGAAATCCGTGAAGGCCGCGGCTGCGATGGCCCATGGGGTCCACACGCGAAGCTGAAGCTCGACCATCTGGGTAAAGAAGTGCTGGAATCCCGTCTGCCGGGCATCCTGGAACTGTCCCGTACTTTCGCGCACGTCGATCCGGTGAAAGAGCCGATTCCGGTTATCCCAACCTGCCACTATATGATGGGCGGTATTCCGACCAAAGTGACCGGTCAGGCGCTGACCGTGAACGAGCAGGGCGAAGACGTGGTCATTCCTGGCCTGTTCGCGGTAGGCGAAATCGCCTGCGTATCCGTACACGGCGCCAACCGTCTGGGCGGCAACTCCCTGCTGGACCTGGTGGTATTTGGTCGTGCGGTGGGTCTGCATCTGCAGGAGTCCATTGCCGAGCAGGGCGCGCTGCGTGATGCAACCGACGACGAAATCGACGCCTCTCTTGAACGCCTCAACCGCTGGAACGGTAACCGTAACGGCGAAGATCCGGTGGAAATCCGTAAAGCGCTGCAGGAGTGCATGCAGCACAACTTCTCGGTATTCCGCGAAGGCGATGCGATGGCCAAAGGCCTTGAGCAGCTGAAGGCGATCCGCGAGCGTCTGAAAAATGCCCGTCTGGACGACACCTCCAGCGAGTTCAACACCCAGCGCGTTGAGTGCCTGGAGCTGGATAACCTGATGGAAACCGCATTCGCAACCGCGATGTCGGCAAACTTCCGTACCGAAAGCCGTGGCGCCCATAGCCGCTTCGACTTCCCGGATCGTGACGATGAAAACTGGCTGTGCCATTCCCTGTATCTGCCAGAGTCGGAAACCATGACGCGTCGTAACGTCAACATGGAACCGAAACTGCGTCCGGCGTTCCCGCCGAAGATTCGTACTTACTAATGCGGAGACAGGATAATGAAACTCGAATTCTCAGTTTATCGTTATAACCCGGATGTTGATGACGCTCCGCGCATGCAGGACTATACCCTCGAAGCGGAAGAAGGTCGTGACATGATGCTGCTGGATGCCTTAATCCAGCTGAAAGAAAAAGATCCTACGCTGTCGTTCCGCCGCTCCTGCCGTGAAGGGGTATGTGGCTCTGACGGTGTGAACATGAACGGCAAAAACGGCCTGGCCTGTATCACGCCAATTTCAGCGCTGCAGCGTCCTGGTCAGAAAATTGTTATCCGTCCTCTGCCAGGCCTGCCGGTCGTGCGTGATTTGGTGGTAGACATGGGGCAATTCTATGCACAATATGAGAAGATTAAGCCTTACTTATTGAATAATGGGCAAAATCCACCCGCTCGCGAGCACTTACAGTCTCCTGAGCAGCGTGAAAAACTCGATGGTCTGTACGAGTGTATTCTCTGCGCATGCTGTTCAACGTCCTGCCCGTCGTTCTGGTGGAACCCGGACAAGTTTATCGGCCCTGCGGGTCTGCTGGCTGCCTATCGCTTCCTGATCGACAGCCGCGACACCGAAACCGACAGCCGTCTGGAAGGATTAAGTGACGCTTTCAGCGTATTCCGCTGCCATAGCATCATGAACTGCGTCAGTGTGTGTCCGAAGGGGCTGAACCCGACGCGCGCCATCGGCCATATTAAGTCGATGCTGCTGCAGCGCAGTGCGTAAGTAGTGAGAGGGGAGCGCTGTTCCCCTTACCCTAACCCTCTCCCAAAGGGAGAGGGAATAAATTGCAGAAACCTTTAAAAACTGCCCTGAAGTCTAGACAGTTTCTAAAGGTTCCTTCGCGGGCCAAATGAAAAGAGCTCGCAGGTGAACCCCGGCACGTACACGCGGTGTGCGTGGTAGTTTCTACGGCGAAAGTAAGCATAAAAATGCTTAAGGGATCACGATGCAGAACGGCGCAATGAAAGCCTGGCTGGACTCTTCTTACCTCTCTGGTGCCAACCAGAGCTGGATAGAACAGCTCTATGAAGACTTCTTAACCGATCCTGACTCAGTGGACGCAAACTGGCGTTCCATGTTCCAGCAGTTGCCTGGTACAGGGGTCAAACCGGATCAATTCCATTCCAAAACACGTGATTATTTCCGTCGTCTGGCGAAGGATGCCTCACGTTACTCTTCTGCGATTTCCGACCCTGACACCAATGCGAAGCAGGTTAAAGTCCTGCAGCTTATCAACGCTTATCGCTTCCGCGGTCACCAGCATGCGAATCTCGATCCGCTGGGACTGTGGCAGCAGGAACGTGTGGCCGATCTCGATCCGGCGTATCACGATCTGACCGAGGCCGATTTCCAGGAAAGCTTTAACGTAGGTTCCTTTGCCATCGGCAAAGACACGATGAAGCTGGGCGATCTGATTGACGCGCTCAAGCAAACCTACTGCGGCTCCATCGGCGCGGAATATATGCACATTACCTCTACCGAAGAGAAACGCTGGATCCAGCAGCGCATCGAATCCGTAGCGGGCCACGCGACCTTCTCGGCCGACGAGAAGAAACGCTTCCTCAGCGAACTGACCGCAGCGGAAGGGCTTGAGCGCTATCTGGGCGCGAAGTTCCCGGGCGCAAAACGCTTCTCGCTGGAAGGCGGCGACGCGCTGGTGCCGATGCTGAAAGAGCTGATTCGCCACGCAGGCAAGAGCGGCACCCGTGAAGTGGTGCTCGGCATGGCGCACCGTGGTCGTCTGAACGTGCTGGTCAACGTGCTGGGTAAAAAACCGCAGGACCTGTTCGACGAATTCGCGGGCAAACATAAAGAACACCTCGGCACCGGCGACGTGAAGTACCACATGGGCTTCTCGTCAGATATCGAAACCGAAGGCGGTCTGGTTCACCTGGCGCTGGCGTTTAACCCGTCACACCTGGAAATCGTCAGCCCGGTGGTTATCGGTTCCGTGCGCGCGCGTCTGGATCGTCTGGACGAGCCGAGCAGCAATAAAGTGCTGCCAATCACCATCCACGGTGATGCGGCGGTCACAGGGCAGGGCGTGGTTCAGGAAACCCTGAACATGTCGAAAGCGCGTGGTTATGAAGTGGGCGGTACCGTTCGCATCGTGATCAACAACCAGGTGGGCTTCACCACCTCTAACCCGCTGGATGCCCGTTCTACCCCGTACTGCACCGACATCGGTAAGATGGTACAGGCGCCAATCTTCCACGTTAATGCGGATGACCCGGAAGCCGTTGCTTTCGTTACCCGTCTGGCGCTGGACTTCCGTAATACTTTTAAGCGCGATGTGTTCATTGACCTCTTCTGCTACCGCCGTCACGGCCACAACGAAGCGGATGAGCCAAGTGCAACCCAGCCGCTGATGTACCAGAAAATCAAAAAACACCCGACCCCGCGCAAAATCTATGCTGACAAGCTGGAAAGCGACAAGGTGGCGACGCTGGAAGATGCGACCGAAATGGTCAACCTCTACCGCGACGCGCTGGACGCGGGTGAATGCGTGGTGAAAGAGCTGCGTCCGATGAACATGCACTCCTTTACCTGGTCGCCGTACCTCAACCACGAGTGGGATGAGAGCTACCCGAACAAGGTTGAGATGAAGCGCCTGCAGGAGCTGGCTAAACGCATCAGCACCGTGCCGGACGCTATCGAGATGCAGTCTCGCGTGGCGAAAATCTACGCCGACCGTCAGTCCATGGCGGCAGGCGAGAAGCTGTTCGACTGGGGCGGGGCGGAAACGCTGGCCTACGCAACGCTGGTTGACGAAGGCATTCCTGTTCGTCTGTCCGGTGAGGACGCGGGCCGCGGGACCTTCTTCCACCGTCACGCAGTGGTTCACAACCAGTCTAACGGTTCAACCTACACTCCGCTGCAGCACGTGCATAACGGTCAGGGCCAGTTCAAGGTCTGGGACTCCGTGCTGTCTGAAGAAGCGGTCCTGGCATTCGAATACGGCTACGCCACGGCGGAACCGCGCACCCTGACCATCTGGGAAGCGCAGTTCGGCGACTTCGCCAACGGTGCGCAGGTCGTTATCGACCAGTTCATCTCCTCCGGCGAGCAGAAGTGGGGCCGCATGTGTGGCCTGGTGATGCTCCTGCCGCACGGTTATGAAGGCCAGGGTCCGGAGCACTCCTCCGCGCGTCTGGAACGTTATCTGCAGCTCTGCGCCGAGCAGAACATGCAGGTCTGCGTGCCGTCCACCCCGGCTCAGGTGTACCACATGCTGCGTCGTCAGGCGCTGCGCGGTATGCGCCGTCCGCTGGTGGTGATGTCGCCGAAATCCCTGCTGCGTCATCCGCTGGCGGTGTCCAGCCTGGAAGAGCTGGCGAACGGTACCTTCCTGCCGGCCATCGGTGAAATTGACGAGCTGGATCCGCAGGCCGTGAAGCGTGTGGTGATGTGTTCTGGTAAGGTTTATTACGACCTGCTGGAACAGCGCCGCAAGAACGATCAGAAAGATGTCGCCATCGTGCGTATCGAACAGCTTTATCCGTTCCCGCATCAGGCGATGCAGGAAGTGCTGAAACAGTACGCTCACGTACATGATTTTGTCTGGTGCCAGGAAGAGCCGCTCAACCAGGGCGCATGGTACTGCAGCCAGCATCATTTCCGTGAAGTGATTCCATTTGGGTCAGCCCTGCGCTATGCAGGTCGCCCGGCCTCCGCCTCTCCGGCGGTAGGGTATATGTCCGTTCACCAGAAGCAGCAACAAGATCTGGTCAATGACGCGCTGAACGTCGATTAATTAAAGGATACATAATGAGTAGCGTAGATATTCTTGTTCCCGACCTGCCTGAATCCGTAGCAGATGCGACCGTCGCTACCTGGCACAAAAAACCAGGCGATGCCGTTAAGCGCGATGAAGTGCTGGTAGAAATCGAAACTGACAAAGTGGTACTGGAAGTACCGGCTTCGGCGGATGGCGTTCTGGACGCGGTGCTGGAAGATGAAGGCACCACCGTCACCTCTCGTCAGATCCTGGGGCGCCTGCGTGAAGGCAACAGCGCGGGCAAAGAGTCCAGCGCGAAGTCTGAAGAGAAAGCCTCTACGCCGGCTCAGCGCCAGCAGGCTTCTCTGGAAGAACAGTCTAACGACGCCCTCAGCCCGGCGATCCGTCGCCTGCTGGCTGAACACAGCCTTGACCCGGCAGCCATTAAAGGCACCGGCGTGGGTGGCCGCCTGACCCGCGAAGACATCGACAAGCACCTGGCGAAAGCGCCTGCTCAGGCAGAAGCGAAAGCCCCTGCGGCAGCTCCGGCAGCTCAGCCTGCTCTGGGTGCCCGCAGCGAAAAACGCGTACCGATGACGCGCCTGCGTAAGCGCGTGGCCGAGCGTCTGCTGGAAGCGAAAAACTCCACCGCGATGCTGACCACCTTCAACGAAGTGAACATGAAGCCAATCATGGATCTGCGTAAGCAGTACGGTGACGCTTTTGAAAAACGTCACGGTATCCGTCTGGGCTTTATGTCCTTCTACGTGAAGGCGGTGGTTGAAGCGCTGAAACGCTACCCGGAAGTGAACGCGTCTATCGATGGCGATGACGTGGTTTACCACAACTACTTCGACGTCAGCATGGCGGTTTCTACCCCACGCGGCCTGGTGACCCCGGTTCTGCGTGATGTGGATACCCTGGGTATGGCTGACATCGAGAAGAAAATTAAAGAGCTGGCCGTGAAAGGCCGCGACGGCAAGCTGACCGTAGACGATCTGACCGGCGGTAACTTCACCATTACCAACGGCGGCGTATTCGGCTCGCTGATGTCTACCCCGATCATTAACCCGCCGCAGAGCGCGATCCTGGGTATGCATGCCATTAAAGATCGCCCGATGGCGGTAGACGGTAAAGTTGAGATCCTGCCGATGATGTACCTGGCGCTCTCTTACGACCACCGCCTGATCGACGGCCGCGAGTCCGTGGGCTTCCTGGTAGCTATTAAAGAGCTGCTGGAAGATCCAACGCGTCTGCTGCTGGACGTCTAGTAACGATTTAGCATCACCTGCCCCGTGGACCGGCACACGCTGCGCCGGTCTACAGGTTTGAAGATAACGATTACCCTGAAGGATGGATAGAACACATGAACTTACATGAATATCAGGCCAAACAGCTGTTTGCCCGGTATGGCTTACCGGCTCCGGTGGGTTATGCCTGTACTACCCCGCGTGAAGCAGAAGAAGCCGCATCTAAAATCGGTTCCGGCCCGTGGGTAGTTAAATGTCAGGTTCACGCTGGTGGCCGTGGTAAAGCGGGCGGTGTGAAGGTTGTTAAGAGCAAAGAAGAGATTCGTGCGTTTGCTGAACATTGGCTCGGCAAGCGTCTGGTGACCTACCAGACAGATGCGAACGGCCAGCCGGTCAACCAGATCCTGGTCGAAGCGGCGACCGACATCGCGAAAGAGCTGTACCTGGGCGCGGTGGTTGACCGTAGCTCCCGTCGCGTGGTGTTCATGGCGTCTACCGAAGGCGGCGTGGAAATTGAAAAAGTGGCGGAAGAGACCCCGCACCTGATCCACAAAGTGGCTATCGATCCGCTGGCGGGTCCAATGCCTTATCAGGGTCGCGAGCTGGCGTTCAAGCTGGGTCTGGAAGGCAAGCTGGTTCAGCAGTTCACCAAGATCTTCATGGGCCTGGCGACTATCTTCCTTGAGCGCGATCTGGCGCTGATCGAGATCAACCCGCTGGTGATCACCACCCAGGGCGACCTGATCTGCCTCGACGGCAAGCTGGGCGCTGACGGCAACGCGCTGTTCCGCCAGCCGGATCTGCGCGAAATGCGCGACCAGTCTCAGGAAGATCCGCGTGAAGCACAGGCTGCTCAGTGGGAGCTGAACTACGTGGCGCTGGATGGCAACATCGGCTGCATGGTTAACGGTGCGGGCCTGGCGATGGGCACCATGGACATCGTTAAGCTGCACGGCGGTGAGCCGGCGAACTTCCTTGACGTGGGCGGTGGCGCAACCAAAGAGCGCGTAACCGAAGCGTTCAAAATCATCCTCTCTGACGACAACGTTAAAGCGGTACTGGTTAACATCTTCGGCGGCATCGTCCGTTGCGACCTGATTGCTGACGGCATCATCGGTGCGGTAGAAGAAGTGGGTGTTAACGTTCCGGTGGTTGTGCGTCTGGAAGGTAACAACGCTGAACTCGGCGCGAAAAAACTGGCTGACAGCGGCCTGAATATTATTGCAGCGAAAAGTCTGACGGATGCAGCTCAGCAGGTTGTTGCCGCAGTGGAGGGGAAATAATGTCAGTTTTAATTAATAAAGATACCAAGGTTATCTGCCAGGGCTTCACCGGTAGCCAGGGGACTTTCCACTCCGAACAGGCGATTGCCTACGGCACGCAGATGGTTGGCGGCGTAACGCCAGGTAAAGGCGGCACCACGCACCTGGGCCTGCCGGTGTTCAACACCGTGCGTGAAGCGGTAGAAGCGACGGGCGCAACCGCGACCGTGATCTACGTTCCGGCACCGTTCTGCAAAGACTCCATTCTGGAAGCGATCGACGCAGGCATCAAGCTGATCATCACCATCACCGAAGGCATCCCGACCCTGGATATGCTGACCGTGAAGGTGAAGCTGGACGAAGCAGGCGTGCGCATGATCGGCCCGAACTGCCCAGGCGTGATCACTCCGGGCGAATGCAAAATCGGCATCATGCCTGGCCACATTCACAAGCCGGGCAAAGTGGGCATCGTTTCCCGTTCTGGTACCCTGACCTATGAAGCGGTTAAGCAGACCACCGACTACGGCTTCGGCCAGTCCACCTGCGTGGGCATCGGCGGTGACCCAATCCCGGGATCTAACTTCATCGACATCCTGAAGCTGTTCCAGGAAGATCCGCAGACCGAAGCGATCGTGATGATCGGTGAGATCGGCGGTAGCGCGGAAGAAGAAGCGGCTGCTTATATCAAAGAACACGTGACCAAGCCAGTCGTGGGCTACATCGCGGGCGTGACCGCGCCGAAAGGCAAGCGTATGGGCCACGCGGGCGCGATCATCGCCGGTGGTAAAGGTACGGCTGATGAGAAGTTTGCTGCGCTGGAAGCCGCAGGCGTGAAGACCGTTCGCAGCCTGGCGGATATCGGCGAAGCACTGAAATCCATCATTAAGTAAGTCCTCTCTGCTCCCCGAACGGGGAGCGATGAAGTATAAAAATGTCCGTTTCGACATGGTTGGCCGCTGTAAAGCGGCCTTTTTTATTGCCTGCGTCTGGCGACGAGAGTGAACTTGTAGTCGTCGGTATTGAACACGTTGCGGCTGTATTCAAACACCCGTCCGTCTTTCAGGAACCCGCGGGAGACTTTTTCCAGGATCGGCTTTGCCGGATCGAGCGACAGCGCGGCGATCGCCTCCTCTGACGGCATGATCGGCATCAGCTCCTGCTCGCTGCGATCGATAACCAGCTTTTTGATCTGCTCAACGTAGTGATATTTCGAATTCTCCATCACTTCCCAGGTGAGGTCGGGAAACATGGCCAGCGGCATCCATGTCTCCTCCAGGTTCACCGGCTTCTGCTTGATGAAACGCACGCGCTTAACGTGCCAGACCTTATCTTCCACGCCAACCGCTAATGTTGCCGCCAGCCGCGCATCGGCTTTCACCACTTCAAAGATTTTGACATCACTGTGCGTATCGACATGACGATCCGCCAGCTTTTCGTAAAAGCCGGTGAGCTGATAAATATCGTAATTAACGCGCTCCTCTTTTTTTACATAAGAGCCGCTGCCCTGAATACTTTCGATGATCTGCTCATCGGCGAGCAGTTTCAGGGCCTGCCGCACGGTGACGCGGCTGACGCGAAACGCCTCCTGAAGACTGGACTCCGTCGGCAGCGCGTCTCCGGGTTTTAATTCCCCGGCGTTGATTTTCTCGCGGAACGCATCGGCTATCTGCCGGTACATCGGTTTGTTGCCCATTTTATCGCGCCTGCTTAATACCTTTTCAGGGAATTATGCATTCAACTGATGATTTGTAAATAATACAATTAAAATACAAATTTGGCTTTTAGTGAAAGTGATCACATAAATGTATTATCAGGTCTGCCAGAATCCTCCCCAGACAATAACTCTGTATAGGTGAGGATCTTTATGAACCTGACGACTCTGACCGATCCGCGTGCTGTTTGCGTTAAGGCGCAATTTACCCGCCGGGATGAGGCAATCCGTCAGCTTACGGCGCGGCTGGTGGCGCTGGGCAAAATCGCTGATGCCGATGCGTTTCTGGAGGAGGTGTTTCATCGGGAATCGCTTGGGCCGACCGCGCTGGGTGAAGGACTGGCCGTTCCTCACGGTAAATCAGCCGTCGTGAAGGAGGCGGCTTTTGCCGTGGCAACTTTGCGAGAACCGCTTGCATGGGAAGGCGTGGACGGGCCGGAAGAGGTTGAGCTGGTTTTTCTGCTCGCCATTCCGCCAGCAGAAGCGGGTTCGACCCATATTCAGGTGCTGACGGAGCTGACGTCTCGCCTGGCGGATGACGATCTCAGGGCGCGCGTGATGGCTGCTACCACGGCGGAAGACGTGCTTGCTGCGCTTGAAGCTGCCCCTGACACGGAAGAGGCAGCCGTCGCGCTGAATGCCCCGACAATCGTCTGCGTGACCGCCTGTCCGGCCGGGATCGCGCATACCTATATGGCCGCAGAGTACCTGGAAAAAGCGGGACGCAAGCTTGGCGTCAACGTGGTGGTCGAAAAGCAGGGGGCGAACGGCATTGAGGGGCGCATCACCGCGCAGCAGCTTCGTGAGGCCAAAGCGTGCATTTTTGCCGCAGAAGTGGCGATCAAAGAGAGCGAGCGTTTTCAGGGGATCCCCGCCATCTCTGTGCCCGTCGCGGAGCCTCTGCGCCATGCTGAAGCGCTTATTGAGCGCGCGCTGGCGCTGCAGCCTGCATCCGATGCGCGTCCTGCGCATGTCGATACCGAAACGAAAAAGAGCGTTAAAACTGAACTCAAGCAGGCACTTCTCAGCGGTATCTCTTTTGCGGTGCCGCTGATCGTCGCTGGCGGTACGGTGCTGGCCGTGTCGGTACTGCTGGCGCAAATCCTGGGTCTGCAGCACCTGTTTGACCAGGAAAACTCGTGGCTGTGGATGTACCGCAAGCTTGGCGGCGGCATGCTCGGCATTCTGATGGTACCTGTTCTGGCGGCCTATACCGCGTATTCGCTGGCGGATAAACCTGCGCTGACGCCGGGCTTTGCGGCCGGTCTTGCTGCCAATATGATCGGCTCCGGTTTTCTGGGCGCTATCGTCGGTGGGCTGATCGCGGGCTATCTGATGCGCTGGGTGAAAAACCACATCCGGCTCAGTAGCCGCTACAACGGCTTTCTGACCTTTTATCTCTATCCGGTAATTGGCGTGCTGGGCGCGGGCAGCCTGATGCTGTTTGTGATTGGCGAACCGGTGGCCTGGCTCAATAACACGCTCACCGTCTGGCTTAACGGACTCTCCGGCGCGAATGCGCTGCTTCTGGGGGCAATCCTCGGGTTTATGTGCTCATTCGATTTGGGTGGCCCGGTCAACAAAGCCTCTTACGCGTTTTGCCTGGGGGCGATGGCGAACGGCGTTTATGGTCCTTACGCAATCTTTGCCTCCGTCAAAATGGTATCGGCCTTTACCGTGACAGCGTCGACGATGCTGGCGCCGAAGCTGTTTAAACCGTTTGAAATTGAAACCGGTAAATCAACGTGGCTGCTCGGCCTGGCGGGCATTACCGAAGGGGCGATCCCGATGGCGATTGAAGATCCGCTTCGCGTCATTGGCTCATTTGTGCTCGGCTCCATGGTAACAGGCGCGGCTGTCGGTGCGATGGGGATCGGGTTGTCTACCCCGGGGGCCGGGATTTTCTCTCTCTTTTTACTTCACGATGCCGGGTTGGGCGGTGTGGTTGCGGCGGCGGGCTGGTTTGGCGCGGCGCTGGCGGGGACCGCTGTCTCCACGTTTGTTCTGCTGCTCTGGCGACGCCAGGCGGTAAAAAAGGGCAAGTACCTCACAGAAGACGCCATACCGTAAAAACTCACAAAACAGGAAACGAAGATGAAAGCTGTATCTCGCGTTCATATCACGCCGCATATGCACTGGGACCGTGAGTGGTACTTCACCACTGAAGAGTCGCGCATTCTTCTGGTCAATAATATGGAAGAGATCCTGACCCGCCTGGAGCAGGACGACGAGTATAAATATTACGTCCTTGATGGCCAGACGGCGGTGCTGGAAGATTATTTTGCCGTCGTGCCCGAAAACCGCGCACGGGTAAAGGCGCTTGTGGAGCGCGGAAAACTGATTATCGGCCCCTGGTATACCCAGACCGATACCACGATTGTCAGCGGCGAGTCGATTGTCCGCAACCTGATGTACGGCATCCGGGACTGTATGGCGTTCGGCGAGCCGATGAAGATCGGCTATCTGCCGGATTCGTTTGGTATGTCCGGCCAGCTTCCGCATATCTATAACGGATTTGGCATTACCCGGACGATGTTCTGGCGCGGCTGCTCGGAACGACACGGGACCGATAAAACCGAATTTCTCTGGCAGAGCCAGGACGGCAGTGAAGTCACGGCGCAGGTGCTGCCGCTGGGCTACGCGATTGGTAAGTACTTACCGGAGGACGAAGCCGGCCTGCGAAAACGGCTCGACAGCTATTTCGACGTTCTGGAAAAGGCCTCCGTCACCAAAGAGATTTTGCTGCCCAACGGTCACGATCAGATGCCGCTGCAGCAGAACATTTTCTCCGTGATGGATAAGCTGCGTGAAATCTATCCGCAGCGTCAATTTGTAATGAGCCGCTTTGAAGAGGTGTTTGACCACATTGAGGCACGCCGCGATGAACTGGCGACCCTGAAAGGGGAGTTTATCGACGGGAAATACATGCGCGTGCACCGGACAATCGGCTCCACGCGCATGGATATCAAAATTGCCCATGCGCGTATTGAGAACAAAATTGTCAACATCCTCGAACCGCTGGCGACGCTTGCATGGACGCTGGGCTTCGATTATCACCACGGCCTGCTGGAGAAGATGTGGAAAGAGATCCTTAAAAACCACGCTCACGACAGCATCGGCTGCTGCTGCAGCGACAAGGTGCATCGTGAGATTGTCTCTCGTTTTGAACTGGCTGAAGACATGGCAGATAACCTGGTGCGTTTCTATATGCGCAAGATTGTCGACAACATGCCGCAAAGCGACGCCGACAAACTGGTGATGTTCAACCTGATGCCCTGGCCGCGTGAAGAGGTGATGAACACCACGATTCGACTGCGCGCCAGCCAGTTCCGTCTGTTGGATGATAAAGGCAACGAGATCCCGTATTTCATTCGCAGCGCGCGCGAGCTGGACCCTGGTCTCATTGACCGGCAGATTGTCCATTACGGTAATTATGAGCCGTTTATGGAGTTTGATATTCAGATCAGCCAGATACTGCCGTCGATGGGCTACCGTACGCTGTTTATCGAGCCAAACGTGGCCGGGAAGGTGGTCTCTCCGGTGATAAACACCGAATCCTTGCTCGAAAACGCCTTCTGGCAGATTGATTTAAATAACGACGGTACGCTGCGCCTGCGCGACAAAGAAACCGGGCTGATTTATGACCGGGTGCTGGAAATCGAAGAGAGTTCGGATGATGGCGATGAGTACGACTACTCGCCTTCGCGGGAAGAGTGGAGACTCACTTCAGCGCAGGGCGAGCATCAGGTCGAGGTTATACACGAAGGCTGGCAGAGCAGGGCGGTGATTCGCCATCAGATCGCGGTACCGGCTAATCTGGCCGAACGCGCGGCGGGTCAGCGAAACGGGTCTCTCGGCGCTGAGGTTGAAATCACGCTTAGCCACCACAGCAGACGTATTGATGTGGCGGTGCGTCTGGATAATCAGGCTGACGACCACCGCGTTCGCGTGCTGATCCCAACGCCGTTTACAACCCAGGGCGTGTTAGCGGATACGCAGTTTGGCACCCTCACTCGTCCGGTGCAGGATGCGGCGATGGAAAACTGGCAGGAGGAGGGGTGGAAAGAAGCGCCGGTTCCCGTCTGGAATTTACTCAACTATGCCGTCCTGCAGGAAAAACGAAACGGGCTTGCGCTGTTCACCGAAGGACTACGCGAGTTTGAAGTAGTAGGCGAGAATAAAAAAGCCTTTGCCCTGACCCTGCTGCGCGGCGTGGGGTTACTCGGGAAAGAAGATTTGCTGTTGCGCCCCGGTAGGCCTTCAGGAATCAAAATGCCTGTTCCTGACTCCCAGGTGCGCGGTTCGTTAAGCTGTCGCTTTAGCCTTTTCAGCTTCAGTGGTACGCCGGAAAACGCGGGCGTCGCGCAGCAGGCTAAATCGTGGTTAACGCCGGTGCAGTGCTATAACAAAATTCCCTGGGACGCGATGAAGCTTAATCGCTCGTCGTTTACCACGCCGGAAAGTTACAGCCTGCTGGCGCTTTCGCCCTCGGGATGCGTGCTCAGTACGCTCAAAAAGGCTGAAGATCGAGACGAGCTCATTCTTCGTCTGTTCAACCCTTCCGAGTCCAGCGCATGTGACGCGACGTTATCCGTGGGTCCGACCGTGAAACGGTGCTGCGAAACGGACATGAATGAACGGATAATAGACAATCGTGAAGAAGAGGGCATCGTCGGGGCGTTCAGACCGGGACAGTCACGAACCTTCAGCATTCTTCTTGCCTGAAAACCGCTGACACGATCAAAAGGCCGCAGAGTTTGCGGCCTTTTTTCATTAAATAGTCACGCTTCGGTGTTAACTTCCGGGATAATAAAAGTAAATTAAATGTAATTTCTAAGAGTTGCAAAAACAGAATGGAAAAATAAACTGGCCCAGCTACGCTTATTGTTTGTCCCGCTTCGATAGGGCATTTTTCTCTCGCGTTAATTAAAATCACTTCTGTTTATATTTTTTTTGGTCTTCGATAACCAATCGCATCTTTGCATGCACATATCATTAACATGGTTTTTACCATTCTCACCGCAGCTAAACATGATTAACATCAAGACCGGTTTTTGATTTAAATCAAAGTTTAATGCTTGGAAAAAGATGCCGAAAAGCGCTAAATTGTCCCCGATCAAAATGGCCGAAAAGTGGTAATTTTGCTATAAATTGATCGCCGTCGAAAAACGTAAATGTGATTCAATAAAAACCTGTTTATTGTAAGGGTTTTGCAGCGTATTATATTTGCGGGATCAATTTGAGTTTTTTATTAACCTATTTGTAACCTGTCGTCATCGTTTTTATCCTTCTCCAGGGTAATAACGACGACCAGGATGCGAATAATTTGTATTGGGGCATGCGTGTGAATCTCTTTCTGACGGGGTTCACTCTCGGAGTCTTCATGCGATGAGCAAGGAGTCATAATGTTAGACGTAGTCGAACTGTCGCGCTTACAGTTTGCCTTGACCGCGATGTACCACTTCCTGTTTGTGCCGCTGACGCTCGGTATGGCGTTCCTGCTGGCAATTATGGAAACGGTTTACGTCCTCTCCGGCAAACAGATTTATAAAGATATGACCAAGTTCTGGGGCAAGTTGTTCGGTATCAACTTCGCGCTGGGCGTGGCAACCGGTTTGACCATGGAGTTCCAGTTCGGGACTAACTGGTCTTACTATTCCCACTATGTAGGGGATATCTTCGGTGCGCCGCTGGCCATTGAAGGCCTGATGGCCTTCTTCCTCGAATCCACCTTTGTAGGTCTGTTCTTCTTCGGTTGGGACCGTCTGGGTAAAGTTCAGCACATGGCCGTAACCTGGCTGGTGGCATTAGGTTCGAACCTGTCCGCGCTTTGGATCCTGGTGGCGAACGGCTGGATGCAGAACCCGATCGCGTCTGACTTCAACTTCGAAACCATGCGTATGGAGATGGTCAGCTTTGCCGAGCTGGTCCTGAACCCGGTTGCTCAGGTTAAATTTGTTCACACCGTGGCATCTGGCTACGTGTGCGGCGCGATGTTCGTGTTGGGTATTAGCTCCTACTATATGCTGCGCGGTCGTGACTTCGCGTTTGCCAAGCGCTCCTTTGCTATCGCTGCAAGCTTCGGTATGGCTGCAATCCTCTCCGTTATCGTTCTGGGTGATGAATCCGGTTACGAAATGGGTGACGTGCAGAAAACCAAACTGGCCGCTATCGAAGCCGAATGGGAAACCCAACCGGCGCCTGCTGCCTTTACGCTGTTCGGTATTCCCGATCAGGACGCGCAGGAAAACCGCTTCGCCATCCAAATCCCTTACGCGCTGGGTATCATCGCAACCCGTTCTGTCGATAAGCAGGTAACGGGTCTGAAGGAGCTGATGGTTCAGCACGAAGAGCGTATCCGTAACGGTATGAAGGCTTACTCGCTGCTGGAACAGCTGCGTGCCGGCTCTACCGATCAGGCCGTTCGCGATCAATTTAACGACGTGAAGAAAGACCTGGGCTACGGTTTGTTGCTGAAACGTTATACCCCGAACGTTTCTGATGCGACGGAAGCACAGATTCAGATGGCGACCAAAGACTCGATTCCACGCGTTGCGCCACTGTACTTCGCATTCCGTATCATGGTGGGCTGCGGCATCATCATGCTGCTGATCATTGCGGCGTCCTTCTGGTCCGTGATTCGTAACCGCATCGGCGAGAAAAAATGGCTGCTGCGCACCGCGCTGTACGGTATTCCACTGCCGTGGATCGCGATTGAATCCGGCTGGTTTGTAGCGGAGTATGGCCGTCAGCCATGGGCGATTGGTGAGGTACTGCCAACGGCGGTCGCGAACTCTTCCCTGACGGCAGGCGACCTGATCTTCTCCATGCTGCTGATCTGTGGTCTGTACACCCTGTTCCTGGTGGCTGAACTGTTCCTGATGTTCAAGTTCGCGCGCCTTGGCCCAAGCAGCCTGAAAACCGGTCGCTATCACTACGAGCAGTCCACTGCGACTACTCAGCCGGCACGCTAAGACAGGAGTCATCAAATGATCGATTATGAAGTATTGCGTTTTATCTGGTGGCTGCTGGTTGGCGTTCTGCTGATCGGTTTCGCCGTCACGGATGGTTTCGACATGGGGGTGGGGATGCTCACCCGTTTCCTCGGTCGTAATGACACCGAGCGTCGAATCATGATTAACTCCATCGCCCCTCACTGGGACGGTAACCAGGTGTGGCTGATCACCGCAGGCGGCGCGCTGTTCGCTGCCTGGCCGATGGTCTACGCGGCTGCGTTCTCCGGCTTCTATGTGGCGATGATTCTGGTGCTAGCCTCTTTATTCTTCCGTCCGGTCGGTTTCGACTACCGTTCCAAGATTGAAGATACCCGCTGGCGCAACATGTGGGACTGGGGCATCTTCATTGGTAGCTTCGTTCCACCGCTGGTGATTGGTGTGGCATTCGGTAACCTGCTGCAGGGCGTACCGTTCCACCTCGATGAATACATGCGTCTTTACTACACCGGCAACTTCTTCCAGTTGCTGAATCCGTTTGGCCTGCTGGCCGGTGTGGTGAGCGTGGCGATGATCATCACTCAGGGCGCAACTTACCTGCAGATGCGTACTGTGGGTGAACTGCACCTGCGTTCCCGTGCTACTGCTCAGGTGGCGGCACTGGTGACGCTGGTTTGCTTCGCTCTGGCAGGCGTGTGGGTGGTGTACGGTATTGATGGCTACGTGGTGACGTCTGCGATTAACCACTCGGCACCGTCTAACCCGCTGACCAAAGAAGTGGCGCGTCAGGCTGGTGCATGGCTGGTGAACTTCAACAATACCCCTGCGCTGTGGGCGATCCCGGCTCTGGGCGTGCTGCTGCCGCTGCTGACCGTGCTGACGTCTCGTCTGGAGAAAGGTGCTCTGGCATTCGTGTTCTCTTCACTGACGCTGGCATGCATCATCCTGACGGCGGGTATTGCCATGTTCCCATTCGTCATGCCATCCAGCACCATGCTGAATGCTAGCCTGACCATGTGGGATGCAACCTCCAGCCATATGACGCTGAACTTAATGACTTACGTTGCTTGCGTGTTCGTTCCGATTGTTCTGGCATACACCATCTGGTGTTACTGGAAAATGTTCGGTCGTATCACCAAAGAACATATCGAAAGCAACACCCACTCTATGTACTAAGTAAGGAGCTGAATATGTGGTATTTCGCATGGATTTTAGGGACGCTTCTTGCCTGTGCTTTTGGTGTCATCACTGCCCTGGCGCTTGAGCACGTCGAAGCGACCAAAGCGGGTGAAGAAAAACACTGATGAATATTATCGCGAAGCTTTACGCGGTAATGGATAAGCGCCCGTTAAGGGCGCTTTCTTTAGTGATGGCATTACTGCTGGCAGGCTGTATCTTCTGGGACCCGTCGCGCTTTGCGGCAAAGACCAGCGAGCTTGAGATCTGGCACGGCTTCCTCATCATGTGGGCAGTGTGTGCCGGGGTGATCCACGGCGTGGGCTTTCGTCCGAAAGCCGTTCACTGGCAGGGAATTTTTTGCCCGCTGATTGCCGATCTGGTGCTTCTCGCCGGTTTGATTTTCTTCTTCTTCTGAATAAGAAATGTCCGTTAACGTTATGGGCTTACCCGAGCCCATAAAAATTTACTCTCCGTTTACTTTCCCCCATTCCAAACCATCTTCCCCGCGCGTATAGTAGCGAAGTTTAAAAGCTCTAACTTTTGTTGCATTACTGGGATGTAAAGTGAATACAACGCTGTTTCGATGGCCGGTTCGTGTCTATTACGAAGATACCGATGCCGGTGGTGTGGTTTACCACGCCAGCTACGTTGCTTTTTATGAACGGGCACGCACAGAGATGCTGCGCCATCATCACTTTAGTCAACAGGTGCTGTTGGCTGAGCGAGTTGCCTTCGTGGTACGCAAGATGACGCTTGAGTATTTTGCGCCTGCCAGACTCGACGATATGCTCGAAGTCCAAACTGAAATTACATCAATGCGCGGGACCTCACTGGTTTTCACGCAGCGGATAGTCAACGCAGAGAACACCGTACTGAACTCAGCTGAAGTACTGATTGTTTGTGTTGATCCAACCATAATGAAGCCTCGTGCGCTTCCTAAGTCTATTGTCGCGGAGTTTAAGCAGTGACTGACATGAATATCCTTGATTTGTTCCTGAAGGCAAGCCTTCTGGTTAAACTTATCATGTTGATTTTGATTGGTTTTTCAATCGCGTCCTGGGCCATCATTATCCAGAGAACGCGTATCCTCAATGCAGCTGGCCGTGAAGCGGAAGCATTTGAAGATAAGTTCTGGTCGGGTATTGAACTTTCTCGCCTGTATCAGGAGAGCCAGGGACGCCGTGAAAACCTGACCGGCTCCGAACAAATTTTCTATAGCGGATTCAAAGAGTTCGCTCGTCTGCATCGGGCAAACAATCATGCGCCGGAAGCCGTCGTGGAAGGGGCATCGCGTGCGATGCGTATCTCCATGAACCGCGAGCTGGAAAATCTTGAAACGCACATTCCTTTCCTCGGCACCGTGGGTTCTATCAGCCCGTATATCGGTCTGTTTGGTACCGTGTGGGGGATCATGCACGCCTTTATCGCGCTGGGCGCGGTGAAGCAGGCGACGTTGCAGATGGTTGCACCGGGTATCGCTGAAGCACTGATTGCGACCGCTATCGGTCTGTTTGCGGCAATTCCGGCGGTAATGGCTTACAACCGTCTGAACCAGCGCGTGAACAAACTGGAACTGAACTACGACAACTTTATGGAAGAGTTCACTGCGATTCTGCACCGTCAGGCGTTTACCAGCACCGAGAGCAACAAGGGGTAAACCATGGCCAGATCGCGTGGACGAGGTCGTCGCGAGCTCAAGTCCGAAATCAATATCGTGCCACTGCTGGACGTTCTGCTGGTACTGCTGCTGATCTTCATGGCAACAGCGCCCATCATTACCCAGAGTGTGGAAGTCGATCTGCCGGATGCGACAGAATCACAGGCGGTGAGCACCAATGACGATCCTCCGGTCATCATTGAAGTTTCCGGCGTAGGGCAGTACAGCGTGGTGGTAGAGAAAGATCGTATGGATCAGCTGCCACCTGAGCAGGTTATTGCCGAAGCGCAGCGTCGCCTGGAGTCAAATCCGAAAACGGTCTTCTTAATCGGTGGCGCGAAAGACGTACCCTACGATGAAATTATTAAAGCGCTGAACTTGCTACATAGTGCGGGTGTTAAGTCTGTTGGCTTAATGACTCAACCTATTTGATCATCCGCGTAGTTTTTGGGAACCGATAGTGTCAAAGGCAACCGAACAGAACGACAAGCTTAAGCGAGCGATAATCGTCTCCGCAGTGCTGCACGTTATTCTTTTTGCAGCGCTGATCTGGAGTTCGTTCGACGAGCATATTGATGCATCAGCAGGCGGCGGTGGAGGGTCTTCCATTGACGCCGTAATGGTGGATCCCGGTGCGGTAGTGCAAAACTATAATCGCGAACAACAGCAGAAGGCGAGTGCCAAACGGGCTGAAGAGCAGCGTGAAAAACAGGCGCAACAGCAGGCGGAAGAGCTGCGTGAAAAGCAAGCCGCCGAGCAGGAGCGTTTGAAGCAGCTTGAGAAAGAACGTTTGCAGGCGCAGGAAGCCGCGAAAGCGCAGGCGGAACAGCAGAAGCAAGCCGAAGAGGCCGCGAAGAAAGCGCAGGAACAGCAAAAGCAGGCGGAAGAGGCGGCAGCAAAAGCCGCAGCGGATGCCAAAGCGCAGGCTGATGCCCAGGCAAAATTAGCGGCAGAAGCGGCGAAGAAAGCGGCTGCCGATGCCCAGAAGAAAGCTGAGGCCGAAGCCGCGAAGAAAGCCGCTGCGGATGCCCAGAAGAAAGCCGAAGCGGAAGCCGCGAAAAAAGCCGCTGCTGACGCACAGAAGAAAGCTGAAGCCGAAGCCGCGAAGAAAGCCGCTCAGGACGCAGAGAAGAAAGCGGCTGCCGAGGCTGCGAAGAAAGCCGCTGCGGCTGAGAAGGCTGCTGCCGAAAAAGCTGCCGCCGCTGAAAAAGCCGCTGCTGATAAAAAAGCTGCAGCTGAGAAGGCCGCTGCCGATAAGAAAGCCGCTGCTGAAAAAGCGGCTGCTAAAAAGGCTGCTGCCGCTGAAAAAGCCGCGGCCGCCGCAGGGGTTGACGATCTGCTGGGGGATTTAAGCTCCGGTAAGAATGCACCGAAAACGGGCGGTGGTGCGAAAGGAAACAACGCAGCGCCGACCGGAAGTGGTAACACTAAGAGTAACGGTGCGACAGGGGCTGAAATCAACGGCTATGCCGCGCAGATTAAATCGGCGATTGAAAGCCGGTTCTACGATGCGTCTTCCTATGCCGGTAAAACGTGTACGCTGCGTATAAAACTGGCTCCGGACGGCATGCTGCTTGATATTAAGTCTGAAGGTGGCGACCCGGCTTTATGTACTGCGGCTCTGGCTGCAGCGCGTCAGGCGAAGATGCCTAAACCGCCTTCTCAGGCAGTCTACGAAGTCTTCAAAAATGCGCCGCTGGACTTCAAACCTTAAGTTACATTTTCCCCGTGCAAACGGGGAAAAATAGACCAGGTTTAGTCACAGGGTTCGGGTAGTTTTGTCTATTTGAGTTTGTTAACATTCTGCTAAATTATCGTGGGTAAGGTTACCCGGATAAGGGAGATATGATGAAGCAGGCATTACGTGTAGCATTTAGTTTTTTAATGCTGTGGGCAGCAGTCCTGCACGCAGAAGTACGTATCGAGATCACCCAGGGGGTGGACTCGGCACGCCCAATCGGTGTTGTTCCGTTCCAGTGGGCCGGTCCTGGCGCTGCACCTGAAGATGCCGGTGGCATCGTGGCGGCTGACCTGCGTAACAGCGGTAAATTCAACCCGTTAGATCGTTCTCGTCTGCCGCAGCAGCCGGGCAGTGCGCAGGAAGTCCAGCCTGCTGCATGGTCTGCGCTGGGTATCGATGCCGTGGTGGTGGGGCAGGTTACGCCTAACCCGGACGGTTCTTACAACGTGGCCTGGCAGCTGGTAGATACCGGCGGTGCACCGGGTACCGTTCTGGCACAGAACTCTTACAAGGTCACTAAACAGTACCTGCGCTACGCGGCACACGCGGCCAGCGACGCGGTATTCGAAAAGCTGACCGGTATTAAAGGTGCGTTCCGTACCCGTATCGCATATGTGGTACAGACCAACGGCGGTCAGTTCCCGTACGAGCTGCGCGTCTCTGACTACGACGGTTACAACCAGTTCCTGGTGAAACGCTCTTCACAGCCGCTAATGTCTCCAGCCTGGTCTCCGGACGGGTCTAAGCTGGCCTACGTGACCTTCGAAAGTGGTCGTTCTGCGCTGGTTATCCAGACGCTGGCTAACGGTGCGGTGCGTCAGGTAGCGTCGTTCCCACGTCACAACGGTGCGCCTTCCTTCTCTCCAGATGGGTCTAAACTGGCGTTTGCGCTTTCTAAAACCGGTAGCCTGAATCTGTACGTGATGGACATTGGCTCTGGCCAGATCCGTCAGGTGACCGACGGTCGCAGCAACAATACTGAACCATCATGGTTCCCGGACAGCCAAAACCTGGCATTTACCTCTGACCAGGCAGGCCGTCCACAAATCTATAAAGTGAACATTAACGGCGGTGCTCCGCAGCGTATCACCTGGGAAGGCTCTCAGAACCAGAACGCAGACGTGAGCAGCGACGGTAAATTCATGGTAATGGTCAGCTCCAACGGTGGGCAGCAGCACATTGCCAAACAAGATCTGGTAGCGGGTGGCGTTCAAGTTCTGTCGTCAACGTTCCTGGATGAAACGCCAAGTCTGGCACCTAACGGCACTATGGTAATCTACAGCTCTTCTCAGGGGATGGGATCTGTGCTGAATCTGGTTTCTACAGATGGGCGTTTCAAAGCGCGTATTCCGGCCACTGATGGACAGGTAAAATCACCTGCCTGGTCGCCGTATCTGTAAATAATAATTAATTGATTACTAAAGGAATCATAGAAATGCAACTGAACAAAGTGCTGAAGGGGCTGATGATCGCTCTGCCTGTAATGGCAATCGCAGCGTGTTCTTCTAACAAGAACGCCAGCAATGACCAGAGCGGCGAAGGCATGATGGGTGCCGGTACCGGTATGGACGCGAACGGCAATGGCAACATGTCTTCTGAAGAGCAAGCGCGTCTTCAGATGCAGCAGCTGCAGCAGAACAACATCGTTTACTTCGATCTGGATAAATACGACATCCGTTCTGACTTCGCTGCGATGCTGGATGCTCACGCTAACTTCCTGCGTAGCAACCCATCTTACAAAGTCACCGTAGAAGGTCACGCGGACGAACGTGGTACTCCAGAGTACAACATCTCCCTGGGTGAACGTCGTGCTAACGCCGTTAAGATGTACCTGCAGGGTAAAGGCGTTTCTGCTGACCAGATCTCCATCGTTTCTTACGGTAAAGAAAAACCTGCAGTACTGGGTCACGACGAAGCGGCTTACTCCAAAAACCGTCGTGCCGTACTGGTTTACTAAGAGAATTGCATGAGCAGTAACTTCAGACATCATCTGTTGAGTCTGTCGTTACTGGTTGGAATAGCGGCCCCCTGGGCCGCTTTTGCTCAGGCACCAATCAGTAGTGTCGGCTCAGGCTCGGTAGAAGACCGGGTCACTCAGCTCGAGCGTATTTCTAACGCTCACAGTCAGCTTTTAACCCAACTCCAGCAGCAACTTTCCGATAACCAAAACGATATTGACTCTCTCCGTGGTCAGATTCAGGAAAGTCAGTATCAGCTTAACCAGGTTGTGGAACGTCAGAAGCAAATTTTATTGCAGATAGATAGCCTCAGCAGCGGCGGTGCAGCAGCACAACCCGCAGCGGGCGATCAAAGCGGCGCGGCAACCTCAGCGCCTGCGCCGTCTGCTGATGCTTCAGCCTCAACAGGAGCGCCTGTACAGAGCGGTGACGCGAATACGGATTACAATGCGGCCATTGCCCTGGTGCAGGATAAATCTCGTCAGGATGACGCGCTCGCTGCGTTTCAGAACTTTATCAAGAAATACCCTGACTCAACCTATCAGCCAAATGCGAATTACTGGCTCGGTCAGTTGAATTACAACAAGGGTAAAAAGGACGATGCGGCGTTTTATTTTGCCTCCGTGGTAAAAAATTACCCGAAATCGCCGAAAGCGCCAGATGCGATGTTTAAGGTTGGCGTGATCATGCAGGACAAAGGCGACACGGCGAAAGCCAAAGCGGTTTATCAGCAGGTGGTCGCAAAATTCCCGGGCACCGAAGGTGCTAAGCAGGCGCAAAAACGCCTGAATTCGATGGGATGATTATCGCATGACCAGAAATCGCGTTATTTCTGGTCGTGCAGCATGATTACTAAGCAGTTAAGTGATCTTCATCGAAATTTTTGTTGCGCAGAATTCTTAAATCAGTAATATATGCCGCCGTTGCCACGGGATATCAAACAACGTGAAAGCAGCATAAAAGTGGGTCGTTAGCTCAGTTGGTAGAGCAGTTGACTTTTAATCAATTGGTCGCAGGTTCGAATCCTGCACGACCCACCAATAAGTCAGGTGGAATTAGTAGTAAAACGTGAAGGATAACGTTGCGTCAGCAACGGCCCGTAGGGCGAGGCGAAGCCGAGTCATCCTGCACGACCCACCACTTAACGCAGTTCCGGCAGTACAGAGTGGGTGATTAGCTCAGTTGGTAGAGCATCTCCTTTACACGGAGGGGGTCGGCGGTTCGAGCCCGTCATCACCCACCACTCGGGTCGTTAGCTCAGTTGGTAGAGCAGTTGACTTTTAATCAATTGGTCGCAGGTTCGAATCCTGCACGACCCACCAATTTTATTGGTGCCGAGTGATAATTCAGGCAACACCCGAATGGGTCGTTAGCTCAGTTGGTAGAGCAGTTGACTTTTAATCAATTGGTCGCAGGTTCGAATCCTGCACGACCCACCAGCCTGAATAAATTTGCAGTACATCCCGCAAGGGGTCGTTAGCTCAGTTGGTAGAGCAGTTGACTTTTAATCAATTGGTCGCAGGTTCGAATCCTGCACGACCCACCAATGTAAAAAAGCGCCCTAAAGGCGCTTTTTTGCTATCTGCGATCTGGATGATTCGAACCTGCAGCAGGTTCGAGCCGAACGTAGTGAGGCACCGGAGCCGTTTACGGCGACGGCCCGAAGGGCGAGCGAAGCGAGTCATCCTGCACGACCCACCAGTGTAGAAAGGCGCCCTAAAGGCGCCTTTTTGCTATCTGCCGTACAACAAATGCTTCGCCCATCTATTCCCGGTGACTTTTCACTCCAGATTCGCTATCTTGTTTAGTATATAAAACACAATTGCCCTGCGTTTTGCTTTGTCAGGCAAAAGAAAGGCAATATTGTTAAGCCAGTAAAACGAGAAGCCATAATGAGCGTGATGTTCGATCCTGAAGCCGCAATCTATCCGTTTCCGCCAAAGCCTGTGCCATTAAGCCAGGATGAAAAACAATTCTACCGCGAGAAGATCAAACGGCTTCTCAAAGAGCGCGATGCGGTGATGGTGGCCCATTACTACACCGATCCGGAAATCCAGCAGCTGGCGGAAGAGACCGGGGGCTGTATTTCTGATTCACTGGAGATGGCCCGCTTCGGTGCAAAACATCCCGCTTCCACGCTGCTGGTTGCAGGCGTGCGTTTTATGGGCGAAACGGCAAAGATCCTCAGCCCGGAAAAAACCATTCTGATGCCGACGCTCAATGCGGAGTGTTCGCTTGATCTCGGCTGCCCGATTGACGAATTCAACGCCTTCTGCGACGCCCATCCTGACCGGACCGTGGTCGTTTACGCCAACACCTCTGCGGCGGTAAAAGCGCGCGCAGACTGGGTGGTCACGTCGAGCATCGCCGTTGAGCTGATTGAGCATCTGGACAGCCTGGGTGAGAAAATTATCTGGGCCCCGGACCGCCATCTTGGCAATTACGTTCAGAAGCAGACCGGCGCTGACGTTCTCTGCTGGCAGGGCGCCTGCATTGTGCACGACGAATTCAAGACCCAGGCGCTGTCCCGTATGAAGGCGCTTTATCCTGACGCGGCCATTCTTGTGCACCCTGAATCACCGCAGTCGATTGTTGATATGGCCGATGCGGTTGGCTCAACCAGCCAGCTTATCAACGCGGCCAGGACGCTGCCGCACAAGCAGCTCATCGTCGCGACCGATCGCGGTATCTTCTATAAGATGCAGCAGGCCGTACCGGAGAAAGAGCTGCTGGAAGCACCAACGGCAGGTGAGGGCGCGACGTGCCGCAGCTGCGCGCATTGCCCGTGGATGGCGATGAACGGCCTGAAGGCCATTGCCGAAGGGCTCGAGACAGGCGGTGCAGCGCATGAAATTCATGTGGATGCCGCTCTGCGTGAAGGTGCGTTAATTCCGCTTAACCGCATGCTGGATTTTGCGGCTACACTACGTACTTAATTCAAAAACGCCCTGGGGAAAAGATGGATTTTTTTAGCACGCAAAACATTCTGGTTCATATACCGATTGGTGCAGGTGGCTATGACCTGTCATGGATTGAAGCCGTAGGCACGCTGGCGGGGTTGCTGTGTATCTGGCTGGCAAGCCTGGAGAAGATCAGCAACTACGCGTTCGGGCTGATTAACGTCACGCTGTTTGCGATTATCTTCTTCCAGATCCAGCTGTACGCCAGCCTGCTTTTACAGCTGTTTTTCTTCGCTGCCAATATTTACGGCTGGTACGCCTGGTCCCGGCAGAACAGCCAGCAGGAGGCTGAGCTGCAGATCCGCTGGCTGCCCTTACCGAAAGCCATCGCCTGGTTTGTCGCCTGCGTCGTCGCAATTGGTTTGATGACCGTCTACATCAACCCGGTGTTTGCGTTCCTGACCCGCGTTGCCGTTTCGGTCATGTACGCTATTGGCCTCAACGTGACGATGCCGGAGCTTCAGCCGGATGCCTTCCCGTTCTGGGATTCCTGCATGATGGTGCTGTCGATCGCGGCGATGGTGCTGATGACCCGTAAATACGTTGAGAACTGGCTGCTGTGGGTCATCATCAACGTCATCAGCGTGGTGATTTTTGCCCTTCAGGGCGTCTATGCCATGTCGCTGGAGTATCTGCTGCTGACCTTCATTGCCCTGAACGGCAGCCGGATGTGGATCAAGAGCGCGCGTGAGCGTGGCTCACACGCGCTTTCAAGCTAGTGGTGATGATGTGAATGGTCGGGCTGCGTCTCGTTAAGGTGGCAGTCCGGCCCGCTACAGGGCTGATACTCCATCTGGATGGTGGCGTGACCAATCTCATAGTGATGTTCAAGAAAGTGCTGGATGCGTTCAAGCAGCGCGTCGTGGTCGTGGGGCGGGATGACCTGCACGTGCAGCGTCATGACCGGCTTCTCGCCTACCAGCCAGACGTGCACGTGATGAACGTTACGCACTTCCGGGACAGTACGGCGCAGGTTTCGTTTCAGCTCGTCGATGTCCATTGATGCCGGCGCCCCTTCCAGCAGTTCATTGACGCTCTCCTTCAGTAGCCGCCAGGCGCTGCGCAAGACCAGACACGATACCAGCACGGAGAGAATGGGGTCGACAGGCGTCCAGCCGGTATAGAGGATCACCAGCGCGGCGACAATCGCCCCGACTGAGCCGAGCAAATCCCCCAGCACATGCAGAGCCGCAGCGCGAACGTTGAGGTTCTTTTCCCCGCTGCCGCGATGCAAAATCCAGAACGCCAGAATATTTGCCAGCAACCCCGCCACGGCAATCACCATCATTGTCGTCCCGGCGATGGGCTGCGGGTGCCTGAAACGCTGTACGGCCTCCCAGACGATTAGAACAGTAATAACCACCAGCGCGATGGCGTTAACAAACGCGGCAAGGGTGGTCAGCCTCAGCCAGCCGAAGGTATGACGCGCGTTGGGCGGGCGGCGAGCAAACTGCACCGCCAGCAGGGCGAAAAGCAGCGCTGCGGCATCGGTCAGCATATGTCCGGCATCAGCCAGCAGCGCCAGCGAGCCGGAAACCAGGCCGCCAATGACCTCGATAACCATAAACGTGGCCGTAACGCCAAAGGCCAGCATAAGTCGTTTTGCATTGTCGTTGCCGGGAGAAGATGGGTGTGAGTGGGTGTGCGCCATGTCTGCTTTCCTGATTCGTTATTATTTTAGTGTAGCGTTTTTAACAGGTTACTCCAAAAAGAAAGGAGAGCCTGGGCTCTCCTTTCGCATTTGAAGCATCAAGAATTACTGGGTTGTGCCATCAGTTTTGGTATTGGCGTCGTTACCCACTTTGTCGTTCGGATCGGGACATTTGCCGTCCTTGCACATCGAGTTCTTATGAACCTCATCCGAGCTCATGTTGTCATGATTCATGGTGTCGGAAGCACTACCGTTCGGATGCAGCATGGTACCGCCGGTATTGGTATTGCCGGTATTGATTTGGCTGTTATCGACATTATTCGGGGCGATATTCTGTTTCGCATCAGGCGCAACCTGGCCTGCCGCTGCTGCCGCATTGGCATCACCGTTGCTGTCTGAAGCCCCCGTTTCTGCGGCCAGGACGCTGCCGCTGGCAAGGGTGAGTGTGGCAGTCAGGAAGAGGGTGGTCAGTTTTGTCATTTTCATGATGGTGCTCCTGTTCTTGTCGTTACGCTGGATAACATTCTCCAACAGTGCATCTTTTTATAGGCGAAAGATTCCGCCTTACGGACTTACGCCAGTAGGGAATCGCGTTTAAGCGTTTAAAAATGGTTGTTACAGTTAAAAAGCTTAGGTTAGATCTCATTTTTCGCTATTTTGTGGCGATTTTTAGGCGAATTCCAGGAATTATCTGCGTGAAGTGTAAAACCGTGTTTACACTTCCTGGTCGACAAGATAGATTGAAAGGATTGCTTTCATTACTAAAGATATGGCAGAGCTGGAAAGAAGATGAATTATCAGAACGACGATTTACGCATCAAAGAGATCAATGAGTTATTACCTCCTGTAGCACTCCTTGAGAAATTCCCCGCCACTGAAAATGCCGCAAATACGGTTTCTCATGCTCGTAAAGCGATCCACAAGATCCTGAAAGGTAATGACGATCGTCTTCTGGTGGTGATTGGCCCGTGCTCCATTCACGATCCTGCCGCTGCGAAAGAGTATGCTGCGCGTCTGCTCACCCTGCGTGAAGAGTTAAAGGATGAGCTGGAAATCGTCATGCGCGTCTATTTTGAAAAACCGCGCACGACCGTGGGCTGGAAAGGGCTGATTAACGATCCGCACATGGATAACAGCTTCCAGATCAACGACGGCCTGCGCATTGCGCGCAAGCTGCTGCTGGAGATCAACGACAGCGGCCTGCCTGCTGCCGGCGAGTTCCTGGATATGATTACGCCACAATACCTGGCAGACCTGATGAGCTGGGGTGCCATTGGTGCCCGTACCACTGAATCTCAGGTTCACCGCGAGCTGGCTTCCGGTCTCTCATGTCCGGTGGGCTTCAAAAACGGTACTGATGGCACCATCAAAGTGGCTATCGATGCCATCAACGCCGCGGGTGCGCCGCACTGCTTCCTGTCCGTGACCAAATGGGGTCACTCCGCCATCGTCAACACCAGCGGTAACGGTGATTGCCACATCATTCTGCGTGGCGGTAAAGAGCCAAACTACAGTGCAAAACACGTGGCAGAGGTGAAGGCCGGGCTGGAAAAAGCCGGGCTGCCACCGCAGGTGATGATCGACTTCAGCCACGCCAACTCCAGCAAGCAGTTCAAAAAGCAGATGGAAGTGGGGGCAGACGTCTGTCAGCAGATCGCCAACGGTGAGAAGGCGGTAATTGGGGTGATGATCGAAAGCCATCTGGTTGAAGGTAACCAGAACCTGGAAGGCAGCGAGCCGCTGGTGTATGGCAAAAGCGTCACCGATGCCTGCATTGGCTGGGACGATACCGATGCCATCCTGCGTCAGCTGGCGAATGCGGTAAAAGCGCGCCGCGGCTGAGTCCTCACGCACAAATAAAAAAGCGCGGAAGGCTCCGCGCTTTTTTTTATGTCCGGCGAAAATTACTTCGCTTTACCCTGGTTCGCGACAGCCGCTGCTTTCGCTGCGATCTCGTCCGCGTTACCCAGGTAGTAATGTTTGATTGGCTTAAAGTTTTCGTCGAACTCATATACCAGCGGTACGCCAGTTGGGATGTTCAGTTCGAGGATCTCGTCTTCGCCCATGTTGTCCAGATATTTCACCAGCGCGCGCAGGGAGTTACCGTGAGCAGCGATGATCACGCGCTCACCGCTTTTCAGGCGTGGCAGAATGGTTTCGTTCCAGTAAGGCACAACGCGGTCGATGGTCAGCGCCAGGCTCTCGGTGGTTGGCAGCTCAGCGTCGGTCAGTTTCGCGTAGCGCGGGTCGTGGCCCGGATAGCGCTCGTCATCTTTGGTCAGCTCTGGTGGGGTGACCGCGAAGCCGCGACGCCACTGTTTAACCTGCTCGTCACCGTATTTCTCAGCGGTTTCCGCTTTGTTCAGACCCTGCAGCGCACCGTAGTGACGCTCGTTCAGTTTCCAGGATTTCTCAACCGGCAGCCAGGCCTGATCCAGTTCGTCCAGCACGTTCCACAGGGTGTGGATGGCACGTTTCAGCACAGAGGTGTAAGCAAAATCAAAGCTGAAGCCTTCTTCCTTCAGCAGTTTACCTGCTGCTTTTGCTTCGCTTACGCCTTTCTCGGACAGATCAACGTCGTACCAACCGGTAAAGCGGTTTTCGTTGTTCCACTGGCTTTCGCCGTGACGCACCAGGACCAGCTTAGTAATAGCCATCTCTTACTCCTCAAGCATTTTTAGAATGATAACAATTCTCATTATATTGCTGTGGCCGTGCCAGCAGCAACGCTTAACCCTAACCATAGCGAAAATAGTCTCTGAGTGTAAGATGCTTGTGAATCCAGGGTTAGGATTTTGTCAGCGATCGGCGCTATTTTCAGCAAGACGCGCAGAAAAAAGCCCTCCGATGGGAGGGCTGGAAATCATTTCGGAATAAAATGGTATTCCGTCACGCTAATGTACTCTTCACCGGGGCGCAGCACGCAGTCCGGCTGCGGCCATTCCTGATGATTGGGGCTGTCCGGCAGGAACTCGCTCTCAAGCGCAAGTCCTTGCCAGTCGCTGTACTCATTGTGTTCGCGCGCCGTAGTGCCGCCGAGGTAGTTGCCCGAGTAGAATTGCAGGGCAGGGGCGGTGGTATACACCGTCATCTGCAGTTTCTCATCGCTGGACCAGACCTGTGCGGCAGGCTGCTTCACATCACCTTTGGCGTGCAGCAGGAACGCGTGATCGTAGCCTTTCACCTTGCGCTGATCGTCATCGCTCAGGAAATCCTGGGCGATAACTTTCGCGCTGCGGAAGTCAAAGCTGGTCCCGCTCACCTCTTTCAGGCCCTGATACGGAATGCCCATCTCGTCAACCGGCAGATACGCGTCCGCCAGGATCTGCAGCTTGTGGTTACGCACGTCGCACTGGTTGCCGTCGAGATTGAAGTAGGCATGGTTAGTCAGGTTAACCGGACACGGCTTGTCGACCGTCGCACGGTATTCAATGGCGATACGGTTGTCGTCCGTCAGCGTAAAGCGCGCGGACGCGGTAAGGTTCCCCGGGAAGCCCTGATCGCCATCAAGCGAATCCAGCGAGAACAGCACTTCGCCGTCGTTTTGACGAACAATTTTCCAGCGGCGTTTATCAAATCCGTCCGGACCGCCGTGAAGCTGGTTCTCGCCCTGGCTTGGCAGCAGCGGGTACTGCACGCCGTCGAGCTCAAAACGGCTTTTCGCGATGCGGTTGGCATAGCGCCCGACGGACGCGCCCAGATAGGCAGACTGATTAACGTACTGCTCGGGTGAGGCGCAGCCCAGCAGGGTTTCGCGCACGCTGCCGTCCGGCATCGGTACGCGGGCAGAAAGCAGGGTCGCACCCCAGTCCATCAGCGTAACCACCATCCCCGCGCTGTTGCGCAGGGTTAACAGGCGATACGGCAGACCATCCGGTGCGAGGGTAGGTGTTTCGTTTAGCACTGTCCGGCTCCTTGTGATGCTTTACATACATAGAACGTTTCTTTGATGCCCGTTTGCGCTTCGTACTGCTTCGCCACGGCGTCCTGGACGGCAGGGACCAGCTCTTCCGGCACCAGCGCGACGATGCAGCCGCCAAAGCCGCCGCCCGTCATGCGCACGCCGCCTTTATCGCCAATAACCGCTTTGACGATGTCCACCAGGGTGTCGATCTGCGGCACGGTGATTTCAAAATCATCGCGCATGGAGGCGTGAGATTCCGCCATCAGCTCACCCATGCGCTTCAGGTCACCTTTCGCCAGCGCGGAGGCGGCTTCAACGGTACGGGCATTTTCGGTCAGCACGTGACGCACGCGTCTGGCGACGACAGGATCCAGCTCGTGCGCCACTTTGTTAAATTCATCGAGCGTCACGTCGCGCAGGGCAGGCTGCTGGAAAAAGCGCGCGCCGGTTTCACACTGTTCGCGGCGTGTGTTGTACTCGCTGCCCACCAGCGTGCGTTTAAAGTTACTGTTGATAATCACGACGGCCGCGCCTTTTGGCAGGGGAACGGCTTTGGTACCAAGCGAGCGGCAGTCGATCAGCAGCGCATGCTCTTTTTTGCCCAGCGCGGAGATCAGCTGGTCCATGATGCCGCAGTTGCAGCCCACGAACTGGTTTTCCGCTTCCTGACCGTTCAGGGCAATTTGCGCCCCGTCCAGCGGCAGATGATACAGCTGCTGGAAGACGGTTCCCACGGCCACTTCGAGCGAGGCCGACGAGCTTAAGCCCGCACCCTGCGGCACGTTGCCGCTGATGACTAAATCGGCGCCGCCGAAGTTCTTGTTGCGCTTCTGCAGATGCTTCACCACGCCGCGCACGTAGTTAGACCACTGCTGGCTGTCGTGCGTCACAATCGGGGCATCAAGGGAAAACTCGTCCGTCTCATTACCGTAATCCGCCGCAATGACGCGGACTTTACGGTCGTCGCGCTTCGCACAGCTGATAACCGTCTGGTAATCGATGGCGCACGGCAGCACGAAGCCGTCGTTGTAGTCGGTGTGCTCGCCGATCAGGTTGACGCGACCAGGCGCCTGAATTACGTGGGTGGCAGGGTAGCCAAATTTCTCAGCAAACAGGGATTGTGTTTTATCTTTCAGACTCATTTTTAGACTCCTGATTCGCGATAGTGGACGTCGCTGACGGCACGCAGACGCTCTGCCGCCTGTTCCGCCGTCAGGTCACGCTGGGTTTCCGCCAGCATTTCGTAGCCCACCATAAATTTACGTACCGTCGCAGAGCGCAGCAGTGGTGGATAGAAATGGGCATGCAGCTGCCAGTGCTGATTCTCTTCCCCGTTAAACGGTGCGCCGTGCCAGCCCATGGAGTACGGGAAGGAGCACTGGAACAGGTTGTCATAACGGCTGGTCAGTTTTTTCAGCGCCAGAGCAAGGTCGTCGCGCTGCGCGTCGCTGAGATCGGTGATGCGCTGAACGTGCGCTTTCGGCAGCAGCAGCGTCTCAAACGGCCAGGCGGCCCAGTAAGGGACGACGGCCAGCCAGTGTTCGGTTTCCACCACGGTACGGCTGCCGTCGGCCAGCTCACGCTGGGTGTAATCCACCAGCATCGGCGAGCCATTTTCCGCGTAATACGCTTTTTGCAGACGGTCTTCACGCTCGGCTTCGTTAGGCAGGAAGCTGTTCGCCCAGACCTGGCCGTGCGGATGCGGGTTGGAGCAGCCCATTGCCGCACCTTTGTTTTCAAACACCTGCACCCACGGGTAAGTTTGACCCAGCTCGGCGGTTTGCGCCTGCCAGGTGCTGACCACCTCTTTCAGTGCCTCAACGCTCAGCTCCGGCAGCGTTTTGCTGTGATCGGGGGAGAAGCAGATCACGCGGCTGGTACCGCGCGCGCCTTCACAGCGCATCAGAGGATCGTGGCTTTCCGGCGCGTCCGGCGTGTCGGTCATCAGAGCGGCAAAATCGTTGGTAAACACGAAGGTGCCCTTGTAGTCCGGGTTTTTATCCCCGGTCACGCGCGTGTTGCCCGGACAGAGGAAGCAGTCCGGGTCGTGCTGCGGCAGGGTCTGTTTTGCAGGCGTCTCCTGCGCCCCCAGCCAGGGGCGCTTGGCGCGATGCGGAGAAACTAAAATCCATTGCCCGCTTAACGGGTTAAAACGACGATGCGGATGATCGACGGGATTAAATTGCGTCATGACGGATCCTTAGTCCGGATAGCCTTGCGGGTGGCGTGACTGCCAGTGCCAGGTATCCTGTGCCATTTCATCAAGCGTGCGCGTCACACGCCAGTTAAGCTCTTTGTCGGCCTTGGTGGCGTCGGCCCAGTAAGCAGGGAGATCGCCCTCACGACGCGGTGCGAAGTGGTATTTCACCGGCTTGCCGCAGGCTTTGCTGAAGGCATTGACCACGTCCAGCACGCTGCTGCCGACGCCGGCGCCGAGGTTGTAAATATGAACGCCAGGTTTATCCGCCAGCTGCTGCATCGCGGCCACGTGGCCGTCGGCCAGATCCATGACGTGGATGTAGTCGCGCACGCCGGTACCATCTTCGGTGGGGTAGTCATTGCCAAAAATCGCCAGCGAGTCGCGGCGGCCCACGGCAACCTGCGCGATATACGGCATCAGGTTGTTCGGAATACCCTGCGGATCTTCACCCATATCGCCAGACGGATGGGCGCCGACCGGATTGAAGTAGCGCAGCAGCGCGATGCTCCACTCCGGCTGGGCTTTTTGCAGATCGGTCAGGATCTGCTCCACCATCAGCTTGCTTTTGCCGTACGGACTTTGCGGCGTACCGGTCGGGAAGCTTTCAACGTAAGGAATTTTTGGCTGATCGCCATAGACGGTGGCGGAGGAGCTAAAGATAAAGTTTTTGACGTTTGCCGCGCGCATGGCGGAGATCAGACGCAGGGTACCGTTGACGTTGTTGTCGTAATACTCAAGCGGTTTCGCAACGGATTCACCGACCGCTTTCAGCCCCGCGAAGTGGATCACCGCTTCGATGGCGTGGTCGTGAAGGATCTCGGTCATCAGCGCTTCGTTGCGGATGTCGCCTTCAACGAAAGTCGGCTGTTTACCGCCAAGACGTTCAATCACCGGCAGCACGCTGCGCTTACTATTGCACAGGTTGTCGAGGATGATCACATCGTGACCATTTTGCAGCAGCTGCACACAGGTATGACTTCCGATGTAACCGCTACCACCTGTTACCAGAACTCGCATAATTCGCTCCATTGGGCCTATGGTATGTAATAACCATAGCATAACAGAGACGCAAAAAGTGTGACATGGGATAAAATAGTGGAATCGTTTACACTCGTTTTCACACTCGCTTTTTCGATGACGTAGAGCATTCTAGATCAAAGAGATAGCGATGTATTGATGCAAGTTATCTGAAAAGAGGAGGGCGGTGCCCTCCGCGGTTTAATCTACGTTGCTGAGAAGGTAGCGATAACCCTCACCGTCCGCGACGAACTCGAGGCGGTGGGTGATGCAGGCGGGGGCATCTTCGGCATGGTGTGAAACGAACAGCAGCTGCGTTTCACCTTCGCTAATCAGCACGTCCACAAAGCGGCGGACCAGCTGTCGGTTAAGCGGATCCAGCCCCTGCAGCGGCTCGTCGAGGATCAGGAGCGTAGGGTGTTTTACCAGCGCGCGAACGATCAGTGCCAGGCGCTGCTGCCCCCACGACAGGCTATGAAACGGCGCGTCAGCCACCCGGTTATCCATCCCCAGAATATCCAGCCACTGCTGGGCCAGCTTGTGCTGTTTATCTGACACTGCCTGATAAATGCCGATGGAATCAAAATAGCCGGAAAGGATCACGTTGCGTACCGTGGTACTGACCCGGTAATCCAGATGCAGGCTGCTGCTAACGTAGCCAATGTGCTTTTTGATATCCCAGATGGTTTCGCCGCTGCCGCGACGGCGGCCAAACAGCGTTAGATCGTTGCTGTAGCCCTGCGGGTGATCGCCGGTTATCAGGCTCAGCAGCGTGGATTTCCCCGCGCCGTTGGGACCGACAATCTGCCAGTGTTCGCCAGGATTGACCGTCCAGCTGAGGTGATTCAGGATCGGTCGTTCGTCATAGGAGACTACGCCATCGCGCAGGACGATAAGCGGCTGCCGGGGATCGAGACCGTGGCGTGCTGCCGGCGCGTCGGGATCCGGCAGCGCAATGCCCGCCAGCTTTTCGCTGTGCGCAAGCTGGGCAATCAGCGCCTGTCGGAGCAGCGCGGACTTTTCTCCGGTTTCGATCAGGCTACAGTCTGCCAGCACGCCCGCGTTCTGCACGAAGTCAGGAATTTCATCAAAGCGGTTCAGCACCAGTACGATCGTATAGCCTTCCTGATTCAGAGAGTCCAGCAGGGCAGCCAGCTGGGCGCGGGAGTGGACATCCAGCCCGTCAAAGGGCTCATCCAGAATCAGCAGCTCCGGCTGGCTCATGAGCGCCTGGCACAGCAGCGTTTTCCGCGTCTCGCCGGTAGAGAGGTACTTAAAGCGCCGGTTCAGCAGCGCGGAAATGCCAAACTGTTCCGCCAGATGCTGACAGCGGGCGGGATCTTTCACCTCATCCTGAATAATTTCCGCCGCCGTGCGGCCGGTATCTTCTTCGCCAGGACTGAGTAAATCGGTATTGTTGCGCTGCCACTCGTCGCTGACCAGCTTCTGTAGCTGTTCAAAGGACAGGCGCGTCAGGCGCGTGAAATCGCTCCGGCATTCGCCTTTGAGAAGGGTAAGCTCTCCGGCCAGCGCGCGGGCCAGCGCGGATTTACCGCTGCCGTTAGTGCCGACAAACGCCCAGCTTTCACCCGCGCGTATTGTCAGATCGGCAATCGTCAGCGTTCGGGTATCGCTAAGACGAAACGTACCTTGCGAAATATGCAATGATGACATGATGTATCCCATTTTTTGCAGCAATAGATATCAGGGATACGCACTGTCGTCACGATTGTCAATGCGCTCAGCACAATGTGGCGATAATCACCCGGTCCGCGTTGAAATATGCGGTGACGACAGCACCTTCTTCTAAATCGTTCGCCTCGCTGAGCGGGACCGTGGCGCAAAGCGCCTGTCCGTCTGCCAGGGGCATCAGCACTTCGCACTGCTCCTTGCCGCGTTCGATATGGCTGATGGTGCCCCGCAGCTGGTTATCAGCCGCCTTTGCTTTGTCCGGGTCGCGTGTGATATTGACCCAGGGTGCTTTCAGCAACACCAGCACCTCTTTACCTTCATCCAGGTCAAGGCGCTCTGCGCTCTGGGCCGTTATCGCCGCTTTCAGACGGGTGACACCATCGGCAAGCAGGATCTCAACATGCTGCTGTACCTGGAGATTATCGCGCGCCGTCACCGTACCAAACCACTGGTTGCGGGCGCTGGTCTGCAACGAGAAGCGGGAAATGGCGGCCAGCAAGCTGTCCAGCGGAACGTTGTCGTCGTCACTCAATACATCGAACGCTTTTTGCTGAATCTGGCCCAGGAGATCGTAGAGCTGAATCAGGCGCAGGCCGTAGCGTGTGACAACAGCACCTCCACCGCCTTTGCCCCCTGTGGCTCTGTCCACCAGCGGATGCTCGCTCAGGGTGTTCATGTCATTGATAGCATCCCAGGCGCTTTTATAGCTAATCCCGGCGTTCTTAGCGCCCTGGCTAATTGAGCCGGTTTGTTCTATCTGTTTAAGCAGGGCAATACGTCGGGGATCGGCGAAAAGCTTTTGCTGAAGTCGGAGAGTAAGAAGAATTTCGGCCTGCATAACAGTGTCCTGGCAAAAAGAATATTGTGACCCAAATGGTGCAGGGCGCAAAGGGCACCGCACAAAAGGGGATGTTTTTCTTACTTTTCAGGGTAGAATAGCCCATTCACAAAATCTGGAGAAAACCATGTTAGAGTTGTTGAAAAGTCTGGTATTCGCCGTGATCATGGTACCAGTAGTGATGGCCATCATCCTCGGTGCCATCTACGGCCTGGGTGAAGTTTTCAACGTCTTTTCGAATATCGGTCACCGAGACCGTGCGAAAAAGCAGCATTAATTTCCCACAAAACGCCCGGCTTGCCCGGGCGTTTTGCTCTCAAGCTTTTCTTACTTTCGCCGATATTATTTAACGTAACACACCGTGTTACCCCTTGAGCGGTACGAATTACCGCTGGGATCTCCCTGACGATACCGTTATATTAATATGTATATAACGCTACTCACAGGAGTTACAGATGGCACGTTCATGGGTACGCCTTTTCGCAGGGGCAACGCTGACGCTTTCACTTACCGGACACGCGCTGGCGGACGAAGGTAAAATCACGGTCTTTGCGGCGGCGTCGTTGACCAACGCGCTGCAGGATATTGCGGCGGCGTATAAAAAAGAGAAAAACGTCGAGGTAGTCTCCTCTTTTGCCTCTTCCTCTACGCTGGCACGGCAGATAGAAGCGGGCGCTCCGGCAGATCTGTTTATCTCTGCTGACCAAAAGTGGATGGACTACGCGGTGGAGAAGAAATCGATTGATGCGGCGACCCGCGAAACGCTGCTGGGCAATAGCCTGGTTGTGGTTGCACCGAAGGCCAGCGCGCAGGGTGAAATCACCATCAATAAAGAGACAAACTGGACCCGCCTGCTGAACGGTGGCCGTCTGGCGGTGGGTGACCCGGAACACGTTCCGGCCGGAATTTACGCCAAAGAAGCGCTGCAAAAGCTGGGCGCGTGGGAGGCCCTGTCACCAAAACTGGCCCCGGCGGAAGATGTGCGCGGCGCGCTGGCGCTGGTGGAGCGTAACGAAGCTCCGCTGGGCATTGTGTATGGTTCCGATGCCGTTGCCAGCAAGGGCGTAAAAGTGGTTGGCACCTTCCCGGAAGACTCCCACAAGAAAGTGGAATATCCTGTGGCGATTGTTGATGGACATAAAAATGCGACCGTAACGGCCTTCCGCGATTATCTGAAGGGGCCGGAGGCGTCCGCAATCTTTAAACGTTATGGATTTACGACTCACTGATGATACTGACCGATCCTGAATGGCAGGCTGTTCTGCTGAGCCTTAAAGTCTCTTCCCTGGCGGTTGCGCTGAGTTTGCCCTTTGGGATCTTTTTTGCCTGGCTACTGGTTCGCTGTCGGTTCCCCGGCAAAGCGCTGCTCGACAGCGTCCTTCATCTTCCCCTGGTTTTACCGCCCGTGGTGGTCGGTTATCTGCTGCTGATTTCGATGGGGCGACGCGGTTTTATCGGCGAAAAGCTCTACGACTGGTTCGGAATCACCTTTGCCTTTAGCTGGCGCGGTGCGGTACTGGCGGCGGCGGTGATGTCATTCCCGCTGATGGTCAGAGCGATCCGCCTCGCGCTGGAAGGCGTGGATATGAAGCTCGAACAGGCAGCCCGCACGCTCGGTGCCGGGCGCTGGCGCGTCTTTTTTACCATCACGCTTCCGCTTACGCTGCCGGGCATCATTGTCGGGACGGTGCTGGCGTTCGCCCGCTCGCTGGGCGAGTTTGGTGCGACCATCACCTTTGTGTCGAACATTCCCGGCGAGACGCGGACCATCCCATCGGCAATGTATACCCTGATTCAGACGCCAGGGGGAGAGAGTGCCGCAGCGCGGCTGTGCATCATCTCTATCGTATTAGCCCTGGTTTCGCTGCTGGTTTCTGAATGGCTGGCACGGCTAAGCCGCGAACGGATGGGGAAATAACGATGCTGGAACTGAATTTCACCCAGACGCTGGGAAACCATACTCTGACGCTTAACGAGACGCTGCCTGTAAGCGGCATCACCGCCGTCTTCGGCGTGTCGGGCGCGGGTAAAACGTCTCTGATTAACGCCATCAGCGGCCTGACGCGCCCGCGGTCAGGGCGCATTGTCCTGAACAACCGCGTCCTGAATGACGTGGAGAACAAGATTTACCTTTCGCCGGATAAACGCCGCATCGGCTATGTTTTTCAGGACGCGCGCTTGTTCCCGCACTACAGCGTGCGCGGCAACCTGCGCTACGGCATGGCGAAAAGCATGGCCGGGCAGTTTGATAAGCTGGTGACGCTTTTAGGCATTGAACCCCTGCTCGACAGGCTGCCGTCCTCGCTCTCCGGCGGGGAGAAACAGCGTGTGGCTATAGGCCGCGCGTTGCTGACCGCCCCCGAACTGCTGCTGCTCGACGAGCCGCTGGCCTCGCTGGATATACCGCGCAAGCGCGAGCTTTTACCTTACCTGCAGCGTCTGACCCGCGAAATTAATATTCCGATGCTCTACGTCAGCCATTCACTGGATGAGATCCTCCATCTGGCCGATAAAGTGCTGGTGCTGGAAGAGGGCAGCGTGAAGGCCTTCGGCAACCTGGAAGAGGTGTGGGGCAGTAGCGTGATGCACCCCTGGTTACCCAGGGAGCAGCAGAGCAGCATCCTGAAGGTGAGCGTTCTGGAGCATCATCCGCACTACGCGATGACCGCCCTGGCGCTGGGCGACCAGCATCTTTGGGTCAATAAGATCGACAAACCATTGCAGTCCGCGCTGCGGATCCGCATCCAGGCGTCGGACGTCTCGCTGGTGCTGCAGCCGCCGCTGCAAACCAGTATTCGAAATATTCTGCGCGCCAAAGTGGCGGAATGTTTTGATGATAACGGGCAGGTAGAGGTGAAGCTCGACGTGGGCAGCAGGACGCTCTGGGCGCGCATCAGCCCGTGGGCCAGGGATGAGTTAGCAATCAAGCCCGGCCTGTGGCTTTACGCGCAAATCAAGAGCGTTTCGATCACCGCCTGATTACAGCAGGTGGGTATAGATGTACTGCGCGATGCTGTCGGTGGTGTTGTCGCCAATCACCACGTTAGCGCGCGCTTTTACCGCGTCGTCGGCATTGCCCATCGCCACGCCCGTACCGACGGCTTCCAGCATGCTGATGTCGTTGTAGTTGTCGCCGAAGGCGATCGCGTCCTGCATTGACCAGCCCTGCGATTCCACGTACTGCTTCAGACGCTTGCCTTTGCTGTTGCCTTTGCGGGCAATATCCACCTGATCGTGCCAGGACCATTCGCACTCCAGCCCCAGCGTGTCCTCGACGTGTTTCGCGAAGGTATTCAGTTTGGTGGTGTCTTCATCCGTCAGGGCAAACTTCCAGATAGCCTCAACGTCCTGGGCCGCCTGACGCAGAGAGGAAACCTGGGTAAAGACCGGACGCTGCGCTTCTGGCAGGGACAACGCCCAGTTGCTGGTGCGTACCACATGGCCGGTTGGGCGCTCGTACACCATCGCGTTATCCACATACATCAGGCCGTGAACGTTATGCTCACCCAGCAGATCAATCAGCTGCAGCGCCTGGGGAACCGGCAGCGGGTCGGAGGCTAAAACCTTTTTTGCCTGATAATCATACAAATAAGTGCCATTACAACAAATTGCAGGTGTATCCAGCGCCAGTGCCTGATAAAAAGGGTGAATGGCAACGTGATGTCGACCCGTTACGATAAGGAGTTGATATCCCACCTCCTGCGCGCGTTTAAGCGCTTCAAGGGAGGAGGGGAGCAGGGTTTTCTGAGGGGTAAGTAATGTTCCGTCTAAATCCAGTGCAATCACACGCGAGGTCATTTGTTCTTCCGGGTTAATGTTGAATTTTAGGTCTCAGGGGATGTTACACCGAGAGTAAATCGCTGCAAAATTCCTGGCTAAAATTCAGCATTCACCGTTAAAAATAATCACTTTCACGTGCAGTGAGGAAAGGAGTATTCATGAAACAAACCGTTTATACCGCCAGTCCTGAAAGTCAGCAGATCCACGTCTGGCGCTTGAATGCAGAAGGTTCGCTCACGCTGGTTCAGGTTGTTGATGTGCCGGGCCAAGTGCAACCGATGGTCGTCAGCCCGGATAAACGTTTCTTATACGTGGGTGTGCGCCCGGAGTTTCGCGTGCTGGCCTACCGCATCTCTCCTGACGACGGCGCGCTGACCTACACCGCTGAAGCGCCACTGCCGGGCAGCCCAACCCACATCTCGACCGATCGTAAAGGCCGCTTCATTTTTAGCGGTTCTTACAATGCCGGTTGCGTCAGCGTGACCCGTCTTGACGATGGTATTCCGGTAGAAACTGTCGACGTGGTGGAAGGGCTGGAAGGCTGCCATTCGGCGAATATCTCCCCGGACAACCGCACGCTGTGGGTGCCTGCGCTGAAGCAGGATCGAATCTGCCTGTTCACCCTGAGCGACGATGGTCACCTGGTGGCGCAGAATCCGGCTGAAATCACCACCGTTGAGGGCGCGGGTCCGCGTCATATGGTCTTCCACCCGAACCAGCAATATGCTTACGTCGTTAACGAACTGAACAGCTCGGTGGACGTATGGGAGCTGAAAGATCCTAACGGTCAGATTGAGTGCGTACAGACGCTGGACATGATGCCGTCTGACTTCTCTGACACTCGCTGGGCGGCAGATATTCACATCACGCCGGATGGTCGTCATCTGTACGCCTGCGACCGCACCTCCAGCCTGATTACCGTCTTCAGCGTCTCCGAAGATGGCAGCGTGCTGGCTATTGAGGGCTTCCAGCCAACGGAAACTCAGCCGCGCGGCTTTAATATCGATCACAGCGGTAAATACCTGATTGCGGCGGGGCAGAAATCCCACCACATCGCGCTGTATGAAATCAAAGGCGAGCAGGGCCTGCTGGAAGAGAAAGGACGCTATGCGGTAGGTCAGGGGCCAATGTGGGTGGTGGTTAACGCTCACTAAGCGGCTTAAAACAAAAAACCTCGCGAATGCGAGGTTTTTTTATGCCCGGTAGAACGGCGTTTACCGGGCCTGCGGGTTGTGTAGGCCGGGTAAGGCGAAGCCGCCACCCGGCAAAACAGCTTACTGCTTCGGCTCAGCAACCACGTTGCTGCCCAGACCGCGGTTGTTGTATTCCCACATGCGGTTGAAGTTCGCGTCGTTCAGGTTGCGCTGCACGTTTCCTTTATCGTCCACCGCACCGGTGTTGCCGGAGAACGGACGTTTGGAGACAGCCGCATCAGCCCACGGCTTCGCCACGTTAAAGCCTTCGTTGATCACGCTGTCGCGAATAACGACCTGGCCGTTGGTCGCAGAGTCCACGTCCAGGGAGCGGCCCAGCTGCGCCACGCCATCACCGGCCGCGTTAAAGCGGCTGTTCACGGCCAGGAAGCCGTAAAACAGGTTAGACTGGGTTGCTGGAGCAAACACATAGCCTTCCTGCTGGGTACGGGAATTCACCACGCGGAAATCGGTGTTATCAAACACTACCGCGCCGCGACCGGACACCAGATCAACGTCACCTTCAACGTAGCTGTTGGTCACCAGCGTACGGGTCAGACGGTTGTTCTGCAGCGTGTTCTGTACGCCGCTGTTGGTCACGAAGAAGGTGTTCTGACGGCCCAGAATATTGACGTTGTTAATCTGCACCTTATCGCCGTCGCTACGCAGCGCCACGGCCTGATGGTTACCGGCATCCACGCTGTCACCCAGGGTATTCTGAATGGTCAGGTTCTGCAGTTGCAGGCCATTATTCTGCGACCAGAATACCGCCGAGCACATCACGCCAACGGTGGCGGAACGCTTGCTCTGGCAATTATCAAACATATACCACGCCGGTTTGCCCGGCATATATTTGCCTGCCGGGTTCACCAGGTGACGCCAGGCGGTGCTGTCGATTTCGGAATCAATCGCCAGGCCAATTTTTACGTCGATGGCTTTTTCACCCAGACCGTAAATCGTAATGCTGCCAGGAGCCGCCGGAACATACACGGTACCTTCGTATTCACCCGGCAGGATCGCGATGTACTGGCGAGACGCGCTGTGTTTAGTGATTGCCGCGTCAACCGCTGCCTGGATAGAGGTATGCGTTACGCCCTGCGCGCCAGCCGGGCCAACAACGAAGTCAGGCTGTTTAGGCAGGTTAATAGAAGACGGTGTCCACGGCGCGGCGTTAGGATCCATCGCCGAGAAGTAATGGGTGCGGTCGAAATTCTTCGCTTCATCCGCGGACAAAATCGGGCGGGAGGCGGTACCGGGCGCTACCTGCTCAGAAGGACGCTGATCCGGTGGTGTAGAACTGCATGCGGATAATGTCACGCCAAAGGCGAGCGCTAACGCCAGACGGGAAATCCTGGAAATGTTCAAGGTGAAGCTCCTGGGTATGCAAGTCTTTACGGGATAGACGAAATAGCCTGCTTTTTTATACTAAGTTGAGCGAAACGGGAAGATAAAAAGGGTAAAAGTTGCATTTTTTGCCCGGAGGTGACGGGAAAGTCATCACAAATAAATAACATTTTCCCTTAAGGCGGTTGACAGCAGACGATGGATGCAAATAAATGTCTATACAACCCATGACAAGTGGAATGCCCATGCAGCTTCAACCTGACGATGTTATATGGCGAAATGCGCGCCTGGCAACAATGGTTCCCGATACATCCGCGCCTTATGGCCTGAAAGAGCAGCACGCGCTGGTCGTGCGCGGCCAAACTATCCTTGGCGTGCTTCCTGAATCTGACCTTCCTTCCGGACACCGTCACGTCATCGATCTTGAGGGACGTCTGGTCACGCCTGGCCTGATTGACTGCCATACCCATCTGGTATTTGGCGGCGACCGCGCGGCGGAGTGGGAACAGCGTCTGAACGGCGTCTCTTACCAGACCATCAGCGCTCAGGGGGGCGGGATTAACGCCACCGTGACGGCAACGCGCAGCAGTTCCCTGGAAACCCTGCTGAAACTTGCGCAGCAGCGGCTCCAGCGTCTGATGAATGAAGGTGTAACGACCGTTGAAATCAAATCGGGATACGGACTCAACGCCGAGGCCGAAGAGAAGATGCTGCAGGTTGCCCGCCAGCTGAGCCTCGATAATCCGATCGATATCAGCCCAACGCTGCTGGCGGCCCATGCGGTTCCGCCGGAATACCGACAGGATCCGGATGCGTACCTCGCGCTGGTTTGCGAGCAGATCCTGCCCACGCTGTGGCAAAAAGAGTTATATGAAGCAGTAGACGTGTTTTGTGAAAACGTCGGCTTTACCCCGTCGCAAACCGAGCGCCTCTTCCAGGCCGCCGCCGCGCTCGGTATCCCGGTGAAAGGGCATGTTGAACAGCTGTCGAATCAGGGCGGAGCGGCGCTGGTCAGCCAATATAACGGACTGTCGGCCGATCATATCGAATATCTCGACGACGCGGGCGTTCAGGCGATGGCGCAAAGCGGTACGGTTGCGGTACTGCTCCCCGGCGCGTTCTATTTTCTGCAGGAACGCCAGCGTCCGCCGGTTGATCAGCTCAGAAAACGTGGTGTGCCGATGGCCGTCGCCACCGACTATAACCCCGGCACCAGCCCGTTTGCCAGCCTGCACCTGGCGATGAATATGGCCTGCGTCCAGTTTGGCCTGACGCCTGAAGAGGCCTGGGCTGGCGTCACGCGCCATGCGGCGCAGGCGCTGGGCCGCGGCGCAACGCACGGGCAGCTGCAGTCGGGGTTTGTCGCTGATTTTATCGTCTGGGATGCTCACCATCCTGTAGAGATGGTCTACGAGCCGGGACGCAATCCGCTGTATCAACGTATTTTCCGTGGGGAGGCAGTATGAAGTTATGGCGGCCCGTCGCCGAAACGGTCTGGCAGGGGCGAGACGACAGCGCCGAAGCCAGCAATGCAACGCGCATTTTCCAGACGATACAACAGCAGGCGCAGTTCACGCCGCTTTCATCCGGCATCGCGCTGATAGGATTTGAATGCGATGCAGGGGTTAAACGCAATCAGGGCAGGCCCGGCGCCGCGCAGGCCCCTGACATTCTGCGCAAAGCGCTGGCGAATATGGCAAGCCATCAGGGACACGAACGGCTGGCGGATATGGGCTCGGTGTACGTTGAAAGCGATGAGCTTGAACCCGCGCAGCGGGCGTTAAGCGATGCCGTGACGGCCTGCCAGCAGTCCGGGATGCGCACCCTGGTGTTTGGCGGCGGGCATGAAACCGCCTGGGCGCATGGACGGGGTGTTCTGGATGCGTTCCCCGGCGAGCGCGTGGCAGTGATAAACCTGGATGCGCATCTCGACCTGCGCAAGGCCGACCGGGCGACGTCCGGTACGCCGTTTCGTCAGCTGGCTCAATACTGCGATGAATGCGGGCGCGAGTTTCGCTACGCCTGCTTCGGCGTCAGCCGCGCGGCGAACACCCAGGCACTGTGGGATGAGGCCGAACGCCTGAACGTCACGCTGGTGGAGGATCTTCATTTCAGACGCGAGGCATTATCGGCCTTGGAAAAGGTGCTGGCGCAGGCCGATCGTATCTATCTGACAATCGATCTGGATGTCCTGCCCGCGGGCGAAATGCCTGCCGTTTCCGCCCCTGCGGCGTTAGGCGTCCCGGCAATGGATCTAATGCCGGTTATTGAACAAATCTGCCGCAGCGGTAAGCTGCAGGCCGCCGATCTGGTAGAGTTTAACCCGCAGTACGATCGGGACGGACAGGGCGCAAAGCTCGCTGCCCGTCTGGCCTGGCAAATTGCTCACTGGTGGGCATAACACTATTAAAGGAGTCACGATGTTTTCACGCTCACCCCTGCCGCAACCGAGCCCGCCCGCGCCTTTCTATGAAAAGGTGAAGCAGGCGATCAGCGAAAAAATCGCCACCGGCGTCTGGCGCCCGCACGATCGCATTCCGTCGGAGGCCGAGCTGGTGGCGCAGTTCGGTTTTAGCCGGATGACCGTCAACCGGGCGCTGCGCGAGCTCACCGACGAAGGACTTCTGGTGCGCCTGCAGGGCGTGGGGACGTTTGTGGCGGAACCGAAAGGGCAATCTGCCCTGTTTGAAATCCGCAGCATTGCCGATGAGATAACCTCGCGTAATCATCAGCACCGCTGCGAAGTGCTGGTGCTGGAAGAGACCCAGGCCAGCGCCGAGCAGGCCGTTGAGCTAAATGTCAAAGAGGGTAGCCGCATCTTCCACTCTGTGATGGTGCATTTTGAAAACGACATTCCGGTGCAGATTGAAGATCGCTGCGTCAACGCAGAGCGGATACCGGAATACCTGAACCAGGATTACACCCACACCACGCCGCACGCGTATCTCTCGCTCGTTGCACCGCTCACGGAAGGGGAGCACATTGTGGAGGCCGTACGCGCGACGCCGCAGGAGTGCGAGCTGTTGCGCATTAAAGAACACGATCCGTGCCTGCTGATCCGCCGTCGTACCTGGTCATCATCGCATATCGTGTCGCATGCCCGACTGCTTTTCCCGGGGAACCGTTACCGGCTTCAGGGCCACTTTATGTCATAAGTTTTATAAGCGTGATCGCTAACGCAATATAACAAAATTGTATCTTTTTTGTTAAATCCGACCTTGTGTGTGCTTGTCTATACAAGTATATCTAAATGCATCATCTGTCCCTTATGAGGAGCACACAATGTCGTCAGGTAAATACCGCCAGCAGGACGTCCGCGCCGCGCGCGGCACCACGCTTACTGCCAAAAGCTGGCTCACCGAAGCCCCGCTGCGCATGTTGATGAACAACCTTGATCCTGAGGTGGCGGAAAACCCCCACGAACTGGTGGTCTACGGCGGCATAGGCCGTGCCGCACGCAACTGGGAATGCTATGACGCAATTGTAAAATCCCTGACCGAACTCGAACACGACGAAACCCTGCTGGTGCAGTCCGGCAAGCCGGTTGGCGTATTTAAAACCCATAAGAACGCGCCGCGCGTGCTGATCGCCAACTCTAACCTCGTGCCGCACTGGGCCACCTGGGAACACTTCAACGAGCTGGACGCGAAAGGGCTGGCGATGTATGGCCAGATGACCGCCGGGAGCTGGATCTACATCGGCAGCCAGGGGATTGTGCAGGGCACCTACGAAACCTTCGTGGAAGCGGGGCGTCAGCACTATAACGGCTCGCTGAAAGGCCGCTGGGTGCTTACCGCCGGTCTGGGCGGGATGGGCGGCGCGCAGCCGCTGGCCGCCACGCTGGCCGGCGCGTGCTCGCTGAACATTGAATGCCAGCAGAGCCGCATTGATTTCCGTCTGCGTACCCGTTACGTCGATGAACAGGCCGAAAATCTCGATGACGCGCTGGCGCGCATCAAAAAATACACGTCCGAAGGCAAAGCGGTGTCGATTGCCCTGTGCGGCAACGCGGCGGATATTCTGCCGGAGCTGGTTGCCCGCGGCGTGCGTCCGGATCTCGTTACCGACCAGACCAGCGCCCATGACCCGCTGCACGGTTACCTGCCAAAAGGCTGGACGTGGGAAGACTACCAGCAAAAAGCGGAAACCGACCCTGAAGGCACGGTACTGGCGGCTAAGCGTTCGATGGCGGAACACGTCTCCGCGATGCTGGCTTTCAGCCAGTTTGGTATTCCAACCTTTGACTACGGCAACAACATCCGCCAGATGGCGAAAGAGATGGGCGTGAATAACGCCTTCGACTTCCCCGGCTTCGTGCCTGCCTATATCCGTCCGCTGTTCTGCCGCGGCATCGGCCCGTTCCGCTGGGTGGCCTTGTCCGGCGATCCGCAGGATATCTACAAAACTGACGCTAAAGTGAAGGAGATCGTCGCAGACGACGAACACCTGCACCACTGGCTGGATATGGCTCGCGAACGCATCAGCTTCCAGGGCTTGCCGGCGCGCATCTGCTGGGTAGGGCTGGAGTGGCGGCAAAAGCTGGGTCTGGCCTTCAACGAAATGGTGCGCAGCGGTGAAGTCTCCGCGCCTATCGTCATTGGCCGCGACCATCTGGACTCCGGCTCCGTCGCCAGCCCGAACCGTGAAACCGAAGCCATGCGCGACGGATCTGACGCGGTCTCCGACTGGCCATTGCTTAATGCCTTGCTGAATACCGCCAGCGGCGCCACCTGGGTCTCGCTGCACCACGGCGGCGGCGTCGGGATGGGCTTCTCCCAGCACTCAGGGATGGTCATCGTCTGTGACGGAACCGATGAAGCGGCCGCGCGCATCGCCCGCGTGCTGCACAACGACCCGGCAACCGGCGTGATGCGTCACGCGGATGCGGGTTACGAGATTGCCATTGACTGTGCCAAAGAGCAGGGACTGAACCTGCCGATGATCTCTGCCACACAAGGAAAGCATGCATGAACGCGTTAACTCTCACTCCCGGCTCGCTGACGCTCAAACAGCTGCGTAACGTCTGGCGCCAGCCGGTCACCCTTTCACTTGATGAAAGCGCCCACGCCGCGATAAACGACAGCGTCGCCTGCGTAGAAGCGATTGTTGCCGAAGGGCGCACCGCCTACGGGATTAACACCGGCTTTGGCCTGCTGGCGCAGACCCGCATCGCCACGCACGATCTGGAAAACTTACAGCGTTCGCTGGTGCTGTCGCACGCGGCAGGCGTCGGCCAGCCGCTGGATGATGAGATTGTCCGTCTGATGATGGTGCTCAAAATCAACAGCCTGGCGCGCGGTTTCTCGGGCATTCGCCTGAGCGTGATCCAGGCGCTGATGGCCCTGGTGAATGCAGAAGTCTATCCGTGGATCCCGGCAAAAGGCTCCGTCGGCGCCTCCGGCGATCTCGCCCCGCTGGCGCACATGTCGCTGCTGCTGCTGGGCGAAGGCAAAGCGCGCTGGCAGGGTGAGTGGCTCCCTGCGAAAGAAGCGCTGGCAAAAGCCGGCTTAACGCCAATCACCCTCGCGGCAAAAGAGGGGCTGGCGCTGCTCAACGGCACGCAGGCGTCGACGGCCTTTGCGCTGCGCGGCCTGTTTGAAGCGGAAGATCTCTTTGCCTCGGCGGTGGTGTGCGGTGCGCTGACCACCGAGGCGGTGCTCGGCTCGCGTCGTCCGTTTGATGCGCGTATTCACGCGGTGCGCGGCCAGCGCGGGCAGATTGATGCCGCCGCCATGTACCGCCACGTGCTCACCGACACGAGTGAGATTGCGGATTCACACCATAACTGCGAGAAGGTGCAGGATCCGTATTCTCTGCGCTGTCAGCCGCAGGTGATGGGCGCGTGCCTGACGCAGCTGCGCCAGGCAGCAGAGGTGCTGCTGGTGGAGGCCAACGCGGTCTCCGACAACCCGCTGGTATTCGCCGAGGAAAACGAGGTGGTCTCCGGGGGCAATTTCCACGCCGAGCCGGTGGCGATGGCGGCGGATAATATCGCGCTGGCGATTGCCGAAGTCGGGGCGTTATCCGAGCGCCGCATCGCGCTGATGATGGATAAACACATGTCCCAGCTGCCACCGTTCCTGGTGCGTAACGGCGGGGTTAACTCAGGCTTTATGATCGCTCAGGTGACGGCCGCAGCGCTGGCAAGCGAGAACAAAGCCCTGTCGCACCCGCACAGCGTGGACAGCCTGCCAACTTCGGCGAACCAGGAAAGATCACGTTTCGATGGCACCCGCTGCCGGGCGTCGTCTCTGGGAAATGGCCTCCAACACCCGCGGCGTGCTGGCGGTGGAGTGGCTGGCGGCGTGTCAGGGTATCGATCTGCGCGAAGGGCTTAAATCCAGCCCGCTGCTGGAGCAGGCGCGCCATGTGCTGCGCGAGCACGTCACGCATTACGATGATGACCGCTTCTTTGCGCCGGATATTGATAAGGCGATGCAGCTTCTGGAAGAGGGACGCCTTGTAGGACTGCTACCTTCGGTGCTGTGATGTTTTGCCCGGTGGCGCTGCGCTTACCGGGCCAACAAATGCGAAATCCAGGCCGGGTAAGGCGTAGCCGCCACCCGGCTTTTTTCAGGAATACATCGCCGTAATCGACGCGCTCCCCAGGGAATGGAAATGCACGTTAAACCCGACCATCGCGCCGCTCGCGCCTTCATCGACCTCAATCTTCTCCACATCCAGCGCGTGCACCGTGAAGATATAGCGGTGGGTTTCCCCTTTTGGCGGCGCCGCGCCGCCGTAGCCCTCTTTACCAAAGTCAGTGCGCGTCTGAATGGCACCTTCAGGCAGGGCAACCAGGTCTGAACCGGAACCCTGCGGCAGCACGCGCGTGTCGGCGGGCAGGTTCGCCACAACCCAGTGCCACCAGCCCGAGCCGGTCGGCGCGTCCGGGTCGTAGCAGGTCACGACAAAGCTTTTGGTTCCTGCAGGAACGTCGTCCCACGCCAGGTGTGGGGAGATATTATCCCCCTGATAGCCCATGCCGTTGAAAACGTGGCGTTCGGGGAGTTTTTCACCGTCGCGCAGATCTTTACTGATGATTTTCATACGGTTTACCCTCGTTATTCACTCGTTCAGGAAGTGTAACGCATGGGATTAAATCGCGAAATGCGCGGGAATGTTAACGGCTGTTACGACCGCGTCGGTTAATTTACGCAGCTGCTCCGGCGTGATGCTGTACGGCGGCATCAGGTAGATAAGCTTGCCGAAAGGCCGCACCCAGACGCCCTGCTCAACGAAAAAGCGCTGCAGCGCCGCCATGTTCACCGGGCGGGTGGTTTCAATCACCCCGATGGCACCCAGCACGCGCACGTCCGCCACAAAATTCGCCCCCGAGGCGGCGCTCAGCTCTCCTTTCAGCTGTGCCTCAATCGCCGCGACCTGCGTCTGCCACTCGCCGCTCTCCAGAATGGCGAGGCTTTCGCTTGCCACGGCGCAGGCCAGCGGGTTGCCCATAAACGTCGGGCCGTGCATAAAGCAGCCCGCCTCGCCGTCGCTGATAGTGTCGGCAACCTGACGAGTGGTGAGGGTGGCGGAGAGCGTCATGGTGCCGCCGGTCAGCGCTTTACCCAGACACAGAATATCCGGGGCGATACCCGCATGTTCGCAGGCAAACAGCTTGCCGGTGCGGCCAAAGCCGGTGGCAATTTCATCGGCAATCAGCAGAATGCCCTCGCGGTCGCACATCTTGCGGATGCGCCTCAGCCATTCCGGATGGTACATCCGCATTCCGCCCGCGCCCTGCACGATCGGTTCGAGAATAACGGCGGCGATTTCATGGCGATGTGCCGCCATCAGCCGCGCGAAGCCCACCATGTCCATCTCGTTCCATTCGCCGTCGAAGCGGCTTTGCGGCGCAGGGGCAAACAGGTTTTCTGGCAGATACCCCTTCCACAGGCTGTGCATGGAGTTGTCCGGATCGCAGACCGACATCGCCCCGAAGGTATCCCCGTGATAGCCGTTGCGGAAGGTGAGGAACCGCTGGCGCGTTTCGCCCTTCGCATGCCAGTACTGCAGCGCCATCTTCATCGCCACTTCCACCGCCACCGAGCCGGAATCGGCCAGGAAAACGCACTCCAGCGATTCAGGCGTCATCGCCACCAGGCGACGGCATAAATCCACCGCGGGCTGATGAGTGATCCCGCCAAACATCACGTGCGACATCTGGTCAATCTGGGCCTTCATCGCCGCGTTCAGGCGCGGATGGTTGTATCCGTGAATGGCCGCCCACCAGGAGGACATTCCGTCAACCAGCCGCTCGCCGCTGGCGAGATGCAGCTCGCAGCCGTGGGCAGAGGCCACCGGATAGACGGGAAGGGGGCGGGTAGTGGAGGTGTAAGGGTGCCAGATATGCTGCTTGTCGAAGGCGAGATCGTCCTGGGTCATAATCGACTTGTAAACCATTTTGAAAAGTTTTAGGTTTACGAGTATAAACCGAACCGAAAATTAACAAAACCCTTTGGAGAAGCCCAATGGCTCACCACGCACGCTGGACGATGTCGCAAGTTACTGAATTATTCAACAAACCTTTCCTTGAGCTGATGTTTGAAGCGCAACAGGTGCATCGTCAGCACTTCGATCCGCGCCATGTTCAGGTCAGCACGCTGCTGTCGATCAAGACCGGCGCCTGCCCCGAAGACTGCAAATACTGCCCGCAGAGCGCGCGCTACAAAACCGGTCTCGAATCCGAGCGTCTGATGGAAGTGGAGCAGGTGCTCGACTCCGCGCGCAAGGCGAAAAACGCGGGCTCAACCCGCTTCTGCATGGGCGCGGCGTGGAAAAACCCGCACGATCGCGATATGCCGTATCTGGAGCAGATGGTGAAAGGCGTGAAGGAGATGGGGCTTGAGGCCTGCATGACCCTCGGCACGCTGAACGAGGAGCAGGCGCAGCGCCTCTCGGCGGCGGGGCTGGATTACTACAACCACAACCTTGATACCTCGCCGGAATTTTACGGCAACATCATCACCACGCGCACCTACCAGGAGCGTCTGGATACGCTGGATAAAGTGCGTGACGCGGGGATCAAGGTCTGCTCCGGCGGCATCGTGGGCTTAGGCGAAACGGTGAAAGACCGCGCGGGTCTGCTGCTGCAGCTGGCGAACCTGCCCACCCCGCCGGAAAGCGTGCCGATCAACATGCTGGTGAAGGTCAAGGGCACGCCGCTGGCGGATAACGAGGATGTGGATGCGTTTGATTTTATTCGCACCATCGCGGTGGCGCGCATCATGATGCCAACGTCTTACGTTCGCCTCTCTGCGGGCCGCGAGCAGATGAACGAGCAGACTCAGGCGATGTGCTTTATGGCCGGCGCCAACTCCATCTTCTACGGCTGCAAGCTGCTGACCACGCCGAACCCGGAAGAGGACAAAGACGTCCAGCTGTTCCGCAAGCTGGGGCTGAACCCGCACCAGACCGGGGTGCTGACGGGCGATAACGAGCAACAGCAGCAGCTGGAGCAGCAGATTCTCAACGCCGACACCGACCAGTTCTACAACGCGGCAGCCGTATGACCTGGCAGGCACGGATTAATGCCGCGCTGGAAGAACGCCGGGCGGCAGAGGCGTTTCGCGTTCGCAGAGTGGTGGAAAACGGCGCGGGCCGTTTTCTGACCCGCGAGGGACGGCAGTTTTGTAATTTCTCCAGCAACGACTATCTCGGGCTGAGCCAGCATCCGGCCATCGTCCGCGCCTGGCAGCAGGGCGCGGAGCGGTTTGGCGTGGGCAGCGGTGGCTCGGGGCACGTCAGCGGATACACCACGGCGCATCAGGCGCTGGAGGAAGAGCTGGCCGACTGGCTGGGCTACCCGCGTGCGCTGCTGTTTATCTCCGGCTTTGCCGCCAATCAGGCGGTCATCGCGGCCATGATGGGGAAAGAGGACCGCATTGTCGCCGACCGTTTAAGCCACGCCTCCCTGCTGGAGGCTGCAAACTTAAGTCCCGCCCAGCTGCGGCGTTTTGCCCATAACGATGCGTCACAGCTCGCCTCGCTGCTGGACAAACCCTGCGACGGGCAACAGCTGGCGGTCACGGAAGGGGTGTTCAGCATGGACGGCGACAGTGCGCCGCTTGCCGCGCTTCACGAGGCCGCAAAGCGGCAAAACGCCTGGCTACTGGTCGATGATGCTCACGGTGCTGGGGTGATGGGCGATGAAGGACGCGGCAGCGCCCATCAACAAAACGTGAAGCCGGAACTGCTGTTGGTTACCTTCGGCAAAGGCTTTGGCGTCAGCGGCGCCGCCGTGCTGTGCAGCGAATCTGTCGCCGACTATCTGCTGCAGTTTGCCCGTCACCTCATCTACAGCACCAGCATGCCCCCGGCGCAGGCCGTGGCGCTGTCGGCGTCGCTGGCGGTGATCCGCAGCGCAGAAGGGGATGAACGCCGTCAGCAGCTGGCAGAGCACATCTCCTGCTTCCGTCAGGGACTGGCGGCGCTTCCCTTCCAGAGTCCCGATTCGCAGAGCGCCATCCAGCCCGTGATTGTCGGCGAAAACGGCCGCGCGCTGGCGCTGGCCCAGGCGCTGCGCGAGCGGGGGATGTGGGTAACGGCCATTCGTCCACCAACCGTTCCGCCGGGCACCGCGCGTCTGCGCTTAACCCTGACGGCGGCGCATGAGGCGCAGGATATCCAGACGCTGCTGGAGGCGCTTCATGATGCCGGTGAATAAGCAGGCCGTTGCGGCGGCGTTTGGCCGGGCCGCGCGGAGCTATTCGCAGCACGATGAACTCCAGCGCCAGAGCGCGCAGGGGCTTCTGGCCGCGCTTGGCGAGAACCGCTTCCCGCAGGTGCTGGACGCTGGCTGTGGTCCCGGCAGCAACAGCCGCTACTGGCGCGAGGCGGGGAGCGAGGTGACGGCCATCGACCTGTCGCCCGCTATGCTGGACGAGGCACGCCAGCAGCAGGCGGCGCACCACTATGTCGTGGCCGATATCGAGGCTATCCCGCTGGCGGACGCGCAGTTCGATCTGGTCTGGAGCCATCTGGCGGTGCAGTGGTGCAGCAGCCTGCCGCAGGCGTTACGCGAGCTTTATCGCGTCGCACGCCCGGGCGGAAAGGTAGCCTTTACCACCTTGCTGGAAAGTTCGCTGCCGGAGCTGAATCAGGCGTGGAAAGCGGTGGATGAACAGCCGCACGCGAACCGCTTTTTATCGTATGAGCAGGTGACGCAGGCGCTGGCAGGCTGGCGCTGTCGCAGCACGGTGCAAACCATCACGCTTAATTTTAGCGACGCGTTCAGCGCCATGCGCTCTCTGAAGGGCATCGGCGCCACGCACCTGCACGCCGGGCGGGAGAAAAAACCGCTGACCCGGGGGCAGCTGCAACGCCTGGAACTGGCCTGGCCGCAGCAGCGGGGCCTTTTCCCGCTCTCTTATCAACTTTTTCATGGGATTATCGAACGTGACTGAACGTTATTTTGTTACCGGCACTGATACGGAAGTGGGCAAAACGGTTGCCAGCGCTGCGCTGCTGCAGGCGGCACGACTGCTCGGAAAAAACACCGCCGGATATAAGCCCGTGGCTTCCGGCAGCGAGATGACGGCGGAAGGGTTACGCAACACCGACGCGCTGGCGCTCCAGCGTAACAGTAGCCTTGAGCTTGCCTATTCGGCGGTGAATCCCTATACCTTTGCCGAGCCGACGTCGCCACACATTATCAGCGCTGACGAAGGCCGTCCGATTGATTTCGCCGTGCTGTCTGCCGGGTTACGGACGCTGGAAAGCCAGGCCGACTGGGTGCTGGTGGAAGGCGCGGGAGGCTGGTTTACGCCGCTTTCGGACACGCAGACCTTTGCTGACTGGGTGCAGGCCGAGCGGCTTCCGGTCATTCTGGTCGTCGGCGTGAAGCTGGGCTGCATCAATCACGCCATGCTGACGGCGCAGGCCGTTCAGCAGGCAGGGCTGACGCTGGCAGGCTGGATAGCCAACGACGTGGTTGCGCCGGGCAGGCGGCATCAGGAGTATCTGGCGACCCTCAAGCGCGTGCTCCCGGCACCGTTCCTCGGGGAAATCCCCTGGATTGCTGGCGTTGCTGAGCAGGCCGAAACCGGGCGCTATCTCGACCTCAGCGTCTTGCTTCCCGCGACATCCAGTGGGCAATGAGCTCATCGTTCAGCTCGCTAACGTGGCCCTGAGCCACGTTACGCCCGCGATAAAGCATGCAAAACCGATCCGCCACCCGGCGGATAAACGACAGCTGCTGCTCCGCCAGCAGCACCGTCATGCCTAACTCTCGGTTTAAGCGCCCCAGCAGCTGCGCCAGCTTCTGGGCAAATCCGTGTCCTGCCCCATGCGTAGGCTCGTCCAGAATTAGCATCCGCGGGCGGTTGACCAGTGCATTCGCCAGGGCAAGCTGATACTGATCCTCTGGCGAAAGGGCATTGCCCCGCGTCTGACGTCGCGCGTAGAGTTCCGGGAACAGATCGTATACGTCGCTTTTCGCCGCCAGGTCGGGTTTCCCCATCGCCCGCATGGCAATATGCAGATTCTCCTCAATCGTCAGTTGAGAGAAAATACGCCTGTCCTGCGGCACATAGCCTATTCCCGGCTCTGAACGTTGTTCCGGTGCCGGGCTGAGCAAATCACGCGGCGGTGCGCCCGCTTCATGCCAGATAATCGTGCCGCTTTCGACGGGGATGTTTCCGGTAATGCAGTTCATCAGGGTGGTTTTGCCCATCCCCGGCAGGCCTATGATGCCTGTACACATCCCTTGCGGAAAATCCAAATCCACGTTCCATAGCGTATGTTGGCTTCCGTAAAATTGATTCACTGCACGCAGACTCAACATCTTTCTCTCCTTAAAAATGCGTAGGGATAGGCCTGACGTGAAGCTGCAAAACGCTTGCCAGAAACCTGAAATCGATTAAAAAAACGACTTTTTTAGGAATAAGCCACAGGAGAGCAGGGTAAAAACGCGTGGCTTGCACATCGACGGTGCCGGGAATGGTGAGTTGTGGTGCAGGACGAAAAATGGCTGAAATGTGAGCAGGATCGCATCTGTTGGTTATGAATGACTCAACTGTTTATCGTCAAAAAAGAGCTATAAAAATTTTTTGTTGCCGCCTCGTGGGAAAATCCGGGAATTTGCTGAGCGGCGGTCTACACGGGCTGGAAGCAGTTATCCACTATTCCTGTGGATAACCATGTGCATTAGAGTTAGAAAACACGCGATAAGCGAGAGAAGACGCGGCTTTCGCCCAAATTGACGCGAAACGCGGCTTTAGAAAATATCGTTTAAAATTTAATTGCTTAGATAAAAGCAATTACCGTAATGAAAGTGTCACTCGTTGCCATAAAACTATCATTACCTGGCTTGACAAATGTTAAAAAAGAAAAAGTTCTGGGGATAACCCAACCTGGCTGGTTTTTTATCTCGTCAGAGCCTAAATTTTGTCCGCTAACGCGCTAATGACTCCGCCGCTACGCTAAATATCCTGACACGCCACTGGTTTTTCATCCAGTGTTTTTTACTGGCATTCCTGGCAACAACGAGTAAAATTACTCACCTGCCGCTTATAACGTCATCAGGTCGTCGCCCATGAGTAAACCGTTCAAACTGAATTCTGCTTTCCGCCCCTCTGGCGATCAGCCTGAGGCGATCCGTCGTCTTAAAGAGGGGCTGGAAGACGGGCTGGCGCACCAGACGCTGCTGGGAGTAACCGGCTCGGGCAAAACGTTTACTGTCGCCAACGTGATCGCTGACCTGCAGCGCCCCACGATGGTGCTTGCACCCAATAAAACCCTCGCGGCACAGCTTTACGGCGAGATGAAAGAGTTCTTCCCGGAAAACGCGGTGGAGTATTTTGTCTCCTACTACGATTACTACCAGCCGGAAGCCTATGTGCCGAGCTCTGATACCTTCATCGAGAAAGATGCTTCGGTGAACGAACACATCGAACAGATGCGACTGTCTGCGACCAAGGCGCTGCTTGAGCGTCGCGATGTGGTTGTGGTCGCGTCTGTTTCGGCGATTTACGGCCTGGGCGATCCGGATCTCTATCTGAAGATGATGCTGCACCTGACGCAGGGGATGATCATCGATCAGCGCGCAATTTTGCGCCGTCTGGCCGAACTGCAGTACACCCGTAATGACCAGGCCTTCCAGCGCGGGACGTTCCGCGTGCGCGGTGAGGTGATCGACATCTTCCCGGCGGAATCGGACGATATGGCGCTGCGCGTCGAGCTGTTTGACGAAGAGGTCGAGCGTTTGTCACTGTTCGACCCGCTGACCGGCCACGTTGAGTCGGTGATACAGCGTTTTACCATCTACCCTAAAACGCACTACGTGACGCCACGAGAGCGTATCGTGCAGGCGATGGAAGAGATCAAAGAGGAGCTTGCAGAGCGCCGTAAGGTGCTTCTGGCTAACAATAAGCTGCTGGAAGAGCAGCGCCTGAGCCAGCGCACCCAGTTCGATCTGGAGATGATGAACGAGCTGGGCTACTGCTCGGGTATCGAAAACTACTCGCGCTTCCTCTCCGGGCGCGGGCCGGGCGAGCCACCGCCGACGCTGTTTGACTACCTTCCGGCCGACGGTCTGCTGGTGATCGACGAATCCCACGTCACGATCCCGCAGATCGGCGGGATGTACCGCGGCGACCGCGCGCGTAAAGAGACGCTGGTGGAGTACGGCTTCCGCCTGCCGTCAGCGCTGGATAACCGTCCGATGAAGTTTGAAGAGTTTGAGGCGCTGGCGCCGCAGACCATCTACGTGTCGGCCACGCCGGGCAACTACGAGCTGGAAAAATCCGGCGATGAGGTGATCGACCAGGTGGTCCGTCCGACCGGGCTGCTGGACCCGATTATCGAAGTGCGCCCGGTGGCGACCCAGGTGGACGATCTGCTCTCTGAGATCCGCGCCCGTTCCGCCATCAACGAGCGCGTGCTGGTGACGACGCTCACCAAGCGCATGGCGGAAGACCTGACCGAGTATCTTGAAGAACACGGTGAGAAGGTGCGCTATCTGCACTCGGATATCGACACCGTGGAGCGCATGGAGATTATCCGCGATCTGCGTCTGGGCGAGTTTGATGTGCTGGTGGGGATCAACCTGTTGCGAGAAGGTCTGGATATGCCGGAAGTCTCGCTGGTGGCGATTCTGGACGCCGATAAAGAGGGCTTCCTGCGCTCTGAACGCTCCCTGATCCAGACCATTGGCCGCGCCGCGCGTAACGTCAACGGGAAAGCGATTCTGTACGGCGACAAAATCACCCCGTCGATGGCGAAAGCGATTGGCGAAACGGAACGCCGACGCGAGAAGCAGCAGCGCTACAACGAAGAGCACGGCATTACGCCGCAGGGGCTGAACAAGAAGGTGGTGGATATTCTGGCGCTGGGTCAGAACATTGCGAAGACCAAAGCGAAAGGCCGCGGCAAGGCACGTTCAGTGGTGGAAGAAGATACCGTCGTACTGACGCCGAAGGCGCTGCAGCAGAAAATCCACGAGCTGGAAGGGCAGATGATGCAGCACGCCCAGAACCTGGAGTTCGAAGAGGCGGCACAGATCCGCGACCAGCTGCATCAGCTGCGGGATCTGTTTATTGCGGCATCATAGGTAAAGCGGCGTGTATTCCCCCTCTCCCCGTGGGAGAGGGCTGGGGTGAGGGCATCAGGCCGCACAAAGCGAACCTAACCCAACGCCTGAATCGCTTTCTCCAGCGCCTCGCGCAGCAGGTGGCGGTCGTGACGATATTTAATATCGCTGGCTTCCAGCGGCTCCTGCACCACCACGCGATCGCCAATCCCTGTCACATCCACTTTCGGCCCAACCACCACACCGTCGATAATTTTCTTACCGACGTACTGCTCCATCAGGTCCAGCTTGTCCGCCAGCGACAGGCTCGCCGCTGCCGGGCTCAGCTCACGGCCCAGGTTACCGATATAGACCATCGGGGCAGGGGTGCGACGCAGCGCCTGCGCCAGCTCTTTTACCAGCAGAATGGGCATCAGGCTGGTATAAAAACTGCCTGGACCGATCAGGATAAGATCCGCTTCACCAATGGCCTCCACCGCTTCTCGCGTGGCGGGCACGCTCGGATAGGTCATCAACTCCGTTGGCGGCAGGAGGAGCTGGTCAATATTCACCTCGCCGTAGACTTCATGCCCTTCGGCATCGATTGCCATCAAGTCAACCGGTTGTTCAGACATGGGGATCAGGAATGCGTCCACCTTGAGCAGATTACGGATTAAGTTGATGGCTTCCAGAGGCCGTACGCTCAGGTGATCCAGCGCCTTTAGCATCAGATTTCCGAGGTTATGCCCGGAAAGTTCGCCATTGCCGCCAAAACGGTACTCAAACATCGCCGACGCGACGCTCGGCTCGGTAATTAACTGGTTCAGGCAGTTGCGCATATCTCCCCAGGCAATGCCGCCTTCAGCCCGCCTGATCCGCCCGGTTGAGCCGCCGTTGTCGGTGGTTGTCACTATCCCTGTCAGCCGTGAGCCCAGTGACGACAAAGAGGACATGACGCGGCCCAGGCCGTGGCCTCCGCCAAGAGCGACCACTCGGTCAAGATCCGCAAAAGTGCGATTGCGCATACGTATTCCTTATCACGTTCGATCGCGTAACAGTAACCTAACTACCCCCAAAAGACGATGCCTCACCCAATGCAAAATGACGTATATCAATGCGAAAATGCGGTTTTTAGGTATTCTGTAGCGAAAATGCAGGACTGAATCGCTATATACATAATTATATAGCGAAAAGCGACAATGGCGGAGTGTCGATTTCCACGCTACTATCGCCATAACCACGTTTTCAAAACTGAAAACATACACTCTAGCCCTGGCGCCTGTGTCGAATGATATGGCGCCCTGGCCGTGGCGGATTTGCCACCAGGGTACAGAAAGAAATGACTGTGCCTCCCGATCTGGAAAGGTGTACATGGCTTCACAACTTACTGATGCTTTCGCGCGTAAGTTTTACTACTTGCGTCTGTCGATTACCGATGTGTGCAACTTCCGTTGCACCTACTGTCTGCCCGATGGCTACAAGCCGGGCAGCGTCACCAATAACGGCTTTCTCTCCGTGGATGAAGTGCGCCGCGTCACGCGTGCGTTCTCTGAGCTCGGTACCGAAAAAGTCCGTCTGACCGGTGGCGAACCCTCCCTGCGCCGCGATTTCCCCGACATCATTGCCGCGGTACGCGAAAACGAACGCATCCGCCAGATCGCGGTGACCACCAACGGTTATCGCATGGCGCGTGACGTGGCCACCTGGCGCGACGCTGGCTTAACCGCGATCAACGTCAGCGTGGACAGCCTTGATGCCCGGCAGTTTCACGCCATTACCGGTCAGGACAAGTTCCGCCAGGTGATGGACGGCATCGATGCGGCGTTTACCGCCGGGTTCGAAAAAGTCAAAGTCAACACGGTGCTGATGCGCGACGTAAACCACCATCAGCTGGACACCTTCCTGGCGTGGATTAAATCCCGTCCCATTCAACTGCGTTTTATCGAGCTGATGGAAACGGGCGAGGGCAGCGAACTGTTCCGCCGCCACCATATTTCCGGCATGGTGTTGCGCGATGAGCTGCTGAAACGCGGCTGGATCCACCAGATCCGCCAGCGCAGCGACGGCCCGGCACAGGTCTTTTGTCACCCGGATTACGAAGGCGAGATTGGGCTGATCATGCCCTATGAGAAAGACTTCTGCGCCAGCTGCAACCGCCTGCGCGTATCGTCGGTGGGCAAGCTGCACCTCTGCCTGTTTGGCGACGGTGGCGTGGATCTTCGCGATCTGCTGGAAGACGATGCGCAGCAGGCCGCGCTTGAAGCGCGCATTTCTGAAGCGCTGACGCACAAAAAGCAGACCCACTTCCTGCATCAGGGCAATACCGGCATTACTCAGAACCTGTCCTACATCGGCGGGTAATCAGTCTTTAGAAGGAACCAGAAGATGAGTCAGGTCAGCGCAGAATTTATCCCGACACGCATTGCTATTCTTACCGTTTCCGACCGCCGTGGCGAAGAGGATGATACCTCCGGCCACTGGCTGCGTGAGGCGGCCCATGACGCGGGGCATACCATCGTCGATAAAGCGATTGTGAAAGAGAACCGCTACGCCATTCGCGCGCAGGTCTCTCAGTGGATCGCCAGTGCTGAGGTACAGGTGGTGCTGATCACCGGCGGCACCGGCTTTACCGCGGGCGATCAGGCCCCCGAGGCGCTGATCCCGCTGTTTGACCGCGAGGTAGAAGGCTTCGGTGAGGTGTTCCGCATGCTCTCCTTTGAAGAGATTGGCACCTCCACGCTGCAGTCGCGCGCGGTGGCCGGCGTGGCAAACAACACGCTGATTTTCGCCATGCCGGGCTCGACCAAAGCCTGCCGCACCGCATGGGAAAATATTATTGCCCCGCAGCTGGATGCCCGTACCCGTCCGTGTAATTTTCATCCCCATTTGAAGAAGTAAACTATGTCACAACTGACCCACATTAACGCCGCTGGCGAAGCGCATATGGTGGATGTCTCCGCCAAGGCCGAAACGGTGCGCGAGGCGCGTGCTGAGGCATTCGTCACCATGCTGCCTGAGACGCTGGCGATGATTATCGACGGCAGTCACCACAAGGGTGACGTCTTTGCCACCGCCCGCATCGCCGGTATTCAGGCTGCAAAACGGACCTGGGACCTCATCCCGCTCTGCCATCCGCTGATGCTGAGCAAGGTGGAAGTGAACCTGCAGGCGCAGCCGGAGCACAACCGCGTGCGTATTGAGTCCCTCTGCCGCTTAACCGGCAAAACCGGCGTGGAGATGGAAGCCCTGACGGCGGCCTCCGTCGCCGCGCTGACCATCTACGACATGTGCAAAGCGGTGCAGAAAGATATGGTGATTGGCCCGGTTCGTCTGCTGGCAAAAAGCGGCGGCAAATCCGGTGATTTTAAGGTGGACAGCCATGATTAAGGTGCTCTTTTTCGCCCAGGTGCGTGAGCTGGTTAATACCGACAGCCTGACGCTGGACGCCTCTTTTGAAAACGTCGCCGCCCTGCGCGCGCATCTGGCGGCACAAAGCGACCGCTGGGCGCTGGCGCTCGACGAAGGCAAGCTGCTGGCGGCCGTTAACCAGACGCTGGTGGAGTTCACCCACCCGCTGACTGAAGGGGATGAAGTGGCCTTCTTCCCGCCGGTCACAGGGGGCTAAGATGGCTGAAACCCGAATTCTGGTCGGTCCCGAGCGCTTTAACGTCGGTACAGAATATGACTGGCTGGCGGAGCGCGATGAAGACGGCGCGGTCGTTACGTTCACCGGTAAAGTGCGTAACCACAATCTCGGCGACAGCGTAAAAGCGCTGACGCTGGAGCACTATCCGGGCATGACGGAGAAATCGCTGGCGGCAATTGTGGATGAAGCGCGAGGCCGCTGGCCGCTCGGGCGGGTCACGGTGATCCACCGCATCGGCGAGATGTGGCCCGGCGAAGAGATTGTCTTTGTCGGCGTGACCAGCGCGCACCGCGGTAGCGCCTTTGCGGCAGGGGAGTTCATTATGGATTACCTCAAAACCAAAGCGCCGTTCTGGAAGCGCGAAGCCACGCCGGAAGGCGAGCGCTGGGTGGAATCTCGCGACAGCGATAAACAGGCCGCCAGCCGTTGGTAGTCGGTTTACGTGGATGTGTTACTCTTAATGTGTGTGTCTCTTCTTAACCTTAATCAGGAGTGAATCATGGACCGATTTCCGCGTTCCGATTCAATAGTACAGCAGACCCGTAGCGGCCTGCAGACGTATATGGCGCAGGTGTACGGCTGGATGACGGTCGGCCTGCTGCTTACCGCGTTTATCGCGTGGTATGCGGCAAACACGCCTGAGCTGATGATGTTTATCTTCTCCAGCAAAATCACCTTCTTTGGGCTGATTATCGCACAGCTGGCGCTGGTGTTTGTGCTTTCCGGCCTGGTGCAGAAACTCAGTGCCGGAATGGCGACCACGCTGTTTATGCTCTATTCGGCGCTGACCGGTTTGACGCTCTCCAGCATTTTCATCGTCTACACCTACTCCTCCATCGCCAGTACCTTCGTGGTGACCGGCGGGATGTTTGGCGTGATGAGCCTGTACGGTTACACCACCAAACGTGACCTGAGCGGCTTAGGTAATATGCTGTTTATGGGGCTGATCGGGATTGTGCTGGCATCGCTGGTGAACCTGTGGCTGAAGAGCGACGCGCTGATGTGGGCCGTGACCTATATCGGTGTAGTAGTCTTTGTCGGGCTGACGGCCTATGACACTCAGAAGCTGAAAAACATCGGCGAGCAGATCGACGTGCGCGACAGTTCAAACCTGCGCAAATACTCGATTCTGGGCGCGCTGACGCTCTATCTGGACTTCATCAATCTGTTCCTGATGCTGCTGCGGATTTTCGGTAACCGTCGCTGAGGTTGCTTTGCCGGGTGGCGGTGCGGTCTGGTACCCTCACCCTGACCCTCTCCCACGGGAGAGGGAACAAACACTAAAAACGGCAACAAGGTTGCCGTTTTGCTTTTATTTCGCCATTGCCTTCTCATTTTTCGCCCGTAACTTTTTCGCCCGGCTCTCCAGCACCAGATAACAGACCGTTGCCAGCGCCAGCGGCAGGAAGTAATAGAGCATGCGGTAGGCGAGCAGGGCGGCAATAATCGTCCCCTGTGAAACATGTTCTCCGGCCAGCAGCGCGATAAACACCGCCTCCAGCACACCAATTCCCGCCGGAATATGCACGATAACCCCGGCGATACTGCTCACCAGCAGCACGCCCAGCACGAAGAAGTAGTTCACGTCCTCGCCAATCAACAGCCAGATGATCGCCCCCATCGCCATCCAGTTGGCGCTGGATACCGCCATCTGCAGCACCGCGAACTTCCACGACGGCAGTACCAGTTTCTGCCCTTTAATGGTCATATGGCGGCGTCTGGCAAAGGCGCAGGCCCACAGATACACGGCGATGATCAGCAGCAGCACGATGCCGAGAATGCGCAGCGTGGCCTCGTCGATATACCAGTGCGCGGGCAGCTGCACCACGCCGATGGTGAAAATCACCCCACCCAGCAGAATGTACCCCAGCCAGTTGGTTGTGATACTCAGCGAGAAAATGCGGGTGATGGTTCCGCCCGGTAATCCGAGGCGTGAGTACAGGCGATAGCGCATGCCGATGCCGCCCACCCAGGTGCTCAGCGTCAGGTTGAAGGCGTAGCAGATAAACGACACCAGCATCACCTGACGTTTAGCCAGCTTGTGGCCGCAGTAGGCGCGACCGAGCAGGTCGTAGCAGCCGTACATCAGGTAGCTGACGATAACCAGCCCTACGGCGCCCAGCAGCACCAGCCGGTTATAGTTTCGGATAACCTTCCACACCTCTTCCCAGTCCACTTTCTGCGCGTAGACCACCAGCAGTACAGCGACCGCGATAAAGAATACCCAGGTGAGGATTTTTTTCGCCAGCCGCCAGCGAGGATGAGATTTTGACATCAGGGTTTGCCTCCATCTTCCGCTTCAACGCGGTCCTGGGTTTCCATTTCAGGTTGTACCGGCGGATCAACCTGCGCCAGCTTTGGCGTATGCGCCGGCAGCCAGCCGACCATCGCCGGGAAGTGGCGCAGGAAGTGGAACACCACCACGCCGATGCCAACGTTCCACCAGCTCCGTTTCGGCACCATGGACTCATCCACCCGCACACAGTCCTTATGGATAAGTCCCTGAAGGTTATCCCGCAGGGTCTGGTTAAACTGACGGTCGTGGATGATCAGGTTCGCTTCCAGGTTCAGCGACAGGCTCAGCGGATCGAGGTTACTGGAGCCGACGGTTGCCCAGTGGTCATCCATGACGGCCACTTTGCCGTGCAGCGGGCGGCGGCGATATTCATATATCTGCACGCCGCTTTTCACCAGGTAGCGGTAGAGCAGGCGCGCGCCCACCTTTACAATCGGCATATCCGGCTCGCCCTGCACAATCAGTTTAACGCTCACGCCGCGTCGGGCCGCGTTGCGCATGGCGTGCAGAATACGGTAGCCGGGGAAGAAATAGGCGTTGGCGATAATCACTTCGCGCTTCGCATTGGCCAGCATCTTCAGGTAATGACGTTCAATATCGTCCCGATGCTCCTCGTTGTCCCGCCAGACAAACAGCGCCTGCGCTTCGCCGGGCTTGCGGTTCTCTTCCGGGCGATGACGGCGTCGCCACCAGCGGCGAGCGGCCTCTTTACCGGGCAAGTTTTCCAGCACGAACAGCTGGATGTCCTGAACCACCGGTCCCTCAATACGGATCGCGTAGTCCTGCTTGGCCTCCGGGCCGTAATCCGACATATGTTCGGCGGAGTAGTTAATGCCGCCCACGAACGCCACCGTTTCGTCCACTACGACGATTTTGCGGTGCATGCGGCGGAACAGGTTGGTGCGCATGCCGAACAGACGCGGACCGGGATCGTAATAGCGGAACACCACGCCGGCGGCGGTGAGCTCGTTAACAAATTCATCGCTAAGATCCGGCGAGCCATATCCATCGAGCAGGGCCTCGATTTTTATCCCGCGCCGGGCGGCATGCAGCAGTACGCTGTGTAGCTGCCTGCCAACGTCGTCTTCAAACCAGATAAACGTTTCAAGGTAGACTTTCTGCTGTGCGTGGCTAATCGCCTCAAAGACCGCCGGATAAAAGTTATCGCCGTTTTCCAGCAGCGTAATACGGTTACCTTCCTGCCAGGTGCATTTCATAAGTGGATCTCCGCGCTCAGCGGGGCATGGTCGGAAAGATGTCGCCAGTTCAGTAACGCCAGCGCCGTCGGGCTGCTGGCATGCGCATTTTTCACGTAGATGCGGTCCAGGCGCAGCAGGGGGAAGCGCACCGGAAACGTCCGTGCGGGACGACCATGGGCCCGGGTGAAAATTTCCTCCAGTCCCGCTTTGACCTTCAGCGGATGGTTGGCGCGCTGCCGCCAGTCGTTAAAATCCCCGGCGACCACCACGGGTTCGCCTTCCGGCAGCGCATTGGTCCAGTCCGCCAGCATCTGCAGCTGCGCCTGGCGGTGGGCTTCACGCAGTCCGAGGTGAACGCAGCCCACGTGAACCGGAACGTCAAGTTCCGGCGGCGTGATGCGGCAGTAAAGCAGCCCGCGCTTTTCGCTCTCCCCGACGGAAACGTCCCGGTTCTCATAATGTTCTATAGGAAAACGCGACAGCACCGCATTACCGTGATGGCCTTCCGGATAGACCGCATTGCGGCCGTAAGCGTAATCGCTCCACATGGTGTCGGCCAGGAATTCATAGTGCGGCGTATCGGGCCAGTTTTCGAAATGCATGGGGTGTACCTCATGCGCGCCCATCACCTCCTGCAGGCAGACAATGTCCGCGCTGACGGTGCGTACCGCGTCGCGCAGCTCCGGTAAAATGAAGCGGCGGTTAAATGCTGTGAAGCCCTTATGAATGTTTATCGTCAGCACCTTAAGCGAGAAATGCTGCGTTTTTTTGCTCATAAACACCTTCCTGGGTGACTATCCCGATGAAAATAAAGTGTAGTCGGCGTCACAAAAAGATGCGGCGTTACGGAATTTTCCGTAAAGTGCGGTAGTCTGATTAAGCAGAGAAAAATCCTTCAGGAGAGAAGCCATGAAGTGGCAACAACGTGTTCGTGTCGCAACGGGTTTGAGTTGCTGGCAGATAATGTTGCATTTACTGGTCGTGGCCGTACTGGTGATGGGCTTGATGAGCGGCACGCTGGTGCGTGTTGGCTTAGGGCTATGCGTCCTCTATGGCGTCACCGTGCTGTCGATGCTGTTCTTACAGCGCCACCATGACGCGCGCTGGCGCGAGGTGGGTGATGTGCTCGAAGAGCTCACCACCACCTGGTACTTTGGTGCCGCGATGATCGTGCTGTGGCTGCTGTCACGCGTGCTGCAAAACAACCTGCTGCTGGCCCTCGCGGGTCTGGCAATCCTTGCAGGGCCAGCGGTAGTGTCGCTGCTCACTAAAGAGAAAAAGCTACGCAATGTTGCGTCTAAACATCGCATAGGCCACTGACCCCGTCGTGGCCGCTATGACCAGTAGCGGCCACAAACTTCCCCAGACAATGTCCAGACTCGCATCCTTCAGATAGATCTGCTTGGTGATATCCGTAAAGTGTCGAATCGGGTTTATCCACGTTAAATCCTGCAGCCACACCGGCATGTTCTCGACGGGCGACACGTACCCGGAGAGCAGAATCGCCGGCATCATAAAGACGAATACCCCGATAAACGCCTGCTGCTGCGTGGAGCAGAGCGCTGAAATCAGCAGCCCAAACCCCACCAGCGACAGCCCGTAAATCACCATCGTGAAGTAAAACAGCGCCAGCGATCCGGCGAACGGGATCTCATAGGCCCAAATTCCCACCCCCAGCACGATGGTGGCCTGGAAGGTGGCGACGATCAGCGCCGGCACCGCTTTGCCGACGAAAATCTGCCAGGTGGCGAGCGGGGAAACCAGCAGCTGATCCAGCGTGCCCTGTTCGCGCTCGCGGGCCACGGACAGAGAGGTCACGATCATCACCCCGATGGTGGTGATCATGGCGATCAGCGACGGCACCACAAACCACTTGTAGTCCAGATTCGGGTTGTACCAGTTGCGCACCACCAGCTCGCTGTTATTAGGCTTCGGTTTGCCCTCCATCAGCTCCTGCTGATACTCCTTCACTATCTGCTGCAGGTAGTTGGCCGCTATCTGGGCGCTGTTGGAGTTGCGCCCGTCGAGGATCAGCTGCATCGGCGCGGTCTGGAAGGTGTCCAGATTGCGGGAGAAATCCGCCGGGAAACGCACCAGCAGCAGCGCTTTTTGCGTGTCGATAGTGGGCTGGATCTCCTGCGGGCTTTTCAGCAGCAGGATGTGGGTAAAGGCTTTCGCCCGGGCAAAACGCTGCGTCAGTTCGACGGCGTGTTTGCCGTTGTCTTCATTATAAATGGCAATGGTGGCGTTAGTTACCTCAAGGGTGGCGGCAAACGGGAACAATAAAACCTGAAGCAGCACCGGCAGCACCAGAATGGCGCGGGTTTGCGGCTCGCGCAGCAGGGACTGCAGTTCTTTGCGGATCAATGTCCATAAGCGGTGAAACATGTGCGCTCCTTAATCCAGTCGCCGTTTGGTTTTCAGCCACGTCAACCCGATAAACATCACCGCCGACGCCAGCAAAAACAGGGTATTGATAATCAGCACCACCGGAATATTCCCCGCCAGGAACAGGCTCTGCAGCGTGCTCACGAAGTAGCGCGCCGGAATGATGTAGGTCACGGCGCGGATCACCGCAGGCATGCTGTCTATCTGGAAGATAAAACCGGAGAGCATAATCGATGGCAGGAAAGCGGCGTTGAGCGCCACCTGCGCGGCGTTAAACTGGTTGCGGGTGATGGTGGAGATGAGCAGCCCCATCCCCAGCGTGCTGAGTAAAAACAGGCTGGTGATAAAGAACAGCACCACCAGCGAGCCGCGATACGGCACGCCAAGAATAAAGACCGCGACCAGCATGCAGAGCAGCATCGCCAGCATGCCGAGGAAGTAGTAGGGGATGAGCTTGCACAGCAGCAGCTCAACCCGCGTCACCTCGGTGGAGAGCAGCGCCTCCATAGTGCCGCGCTCCCACTCGCGGGCGATGACCAGCGAGGTGAGGATCGCGCCAATCACCGTCATAATGATGGTCACCGCCCCCGGAATAATAAAGTGCTGGCTGATGGCGGCGGGGTTAAACCAGTAGCGCGTCTGCACATCGATGAGCGGTTCAAACGTCTCGCCCCGGTCTTCGGCGCGCTGCATCTGCCAGAGCTGCCAGATCCCCTCCGCATAGCCCTGCACGAAGTTGGCGGTGTTCGGCTCGCTGCCGTCGGTAATCACCTGAATCGGCGCATCGGCGCCCGGGCGCGCCATGTTGGCGGCGAAATCCACCGGGATGACGATCAGGCCGCGAATTTTCCCGGCCTGCATTTTCTGGATCAGTTCCTGCCGGTTGTCGCTGACGGTGGCGTCAATGTAGGGTGAGCCGGTCATGGCATGGGTGAAGTCCAGCGCCTCTTCGCTCTGCTGCTCCAGCAAAATACCGACCCGCAGCTTGCTGGAGTCGAGGTTAATGCCGTAGCCAAAAATAAACAGCAGCAGCAGGGGGATCACCACCGCAATCAGCCAACTGCTGGGATCGCGCACGATCTGCCGCGTCTCTTTGATGCACAGGGCACGCACCCGGCGCCAGGAAAGGGCGTTACTGCGCATGAGCATTCTCCTTATCCCAGTCGTGGATGAGGGTGATAAACGCCTGCTCCATGGTCGGGTCTGGCTGTGCGTCGTCGGCGGCCTGCGCTTTCAGGTCGTCCGGCGTGCCGTGGGCAATCAGCTTGCCGCGGTAGACCAGCCCGATGCGGTCGCAATACTCTGCCTCGTCCATAAAGTGGGTGGTGACCATTACGGTCACGCCTTTTTCCACCATGCTGTTGATATGCAACCAGAATTCTCGGCGGGTGAGGGGATCCACGCCTGACGTGGGTTCATCAAGAAACAGGATATCCGGCTCGTGCATCAGCGAGCAGGCCAGCGCCAGCCGCTGCTTAAAGCCGAGCGGCAGCTCGTCGGTGGCGTGGGACGCAATATTCGTTAACCCGAAGGCGTCGCTCATGCGGCGGATTTTTTCATTCTGCGCCCGCCCGCGCAGGCCGTACACGCCGGAGAAAAAGCGCAGATTCTGCTCGACCGTCAGGTTGCCGTACAGCGAGAACTTCTGCGCCATATAGCCGAGATGCTGGCGCGCCTTGCCGGAGCTGACTTTAAGATCCATGTCCAGCACCAGCGCCTTGCCGGACGTCGGGACCAGCAGGCCGCACATCATTTTAAAGGTGGTGGATTTTCCCGCCCCGTTCGGCCCGAGCAGGCCAAATATCTCGCCGCGCTTCACCGCGAAATTGACGTTGTCGGTGGCGGCGAAATCCCCGAACTTTTTGGTGAGCGATTTGGCTTCGATCACCGTTTCGCCGGGCGTGCCTTCCACCGTGTGCAGGATCGCCCCAAGCGGCGACTCGGAGGTCCCCGCGCCGCCCAGCAGGTCGATGAACGCATCTTCAAAACGCGGCGCCGTCTCTTCCATCTCAATCGTCGGCATCCCAGGCGCCCGGCGAATATCGTCGACGGTGGCCTCTTTTTTGAGGATGACCCGCACCGAGCGGCCCTGAATCATCCCGTCGCTGACCTGCGGCAGCCTGAGCACCCGCTGCAGCAGCCTGCGGTTGGACTCCTGCGGGCTGTGCAGCAGGAAGCTGCGCCCGGCCATGCTCTGCGTCAGCGTCGTCGGCTCGCCCTGATAGAGCAGTTCGCCTTCGTTCATCAGCAGCACGTCCCGACACTGCTCCGCTTCGTCGAGGTAGGAGGTGCTCCAGAGGATCAGCATCCCGTCCCCCGCCAGCTCGTGCACCATCTGCCACAGCTCGCGGCGGGAAATCGGGTCCACGCCGACGCCGGGCTCATCGAGCAACAGCACCTTCGGCTCGCCCACCAGCGTGCAGGCCAGCCCCAGCTTCTGCTTCATCCCGCCGGAAAGCTTGCCCGCCAGCCGGTCGGTGAACGGGCCGAGGGAGGTAAATTCGAGCAGTCGGGCGAAGGTTTTCTGCCGGGTTTCACCGGTGACGCTGCGCAGGTCGGCGTACAGATTGAGGTTCTCCATCACCGTCAGATCTTCGTACAGGCCAAACTTCTGCGGCATATAGCCGAGCATGGCGTGGAGCGCGCCGTCGTCTTTTATCGGGTCAAGGCCAAGCACTCTGGCCGAGCCTTCATCCGGTTTCAGCAGCCCCGCCAGCATCCGCATCAGCGTGGTTTTGCCCGCGCCGTCCGGGCCCACCAGTCCGGTCACGTAGCCTTTCTGAATGCTGCAGTTCAGCGGCGCGACCGCCGGTTTATCCATTCCGGGGAAGCGTTTGACCAGATTATTGAGCTGGATAACCGCATCATTCATGTCGTTCCCCGTCGTTTAAGGTCACGGTAACAGGCATGCCCTGACGCAGCGCGTCGTCCGCGTCGGTGACGATGATGCGCAGACGGTACACGAGGTCGGTACGCAGATCCGGCGTTTCAACGGTTTTCGGCGTGAATTCGGCGGTAGGGGAGACAAAGCCCACTTTGCCGTGATACGGCTTGTCCGGGCGACCGTCGGTATAGAGCAGCAGCTCGCGGCCCGGCTGCATCTGGCCGAGATTCGGCTCATCAATGTAGGCCCGCACCCATACCGGACGGGTTAAGGACAGCGTCAAGACGGTACTGCCCGCGCTGAGCATGCTGCCCGGCTCTACCGCGCGGGTCATCAGCGTGCCGTCAGATGGGGCGGTTAAGATAGTGTCGTGCAGATCCAGCTCCGCCTGAGCCAGCTGCGCCTGCGCCTGCTCGAGGCTGGCCTTCGCCTGGGCGATGTCCTGCTCGCGGTTACCGGAGCGGTACTGGCTTAATTTATCCTGCGCGGATTTCAGCGTCGCCTGCGCCTGGTCGCGGGATGACCGCGCGTTTTCCAGATCGTTGGCGGAAATGGTGCGGCTTTTCCACAGCCCCTGCTGGCGGTTATAGAAGTTCTGCGCGTAGTCGTAGGCGGCTTTGGCCTGCTTAACGGCGGCAGCGGCCTGGGCAATCTCCTCATCGCGATAGCCTGCCAGCATCAGATCATACTGCGCCTGGGCGACGGAGACGCCGGCTTTTGCCTGCATCAGCGCGTTCTCAAAGGGAGCTTTATCCAGCACGCCCAGCGTCTGCCCGGCTTTGATGGCATCGCCTTCGTCAACGCTCAGCGAGGCGAGACGTCCGCCGACGCGGAAGCTCATATTCACCGTGCGAATATCCACGTTACCGTACAGCGTCAGGCCCCGATCCTGCTGGCTCTGATACCACAGCCAGCCACCGATTCCCGCGGCAAGCAAAACAACTACCACCAGAACGATGGCGACAGGTTTTTTCATCACTTCAGGCTCCTTTGCGTTAAGCCTTGCAGGATCAGATCGAGATGACAGGTGATGACCTGGCTAATCTGCGCGGCTTTATCCTCATCGAATTGTGCCCAGCCCGTGCGTAACAGGATGGTTTCACGCCCCAGACGGAAGGCGAGAATTTCGCCCAGCAGGGCGTGGGTATGCAAAATGGTGTCGGTATCGCTGGCGTCCCGCCCGGTGTAGGCGGCAATCAGCCGGGTCAGATGGGTGTGCATCGGGGCAATCACCTGATCGTGTACCAGCTGATAAGCGGCAGTGGGGGAGAGCTGCTCGCGGGAGATAAATTTGCTCAGGTTGAGCGTATCGTCGTGCGTCAGCAGGCGGATCATATTGTGGCAGGCATTGAGAATAAGTTGCCTGATAGCGGTACGATCCGGCGTCGGCTGGCTCAGCAGCGCGCAGGCCTCCTCAACGTGCGGGCGAAAATTGTTGCCAATAAAATCGGCAATCCACTGGGCGCAGGCGAGGTATAAATCCTCTTTTGAGCCAAAATAGTAGGTAATGGCCGCAATGTTTTGCCCGGCCTGGGCGGCGATATCCCGCGTGGTGGCATGCAGGCCATACTCGCCAAACTGCGCCAGCGCGGCGGCGATAAGCTGGCTTTTGGCCTGTTCACCTTTGGTTGTCGTCGGTGTCGTATTCATGTCGGCATTAAAAATTAATCAATCGATTGATTAAAATTATACCTGAATCGCTAAATCGTCGAGGGATACGACAGGGATATTTTATGCGCCACGTCACAAAAGCTGCTACACTCCGCACCTTCGCGACATTGTGGTTTTTGTCCTTCTATTCGTGATATCTCCCTGAAAACTACACCTGTGATGGTCGGGGCGGTTCGGAGTTTTTATGTCTTTTGATTCCCTTGGCCTGAACCCGGAAATTCTGCGCGCGATCGCAGAGCAGGGCTACGTTGAGCCAACCCCTATCCAGCAGCAGGCTATTCCGGCCGTGCTTCAGGGCCGTGACCTGATGGCCAGCGCCCAGACCGGCACCGGTAAAACCGCGGGCTTTACCCTGCCGCTGTTAGAGCTTCTGGTAAAAAACCAGCCGCACGCCAAAGGCCGTCGTCCGGTGCGCGCGCTGATCCTCACCCCAACCCGCGAGCTGGCAGCCCAGATTGGCGAGAACGTGCGTGAGTACAGCCGCTATCTCAACATTCGCTCGCTGGTGGTTTTCGGTGGCGTGAGCATTAACCCGCAGATGATGAAGCTGCGCGGCGGCGTGGACGTGCTGGTGGCAACGCCGGGCCGTCTGCTGGATCTGGAACACCAGAACGCGGTTAAGCTCGACAGCATTGAAATTCTGGTGCTGGACGAAGCCGACCGCATGCTCGATATGGGCTTCATTCATGATATTCGTCGCGTGCTGGCGAAGCTGCCGCCGCGTCGCCAGAACCTGCTCTTCTCCGCGACCTTCTCCGATGAGATCAAGGCGCTGGCGGAAAAGCTGCTGCATAACCCGCTGGAAGTGGAAGTGGCGCGCCGCAACACCGCTTCCGAGCAGGTGACGCAGCACGTTCACTTTGTGGATAAAAAGCGCAAGCGGGAGCTGCTCTCCCAGATGATCGGTCAGGGCAACTGGCAGCAGGTGCTGGTCTTTACCCGCACCAAGCACGGTGCCAACCACCTGGCGGAACAGCTGAATAAAGACGGCATCCGCAGCGCGGCGATCCACGGTAACAAGAGCCAGGGCGCGCGTACCCGCGCGCTGGCGGACTTCAAGTCCGGCGACATCCGCGTACTGGTGGCGACCGACATCGCTGCCCGTGGCCTCGATATTGAAGAGCTGCCGCACGTGGTGAACTACGAGCTGCCAAACGTCCCGGAAGATTACGTTCACCGTATCGGTCGTACCGGCCGTGCGGCAGCAACAGGTGAGGCGCTCTCTCTGGTCTGCGTGGACGAGCACAAGCTGCTGCGCGACATCGAACGCCTGCTGAAGAAAGAGATCCCGCGCATCGAAACCCCGGGCTATGAAGTGGACCCGTCCATCAAAGCGGAGCCGATTCAGAACGGTCGTCAGGGTGGTGGTCGCGGTCAGGGCGGCGGTGGTCGCGGCCAGCAGCCGCGTCGTGCTGAAGGTGGCGCGCCGAAGTCATCCGGCAAACCGCCGCGTCGTAATAACGACGGCAAGCCGGCCGGTGAAAGCCCGTGGCGCAGCGGCGAAGGGAAACCGGCAGGCGAGGGGCAGCGCCGACGCCGCCCGCGCAAGCCTGCTAACCCGCAGTAATCTGGAAGCCCGGTCGTAAAGCCGGGCTTTTCTTTTTGCGACGGCGAAGAGAAAGTGCCACAATAGTGGCTGTTTATACAGTATTTCAGGTTTTCCAATGGCTTTAACCGCGGCGCTGAAAGCGCAAATAGGCGCCTGGTATAAGGCGCTTCAGCAGCAGATCCCCGATTTTATCCCCCGAGCGCCGCAGCGGCAGATGATTGCCGACGTGGCAAAAACGCTCGCCGGGGACGACGGGCGACATCTGGCGATTGAAGCCCCGACCGGCGTTGGGAAAACCCTGTCGTATCTCATTCCCGGCATCGCTATTGCGCGGGAAGAGGACAAAACGCTGGTGGTCAGCACTGCGAACGTGGCCTTGCAGGACCAGATCTTCAGCAAAGATTTGCCGCTGCTGCGCAAAATCATCCCCGATCTCCGCTTCACCGCCGCCTTTGGGCGCGGGCGCTACGTCTGTCCGCGTAACCTGGCGGCGCTGGCCAGCAGCGAGCCCTCGCAGCAGGATCTGCTCGCCTTTCTGGATGACGAGCTGACGCCAAACAATAAAGCCGAGCAGGAACAGTGCGCAAAGCTGAAAGCCGAGCTCGACGGCTATAAGTGGGACGGCCTGCGGGATCATACCAGCCTGGCGATTAGCGACGACCTGTGGCGCAGGCTCAGTACCGATAAAGCAAGCTGCCTGAACCGCAACTGTCACTACTACCGGGAATGCCCGTTCTTCGTCGCCCGGCGCGAGATCCAGGAGGCGGAGGTGGTTGTCGCCAACCACGCGCTGGTGATGGCGGCGCTGGAGAGCGAAGCGGTGCTGCCGGAGCCGAAAAATCTGCTACTGGTGCTCGACGAAGGCCACCACCTGCCTGACGTGGCGCGGGACGCGCTGGAGATGAGCGCGGAAATCACCGCTCCGTGGTTCCGACTTCAGCTGGATCTGTTCTGCAAACTGGTGGCGACCTGCATGGAGCAGTTTCGCCCAAAAACCACGCCGCCGCTGGCGGTACCCGAGCGTCTGAGCGAGCACTGTGAAGAGGTTTACAGCCTTATCTCGTCTCTGAATAACATCCTCAATCTTTATCTTCCGGCAGCCCAGGAGGCAGAACACCGCTTCGCGATGGGCGAGTTGCCGGACGAGGTGATGGAGATCTGCCAGCAGCTGGCGAAGCATCTCGAAAAGCTGCGCGGGCTGGCGGAGATGTTCCTGAACGACCTCAGCGAGAAAACTGGCTCGCACGACGTGGTGCGGCTGCACCGCATCCTGCTGCAGATGAACCGCGCGCTGGGGATGTTTGAGGCGCAGAGCAAGCTCTGGCGGCTGGCCTCGATGGCGCGGGCGTCGGGCGCGCCGGTCACCAAATGGGCCACCCGCGAAGTACGCGACGGGCAGGTGCATCTCTTTTTCCACTGCGTGGGCATCCGCGTGGCCGATCAGTTGGAAAAGCTGATCTGGCGCAGCGTGCCGCACGTGGTCGTTACCTCTGCGACGCTGCGCTCTCTGAACAGCTTTTCACGGTTGCAGGAGATGAGCGGCCTGAAAGAGAAAGCGGGCGATCGTTTTGTGGCGCTGGACTCGCCGTTCAACCACTGCGAGCAGGGCAAGCTGGTCATTCCACGCATGAAATACGAGCCGCTTATCGACAACGAAGAGCAGCACATTGCGGAGATGGCGGCCTACTTCCGCGAGCAGGTCGAAAGTAAAAAATATCCCGGCATGCTGGTGCTGTTTGCCAGCGGGCGGGCGATGCAGCGCTTCCTGGAGCACGTCACCGACCTGCGTTTACTCCTGCTGGTGCAGGGCGACCAGCCCCGTTACCGGCTGGTGGAAACGCATCGCAAACGTATTGATAACGGCGAGCGCAGCGTGCTGGTGGGGCTACAGTCCTTTGCCGAAGGGCTGGATTTGAAGGGGGATTACCTGACGCAGGTGCATATCCATAAGATCGCCTTTCCGCCTATCGACAGCCCGGTGGTGATCACCGAGGGCGAGTGGCTGAAAAGCCTCAACCGCTATCCGTTTGAGGTGCAGAGCCTGCCTGCGGCGTCGTTTAACCTGATTCAGCAGGTGGGGCGTCTTATTCGTAGCCACGGCTGCTGGGGTGAGGTAGTGATTTACGACAAGCGTTTGCTCACCAAAAACTACGGTCAGCGGCTGCTGAACGCGCTGCCGATCTTCCCGATTGAGCAGCCGGAGGTGCCTGAAGTAAAAAAACGCCCGGCAAAACTGGCCGCCGGGCGCAGGAAAAGCATCCGTGCTAAGGGGCGCGGTCCTACTGGTAAGTAAAGGTCACCTGAATCACGCTGCTGAACGTGCCTGCGGAGACGGGCATAGACGTGGCGTAATAGCGGGCGGAGAGCGGAAACGTGGCCGTGTGGTCAGCCGGGTTAATCGGCACGTTAAACGCCGCCTGCGGGGCGATCAGGATCTTGTCCTGTCGGTCGGCCAGCTCCAGCGCCAGCCCCTTCGCGCTGCCGGTGTTGGCGAATTTGGTCGGGTGCACGCTGTCTGCCTGGCCGTAGAAATAGGCCGTGGCAAGCGCCAGCGTGGCGGGACAGTGCGATACCGAGAGCGAAAAATCTTTCCATTCGCCGGTATCCCCTACATCTTTAAAATTACCTGATACTGCCTGGCCTAAATCTACAGTCAGGTTGCGGCTGGCGCTGTCAATGACGCAGGTGTTGGCGTAAATATTCCCCGTCATCTGGATCTGAATATCATCGGCGTGGGCCTGGGCTATCAGGCCCAGCGCCAGCATCAAAGCTGTTTTTTTCATGATCGTCACTTATAAGCGAGGGTAACGGTGGCGACGGTGTTGGCAGGGCCTGGCGTCACGACGTTGCTGGTTTGTTCGTAGCGAACCTCAAACGGGATCGCCAGCGTCTGGTTGGCGATTGCCTGGCTTTGGGTGTTCACGTAGGTGTCAAAGGTGGCGAGTTGGTTATCAACCAGCATTCTGACCCCGACGCCGGTTGCCATGCCGGGCTGCCGGGTGAGTTTGATCACCCCTGCTGACCCCGGTTCATAACCATTTGAACTGGTGACCTTCACTTCAGGCTGCACGTTGCTGTTGCAGTTCACCGTCACGTCAAAGTTTTGCGCCGGGCTGGATAACATCCCCACGCTAATAAAATCGCTGACCGGGAAGTCGCCCAGATTAATGGTCAGGTTTTTTGGGGAAACGGAGCAGGTGACGTTCTGGAAGTTAACGTTTCCTGCGTAGGAGATAACATTGGGTGAACCAATGCCGTCGTTGCCATATACGCCAATACCGAACTCTGTTTGCGCCTGAAGCAGCGTGCCGGACTGTACTGCATCACTGGTTTTAACCAGCTCAAGCGTGACGTTAAAGTCAAAGGACTGATATCCATCGGTCGAGACATAGCCGATGGGCGTACTGCGGGAATCGCAGGCGACCTTTCCCCCGCCTGAAATGCGCTGGCCCTGGTCGTTCCTTAAGGCAATGCCGACTCCAGGCACGCCTGTGTCATAAACGCCGGTCAACCCGGGTATCTCCGAACCACTTCCGTAATAGCAGGAGATGATTTCCATCCCGCTTTCGTAAGGATGGTTGCAGTTACCCGCGACGTGTACCGTCTGCTCCGTACCGGGAATGGTAGCGCCTACTGCCAGCGTCGTCGGAACCGAAATGGTGGCAACGTTGATCATTTTCGGCATATCGGGCGTAGTGCAGTCAGCCTTCGCATGCGGCATAAATAATGCCGCGGTGCCCAGAATCAGTAAGAAAAAGCATTGTTTTATCATTTGCATAGTCGTTAGCCTGAACGGTGAATCAATGACACTGCGCGGCAGCGTTAATGATGCTGGTTTTCTCTTTCTCATCCGTTAGCGCATAGTCAGCGATGCAGTGCTCGCTCGCGTCCTGTCCCCAGGAAACGGCGAGATGCCCCTGCTGCGGCAGACCCGAAAGATAGGTCTGGCCGTCATTACCCACAATAAACTCGCTGTCCTTATCCTCTGTGGTGACCGTCGCGCCGAACGGCAGCGGTTTGCCGTTGTGCGTCAGCGTCATCAGCACGCGGTTGCCCACGCGGGTGTTAAAGCTGGCGCGCACCACGGCCCCGCGAGTTGGGGTGACGACCTGCGCGGCGTGGGTGACGTCGGCATTGTCCGGCAGCGTTTCGGTATCCAGCGCAATGGTGTTATGGCGATACGCGGTCACATACGGGACAACGGTGTAGCCGCGGAAGTCGGTTTCAACGCCGGTCTGATTAGTGATATGCGTCCCGTGCGTGCCCGGCGCTTTCACCAGCGCGATGGTCTCACCGAGCGGCTGGCTCAGGGTGATGCCGTTCGCATGGGCAACCACGCCGCCCTGCAGACCGACGTTCACGGTCTGCTGATATTTGTCCTGGCTGACGCCGCCGCTCAGTTCGCCGTACGTTGCTTTGTAATCGGCGTTGAGGCTGGTGGAGTTGCCGCTGCCGGTACTGCTCACCCCCTCCTGAATATTCCAGTTGAGGTTATCTTCTTTCAGCGCCGTGCCGTTCAGACCGATATTCTGCGTGGTGCCATCTTTGGTGTTGTTCAGGTTGTAGGTGGCCCAGGTGTTATGCATCCAGTGGTCCAGCGGCACCGAGACGCTCAGCGCGAACTGGTTGTCGTTCGTCACCTCATTGCCGTCTTCGTCGCTGTCGCGGGTGTTTTTGTTCATGCTGTAGCTGAGGCTGTAGCTCACGCCGTGCCAGCTGTTGTTGTAGCTGACGCTCACCGAGGTCATGTCCTGGCTCTGGGTCCAGTAGGTTTCTTTCACCAGGCTCAGGGTTACGGAACCCCAGCCTTCCGGCAGCGTCTGGTCGACGGTGGCTTCGGTACGGGCGCGGCGCTGCTGCGGTTCAGACCAGTCGTCAGAGCGGGTATACGACTCCATGGTGTCTTCCAGGGTGTAAAACCCTTTGCTGTTATAGCGGTAGCCGGCCAGCGAGAAGTTGGTGCCTGACTGGGCGATATCTTTGCTGTAGCGCACGCGCCACGACTGGCCTTTGCTGGCCTGCTGTTTTTTCAACAGGGCTTTGGCGCGAGTGACGTCAATGGAGAAGGCGCCTAAATCGCCCATGTTTTTCCCGACGCCCACCGCCTGAGACTGATAATGGCTGCTCTGCTGAACGCCGCCGTAGGCGGTGATACCGTAGGGTAAACCGTAGATGGCGCTGCCCTGGGCAAACGGGGTCTTTTCGACATCGTTGTCATAGGAACGATAACGCCCGGCGGTCACGCTGTAGCGCAGGTTTTTTTCACGCTGCAAGACCGGCACGGAGGCAAACGGCACGACAAAATGGCTTTCGCTGCCGTCGGTCTCTTTCACGGTAACCTGCAGGTCGCCGCTGCTGCCGGTGGGGTAGAGATCGTTAATTTCGAAGGCGCCCGGCGCGACCGTGTTCTGATAAATGACGTAGCCGTTCTGGCGAACCACCACCAGCGCGTTGCTGTGGGCCGTGCCGCGGATAATCGGCGCGTAGCCTTTCTCGCTGTCCGGCAGCATGTCGCTGTCGGATTTCAGCTCCACCCCGGTGTAGGGAACGCTGTCAAACACGTCGGCAGGGGATGAGCTCTGGCCGACGGTGATGTCGCTTTTCATTGCCACGATATCGCGTTGCGCATAGGTATAAACGGAGGTGAATTTCTGCTCCTCCTCATGGCCCGTGGTGCTGCGATTCCAGGTGGAATAGTTGCGAATGCGCCATGCGCCAACGTTCAGGCCTGGGCGCAGGTTTACGTACTGGCTGCTGTTATCCTGCTCACCGTGCTGTCGCGCGCGGCTGTGGCTGGCATTGGCGCTGTAATTAAGCAGGCCCGCAGTGATCCCTTCGTCAAACTCTTTCGGGTCAATGTAACCGCGAGGCACCTGGCCCAGCGCCGTTTGAGGGATGCTCATCAGCAGCTGCTGGTTGCGAACGCGAAAGGTGGCGGATGCCGCAGGAATGACATGTAAATCAGCACACTGGCCTTTGGCCATCAGCTGCGGAAATTTTTTGGTTTTGATGCCGAGGCTTTTTAATTCCTCAAGGCTAAAGCAAGGCTGCAGCGTGCTGTTGCCCTGCGAATCTTTCTGAAGCGTAAAGGTCACGTTGCGGGTATCAATTTTATTATTATTGATAAATACCGCGACCTCATATTTCCCCGGCGCCTGACCAGGCCCTTTTTCATAGATGGACAGATCGGTTTTACCCTGCTGGGGATTATCAATATCCAGCAGGGCAGGGTTAAAATAATCATCAGCCATAACCTGCTGCGCAAAGATCGCCATTGCCAGGCCACAGAGAATGACCAGCAATGAAGACAATCGGCAGGTGAACGGCTTTTTATGGCTGTACATAATTATTTTATTACCGGGCAAAAGAATTAATGAACGGATTTCGACCAGGTATGGCTGATGCTGCCGAAGTCGGTAATAATGGAATACGTCACGTTCGCGCCCCCGACATTACCCGGTAAGGCAAAATGCGTTTCCGTTTTCGGAACAGCCCAGGTGGCTTTCGCGACTTTATGACCATTCAGCGTAACGGTCTGGAAATTCATATAGAACGGCGTGGGGTTATTCACCACCAGATCGTTCCCTTCGCGGCGCCATTCAAGTTTATCCGCCACATCTTCTGGTCTGCCTTTTACCGCAGACGGGCGATACAGTAATTTGATTCGAGTATTAATGGCGATTTGCAGCGTATTTACCCCCTCAACGTGTTTTGAGGAAGGGATTGCTTTAATGTTCAACCAGTACAGGGATTCCCTGTCTTCTGGTAAATTTCCGCCCGTACGCACCACGCGCAGAACGTTATCTTCGTGCGCATCCAGACGGAAAAGCGGCGGGGTGATCAGGAACGGGGCTTTGGCCAGGTTTTTACCGCCGGAATCAACCCAGGACTGCACCAGATAATCCGTCGCATCTGGATTTGAAAGACCAAGAGAAGATTCCTTTTTATCTCCCTGATAGACCAGTCGGGTGCCGTTAATAATGACCCCAGCATGTGAAGCAGTTGCTACCAGTAAAAGCGTGCTCAGTAAATAACCGTGGCGCATAAAGATTTCTCAATGAATAGAGAAGATATTAATGCTCGCGAAAGCATTAATATCTCCGGATTGATAAGATCAGTTATAAATAACGGTGAAGGTTGAAACGGAGTTAGCGGGGCCTGCGGTAATTGCCGGGCCGGTTTGGATATAGCGTGCGCCGAACTCCAGATCGTTAACCGCCGTGCCGGAGGTTAACTGATACTGCTGAGACGGCGTATACAGGCTGACAGGCTGCTGCGAGGCATCCACCAGCTGAATCGCCACCCCTGTCGCCGCATCGGTATCTGGCGTTAAGGCAAGCGTTGAATTGTTATTCGCATCCGGTGTTCCGCCAAAGTTAATGGCGGCGGAAGTGACCGTGTCAGGACAATTCGTTAACTGAATATCAAACTTCGTTAAGGTGCTGGTAGAGCCTGCACCGGTAAATACCGTTTTAGACACTTTCCCCAGCTGTACATTTAATGGATTACTTAATCCATTTACGACCTGACAAGCAGAATCGATAATTTCGCCGGTGAAGTTTATTTGCCCTTCACCGTTCGTTGCCGCAAACGTGGATGCAGAACATCCCACCGCTGCGGCGATGATTAAACCTAAAGCAACCTTGTTCATAGCAAATCCTGATATGTTTCGGGTGAGAGCGTTGCCTGGACGTTTTCACCGTTGACCCTTAATGACTTTCCGCTGGTTATTTAATCAAAAAATGTATGAATACGAATCTGCTATAGAAATCACAAATAATTGAAAAAAAGCTTGTGTTTATTTTTTGCTATTAAAACAGAAGGTTGTCTTAAGGGATAAAAAACTAACGGATAGCCATTCATCAGGGCTATAGTGTTAACAAGATAGGCTGTCAGGAGGAATGTCGTGGATTATCGCAAAATTATCAAAGAGGTAGGACGTGGGAAAAACCACGCCCGCGACCTGGACCATGAAACCGCTCGCGCGCTTTACACCCGTATGCTCAACGGCGAGGTACCGGACCTGGAAATGGGCGGCATCCTGATTGCGCTGCGTATCAAAGGCGAAGGCGAAGCGGAGATGCGTGGTTTCTACGAGGCGATGCAGGCGCAAACGCTGCGCTTAACGCCGCCGGTGGCAAAACCGATGCCGATTGTGATCCCGAGCTATAACGGGGCGCGCAAGCAGGCAAACCTGACGCCGCTGCTGGCGATATTGTTACATAAGCTGGGGTTCCCGGTGGTGGTACATGGGGTCAGCGAAGATCCCACGCGCGTACTGACAGAAACCATCTTTGAACTGCTGGGCATTGAACCGACTCTCCATGCCGGCCAGGCGCAGGCAAAGCTGGAGGGGAACCAGCCGGTCTATATTCCCGTTCGTGCGCTCTGCCCGCCTTTGGAAAAGCAGCTGGACATGCGCTGGCGCATGGGCGTGCGTAACAGTGCGCACACCCTGGCGAAGCTGGCAACGCCGTTTGCTGAGGATGCCGCACTGCGCCTTTCCAGTGTTTCTCATCCGGAGTACGTGACGCGCGTCGGTCAGTTCTTTGCCGAAATCGGTGGACGCGCACTGCTGATGCACGGAACAGAAGGGGAGGTGTACGCCAACCCGCAGCGTTGCCCACAGCTGATGCTGATCGATTCTGTCGGTACGCGCGTTGTGCTTGAACGCGGGGAAGAAAACAGCGATGTGATTCTGCCGGAGTCAAAAGATCCGCAGGTTACCGCGCACTGGATTACGCAGTGCCTGGCCGGAAATGTGCCGGTCCCACAGTCGATCAAACTGCAAATGGCCTGCTGCTTGCTGGCGACAGGGGAGGTAGAGACGGTGGAAGCGGGGTTACAGCGGGTGGCACAGTCGTTTTAAGCAAAAAAAAGCCCGTCCAGTGGCGGACGGGCAAGCAAGGGTAACAAACAACAGGGTCAATGAGGGTTGGAGCAGCTCACCAGAGGGTTTGGCGAGGGTACAGCATTCATTTCAGGCGATTATTTGTAGATAACCGCAGTACCGCTCAGCTTGTTATTGGTGTTAGCGGAGGTGATGGTGTATCCGCTTGCACCGGCAGAAGCGGCTTTCTCAGCCAGCTTGGCTTCCAGGCCGTCCAGCGTGGTCGCGCCTTCTGCACTTACCACACCGATTTTATTCATGCTCTGGGCCTGAGTGGATGAAACAGGCTCTACGGCGAATGCGCCGAAAGACAGAGCGGACAGGGCAACAGCAGCTACAGCATATTTGATGGTTTTCATAATTAATCTCTCGCAGGTGTTTTCTGTTAAGGGGACGATGTTCCGTCGATGTGATAAGTATCACGTTTTTTCCTGAGGGATAAAATCGAAGAGAATTGACGTGATCAGTCAAAAAAATTGAATGACAAATAACTTATTGAATATTAATAAATTCAAACCAGCGCTTTACACTTCTTGTGGATGCGCTTTACAGAAGAAAGATGAAGGGCACATTTTGCTACGCGGTTCGCTAAAAACCGTGAGCGTAAAGGTAAGTGCAGGCAGGGTTAACTTTGGTAAAGGAGAGTCAGCGTAACTGGCTATCTTTCGATCCTCTGCGATTATAACCTGAATGTGAGGCATTTTTTGAATCTTTATCCTGCTGGCAGGCAATGCATAACCTTACGCCTGGAATGGCTTTACGCCGCGCCTCCGGGATCGGCTCTCCGCATTCTTCGCACTCCTTCAAACTTTCGCCGCGCGGAATCTCGCCGCGAGCGCGCGCAACCGCATCTTCAATGGTACTGTTGATCTGTTCGTTAACGGCGTCGTCATTCGCCCAACCGGAAGCCATGGCATCCTCCTGAAATCGGTTTATACCCTGCTTTTAATATGGGGTTAAAAAATGAACAATCAAGATAAAGTGGAAATGAACTGCATCCGGCAGGCAGATGCAGTCTTGTTGTGGAGGAAAAAATTATTTATAGATGGTTGCTGTGCCGTACATATGGTTATCTCCGCCAGCGGAGTTCACGACAAAGCCTTTCGCACCTTCCTGGCGGGCTTTTTCGGCCAGTTTATTCTGCAGATCGTCCAGGTTACTTGCGCGACTTACCGAGACGGTGCCCGCCGGACGCAGCTGGCTAGTATCGGTACTTTCATTCAGTGACTGAACGGCCATCGCAGAAAATGAAGCCGTTGCCAGGGCGCCGGCGATAACAGCAAGGGTCAGGTACTTTTTCATAATCACATCCTCATGAGGAAACAACAGGTGATTCCCTTTAAGTTTAGAAGCCTGACGAGTGTGACTTAGCGCAAATATTTGATGATGATCTGCTTATTTTTTGAACGATAAAAACTGACAATTCGCTGACAGATCATAGACGTAGAGGTGTTTGATTTACGGTGTTTTTTTAAGCGCCGCAGAGAAAGATTTACCGCTGGGCCAGCACAGGGTATCTTACGCCGCTGTTTAAAGGAGAACGCCATGACTTCCCAAAAGCCGGGATTGCACCCACGAAATCGCCACCGCAGCCGCTACGACATGAACGCCCTGTGCCAGAGCTGCCCTGCGCTGCAGGACTATATTGTCCAGACCCCAGCGGGTGAGCCGACCGTCAACTTTGCCGATCCGCAGGCGGTGAAAACGCTGAACAAAGCCCTGCTGGCGCATTTTTACGGTGTGGCTCACTGGGATATTCCGGAAGGCTTTCTCTGCCCCCCTGTGCCGGGCCGCGCTGATTACGTTCATCACCTTGCCGATCTGCTTGCCGAAGATCGTGACGGCGCTGTACCGCAGCAGGCTTCCATCCTGGATATAGGCACCGGGGCAAACCTGATTTACCCGCTGATTGGCGTACATGAATATCACTGGCGCTTTACCGGGAGCGAAATCGGCGCCGAGGCCTTTGCCAGCGCGCAGGCGATTATCAGTGCGAACCCTGGCCTGAGCCGTTCCATTCGTCTGCGTCGTCAGAAAGAGGCGGCCTCCATCTTCAACGGCATAATTCATAAAAACGAAAGCTATGACGCTACGATGTGCAACCCGCCGTTTCATGATTCGGCGGCAGCGGCTCGCGCGGGCAGCGAGCGTAAACGCCGCAACCTCGGTCAGGCGGAAGACGCCGCGCTGAACTTCGGCGGGCAGCAGCAGGAGCTGTGGTGCGAGGGCGGTGAAGTTGCCTTCATCCTGCGCATGATTGCGGAAAGCCAACAGTTTGGCCGTCAGGTGAAGTGGTTCACGACGCTGGTTTCCCGCGGGGATAACCTGCCGCCGCTCTACCGCGCGCTGAGCGAAGCGGGCGCCGTAAAAGTGGTGAAAAAAGAGATGGCGCAGGGCCAGAAGCAGAGCCGCTTTATCGCCTGGTCGTTTATGGACGATAACAAACGTCGCAAATAGTATCCCGCCCCAGGCCGGGTAGGGCAAAGCCGCCACCCGGCTCGGTTACAGCGTCGGCTCCTGCGGAGGGCGCGGCGAGGCGGGCGGCGACAATACCTGATACGTCTGCACCGGCGTTCGCACGTTCGCCAGATCGAAGTGCTTTTTCACCATGCTGTCGAGGGCAAAGCGCACCGTCCATTGCTTCAGCGGCTGGGTGGTGAACGACACGCGCAGGGTGAACGCCGTGTTGGTCAGCCCAACGATGCCGGCAAACGACGGCTCGCCAATCACCAGCCCGCGAATATCCTCCATTTCCATCAGTTCACTGACCGCATCCCGCAGCGCCTGCTTCGCTTTGTCGGCATCTTCATGACGATCCACATCGTAGTTGGCCACAACGGAGCCAATGCCGCGCACAAAGTTGGCGAAGGTAGTGATCGATGACCAGGGAATGATGTGATATGCCCCGGTATCCTGACGCACGCCTACCGAGCGAATCGACATCCTCTCCACGGTACCGGTCAGCGGCCCGATGGTCACCAGATCCCCTGTGTTCATCCCGTTCTCAAACTGGATAAAGATGCCGGTAATAATATCCTTCACCAGCGTTTGCGAGCCGAAGGAGATCGCCAGCCCCAGCGCGCCTGCACCCGCCAGCAGCGGGGCGATATTCACGCCGATTTCCGATAGCACAATCATGATGGTGATGGTGCTGATGATCACCGCCAGCGCGTTGCGGAACAGCGTCAGCAATGTGCGGGCCCGTGCGCTGGGCAGGGGCCTGCCGTGAATATCCGACACCAGACGGTTCTCGATAAGGCTCGCCAGCAGCGTCCAGCCGACGGCGGAGAAGAACAGAATCAGCGCGATACGAATCAGAATGTCGACCGTTTTTTCACCTGCACCGTTATGCAGCCAGTTCCAGAAATCAAACAGGCTCCACGCATTCAGCAGCAGCATGATCGCCACGCAGACGGTCAGAATGCGCGCCACCTTAAGCGATACCGACATCCAGCCGTTCACCCGTTTTTGCAGTTCCGGGTAATTACGCTGCACCTGCGGCGACAGGGTGATGGTTTTCGAGATCCAGCGGGACAGCAGCCCGGACACAAACGCCGCGATGCCGATAATCGCCAGGCTTTTAAACGTCGCCCCCATCATAAATTTCAGGCTGTTTCCCGGGTCGAACAGCGAGAAGAAGCACAGCACAATAAAATACGCGCTTGCCAGCCAGTGCCACACCAGCGCGAAGGCGCGGATAAACAGGCTAAAGAAAGAGAGGGAACGGTCGGCCAGATGCAGCAGACTCTCGGTGATCGCCCTTTTATTGTGAAAGATAAGGTACAGAGACCAGACGGTTATACAGAGCATAATCAGCACGTTCGCCAGCGCGCCAAACTGCACGTTGACCTGGTTGGAGATAATCGGCACGGCAACCAGCAGGCCGTAGCCTATCAGCCCGCTGAGCACGCTTAGCCGCACGGCCCAGTATTTCGCGCTGTCGTCGTTGATGTTGAAAGGGCGAAGTTCAGGCACGCGCGGGCAAAAGATGACGCGCAGCACCGCTTTAAAAAATTCGATGAGCGCAAACGCATTCAGGAAGAGCGCCTGCTGGAAGGCAATGGTTTTGTTGCCCGTATTGAGGCGGTCCGCCAGCACCTGACCGACAAACAGCGTCAGGGCCAGCAGCAGTAAATCGATGATAAACGCCCCGGTAATCATGGCCGGGAGGTGCAGCCAGCTGCTTTTATGCTGATTTTTTTTCCGTCCCCAGTGGCCCATCTTCCGGTAGAGCGGCCAGGCGCACAGGCGCAGCAGCCAGTAAAAAATGAATACGGCACCCGCCAGAATCGCAAACTGCGTGGCGGCTGCGGTGAAGGTGTGGGGATTAAAAGGTTTATGCGAGGTGCCAACAAGATTTCGATAGAGCTGGGCAAAACGCGACGACAGGGCTTCCCCGTAGCGGCGGCTGATGTCGGTGACATTTTCCAGTACCGTCTTTTCCTCTTCGATCTGCGGTGGCGTAATGGTCGGAACCGGATCCTGAGGCGGCGTGGCGGCCACCTTCCTCAACTGATCGATCAGCTCCTGCCGGGAGGTGTCATTCTCAAGGACGTCGGCAAGTGCGCCATAGGCCGCTTTTTTTTGTTCTGCATCCGGCTCCGGAGGCGGCGTATTTTGCTGAGTAGCAGTTGCTCCGGTGGTGACGCCGGGGATTGCCACGGCAAGCGATGGCGTACTAAACAGGCTTATCAACAGCAGCAGGATCCACGGCACGGCGTCCTCCGACAAAAATATCGTGCAAAATGATAAGTATAGAGGGCGAGAGGCGGAGGGGAGTTTTTGGGAACAATCTGGCGTAAAAAAGCCGGGCAAGCCCGGCTCGGTATGTAGCGAGGGATCAGGAGACGTGCTGCAGGAACTCCTGCAGACGCTGGCTAGGCGGATTCGCGATCAATTCCTGCGGGTTACCGTCTTCGGCGATGCGGCCTTTATCAATAAAGATCAGGCGGGAAGCCACTTTCTCAGCAAAGCCGATTTCGTGGGTCACGATCACCATCGTCATCCCTTCTTCCGCCAGATCCTGCATGACTTTCAGCACCTCGTGGCGCAGTTCCGGGTCGAGTGCAGACGTCGGCTCATCAAACAGCATCATCTTCGGTTTCACCGCCAGCGCGCGCGCAATCGCCACGCGCTGCTGCTGGCCACCGGAGAGCTCGGAAGGGTAGTGGTGCGCACGCTCCGCCAGGCCAACCTTCGCCAGCAGATCTTTTGCCAGCGCTTCCGCCGCCGCTTTGTTGGCACCGCGCACGCGCAGTGGGCCAAACATCACGTTTTCCAGCGCCGTCAGGTGCGGGAACAGGTAGAACTGCTGGAACACCATGCCCGCTTCCTGACGAATCAGACGCTCGTCCACTTTCGGGTCGTTTACCTTCAGACCGTCAACGATCAGATCGCCGCTGGTGATCTCTTCCAGCTTGTTGATGCAGCGCAGCAGGGTCGATTTACCGGAACCGGAAGGCCCGATAATCACCACCACTTCACCCTGCTTGATATTCAGATCGATATTGTGCAGCACCTGGGTTGGGCCAAAGTGCTTGGAGACGTTTTTAAATTCAATCACAGGATTTTCATCCTTCTTTCAAGACGGCGCAGAACGAAGCTCAGTACCAGCGTAATGATCAGATAAACGACGGCGACCGCACTCCAGATTTCCAGCGCGCGGAAGTTGCCCGCAATAATTTCCTGGCCCTGACGGGTCAGTTCGGCCACGCCGATAACGATGAACAGCGATGTATCTTTAATGCTGATGATCCACTGGTTACCCAGCGGCGGCAGCATGCGGCGCAGCGCCAGCGGGAGAATAACGTGACGGATCGTTTCGCGACGAGAAAGACCTAATGCCAGACCGGCTTCGCTGAAACCTTTATGAATCGACAGCACCGCCCCGCGGGTGATTTCCGCGATGTAGGCGCCCGAGTTGATCATAATGGTCACGACGGCCGCGCTGAACGGATCGATGCGCAGGTCGGTAAAGGCCATTGGCAGGGCGAAGTAGATAAACATGACCTGCACGACAATCGGCGTGCCGCGGATCACTTCGATGAAAACCAGTGCGATGTGGTTTGCAATCCAGCCACCGTAGGTGCGGGCGAAACCGGCGACAAGACCGATAATCAACCCACCTACCAGACCCAGGACCGAAATCCACAGGGTCATTTTAGCGCCTTCAAGCAAGAGTGGAATGGCAGGCCAGATGGCGCTCCAGTCAAACTGCATGATGTATTCCTGTATACCGTGGTGAAAAACGAAAAATGTAGGCCCGGCCAGCGTGAGCGCCGCCGGGCGCTATAAACCTGAATTCAGGTAAAATTATTTAGGCTCAGTACCGAACCATTTTTTATAGATTTCGTTGTAGGTGCCGTTCTCTTTCAGCGTTTTCAGTGCGCCGTTAACTTTGGTGCGCAGATCGTCGCTGCCTTTCGGGAACGCGATACCGTACTGCTGAGCTTCCAGAGAGTCGCCCACGGCTTTGAACTTGCCGTTACCAGCCGTTTTAATGAAGTACAGGATGTTCGGCGTGTCGTGCAGAACAGCGTCAGCACGGTTGGTGCCGAGTTCCATATACGCGTTGTCAATGTTCGGGAACTGGCGCAGGTCTTTGGTTTTGATGTTCGCTTTCGCGTAATCCACGGAACCGGTGCCGCTCTTCACTGCCACCACTTTACCGTCGAGGTCTTTCACGCTTTTTACGTCGTTATTATCCGCTTTGACCATCACCAGCAGGCCGCTTTTGTAGTAGCCGTCAGAGAAGTCGATCGCTTTTTTACGTTCTTCGGTAATGGTGATGCCCGCCAGCGCCAGATCGACGTTTTTGGTTTGCAGCGCCGGGATGATGCCGCTGAAGTCCATCGGCTTCAGGGTGTAGTCCAGTTTGAGTTCTTTGGCGATAGCGGCCCACAGATCAACATCAAAACCAACGTATTTGTCACCCTGTTTGAATTCAAACGGAACGAACGCCGTGTCGGTCGCCACAACCAGTTTGTCGGCAGCCTGAGAGGACACCGCAAAAGCCAGGGTAAGTGCAGCCAGTGAAACTTTTAATACAGACTTCATAGCATTTCCTTTTATATCCACGGGGCGATCCCCTGCGAGAACGACTGGCACAATGAAAAAATCGTGCCAACTTTACAAGCTGTTGTTTTACAAAGGGGATGAAATCATACATTGCACAAAAAGCGTGGCAATGATGTCGTGTTGCACCAGCATGGAGCACCATTTTGGTGCGCTTCGTTTGGGTCAACTGACGGGGAGATATTAAGCGTAAATTCTGACGAAAAAACAATCTTCCATTAACGGTTGTGTGAGGTGATTATTACAATTTATTCACTTTTGGACCGTCTCAGGCAAAAACTGTGCACCATAAATGTGCAAAACCCTCACCAGAGGCGAGGGTTTGACAGGAAAGTCTTATGGATTACTCGATGTTAGATTCGATAAACCACAGGAACTGATCCAGGTCGCGGGATGCGGCGGTGAAGATGTCTGCGGTATCTTCATCCTTGGCTTCGCTAATCGCTTTGCGCACGTCATTGGCCACAATCGCGTAGCGGTCCGCCAGCTCTTTCAGGTGATCCTGAACGGTGTGGATATCCAGCGGGTAGCTTTTCAACGGCGTTTTGCTGTTGATCACCTGCGTGGTCCCAAGCGCGACACCACCCAGCTGAACGGCACGTTCAGCCATCGTATCGAGGTGTGTCACCAGTGCTGTGCGGAAGCCATCCAGCATTTCATGGACGGCAATGAAGTTTGCACCGCGCATATTCCAGTGGGCCTGTTTGGTGATCAGCGAAAGATCGATGAACTGGATCACCTGGCGATTCAGCAACTCAATGGTCGCTTTTTTGTCGCTATCCGATACATCGTTACGGGTATAAAGCAGATTAGACGCTTTCGTTTTCACCAGTTTAGCGGTACTCATAATCTCATATCCTCTTGATGTTTATGTCCCAGGTAATTACGGAACTAAGTATAGCACCGGATTTTTTCTCTGCGGTCTGGCTGTGCCTATCGGTTTAATAGCAAGAAGGAGGTTGATAATTTAATTTATTGAAATTAAAAGATAATTTTAAAATTGATACAGATCAATCTTAATTCGCATTGAGGAGAATGGGTGGGGAAGGATATTTCGGTAATATGACAAACTATGTAAGAAATTATAACAGATGGCATTCTGGCCTTTATTCTGCATGGCCGTGAAGCCATGCAGAATATATGGCATTAGCCGATGTCGATTTTCTCAACTTTAGGTTCAGGGCGCATGGTGAGCGTTGACCCCATTGACGCCGCGATAATTGAGCAGAGCGCTAGCGTCTGGGTAAACGTCAGCGTTTCGCCCAGGAACACCATCCCGGAGATCGCCGCAAGGGCGGGCTCCATGCTCATCAGAGTGCCAAATATGCGCGTCGGCAGACGCGTCAGGGCAATCATCTCCAGAGAATAGGGGAGAGCCGTTGAAAGAATAGCGACCGCCAGCCCGATGGGCATGACTGACCATTGCCAGATAGACTCCGTGGCCTGCGCCATACCGATCGGCACAAAAACGATAGCCGCAATCACGGAACCCAGGGCGACCGTTGCCGGGCCATGCTCTTCACCCGCTCGCTGCCCGGTGAGTATATAGACAGCCCAGCAGGCTCCTGCTCCCAGCGCCAGCGCTGCGCCCGTGAGATCAATCTCAGAGACATTCTGGCCGAGCGGCAGCAGGAACCATAAGCCCAGAACGGCCAGCACGACCCAGATAAAATCCACCGGACGACGTGACGAGAAAAGCGCGACCGCCAGCGGGCCGGTAAACTCCAGCGCGACGGCAATCCCCAGCGGGATGGTCTGGATGGAGAGGTAGAACATATAGTTCATTGCCCCGAGGGACAGACCATAAAAAAGCAGGGGGAGACGTTGCTCTTTTTTGAAGCGCAGACGCCAGGGTTTGAAGATGACGACCAGTATCGCCGTTCCCAGCACGATACGCAGGGCTGTTACCCCGGGCGCACCCACCAGTGGAAAAAGCGATTTTGCCAGCGAAGCACCGCTTTGGATGGACAACATGGCAATAAGTATGACGGCTACCGGCAACCAGACCGACGACGTGCGGGATAACCCAGGCATCCTTTCTCCTGTCAGCTAATGTCAAGTGGAGTAAAGGTTGCAGTGTAAAGGAAATATACAGCTACGGTTGAGACTACGTTGAAAAAAAAGACCCGTGAAATCCGTAAAATGGTTAAGCGCTGGTGGATTTATCACCTGAAAGATTAGGAATAATCTGGATGAATGTAACGGCGCAGACGCGCAATATGGGCGTTTAGTAGGAAAAATCGCATGTGATTTGAAAGAGTTAGCTGAGGTTGGAAACGTTCTGTTACAGGAAAGGCCTCATTAGACATCACGAATCACAAAGAGTTTCGCAAAATTTTTTGATATATTTAAAACTTACGGACTTACTTGAAGCACATTTGAGGTGGTTATGAAAAAAATTGCATGTCTTTCAGCACTGGCCGCTGTACTGGCTGTTTCCGCAGGTACCGCTGTAGCTGCTACTTCTACTGTAACTGGTGGTTACGCTCAGAGCGATATGCAGGGCGTGATGAACAAAACCAACGGTTTCAACCTGAAGTATCGTTACGAGCAGGATAACAACCCGCTGGGCGTGATCGGTTCTTTCACCTACACCGAGAAAGATCGTACTGAAAACGGCGCATACAACAAAGGCCAGTACTACGGTATCACTGCTGGTCCAGCTTACCGTCTGAACGACTGGGCGAGCATCTACGGTGTTGTAGGTGTTGGCTACGGTAAATTCCAGCAGACCGAAAACCAGGGTCTGAACCGCACTGCAAGCAACAGCGACTACGGCTTCTCCTATGGCGCAGGCCTGCAGTTCAACCCAATCCAGGACGTGGCTCTGGACTTCTCCTATGAGCAGAGCCGTATCCGCAACGTTGACGTTGGCACCTGGATCGCGGGCGTAGGTTACCGCTTCTAATCACTTCGGTGAGCTAATAAAAAATCCGCCCAATGTGGCGGATTTTTTTTTAGCTTTTTCCCCTCTCCTTGTGGGTGTACAGTCCGGGGACATGGTAGACAGGTGTTCGGGGACATGGTGAACACTTTTTAACATCCTTTACCCATGGTGATCGACTTTTTCTTCAGGTCGATCACCCCCACTTTCGTGCTGTACCACCACACTTCATAGCAGCCGTCATCCTGCGTCTCCCTCAGCCCGACCCGTTCTCCCCTGAACGCCTTGCCTGCGCTCAGACTGACACCCTGTATGCTCAGCTTTCCGCTGACATCCACTTTCCTGACCTTCACCCCTTCATCGTACTCAGGTGGCGTTACGCTGCCGCTGTACTGCCGGGCAGACGGCTGATAACGCGAGGCCGGTACCGCCATATCCAGCGCCTCGTGCGGGCGTTCAAGGTTGTACACCGTGCGCCAGTGATCGAAAGCGCGTTGCAGCTCTCCGCTGTCCGCGAACCATTTTCCCTGCAGCACTTCCGCCTTCAGGCTGCGGTGAAAACGCTCCAGCTTGCCCTGCGTCTGCGGATGATAAGGCCGGGAGTGCCCCACCCGGATACCGTGGCGCATCAGCCACAGCTCCAGCGCCGTCCCAGGTGCCGGTGGTGTCGCCCCACGGTGAGCCGTTGTCCATCGTCATCCTGTCCGGCAGGCCGTAGCGTTCAAACGCGCTGACCAGCTGCTGCTGCACGGTCTCGCGCCGTTCATCGGTACAGTGCGCCAGGCACAGGGAAAAACGGGAGTGGTCGTCCAGCAGGGTGAGCGGATGGCAGCGGCCACCGCCAAAGGGAAAGTGACCCTTAAAATCCATCTGCCAGAGCCGGTTCGGCGCGTCATGTTCGAAGCGTCCCGTAGCCGGAACGCCCGGTGATGCGCCCGGCAGCAGACCGTGACGGGCCATCAGATTATGGACGGTGCTGAAGGCGGGCATACGGTGCCCCTGGTCTTCAAGCCAGCGCTTAATCTTGCGGGCGCCCCAGCGTTGATGACGGTCATGCGCCATGCGCAGCAGGGCCGTGATGTCGTCAGATGAGCGGTTCGGGGAATGATGAGGTGCGCGGGAGCGGTCCTGAAGACCGGAGGCACCTTCCTCAGCCCAGCGCTGAAGCCACTTGTAGCCGGTGGCAGGAGAAATGCCGAACTGACGGCAGAGGAAACGGATGTTCGCCCCGTCCTGCGAGGCGAACAGTACAAACTCGGTACGTAATGACATGGTATCTCTCGCATCCCAGGGCATAAGCGACTCCATAAACGGGTTCTTATGCCTCAGTTGTAAGTGTCTACCATGTCCCCGAACAAGTGTTCACTATGTCCCCGGACCGTACAGTGGGAGAGGGTCAGGGTATCAGACCGCACAGCTTACTTACTCTTAATATCAAAAATATCGGTACCCAGATGGTTATAGTCAACTTTCTGTAACTTGAAGTTGGTAACGTACACTGGGGGCGCTTTCTTGTTGGAGATAAACGGGTAATCATTTTTTATCTCTTTGGCCTTAATCCCCGTCCACTGCGAGAAGAACTGCAGGAAATCATTCGCCGAGCGCCGCGCTTTGATAACGCGATGCGTTTTATCATCGCTCGACAGCACCATAAACGGCACCTGGAAATTCTGCTGGAACTGGTCGTCGTGCGCCAGATACTGCACTTCTTTGCCACGCTCTTTAAACGCCAGCCCGTGATCCGAGAAATAGACCACAGAGAAGCTTTCGCCCGTATTGCGCAGCTGATCGTAAAGCTTGCTGAGCAGCTCATCGGTTTGCGTCATAGTATAGAGATAGCAAGAGGTCTCTTTCGACTGCACAAACTCCGCGTATTTACCGCCAGTGCGATCGCAGGCCTGCGGGTGCGATCCCATCAGGTGCAGAACAATCAGCTGCGGCTGGGTGCGCGGGGTAGCAAAGACCTGCGCCGTCATCTTCAGCAGCGCCTCGTCTTTGGTGTTTTTGTCGGCTTCAAAATCACCGCTCTTCAGGAACTGCACTTCGTCAGCACGCTTAGCAATACTGGCGATGGCGGTGTCGTATTCGCCAATTTGCCCCTGATTGGAGAACCACCAGGTCTGAAAACCGGCGCGGTTGGCCAGCGTGACAAAATTATCCTGAAACTGAGGTTTGCCATCCACCACGCGGTTCAGCGTCAGGCCGAGCGATTTCTGCGTCGAGCCGCTGGCCGCCACATAATCGGTAAACAGGGTGCCGTTGACAGAGCTGGCAAACGGCGTGTTATTCCAGTGCCCGCCGAAAGCGCCCAGCGCGTCGCGACGTGCGCTCTCGCCAATCACCACCACATAGGTATGGTATTTCGGCTTAACCGCCAGCACGTTCCAGGTGTCTTTCATATTGGAAAGTTCAGCCATGCGCGCCTGCTCGTCGAGAACCTCTTTATTGTTCACGACGACGTCTTTAACGAAACGGAACACCGGATAGCCCGTATCTTTCAGCTTGAACACGCCGCCCCAGGCCAGGTTTTGCACCGGCGCAACGAAAAACGTCCCCACGCTAAACGCCAGGCACAGAGACTCCATTTTTCCCCATGATCTCTTCGCGTCTGCTTTGCGACGAACCGCGATGACGCCAAGCGCAAAGATAAAGAGGCCGACGACGTAGCTGTACCAGGGGAAGATCGTCAGGATCTCCGTCGACTCTTCCATATTGGTGGAGTGCAGCGCCAGCAGGGTGTTGAAGTTTGGCGCGCCGTAGGCCTGGCCAAACGGGAAATACATCGCAGCAATCAGCGAACAGACCCCTACCAACGCTTTCTGCACGCGCGGGGCCGCTCGCCACAGCACATGCAGGATGCAGGTGAAAGCCACTGCATAAAGCAGGCTGAAGGGATAGCCGAGCGCAAAGTTAATCAGCAGCGACTGCAAAAAGTAAAATCCCGTCCACGGGCTTAAGGCCCGGCTGCGGGTAACGATGGTATCTATCAGGGTTACATTCATAGGTCACTATCACAAAAACGCCATGTGCTCACCCTGGCGCCAAGGGTCAAAGCCTGCCGGACAGTGCGTGGAAAGGGAATGAGAGGTCCGCTTCAGCGAGCCGCAAATTGTGCAGGGCTGCAAGAAGATAGTGCGAGCGTGAATTAAGGTCAACAGTTGCTAAACAGATGTTTTGCGAAGGGGGCTGCAAATCCGCAAAAATTATCGGGAATTGGTCAGTTTACAGCGGAAGTGTGACAGAAAAATGAAGCGGCGTACCGCAACGCCGCTTAGTGGGAAGGTTTGTCGTCCTGATGCGGTTTGTTGTTAAACATATCGCACAGCATGTTCAACAGCATTAAGCGCACTTTAAAAGGAGAGTGGGTAAACACGTTCATACACCTCTTGAATTCGTTCATGAGACCTCCTGAAGTTTGATCCCTTCGATCCGTGAAGGGTGACTGCATTACATACAGATATAGCACAGGCTATATTGTATAGCTATGGCTATTTCGTTAATTTTTTGTGCTTGTGGAGGGATGGTTTACAATGTGCGCTCTCGATACCGGGCGCTGGAAGCGTCACCCCAATGAGGAAGTACAATGAACCGTCGCGCAGGTAAGCCAGCCATTAAAAAAACGACGCAACTGGTGAATGTTGAAGAACATGTCGAAGGTTTTCGCCAGGTCCGTGAAGCGCACCGGCGTGAACTGATTGATGATTATGTTGAACTGATTTCCGATCTGATCCGCGAGGTTGGGGAAGCGCGTCAGGTCGATATGGCCGCCAGGCTCGGGGTTTCGCAGCCGACGGTCGCTAAAATGTTAAAACGTCTGGCCTCGGTAGGCCTGATCGAAATGATCCCCTGGCGCGGCGTGTTTCTGACGCCGGAAGGGGAGAAGCTTGCGCAGGAGAGCCGCGAGCGCCATCAGCTTGTCGAGAACTTTTTGCTGGTGCTGGGCGTCAGCCCGGAAATTGCCCGTCGGGATGCGGAAGGAATGGAGCACCACGTTAGCGAAGAGACGCTGGTGAAGTTTCGCGAATTTACCCTTAAATATGGTCCCTCCGCTGAATGAAAATCCCTGGACTGCAGGCCCTCTCACGCGATCGTTTCTTCCATCTCTTATTAATCATTGGCGCCGGGTTAAGCCTGTTTGTGCCGTTTGCGCCACAGGCCTGGTCTGCGGCGATTGACTGGCGCACCATCATCACCCTGAGCGGGTTAATGATGCTGACCAAAGGGGTCGAGCTGAGCGGCTATTTTGACGTCCTGGGGCGTAAAATGGTGCGCCGTTTTGCCACCGAGCGCAGGCTGGCCCTGTTTATGGTCTTCTCCGCCGCGGTGCTGTCGACGTTTCTGACCAACGATGTGGCGCTGTTTATCATCGTGCCCCTCACGCTCACCCTGCGTAAGCTTTGCGAGATCCCGGTCAGCAGACTGATCATCTTTGAAGCGCTCGCCGTTAACGCCGGTTCTCTGTTGACGCCCATCGGCAACCCGCAAAATATTCTTCTCTGGGGACGTTCCGGTCTGTCATTCGCCGCCTTTACCTGGCAGATGGCGCCTCTGGCGCTGGTGATGATGCTGTCGCTGCTGGCGGTCTGCTGGTTCGCGTTTCCGGATAAAAAGCTGCAATACCATAGCGGGACCACGGGCCCGCAGTGGCAGCCGCGGCTGGTCTGGAGCTGCCTCGGGCTGTATATCGTCTTTCTGTTCGCCCTGGAGCTGAGGTATGAGCTCCAGGGCGTCCTGCTCGTCGCCGCGGGCTTTGTCGTGCTGGCGCGGCGCGTGCTGGTGAGCGTGGACTGGACGCTGCTGCTGGTCTTTATGGCGATGTTCATCGACGTGCATCTGCTTATTCAGCTTCCGGTGCTGCAAAACGTTCTGCACAGCGTCAGCACGCTGTCGCAGCCGGGGCTGTGGCTGACGGCGATTGGCCTGTCGCAGTTTATCAGCAACGTGCCTGCCACCATTCTGCTGCTCAACTACGTTCCGCCGGACACGCTGCTGGCCTGGGCGGTGAACATCGGTGGGTTTGGGCTGCTGCCCGGCTCCCTGGCAAACCTGATCGCCCTGCGCATGGCCAACGACCGTCGCATCTGGTGGCGCTTCCACCTCTGGTCGATCCCGATGCTGCTCTGGGCTGCGGCGATCGGTTTCGGACTATTCCTTCTCATATAGTGCGCAATTTGTCAGTTTTTCCTGGCAAATGTATAGCAACGTCCTAGCTTTAGTGAACGGCATAGTGTGATGCCGCTCACTGACAGGACCGTTGCTGAATTATGGCAGAAGAACAAAATCCACCTGCTGACGAGCAGGATAAAAACAATAACGAGCGTAAACGCCCGGGCAAAAAACCGTTAATTATCCTTGGCATCGTGGTCATCGTGATGGTGATCGTGGCGCTGGTCTGGTGGTTTTTAACCCGCAACGAAGAGACCACCGACGACGCCTTTACCGACGGCAACGTGGTGACCATTGCCCCCAAAACGGCGGGCTACGTTACCGAGCTTCGCGTGCGGGATAACCAGCGCGTGAAGAAAGGGGATGTGCTGGTGGTGATCGATCCGCGTGATACCACCGCCCAGCGCGATCAGGCTCAGGCTCAGCTTGGGCTGGCTATCGCGCAGCTGCATCAGGCTCAGGCGCAGCTGGCGCTCTCAAAAGTGCAGTATCCCGCCCAGCGTGACGAAGCCAAAGCGCAGGTGCTGAAAGCGCAGGCCGATCTGGCGAACGCGCAGGCGGAATACCGCCGCCAGCGCGGCGTCGACCCGCGCGCGACCACCCAGCAAAGTATTGATTCTGCGAACGCTCAGCTGCGCAGCGCCCAGGCTGGCCTTGCCAGCGCACAGGCGCAGCTGGAAGTGGCGGAGCAGGTACAGCTGCAAATCCGCCAGCAGGAGACCAACGTCGAAGCCCGCGAGCGTCAGGTCGAACAGGCCAAAGCGCAGCTGGAAACCGCGAATCTGAACCTCTCTTACACCGAAGTCCGCGCCCCGTTCGACGGCTTTGTCACCAAACGCAACGTGCAGCCCGGCACGCTGGTTCAGGCGGGCACCGCGCTGTTCTCGCTGGTCTCCCCGAACGTATGGGTGGTGGCGAACTTTAAAGAGTCCCAGCTTGAGCGCATGAAGCCCGGCGATAAGGTTAGCGTCTCCGTGGATGCCTGGCCGGATATGGAGCTTGAAGGCCATATCGACAGCATCCAGCAGGGCAGCGGCTCGCGCTTCTCCGCCTTCCCGTCGGAAAACGCCACCGGTAACTTCGTGAAGATTGTTCAGCGCGTACCGGTAAAAATCGTCATTGATAAAGGTCTGGATCCGAACAAGCCGCTGCCGCTGGGGCTGTCGGTTGAACCGAAGGTCACCGTGGAATGACGGATCATAGCCACGATAACTGGAAGCCCGCCAGTAACCCGTGGGCGGTGGCGATTGTCGTCACCCTGGCGGTGTTCATGGAAATTCTGGACACTACCATCGTCAACGTCGCGCTGCCGCACGTGGCGGGGTCGCTCTCGGCCAGCTACGACGAATCCACCTGGGTACTGACAAGCTACCTGGTGGCGAACGGCATCGTGCTGCCCATCTCGGCGTTCCTGAGCCGGCTGTTTGGCCGCAAGCAGTTCTTCCTCATTTGCATCGTGATGTTCACCATCTGCTCGTTTCTGTGCGGCATCGCCACCGAGCTGTGGCAAATCATCCTGTTCCGCGTAATGCAGGGCTTCTTTGGCGGCGGGTTGCAGCCCACCCAGCAGTCGGTGCTGCTTGACTACTTCAAGCCGGAGGACAGGGGCAAAGCGTTTGGGCTTTCCTCCATTGCGATTATCGTCGCGCCGGTGCTCGGCCCGACGCTGGGGGGCTGGATCACCGACAACTACTCCTGGCGCTGGGTGTTCTTTATCAACATCCCGGTGGGGATTGTGACGGTGCTGGCGATCTACCAGCTGTTGGAAGATCCGCCGTGGGAGAGCAAATCAAAAGAGAAGCTGACCATCGACTGGACGGGGATCGGCCTGATCGCCCTCGGCCTTGGCTGTTTGCAGGTGATGCTCGACCGGGGCGAGGATGATGACTGGTTCTACTCGAACTTTATCCGCACCTTCGCGGTGCTGACGCTGGTCGGCATTATCGGCGCAATCTACTGGCTGATGTATGCCAAAAAGCCGGTGGTGGATCTGCACTGCATGAAGGACCGCAACTTCGCGATCTCCAGCCTGCTGATGGCGGGGATGGCGATGATCCTCTACGGCAGTTCGGTGGTGATCCCGCAACTGGCGCAGCAGGATCTGGGCTATACCGCGACCTGGTCCGGGCTGGTGCTCTCGCCCGGCGCGGTGCTGATCGTGCTGACCATCCCGCTGGTGCTGAAGCTGATGCCGGTGGTGCAGACGCGCTGGATCATCGCCTTTGGCTTTACCTGCCTGGCGGTGTCGTTCTTCTGGTCGCGCACGCTGACGCCGGATATTGACTTCGAAACCCTGGTGCTGTTCCGCAGCGCCCAGTCGATTGGTCTGGGGTTCCTGTTTGTGCCGCTCACCACCATCGCCTTCATCTCGATACCGAGACGGCTCAACGCCGATGCGGCGGCGCTGTTTACCATGTTCCGCAACGTGGCGGGATCCATCGGGATTTCTCTCTCGACGGCGGCCATCACCGAGCGCGCGCAGGCGCACAGCGCGCACCTTGCCTACCACGCCTCGCCGTTTAACGAGCAGTTCCAGCTGGCGATTCGCGAAAGCGCCCAGGCGATCCAGAACTTCACCACCCAGGTGGGCGATCCGACCGGGATTGCCACCGGGCGGATGTACCAGACGATGATCGAGCAGTCCCGCTTCCTGGCCTACATCGACGTCTTCACCATTCTGAGCGCCGTGGCCTTGCTATTGATTCCGTTTTGTTTGTTGCTCTCGCCGGTTAAGAGCGAGGGGAGTGCAGGAGCACACTGATGATACACAGACGTTTACACCCCCTGATGATAATGATGCTGCTGGTGGGCTGCGCCGTCGGGCCGGACTACCAGCAGCCTGCGCCACCCGCCGTTACGCACTGGAACGATAAGGGCGACAGCGCGGTAAAATCGCAAACCACCTCCGCCGCGACCAATCCGCGCTGGTGGAAAACCTTCGGCTCGCCGCAGCTCGACAGTCTGGTTGAACGCGCCATCGCCGGAAACCTGACGCTGCAGCAAACGGTACTGCGCATTGCCGGGGCGCGTGAACAGATTAACCAGGCGGGCGGGGCATTTTTCCCGTCGGTGAACGGCAATCTGCAGGCGACGCGCCAGCAGCTCGGGCTGGAAGGGGAGCTAAAATCCCACGGCGTGTACGACCAGCTGGATAATGTCGACCCTGAACTCAGAGGCGCTCTGGGGCCGCTGACGCAGCCGATTAACCTTTATCAGGGCAGCTTCGACGCCCAGTGGGAAATCGACCTCTGGGGCAAGGTGCGCCGTCAGGTGGAAGCCGCCGAGGCGCAGCAGAAGGCCGCCATCGAACAGCGTAACGATGCGCTGGTGTCGCTGGAAGCGGAAGTGGCGCGCGCGTGGCTTCAGTTGCGCGGGGCGCAGAGCATTATCGCTACCCTGAACACCCAGATTAAAAGCGCGCAGCAGACGCTGGACCTGACCGAAAGCCGCCAGCGCGGCGGGCTGTCACCGCAGATGGACGTGGAAAACGCCCGGGCGCAGCTGGGCAATCTTGAAGCCCAGCTGCCGCAGTATCAGGCCCAGGAACGCCAGGCGATGAACGGGCTGGCTATTCTGCTCGGCAAGCCGCCGGGGGCGCTGGATAGCGAGCTGCAATCAGCGCAGCCAATGCCCGCGCTGCCGGATATCGTGCAGACTGGTATACCGTCCACGCTGGCGCGCCGCCGTCCGGACGTGCGCGAAGCGGAGGCCAACCTTCATGCCGCCACGGCGCAGATTGGCGTCTCGGTGGCCGAGCTGTTCCCGAGTTTTACCCTCTCCGGACAGTTTGGCCTGCGCAACAGCGAATCCGGCTGGCTGACCGACTGGAGCAGCCACTTCTACAGCTTCGGCCCGCAGGTTTCCATTCCGATTTTCCAGGGTGGTCGGCTGGTCTCCAGCGTTAAGGTGGCGCGAGCGCAGCAGGGCGCTGCGGTACTGGACTATCGCCAGACGGTGCTGACCGCGCTCGGGGATGTGGAAAACGCGCTGGTGAGCTATCGCACCGACCAGCAGCGTGAGGCGGGCCTCGCGAAAACCATCGACGCACTGCAAAACGCCTTTGATTTAGCCAGCGACAGCTACCGGCAGGGGATCGCCAGCTTTATCGACGTGCTGGACGCCCAGCGTCAGCTGGCGCAGGCCGAGCAGCAGCGCGCGCAGGCGCAGGTCCAGAGCGCCCTCGATCTGGTGGCGCTCTACAAGGCGCTCGGCGGCGGCTGGGAGCCGTATCAGCAGGTGCAGCTCCCGGACTACAGTGTCTTTGGCGACGCCCCGCGCGGATAAATATTCAGAGGATTGGGCAAGAAACGGACAGGAACGCCACATTCGCGATGGCTGAGGGGCGGGTATAACTATCGGGTACCCAATCGACATGCGAGGATTATCTTATGCGTTATCAAAAACTGGGCAACACCGGTCTGTTCGTTTCTGAACTGTGCCTCGGCACCATGACCTTCGGCGGAGAAGGCGGCATGTGGGGCAAGATTGGTCAGCTCCAGCAGAGCGAAGCAGAACAGCTGGTGGGTCGCGCGCTGGACGCGGGTATCAACTTTATCGATACCGCGGACGTTTACTCGGAAGGGCGCTCGGAGGCGATCCTCGGGCAGGCGCTGAAAAACCTCAACGTCCCGCGCGAGAACGTGGTGGTCGCGACTAAAGTATTTGGCGAAACCGGGACGGCGGGAGTGAACTCGCGCGGCAGCTCGCGCTATCACATCATCAGCAGCGTGAAGGAGAGCCTGCGTCGCCTGCAGCTCGATCATATCGATCTCTATCAGCTTCACGGTTTCGATCCGGCCACGCCGATTGAGGAGACGCTGTATGCGCTGGATAACCTGGTGCAGCACGGCCACGTGCGCTACATCGGCGTCTCGAACTGGGCGGCGTGGCAGATAGCCAAAGCGCTGGGCATTTCCGAGCGACTCGGGCTGGCGCGTTTTGCGTCATTGCAGGCGTACTACACTATTGCCGGACGCGATCTTGAGCGCGAGCTGGTGCCGATGATGCAGAGCGAAGGCGTCGGGCTGATGGTCTGGAGCCCGCTGGCGGGCGGCCTGCTGAGTGGAAAATATGGTCGCGACGGGCAGAGCGAAGCCGGTAGCCGCCGTCTGGCGTTCGACTTCCCGCCGGTGGACAAAGAGCGCGCCTTTGACTGCGTGGACGTGATGCGCGTGATTGCCGAAAGTAAGGGCGCCTCCGTGGCGCAAATCGCGCTGGCGTGGCTGCTGCACCAGAAGGCGGTGACCAGCGTAATTATTGGTGCGAAACGCGTCGATCAGCTTGACGACAACATTGCCGCCACCGGGATCCGCTTAAGCGAAGACGAGCTTAAACAGCTGGATGCCGTCAGCGCGCTGCCGCGTGAATATCCGGGCTGGATGCTGGAGCGTCAGGGGGAATATCGTCGCAATCAGCTTGCGCAACAATAACGCTCCTCATCCCCGGCGGCGCTTCGCCTGCCGGGGATGATATCGAAGAAATGACGATAAGCTGCTTTTACCGATTCAACGATGGGCTGTGGCGGTAATCAGCAGCCGTCTTTGCAGGTTGCGGCTGGGTTTTGCTCAAGGACTCTTACCAGCAGGGCTCGGGGCTCTCTGACCACATCTGTTCCAATTGCCAGTACTTTGCCGTCCCTTTCCGCTGAATACTTCGCGACAACATCACCGAAAGCATTTCGCTGCAGGGCGACCTCTTGTCCTGCTTTTACCGTGTCGCCGGGTTTAACGAAAACTTCCGCAAACCCACCCGTAGTTGCTCGTATGGAACTGATCGCATTACCAATATACGTTTTATTGCTGCTGGCGGTTGCGCCGATTTTGCCTTCAATCACCTTGTAATGGATCAGTACATTGAGAGCACCCTCTAAACCCCGGGCAATCATATCCTGCTGGTAAATCCTCGGCTCTCCCGTCTCGGCCGTTATCGCCGGGATACCATGTTGAATAAAGGTGGTTTCCATTGAGCCGGCTTCGCCGGGGTCTTTCTTAATTTGATCTGCCGGAAAAAGTTCCGCAATTGTCCGGGCATCCGCATTGCGGTAGTCGGCATAAATGAACAGCGGATAAGCCGTTCCGGTAGACTGGGTGTGATAGTCAATCGCCAGGTCGACATTCCCCTTGTAAACCTTGTTCCACATCATCCATGCCTGACGCTCAGCAGGGTTACCCGTTTCTTTTCCTGGATGGACGCGATTGTAGTCGATCGTTTCACCCCCATCGGTTGAAACAGACCATGTCCGGGAGACTCTCTCAAGGCCAGAACGGTTTGGGCCAATGATGCCAATAACGCTGCCGTTCATTTTTTCGGGGGCCAGTTGTTCCATCACTTTTTGTACGATGCGCACGCCGTTTAGCTCATCCCCGTGGACGCCCGCCTGCAGAAGGACTTTCTTCCCGTCCGTTTTCCCTTTTGCCACCATTATGGGTACATACCAGCGCTGTCCCGTTCCTGTCTCAACCCCCTCGAACATGAAGCGATGTTGTCCGGCTGGCAGGTCTGATACATCCAGCGTAGAGATAACCGGCACTCCCTGCACTTTATCACCCGTATACACCGTTGCCGCGTGAGTCATTGAGCCGGGCAACGCTAAGCTGAGAGCGAATGCGATACGGCGAGTAGATATCTTCATGAGCGTCATTTTCCATTTGATAGGGTTGAGATTTTTATGTTCTGGCCTGGGCCGTGGTTGGTGCGCATTAAGTTAATAATGATTTTATGAGGCCAGCCAGTGGCACGTTCGGGAAATGTGATTCTGCATAGGCTAGCGCTCAGGCCTAAATAACAGGATTTCGCTATTCATTTTTCCTGCTCAGCGCTTCTTTCCGACATTCCTCACAAAAAACGATCCTCCCCTTTGATCGAAATTTCATCTTCGCCTATATGACTAGTCATGAGATTTTAAATGACTAGGCATATAGGGAGAGAGCATGAACAATTCACTACCGGCCAACTTTTTATGGGGCAACTCGGTGTCCAGCATGCAGACGGAAGGGGCCTGGAACGAGGGTGGGAAGGGGATGTCGGTGTACGACATTCGTGAAGCCGGAGAAAACGTCTCCGACTGGAAGGTGGCGACCGACTCCTACCACCGCTACCGGGAAGATTTCGATCTGATGCAGGATCTGGGCATGAACTGCTACCGCTTCCAGATCTCCTGGAGCCGCGTCTGCCCGCAGGGCGACGGCGCGTTCAACGACGAGGGCATCGCCTTTTACGACCGCTTTATTGACGATCTCATCGCCCGCGGCATCGAGCCGATGGTCTGCCTCTACCACTTCGACATGCCGCTGGCGCTGGCGCAGGAGTACAACGGCTTCAACGATCGCCGCGTGGTGGAGGCTTTTATCCGCTACGGCAAAAAGATGATCGACTGCTTCGGCGACCGCGTAAAGTACTGGCTGACCTTTAACGAGCAGAACATCTTCCATATGCCGGAAGCGTTCCGCATTTCCGGCTATATGAAAGGCGAGAAAACCCTGCGCGAGCTGTATGAGCTTCAGCACCATGCGATGGTGGCGCACATGTCGCTGACCGAGTATCTGCACCAGACAAAACCGGGCCAGCTAATGGGCGGCATGCTGGCGCACCAGCTGATCTATCCGGCCACCTGCAAGCCGCGCGATATCTTCTGCGCCCAGCAGTATGACGAATTCCTCAACCAGAACCTGCTGCGCGTCTTTGCCGGCCAGGGCTACAGCCCGGCGGTGATGGCGGTGGTGGAGCAGGAGGGCTTCGGTGATATCTATCGCGCCGACGATCTCGCTCTGTTTGCCCGCACGAAAAACGACTTTATGGCCTTCAGCTACTACGCCAGCAAAACGCTGGACAGCGATGCGATCCCGGAAGGCACGCCGGTCAACTATTACCTGCTGCACGGTGAGAAAAATAACCCCTACCTGAAAGCCACCGAGTGGAACTGGCAGATCGATCCGCTGGGCTTTCGCACCATCATCACTCGCTATGCCAACGACTGGCGGATGCCGGTCTTCCCGATTGAAAACGGTATTGGGGTAATTGAGTCCTGGGACGGGGTCAACCCGATTGAGGACACCTACCGCATCGACTACCACCGGGCGCATATCGAGGCCATGAAGGAAGCCATATTCGAGGATGGCGCAGAGGTCATTGGCTATCTCGGCTGGGGGTTAATTGACATTCTTAGCTCGCAGGGGGACATGCGTAAGCGCTACGGCGTGGTCTACGTCAACCGCGAGAATCACGACCTGAAAGACCTGAAGCGCGTGCCGAAGAAGAGCTACGCGTGGTTAAAACAGGTTATCCATACCAACGGACGCGAGATGTAAGCCGTACGCTGCCGGGCCGTTTTTGTGACTGATTGATGGGAACACTCCGCTATGTCTGAAACAAAAATCACACCGCACATGCAGTCCTTTGTCGATAAATTTGTTGAGTTCTCGGCGCGCCTGGCAAACCAGGTGCACCTGCGATCCCTGCGCGACGCCTTCGCCACGGTGATGCCGATTTTCATCCTCGCCGGTCTGGCGGTGCTGGTGAACAACGTGGTGTTCCCGTGGATTTTTGAGGGCGACACGCTCACACAGTTTAAGGTGTGGGGCGAGGCGATTATTAACGGTACGCTGAACATCGCCGCGCTGCTGCTGGCGCCGATGATTGCCTGGTCGCTGGCGCGCAACAAAGATTTCGACAATCCGGTCTCGGCAGTGGTTATCGCCGTCAGCAGCTTTATCATCATGATGCCGATGCGCTTACAGGTTACGCCCGTTGGCAGCGAGGCTGCGGTGAACGTCACGCAGGTGCTGACCTTCGCCAATATCGGCTCCACCGGGATTTTCGCCGGGGTGCTGATTGGCCTGCTTTCCACCGAGCTGTTCATCGCCATTTCGCGGCTGAAGGCGCTACACATTTCGCTGGGGGAAAACGTGCCCCCGGCGGTGAGCAAATCCTTTACCGCGCTGATCCCAACCATTCTTACCTTGTCGGTGTTCGCCGTGCTGGCGGCGCTGCTGGCGAACGTGCTGCATACGGATCTGATCCATCTCATTACGACCTTTATCCAGCAGCCGCTGCGGCTGATCAACACCAGCCTGCCGGGGACGATTTTCATCTACAGCTTCGGCAACTTCCTGTTCACGCTCGGCATTCATCAGTCGGTGGTCAACAGTGTGGTGCTGGAGCCGTTCCTGCTGATCAACACCAACGAGAACATGCTGGCCTTCGCCAACGGACAGCCGATCCCGCACATCATCAACAACATCTTTGTGCCGACGTTTGGCATGGTGGGCGGTACGGGCAGCACGATCTCGCTGCTGATCGCCATCTTTATCTTCTCGCGGCAACAATCGGCGAAGCAGGTGGCGCGTCTGTCGCTGGCGCCGGGCCTGTTCAACATCAACGAGCCGGTGATTTTCGGCCTGCCGATCGTCTTTAACCTGCCGCTGATGATCCCGTTTGTGCTGCTGCCCGCCATCGGCATTTACTTCGCCTGGCTCTGCACCACGCTGGGGTTAATGTCCCGCTGCGTGGTGATGATCCCCTGGACCACGCCGCCGATCCTCAGCGCCTGGCTGGCGACGGCGGGGGACTGGCGCGCCGTGGTGGTCCAGTTGGCAATCATCGTATTTGGTGTATTCTTCTACCTGCCTTTCCTCAAAATTGCCGAGCGAGTGGCGTTGAAAAACAGCGGGATAGAAAACTAACAGAAAGGAAGGACGATGGCGGCGAAGTACATCACCATAGCGCGGGAAATTAAGAAACGCATTATCAGCCAGCAGTACGCCGCCAACGAACCCCTGCCGGACCAGTTTGCACTGGCGGCGGAGTTCAGCACCAGCCGGATGACTATTCAGCAGGCGATGCGCCAGCTGATCGTCGAAGGGCTGGTCTACACCCGTCAGGGGCAAGGGACGTTCATCCGCAAAAACTTCCTCCAGCTCTCGCAGTGGGATCTCTCCGGCAGCGACTACTTTGGCGCGACCAAAACCTGGGCGCATCTGGGTACGGTCACGAGCCAGGTGGTGCATTTCGAACTGCGCTTCCCGAACGAAAAAGAGCAGGCGTCGCTGATGATTAACGCCGATGCGCCGATCTACGACTTCATTCGCCTGCGTCTACTGAACGGCGAACCGATGTCGCTGGATTCCACAGTGATGCCGATGAATCTGGTGCCGGGCCTGACGAAAAACCACCTTGAAGGGTCAGTGTTTCAGTACGTTCAGGAAACCCTGGGGCTGAAAATTATGGGGTCATACCGGGTCGTGCGGGCGCTAAAGCCCAGCGCGCTGGACAGAGAGCATCTGGTCTGTGAGGAAACCGATCCGGTGCTGGAGGTGGAGCAGGTCATTTATCTGGAAGATGGCACGCCGCTGGAGTATGCCCACTGCCACTATCGCTACGACCACGGCGGGATTGTGATTGTGAATAACGGATAAAAAAAAGCGGGCCTCGAAGCCCGCTTTTTTAATACGCGTGATTAATTCAGACGCACCGGCATACCGGAACGGTTCTGAATCGCCTGGTCGACGATGGTGGTTTCCACGTCTGGCTGAGAGGTCACTGACTGCACCGCGCTGTTCAGCGTAATCGGCACGATCTCGTTGTTGTTGATCTGGTCTTCGCTGGTGGAGAGCGGGTTGTGCACTTCGATGTAGCGGCTGCCGTCTGGCTCGGACGTCGCTTTCACCGGTTCGTTGATGAACTGCACGCGCGTACCGACCGGCACGTTTTCGAACAGGAACTTGATGTCGTCGTTACGCAGGCGCACGCAGCCGTGGCTCACGCGCAGGCCGATACCGAAGTTGGCGTTGGTGCCGTGGATGGCGTACAGACGACCAATGTACAGCGCGTACAGGCCCATCGGGTTATCCGGGCCGGCTGGCACAACGGCGGGCAGCGGCTCGCCCGCAGCGATGTATTCCGCGTGCATTTTTGCCGTCGGCGTCCAGGTTGGTCCTGCTTTCTTACGCTCTACTTTGGTGGTCCAGTTCAGCGGGGTGTCTTTACCCAACTGGCCGATACCGATTGGCAGCACGATAACGGTGTTGGTGCCTTTCGGGTAGTAATACAGACGCATTTCGGCGCTGTTAATCACGATGCCTTCATGAACGGTATCCGGCAGGATCAGCTGCTGAGGAATATTCAGCACGGTACCTGCTTTTGGCAGATACGGGTCAACGCCCGGGTTCGCTTCCAGCATGTTGGACAGGCCCAGCTGGTACTGCGCGGCGAAATACTCCAGCGGCTGAGAGTTACCCTCAGGCACCGTCACCACCTGGTTTTGACCCACCAGACGGCTTCCGTCTGTCGGCAGGGGATACGTCACCGCAGACGCGGTCTTACAAAAACCTACTACGGCTAACGCCGCCGCAAAAAGCGTTGTTAATTTCATGTTCATGTTGTGCGAGGTATCTAAGCCATTCAGGCGATGAGTTGATAAGTCTGAATCTGTGATGGGAGCGCATTATATGTGCATTCCCGCTAACAGGGAATTCAGATGTGTACGAAATCACATTTTTTTCGATTTTGTTAAAGTTTAGTGGATTGCCGCAACACGGGATCTCAATTCGGAATTGTGGCATAATGCCGTGTTTATCACACTTTTCGCAGGAATCTCTCCGTGTTAGTTACCAGCAACGTCACTATGCAGTTTGGCAGTAAGCCGCTGTTCGAAAACATTTCCGTCAAATTTGGCGGCGGCAACCGTTACGGCCTGATTGGTGCCAACGGTAGCGGAAAATCCACCTTTATGAAGATCCTCGGCGGCGATTTAGAGCCGACGCTGGGCAACGTGTCGCTCGATCCGAACGAGCGTATCGGTAAGCTGCGTCAGGATCAGTTCGCCTTCGAAGAGTTCACCGTGCTCGACACCGTGATCATGGGGCACGCGGAGCTGTGGGAAGTGAAGCAGGAGCGCGATCGTATCTACGGTCTCGCCGAAATGAGCGAAGAAGACGGCTATAAAGTGGCCGATCTGGAAACCCAGTACGGCGAAATGGACGGCTACTCCGCGGAAGCGCGTGCGGGCGAGCTGCTGCTGGGCGTGGGTATTCCGGTTGAACAGCATTACGGCCCGATGAGCGAAGTCGCGCCAGGCTGGAAGCTGCGCGTGCTGCTGGCACAGGCGCTGTTCTCTAACCCGGACATCCTGCTGCTCGACGAACCAACGAACAACCTGGACATCGATACCATCCGCTGGCTGGAGCAGACTCTGAACGACCGCGACAGCACCATGATCATCATCTCGCACGACCGTCACTTCCTGAACATGGTCTGTACGCACATGGCGGATCTGGACTACGGCGAGCTGCGCGTATATCCGGGCAACTACGACGAATACATGACGGCAGCCACCCAGGCGCGTGAACGTCTGCTTGCCGACAACGCCAAGAAGAAAGCGCAGATTGCGGACCTGCAATCCTTCGTGAGCCGCTTCAGCGCTAATGCCTCTAAATCCCGTCAGGCAACATCGCGTGCCCGTCAGATCGACAAAATTAAGCTGGAAGAAGTGAAGGCCTCCAGCCGTCAGAACCCGTTCATCCGCTTCGAGCAGGACAAGAAACTGTTCCGTAACGCGCTGGAAGTTGAGGCGCTGACCAAAGGCTTTGATGAAGGCCCGCTGTTTAAAAACTTCAACCTGCTGCTGGAAGTGGGTGAGAAGATTGCCATTCTGGGCGCCAACGGCGTGGGTAAATCTACCCTGCTGAAAACCCTGGTGGGTGAACTGCAGCCGGACAACGGCACCGTGAAGTGGTCTGAAAACGCGCAGATTGGTTACTACGCGCAGGACCACGAATATGAGTTCGAAAACGACCTGACCGTCTTCGACTGGATGAGCCAGTGGAAGCAGGAAGGTGACGACGAGCAGGCGGTGCGCAGCATTCTGGGTCGTTTGCTGTTCAGCCAGGACGACATCAAAAAGCCGGCCAAAGTGCTCTCCGGTGGTGAAAAAGGCCGCATGCTGTTCGGCAAGCTGATGATGGAAAAACCGAACATTCTGGTGATGGACGAACCGACCAACCACCTGGACATGGAATCGATCGAATCGCTGAACATGGCGCTGGAGATGTATCAGGGCACCCTGATCTTCGTCTCTCACGACCGTGAGTTCGTCAGCTCCCTGGCGACCCGCGTGATCGAAATTATGCCAGAGCGCGTGGTGGACTTCACCGGTAACTACGAAGATTACCTGCGCAGCAAAGGTATCGACGGCTAATTTCCCGTCGTCTTTCACGCTGCAGATGCGTTGGCTGCACCTGTTCACCCCGGTCACTTACTTATGTAAGCTCCCGGGGATTCACAGGTTTGCCGCCTTCCTGCAGCGCGAAATACTTAGGGAAAGGCGTCGTGCCTTTATCCCCTCTCCCTGTGGGAGAGGGCTAGGGTGAGGGCATCAGGCCGCACTACACCACCCACTCGCTCCCTTCAACCCCGTTCACCCGCAGCGTACGTTTTTCCCCTACAGGTAATGACACCTTCAGCGCCTTCCACGCCGGACGATAATCCCCGCGCGCGTTGACCTTCAGGTTGATGGTTGCGCCATCACACTCCATTTCCCATTCCACCCACAGCGCATTGCCCTTCTGATAGCCCCAGCTTTCACCGTCGTCTTCAAATAGCAGCCCCGTGGTTGTGCCGACGCCTTTAACCGGGAACAGCTTCAGCTCGCGGGTCGTATCTTTTTCAGCACTCACATGCGTGATGCGCTCGCTCAACGGCAGACCGGCCCCGGCGCGCACCAGCAGCGGCAGTTTTTCCAGCGGCGCATCAAGGACGATGGATTGCCCGCCCGCATACCACGCGTGGGTGTAAAAATCGTACCAGCCCGTTTCGTTATCTGGCAGCCAGACGCGGCGCTCGCGCTGCCCGGCTTCGACGACGCTGGCGACCAGCAGGTCGCGGCCCAGCAGGAAGTCATCGCACTCTTCGAAGGTCTGCGCGTCGTGCTCGTGGTCGAGGAAGGTCGGGCGCAGCATCGGCTCGTCGTCGGCGTGCGCCTGCCAGAGCAGGGTGTAGAGATACGGCAGCAGGCGGTAGCGCAGCTCAATGGCGCTGCGGATCGCAGGGGTCACGCCCGGGTACATCCACGGCTCGTTCACGGTGCGATCGTCATTCCAGGAATGGATGGTAAAGCGCGGGTGCATTACGCCGTTCTGCACCCAGCGCACGAACAGCTCGGCGTCCGGCTTGTCGCCGGAGAAACCGCCGACGTCGTGCCCGACGTTGAATAATCCGGACAGGCTCATGCCCAGCCCCATGCGGATGTTATAGCGCAGGGTGTCCCAGTTGGTGCGGTTGTCGCCGCTCCAGGTCTGAACGTAGCGCTGCATCCCGGCGCAGCCGGAGCGGGAGATGAGATACGGGCGTTTTTCCGGCGCAAAGCGCTGCTGCGCTTCCAGCGAGGCGCGCATCATCAGCAGCGGCATCACCGGGCGAATGTGCTTGATGGCGATCTCCTTGCCGAAGCCAAAGCAGCGGGCTTCCCCGTCCCACACTTCATACTCGTTGTTGTCGTTCCAGGTGGAGTCGATGCCCATCTCCAGCAGCTGCGTGGTCACGCCGTTCTGCCACCACTGCACCGTCTGCGGGTTGGTAAAGTCGAGGTGCGAGCCTTCGTCATCCCAGAAGCTGGAACGTTCAGGCGCATCGGTTTCTGAATCACGGATGAACAGGCCGCTCTCCGCCACTTCGTTATAGCGGGGATGATCCTGCAGCAGGCACGGCTTGATGTTGGCCGCAAGCTTCAATCCCGCGTCGTGGAAGGCCTGGCTCATCGCCTTCGGCTGCGGCACCTTGTCGTAGTTCCAGTTGAAGACGTAGCGCTTGCCGTTGATGGAGGTATAGCCGGACGAGAGCTGGAACGAATCGCACGGAATGGCGTGCTCTTCGCACAGGCGGATGAAGTTCATCAGCTGGTTTTGCGCGTCCGGCGCGTCGGTGTAGTGCATGGTCGAGCCGCTGTAGCCAAGGCTCCATTTCGGTCCGAACAGCGTCTTCCCGGTCAGGCGCACGAAGGCTTTGGTGACGTCCAGCGCGCGCGCGCCGGTAAAGAGGTAGTAATCAATATCGCCCGCTTCCGCCTGCCAGCGGCGATAGGCGGTGTGATAGTTGTCGATCTCGTTGCCCAGATCCAGCCAGCAGCTGCTCAGGTTGTCGTAGAACAGGCCGTAGCTCACGTCATCGCGGCGGGTGAGGGTAAACGGAATGTGCTTATAAAGCGGATCGGTGCTGGCGGCGTTATAGCCCATCGCGTCCAGGTTACGCATCTCGTAGCGTTTGCCGTTGCGCTGCAGATCGCCCGCTTTCTCGCCCAGACCGTAGAAACGCTCATCCTTGTGACGGCTGAGATAGTGCGCCACGCCATCGCCGTGTGCGTTCAGCAGGTAGGCGCTGGTCGGGCGATCCTGGACCAGCGGCTGCCATTCGCCCGCATCATTACGGTAGTGCCACTCCAGCCACAGGGGCTGGTGGACGGTCACGCGCAGCTGCTCGGTTGCCACCGTCACTGCGTCATCCTGCTGCGTCAGGGTCCAGGCCGGGCAGGAGAAACCGCTCAAGTCGTCACGACGGCGGCCTTCCCACGGCACGTCTTGTTCCGGCGCGATGCTCCAGGTGCGGTCCAGCGCCAGCTCGCCTTTGCGTTTGATCAGCACGCGGAACAGGTTCTGTTCCAGCACGTACAGGCACAGGCGGTGCTGATTATCGACCAGCAGCTCCAGATGATTCGCAGACTGCTTATCGACGGTCCAGTTTTTCAGGGTTTTCATATGCAATACATCCACTATCAGGCGCGCTTGGCGCGACGTTCAGCAATAAATGCCACCAGGAAGAGAGCGCCAATCAGGTCAAAGAAGCCCATGGCAATAAAGAGCGGGTTGAAGCCGATTTTGTCGGCGGTCACCCCGATTAATAGCGAGAACAGGAAGCTGGCGATCCACGCCGCCGAGCCGCGCATGCCGTTGACGGTCGCCATCTGGCCCTTATCGAAGGACTCCACCACCAGCGCGCTCAGCATGCAGGAGATAATCTGGTGCCCGAAGCCGCCGATGGAGATCAGTACGATGGTGATATACGGGTCGCGGGTCACGGCGACGATGGCCAGAGAAATCATCAGAAACGCGCCGGTGACGGAGCTTGCCACCACCGAGTTCACGCGGGAGCAGCCGAACCAGCGGGTGTACAGACGCGTCAGGTAGCCGCTTGCCACGCTGCCGAGGTCGGCGGCGAGGAAGGGCAGCCAGGCAAACATCGCAATCTGCTTCAGGTCCATGCCGTGCTCTTTAGCGAGGTACAGCGGCACCCAGAAGCTCAGCACCGCCCAGGCGGGTTCTGCCATAAAGGCCGGGATGGCGATACCGTAGAAGCGTTTGTTTTTCGAGACGGTTTTCAGCGCGGTCAGGAAGGGCAGCTTGACCGGTGCGGGTTCGTTATCCTGCTTAATAAACGCCAGCTCGTCGCGGCTCAGGTTCGGGTGCTGTTCCGGGTTGTGGTAGAACGCCCACCAGAGGATCACCCACAGCAGCGCCAGCACGCCGGTAAACATAAACGCGCCCTGCCAGCCGAACGACGCGTGAGCAAAGTAGATGATAGGCGGGGCCAGCATCGCGCCGATGGAGAAGCCCACGCCTGCCCAGCCAGCGGCAACGGGACGTTCCGATTTCGGGAACCATTCGCCGATGGTTTTGGCATTCGCTGGCGTGGCGGCAGCTTCGGAAGCACCCATAAAGAAGCGCAGAATCGCCAGGTGCAGCCAGCTTCCGGCGCCCGCGTGGAAGATACACATCAGCGCCCAGATCCCGGCGCAGACCATAAAGCCAATCTTCAGGCCGATAACGTCGATCAGCCAGCCGCACAGGGGCTGGAAAATGGTGTAGGCGATCTGAAACGCGCCGACTATCCAGGAGTACTGCTCGGTGGTGATCCCGAGGCTCTCTTTCAGTTCCGGGGCGAGGATCCCAAGTGAGTTACGGGTGATGTAGTTAACGGTGACGCCAAGTAAAAACAGCACCAACACGTACCAGCGCAAATTCTTAATGACGCGACGTGTTTTGCTTGTCGCAACGGTGTTATTGATGTCCTGACTCATTTTACTCTCCACAAGACGGACGGTAAGGGGACGGAGGTTCAGGTGTCACACAGATTGTTATGCCTTTGATTTCTATCCGCTTAGAATGCTCAAGTTGCTATACAACTAGTATGGAAGCTGTGTGACAAGTTCACCTTAGGGAAGAAAATGAGAGGGCAAAAGTGGATTTTGTGCAAAATTTCTCATAACTGACGTAAACCCTCTGGCATGATGGTCTTTATGTCAGTTATTGCCTGATGAACACGCTATGAAAATTTTTTCATTTCGCAAATGGAGCCAGATCACAAAATGGACAAAAGGCTAAAAATCACCGAAATCGCCGCCCGTACCCAGCTCTCCATCAGTACGGTTTCCCGTGTGCTGGCAGGCAAAGCGAATACCAGCGAAAAGGCGCGGGCTAAGGTGCTGGCGTGCGCGCGGGAGCTGGGGGTGATGGACGGCATGGCGGCGGGGCGTCTGCTGCTTAACAGCCTGGTGGTTTTTGCCCCTCAGCGTGCCTTCGACGAGCGGTCCGACATCTTTTACTACCGCGTGATCCAGAGCGTGAGCAAAGGGCTTGCCTCGCACGAGGTTCGGCTGCGCTACTGCGCGCTGGAGGAGAACGACAGCGACGCCCAGATTTTTCTGGCACGCATGAACGAGCCGGATACCCAGGCGGCCATTCTGCTCGGTATCGACGATCCGCATATCCACGATCTGGCGGTGGATGTGGGGAAACCCTGCATGCTGATTAACTGCCGGGACCGCCGCATGCGCCTGCCTGCCGTTGCCCCGGATCACCGTGCTATTGGCGAGCGGGCGGCGGAGTACCTGTTCGAGATGGGGCACCGCGAGGTGATGAACGTGCTGTGCCTGCGTCGCTACACCATGGAGCTGCGCCTGGCGGGGATCCGCGACGCGTGGCACGCCCATAATCTCAGGTTTAACGACAGGCGCGACCTGTTGGTGGTGCCAAGCTTCAGCGCCAGAGAGACGGAGCAACTGGTGAGCGAGTGGCTTAACCAACAGAAGGGAAAAGACCTGCCGACGGCGTTCCTGGTAGGCGGGGACTTTATGGCGGCAGGCACCATCAGCGCGCTGCAAAATCACGGTCTGCGCGTGCCGCAGGACGTCTCGGTGATGAGCATTGACGGCTTTAATCTGGCGGCGATTCAGGATGTGCCCTTAACGGCGGTGCATGTTCCCCGCGACGAGCTGGGAACGGAAGCGGTGCATATGCTCCAGCAGCGGCTGATGCGCCCGGACGCGCCGGTAGGAACATTGCTGCTGAACGGCACGCTGGCCGTGCGGGAATCGGTACGGCGGATACGTCAGGGGAAACGACGCACCGCCGTGGAGCGGGAAGGGCTGTACGACAGTTAAGCCATGCCCAGCGCGCGCTTGCCGTGGATATTGAGATCGTTCACGGTAAAGCGGCCCTGCCAGCTTTTTTCATAATCCTCGCGCGGAAAGTCTCCCGGCGACGCGCCGGTCTCCAGCGCTTCCTTGACCTTTTTCGCATAGGCGAGGTTCTTCTCGCACATTGGCGCGGCGGGGATGTACATCACGTTGCCCCAGCCCTGCTGATTTTCCACCGGCGCGACGGAGTGGATCACGTCGCAGTGCCACCACACGGAATCGCCCGCCTCCAGCGCCGGAATGCTGGTCAATGCTTCGACAAGCAGCGGGTGCCACTTCTCGGAAATCGGCAGCACGCGCCCCGGCGCCACGCCGCAGAGTTCGTCTTCCGGCACGTCGTCCAGCAGCGGACGCAGCAGAATGTAGGCCATTGCTTCCGGGATCGGCACCACGTGCAGCAGCCCCTGGCCGGGGATCATGTCCGACAGCGCCGTCCAGCCCTGGAAGGTGCGGAACACCGAGCATTTGGTGGTGTTATCCACGGTGTATTCTTCCACTTCAGTACGGTGCGCGGCGTTCCACGGATCGTATTTCTCGACGTTGCCGTCAAACACGCGGGCAAACACCTGCTGGTAGGCAGGCAGCAGCCAGCGCTCCAGCGCGCCGGAATCGGTGTGCGCGCCCAGCCCTTTTGAGGTGGTTCCCGGCGGACGGCGGCGAATACGGTCCGGGTAAATCACGCTCACGTCAGGGTCGAACCACTGCTTACCGTTGCTCTCGAATGTCCATAAACGGTTCAGGAACGACTGCACCTGCGCCATCTCTTCACTCTGGCGCGCCTGCATTTGTGCCTGGGACCAGTAGATCGGGTAAATCTCCGGGCGGGAGGCGGTTAAGGTGCCGAAGAAGTTGTCGCCCGGCCCTTTGTACACCTCGTCAAACTTGTTCAGATCGAGATAGTCGAGCATCGACCGATCCCACGCCAGCGCCTGCTCGCGGGGAAAGTGACCTTTAATCACCGCGCAGCCGCGGCGCTTAACGGCCTCGCGCTGAGCGTCGGTAATCGTGCCGTTTTTCACATCTGCAAACGGAATCACCGGCCAGACGGATTCGCCTTTATTTTTCAGGGCGTTGATCTCCGCCACGCGGGTGGCGATTTTATCGCTGAGCTTGTCGAACACCGCCTGCACGTCGCCGATCTGCGCGCGTAACTCACGTTTTAACTGACGGATTGCCGCTTTGTGGTCCGCTGGCAAGGTTTCACTGGTAAAGGTCATAACAGCCTCGCATCTTTCATTCGAAAGTAAAAATATCTACAAGTGATACTTTAAGTTAAAAATAAGTTAATGCAAGTTTAAAAACTTGACGCAAGCCACAGGTCGGAAAAAGAGTGAGAGGCCGGAGCGGGGCTCCGGCGAGGAAAGGATCAGACGTCGAAAGGAGAGTGGTTGTCGAGCACGGCCTGAATGACGTTCAGCGCGCCCTGATGGTTGTTATCGTCGGTGCTGTAGCGGCTAATGTCTTTAATGCTCTGCGCCGCGTTGCCCATCGCAAAAGAGTATTTCACCAGCTTCAGCATTTCCGCGTCGTTGCCGCTGTCGCCAATGCCGACGCACTCCTGCGGGGAGATTTTCCAGCGTTTTAGCAGGCGGCTAATGCCGTTGGCTTTGTGCAGGCCGGGGATAATCAAATCGACAAAACCGAAACCGCTGGTGACCGGCTTCATGATGCCGTCAAGGGAGACGTGCAGTTTATCGACCAGGTTCGGGATATCGCTGTCCGGCAGGTTCAGGGAGAACTTAAACAGCACGTCGTCGATTTCGCGGTAATCGCTGATGCGTTTTAAGCGGTGATAGTGCTTTGACATCAGCGCCACGAAGGCGTCTGGGGCTTTGTCGCTGACGTAGGCGCTCTCCAGACCGCAGGCTACAAAGTTCAGCCCTTCGTCTTTCAGCAGTTCGCCAATAACGATCTGCGACTCATGGCGGGTCAGCTCGCCGTGGAAAACCTGTTCGCCGTGGTCGAACACCAGCGCGCCGTTCTCCGCCACGAAGGAGATCTGCTCTTTCAGTTCGGGGAAGAAGGAGATGAGCTGGTAATACTGGTTGCCGCTGGCGACAACGAATTCAATATTGCGGGATTTAAGCTGCTCAAACTGTGCCTGGAAGCGGTCACGATCGTACTGCTTGGCATCATCAAGGAAAGTTCCGTCCATATCGGTGACGATAACTTTAACGGTCATACTGTGCTCCTGGGTCACTGCGTTTTGAAACATTCTAATAACAAGGTGACGGGGAGCACAAATTTAATTTCGAATGAAAGTCAGAAAGCCGGGTGGCGGCTTCGCCTTACCCGGCCTACGGGGAGACTCTGTAGGCCCGGTAAGCGCAGCGCCACCGGGCGTTTTCTTACAGCGTATGCTCAGTACGGGCGATAATATCGTCCTGCGCATCCGGCGACAGGGCGGTGAAGAACGCCGAGTAACCCGCCACGCGCACTACCAGGTCGCGGTACTGGTCCGGGTGCTTCTTCGCTTCCAGCAGCGTTTCGCGGGAGACAATGTTGTACTGAATATGCCAGCCCTTGTGCACCTCGAAGAAGGTACGCAGCAGTACCATCAGCTTCTGTCGGTCGCTGTCGTTTTCCAGCGTCGACGGATTCAGCTTCTGGTTAAGCAGCACGCCGCCCAGGATCGCCTCGGTAGGTAGTTTACCGACCGAGCCGATCACCGCCGTCGGGCCGAGGTGGTCCGTACCGGAGGCCGGGCTTGCCCCTTCCGCCAGTGGGGTATGCGCCTTACGTCCGTCCGGCGTCGCCATCGTCGCCGCGCCAAACGGCACGTTCGCGGAGATGGAAGAGGTGCCTGCGTAGTAGTTACCGCCAATCGGGCCGCGGCCGTAGCGCGGGTTGTGGTACTGCTTCAGCTCCTCAATGTAGGTCTGATAGGCTCGGGTCAGCAGCATGTCCACGCTGTCGTCGTCGTTGCCGTACTTCGGCGCGCCGTTGATCAGGCGCTGGCGCAGCTGCTCGTGGGTCAGCCCGTCGAAATCATCCGCCAGCGCCGCCGCCAGCTGCTGCTGACCGATAGCGCCCTGCTCAAAGACCAGCTTTTTCACCGCTGCCAGGCTGTTGCCGAGGTTGGCGATACCCACCTGCAGGCCGGAGACCCAGTCATACTTCGCGCCGCCCTGCTTGATGCTTTTCGCGCGCTCGATGCAGTCGTCCACCAGCGCCGAGCAGAGAATATCGTGGACGTTCTCTTCCAGCATGGTATCCACCACGTACTCGATCTCGATGGATTTGCGGGTGTAGTAGCGGATCTGGCTGTCCCACGCCGCCATCACCTCATCGAAATTGTCGAAGTTCCCGGCAGAGAGCGCTTTCTCCTGCGGCAGGAATACCTTGCCGCTGGTGGCGTCGCGGCCGCCTTCCAGCGCCGCCAGCATGACGCGGGCAAAGTTGATAAAGCTCATGCCGGTGCAGCGGTAGCCCCACTTGCCGCCCACCGCGGTTTCGATACAGCCGATGGCCGCGTAGTCATACGCATCGTCGCGCTCCACGCCAAGCTTGATAAATTCCGGGATCACGATTTCATCGTTGTTAAATGCCGGCATCCCGAAGCCGCAGCGGATCACCTGCACGCAGGCGTCGAGGAAGTCGTTGCTCATGCCCGCGTGATAGCGCACGCTCAGGTTCGGCTGGGTGGAGCGCAGGCGACCGCAGGATTCCAGAATCGCGTAAGAGAGCGGGTTCACCGCATCCATCGGCTCGCCGTTAACCAGCTTCTGACCACCAATGGTGACGTTCTGGTACAGCGGGCTACCGGCGGAGGCCTTGGAGTGCGAGCCGGAGCGGATCTTGTTCACTTCCAGCAGCTTCAGCCAGCAGCTGTGCAGCAGCTCGATGGCGTGCTCGCGGTCCAGGCTCTGGTCCAGCTCCACGTCGCGGCGGTAGTACGGATAGAGATACTGGTCCATACGCGCGAAGGAGACGGAGTGGCCGTTGGACTCAATCTGCAGGATCAGCTGAATGAAGTAGCACAGCTGCAGCGCCTGCCAGAAGGTTTTTGGCGGCTCGTGGGCAATCACGTCGCAGTTTTCCGCCATCGCCAGCAGCTCGTCGCGGCGGCTTTCGCGGGTTTCCGTAGACGCCATCTCACGCGCCAGGTCGGCGAAGCGTTTGATGTGCAGGCTGACGGCTTCCAGCACGATATCAATTGCCTTCAGGAACTGATCGCCGTGCAGGTCTTCCAGCACCGTCAGGTTGATGCGCGAGCGGCGCTCGTCCACTTTGGCGCGCAGGCCGTCGAGACCTTTCTCCAGCACCAGCGGGAAGTTTACCGCCAGGTGCGCGTCGCCGGAGGTCATGTTGCCTTCGGCTTTGATGATGCCGGTTTCCAGCAGGCCTTTCTGCTCGTCGGTGAACATGCCGTAGCAGCGGTCCTGCACCGTCTGGCCGCGCCACCACGGGCAGATTTCATGCAGAACACGCTTGTTCTCTTCGCTCACCGCGAAGCCCGCACCCGGACGGTCCGCCAGATCGTCAATCTCTTTCTCAATCCAGGAGACGGTATATTCCGGGAAGATCGGCGCGGCGCGCACTTCGCTTGCCTGGTTGCCGATAATCAGCTCGTCGTGCTTGATCCAGATGGTGCGTTCCGCCAGGTGATGTGCCAGCGCCAGCGCGCGACGCACCGGGATCGGCTTGTCCATGTGCTGCTGGTACATTTCGGTGTAATGCTGCGCGCGCTCGGTACAGACCGGCGGCTTGACGATATGCACCAGCGCCATTTTATGCGCTTTAATACGTTCGCTGAGGGTGTTGAGATTCAGGGTGGTCATAGGTTTATCCTCGTAAGGTCGCGGTTAACCCTTTCTGGCAGGCGTACTGCTGCGCGAAATCCAGCAGGGCAGGGTTATCCAGCGGTTTGTCAGGGGCAGAGTAGGGTTGGCTGAGCAGGGTGTATTTGTTCATGCCCAGCGTGTGATACGGCAAAAAATGAATATCATCGACGCCGAGTTCGTCGGCGGCGAAGTTGGTAATGGCTGTGATGGACGCTTCATCGGCGTTAAAGCCCTGGATCAGCGGCACGCGGATGGTGATCTTTTTCCCGGCAGCGGCGAGGCGCTTCAGGTTGTCCAGGATCCGTTTGGCCGAACCGTCGGTCCACTGTTTGAACACCGCTCCATCGACGTGCTTAAGGTCGGCAAGGAACAGATCGACGTACGGTAATGACGGCTCGATATAGTGCCACGGCACGTGAAGGCAGGTTTCGACGGCGGTGTGGATACCCTGTTCGTGGCTGGCCTTGAACAGGGCGTGCGCCAGCTCCGGGTTCATAAACGGCTCGCCGCCGGAGAGGGTGATCCCGCCGCCGCTGCGGTCATAAAAAGGTTTGTCGCGCAACACGGTGGCCATGATCTCGTCCACCTGCTTCTCTTCACCGCAGACGGTAAGCGCCTGCGTTGGACAGCAGTCGGTGAGGGCATTAAGCGTCTCTTCACTCAGCTTTTCGCGGTGGATGACCAGGCCATTGAGCGCGCGTTCGATACAGCCCGGTGCCGCCAGCTGACACAGGTCGCAGCCTTCCAGACACAGGCGCGCGTCAAACAGTACGTCCCGGCTGCGCGAGCGGCTTTCCGGGTTCTGGCACCAGCGACAGCCCAGCGAGCAGCCTTTCAGGAACACTACGGTTCGAATACCGGGGCCGTCGTGGGTGGAGTAACGCTGAATATTGAAGATCATATTTTTGCCCTCAAGTTGCATATGAAGATTAAATGACTTTCGAATGAAAGTTATCTTGATGCAGGTCAACTCTTGAGCAGGTTTTATCGTGATAGGGTAAGTGCAGGCTAATTTTGAGGGTGACATCATGGAACTTTATCTCGACACATCTGACGTTGCGGCAGTCAAAAAGCTGGCGCGTATCTTCCCGCTGGCGGGCGTGACCACCAACCCAAGCATCGTTGCTGCCGGTAAAACGCCGCTCGACGAGCTGCTGCCCGCGCTGCACGACGCGCTGGGCGGCAAGGGGCGTCTCTTCGCGCAGGTGATGGCAACCACCGCCGAAGGGATGGTGGAAGACGCGCGCAAGCTGCGCGCTATCATTAACGACCTGGTGGTGAAGGTGCCGGTGAGCGCAGAAGGGCTGGCGGCGATTAAGATGCTGAAAGCGGAAGGGATCCCGACGCTGGGCACGGCGGTGTACGGCGCCGCGCAGGGGATGCTGTCCGCCCTGGCCGGAGCAGAGTATGTGGCCCCTTACGTTAACCGCGTGGACGCGCAGGGCGGGGACGGGATCCAGACCGTGATTGAACTGCAGCAGCTGTTGGCGCTGCACGCGCCGCAGTCAAAGGTGCTGGCCGCGAGCTTTAAAACCCCGCGTCAGGCGCTGGACTGCCTGCTGGCAGGGTGCGAGTCCATCACGCTGCCGCTGGACGTCGCGCAGCAGTTTATTACTTCCCCTGCGGTGGATGCGGCGATAGTGAAGTTTGAGCAGGACTGGCAGGGAGCGTTTGGACGGACGTCTATCTGACGGGTGCGGCCTGATGCCCTCACCCCAACCCTCTCCCAAAGGGAGAGGGAGCAAACACTAAAACGGCAACCTGAAGGTTGCCGTTTGCTTTAACCTCCGCAAACCTCACACCCCGGATTGCGCATCAGCTTCATCTCGCGGAACTGACAGGTCATCGCGTCATACATCACGATTTTCCCCGCTGCGGGCGTGCCGTAGTGCGCCAGCACTTTGATCGCTTCCATTGCCTGCAATGAGCCAATCACGCCGACGAGTGGCGCCATCACGCCCGCCTCGACGCAGGTCAGCGCATTCTCGCCAAACAGACGGCTCAGGCAGCGGTAGCAGGGTTCACCATCCGCGTACGTGAAGACGCTGATTTGCCCCTCCATGCGGATCGCCGCGCCGGAGACCAGCGGGATTTTGTGGGCAAAACAGCCCGCGTTCAGCTGGTTACGGACGGCGACGTTATCGGTGCAGTCGAGCACCAGATCGTGCTGCGCAATCTGCGCGAACAGCGCGTCGTCATCCAGCATCGCGTCAATCAGGGTGAACTGAACGTTGGGGTTGATGCGCGCCAGCGCCGTGCGGGCAGAGTCCACTTTCGGCTGGCCAACCGTCGCGTCGCTGTGCAGCGTCTGGCGCTGCAGGTTGGACACCGAGACGGTATCGAAATCCAACAGCGTCATCCTGCCCACGCCCGCCGCCGCAAGATACTGCGCGGCGGCGCAGCCCAGCCCGCCGAGACCGACGACCAGCACATTGGCTGCCTTAAGCGCTTCCTGGCCCTCAAAGTCAAACCCGCGCAGCACGATCTGGCGGTTGTAGCGCATCATCTCCTGGTCGCTCAGCTCCACCGTCATGTCAGCCTCCGAACAGGTGGTTAAAGCGCTCAACCTCAACCCATTCGCCGGCTTCCACGTTGCCGCGCTCGCGCTCCAGCACGATGAAGCAGTTACCCAGACTGAAGGAGCTGAAAATGTGCGAGCCCTGATGTCCGGTGGTGCTCACTTCGAGCTCACCGTCCGCGCCGCGGACCAGAATGCCGCGCTGGAAATCGAGACGACCCGGCGATTTTTTCAGGCGCGTAGCGGCACGCACGCGCAGGCGTTCCGGCAGCGGGCTGGCTTTGTTGCCGGAAAGCTTCGCCAGCAGCGGGATCGCCAGCTGGTAGAAGGTGAGTGCCGCAGAGACCGGGTTACCCGGCAGGCCGCAGAACCAGCTGTGCGGAAGCTTGCCAAACGCGAACGGTTTGCCCGGCTTAATCGCCAGCTTCCAGAAGGCGATTTCTCCCAGCTCTTCAAGCAGGGTTTTGGTGTAATCCGCTTCGCCCACGGAGACGCCGCCGGAGCTGATGACCACGTCGGCGGATTTGTCCGCCTCGATAAACGCCGCGCGCAGTTTTTCCGGGTCGTCTGGAATGATGCCGAGGTTAATCACCTCGCAGCCCAGCTGTTCCAGCATCAGGTGTACCGCCAGGCGGTTGGTGTCATAAATCTGGCCGTCCTGCAGCGGCTGGCCCGGAAGCTGCAGCTCGTCGCCGGTGGAGAAGACCGCCACGCGCACCTTGCGGACAACGTCAACTTCGGCGATGCCGAGCGACGCCAGCACCGGTAGTTCACCTACCGTCAATTTCTGCCCGGCGGCAAAAACGGTCGCGCCGAGGGTGATGTCTTCGCCCGTGCGGCGGATGTTCTGGCCCGCTTTAACGTTCGCGGTAAAACGCACGCCGTCGTCGGTCTGCTCGGTCTCTTCCTGCATCACCACGGCGTCGCAGCCCTGCGGAACCGGCGCGCCGGTCATGATGCGCACGCAGGTGCCAGCAGGCCATTCGCCGCTAAACGGCTGGCCCGCAAAGGCTTTACCCGCCACCGGCAGGGCGTTACCCGTCTGGAGATCCGCCAGGCGCACCGCGTAACCGTCCATCGCGGAGTTATCGAACCCCGGCACGTTCATCGGCGAGACGATATCGCGCGCGGCAATACGACCAAAACAGCGCATAAGCGGCAGCGTCTCAACGTCATGCAGCGGAGAAATACGGTCAAGCATCTGCGAGAGTGCCGTCTCAAGCGGCATCAGTCCGGCGGTAAAATCCATGGTGGGCTCCTGCGGAGTAACAACGAAAGCGCCCATTATGGCAGAAAAGTGCGGCTAACTGTATGACCCGATGGGTGTACGCTTTACATCACTGTTGCGTCTTTCTATATTCAAAAATCATCTGAAGTTTCATCGACGATAATGATATTTATAGAAAAAGCCGCGAATCAGGCTAACGGGTGATGCGAATGGTTAATGCGGTAATCGCAATTCATGGCGGCGCAGGGGCAATCACCCGTGCACAGCTCAGTCCCGAGCAGGAAAAGCGCTACATTGACGCACTGTACGCCATTGTGGAAACGGGCCAGAAAATGCTGGAAGCGGGCGAGAGCGCGCTGGATGTGGTCACCGAGGCGGTGCGCCTGCTGGAAGAGTGTCCGCTCTTTAATGCCGGAATAGGTTCGGTCTTTACCCGGGATGAAACCCACGAGCTGGACGCCTGCGTGATGGACGGCGTCACCCTGAAGGCGGGCGCCGTGGCGGGCGTGAGCCATCTGCGAAATCCGGTGCTGGCGGCGCGTCTGGTTATGGAGGAGAGCCCGCACGTTCTGCTGGCGGGCGCTGGGGCGGAAAAATTTGCCTTTGAGCACGGAATGGAACCGGTATCGCCGGATCTGTTTTCCACGGAAGAACGCTATCAGCAGCTGCTGGAAGCCCGTACGGCGGGTATAACGCAGCTTGACCATACTGCGCCGCTGGATGAAACCACCAAAATGGGCACGGTCGGCGCGGTGGCGCTCGATAAAGCCGGTAACCTCGCGGCGGCGACGTCAACGGGCGGCATGACCAACAAGCTGCCGGGACGCGTCGGCGACAGCCCGCTGCCCGGCGCGGGCTGCTATGCCAATAACGCCACGGCGGCGGTGTCGTGTACCGGCACCGGGGAAGTGTTTATTCGCGCCCTCGCGGCCTACGACATCACCGCGCTGATGGATTACGGCGGTTTAAGCCTGAGCGAGGCTTGCGAGCGCGTGGTGATGGAAAAATTACCTGCCCTGGGCGGCGTCGGCGGGCTGATTGCGGTCGATCGTGAGGGCAACGTGGCCCTGCCGTTCAACAGCGAAGGCATGTACCGCGCCTGGGGTTATGCCGGTGATGAGCCGAGTACGGGCATCTATCGTGAATAAGGGGGCAGCGCGTGCCGCACACTGAAGAACTGGACAACCGCGAGGTGCTGGCTGTCCATCAGCTGAATATTGCGTTTCAGGAAGAGCGGCAGTTCATCCCCGCAGTACAGAATTTATCGTTCTCGCTCAGGCGCGGCGAGACGCTGGCGATTGTTGGCGAATCCGGCTCCGGGAAATCGGTCACCGCGCTGGCGCTGATGCGCCTGCTGGAACAGACGGGCGGGCAAATCAGCAGCGAGAAAATGCTCCTGCGCCGCCGTAACCGTCAGGTCATCGATTTAAACGAGCTAAGCGGCGCGCAGATGCAGGGCGTGCGCGGGGCGGATATCGCGATGATCTTCCAGGAGCCGATGACCTCCCTGAACCCGGTGTTCCCGGTCGGGGAACAAATTGCCGAGTCCATCCGGCTGCATCAGGGGCTGAGCGGCGATGAGGCGCTCAAAGAGGCCCGACGCATGCTGGAGCTGGTGCGCATTCCGGAGGCGCAGGCCATTCTGGGGCGCTACCCGCATCAGCTTTCCGGCGGCATGCGCCAGCGGGTGATGATTGCCATGGCGCTCTCCTGCCGTCCGGCGGTGCTGATCGCCGATGAGCCGACGACGGCGCTGGACGTGACGATTCAGGCGCAGATCCTGCAGCTCATCAAAGTGCTGCAGCAGGAGATGGAGATGGGGGTGATTTTCATCACCCACGATATGGGCGTAGTGGCTGACATCGCCGATCGGGTGCTGGTGATGCACAAGGGCAATGCTGTGGAAACCGGGGCGGTCGAGCAGATTTTCCATGCCCCCGAGCATCCTTACACCAAAGCGCTGCTGGCGGCGGTGCCGCGGCTTGGAGCGATGAACGGCAGCGATTTGCCGCGTCGTTTTCCGCTGATTTCCCTGGAGGCGACAGAGCCGCAGGAGGATGAAGGCGAGCAGGACACCGTGGTGTCGGGCAAACCGATACTCGAAGTGCGCAATCTGGTGACCCGCTTTCCGCTGCGCAGCGGAATTTTCAACCGCCTGAAGCGCGAAGTGCATGCGGTGGAAAACGTCAGTTTTGATCTCTGGCCGGGTGAAACGCTGGCGCTGGTAGGAGAGTCCGGCTGCGGGAAATCCACCACCGGGCGGGCGCTGCTCAGGCTTGTGGAGACCCAGGAGGGGACGATAACCTTTAACGGTGAACGAATCGACACTCTGCCAGATAATAAATTACAGGCGATACGGCGAGATATTCAGTTTATCTTCCAGGATCCGTATGCCTCTCTCGACCCGCGCCATACGGTAGGGTACTCAATTATGGAGCCGCTGCGGGTGCATAACCTGCTCGACGGCGAGGCGGCGCAGCGTCGTGTGGCCTGGCTGCTGGAGCGCGTTGGCCTGAAGCCGGAACATGCCTGGCGTTATCCGCACGAGTTTTCCGGCGGGCAGCGGCAGCGTATCTGCATCGCCCGCGCGCTGGCGCTGAACCCGAAGGTGGTGATTGCGGATGAGTCCGTCTCGGCGCTGGATGTCTCGATCCGGGCGCAAATTATCAACTTACTGCTGGATTTACAGCGGGATATGGGGATTGCCTTCCTGTTTATCTCGCACGATATGGCGGTGGTAGAGCGTATCAGCCACCGCGTGGCGGTGATGTTTATGGGGCAGATCGTGGAGATTGGCCCGCGAAGGGCGGTGTTTGAGAACCCGCAGCACCCCTACACCCGCAAGCTTATTGCGGCGGTGCCGGTTGCCGATCCCGCGCACCGTCACGGCCAGCGCGTGCTGCTGCAGGATGAGATGCCGAGCAACATTCGTAAACGCGGCGAAGCCGTGGAGCGCGTCACGCTGCGTGAGGTTGGTCCGGGCCACTTCGTGGCTCCGCCGCGCCAGGACAATGCCTTCTCACGGTTATAACTTACAACAGGCAGGAGAACACAATGGTTACATTTGTAGCGCGTAGATGGTTGTTAGCCGCGAGCGTGACGGCAGCCCTGGCCGCTGCCCCCGCGTTCGCCGCCAAAGACGTGGTGGTTGCCGTCGGCTCCAACTTCACCACGCTCGATCCGTACGACGCCAACGACACGCTCTCCCAGGCGGTGGCGAAATCGTTCTATCAGGGGCTGTTTGGTCTCGACAGAGAGATGAAGCTGAAAAATGTGCTGGCGGAGGGGTACACCGTATCCGACGACGGGCTGGTCTATACCATCAAGCTCCGTTCCGGCGTGAAGTTCCAGGACGGGACTGATTTCAATGCGGAGGCGGTAAAGGTCAACCTCGACCGTGCCAGCAATCCTGAAAACAGCCTCAAGCGCTATAACCTGTATAAAAATATCGCCAGCACCGAGGTAGTCGACCCGGCAACGGTAAAAATCACCCTGAAAGAGCCATTCTCCGCGTTTATCAATATTCTGGCGCATCCGGCGACGGCGATGATCTCACCCGCCGCGCTGAAAAAGTACGGTAAAGAGATCGGCTTCCACCCGGTGGGAACCGGTCCGTACGAGCTGCTCACCTGGAACCAGACCGATTTTGTGAAGGTGAAAAAATTCGCGGGATACTGGCAGCAGGGTCTGCCGAAGCTGGACACCATCACCTGGCGTCCGGTGGTGGATAACAACACCCGCGCGGCAATGCTGCAAACCGGCGAGGCGCAGTTTGCCTTCCCCATCCCGTATGAGCAGGCCGCCATTCTGCAGAAAAACAGCAAGCTGGAGCTGGTTGCCAGCCCGTCTATCATGCAGCGCTACATCAGCATGAACGTCACGCAGAAGCCGTTCGATAACCCGAAGGTGCGTGAAGCCATCAACTATGCCATCAACCGTCAGGCGCTGGTGAAGGTCGCTTTTGCGGGTTATGCCACCCCGGCCACCGGCGTGCTACCGCCGTCTATTGCGTATGCGCAAAGCTATCAGCCGTGGCCGTACGATCCGGCCAAAGCGCGCGAGCTGCTGAAAGAGGCGGGTTTCCCGAACGGCTTCAGCACCACGCTGTGGTCGTCGCACAATCACAGCACCGCCCAGAAGGTGCTGCAGTTCACCCAGCAGCAGCTGGCGCAGGTCGGCATTAAGGCGCAGGTCACCGCGATGGATGCCGGGCAGCGTGCGGCAGAAGTGGAGGGGAAAGGGCAGAAAGAGAGCGGCGTGCGGATGTTCTACACCGGCTGGACGGCCTCGACCGGTGAAGCCGACTGGGCGCTGTCGCCGCTGTTCGCCTCGCAGAACTGGCCGCCAACCCTGTTCAACACCGCGTTTTACAGCAATCCGCAGGTGGACAAAGACCTGGCCGATGCCCTGAAAACCACCAAACCGGATGAGAAAGCCCGCCTCTACAAGGACGCGCAGGACATTATCTGGAAAGAGTCGCCGTGGGTACCGCTGGTGGTGGAGAAACTGGTCTCAGCCCATAACAAAGCGCTGACCGGGTTCTACATCATGCCGGACACCGGCTTTAGCTTTGACGATGCGGATTTAAAATAAACCTCATGCTGAATTATGTTTGTAAACGTCTGCTGGGGCTTATCCCGACGCTACTGATAGTGGCGGTGCTGGTGTTTTTGTTTGTCCATATGCTGCCGGGCGATCCGGCGCGTCTGGTAGCCGGGCCCGAAGCGGATGCCACCGTCATTGAGCTGGTGCGTAAACAGCTGGGCCTCGACCAGCCGCTGTATATGCAGTTTCTGCACTATATGTGTAACGTTCTGCAGGGCGATTTTGGTATCTCGATGGTGTCGAGGCGTCCGGTGTCGGAGGAGATTGCCAGCCGCTTTATGCCCACGTTCTGGCTAACGATTGCCAGCATGGGCTGGGCGGTGGCGTTTGGGCTGGGCGCGGGGATTATTGCGGCCGTCTGGCGCAACCGCTGGCCGGACAAGCTCGGCATGGCCCTGGCGGTGACCGGCATCTCCTTCCCGGCATTCGCGCTGGGGATGCTGCTGATGCAAATCTTTTCCGTTGAACTGGGCTGGCTGCCGACCGTCGGGGCCGATACCTGGAAGCATTACATTCTGCCCTCCATGACGCTGGGCGCTGCCGTGTCGGCGGTGATGGCCCGCTTTACCCGCGCCTCGTTCGTGGACGTGCTGAGCGAAGATTATATCCGCACCGCGCGGGCGAAAGGGGTCAGCGAGAAGTGGGTCATTCTCAAGCACGGGTTCCGCAATGCGATGATCCCGGTGGTGACGATGATGGGGCTACAGTTTGGTTTCCTGCTGGGTGGCTCTATCGTCGTGGAAAAGGTCTTCAACTGGCCGGGGCTGGGGCGCCTGCTGGTCGACCGTCGAGATGCGCGACTACCCGGTGATTCAGGCAGAAGTCCTGCTTTTCTCGCTGGAGTTTATTCTTATCAACTTAGTGGTGGACGTGCTCTACGCCGCCATTAACCCGGCCATCAGGTATAAGTAAGATGCGATTGTTGAACTGGCGGCGTCAGGCCGTTTTGAACGCGATGCCGGGGCTGAAACCGGAGCATGTCCGCACCCCGTGGTCCGAATTCTGGCGACGTTTTCGCCGTCAGCCGGTCGCAATGGCGGCGGGGCTGTTCGTGCTGGTGCTGATTGCCGTGGCGGTCGTTGCGCCGTGGATAGCGCCGTTTGATGCGGAAAACTACTTTGACTACGACCGTCTGAACGACGGCCCCTCAATGCTGCACTGGTTCGGCGTGGACTCGCTTGGCCGCGATATCTTCAGCCGCGTGCTGGTGGGGGCGCAAATTTCTCTCGCCGCCGGGGTAGTCGCGGTGCTGATCGGCGCAGCTATCGGTACCGTGCTGGGGCTCGTCGCCGGGTATTATGAAGGCTGGTGGGACCGCATCATCATGCGCATCTGCGACGTGCTGTTTGCTTTCCCCGGCATTCTGCTGGCGATTGCCGTTGTCGCCATTATGGGCAGCGGCATGGCCAACGTCATTATCGCGGTGGCGGTCTTTTCGATTCCGGCCTTTGCCCGCCTGGTGCGCGGCAACACGCTGGTGCTGAAACAGCAGACGTTTATTGAATCCGCCCGCAGCATGGGAGCCAGCGATACCACCATTCTGTTCAGCCATATTCTGCCCGGGACGGTGTCGTCCATCGTAGTCTATTTCACCATGCGTATCGGCGTGTCGATTATTTCGGCGGCCAGCCTGTCGTTTCTGGGCTTAGGCGCGCAGCCTCCGACACCGGAATGGGGCGCGATGCTGAACGAGGCGAGGGCGGATATGGTGATTGCGCCACACGTGGCGATTTTCCCGAGCCTGGCTATTTTTCTGACCGTGCTGGCGTTTAATTTGCTGGGGGATGGGCTGCGCGACGCGCTGGATCCGAGGATTAAAGGGTAGTGCAGTGAAATGTGCCGGGTGGCGGCTACGCCTTACCCGGCCTGTAAAAGATGTGCAGTGAGATTAAACCCGGCTACCCCACAGGTCATACTCGTCCGCGTTTTCAACTTTGACGCGAATAATATCACCCGGCTTAACGTTGGTTTCGCCGTTCAGGTACACCGCGCCGTCGATTTCAGGGGCGTCCGCCATGCTACGGCCAATCGCGCCTTCTTCGTCCACTTCGTCGATGATAACCATGATCTCGCGGCCCACTTTCTCCTGCAGACGTTCAGCAGAGATCTGCTGCTGCAGCTGCATGAAGCGGTTCCAGCGCTCTTCCTTAACCTCTTCCGGCACCTGATCCGCCAGCTCGTTGGCGGTTGCGCCTTCCACCGGGCTGTACTTGAAGCAGCCGACGCGGTCCAGACGGGCTTCTTTCAGGAAGTCGAGCAGCATCTGGAAGTCTTCTTCGGTTTCACCCGGGAAGCCGACGATAAAGGTGGAGCGCAGGGTCAGATCCGGACAGATTTCACGCCACTGCTTGATGCGCGCCAGCTGGCGGTCAACGGAGCCAGGGCGTTTCATCAGCTTCAGGATACGCGGGCTGGCGTGCTGCAGCGGGATGTCCAGGTACGGCAGAATTTTGCCTTCCGCCATCAGCGGGATCACGTCGTCAACGTGCGGGTACGGGTAGACGTAGTGCAGACGCGTCCAGATACCGAGTTTGGACAGCTGCTCGCACAGGCCCACCATGCTGGTTTTCACCGGCTCGCCGTTGTGGAAACCGGAGCGGTGTTTAACGTCTACGCCGTAAGCCGAGGTGTCCTGGGAAATCACCAGCAGCTCCTTCACGCCCGCATCGGCCAGACGTTTGGCTTCCGCCAGCACTTCGCCAATCGGACGGCTCACCAGATCGCCACGCATCGACGGGATGATGCAGAAGGTGCAGCGATGGTTGCAGCCTTCAGAAATTTTCAGGTAGGCGTAGTGACGCGGCGTCAGCTTTACGCCCTGTTCCGGCACCAGGCTCAGGAACGGGTTGTGCTTTGGTTTTGGCACGTAGTGATGAACATGTTCCAGCACCTGCTCGTAGCTGTGCGGGCCGGTGATCTCCAGCACCTTTGGGTGCACCTCGCGGATTTGGTCCACTTTCGCGCCCAGGCAGCCGGTAACAATCACTTTGCCGTTTTCGGTCAGCGCTTCACCGATGGCTTCCAGTGACTCCTGGACCGCGCTGTCGATAAACCCGCAGGTGTTAACGATCACCATATCGGCGTTGTCGTAGCTTGGCACCACGTCATAGCCTTCGGTGCGCAGTTCGGTCAGGATGCGTTCGGAATCCACCAGGTTTTTCGGGCAGCCCAGGGAGACGAAGCCGATTTTCGGCTGGTGCGTAACATTGCTCATAGGTTAAAAATTCATCAATTATGGAGTTATCAGGGCGGGATTTTACAGCGTATCGCGGGGGATTTATACACTCTTTGCAAGGCGGATGCGCCAGGCCGAGGTTGTAACATTGTAAATAATGTTAATCAGTTAAGAATAATTGATCTCAGGCATTAAACTGTACAAAAAATGACCTTATTCTGAATGTGCAACATGGCTGACAGAGGAGGAAATAGCATGTCCGTTGACAGACTGAAACGCGATCTGCTTAACAAGCTGATCAACGCCCGAATCGACCTGGCCGCCTATCTGCAGCTCAGGAAGGCAAAGGGCTATATGTCAGTCAGCGAAAGCGAACATCTGCGTGATAATCTGTTTGAACTGTGTAATTTCATGCGTGAAAAAGCACCGACCCTGAAGGCGGAATACGATGAATGCGAGCTGATGGCGCTGCGTCGCGCCGCTGAGGTGCTCTCCATTGCAGGGGTATGTTTGATGAACGGACGCCACGACTGCCCAAATTTTATCGCTGTTAACGCGGAGAAGCTTGAAAACTGCCTGACAACGCTCTCTCTTTGCATCATGTGTCTTAACAAGCACGAGACGCTTGCACAACACTGAGTTCGGGGGGAGGCAACTCCCCCCATCTGATTAAGCTTTTGTAAAAGTGGTAACGCGCCCGGAGGTAATGGCTAATCTTTATGCCATATGCCGAAAAAGGAGCGCTTTATGCCTCGATCCTCGTTGATTTTCCTGCCTGCATTGTTCATTCCGTTTTCGCTTCTTGCTGCGCCAGAGGCGGTAAAGGTTGAGGTGCTGCAAAACCGACTCGATCACCCCTGGTCGATGGCGTTCCTGCCGGGTAATGACGGTTTACTGGTCACTCTTAAGGGCGGGCAGCTCAAGCGCTGGCAGGCCGGGAAAGGACTTTCCGATCCCATTGTCGGCGTGCCGAAGGTGTGGGCGAACGGCCAGGGAGGACTGCTGGACGTGGTGCTGGCGCCTGATTTTGAAAAGTCGCGCCGCGTCTGGCTGAGCTACGCCGAAGCCGGGCGTGACGGCAAGGCCGGAACGGCGGTGGGCTATGGTCGCCTGAGCGACGATCTTTCCCGCATCGAGGGATTCCAGGTGGTGTTCCGCCAGATGCCGAAACTCTCAACCGGTAACCATTTTGGTGGGCGACTGGTGTTCGACGGCAAAGGGTATCTCTTTATTGGACTCGGTGAGAACAATCAGCGCCCGACGGCGCAGGATCTGGACAAGCTGCAGGGTAAAGTGGTGCGCCTCACCGAAGACGGTAAAGTGCCGCCGGATAACCCCTTTGTGAACACCTCCGGCGCGCGGCCGGAAATTTGGTCCTATGGCATTCGTAACCCGCAGGGGATGGCGATGAACCCGTGGAGCGACACGCTGTGGCTGAACGAGCACGGCCCGCGCGGCGGGGATGAAATCAACATCCCGGAGAAGGGCAAAAATTACGGCTGGCCGCTGGCAACGCACGGCATTAACTACAGCGGGCTGAAAATCCCGGAGGCCAAAGGCGAGCACGTTGAGGGAGCCGAAAAGCCGCTGTTTGTCTGGAAAGTGTCGCCCGCGGTCAGCGGCATGGCGTTCTATAATAGCGATGTGTTCCCGCAGTGGAAAAACAAGCTGTTTATTGGGGCGCTGAAGGAAAAGGACGTTATCGTGCTGAGCGTGGACGGCAATAAGGTGACGGAGGACGGGCGGATCCTGGGCGACCGGGAGCAACGTATTCGCGACGTGCGGGTGGGGCCGGATGGCTATCTGTATGTCCTGACCGACGAAACGGACGGGCAGCTGTTAAAAGTCAGCCCGTCCGGTGCGTAATCAGGTGACCGGGATCATCACCACGTTACGGTACGCCGGGCGCTCGCCAAGCTGCTTAAGCCAGCGGTCAAGGTTCGGGCGCGGCGTCCATTTCAGACCGAGGTTGGTCAGGTTCCAGACGAACGGCGCTACGGCAATGTCCCCCACGCCGAACGTATCGCCGGAGAACCAGGCGTGCTTCGCCAGCTCATCGTCCATCATCGCAAACAGGTTTTCGCAGGCATCCTGCGCGGCATGAATGGCGGGGTAGTCGCGCTCGGCTTCAGGGGTTCTCACCAGCCCCATCAGGATCACGCGGTGAACGGGAGAGAGCGTCTGATTTGCCCAGTCCATCCACTTCTCACCCTGCGCGCGCTGCGCCGGGTTTTCAACCCACAGGCGGCCAAGACCGTACTGGGCGGCGAGGTAACGCACAATGGTGTTGGACTCCCAAAGCGTTGCGTCTGTTTCGTCATCGCGCAGCAGCGGCACCAGGCCGTTCGGGTTCATCGCCAGATAGTCGGCCTCTTTGTTCACGCCGAACGACATGCCAGCCATGATTTGGTTAAACGGTAAATCCAGTTCCTCCAGCGTCCAGAGCACTTTCTTCACGTTGGTTGAATTATTCCTGCCCCACAGCGTAATCATATTTACTCCTGATGAGTGTGAATCCGGGTCGGCTTTTTGCCATGGTGAGATAAACCTAACAATTACGCAACAGAAGACAAAAAAATCGCCTGAATCAAAGCGTAAATGAATGTTATTGCATAAACTTTAATAACTTTACCCTCGTTGGGTTTCTTTAACCGTTTTAGTGCGCTATTACTCATCGCTTCTTGCGACACGGTGATGTGACGTAATTTTTGAATGGACACTCGGGTGGCATTTATGACGCGAAAAATGACTTCTCTGCGCAGCCTGGCGGCAGGCTCTGCGCTTCTTTTCCTGTTTGCACCAACACTCTACGCGGCTGAACAGGCTGCGCCCGAAGCGCCGCCTGTGGACGCGCGCGCCTGGATACTGATGGACTATTCCAGCGGTAAGGTGCTGGCGGAAGGCAATGCGGATGAGAAACTCGATCCGGCCAGCCTGACCAAAATCATGACCAGCTATGTGGTCGGGCAGGCGTTAAAAGCGGGCAAGATCAAGCTGGACGATATGGTCACCATCGGGAAGGATGCCTGGGCGACCGGCAACCCGGCGCTGCGGGGCTCGTCGGTGATGTTCCTGAAGCCTGGCGATCAGGTCTCCGTCTCCGATCTGAACAAAGGGGTAATCATTCAGTCGGGAAATGATGCCTGTATCGCGCTGGCCGACTACGTTGCCGGCAGTCAGGATTCTTTCATTGGTTTGATGAATGGCTATGCGCAAAAGCTCGGCTTAACCAACACCACCTTCAAAACGGTCCACGGCCTGGATGCGCCGGGACAGTTCAGTACCGCGCGCGACATGGCGCTGCTGGGAAAAGCGCTGATCCACGACGTGCCGGATGAATACGCCATCCACAAAGAGAAAGAGTTTACCTTCAACAAAATTCGCCAGCCGAACCGCAACCGCCTGCTGTGGAGCAGCAACGTTAACGTGGACGGAATGAAGACCGGCACTACGGCCGGCGCGGGCTACAACCTGGTGGCCTCCGCGACGCAGGGCGACATGCGCCTGATCTCGGTGGTGCTGGGCACCAAAACTGACCGCATCCGCTTTAACGAGTCAGAAAAACTGCTGACCTGGGGCTTCCGCTTCTATGAAACCGTGACGCCGATTAAACCGGATGCCACGTTCGTCAGCCAGCGCGTCTGGTTTGGTGACAAGAGCGAGGTGAATCTGGGGGCGGGTGAGGCCGGTTCCGTGACCATTCCACGCGGTCAGCTGAAAAACCTGAAAGCAAGCTATACCCTGACCGACCCGCAGCTCACCGCGCCGCTGAAAAAAGGCCAGGTAGTCGGGACGATTGATTTCCAGCTAAACGGTAAGTCGATTGAACAGCGTCCGCTGATTGTGATGGAAGCGGTGGAAGAGGGCGGCTTCTTCAGCCGGATGTGGGATTTCGTGTTGATGAAATTCCATAGCTGGTTTGGCAGCTGGTTTAGTTAAGTTTTATGCCGGGTGGCGCTGCGCTTACCCGGCATAACCTCAATACATCAACTTCACCTGCTGTGCCTTTGCATGGGCCACAATCTCGTCATCGGGGCGGCAATCGCTGACGATAGCGTCAAACTGCGCCAGCTCGCCCATTCTTGCCGAACGCACCTTGCCAAACTTGCTGTGATCGACCACCAGCACATGATACTGCGCGGCATTTAACGCCCAGTGCTTGACCGGCAGCTCCTCCAGATTAAAGCAGGTTGCACCCTGGCGCACGTTCACGCCTGCGGCAGAATAAAACGCGATGTCCGGGCATAAATTGCTAAGCGTGTCCTGCAGGTTAAGCGGTTTAAAGATGGCGTTGCTGGCGTGAAACTCGCCGCCGCAGAGGATCACCCGGCACTCGGGTTTCTCCTGAAGCGCCAGAAAGGTGTTCAGGGAGTAGCACACCGCGGTAAAGGGAATACTGCTGTCAATGGCTTCGATAATCCACGGCGTAGTGGTGCCGCAGTCAAAAAACAGCGTCTGGTGCGGCTGAACCAGCGTAGCCGCAAGGCGCGCGGCTTTGCGCTTCTCTTCAACCAGACGCGTCTTCTGGTCGCTGATCAGATAATGGCTGGCGCTGCGCGGCTCAAGGACGATGTACCCGCCCAGCAGTACCACGGGGGCGCTGTCGCTGTTCAGATCGCGACGAATGGTCATCTCTGAGACGCCGAGGAGGTTGGCGGCTTCCTTCAGATGCAGCTTATCGCTGCGCTTCAGCGCCTGCAGCAGCTGAGCAATGCGGTCATCGCGTCGTGTTTCCATAGTTCCTCGGGATAAAAAAGTGAGCCCCCGCAGGGCGGGGGCTCAGTGTAACCTGTCCGGTTGGGATTAGTCACGTATCCAGCCCTTACGGATCGGGATGGCAAAAATGGCGCGATAGAGCGAAGAGAGCCCGCGGTAGAGCGCCTCACCGAAGAGATTCCACAGGATAGCCGCGCTCACGCAGCCAATCAGCCCCACCAGGAAACCGCCCACCATATCCAGCGGCCAGTGGACGCCAAGATAGACGCGCGACCAGGCGATAGCCACAGCGACCACCATCAGCACCGCACCCGACCACAGGCGATGCCAGAACAGGAAAGCCAGCGCGAAAGTGAAGATCACCGTACCGTGATCGCTCGGGAAAGAGTCATCCGGCGCGTGGTGCAGGAAGGTGTAGCCAATGCGATCGACAAAAGGACGATCGTGCGGGAACGCGTGGCCGAGAAGTAGCTGACCAGCACGCTTACCCCGAGCGCCATCGCGACTTTGATCACCAGCTGACGCTGTGCCTTAACCTGGCTGCGCGGCCCCCACAGCCAGAGAATGGCAGCCAGCGCAGGCACGATGCTGATAAGGTCTTTCGCCAGAAAGGTGGCAAAATCAATCATCCACTCTGGCGAGGCCGGGGTGGCGTTGATCAGATAAAACAGCTGATAATTCAGATTCTCTAGCATAGCGTAATCACTCTTTTGCAAACCGGGTGGAAACCAGCCCGTAGACCGCCACCTGGGAAAACCAGACCCACCACCCGGCCCACAGGTTGTGAGAGAAAAAATGTGCCCCGCGCATCACCTGACCGAAGCCCATCGCCAGACCCAGAACCGCGCCAAGGACCACAAAGCTCCAGGCGAGACGCGGACGCTCGCGCCAGAAGGCAAAAAACAGCCCCATCACCATAAAGCCGCTGGAAGAATGGCCACCCGGGAAGCAGCGGCCCGGACCGCTGTCTGCCGGAACGGCGCTGAACAGGGGGTAAGACACGGCCTTACCGCCATATTCCACCAGATCCCACGGGCAGCTGTGGTGGCTGATGCTTTTCAGCATGCCGACCACCAGCGCGCCAAGCCCCATCAGCAGCGCGGCTGTGACAAGCCTTGCGTTACGTTTGTAAGCGCCGTAAAGCAGCGCCACGGCGCCTAAGGCAATCGCTATGTACTTCGCCAGACGATGGTTCAGCAGATCCAGCAGGTGGTCTTTCTGCAGCGGGAAAGTCTGTGTCGCCGCGTCATACCAATAACCGGTGATCCATCTGTCGAGCGCTTCATCGCGCGATAGCCACGTAAACACCACGGCAAGCGCTACTAGCACCAAAAGCTGATAACCATAAAAGCGGGACGGTAAGCGGTAAAGCTGTTTTGTCTTATTAGTCTGTAAGTTAGACAATTCTGAACGGCTGGAAGTGAGTGCCATAATTAGGGATCAGTGACGAGTAATCGCGCTATCATAAATCTGTCAACTTAAGGAAACCTTAAACGAAGACGATATGTGCTTTATTTCTGTTTCTCCTCGATAAATCACTATCTCGGATTACGGCATTTCATTAAACTCGTCGCGATTTTGTCATTATAAAGAGATTGCATGTTAAACCGTTCTTCTTCTGGTTCACGTCTGGGTCGTCAGGCGTTGCTTTTCCCTCTGTGTCTGGTGCTCTACGAATTCTCTACCTATATCGGCAACGATATGATCCAGCCCGGTATGCTGGCCGTTGTGGAGCAGTACAACGCGGGAATCGAGTGGGTGCCGACCTCCATGACCGCCTATCTGGCTGGCGGCATGTTTTTGCAGTGGCTGTTAGGCCCGCTGTCGGATCGTATTGGCCGCCGTCCGGTGATGCTGACGGGCGTGGTGTGGTTTATCGTTACCTGCCTCGCCACGCTGCTGGCGCAAAACATTGAACAATTTACCCTGTTGCGTTTCCTGCAGGGGGTGAGCCTGTGCTTTATCGGTGCCGTGGGGTATGCCGCCATCCAGGAGTCGTTTGAGGAGGCGGTGTGTATCAAAATTACCGCGCTGATGGCGAACGTGGCGCTGATCGCCCCCTTACTCGGGCCGCTGGTGGGGGCCGCGTGGGTGCACGTTGCGCCGTGGGAAGGGATGTTTGTGCTCTTTGCTGTTCTCGCCGCCATCGCGTTCTTCGGCCTGCACCGCGCGATGCCGGAAACGGCTACCCGTCTGGGCGAAAAACTCTCGCTGAAAGAGCTGGGCCGGGATTACAAAGCAGTGTTGCAAAATGGCCGCTTTGTGGCGGGGGCGCTGGCGACCGGATTCGTTAGCCTGCCTCTGCTGGCGTGGATCGCGCAGTCACCGGTTATTATCATCAGCGGTGAAAAGCTCAGCAGCTACGAGTACGGCCTGCTGCAGGTGCCGATCTTTGGCGCGTTGATTATCGGTAACCTGGTGCTGGCCCGTCTGACGTCTCGCCGCACCGTGCGTTCACTGATTATCATGGGCGGCTGGCCGATTGCGGCAGGGCTGATTCTGGCGGCGGTAGCGACCGTCGCGTCATCCCACGCCTACCTGTGGATGACGGCGGGGCTGAGCATTTATGCCTTCGGAATTGGCGTGGCGAACGCTGGTCTGGTGCGCCTGACCCTGTTTGCGAGCGAGATGAGTAAAGGTACGGTCTCTGCGGCGATGGGCATGCTGCAGATGCTGATTTTTACCGTCGGTATCGAGGTGAGCAAGCACGCTTACGCGCTGGGCGGCAACGGGTTGTTCAGCCTGTTTAACCTCGCCAACGGCGTGTTGTGGATAGCCCTGATGGTGGTGTTCCTGAAGGACAAACGCGTCGGAAACGCCCTGCAACCATAATCTTTTTTTCCCCTCTCCCCTTTGGGGAGAGGGCCAGGGTGAGGGGCGAGGCTGCCAGACCGCATGCGGTCAATTAAACGGTGCCTCCCCGTTCAACACCTTCTCAATCACGTTTAAAACGCCTTCCTCGTTATTATGCGGTGCTTCAAAGCGCGCCTCCGCTTTAATATGCGGTTTGGCATTCGCCATCGCAAAGCTGAACCCGGACTGACGCAGCATCTCCACGTCGTTGCCGCTGTCACCAAAGGCCACCACTTCGCTGTCCTCGATGCCCCAGCGCGTTTGCAGGATCCGCAGGCCGTTGGCTTTATGCACGCCGGGGATAATCAGGTCAATGCTGCCGTGACCGGTGGTGACGGGCACCATAATGTCACTTAGCTTTTCATGCAGCAGCGCCTGAATGCGCGGAATTTCGTCATCGGAAACGTTGAGCCCGAACTTGAAGAAGATGTCGTTCAGGCTGTTGAAATCCTGCACCCTTTCGAGGCGGTGATAATATTTTGACGCGATATCAATGAAGGCATCGTCATAGGTCTTAAGCGTGTAGGCGCTGCCTTTCCCGCAGGCGATAATCTCAATGCCGGGGACGTCGTTTAAGACGGTGGCCACGGTGCTGAAATGCGCTTTTGTCAGCTCGCCGTTGAAGACATCTTCCCCGGCATCGACCACCCAGCCGCCGTTTTCGGCAACAAAGGCAATTTCATGCGCGATCTCCGGGAAGAAGGAGATCAGCTGGTAATACTGGTTGCCACTCGCGACCACAAAGCGAATGCCTTGCTCCTTCATGCGCGCATACTGCGCCAGAAAGCGCGGGCGGTTATAGGTCTTGGCATCACTCAGGAATGTGCCATCCATGTCGACGGCGATCAGTTTAACGCTCATATCCCTTCTCCATTGACGTTTGTTCCGTTTCCGGCTTTGCCACCGCGCGTGCCACCAGCGCCGCGATGATAACCAACCCTAACACCACCAGCATGGCGCTGCGCAGCCCGTAGTGCTCACCGAGGAAACCGAGCAGCGGCGGCCCGACCAGGAAGGCGAGGTAGCCCGTGGTCGCCACTACGCTGACGCGGGTCGGGGCATCCGGGCCGGTGTCGCTGGCGGCCGAAATAGTCAGTGGGAAGCCGAGCGACGCGCCCAGACCCCAGAGGATCACCGAGACCCCGGCAATCCAGTCCACGTCCACAAAGACGATCATCGCGATACCCAGGCCGCCGAGCAGGGCGCTGGCGCGCACTACCGCCACGCGGCTGTAGCGGTCGATAAACCAGCCGCCGGTGAAGCGCCCTACGGTCATCCCCAGCGTAAACCCGGCGTAAATCAGCGAGCCGGAGGTCGGACTAAAGCCGTGGCCGTCCACCATCAGCAGCGGCAGCCAGTCGTTGGCAGAACCTTCCGCGAAGGCCATCGCCAGCACCACCACGCCGATGAGCATCAGCTGGAAATCGCGGTAGAAGGGCAGCCCTTTTTCCGTCGAATGCTGTTCTTCAGCGGAATTCTTGCCGGTACCGTTCGGGATCGCCCGAATGCCGGTCAGGATCGGAATGATGCATACCAGCGCCGCCAGCAGGATATGCAGATTCGCGCTCATGCCAAAGGCCGTCAACGCCATCCCCACGCCCGCGCCGGCGAGCGTGCCGAGGCTGTAAAAGCCGTGCATCATGGGCAGCACGGTTTTGTTCATCTCGCGCTCGACCGCCGCCCCTTCAACGTTGATCGCAACCTCCGCCGAGCCGAAGCTGCCGCCAAATACCGTCAGCCCCAGGGCAAACAGCACCGGCGAAGCAAACCACAGCGCGACGCTTAGCACGATCATCCCAATTACCGCGAAGCACATGGTGGTGCGGATCACCGCCCGCGTGCCAAAGCGCTTCACCAGCCACGCGGAGCAGAGGATGCCGCTCATGGAGCCTATCGACAGGCCGAACAGCACGATGCCCATCTCCGCGGTGGAGACGGACAATATATCGCGAATGGCGGGCGTACGTGTGGCCCAGGAGGCCATCAGCAGACCGGGAATAAAGAAGAACATAAACAATGCCCACATGCGTAGTCGCAGGGCGTTGCGGGAAGAGGTCAGCGTCATTGGGGTAGCACCAGAAGTACAACAGTAGCGACAACACTAGCAAGTTTGTGTACATTTGTACACAAACCAGGTGAGGGATTTATGAGCAGACCACCGAACGATCCGCATCGACGTGAAAAAATTCTCCAGGCGACGCTGGACACCATTGCCGAACACGGGATTCACGCCGTCACGCACCGCAAAATCGCCACCTGCGCGGGCGTGCCGCTGGGGTCAATGACCTACTATTTCGACGGCATGGAGCCGCTGCTGGAGGAGGCCTTCACGTGGTTTACCCGGCAGATGTCGCAGCAGTACCGGGATTTCTTCGCGGGCGTCACCGGGCCGGAGATGGCGTGTGAATCCATCACCACCCTGATCCACAGCTCGCAGGTGACCACGCCGCACAACATGGCGCTGATGTATCAGCTTTACGCCTTTATGCACCGCAGCGCGGCGCTCAAAACGGTGATGCAGGACTGGATGAAGATGAGCCAGACCACGCTGGAGCAGTGGTTCGACCCGGTCACCACCCGCGCGCTGGACGCGTTTATCGAAGGGATGACGCTGCACTATGTGACTGACCGAGAGCCATTAAGCCGGGAGGAAATTCGGGCGATGGTGGGGAGAATTGCGGGCGAGGGGAACCCTTAGGCATTACTCGCCCTGCCTGTTTTACCTGGGTTCGATCTTGTTCCCGCTGGCGTCCACGACGGCTTCGCCATCCTCTTTACTAAACGCGCCTTTCTGCGCGTCCGGCAGAATGTCGAGGACAATTTCAGACGGGCGGCACAGGCGGGTGCCCAGCGGCGTTACCACAATCGGACGGTTAATCAGGATCGGGTGTTGCAGCATAAAGTCGATAAGCTGGTCGTCGCTGTAGATATCTTCGGCCAGGCCGAGCTGTTCATAGGGCTCCACGTTTTTGCGCAGCAGATCCCGCACCGAAATCCCCATATTAGCAATCAGGGTGGCCAGCTTATCGCGCGACGGCGGGGTTTCCAGATAGAGGATAATCTCCGGCTCCGTGCCGCTGTTGCGGATCATCTCCAGCGTATTGCGCGAGGTGCCACAGGCGGGGTTGTGGTAAATGGTGATGTGGCTCATATCAGTGGCTCATTACAGTGTGAAGGAGAGACGTAGCGCCAGCGCGGCGAGCGTCACAAACAGGACCGGCAGCGTCATGATGATGCCCGTCCGGAAATAGTAGCCCCAGGTTATCGTCATGTTTTTCTGCGCCAGCACGTGGAGCCAGAGTAGGGTGGCGAGGCTGCCGATAGGCGTGATTTTCGGCCCCAGATCGCAGCCAATCACGTTGGCGTAAATCATCGCGTCCTTGAGCAATCCCGTCGCCATGCTGCCCTCAATAGAGAGCGCGCCAATCAGCACCGTGGGCATATTGTTCATTATGGATGACAGAAACGCGGTGATGAACCCGGTTCCCAGCGTGGTGGCCCACAGTCCGTGTCCGGCCAGGCTATTCAGCACGCCTGTGAGATAATCCGTCAGCCCGGCATTGCGCAGGCCATACACCACCAGATACATCCCGAGCGAGAAAATAACAATTTGCCAGGGTGCGCCGCGCAGCACTTTTCCGGTGTTTATTGCATGTCCCCGTTTTGCGACAGCGAATAAAATCAGCGCGCCGACGGTGGCGATGGCGCTGACCGGAATGCCGAGAGGTTCAAGCACAAAAAAGCCAACGAGCAGAAGCAGCAGCACGATCCAGCCCGTTCTGAACGTCGGGAGATCGTGAATGGCCCGCGCGGGCTCCTGAAGTTTCGCCAGGTCATATTCTGGGGGAATTTCCTTGCGGAAGAAGAGATGCAGCATCACCAGCGTTGCGACAATCGCGGCGATATCAACGGGGATCATCACCGAGGCGTATTCGCTGAACCCCAGCTTAAAGAAGTCTGCCGACACGATGTTGACCAGGTTGGAGACAATCAGCGGCAGGCTGGCGGTATCGGCGATAAAACCTGCCGCCATCACAAACGCCAGCGTGGCCTGCTTGCTGAACCCCAGCGCCAGCAGCATGGCGATGACGATAGGCGTCAGGATCAGCGCCGCGCCGTCATTGGCAAACAGCGCCGCCACGGCCGCACCCAGCAGCACGATATAAGTAAACAGCAATCGCCCGCGACCGTTTCCCCAGCGGGCAACGTGCAGCGCCGCCCATTCGAAAAAGCCGGACTCATCCAGCAGCAGGCTGATAATGATGACGGCGATAAACGTCGCCGTGGCGTTCCAGACGATATTCCAGACCACAGGTATATCGTTAATGTGAATTACCCCGCTGGCCAACGCCAGCACGGCGCCAATGGTCGCGCTCCAGCCGATACTGAGCCCTTTGGGCTGCCAGATGACCAGTACCAGCGTAAACAGAAAAATTGCCCCTGCCAGAAACATCGCTTACTCCATCATATCTGTTTTTGTGAATGTGTTGTGATCAACACGAGCCTGAGAGTCGGTTTTTCAGCTTAATGCGCGTCTCTTCCCGCAGGCAGTTCCAGCTGGTGTCGATAACGGCTGCCGCCCATGCCGGCATGTTGGGAGAGAGACGGTAATGGACCCATTTGCCCTCGCGACGATCGATAACCAGCCCGGACTCGCGCAGCAAGGCCATATGGCGGGAGACTTTCGGCTGCGGTTCGCTGGTGGCGGAGCAGAGATCGCAGACACACAGCTCGCCCGCTTCACGGAGCAGCATGACGATGGCGAGCCGCGTTTCGTCGGAGAGGATTTTGAAGAGCTGGAGCGGGTGGAGCATGGGTGTTCCTGAGGGTAGATTAAATCATATTCGTTTAATCATATATGTTTTGGTGGGAAGAGAGAAGGTCAGATTACAGGACGGGGAATTTCAGGCAACAAAAAACCCATCAACCTTGAACCAAAACGGCGGGGTTGATGGGCTCCACAAATTGGGGACATCAAAGAAAAGCAGTGGCACTAGTTATGACTGCCCCCTGCTAAAAAAGTTCTGCGCGTTACAAAAATTTTTTCATTACGCGCAAACTTAGGAGTTATCCGAGTCCCGGCCAGATGATGATAATCAGCGTACCCGCCAGCGTCAGCAGTACGTTCGCGATAGCATAGGTGCCTGCATACCCCAGCGCCGGGATGTTGCTGCGCGCGGTATCGCTGATGATTTCCATCGCCGGCGCGCAGGTACGGGCCCCCATCATTGCCCCGAACAGCAGGGCGCGGTTCATACGCAGCACGTAGGCGCCGAACAGGAAGCAGATCACCACCGGCACCAGGCTGACGATAAGGCCGGAAACCAGCATCTGCCAGCCGACGGCGCCCAGGCTGTGGCCGATGCCGCTGCCCGCGCTCAGGCCGACGCCCGCCATAAACACCATCAGACCGAACTCTTTCACCATGTTCAGCGCGCCCTGCGGAATGTAGCCGAAGGTCGGATGGTTGGCTCGCAGGAAGCCCAGCATGATCCCGGCGAACAGCAGACCGGCGGCGTTACCGATGCCGAAGCTAAAGTTGCTGAACTGGAAGGTGATCATCCCGATCATCAGGCCAACAATGAAGAAGGCGCAGAAGGCCAGCAGGTCGGTGACCTGGCTGTGAATGGAGATAAAGCCGATGCGGTCGGCAACGGTTTTTACGCGTCGCGCGTCGCCGCTGACCTGCAGCACGTCGCCTTTGTTGAGCACAACGTTGTCGTCGATAGGCATCTCAATCTGGCTGCGGATCACGCGGTTGAGGAAGCAGCCGTGGTCGGTCAGCTTCAGCTGCGCCAGGCGGCGGCCCACGGCGTTATGGTTTTTCACCACGATCTCTTCGGTGACGATACGCATGTCGAGCAGGTCGCGGTCGAACACCTCTTTGCCGTTACGGAAGCTCGGGTCGAGACGGGCGTGCGCGTCCGGGTAACCCACCAGCGCGATGTCGTCGCCCATCTGCAGCACCGCGTCGCCGTCCGGGTTCGCCAGAATACCGTTGCGGCGGATACGTTCGATGTAGCAGCCCGTCTGGCGGTAAATCCCCAGTTCGCGAAGATTTTTGCCGTCTGCCCATGCCACCAGCTCCGGCCCGACGCGGTAGGCGCGGATAACCGGGAGATAGACTTTACGTTTGGAATCGGTATCCAGGCCGCGCTCGCGGGCGATTTGCTGGGCGCTGGTCTGCAGATCCTGGTGCTGCAGTTTTGGCAGGTAGCGCGCGCCAACGATCAGGCTCACCAGACCAATCAGATAGGTCAGGGCGTAGCCCAGGCTCAGATGGTCGAGGGCGGTAGAGAGCTGCGCGCCCGCCATGCCGGAATGGCGCAGGGTATCACCGGCGCCCACGAGCACGGGGGTTGACGTCATAGAGCCGGCCAGCATACCGGCCGTAAGCCCGATATCCCAGCCAAACAGTTTGCCCAGTCCTAACGCGATCAGCAGCGCGCTGCCGACCATCACCAGCGCCAGCATCAGATAATTTTTGCCGTCGCGGAAGAAAATTGAAAAAAAGTTAGGTCCCGCTTCTACGCCAACGCAAAAAATAAACAGCATAAAACCTAAGTTCAGCGCGTCCGTGTTAATGCTGAAGTGCTGCTGGCCTAATAATAAGGAGACGACTAAAACGCCAATGGAATTACCGAGTTGAACCGACCCCAGGCGCAATTTACCCAGGCAAAGACCCAGCGCCAGTACCACAAATAATAACAGGATGTAATTCCCATTTAACAAGTCTGCGACGTTTATATTCACGGAGGCTAACTTCTTGTTTACCAGTAAGTTGTTGAATGAAAGGACTTTTTGGGCTACTGTTTTCTGGATCAGGGAAAAGCGCTAACGCTCCCTGTTTCCTGCTTTATTCCCTAAAACATTAGCTGGCGTGTAGTTTAATCGCATTAGCTACTGACAGCTACTGATTATCGCATCACCCTGTGCGTACTTTGGCATGGATTGCCGCACTGCTTTATCTGACTGGGCGTCTACCCGACGAATGTGTATTTGATAGAGATAAGTCAGGAGGATAGTTTGAATATGAAACGAAACTGGGCGGGGGTGATCAGCTGTTTTTTGCTGTTCACTGTCGTGTGCATGTCGCTCGCATTTAATGTAAAGGGCGCATTCAGGGCGTCCGGGCATCCTGAGCTGGGGTTGCTCTTCTTCACGTTGCCGGGGGCTGCCGCCAGTTTTCTCTCCCGTAAAGGGGAGGTGGTGAAACCGCTGCTCGGCGCCATGCTCGCTGCACCGCTGTGTCTGCTGATGATGCGCCTGATGTATATTTCAACGCGGAGTTTCTGGCAGGAGCTGGCGTGGTTGCTGAGCGGCGTATTCTGGTGCGCGCTTGGCGCGCTGTGCTACCTGTTTGTGCGCAGCCTGGTTCAGCACCGACGGCACCGCAAATAAAAACGCCCTCAGGGTGAGGGCGTCTCTTCATTACTGCTCGGCAAACAGGCCCAGATGCTCTTTGGCGTAGGCCTCAAAGTCGGTGCAACCGCCGATGTGTTTCTGATCGAGGAAGATCTGCGGCACGGTCTCAACCGGCTTACCGACGGTTTTTTCCAGGTCGGCTTTGGTGATGCCTTCCGCGTGGATGTCCACATAGCGGAAGTTGAAGTCATCGCGCTCTTCGGTCAGTTTCTCAGCCAGCTCTTTCGCGCGCACACAGTAAGGGCACCCTGGACGACCAAAAATTACTGCAAACATTTCTCTCTCCTCAAAAAACAAGCCTGACGGCGAATGACTCGTATAGTGCCCCATAACCCGCCGTCATTAAAGAAGGTTTCGCCTGTCGTTATAATACCTATGAGCTATGTTTCGCCAATTACACCGCGCACATCATTGCCTATACTGGCTGCCATACGTATTAAGCAAGACTAAAGAGAGACAAGATGACGCCAACCATAGACCTGCTCCAGTCCCACCGCTCCATTCGCCACTTTACCGATGAGCCGATTACCGAGGCGCAGCGTAATGCGATTATCGACAGCGCAAGAGCCACCTCCAGCTCCAGCTTTTTGCAGTGCAGCTCGATTATCCGCATTACTGATAAAGCCATGCGTGAACAGCTGGTGACGCTCACCGGCGGGCAGAAGCATGTGGCTCAGGCAGCCGAGTTCTGGGTGTTCTGCGCCGACTTTAACCGCCACCTGCAGATCTGCCCTGAGGCGGAACTTGGGCTGGCCGAACAGCTGCTGCTGGGCGTGGTGGATACCGCGCTGATGGCGCAAAACGCCTTTACGGCCGCGGAATCGCTGGGGTTAGGCGGTGTCTATATCGGCGGGCTGCGTAACAACATTCAAAGCGTGACCGACCTGCTGAAGCTGCCAAAACACGTGCTGCCGCTGTTTGGCCTCTGCCTCGGCTGGCCGGCGGACAACCCGGATCTCAAGCCGCGCATTCCTGCCGCGATGCTGGTGCATGAAAACCATTACCAGCCGGTCGATCAGGATGTCCTGAATCAATACGACGAAGAGCTGGCGAACTACTACATGACGCGCGGCAGCAATAACCGTCGCGACACCTGGACGGACCATATTCGCCGCACCATCATCAAAGAAAACCGCCCGTTTATTCTTGAGTATCTGCACAAGCAGGGCTGGGCAACGCGATAGTCCATTCCTCCTGCGCCTGCCTGCGTATATGATATGCAGGCTTTTTCCATGTCTTCAGAGAGGTGCAGGGTGAAAATTGCCATATTGTCCCGGGACGGAACGCTCTATTCATGTAAGCGCCTGCGAGAAGCGGCGGCGAAACGCGGGCATCAGGTTGAGATCCTCGACCCGATGTCCTGCTATATGAATATCGACCCCGCCGCCTCGTCGATTCACTACAAAGGCCGCAAGCTGCCGCACTTTGACGCGGTCATCCCCCGCATCGGCTCCCAGATTACCTACTACGGCACCGCCGCGCTGCGCCAGTTCGAGATGCTGGGCAGCTATCCGCTCAACGAATCCGTCGCCATTTCCCGCGCCCGCGACAAGCTGCGCTCCCTGCAGCTTCTCGCCCGACAGGGGATCGATCTCCCCGTCACGGGCATTGCTCATTCACCGGACGACACCAGCGATCTCATCGATATGGTGGGCGGCGCGCCTCTAGTGATCAAGCTGGTGGAAGGCACGCAGGGCATTGGCGTGGTGTTAGCGGAAACACGTCAGGCGGCGGAGAGCGTGATCGACGCCTTTCGCGGGCTGAATGCGCACATTCTGGTGCAGGAGTACATTGAAGAGGCGAAAGGGCGCGACATTCGCTGTTTCGTGGTGGGGAACGAGGTCGTGGCGGCCATCGAGCGCCAGGCCAAAGAGGGCGACTTCCGCTCTAACCTTCACCGCGGCGGCGTCGCGCGGGTAGCCGATATTAGCGAACGCGAACGGGAAATAGCCGTGAAAGCGGCGCAAACCCTGGGGCTGGACGTAGCGGGCGTGGACCTTCTGCGCGCGACGCGCGGGCCGCTGGTGATGGAGGTGAACGCCTCCCCGGGGCTGGAAGGTGTGGAAAAAACCACAGGGGTCGATATTGCAGGTAAAATGATCTCATGGATCGAGCGTCATGCCACGCCGGGTTACTGTCTGAAAACGGGCGGTTAAATGGATTACCGGGCGCTTTTTGAGTACCCTATGCGAAGTTTTTACTAAAGAGGCTGCACAGCGATGGATTTACAGGTCGTACCTACACTGGATACGTTACGTCAATGGCTTGATGATGCCGGGATCACCTTCTTCGAATGTGATTCCTGCCAGGCGCTGCATCTGCCTCATATGCAGAATTTCGACGGCATTTTCGATGCCAAAATCGATCTGATTAACGACGTGATCCTTTTTTCCGCGCTGGCCGAAGTGAAGCCTTCTGCGCTGCTGGCGCTGGCCTCCGATCTCTCGGCTATCAACGCCAGTTCTTTGACGGTGAAAGCATTTCTCGATATACAGGACGATAATCTGCCAAAACTGGTCGTTTGCCAGTCTTTATTCTCCGGGGCAGGGCTGTCGTTCAAGCAGTTCGCCTGGTTTATGCGCCTGAGCGAAGAGCAAATTTCCATGGTTATGATGGAAGCCAATGCACATCATCTGCTGTATAGCGCGGAAGACGATGCTGAGAATAATGATGCATCTCCCAATTTTCTTCACTAAGCCTGTCTGACTTTTGCGCAGTCGCTGCCATAGCGGCTGCAGAAGGCCATTTTTTCTGCTGCCTTTAACCTTTCTTTAAAGAATTTTTCACCTCCCTCAAGGCCATTTCGGCTTATCACGTAGACTTAACCTGCATAAAAAATTGATAAAAGGCGTTTTTTCGTCTGGGCTATAGCCGGAGACACGGGCTACAGTTATTCTTGCGATGCTTAAAAAAGCGAGCGGATCCTGCCGGGTAAAGAGGTTTCTTTTTATTTTGAGCAGAGCGACAAACTATGCATGATTTTTGCATATATCCAGATTGCACAGTTTAGTTCGTTTGTTAACGAGCTTTCAGAAGGAATAACACTATGATCGCCTTGAATAAAAAATGGTTATCGGGTCTGGTTGCGGGTGCTCTGATGGCCGTCTCTGCCGGCACGCTCGCTGCGGAACAAAAAACGCTGCACGTATACAACTGGTCTGACTATATTGCGCCGGACACGGTCGCTAATTTTGAAAAAGAGACCGGCATTAAAGTGGTCTATGACGTTTTCGATTCCAATGAAGTGCTGGAAGGAAAGCTGATGGCAGGCAGCACCGGTTTTGACCTGGTCGTACCTTCCGCAAGCTTCCTGGAACGTCAGCTGACGGCGGGCGTCTTCCAGCCGCTGGACAAGAGCAAGTTATCGAACTGGAAAAACCTCGATCCGGAAGTGCTGAAGCTGGTGGCGAAGCACGACCCGGACAACAAATACGCCATGCCTTACCTGTGGGCGACCACCGGTATCGGCTACAACGTGGATAAAGTCAAAGCCGCGCTGGGCCCGGACGTTAAGCTGGACAGCTGGGACGTGGTGCTGAAGCCGGAAAACCTTGAGAAGCTGAAAAGCTGCGGCGTCTCCTTCCTCGATGCGCCGGAAGAGATTTTCGCCACCGTGCTGAACTACCTGGGCAAAGACCCGAACAGCAATAAAGCCGATGATTACACCGGCCCGGCGACCGATCTGCTGCTGAAGCTGCGTCCAAACATTCGCTACTTCCACTCGTCACAGTACATCAACGACCTGGCGAACGGCGACATCTGCGTGGCGATCGGCTGGGCAGGGGACGTGTGGCAGGCGGCGAACCGCGCGAAAGAGGCGAAAAACGGCGTGAATGTGTCCTACTTTATTCCAAAAGAGGGGGCGCTGGCCTTCTTTGACGTCTTCGCCATGCCGGCTGACGCGAAAAACAAAGAGGAAGCCTACCAGTTCCTGAATTACCTGATGCGTCCTGAGGTGATCGCCCACATCAGCGACCACGTTTACTACGCCAACGGTAACAAGGCCTCCGTGCCGCTGGTGAGCGAAGCGATCCGCAGTAATCCGGCAATCTATCCGCCAGCGGACGTGTTCGCCAAGCTGTTCACCCTGAAGGTTCAGGATCCAAAAATTGACCGCGTGCGTACCCGTGCGTGGACCAAGGTGAAAAGCGGTAAATAACGGCGTTTGGTAACGTTGCCCGGTGGCGCTATCGCTTACCGGGCCTACACAACCCGTAGGCCGGGCAAGCGTTCGCGCCGCCCGGCGATGCGCACCCAGACGGTGCGTTTGCACCAGTATTGATCTATGCCGGAGAGCACCCCGTGAATGACGCGATCCCCCGCCCGCAGGCGAAAGTCCGTAAAGCGCTGACCCCGCTTCTTGAAATTCGTAACCTCACCAAATCTTTCGATGGCCAGCATGCCGTGGACGACGTCAGCCTGACTATCTATAAAGGCGAAATATTCGCGCTACTGGGCGCATCGGGCTGCGGTAAATCGACCCTGCTGCGTATGCTGGCCGGTTTTGAACAGCCTACCGCCGGGCAAATTATGCTCGATGGTGTGGATCTCTCCAGCGTGCCGCCGTATCAGCGCCCGATTAACATGATGTTCCAGTCCTACGCACTGTTTCCGCACATGACGGTGGAGCAAAACATCGCCTTTGGCCTGAAGCAGGACAAGCTGCCGAAAGCCGAAATCACCGCGCGCGTGGCCGAAATGCTGAGCCTGGTGCATATGCAGGAGTTCGCGAAGCGTAAGCCGCACCAGCTTTCCGGCGGTCAGCGTCAGCGCGTGGCGCTGGCGAGAAGCCTGGCGAAACGCCCGAAACTGCTGCTGCTCGACGAGCCGATGGGCGCGCTGGATAAAAAGCTGCGCGACCGTATGCAGCTCGAAGTGGTCGATATCCTCGAGCGCGTGGGGGTGACCTGCGTGATGGTCACCCATGACCAGGAAGAGGCCATGACCATGGCCGGGCGTATCGCGATCATGAACCGCGGGAAGTTCGTGCAGATTGGCGAGCCGGAAGAGATTTACGAGCATCCGACCACCCGCTACAGCGCGGAGTTCATCGGCTCGGTCAACGTTTTTGAAGGGCTGCTGAAGGATCGTCAGGAGGATGGTCTGGTCATCGAATCACCGGGGCTGCAGCATCCGCTTAAGGTCGATCCTGACAGCTCGGTGGTGGACAACGTGCCGGTCTACGTGGCGCTGCGCCCGGAGAAGATCATGCTCTGTGACGATCCGCCTGCCGATGGCTATAACTTTGCCGTCGGGGAAGTGGTGCACATTGCCTATCTGGGCGATCTCTCCATTTACCACGTGCGTCTGAAAAGCGGACAGATGCTCAGCGCGCAGCTACAGAACGAACATCGCTACCGCAAGGGGCAGCCGACCTGGGGCGACGAAGTGCGCCTGTGCTGGGACGCGGACAGCTGCGTCGTGCTGACGGTATAAGGAGCGATCATGAGCACACTTGAACCTCCAGCCCGCGTCAAAAAACCGGGCGGCTTTGCCCACTGGCTGACGCGCCTTAAGATGAACCACGGCCGCAAGCTGGTAATCGCCATGCCTTACGTGTGGCTGATCCTGCTGTTCCTGCTGCCGTTCCTGATCGTCTTTAAGATCAGCCTGGCGGAGATGGCGCGGGCGATCCCGCCGTATACCGATCTGTGGGAGTGGGCCGACGGGCAGCTGACGCTGACGTTGAATCTGGGCAACTTCCTCCAGCTCACCGAGGATCCGCTCTATTTCGAAGCCTATCTGCAGTCTCTGCAGGTGGCGGCGATCTCGACGCTCTGCTGTCTGGTGATGGGCTACCCGCTGGCGTGGGCCGTGGCGCACAGCAAGCCGTCAACGCGTAACATCCTGCTGCTGCTGGTGATCCTGCCGTCGTGGACCTCGTTTCTGATACGCGTTTACGCGTGGATGGGGATCCTGAAAAACAACGGGGTGCTGAATAATTTTCTGATGTGGCTTGGGGTTATCGATCAGCCGCTGACCATCCTGCACACCAACCTTGCGGTCTATATCGGCATTGTCTATGCCTATCTGCCGTTTATGGTGCTGCCGATTTACACCGCCCTGACGCGGATTGACTACTCGCTGGTGGAAGCCTCGCTCGATCTCGGCGCGCGTCCGCTGAAGACCTTCTTCAGCGTGATTGTCCCGCTGACCAAAGGCGGAATCATTGCCGGGTCGATGCTGGTGTTTATTCCGGCGGTCGGGGAGTTTGTGATCCCGGAACTGCTCGGCGGGCCGGACAGCATCATGATTGGCCGCGTGCTGTGGCAGGAGTTCTTCAATAACCGCGACTGGCCGGTGGCGTCGGCGGTGGCGATTATCATGCTCCTGCTGCTGATCGTCCCGATCATGTGGTTCCATAAGCATCAGCAGAAACAGATGGGAGATCGCGGATGAACAATTTACCGGTAGTACGCTCCCCGTGGCGCATTCTGATCCTCGTTATCGGCTTCACCTTCCTGTATGCGCCGATGCTGATGCTGGTGATCTACTCGTTCAACAGCTCTAAGCTGGTGACGGTCTGGGCGGGCTGGTCGACGCGCTGGTACAGCGAGCTGTTCCACGACGACGCGATGATGAGCGCGGTGGGGCTGAGCCTGACCATTGCCGCGCTGGCGGCCACGATGGCCTGCGTTCTGGGCACCATCGCCGCGCTGGTGATGGTGCGCTTCGGGCGTTTTCGCGGCTCAAACGGTTTCGCCTTTATGATCACTGCCCCGCTGGTGATGCCGGACGTTATTACCGGCCTGTCGCTGCTGCTGCTGTTCGTGGCCCTGGCGCACGCCATCGGCTGGCCGGCGGATCGCGGCATGCTCACCATCTGGCTGGCGCACGTCACCTTCTGTACCGCGTATGTGGCGGTGGTGATCTCCTCGCGCCTGCGCGAGCTGGACCGCTCCATTGAAGAGGCGGCGATGGATCTCGGCGCCACGCCGCTAAAGGTCTTTTTCATCATTACCCTGCCGATGATTATGCCGGCGGTGATCTCCGGCTGGCTGCTGGCGTTCACGCTCTCCCTCGACGATCTGGTTATCGCCAGCTTTGTTTCGGGGCCGGGCGCGACGACGCTGCCGATGCTGGTCTTCTCCAGCGTGCGCATGGGGGTGAACCCGGAGATCAACGCCCTGGCCTCTATCATCCTCGGCGTGGTCGGAATTGTCGGATTTATCGCCTGGTATTTGATGGCGCGCGCGGAAAAACAGCGCGTGCGCGATATCCAGCGTGCAAGACGCGGCTGAAGGATTTAAAATTTCCGGTGATGTGCCGCGCATGACGCGGCACTGTTTTTCAGGGAAGTAAAACATTGGGATTAGTAAAAAAATCACGTATTACGCACGCCCGTCCTAACGTTCCTGCGCTGGTTCAGGTGGCGGCGCTCGCCATTATTATGATCCGCTGCCTGGACGTGCTGATGATTTTGAATACGCTGGGCGTGCGCGGCATCGGGGAATTCATTCACCGCAGCGTGCAAACGTGGAATCTGACGCTGGTCTTTTTAAGCAGCCTGGTGCTGGTGTTTATCGAGATCTACTGCGCGTTTTCGCTGGTCAAAGGGCGAAACTGGGCGCGCTGGGTCTATCTGCTCACGCAGGTGACCGCCGCCAGCTATCTGTGGGCCGCCTCGCTGGGCTATGGCTATCCTGAGCTGTTCAGCATTCCGGGCGAGTCGCGACGTGAGATTTTCCATGCGCTGGTCATGCAAAAACTGCCGGATATGCTGGTGCTCTGCCTGCTTTTCGTTCCGGCGTCCAGTCGGCGGTTCTTCCGCCTGCAATAATGTGTATAATCGCAGCCCTCGTTTTCCTTAAGGTTTTCATATGCAGTGCGCACTCTATGACGCCGGACGCTGCCGCTCCTGTCAGTGGATAGAACAGCCGGTTTCTCAACAACTCACCGCCAAAATGACCGACCTGCAACAGCTGCTGGCAGCACGCGCGGTGGGCGAGTGGTGCGCACCCGTCAGCGGCCCGGAGCAGGGGTTCCGTAATAAAGCCAAAATGGTGGTCAGCGGCAGCGTTGAAAAACCGCTGCTGGGGATGCTGCACCGCGACGGCACGCCGGAAGACTTAACCGACTGCCCGCTCTATCCCGCCTCGTTTAAGCCGGTTTTTGCCGCACTGAAACCGTTTATCGCTCGCGCGGGGTTAACGCCTTACAACGTTGCCCGCAGGCGTGGCGAGTTGAAGTACCTTCTCCTGACGGAAAGCCAGATCGACGGCGGCATGATGCTGCGCTTCGTGCTGCGTTCGGAAGCCAAGCTGGCGCAGCTGCGCGCGGCGCTGCCGTGGCTGCAGGAACAGCTTCCTCAGTTAAAGGTGATTACCGCAAACATTCAGCCGGTGCATATGGCGATCATGGAAGGGGAGAAAGAGGTTTTCTTCACCGACCAGCACGCGCTGGCGGAGAGCTTCAACGGCGTGCCGCTGTGGATCCGCCCGCAAAGCTTCTTCCAGACCAACCCGACCGTGGCAAGCAGCCTGTACGCCACCGCCCGCGACTGGGTGCACGCGTTAAACATCCATCATATGTGGGATCTGTTCTGCGGCGTGGGCGGTTTTGGCCTGCACTGCGCCACGCCTGAGATGCAGCTCACCGGCATTGAGATCTCCGCCGAAGCGATTGCCTGCGCAAAGCAGTCCGCTGCTGAGCTGGGGTTAACCAATCTGCACTTTCAGGCGCTGGACTCCACGCAGTTCGCGACCGGTCAGGGCAACGTGCCGGAGCTGGTGCTGGTTAATCCGCCGCGTCGTGGGATTGGCAAATCCCTCTGCGACTACCTGAGCCAGATGGCGCCGGAATACATCGTCTATTCAAGCTGTAACGCACAGACCATGGCGAAAGACATCGCTCAACTGCCGGGCTATCGCATTGAACGCGTGCAGCTTTTCGATATGTTCCCGCATACCGCGCATTATGAAGTCCTGACGTTGCTCGTGAAATCTTAAACAAAATGTGAACTCTGCCCGCCCATAAAATCAGGTAAGCTTACGTCATAAGAGATGAATAAAGGCTTACCCATGAAGCAGATCCTGCTGGTGGAAGACGACCACGATATCGCGGCGCTTCTGCGGCTCAACTTAGAAGACGAAGGCTACGCCATCACCCACGAGCCCGACGGGGGCAACGCCCTGCAGCGCCTTGAAAAACAGCCGTGGGATGCGGTGATCCTCGACCTGATGCTGCCCAACGTTGACGGCCTGGAGATCTGCCGCCGCATCCGCCAGATGACCCGCTACCTGCCGGTGATCATCATCAGCGCCCGCAGCAGCGAAACCGACCGCATCACCGGGCTGGAAACCGGCGCCGATGATTATCTGGCAAAACCCTTTTCAGTGCAGGAATTGATTGCCCGCATCAAAGCGCTGTTCCGCCGCCAGCAGGCGATGGGGCAGGCGCAGGCTGACGGGCAAATCCAGGCCCACGGCCTGACGATCGATCCCCTGGCGCGCAGCGTGCTGCTTCACGGCCAGGTGGTGGATCTCACCCCGCGCGAATTCGAACTGCTGTACTTCTTCGCCCGCCATCCAGGCGAGGTGTTTTCCCGTCTGGCGCTGCTGGAGCAGGTGTGGGGCTATCAGCACGAAGGCTACGAGCACACCGTCAACACCCATATCAACCGCCTGCGCATCAAGATTGAGAAGGACGCCGCCGAGCCGGAGATAATTCGCACCGTCTGGGGCAAGGGCTATAAATTTGCGGAGCCAAACCATGATGCGCCGCTTTAGCCTGAGCCAGCGTCTGACGCTGCTCTTTGTCCTGCTGATGATGCTCTGCGCTACCGTCGCCTGCGCGGTGCAGCTCTACAGCAGTATGCAGTACGGCAACGCGATGGTGCAGCGGTTGTCGGGCGGCCTGGCGCAGCAGATCGTCCAGCGGGAACCGATTCTGGACGCGCAGGGCAGGGTTGACCGCACCGCGCTGAAGCCGCTGTTCGACCGTCTGATGACCTTCAACCCGAGCGTTGAACTGTACGTTATCTCGCCGGACGGCGAAATCCTGGCCGATGCCGCACCGCCGGGCCATATTCAGCGGCAAAAAATCGACCTGGCACCGGTTCAGACCTTCCTGAGCGGTACTGCCATACCGGTACTGGGCGACGACCCGCGCAGTCAAAATAAAAAAGTGTTCAGCGCCACGCCGCTGCGGCAGGACGGCGAGCTTAAGGGCTACCTGTACATCATTTTGCAGGGCGAGGAGTCGAACGCGCTGGCGGAAATGGCCTGGCATAAGGCGCTCTGGAGCACGGTGCTCTGGTCATTGCTGTGGGTCGCGCTGTTTGGCCTGCTGGCGGGTCTGCTGGTCTGGTACTGGGTAACGCGTCCGGTTAAGCGCCTGACGGAAGAGGTCACCGGCCTGGAGCAGGACAGCATTAGCGCAATCAGGCTGCTCGCAGCACAGCCGCCGGATGCCGCGGCCAATGACGAAGTGGCGCTCCTGCGCAACAGTTTCATCGAGCTGGCGCGGAAAATTACCCGCCAGTGGGACCAGCTGGCCGACAGCGATCGCCAGCGCCGGGAGTTTATCGCCAACATTTCGCACGATCTTCGCACGCCGCTGACCTCGCTGCTGGGCTATCTTGAAACCCTGTCGCTCAAATCCGCCACCCTGACGCCGCAGGAGCACCAGCAGTATCTCGCCACCGCGCTGCGTCAGGGACAAAAGGTACGACATCTTTCCCAGCAGCTTTTCGAGCTGGCGCGCCTTGAGCACGGCGGCATTAAGCCGCAACGCGAACGGTTCGCGATGGGAGAGCTGATTTCCGACGTGGCGCAGAAGTTTGAGCTTACCGCCCGCACGCGCGAGGTGAATCTGCATATTGACGTGCCGGGCCCCTTGCCGCTGGTCAATGCCGATGTGTCGATGATCGAGCGCGTGGTGACCAACCTGCTCGATAACGCGATGCGTCATACGCCCACTGGCGGGGAAATTCGTCTGGCGGTGTGGCAGGAGAATGAACGGCTTCAGGTTGAAGTGGCAGACTCCGGAACGGGCGTGGATGCCTCGCTGCGCGACGATCTGTTCCAGCGGCCTTCGGCGCTGAATACCCAGGCATCGCGGGAGAACCGCGGCGGGTTAGGACTGTTAATCGTTAAGCGAATGCTGGAGCTGCACGGCGGCGGGATCAGGCTGATGGAGTCCGTGAGCGGGGCGCGGTTCAGGTTCTTTGTGCCGCTGTGAGAAATTGCCGGGTGGCGCTGCGCTTGCCCGGCCTACAGACCACCCCCGTAGGCCAGACCACCCGGCAAAAAGAGATTACTGCGGGAACCACTGCTCGCTGATTTTCTGGTACGTGCCGTCTGCTTTAATCGCCTTCAGCGCGCCGTTCAGTTTTTCCAGCAGGGCTTTGTTATCCGGGCGTACCGCGATGCCGAGGCCTGTACCAAAGTACTGCGGGTCGGTCACTTTCTCGGTCGCCGTACCCAGCTGCGGGTTGGTTTTCAGCCATTCGTTTACCACGGCGGTGTCGCCGAAGACGCCATCGATACGGCCGTTTTTCAGGTCGATAATCGCGTTCTGGTAGCTGTCATAGGCCACGGTTTTCACTTCGGGATGTTTGTCCTGCAGGTATTTCTGGTGCGTGGTGCCATTTTCCATCCCGATGCGTTTGCCTTTCAGCTCGTCAAAGGACTTATAAGCCCCTTTCTTCGCAATTACCACCGCCGAGTTGGCGTAGTACGGGTCGGTGAACGCGACCTGCTTGCTGCGCTCCGGCGTGATGTCCATCCCAGAGATCACCGCATCGTATTTCTTGAATTTCAGCGACGGGATCAGGCTGTCGAAGGCATGGTTGGTAAAGGTGCAGTCGGCCTGCATCTGCTTGCACAGGGCTTTCGCCAGGTCGATATCGAAACCGACGATCTGATTGCTGGCGTCCAGCGATTCAAACGGCGGATAGGTGGCCGAAACGCCAAAATTGATTTTATCAGCAGCGGATGCGCCAGCGGCGAAGGTGGCGAGTAGTGCGGCCAGAACTAACTTTTTCATTGTAATGCTCCCGTCTGTCTATCTTGTCATTATGCGCCGTGTCTGCGGCATGGATGTACAATGCCAGTTAATGAATTTATATGCAATAAATATGATTAAATATTGTATGTGGTATAAAAAAAAGCGGATAAGCCATCGGGTTATCCGCTCTGGTAATTACGTTTTATGCACTCGCGTGATTAATTTCTGCGCTCAAACGCTAACGCTTTACGCTCAATCAGTCGCATCATTAGCGTCAGCAGACCGTTCACCACCAGATAGACCACGCCGGCCGCGCCGAACACCATCACGTCATAGGTGCGCCCGTACAGCAGTTGCCCGTGACCCATCACTTCCATCAGGGTGATGGTGTAGGCCAGTGAGGTACTTTTGAACACCAGCACCACTTCGTTGGAGTAAGAGGAGAGCGCGCGCTTGAAGGCGTACGGCAGCAGGATCGCCAGCGTGTCTTTTTTGCTCATGCCCAGCGCCCCGCAGGACTGCCATTGTCCTTCCGGGATGGCACGGATCGCCCCGTAAAACAGCTGGGTGGTATAGGCCGCGCTGTTCAGCGAAAGGGCAATCAGAGCGCAGAGCCACGGCTCAGAGAGCAGGTGCCAGATAACCGGATACGCCTGCAGTGACGGGAACTGGCCCGGACCGTAGTATATCAGGAAGATCTGCACCAGCAGCGGCGTACCGGTAAACAGGGTGATGTAGCCGCGCACGATCCACACCAGCACCGGCGTTTTCAGCGTCAGGATGATGGTGAAGATGAGCGCCAGGATCAGCGCCACAATGATGGACGCCACGGTCAGCGTCAGGCTGGTGTGCAGCCCTTTCATCAACTCCGGGAAATATTCAAGCATCAGCCTGGCCTCCGTTCAAAGCGCGTCGCACGCAGGTCAATACGCTTGAGGATGTACTGACTGAGCAGCGTGATTACCAGATAGATAGCCGCCGCCACGATGTACCAGGTAAATGGCTCCTGAGTACGGGTGGCGATGCTTTTGGTTTGCAGCATCAAATCGTTCACGCTGATCAGGCTCACCAGCGCGGTATCTTTCAGCAATACCAGCCACTGGTTACCCAGGCCCGGCAGGGCGTGGCGCCACATCTGCGGCATCACCAGACGGAAGAAGATCGCTGCTTTCGACATGCCCAGCGCATGACCGGATTCCCACTGCCCCTGCGGTACCGCTTTCAGCGCACCGCGCAGGGTTTGCGACGCGTACGCGGAGTAGAGCAGGGAGAGGGCAATCACGCCGCAGAGGAACGGACTGACGTCAAAGTTGTCAATCTGCATCTGCACCGGTATCTGCGCAAAGCCGAGATTGAGGGTGAAGCCGTCCGACAGCGTGAGCAGCAGCTGTGAGGAGCCGAAATAGATGAACAGGACCACCAGAATTTCCGGTAGCCCACGCAGTACGGTAACCAGCGCGGAGCCCGCCCAGGCGACGGGGAACCATTTTGCTGATTCCCACACCGCAAAGAACATCGCCAGCACCAGGCCGATAATCAGTGCGCAAACGGCAAGGCCGACGGTCATCCCGGCGGCGCTTGCTAAAGGAAAAATTTCATTCATCAGGAATTACTTCTGGAACCATTTTTTGTAGATGGTTTCGTAGGTGCCGTCTTTCTTCACTTTTTCCAGCGCAGCGTTGAATTTCTGCTGCAGCTCGGTGTTGCCCTGACGAACGGCAATCCCCAGACCGGTACCGAAGTAGTCCTTATCGGTCACTTTGTCGCCCACTGGCGCCAGTTTGTCGTTGGCTTTCAGCCACTCGGTCACGACAGCAGTATCACCAAATACGCCGTCGATACGGCCATTCTGCAGATCCAGCTTCGCGTTCTGGTAGCTGTCGTACGGAACGGTGGTGATTTCCGGATGTTTATCCATGATGAACTTCTGGTGCGTGGTGCCGTTCTGCACGCCGACTTTCTTGCCTTTCAGCTGATCGACAGAGGTGAATTTACCTTTCTGACCAATAAACAGGGCGGAGTTGTCGTAGTAAGGGGTGGTGAACAGCACCTGCTTTTCGCGCTCAGGAGTGATGTCCATACCGGCCATGACGGCGTCAATACGGCGGAACTTCAGGCTTGGGATCAGGCTGTCGAACGCCTGATTGCTGAAGGTACAGGTTGCGTCGATCTCTTTACACAGGGCGTTTGCCAGGTCTACGTCGAAGCCAACAATTTTGTTGTTCGCATCAATGGACTCAAACGGAGGGTAGGAGGCTTCCGTGGCGAAACGAATGGTCTGGGCTGCGGTAGCGGAAAGGGTAACGCCAGCAAGCAGCACGGCAAGTAATACTTTTTTCATTATATTTCCCCTGACACAATCAATGAGATAAATAGTTTTTGAAGGCATCGGTTTGCGGGTTCGCGAAGCAGCTCGCGTCACCTTGCTCAACGATATACCCGTTTTCCATGTAGACCACACGGCTGGCGGTTTTACGCGCCACTTCCACTTCGTGGGTAACAATGACCTGCGTAATATTGGTTTCCGCCAGCTCGCGAATGATGCTGACGATCTGGGCGGTGATTTCCGGGTCCAGCGCCGCGGTCGGCTCATCAAACAGCAGTACCGCGGGCTCCATCATCAGCGCGCGGGCAATCGCCACGCGCTGCTGCTGACCCCCAGAGAGGTGCAGCGGATAGCGGTCGCTGTAGGGCTTAAGGCGCAGACGCTCCAGCAGCTTTTCAGCACGCGCGATGGCCTGATCTTTGCTTAACCCCAGCACGCGGCACGGGGCTTCAATCAGGTTTTGCAGCACGGTCAGGTGCGGCCAGAGATTGTATTGCTGGAAGACCATGCCGACGTTTTGACGCAGTTCGCGTATAGCTTTATCTGACGGGGTTTTCGCGAAATCAAAATGGTTACCGGCGATAGCCAGCGTACCGGAACGGGGCATTTCAAGCAGATTAAGGACGCGCAGAAGGGAGCTTTTGCCTGCACCGCTTGGGCCAAGTAAAACCAGCGTTTCGCCTTCCGGGCAGTTCAGCGTGATGTCAAACAGCGCCTGGTGTGCGCCGTAGAAGCAGTTAATGCCGTTTAGTTTAATACTCATCGGGGCAGTCTTTACTCATCCAGGCAATCTATAGCAATTGAGGCCGCAGATAGTACCGTTGACAGAATAGTTATGCAATATTTCTGCGTTAAAAGTTAAATATAACCCGCATTTCCTCTTAAACATAGCACAAAATAGCGAACGGCAAGGTCGGCGAGTATAAATGTCGGCATTCCACGTGAAATGCCGGACATTTTACGGGGGTAACATTTTTATCACTAATGATCTAGCGGTTCTCAATCGACTGGCGCAGCGTGCCGGCCGGGGCATGAACGCTGCCGCCGATATAGCGCACATCGTCCACCGCCCAGCACTGGCCTTCACGGATCATCAGCACTTCGTCCTGCCAGGTTTGGGTTCCCTGGGTCAGCTTCACGCGCAGCGGAATGTTCCGCGCATCGGTGTTCGGGATGGTTGACGCGCTGGCCACCTCGGCGCTGTCCGGCAGCGTGGTGCGGCTGGAGAACGGATCGGATTTCAGCAGGGCGTTATGCTGCGGATCGCGAGTGGCATCGTTGAGCAGTTTTGCAAGATTATCGCTCAGGTACGGGCGCAGGGCGGTGAGATCATTTCCGCGATGCTGAATGCGGTAATCATAGAACTGTTGCGCCACGGTATCCGGGCCGCCGTCTATGCAGGGGCCGCTGCGGGTACCGATATCCTTAAAGGCTGGCGTGACCGTGGTAGTACAGGCGCTGAGCACCAGCGCGCAGGGCACTAAAAGTGTTAAAGCAGAGTAGCGCATGTTGATTTCCTTATTTATTAACTATCCTTTCAATCATAGCGTAACGAACCGATAATGCTGTTGCTAACGCATTGAACGCTAAAGAAGGAGAGAAAGTATGCAGTTTTCAACAACGCCAACCCTGGAAGGACAGACCATTACCGAGTATTGCGGCGTGGTCACCGGCGAAGCGATTCTGGGCGCGAACATTTTCCGGGATTTCTTTGCCGGGATTCGTGACATCGTCGGTGGACGCTCCGGCGCGTACGAAAAAGAGCTGCGTAAAGCGCGCGAAATTGCGTTTAAGGAGCTGGGCGAGCAGGCCAAAGCGCTGGGCGCAGATGCCGTTGTAGGAATCGATATTGATTATGAAACCGTCGGCAAAGATTCGAGCATGCTGATGGTGAGCGTAAGCGGCACGGCGGTGAAAACCCGTCGATGAAGCGCTCGCTTTCAACGCTCCTGCTGGCGATGTTGCTGGCAGGATGCGCCCAGGAAAAAGGCATTGTTGATAAAGGTGCCTACGAGCTGGATACCCACCATCAGGCGCAGGCGGCCTACCCGCGCATAAAGGTGCTGGTGATCCACTACACCGCCGACGACTTCGACACCTCGCTGGCCACGCTGACGGACAAAAACGTCAGCTCCCACTATCTCATCCCTGCGAAGCCGCCCGCACCCGACGGCAAACCGCGCATCTGGCAGCTGGTGCCGGAGAGCGAGCTGGCCTGGCATGCGGGCATCAGCTTCTGGCGCGGCACCAACCGGATCAATGACACGTCTGTCGGCATTGAGCTGGAGAACCGCGGCTGGCAGAAGCGCGACGGTGTGAAAGTTTTCGCCCCGTTTGAGCCCGCGCAAATCGCGGCGCTTATCCCGCTCGCGAAAGACATTATCGCCCGGTACGACATCAAACCGCAGAACGTGGTGGCGCATGCTGATATCGCGCCCCAGCGTAAGGACGATCCCGGCCCGCTGTTTCCCTGGCAGGCGCTGGCGAAGCAGGGGATTGGGGCCTGGCCCGATGCCGGGCGCGTGAACTTCTATATCAATGGTCGTCCGCGCTATCAGGAGGTAGATCGTGCAGCCCTGCTCGATCTGCTGATGCGCTATGGCTATGAGGTGCCGGACAACGCCACGGATCAGCAGCAGCAACGCGTTATCACCGCCTTCCAGATGCACTATCGCCCGCAGGTATGGAACGGCGTCGCGGATGTGGAAACGATGGCCATTGCAGAAGCCCTTTTAGAGAAATACGGGCAGGGGTAAACCTTCGGTTTGCGCCCGAATGCGCGTTTTCCCCTTATTTGTGCTTGAGATTAATCTTAAGTACAAACTCAATTCATTTTTAGTAAATTGACTTAAAATTATCCGGATTTAAGATAGACACATAGCTTGCTAAGTAAATCAAAAAAATATTGCTGGCGGCAGGCGTTCTTATTTTCTCCTTGAGCCTTTCATCAGGAAAAGATTGTTGGTTTTCGGTTTTAATACCGCGGCCATGCTATGTCTAATAAATCTAATCTTAAATGGGTATAACAATGTTAAGCATTTACGGTAAAAAATTACGTCCACAACCTGAAATGGAAGCCATTATTTCTGCCACGGAAGGTTTTGAAGAGAAAACCTTAAAGAAATGGCAGAAAATTTCCACGGCTGACTCTCAGTATATTCATATTATCGTCAGCGGCGAAGTCGAATTCCGTCGTGAATCAGACGAACTCTGCATGTTTACCGTCACCGGACAGTGCGTGTTTGGCCTGTCCGCTATTTTCTATCAGTCAGCCCATATGTACGGCCTGGTCCGCGCAAACACCGTGGTACGCAGCATCAAAAAAGAGGCCTTCGCGCAGCTTATGACCGAGAAAAACCTTTGGCCTGAATTGACCAAAGTGCTCTCCTGGTACATCTGCCTGCTGAGCAAACGCGATGATGTTCTGGTCGCCCGTAGCGCCTATTCTGTGGTCCGCGAATTCCTCTACGAAATTAATGAGCTGATTGTTCACCAACAGCGCGATATTAATATTTATGACTATATTCAGGAATATACCAACCTGGCCCGCAGTACCATTATTAAAATCCTCTCCGACCTGAAAAAAGGTCAATATATTGTGGTGGAGAAAGGTCGTCTGCTTAACCTCACCACGCTACCTGAAAAATATTAACTACTCCAGCCGGTCTCCTTTTTTACTCAAAGGAGACTGGACGTTATCGTTATGCAACAAACTGCTTTGCGATTGATCCTGCGTTTCGTCAACCGGCGGCGCGGGAATTTTGCCTTGAGAATAATCCTGCTCTTGTTCTTTTAACGCCTGCTTAAACAATTCGGCTAACGAAGCATCTTCACTTCCCGACGACGCGGTGGCGTTTTCGTGCGCCTCGGTTCCCGGCAGGGTATCACGCGAGGTATCGTGCCCGGCATCCTGCGGCACGGTGCTGTCAGGGGCCTGCTGCCAGTCAGCATCATCGGTGCTTATCGGCAGATCCTGCATGGGCGGCATCTCTTCCCGTACCGGGGCCGGTTTAGGATGCGGATGCGGGAACGGTTTACTCACGTACACATAATGCATATCGGAAAGCTGCGTTTCCGGTTTAGCGACGCTCGCTTTTACCGGTTCAGGGGCCGGGTGGCGCAAATTCCAGTAAATATGCGCGTACAGCCCTGCCATGACCAGGGCGCACAAACCCAATACCCATAAAAAGGTATGACCGCAAATTTTTCTCAGGCTGGGGAGGCGGTACGAAAACCAGACCGCCTCTCCGGTAGTGTAGCTGCGCTGAGCCGCAAGACAGATGGTAGACATTAGGAATGCTTCTCCTGCGTGTTGGCGTCCGGTGTGGCATGCGTGGCCTGAATCAACACGCTCGGCGTGGTATGGGTTTCACGCATTAACTGCATCAGCGTATCTTCCCCAGGAATGCCATCCACATGCAGATGCATTTTTTGCTGGAACTCGCGGGTGCGTTTCATCATCTCAGCCTTCCAGGTCTGAGCATGGGTTTCAGGCTGGCCAAGAGCCAGACTCAGCGCCTGATCCAGCCAGCCCATGTCTTTCGCATCGCTGGCGGCGCTGATGGCATCTTTGCCTTCCGGCGTCAGGCGATGCAGCTGGGTAAAGTTACCGGTGGCATGCTGGTTAAACCAGCTGCGGCTCACCTGCCAGGTGCGGTTATTCATCAGCAGATCCATCGAGTCATCGCCTACGCGGGCGACAACAGCGTAGTTAAGATGGTTACCGGTTTTGAGTTCACTGACCCACGGATAACCCTCCTGTGCCAGCGCATCCGGTGACGCGTTGCCCTGTTTACACATCAGATTGACCTTCCCGGCGTTCTGACACAGCGCATCATCCGCGGAGGCGTCATACCCCCACATCAGGTACAGCTGGTGCATCGCATCCGGCTGATTAACCACTTCATTGTCGATAACCGGCACGACAGGCGCGTCGGCTTTTGGCTTCTGCTGTTTCCAGCTCGCCGGTACGGGAAGCTGAATCGGCAGTTTTGCATTGATTGAGGTGGTTAAATACCATCCGCAGGCGGCGAACAGAACCGAGGCGAACAATCCCACGGTCGCCAGGCGCTTACCGTGTTTTTTTGCCGGGAGGAGCTCTCCCGCCGCCAGGCGTAAATGACGCGGGCTGACCTGCGCTGCACGTTCGGTCCAGGCCGCGAGCATTGACAGGTGCGCCAGTTCATTCAGTTTGCTGATGTTGCCTTTGGTCAGCGCGTGCATCTTGCGCACGCGCGCCGGGGTTAGCGGCGAATTCTCGCACCCGTGTTCTTCACACTGCGCCTGCACATAGCTGAGAAATTCCCGGCAGGTCAGGGGACGCAATGTATGACGGGTATGGGCATATTCGCGAAGTTCAGATGGGTGTAAGAGGGCGGCTTCCTGCTCCGCGCTGCCCATCAGCACGATGGACAGACGGAACTCCAGCTCCTGAGCACGCGTAAGCAACATCCCCAGCACCTCACGGCAGGTCTCCTTCATCGCTTCCGCGTGACGGATGACCAGGGTTTTGCTGCGGTTTTTTCCGCCCTGCCACTGATGCAGCACGGCATCCACCGCCTGAATGCGGCTCTTGCTCTCTTTCGTTCCCGGGTTGAGCTTGTACAGCAGGCTACTGGCACTCAGCTTAGGAAACGCGTTGATGGCAATGGCGCCAGGAAGGCTGGCCTTCAGCGCATCGCTGAAGTGGCCCAGCAGCGGTGCGTCGTTGCAAAAGAGCCCGATAATTCCCGCCACCTGGCTTTTCTCTTTCAGCAGGTTAAATACGTCCTGATGATAAGGCACCAGAAAATCGCCGGAGAAACCCGTGATTGTTCTGAATGGCGGTTGTTTAAATTTAAAGTGGCTCTGATACATAACGACTTACCGTCTCTGATTAGGAATAGCAACAGGACGAGAAAGTAAAGCAACGCCACAGGGTGGTCAATTTGCGCACAGGGTAAAAATATCCAGTTGCAATGACCTAACATCCAGATTTTATTTGGTCAATAGTTTTTTTTATTAAAGTTAATGGCGAAGTCGATGGTCGTATTTACGGCAGTTAATTACTATTTTTCACACATATTGGCGCAGCCCGACGCTGCTTATTTCCGCTTTGCTAAAGGCCAGATGAAAAATGAGGTTCTCATTTCTGTCACGGTGGATAACGCCTTGTATTATGTTTGTGCTGTTAATTTTTTGCGGCCAGCAAGGCTATCTGACGTTTAAAGATTATAAAAAAGTTACGAATAAGTTGGCTAAATCTGATGAACAGCCGCTGAAAAATCGTCGTGAAGAAAAGACATTTACTCTGTTCACGGCTGCGGTGCGTCAGGATAACTTACCGGCTGCCGCGAAAGCCCCGCTGGCAGCGGAAATTGAAGGAATTGTCAGCAGTGACGATGCCTGGCTCTCCTTTGCGGTGATTAAAACCCCGGCAGGCCAGCGCAGCTATCGCGAAGGCGAGCCGCTGACCGGTTTCAACGATGCCTTTATTCAGGAAATTAACAAAGACAATGTGGTGGTTAATTACGAAGGTGCTACGCAGGTACTGGCGTTAAATAAGCCTGACTATTTTAAGGGCGGCGTTGACAGCGGCCCGGTAACCAAATCGACGAAAGATGCAGGCGCGGAAAGCGTGCATCTGGATGATTATCTGGTGTTAAAACCGGTAATCGAAAAAGGCCAACTGGAAGGCTACAACATCAATCCAAGGAATGCCTCAGCGTTCTTCAGCCATTCCGGGCTGGAAAAGGGCGACGTGGCTGTGAAAGTCAACTCTGTCGATATGACCGATGAAGCAAAGGCAAAAAGTATTATTGCCAACTGGTCGAAAATGAAAGAAGCGGAGGTCGTCGTCAGACGTCACGCTCACCTTGAAAATATTCGGGTTAATGTTCTAAACAATTAACAAGTGTACAGACATGAAGAAATTTCCTTGGGCGTGCGTGGCGCTGACCGCATTGTCGTTATATTCCAGTTCGCTGCTTGCAGCCAACTTTAGCGCGAGCTTTAAAAATACCGATATCCGCGAGTTTATCGATACGGTAGGCCGCAATCTTAACAAAACCATTCTCGTCGACCCGTCCGTTCAGGGCACGGTGTCGGTCAGAACCTATAACGTGCTGACGGAAGATGAGTATTACCAGTTCTTCCTGAGCGTGCTGGACCTGTACGGTCTGTCGGTGATCCCGATGGACAACGGCATGGTCAAAGTGGTGCGCTCAAGCGTAGCCCGCACCGCCGGGGCCCCGCTGGCCGACAGCAAAAATCCGGGCAAAGGCGATGAGATCATCACCCGCGTCGTGCGCATGGAAAACGTGCCGGTGCGTGAGCTGGCGCCGCTGCTGCGCCAGCTGAACGATGCCACCGGTATCGGTAACGTGGTGCATTTTGAGCCGTCGAACGTCCTGCTGTTAACCGGGAAAGCCTCGGTGGTGAACCGCCTGGTAGATCTGGTGCAGCGCGTCGACAGAGACGGCATTCAGCGTCGCGAAATCGTGCCGCTACGCTTTGCGTCCGCCAAAGAGCTCTCCGACATGTTGAACAACCTCAACAACGAAGAGCAGAAGGGGCAGAACGCGCCGCAGCTCGCCACCAAGGTGGTAGCGGATGACGAGACCAACAGCCTGGTGATCAGCGGTTCGGAAGATGCGCGCATGCGCACCCGTTCCCTGATCCATCAGCTGGATCGCGAGCAGAACAACGAGGGGAATACCCGCGTCTTCTACCTCAAATACGCCAGCGCCACCAAAGTGGTTCCGGTGCTGACCGGTATTGGCGAGCAGCTGAAAGACAAGGCGGGTGCGCCGAAGTCGAAAACCGCCACGGCGGCCAGCGATCTGAATATTAGCGCCGACGAGTCAACGAACTCGCTGGTGATCACCGCGCAGCCTAACGTGATGAACTCCCTGGAGAAGGTGATCGACAAGCTCGACATTCGCCGTCCGCAGGTGCTGGTGGAAGCGATCATTGCTGAAGTGCAGGACGGTAACGGCCTGGATCTCGGCGTGCAGTGGACCAGCAAACACGGCGGCGTGCAGTTCGGCTCAACCGGCCTGCCTATCAGCCAGATTAAAAACGGCACCATGAAGGGGGCAAGCTTCACCGGCCTGGCGACCGGTTTCTTCAACGGCGACTTCGGCGCCCTGATGACCGCGCTCTCCACCGACGGTAAAAACGACATTCTCTCCACGCCGAGCGTGGTCACGCTGGATAACAAAGAAGCGTCGTTTAACGTGGGCCAGGACGTGCCGGTCCTTGCCGGTTCGCAGACCACCAGCGGCGACAACGTCTTTAACTCCGTTGAGCGTAAGACCGTCGGTACCAAGCTGAAAATTGTGCCGCAGATTAACGACGGTGACATGATCCACCTGAAGATTGAGCAGGAAGTCTCCAGCGTTGACAACAGCGCGACGGAAGACGCCAGCCTCGGCCCAACCTTCAACACTCGCACCATTAATAACGAAGTGATGGTCCACAGTGGCCAGACGGTGGTGCTCGGCGGCCTGATGGAAAACGTCACCAAGCAGTCGGTTTCCAAAGTGCCGCTGCTCGGCGATATCCCGCTGGTGGGCCAGCTGTTCCGCTACACCTCGCAGGACACGTCGAAACGCAACCTGATGGTGTTTATCCATACCACCGTCCTGCGTGACGACGACAACTACAGCGCCGCGTCGAAAGAGAAATATGACCAGATCCGCGTTCGCCAGATGCAGCGCGTGGAGGAGAAAAAGCTCGGCATTATTGAGCCAGCGGATAACGCCATTCTGCCCGCGTTTCCGTCTGCCGACACTAAGACTGCCACCCATGCCGCACCGGTGAAAACCAGCGCGACACGCAATCCGTTTAAAGAGTAAGGCGGAGGGGCAACGTGGACGAACTGAGTAAAACACTGTGTAGCAGCAGCTACGCAAAAGATAACGGCGTTTTATTTTATAACAATGACGTCTATATCCGTGATGACACCCCGGCATTTGCACTGCTGGAAGTGCGCCGGGTGCTGGGACGCGCGTTCGTCCCGGTCACCCTCACGCCGGAAGCGTTTGACGAGATGCTGGCCAAAATCTGGCAGCAGAGCAGCGGCGTCTCGCAGCAGCTGGTGGACGATATGGACGCGGATATCGACCTGATGGCGTTAACCGAGGAGATCCCGGATAACGAAGATCTGCTCGATAATGACGAAAACTCGCCGGTAATCCGCCTGATCAACGCCATTCTCGGCGAGGCGGTGAAGGACGGCGCGTCGGATATTCATATCGAAACCTTCGAGCGCACGCTGAGCATTCGCTTCCGCGTTGACGGCGTGCTGCGCCCGGTGCTGCAGCCTGCGCGCAAGCTCGCGCCGCTGCTGGTATCGCGCATCAAGGTCATGTCAAAACTCGACATCGCCGAGAAGCGCCTGCCGCAGGATGGCCGTATCTCCCTGCGCATTGGCCGCAAGGCGATCGACGTGCGCGTCTCGACCATTCCGTCCCAGTACGGCGAGCGCGTGGTGATGCGTCTGCTCGATAAAAGCAATCTCAAGCCCGACATCAACAAGCTGGGCCTGATTGATGAAGAGCTGGAGAAGCTGAAAGGGCTGATTGACCGCCCGCACGGCATTATCCTGGTCACCGGGCCGACAGGCTCCGGTAAAAGTACCACCCTGTACGCCATTCTTTCGGCGCTGAACGGTCACGAACGCAACATTCTGACCGTAGAAGACCCGATTGAATACGAGCTGGAAGGGGTGGGGCAGACGCAGGTTAACCCGCGCGTGGACATGACCTTTGCCCGCGGGCTGCGCGCCATTCTGCGTCAGGACCCGGACGTGGTGATGATCGGGGAAATTCGTGACGGTGAGACCGCGCAAATTGCGGTGCAGGCGTCGCTTACCGGTCACCTGGTCATGTCTACGCTGCACACCAACAGCGCCGCAGGGGCGATAACCCGCCTGCGGGATATGGGGCTGGAATCCTTTTTAATCGGTTCATCGTTGCTCGGTGTCATTGCCCAGCGTCTGGTGCGTCGGCTGTGTACGCACTGCCGGATCACCAGTCCGCTGGATGCCAATGAAAAAGCGCTGTTCAGCTTTATGGACGCGCCGCCAAAAGCGATTTACCGCGCGGTGGGCTGTGAACACTGCCGCCAGAGCGGCTATCAGGGCCGGGCCGGTATTCATGAGTTCCTGGTGGTGGACAGCACCATGCGCCGCGCCATTCATGAAGATAAGGACGAAATGTCCATCGAGACGCAGCTCTTTAAGCAGGCTTACAGCCTGCGTGAAAACGGGCTGCTGAAGGTGATTAGCGGCGTGACCTCGCTGGAAGAGGTGATGCGCGTCACCGCCGAGCGTGGGGGGGATGCGTAATGGCCTTCTACGCCTGGACCGCAACGGACGGCGCGGGGAAAACCCAGCGCGGCACGCTGCAGGCCGAGGGGCAAAAGCAGGTTCGCCAGTGGCTTCGCGAGCAAAAGCTGATGCCCGTCAGCATCAACGAAACCCGCGAGGCGGCGGCGTCCGGTAAAGCGAAAACCGGCGCAAAGCTCTCCACGCCGGTGCTGTCGATGTTTACCCGCCAGCTTTCGACGCTGGTCAACGCCGCGCTGCCGCTGGAAAGCGCCCTGAAGGCTATCTCGAAGCAGACGGAGGACAAAAAGCTGGCGGCGATGGTGGTGGAGATCCGCGAGAAAGTAGTGGAAGGCCACACGCTGTTCGACGCGTTTAGCCAGTTCCCGCGCACCTTCGACAAGCTCTACTGCACCCTGGTGATGGCCGGCGAAAAAACCGGCCACCTGGGCGACGTGCTGGAGAAGCTGGCGGAGTACAACGAGCAGCGCCAGAAGATGAAAAGCAAGCTGACGCAGGCGATGGTCTACCCGATTACCCTGACCGTGGTCGCCATCGCGGTCATCAGCATTCTGCTGGTGGCGGTGGTGCCGCAGGTGATCGAGCAGTTCACCCACATGAAGCAGCAGCTGCCGATCACCACCCGCACGCTGATTGCGGTGAGTGATTTTCTGCAGGCGTACGGGATCTACATCGTGGCGATCCTCGGCGGCGGGTTTGTCGGCTTTAAGACCTGGCTGAGAAACGCCAAAAACCGTTTTCGCTGGCACAGCTGGCTGGTGAACGGATCGCCGATCAAAAAGCTGGTGTGCGCCATCAACAGCGCCCGCTATATCCGCACCCTGAGCATTTTGCAGGCCAGCAGCGTGCCGCTGCTGGAGGGGATGTACATCGCGATGGACGGTATCGAAAACCTCTATGCCCGGCAGGTGCTGGAGCAGGCCGCTGATACCGTGCGCCAGGGGGCATCGCTCTATGCCGCGCTGGAACAGGCGAAATTATTCCCGCCAACCATGCTGTATATGATTGCCTCCGGCGAAGAGAGCGGAGAATTAGGCAATTTAATGGACCGCGCGGCGGAAAATCAGGAATCGGCATTGCAGCATCGAATTACATTAACGCTGTCGGTATTTGAACCGGCGCTGGTGGTATCCATGGCGACGATTGTTTTATTCATCGTGCTGTCAATATTACAACCGCTTCTGCAACTTAATAATATGGTAGGTTAAATCATGGCTTTAAAACGTAAAAACCTGGCGCGTCAGGCGGGTTTCACCTTGCTCGAATTAATGGTGGTCATTGTTATTCTCGGCGTACTGGCGAGCATGGTGGTGCCAAACTTAATGGGCAATAAAGAAAAAGCAGATACGCAAAAAGCAACCAGCGATATTGTCGCGCTCGAAGGTTCGCTGGATATGTATAAGCTGGATAACCACCGCTACCCGACAACCGAGCAGGGTTTACAGGCGCTGGTCACCAAGCCTGAAATCGCGCCAATCCCGAACGGCTACCGTGCTGATGGCTATATCCGTCGCCTGCCGCAGGACCCGTGGGGCGGAGATTATATTCTGGTTAGCCCGGGCGAACACGGCGCGGTCGACGTCTTCTCCGCCGGTCCGGACGGTGAAGCCAATACCGCCGATGATATTACGAACTGGTCTCTGGATAAGAAAGAGAAATAATGAATAAACAACGCGGCTTTACGTTGCTGGAAATTATTCTGGCGCTGGTGATATTTGCCAGCTGCGCCATGATGGTGGTGTCAACCATACCCTCACGCAGCGGTGCGGATATATTTGGCCAGCAATTAAAAGCCCTCGTTGATTATGGTTCAGACCGTGCGGTGATGGACGGAAATATCGTCGGGCTGGTCATCACGACGGATAATTATCAGCTGGTGACGCTCGAGGATAAAAACGGCGAACGTCACTGGGTGCCGTTATCCGCCGGGCGTATTACCACCAAAGGCGATTTCCCGGAAGAGATGCACGTTTCGCTCTCGCCCCAGCGCCTTGCCGCCACGGTAAGCGCCGATCCGCAGGTGCTCTTTTTACCGGACGGCGAAATCAGCCGCTTCACGCTGACGCTGCAAAGCTATGACAAACAGCACCATTTCCGCGTGGTGTCGCAAGGCGCTGCGCCTGTATCGGTAGAGAACGATGGCTAACGGCAAAAAGCAAAAGGGGATGACGCTGCTGGAGGTGATGGTCGCGCTGGTGATCTTCTCCACCGCCGCGCTGGCGCTGATGAACTCCGTCTCCCTGAACGTGCGTTTCACTCACGGCCTGGCCGACACGCTGCAGGCCAACTGGGTGGCGGAAAATCAGCTGGCGGAAGCGCAGCTCACGAAAACCGACTTCCCGGACGCCGAGGCGCAGGGGACGGAAATCATGGGCGGGCGCAGCTGGAACTGGCGCAAGCAGCGGGTGAAAACCGCCGACAACGGCTGGGCGAACGCCATTCGCGTCTACGCGGAAGGGGACGACAGCCAGCCGGTTATCGCTTTGCAGATCGTTCCGCCGGGAGAGAGCAAGTGAAAAAAACGCGACGCCAGCGCGGGTTTACCCTGCTGGAGATCATGATTGCCCTGACGATATTTGCGGTGATCAGCACCCTGGCCTGGCAAATTCTGGACGGCGCAATGCGCACCAGTTCGGCAACCGACGCCAGCGCCGCGAAGCTCAATCAGCTGCAGCGGGCCTGGAATCTGATGGAGCGCGATTTCTACCAGCTGCAGGCGCGCGCCCCGCGTAACGAGCCGGATCTGTTTCGTCAGGTGGATGATGCGCTTGAGCTGACCACGCTGAATGGCGTGAGCGGAACGATCCAGCTGGAGCGTGTGCGCTGGCGCCTGGAAGAGGGGCGTCTGTATCGCGACGTCTGGCCGGTGATTGATGGCCCGGTGGACGCGAAGCCCGATGAAGTGCCGATTGTCAGCGAGGTGAAATCCCTGCAGTGGCGTTTTTATCGTCAGGGCTGGCAGAAAAGCTGGAGCGACCCGGCGCATCTGCCGGACGGCGTGGAGCTGACGCTGACCATGGAAAACGGCGATACCTGGCGCTGGGTCTTTACGACCCCGGGCGATATGCCTGAAGCGGCGGCGCCAGCGCCCGCCGCTGCGCCAGAGACCGCGCCTGCGCCGGTGGCGGCACCGGCACCGGAAGCAAAATCATGAGTGCATTACGTAAACAGAAAGGGGTAGCGCTGCTGGTGGTGCTGATCCTGCTGGTCATGATGTCGGCGCTGGCCGCCAAAATTAGCCAGCAGTTCTGTCGCAATCTGCAGAAAACCCATTATCAGGTCAGCCAGCAGCAGTTGCGCTGGGCGATGCAGGCGCAGGAGAAGGTGGTGAAGGACCGCCTGCAGACCGACGCCACCGGTGAAAACAAGGCTCTGAACCTTGACGGCGACTGGCACCAGCCGCTGGAGACGCGGGGCGAAGATTACACGGTGGTCAGCCAGGTGGAAGACGCGCAGGACTGCTTTAACGTCAATAACCTGCTGGCCGCAGAGAAAATACCACAGGGGCAAAACGCGCCCGCCGTGCCGGAAAAACCGCGCAACGAGCAGATTGTTGAACAGATCCTGACGGAAAGCGGCATCAGCCACACTACGGCAGAAGAGGTGTATCAACAGCTGGTGGACTATCTCGATGGCGACGCGACGACGGCCAAAGACGGTGCAGAGAGCGATGCCTGGGCGGGCGTTGTGCCCGCCCGACAGCCCGCGAACCAGATGATGCGCACCATTGCGGAGATCAAACAGCTGCCCGCGTTCCCGGTAGCGGCATATCCGAAGGTGAGCAAGCTGCTCTGCGCGCTGCCGGACTCTGCCAGCAAGGTGGATGTGAACACCCTGAAACCGGAACAGGCCGCCTTACTGGCCGCCCTGTTCCCCGGAAAATTAACGGAAGATGATGCCGTTCGCCTGATTGATTCGCGTCCAGAAACCGGCTGGGAAAATATGGAAACCTTCAGCAAAGCGCTGGAGCAGACCTTCCCGCAGTTGAAAGACGATCTCCCGCAGGTGGCTGAGCTTCTCTCCATCAGCAGCCGGTATTTCCGCGTGAACTATACCGGCAATACCGATGAATTAACGCTTCGCGTGGTTAGCCAGCTTCAGGTCAATAACGAGGCCGGTGAGATCGTGACGTGGCAACGTCGTTACCGAATGATTGAATAAGAAAAGTAGATCGCTATGAAACAGGTACTTTTTGTTCGTCCCGATAACCGCGAGGGCGGGAAAATAATGGGGTGTGTCTCCGGCAGCCAGCAGGTTGAGACGCTGGAGAGCCTGGACGCGCTGGCGGACCACCCACTGGCGGCCCGTGTTTGTCTGCTGCTGCCCGCCAGCAGCATGATCTTCCGCCATTTTACGCTGCCGAAGAAAGTCGCCTCTCAGGCGACGGCATTCTCCTGGATGGCGGAAGAGACGCTGATTGGCGAGGTGGATAATCTCCACTGGACGGTGCTGAACAAAAAAGGCGCTGAGGTTGATGCGGTTGCGATAGACGCCGATCTGCTGCGCGGGTGGTTAAGCCGCTGTCAGGAGGCGGGGTTAAAAGTGATCCAGGTGCTGCCGGATGCCTGGCTGCTGCCCGTGACGGCTGGCGGAAGTACTCTTGTCGCTCAGGACGACGGCTACTGGCTACGTTTATCACCGCATGTTGCCAGCGAAATGGAAGCGAGCCTGCTGCCGCTTCTGATGCAGAAGGCCGGAGAGGGGGAGGTGTGCTGTTACGGCGAAGCGCCTGCTGGTGTGGACGTCGACATTGCCCAGCCCTGGCAGCATCCGTTGGTGCTGATCCAGCCGCAGTGGCAGGCCTGTCGCGTGAATCTGCTTCACGGTGAATTCAGCCTTAAGGCCGGTAACGGGCGTGTCGCGAAAAGCATGAAAGCCGCAGTGGCAATTGCGGGCCTGCTGTCCGTTGGCCTGCTGCTGGGGCCGCGCGTTGCGATGGCCTGGATGCTGGTGCAGCAGGAAAACCAGATACAGGAGGAGATCCTCCAGGTGTATAAGCACCATTTCCCCAGCATGCGTCACCAGACCAATATCAAATATCACTTTGGTCAGAACGTCAAAAAACAGAGTAAGGGGATCTTCCTTCAGCTGGACGAGCTGGCGGCCGCCCGGCAGTCAGTGCCTGCGATGGAAATCGATCTGCTGGAATACGATGCTCAGCAAAACACGCTGACGCTGAGCGTTAGCGCGCAAAACCAGCCCGCGTTGCAGGCGTTTGTTAACCAGACCCGTGAGAATTTCGATTTTACCTTACAGCCTGTTTCAACCACCAAACCCTATACCGCCATGATCGCAGGGAAACATAAATGAAAGAGCGAATCGCGCAGCTGAAATCACGCTACCAGAACTACAGCGCCCGGGAGAAAGTTATTTTAAAACTCTGCATCGTTGCCCTGCTTGGGGCTGCAGTGTATTACGCAGGAGTCATCCCTTTGGATAATATGATTCAAAATAGTAAATCGACGCTTAAAAGACAAAAAGAGACGCTTAACTGGATGCGCAATGAAATTGATAAAAATCATCTTCAGGTTCAGTTAGTCAAAACGGATAATCCTCGCACGGTGGTCGAGAAAAGCGCCAATGAAATTAACCTGTCGCTGACGGACGTGCGACAGGAGGGACAAACTTTATCGTTCGTGGTTAATCGGGTAAATGTTTATGAATTAAAAAACTGGCTGCGCGAAATTAATCAAACCTCCGGCGTCAGATTGCAAAAAATAAACCTTACGCCGGTTGACCATCTCAGCGATGTAAAAGCGCAGGTGCAGCTCACCTGGGCAAAAAACGCATGAATACCTTCTCGCTGATCAGGGAGGCCTGCCCGGTTAGTTTTCCGATAATGAGTGCGATCCTGGGCGGGATTATGGGCAGTTTTCTTGGCGTTGTTGCCGAGCGCCTGCCGGGGATCGTGATGGATGAAGAGGGAAGCGGCAATCTGCTCTTTCCTGCCTCGCACTGTCCGGTGTGCCAGCACACGCTTGCTGCATGGGAAAATATCCCCCTGGTCAGCTGGCTGTTATTACGGGGACGCTGCCACCAGTGCGGCACGACCATCCCGCTGCGGTTATTTTTGATCGAACTTTTCTCGGCGCTGTTTTTTGGCGTTACGGCCTGGTGCATGCCGGACGTTCAGGGGTTGTTTTCGCTGTGGTTACTCGCGCTGTTTTTACTGCCACTGGCGATGATCGACTGGCAGTATCAGCTTCTCCCGGACTGCCTGACCCAGCCGCTGTTGTGGGCAGGTCTCTTACTCCATGCATTTGACCACAGATTGCCGTTGCAGGACGCGTTGTTCGGTGCGGTAGCAGGCTATCTGTCGCTCTGGCTGCTCTACTGGGCCTTTCGCCTGCTGACAGGGCGGGAAGGGCTGGGCTACGGCGATTTTAAGCTGCTGGCGGCCTTAGGCGCCTGGTGCGGCTGGCAGGCGCTGCCTTCAATTGAACTTGCCGCAGCGTTGAGCGGTATCGCGGGCTATTTCGCGTTAAATAATTTAAATAAAAATAACCTCACTATTTCTTTCGGACCCTATCTGTCATTTGCTGGAATAGTCGTGTTTATTGGACAGCAGTTTGCTTTCATATTTTAAATATACAGGTCAAGTTTTTTTATAAGTTTTTTTGACGGTGGAAGAGAAGGATGTCTCTTTGCGCTCAGTGTATCGTAAAAGATATAAGCTACACGGAATTTGGGCTTGTATCTTTTTATGGGGGAATACAACGCAGCAAAACGTTTTTTGTCACGGTTTTCAGGTTGGTTAAATACGCATTACGCAAATAGACTCCATGCTCTCAAGGAAGACATGGATTATTACGTTACGAATAAATTTATCAGGAAATAAAAAATGAAATTTATGAAGCCTAAATATCTGGCGCTTTTTGTTGCAGCCGCAACAAGCTCAGTATTTGCAGCGGCGCCGGGTACACCGTCAATTACATCAGGCAATGATAAGTTTGCGCTGGTAGAGGTGGATCAGGCGGCACAGGACTACAACAACCTCATCAAAGTGCATAAAGATGGCGTTGACGTGAAGGTGGAGTGGAACGTCTGGAGCGGCGATGCCCCAACGTCTGCAAAAGTTTTGCTGGACGGCAAGACCGTCTGGACCGGTGCGGGTAGTGCCGCAGGCTCTGCAACCTTTAAAGTGAAGAAAGGCGGACGCTATCAGGAGCAGGTTGAGCTGTGTAACGACAGCGGCTGCACCAAGAGCGCCAGCAAGCTGATCATCGTGGCGGATACCGACGGTAGCCACCTGCTTCCTCTGAACACCCCGCTGCTGGAAAACAACAAAGCGTTCGCGCAGCACACCGATAAAGTGGTTGGCGCTTACTTCCCTGAGTGGGGCGTGTACGACCGTAACTTCTCGGCAGACAAAATTCCTGTCGCGAACATTAACCACCTGCTGTACGGCTTCATTCCAATCTGTGGCGGCGACGGCATTAACGACAGCGCCAAATCCTCCGGCGCGCTGGAGTCTCTGAAACGCGCCTGTCAGGGCCGCCAGGACTACACCGTGGCGATCCACGACCCGTGGGCTGCGCTGCAAAAACCTCAGCAGGGTGTAAGCAACTGGGACGACCCGTACAAAGGCAACTACGGCCAGCTGATGGCGATGAAAAAAGCCCATCCTGATCTGAAAATCCTGCCATCCGTAGGCGGCTGGACTCTGTCTGACCCGTTCTATCAGATGGATAACAAAGTGCTGCGTGACCGCTTCGTTGCGTCCGTTAAAGACTTCCTGACCACCTGGAAAGTGTTCGACGGTGTGGATATCGACTGGGAATTCCCGGGCGGCGGCGGTGAGAACGCCAAGCTGGGTAACCCGCAGACCGACAAAGCGACTTACACCGCGCTGATGCATGACCTGCGTCAGATGCTGAACGAGCTGTCTGCGGAAACTGGCCGTACCTACGAGCTGACCACGGCAATCGGTGCAGGTAAAGATAAGATCGAAGACGTGGACTACAACACCGCGCAGCAGTACATCGACCATATCTTCCTGATGAGCTACGACTTCTACGGTGCGTGGAGTAATACCGATTTGGGCCACCAGACCGCGCTGTACGGTGCGTCCTGGAAACCAGATACCAACTACACCACCGATAACGCAGTGAAAGAGATGCTGGCGCAGGGCGTTCAGCCTGGCAAGATCGTCGTCGGTGCGGGCATGTATGGCCGCGGCTGGACCGGCGTTCACGGTTACACGGGTGACAATCCATTCACCGGTACCGCGACGGGTCCAATCAAAGGGACATGGGAAAACGGTATTGTTGACTACCGTCAGATTGTAAACCAGATGCTGGGCAAACCAGGCTGGGAATACAAATACGACGAAGCAGCAGAAGCGCCGTACGTGTTCAACAAATCCACCGGTGAGCTGGTGACATACGATAACGCCCGTTCCGTCAATGCGAAAGGCAAATACGTCCTGAGCAAAAACCTGGGTGGTTTGTTCGCATGGTCTATCGAATCCGATAACGGCGATATCCTGAATGCCATGAACGAAAGCCTGCTGGGCGGCAGCTCTACGCCTGTTGAGCCGGTTGTAACCAACCATGCGCCGGTCGCTTCTGCAACCGACATGACGGTAACGGGCCCGGCGACTGTCACGCTCGACGGCTCAGCCTCCAGCGACCAGGACGGCGATGCGCTGACCTATAAATGGACGCAGGTTTCCGGCGCCACCGTGACCCTGGCGAACAGCACCAAAGCGAAAGCCAGCTTCAGCGTACCGGCCGTGACCAGCGATCAGAACCTGGTGTTCCGCCTGACCGTGACCGACGCGAAAGGGTTGAGCAACGCTATCGACGTACAGGTAGTGAACAAAGCGCCTAAGGCCAACCAGGCTCCGGTGATCAATGCCATGGAATCCGTTACCGTTGAATCCGGTGAAGCGATTTCTCTGCATGCACAAGCCTCCGATCCTGATGGCGATGCGCTGACCTACAGCTGGAGCGTACCGGCTGATATGAACGCAACGGGTACCGATACTGCTAACGTTCGCATCACTGCGCCAGAGGTGAACAATACCTCTTCTTACACGCTGAGCGTTGTTGTGACGGATGGTAAAACCAGCGTGCAGTCTAACGTGCAGGTGACTGTGAATCCAAAACCGGCTGACGTAACGCCACCGGCTGATGAGGTGACCCCTCCGGCTGACGATGTGACCCCTCCGGCTGATGATGTGACCCCTCCGGCTGATGATGTGACTCCGCCATCTGACGAAGGTTCTGCAACCGGTGGCTGCGACGCGCCTGTCGATGCTAACGCCAGCAAATATGCTGCGTGGGATGCCAGCAAAATCTACAACAATGGCGATACCGTAAGCTTCGACCATCTGGTGTGGAAAGCGAAGTACTGGACGCAGGGCAACCAGCCTGGCTTCGGTGTGGATGCATGGGAACTGGTGAGCAACGTGAAGATGAACTGGCGTTCTGACCTGGTCTATAACGGCGGTGATACCACCACTTACCAGGGCAGCGTTTACCGTGCCAAATGGTGGACCCGTGGTGATAACCCGGCCAACAGCGACGTATGGGTAAAAGAAGGCGCAGCAACAGACTGCAAATAATCTAGCCCAATAAATGCTCCCCCCTTATTGGGGGGAGCAATTCAAACTTCATTTTACAGGATGTTGGCCAGGAGAAATAACCGAAAATGTCAGCAGGTAAAAATGAAAAAGTTCATCTTGTTATTATTGATAATAAGCCACGGCGCACTGGCAAACTGTTGGAATAACGCCGCGCACTATTATCATGTCGATCCTTATTTGCTGTACGCCATCGCTAACGTTGAATCGGGGATGAACCCGTATGCGGTAGGGCAAAATCATGATGGCACACGCGATGTCGGATTAATGCAAATAAACAGCTCACACTTTACGGAGCTTGAGAGAAAAGGCATTGATGAGTATCGGTTGATGGCCGAACCCTGTACCTCAATTATGGTGGGAGCGTCGATTCTCTCAAACATGATTAAGGTCTACGGTTATAACTGGGAAGCAGTAGGGGCTTATAACGCCGGATTAAAAAGAGAGAACTATCCGCAGCGTATGATGTATGCCCACAAAGTCTGGAAAAAATATCAAGAGTTGAAATTAGCAGCGCGTTATTAACGTTTTTTATTTTTGAAGAATTCCTTTTGGTGTTCTTCGAAAAGTGAAAACAGCTGTCTGTGGTTTATTTATTAATGGATTAATACATAAACCGGGATTCTTTTTTTAATCTTACTGAAACAGGAATATTGAAATGAACAAAAGGACGTTACTGAGTGTACTTGTTGCTGGTGCTTGCGTTGCACCTTTTATGGCGCAGGCTGCCTCTTTGCAGGCGACCACCGGCGAGCCGTACACCATGAAAGCCAGCGATCTGGCGAAGAAAGAGCAGGAGCTCACTAACTTCCCGCTGATGACCTCCGTTAAAGAGACGATTCAGACTCTTGATAACGCGCAGGTCGAAATGATTGAGCCAGGCCGTGCGGCGAACCCGGACAACGTTAAGCGCGTGGAAGGGATCGTGAAGGCCAGCGACTGGGATTATCTCTTCCCGCTGCGCGCTCAGGCCTACACCTACAGCAACTTCCTGAAAGCCGTAGGTAAATTCCCGGCGCTGTGTAAGACCTATAACGACGGTCGCGACAGCGATGCGATCTGCCGCAAAGAGCTGGCCACCATGTTTGCCCACTTTGCCCAGGAAACCGGCGGCCACGAAAGCTGGCGTCCGGAAGCCGAGTGGCGTCAGGCGCTGGTCCACGTGCGTGAAATGGGCTGGAGCGAAGGGCAGAAGGGCGGCTATAACGGCGAATGTGACCCGAAAGTATGGCAGGGCCAGACCTGGCCGTGCGGTAAGGATAAAGACGGCGACTTCCTGAGCTACTTCGGTCGCGGCGCGAAGCAACTGTCCTACAACTACAACTACGGTCCGTTCTCCGAAGCAATGTACGGCGACGTGCGTACCCTGCTGGATAAACCTGAGCTGGTGGCGGATACCTGGCTGAACCTGGCGAGCGCGATCTTCTTCTTCGCCTACCCGCAGCCGCCAAAACCAAGCATGCTGCAGGTTATCGACGGCACGTGGCAGCCGAACGATCATGATAAAGCCAACGGTCTGGTCCCTGGCTTCGGTGTGACCACCCAGATCATCAACGGCGGCGTAGAGTGCGGCGGCCCGACTGAAATTGCTCAGTCTCAGAACCGTATCAAGTACTACAAAGAGTTCGCGAACTACCTGAAAGTGCCTGTTCCGGCCAATGAAGTGCTGGGCTGCGCCAACATGAAGCAGTTCGACGAATACGGTGCCGGCGCCCTGAAGATCTACTGGGAGCAGGACTGGGGATGGAGCGCGGATACGCCAGACGGTAAGACCTACTCGTGCCAGCTGGTGGGCTACCAGACGCCGTTCAGCGCGTTCAAAGACGGCGACTATACCAAGTGCGTGCAGAAGTTCTATAACGTCAATATCGTGAACGATGACGGCTCTGCCGTAACGCCGGACGAAACCCCGGTAACGCCAGCGCCAACGCCTTCAGAAGATGAAACGCCGGCACCAGCTCCAGCGCCAACGCCGGATGAAACCCCGGCTGAACCTGTTGCGGTGAACCACGCGCCGGTTGCGCAGATTGCGGGTCCAATCGGTGCCGTTGAAGCGGGCGCACAGGTTTCTCTGAGCGCGGAAGGCTCTACCGACGCGGACGGCAACAAGCTGACCTACACCTGGCATTCTCAGGATGGCCAGACTGTGACCGGCGAAGATAAAGCGGTGGTGACCTTCAAGGCGCCTGAGTCCGCAACGGCGCAGCAGATTGAAATCAGCCTGACCGTCAGCGATGGCGAGCTGAGCAATACCACCACTTACCTGCTGAACGTGAAAGCGAAAGCGGCAACGCCATCAGGTGACGAAGGTGCTTACCAGGCGTGGAGCGCGAACAGCAAGTACAACGCAGGTGATATCGTGAACAACCACGGTAAACTGTTCCAGTGCAAACCGTTCCCGTACAGCGGCTGGTGTAACAACTCCCCGGCATACTATGAACCAGGCGCAGGTCTGGCTGGGCTGATGCCTGGACGGCTCTGTAAAAGCAAACGGCAACCGAAAGGTTGCCGTTTTAGTATCTGCACTTTCCCCTCACCCTAACCCTCTCCCCGGAGGGGCGAGGGGATGTAGGCCCGGTAAGGCGAAGCCGCCACCGGGCAAAAAGGCTAGCGGTGCAACTTCCCGTGATCCCGTAACCACGCCGCCGTGAGCACAATGCCTTCATCCAGCGTCACAATCGGCTTATACCCCAGCTCAGTCTCCGCGCGCGTGATATCCAGCGTAAAATCAAAGTTAAGCTTCGATACGCCGTAGTGCGTCAGCGCGGGCTCTTTGGCGGATTTACTGCCAAAACGCTCCATGCTGCGGGCGATCATGTCCAGCATCGGGTAGGGCACGGAACGGATACGGCAGTCGATCTGCAGTTCATCAATCAGCCGCTGCACAATGCTGCGCAACGTGCACGGTTCACCGTTGGTGATGTTATAGGCGCGACCGGAGATAAGCTTATCGCAGTCCGGCTGGCTTGCCAGCCACATGGCGTGGACGGCATTTTCGTAATAGGTCATGTCCACCAGCGCATCGCCGCCGCGCGGCAGCAGCACGCTGCCGTAGTGGTGCATCATCTGCGCCAGACGCGGAATAAACACTTTGTCGTGCGGTCCGAAGAGGCTTTGCGGGCGCAGGACGGTAAAACGGGTATGCGGGTTTGACTGCGCCAGCAGGTCGATCACCTCTTCGCTGGCCGCCTTGCTGCGGGCAAACTCGCAGGCAAAGCGAGTAGGGCGGAAATCTTCCTGCACGTCGCGATGGTGGTGATAATCAAAATAGAGCGACGGGGAGGAGATATGGATAAAGTTACGCACGCCCCAGGCGACGGCCCATTCGCCCAGACGACGCGTGGCGCGCACGTTGGCGAGATCGAAGGCTTCCTGGGTTCCCCACGGGGAGGTAAAACTGGAGCAGTGCCACAGCGTGTCGATACCGGCGAGCATCACCTTCGCCTGCGAGGAGACCAGCTCCGTCAGGTCGGCATGGACGAACTCCGCGCCCATTTTTTGCAGCAGTTTCCCCATCGCTTCGTTGCGACCGGTGGCCCTGACGCTGATGCCCTTGTTGCGCAGAAATTCGACCGCATTTCGGCCTAAGCCGCTGGTCGCCCCGGTAACCAGTACCTTCATATCAATCCACTGTGTTGAAAAGAATTTCGTGCGCATTCTTTCGTGAATTACGATGTGTTGCAATGGGAAAGGTGAAAGAAAGAGGGTTTTATTAACTTATTTTCGTCTTTTGTTCTGCCAGTTGCGCAATGCGTTTTGCCATTCCCCGAAAGATAAACAGATGGGCGGGGATCATAAACAGCCAGTAGAACAGACCCGGCATCCCGTGTGGGTGCCACCAGGCGCGAACGTCCAGTTCCCGATGGTCGCCTTTGTCCTTGAGCGTAAAGCAGAGCCGCCCCAGCCCCGGCGCCTTCATGCCGAACAGTAGCGCCAGCTGTTTTTCCGGCTCGACGACGATCACCTTCCAGCTGTCGACCGCATCGCCTGGCTTAAGATACGGATGCGCCGGGCGGCCTTTCGCCAGCCGGTGACCGACCAGCAGATCCATCGCACCGCGCGTCTGCCAGAGGATATTACCGAAGAAATAGCGCTCTTTGCCGCCGATCTGGTTCACCACCTCCCACAGCGCGTGAAGGCTGGCAGAGGTTTTTACCGTGCAGCCCGCCTGTTTCGGGTAATAGCCGTACTCGGGGCGCCAGCGGGCAAAGGCCTGCGCGTCGTAGCCCCAGTCGCTGGAGTTCACCAGCTTCTCTTCTTCTTTCAGCGTATGGCGCACCGCGTCGTCAAAGCGGATCAACGCCTGGGGGATCAAGGCGCGCAGCGCGCGATCGTCCGCCAGCAGATCGTGCTTTAGCCCCTGGATCAGCGCTTTGGCAGTCGTTGGGGGAACCGAGGTGATGACATTCAAAAACCACACCGATATCCAGCGGGTCGGGAAGGGAATGGGGATCAGCCAGCGGCGGCGTCCGCTGACGCGCATGAAATGTTCGAACTGCTCCTGATAGCTCAGCACTTCCGGGCCTGCCGCCTCCAGCACGCGGTGTTGCTCTGCCGGGTGATCCAGCAGGGCCACCAGATAGTGGAGCAAATTCTCCAGCGCAATCGGCGTGGTGCGCGAGCGCACCCAGCGCGGCGGGGTCAGCACCGGCAGGTTGTAGACCATATCGCGCATTACTTCGAAGGCGGCGGAACCCGCGCCGACGATGATCCCGGCGCGCAGTTCGGTGACGGGAATATTCGCCCCGCGCAGCGTGTCTGCCGTCAGCTGGCGGGCGCGCAGATGGTCGGACTGCTCGTGTTCGGGTGCCTGGAGCGAGCTTAAAAAAATCACCTGCTTCACCGGCGTTTGCAGCAGGGCATCGCGGACGTTCATCGCCACCTGCCGCTCGTGGGCAATGAAATCCCCGCCTTCGCCCATGCTGTGGACCAGGTAGTAAAGCGTGTCGACCCCTTCCAGCAGCGCGGAAAGTTCCTTCGGCCAGTTGAGATCGACGTTGTGACAGGTCACGCCAGGCAAACCAAGCTTTTGCAGGCGCTCGGTATTGCGTGCCGCTGCCCGCACCTGATGCCCCTGCTGGCTTAATGCAGTAGTGAGGTGCTGACCGATATATCCGCTGGCACCGAGCACCAGAATACGTTGCGGCACGTGATGCTCCTTAACGCTGTAAAAACGCCTGCCAGTGTTTCACCACGTCCGCCAGCTGTTCGCGGCTCACGTCGAGATGCATCACCAGGCGCACGACCGGGGAGGCGTTGATCAGCACGCCACGCGCTTTCATAAATTCACCCAGCGCAGCGGCGTGCTCGTCGCCCACGCGCACAAAAAGCATGTTGGTGTCGTGACGCATCACGTCCGCGCCGATCTCGCGCAGCTGCGTTGCCATCCACGCGGCGTTGTCATGATCGTCCTTGAGGCGCGCCACGTTATTTTTTAACGCGTACAGTCCCGCAGCCGCCAGAATGCCCGCCTGACGCATGCCGCCGCCGGTCATTTTACGCCAGCGGTTGGCGCGCTTGATGTAGTCTGCACTGCCGACCAGCAGCGAACCCACCGGCGTACCCAGCCCTTTTGAGAGGCAAATGGTGAACGAGTCGCAATATTGCGTTATCTCTTTCAGCTCGCAGCCGTACTCCACCACGGCGTTGAAAATGCGTGCGCCATCGACGTGCAGGCCGAGCCTGCGCTCGCGAGTGAATTCCCACGCCGCTTTCAGGTATTCGCGCGGCAGCACTTTACCGTTGTGGGTGTTTTCGAGGCTGAGCAGCCTGGTGCGGGCGAAGTGAATATCGTCAGCTTTGATTTTTGCCGCGACTTTATCCAGCGGCAGGGAGCCGTCCGGCGCGGCGTCAATCGGCTGCGGCTGGATGCTACCGAGCACCGCCGCGCCGCCAGCTTCGTACAGGTAGTTATGCGCACCCTGGCCGACGATATACTCTTCGCCGCGCTCGCAGTGGCTGAGCAGCGCCACCAGGTTAGCCTGCGTGCCGGTCGGCAGGAACAGCGCGGCCTCCTTGCCGCTCAGCTCTGCCGCATAGCGCTGCAGTTCGTTGACCGTCGGGTCATCGCCGTAGACGTCGTCCCCGACCGGGGCGGCCATCATCTCTTCGAGCATGGCGCGGCTCGGGCGGGTAACGGTATCACTACGCAAATCAATCATTTCACATCCCTTTATTTTAAGAGGTCATGCGAAACGTTTTACCTGAGCCAGTTGGTTTTTGCCAGTTCGATCACTTCGTCACCGCGCCCGCTGATGATGGCGCGCAGCATGTAGAGGCTAAAACCTTTGGCCTGTTCCAGTTTGATCTGCGGCGGGATCGCCAGCTCTTCTTTGGCGACGACGACGTCAACCAGTACCGGACCGTCGATGGAGAAGGCGCGCTGCAGGGCTTCATCCACCTCGGAGGCTTTCTCGACGCGGATGCCGGTGATGCCGCACGCTTCGGCGATGCGGGCAAAGTTGGTGTCGTGCAGCTCGGTGCCATCCGTGAGATAGCCTCCGGCCTTCATCTCCATCGCCACGAAGCCCAGCACGCTGTTGTTAAAGACCACGATTTTCAGCGGAAGCTTCATCTGCACCACTGACAGGAAATCCCCCATCAGCATGCTGAACCCGCCGTCGCCGCACATCGCCACGACCTGACGCTCCGGTGCCGTCGCTTTTGCCCCCAGCGCCTGCGGCATGGCGTTGGCCATTGAGCCGTGGTTGAACGAGCCGAGCAGGCGACGTTTGCCGTTCATCTTCAGGTAGCGCGCCGCCCAGACGGTTGGCGTGCCGACGTCGCAGGTAAAAATAGCGTCGTCGTCCGCAAAATGGCTGATCTGCTGCGCCAGATACTGCGGATGAATGGCTTTGTCGCTCGGTTTGGCGAGGTCGTCCAGCCCCTTGCGCGCGTCGCGGTAGTCGCTCAACGCCTTATCAAGGAATTTGCGGTCGGTTTTCTCTTCCAGCAGCGGCAGCAGGGCGGCAAGGGTGGATTTAATATCGCCCACCAGCGCCATATCGACCTTGCTGTGCGCGCCGATGCTGGCCGGGTTGATATCAATCTGAATGATTTTGGCGTCCGTCGGGTAGAACGCGCGGTACGGGAACTGGGTGCCGAGCAGGATCAACGTGTCGGCGTTCATCATGGTGTGGAAGCCGGAAGAAAAACCGATCAGCCCGGTCATGCCCACATCGTACGGGTTATCGTATTCGACGTGCTCTTTGCCGCGCAGGGCGTGGACGATCGGCGCTTTAAGCTTTCCGGCAAATTCCAGCAGCTCTTTATGCGCGCCCGCACAGCCGCTGCCGCACATCAGGGCGATATTGCTGGAGTAGCGCAGCAGCTGCGCCAGCTTTTTCAGCTCCTCTTCGGCTGGCGTTACCACCGGCTGCGGAGCGTGATACCAGTGGGTGCTGGCCCCTTCAGGCGCAGCCTTGAGCGCCACGTCTCCCGGGATAACGACCACGGAAACGCCACGGTTTAGTACGGCTTTGCGCATGGCGATCGCCAGCACCTGCGGGATCTGCTCCGGGGATGAAACCAGCTCACAGTAGTGGCTGCATTCACGGAACAGCTCCTGCGGATGCGTCTCCTGAAAATAGCCGCTGCCGATTTCGGAAGAGGGGATATGGGCGGCAATCGCCAGCACCGGCACGTGGTTACGGTGACAGTCGAACAGGCCGTTGATCAGATGCAGGTTGCCAGGTCCGCACGAGCCTGCACACACGGCCAGTTCTCCTGTGAGCTGCGCTTCGGCACCGGCGGCGAAGGCAGCGACCTCCTCATGACGGGTCGGCATCCATTCGATGGTTTTCATCTTGTTCAGGCTGTCGCTAAGCCCGTTCAGGGAATCGCCGGTCACGCCCCAGATACGTTTTACGCCAGCCTGTTCGAGCGTTTTCGCTATATATGCAGCCACGGTTTGTTTCATGGTTGTCCGTCTCCTTTTTGTGATATCGCTTACAAGCTTAGAAGAAAGTCACTGTATTGCCCGTCAAATCCCCCCATTTAAAAGGTGCTTTTCATGCGCCACGCTTCGGCATAATCTGGTGATGCCTCAGTGAAAACAGGAATAATTTCAAATGGTTAAATCATTGTTAATTGCTGTTAATGAAAAGCTATCGTGCGACGATCTTGGCAAACTCTTGTTACGACTTGCCGTCGGTGGGCTGATGCTTTTTCACGGTTTGCATAAGCTGTTTGGTGGCGTGGGCTTTATCAGCGGCATGCTGGTAGAGAAAGGGCTACCGGGATTTATTGCCTACGGCGTGTTGATTGGCGAAGTGGTGGCACCGATCCTGATTATTGTCGGGCTCTTTACGCGCCCGGCCGCGCTGGTGCTGGCGTTTACGATGATCGTGGCATGGCTGATGGTGGGAATGGGTGAAACGTTCGCGCTCGATAAGGTTGGGGCATGGGCGATTGAAAGTCTGGTGTACTTCTTTGTTGGCTCGCTGGCGGTGGCGTGTTTAGGGGCAGGGCGGTTTGCGTTAGGGAAAGCGCCTGCGTGGCAATAAAGCTGGGTGCTAAAAATATAAGGGTCTCTGGACCCTTTTTTATTGGTGGTTTTTAAGTGTTTGATTTTATTAAGCGGAATTATTTGTGATGAAAAAAGGGTTTAAAGGGTATTTTTTAGGGGAATTCTTTATCTGACAAGGTGATAGGTGTAGATTGTTCCAGTTCACTGCCGTACAGGCAGCTTAGAAAGCCGGAACAACACCCACGCGCGATCCACAGCCGTTCACTGCCGTACAGGCAGCTTAGAAAAAGACTCTCCATCGCTTGCTGTATTTTTGGGTGTTCACTGCCGTACAGGCAGCTTAGAAATCCACGATATACGTAAGGGTATTGAACATAAGAGTTCACTGCCGTACAGGCAGCTTAGAAAACGACGGCCAGGAGAGAAAGTGCAATTCCTGCAGTTCACTGCCGTACAGGCAGCATGCACAACGTAGGCCGGGTAAACGCAGTGCCACCCGGCAAAAAAGCCCGGTGGCGCTGACGCTTACCGGGCCTACGAACGAACGTTTATTGCTTATGCGAGGACCAGATCCCCCTGCGGGTGGCACGAGCACGCCAGCACGTAACCCTCGGCAATTTCCGCGTCGGACAGCGTCATGGTGCTGGTGACGGTATATTCCCCGGAAACCACTTTCGTTTTACAGCAGCCGCACACGCCCGCACGGCAGGCCGCGACTACCGGCACCTTGTTGCTTTCCAGCGCTTCCAGCAGCGTGGTGCCCACGCGGCCAAAGAAGGTCTGTGCGGGCTGCAGTTTGGTGAACTGAATCCCGCTGGTTGCCGCTTCCGCCACCGGCGTGAAGAACTGCTCTTTGAAGAAGCGGGTCACGCCAAGCGCTCTAACTTCTTTCTCCACGATATCCATGTACGGCGCCGGGCCGCAGGTCATCACGGTACGGTTCGCAATGTCCGGCACGCTTTGCAGCAGCTTGCGGCTCAGGCGACCGGGCACAAAACCGTGGGTCGCGTTGTGTTCCGCCACCAGCGTCACCGGATAGTTACGCCACTCCTCGGCAAAAATCACATCTTCCGGAGAGCGCACGCTGAAGATTGTCTGCACGTCGGCCTGCGGGCGGTTCTTCGCCAGCCAGCGGCGCATCGACATGATCGGCGTTACGCCGCAGCCCGCCGCCAGCAGCAGGAATTTATCGTCTGCCTTGTCGTCACACGTGAAATCCCCCTGCGCGTCAGACAGCCAGATGTAATCCCCGCGCTTCACGTCACGGGTCAGCCACTGGGAGCCTGCACCGTCATCAATGCGGCGGATAGTGAGCGTAATGTACTCGCTCACGCCCGGCGTGGAGGAGATCGTATAGGCGCGAAGCGTGTCCGCCGAGTTGCGAACGCTGACCAGCGCATACTGGCCCGCACGGTACGGATAGTAGTCGTGGCAGAGCAGCGACAGCGTCCACACATCCGGCGTCTCCTGATGGATGTGATGAATCTGCATCCGCCACGGACATTGTGAGGTTGGCATGGTCATGAATCGCTCCTTACGCGCTCAGCAGTTGCTTCATATCATCTTCAACGTTGGTCACGGAACGCAGACCGAATTTCTCGTTCAGCACCGCCAGCAGGTCCGGCGTCAGGAAGCCTGGCGCGGTCGGGCCGGTTACGATGTTGGTCACGCCGAGAGAAAGCAGGGTCAACAGAATGACGATCGCTTTCTGCTCGAACCAGGAGAGCACCAGCGACAGCGGCAGATCGTTCACGCCGCAGCCGAGTTTTTCCGCCAGCGTGACCGCCAGAATGATGGCCGAGTAAGCATCGTTGCACTGGCCTGCATCAATCAGGCGCGGCAGGCCTTCGATGTTGCCGAAGTCCAGCTTGTTGAAACGGTATTTACCGCACGCCAGGGTCAGGATCAGGCAATCATCCGGCACGCTGGTGGCGAAATCGGTGAAGTAGTTACGCTCGCCGCGCGCGCCGTCGCATCCCCCAACGAGGAAGATGTGGCGCAGCTTTTCACGGCTGACGAGGTCAATCAGAGAATCTGCCGCACCCAGCAGCGTTTCGCGACCGAAGCCAACGGTGATCAGATGTTCGATTTCGCTGTACGGGAAGCCCGCCATCTGCTGCGCCTGCTCAATAACCGGACCGAAATCGTCGCCTTCAAGGTGGCTCACGCCCGGCCAGCCGACGATGCTGCGGGTCCAGATGCGGTCGTCATACGCGCCCACGGTAGGGTCAATGATGCAGTTGGAGGTCATCACGATAGGGCCAGGGAAGCGGGCGAACTCTACCTGCTGATTCTGCCAGCCGCTGCCGTAGTTACCCGCCAGATGCTTGAACTTACGCAGTTCCGGGTAGCCGTGGGCGGGCAGCATTTCGCCGTGGGTATAGACGTTAACGCCGGTGCCTTCGGTCTGCTTCAGCAGGTTGTAGAGATCTTTCAGGTCGTGGCCGGAAATCAGGATGCATTTGCCTTCGGTCGCTTTGACGTTGACCTGCGTCGGGGTCGGATGACCGTAGGTGCTGGTTTCACCGGCATCCAGAATGCTCATGACCTTGAAGTTCATCTGGCCGATTTCCATTGCGCACTCGAGCAGGGCGTTCATGTCGGAAGGCCAGGTGCCGAGCCACGCCATAATTTTGTGGTACTGGGCGTAAATGTCGTTATCTGACTTCCCGAGAACGTGCGCGTGTTCCATATAGGCCGCTGCACCTTTCAGGCCGTACAGGCACAGCAGACGCAGGCCGAGGATGTTCTCGCCGATCGCCGCTTTGTCCTTATTAGGGGTAAATTCTGCGGCCTGGCGCTGTAGCTCGCCCAGGTCGTCGCTCACCAGCTGAAGCTCCGCCATTGGGTTGTCCACGCGGGCACTGGTATCGGCATTCAGGCACTGCGCTTTCAAAGCTTCGCGCAGGGCAATCGCTTCGCGGGCATAGCCGACGATGCGCGGAGAATCGAAGTTGACGTTAGTAAGCGTGGAGAAAAACGCGCGCGGCGCGAAGCTGTCGACGTAATGGTCGACGATGCCGTATTCACGGGCTTTGAAGGCCCAGGCGGAAAGACCATGCAGGGCGGCTATCAGCAGATCCTGCAGGTCTGATGTTTCTGCGGTTTTACCGCACATACCCTGCGCGTAAGAGCAGCCATTGCCTGCCGGGGTACGGATGGTTTGTTCACATTGCACACAAAACATAATCACACCTGTAAAAGTTATATTTAATATACATGTTTAAGGGTATGCCTGTGCCAGAACGGTGAAAAGAGCTTTCTGCGACAAAATAGAGGGAGATTGATTTAGCGCAATTTTGGCGGCAGGAGCCCTACCGCCACAGAGGTATCAGGCAGAGAAAAACGCCATCAGGACGGGAACCAGCAGGCTCAAAATAAAGCCGTGAACGATGGCTGCGGGCACCATCTCCAGCCCGCCCGAACGCTGGAGGACCGGCAGGGTAAAGTCCATCGACGTGGCGCCGCACAGGCCCAGTGCCGTCGAGCGGCTGCGGCGAACCAGACCCGGGATCAGCATGATGGCAATCAGCTCTCGAGCCAGATCGTTAAAGAAGGCAGCGCTGCCGATCACCGGGCCGAAGGATTCGGTCAGCAGAATACCGGAGAGAGAGTACCAGCCAAACCCGGAGGCCATCGCCAGGCCGGTTTTTAGCGGCAGATCGAGAATAAAGGCATTAATCACGCCCGCGACCATGGAGCTGACGACAACCATAACGGCAACGATCATTCCCCGACGGTTCAGGACGATCTGTTTCAGCGTCATACCGTTATTTCGCAGCTGAATACCAATCAGGAACAGCAGGAAGATCAGGGTATATTCGCTGGCGTCCGTCGCGTGCTGCAAAAATGTCCATCCGGTAAGGCCCAGAAGAAATCCAAGCACCACGACGCCGCAGAGCTTTAATGATTCCAGCGCCATTGCAATTCGGGAGGGAAGCTTTTCCTGGTGGTGATTATTTTTCCACGGAATAGTGCGTTCCAGCCACAGCAGGGCGGCAATATTGCACAGCAAAATAACCACCACGGTGACCGCAGAATAATGCAGGATGGAAAGTAAATTTGTCGCCAGATTATCCAGGAAGGCCAGGCTGATCCCCATAAAGAACAGAATGACGTAAACAATCCAGCTGAGAAAACGGTTAATAAGCTTTAAGGCCGATTCATGACGCAGCGGAATAAGATAGCCCACAATCAGGGGCAGCAGAATAATGAGGAGTCCTGAAAACATGAACAGCCGGTCCTTTTGAGTTTCTGTTAAGCGCCAGAGACACTACCCAATAAAGGCTGCTCAGTAAAGCGGCAAAAGAAAGCCGGGCGGCGGCTGCGCCTTACCCGGCTTGTGTCTATGTGGGGGTGCGGCCTGTTGCCCTCACCCCGACCCTCTCCCACGGGGAGAGGGAGGGAAAGATTAATCGCGTTTTTCCAGCAGAGTGCGGTACAGCACGCCGCCCAGAATACCGCCGACGATCGGCATCACCCAGAACAGCCACAGCTGCTCAAGCGCCCAGCCGCCCTGGAAAATGGCGACGGCGGTGCTGCGCGCCGGGTTAACGGAGGTGTTGGTCACCGGAATGGAGATCAGGTGGATCAGCGTCAGCGCCAGACCAATGGCGATGGGCGCGAAGCCTGCAGGCGCGTGTTTGTCGGTTGCACCGTGGATCACCAGCAGGAAGCCTGCGGTCAGTACAATTTCAATTACAATGGCAGAAAGCATGGAATAACCGCCCGGAGAGTGTTCGCCGAAGCCGTTAGAGGCGAAGCCGCTGGCCGCCGCGTCAAAGCCTGCTTTACCGCTGGCAATGACGTACAGCACGCCCGCCGCAATAATACCGCCAACCACCTGCGCCACGATGTAGCCAATAACCTCTTTCGCCGGGAAACGTCCGCCCGCCCATAAGCCTAATGTCACCGCCGGGTTAAAATGACCGCCGGAAGTATGCCCCACGGCGAAAGCCATGGTTAATACGGTTAAGCCAAATGCCAGCGCGACGCCGACAAAACCAATACCTAATTCCGGGAATGCTGCTGCCAGAACGGCGCTACCGCAGCCACCAAATACCAGCCAGAATGTACCAAAGCATTCTGCTGCCAATTTTCTAAACATAACCACCTCAAAATAATTTTCCACGCGTTTTCCCGCGCGCGGGATATATCGCCATAAAGGGATGACGACTCAAAGAGCCCGTATTTTAAAAACCAACAACATCCCTTCGCCACTTAAATAAATTCGGTTAATTTGATTTAAGGCAATGTGATGTTAATCCTTGTTCAAATCAGCGGTAAATAGAGCATAGTTCAAATCCCGCAAGGGTGAATGTTCTGCTGTCGTGCCAGGGTTCCTGCCGCTATACTGCTGATAACTTAAAGGAAAAAGTGATCATTTCGCGGGGGATTTATGCTTCTCGAACGTGTGGAAATTGTCGGGTTTCGCGGTATTAACCGCCTGTCGCTGCAGCTGGAGCAGAACAACGTCCTGATCGGCGAGAACGCGTGGGGTAAGTCCAGCCTGCTGGATGCGCTGACGCTGCTGCTTTCACCCGAAGACAAGCTGTATCACTTCGCCCACGATGATTTCTGGTTCCCGCCCGGCGATATCGCGGGCCGCGAGAAGCACCTGCATATCATCCTGACGTTCCGTGAATCTGAACCCGGCCGTCACCGCGTGCGTCGCTTCCGCCCGCTGTCGCCCTGCTGGGTGCCCTGCGACGACGGTTTCCACCGGATTTTCTATCGGCTGGAAGGTGAGATGGCGGAAAACGAGGGGGTACTGACCCTGCGTGAATTCCTCGATGAGAAAGCCAACCCGATTCCGCTGGAGAATATCGACGATCTGGCGCGTCACCTTATCCGCCTGACGCCGGTGTTACGCCTGCGCGATGCGCGCTTTATGCGCCGTATTCGTAACGGCACCGTACCGAATATGCCGGAGGTGGAAGTCACCGCCCGCGAGCTGGATTTCCTGGCGCGAGAGCTGGTGTCGCGTCCGCAAAACCTCACCGATGGTCAAATTCGTCAGGGGCTGTCGGCGATGGTGCAACTGCTGGAGCACTATTTTTCCGAGCAGGGCACCTCGGAGTCGCGCCATCGTTTGATGCGCCGCCGTTCTCATGATGAACAGCGCAGCTGGCGCTATCTCGACATCATCAACCGGATGATCGACCGGCCCGGCGGGCGTACCCATCGGGTGATTTTGCTGGGGCTGTTTTCAACGCTTCTGCAGGCGAAGGGCACCGTGCGTCTTGACCGGGATGCCCGCCCGCTGCTGCTGGTGGAAGATCCGGAAACGCGACTGCACCCCATCATGCTCTCCGTGGCGTGGCACCTGCTGAATCTGTTGCCGCTCCAGCGGATTACCACCACCAACTCCGGTGAGCTGCTATCGCTGACGCCGGTGGAGCACATCTGCCGTCTGGTGCGCGAGTCCTCCCGCGTATCCGCATACCGCCTCGGACCCGGCGGGATGAACGCCGAAGACGGGCGGCGAATCGCGTTTCATATACGCTTTAATCGCGCCTCGTCGCTCTTCGCCCGCTGCTGGCTGCTGGTGGAAGGGGAAACGGAGACCTGGGTCATCAACGAACTGGCGCGCCAGTGCGGCCACCATTTTGATGCGGAAGGCATCAAGGTGATTGAATTCGCCCAGTCGGGACTCAAGCCGCTGATCAAATTTGCCCGCCGAATGGGAATTGAATGGCATGTGCTGGTGGACGGCGACGAGGCGGGGAAAAAATATGCCTCAACCGTGCGCAGCCTGCTGAACAACGAGCGGGAAGAAGAACGGGACCATTTAACGATGCTGCCCGCGATGGACATGGAGCATTTTATGTACCGTCAGGGCTTTGACGACGTATTCCACCGCATTGCGATGGTGCCGGTCGACGTCCCGATGAACATGCGGCGCGTGATCGCCAAAGCTATTCACCGTTCGTCGAAACCGGACTTAGCCATTGAAGTGGCGACGGAAGCGGGAAGGCGGGGCGTAGAGGCGGTTCCGACCCTGCTGCGGAAAATGTTCTCCCGCGTGCTGTGGCTGGCACGCGGAAGGGCGGATTAACGTTCGGTCGCCTGTTTCACCTGCTGAATCAGGCTATCCAGCAGCGCGTAGCGGCGACGGTATTCGGCGCGTTTTTTGCTCGCGATCTCTTCTACGGGTTTACGCGGCATGGCAAGCGGCAGCATAAAGTGGCCGCTCTCCTGTTTTTCCCCACCGAGGGAACTCCAGAAGCCGTCGTAATCGGCCAGCAGTTTTCCCTCTTTTTTCTTGCGGTAGCGCCAGCTGCGATAAATATGGGTGGCATTACTGACGGCAACAATCTGCGCGACCGGGAATGCGGCGCCGAACGTCATGGCGGCTTCAACCAGCAGGCGTTTCGGGAACAGACCGTGGCAGGCCTTCGTCGCTTTCTGGATCAGCTCATGGGGAACATGCGCTTTCGCGCCCTGCAAACCGCCGATGAACAGCGTCGATTTTCCTTCAAACTGGCAGAGCGTAAAGGTTAGCTCCGCCAGCACCGTATTCTGAACGTCGCAGAAGGTGAGGGTGGCCTCTCCCTCTTTATCCAGGAACGCATCGGCACACAGGCGGACGGTAAATTGCTGTTCATCTTTCCCGGTTAAGGTCAGCAGTGTAGTCCCCTGCGTCGAAAGATAGCCCTTCAGGAGCGTGGCCGGGAGCTGGCGGCTCATGGCCTGATAATGCCAGTTCAGGGATTCCAGCGCGTGCTGGCGATCCATCTTCACCGTCAGCCAGGGACGATGAAGCCGACACGGCAGACCGGGCTGCACCTGCAGCATCTGCATCAAACGCGGCTGCTTAGCGAGGTTTGTTAACAGGCGAGAGGTGCTCACGGGCGTCGCCAGAGAACGCAGCATGAACTTACGGCGATAGGCGGGGTTCTGCCATGCAAGGCCGGGCGCGATCTTGCCGAACGCCAGATTTTTGAAGAGCTGCCAGCCGGATGTCGGCTGCGTCAGGTTTGGAAGAGGTGTATCGACGATAGAAGACATGATAAATCCTGAGTCTTTTGGAATACCGCTATTTCAGCAGGGGAAATATCAACGTCTTGTAAACAAATTAGGGTGATTTCGGAGAACAGGGGTTTCGTTAAGGAGTCGTTTAGATAGAATCAACGTTTATTATTGCCAGAACATTTATTTGGAATATTTATGAACCTCAAGGGAAAACGCAGAACGCTGTTTCTGCTGCTGGCGCTGGTGATTGTAGCCGGTGGATTCTGGTTATGGCAGGTGCTTAACGCGCCTGTGCCGCAGTACCAGACGCTGATCGTTCGTCCGGGTGAACTGCAGCAAAATGTCCTTGCGACGGGCAAACTTGATGCGCTGCGCAAAGTTGACGTCGGCGCTCAGGTCAGCGGCCAGCTGAAAACGCTGTCGGTAGAGATTGGCGACAAGGTGAAAAAAGGCCAGCTGCTTGGCGTTATCGATCCCGAGCAGGCTGAGAACCAGATCCGCGAAGTGGAAGCGACGCTGATGGAACTGCGCGCGCAGCGTGCGCAGGCGCAGGCAGAGCGTAACCTGGCGCAGGTGACGCTGACGCGCCAGCAGGCGCTGGCGAAAACCCAGGCTATCTCGAAACAGGATTTAGACACCGCCGCGACTGAACTGGCGGTGAAACAGGCGCAGATTGGCACGATCGACGCGCAAATCAAGCGTAACCAGGCCTCGCTGGATACGGCGAAAACCAATCTTGATTACACAAAAATCGTCGCGCCGATGGCCGGGGAAGTGACGCAAATTACCACGCTGCAGGGCCAGACGGTGATTGCCGCCCAGCAGGCGCCAAACATTCTGACGCTGGCGGACATGAGCACCATGCTGGTGAAGGCCCAGGTCTCCGAGGCGGACGTGATCCATCTTAAGCCGGGGCAGAATGCCTGGTTTACCGTACTCGGCGATCCGCAGACCCGCTACGAAGGCGTGCTGAAAGACATTCTGCCGACGCCGGAAAAGGTTAACGACGCCATTTTCTACTATGCGCGTTTTGAAGTGCCAAACCCGAAGGGCGTGCTGCGCCTGGACATGACCGCGCAGGTGCACATCCAACTGACCGGCGTGAAGAACGTGCTGACCGTTCCGCTCTCCGCGCTGGGTGAATCCGCCGGGGACAATCGCTACAAGGTGAAAGTGCTGCGCAACGGTGAAACGCGCGAGCGCGAGGTGGTGATTGGCGCGCGCAACGACACCGACGTGGTGGTGGAGAAAGGGCTGGAAGAGGGCGAGGAGGTTGTTGTCAGCGAAAGCCTGCCCGGAGCCGCTAAATGACCGCGCTGCTTGAGCTGAAGGACATTCGTCGCAGCTATCCGTCCGGCGACGGCCCGGTGGAGGTGCTGAAGGGCATCTCCCTGCGCGTCGAAGCGGGCGAGATGGTGGCGATTGTAGGCGCATCGGGCTCCGGTAAATCGACGCTGATGAACATTCTCGGCTGTCTGGATAAACCCACCAGCGGTACGTACCGCGTGGCCGGGACGGACGTCTCGACGCTGGACGGCGACGCGCTGGCGAAGCTGCGCCGGGAACACTTTGGCTTTATCTTCCAGCGTTACCACTTGCTCTCTCACCTGAGCGCGGCGCAGAACGTGGAGGTTCCCGCGGTGTATGCGGGCGTTGAGCGGAAGAAACGCCTTGAGCGCGCGAAGGCGCTGTTAACGCGTCTGGGGCTGGCGGAGCGGGTGGAGTACCAGCCGTCGCAGCTGTCCGGCGGCCAGCAGCAGCGCGTGAGTATTGCCCGCGCCCTGATGAACGGCGGGCAGGTGATCCTCGCGGATGAACCGACCGGGGCGCTCGACAGCCGCTCCGGCGAAGAGGTGATGGCGATCCTGCACCAGCTGCGCGATCAGGGCCACACGGTGATTATCGTTACCCACGATCCGCAGGTAGCGGCGCAGGCCGAACGGATTATAGAGATCCACGACGGCGAGCTGGTGAGCAACCCGCCGCCGCGTGAGTCCCGCGCGGCGGCACCGAAGGAAGCGCTGCCTGCGTCGACCGGCTGGGCGCAGTTCTCCAGCGGCTTTCGTGAAGCGCTGACCATGGCCTGGCTGGCGATGGCGGCCAACAAAATGCGCACCCTGCTGACCATGCTCGGCATCATTATCGGTATTGCCTCGGTGGTGTCGATTGTGGTGGTGGGCGACGCGGCCAAGCAACTGGTGCTGGCGGATATCCGCGCCATCGGGACCAACACCATTGACGTTTATCCCGGCAAAGACTTCGGCGACGACGAGCCGCAGTATCAGCAGGCGCTCAAGTATGACGATCTGGCGGCGATTCAGAAGCAACCGTGGGTGAACTCCGCCACGCCTGCGGTCTCGCAAAACCTGCGTCTGCGCTACGGCAACATCGACGTGGCGGCCAGCGCCAACGGCGTGAGCGGCGACTACTTCAACGTCTACGGCATGACCTTCAGCGAAGGCGCCACCTTCAACGCCGAACAGCTGGCGGGGAGGGCGCAGGTGGTGGTGCTGGACGCCAACTCGCGCAGGCAGCTTTTCCCCAATAAAGCGAACGTGGTGGGCGAAGTGATCCTCGTCGGCAACATGCCTGCCACGGTCATTGGCGTGGCGGAAGAGAAGCAGTCGATGTTCGGCAGCAGCAAGATCCTACGCGTCTGGCTGCCGTATACCACCATCTCCGGGCGGATTATGGGCCAGTCGTGGCTTAACTCCATCACCGTGCGCGTGAAGGAGGGCTACGACAGCGCGCTGGCGGAACAGCAGCTGGAACGGCTGTTAACGTTGCGCCATGGGAAGAAGGATTTCTTCACCTGGAATATGGACGGCCTCTTGAAAACGGCGGAAAAGACCACACGTACTCTTCAGTTGTTCCTGACGCTGGTGGCGGTGATCTCGCTGGTTGTTGGCGGTATCGGGGTGATGAATATCATGCTGGTGTCGGTAACTGAACGCACCCGGGAGATTGGCATCCGCATGGCGGTCGGGGCCAGGGCCAGCGACGTGCTTCAGCAGTTTTTAATTGAAGCGGTGCTGGTATGCCTGGTGGGCGGCGCGATGGGCATTGCGCTCTCGATGATGATTGCCTTTGCGCTCCAGCTTTTTTTACCCGGCTGGGAGATTGGCTTCTCGCCGATGGCGATACTCACCGCGTTTTTGTGTTCCACCTTTACCGGGATTTTGTTTGGCTGGCTGCCTGCGCGCAACGCGGCGCGGTTGGATCCGGTGGACGCGCTGGCTCGGGAATAACCCGAAAATAAAAATGCCAGCCGATCGGGCTGGCATTTTGACTGCGTGATGTACACAATAAAACAGAGAGCTATGCAACCGTTTCTGCTTCAACGGGTACGATTAGGCTTGCATGATTGCCTTTTGGTCCCTGGTGTACATCGAACCGGACGGACTGCCCGGCTTTGAGCGTCCTGTAACCATCCATCTGAATGGTGGAATAGTGAGCGAAGATATCTTCGCCGCCGCCTTCGGGGCAGATGAAGCCAAACCCCTTGGCGTTGTTGAACCACTTAACAGTACCCATTTCCATGCTTCGACATCCTTCGTAAATCTTATAAATTAAGATGGAATGAACCGGTGGTGGAGTGGGGGCTGTTCAAAACCTCGCCATCTCACGCTTGTACAATTTAGATAAACGAAAGACGTCGTCAAGCGTTTGGCGCTGGAGTTGGGACAATAATCAACCAAAGTTTGAAGCAGTTAACGCTATTGCAACAGTTTGTGACAGACATCGCGGATGACAGTAATAGATGATTGTTATCTAACATCTGAGGTAGATTCAAAGTGGTTATGCAAAATGGGTAAGACCAACGACTGGCTGGATTTTGACCAGCTGGCGGAAGATAAAGTGCGCGACGCGCTAAAACCGCCATCTATGTATAAAGTTATGTTAATGAACGATGATTACACGCCGATGGAATTTGTTATTGACGTGCTACAAAAGTTCTTTTCTTATGATGTAGAACGTGCAACGCAACTGATGCTTACCGTTCATTATCGTGGCAAAGCTATCTGCGGCATTTTTACCGCCGAAGTGGCGGAAACCAAAGTGGCGATGGTGAACGACTATGCGAGGGAGAACGAGCATCCGTTGCTGTGTACGCTGGAAAAGGCCTGATAAGGCATAAAATTGGGGGAGGTGCCTATGCTCAATCAAGAACTGGAACTCAGTTTAAACATGGCTTTCGCCAGAGCGCGTGAGCACCGACATGAGTTTATGACCGTCGAGCATTTACTGCTCGCACTGCTTAGCAACCCATCTGCCCGCGAAGCGCTGGAAGCCTGCTCCGTGGATCTGGTGGCGCTACGTCAGGAACTCGAAGCCTTCATCGAACAAACCACACCGGTGCTGCCAGCCAGTGAAGAGGAGCGCGACACGCAGCCGACGCTCAGCTTCCAGCGCGTGCTGCAGCGCGCGGTATTCCACGTCCAGTCTTCCGGACGTAGCGAAGTGACTGGCGCAAACGTCTTAGTCGCCATCTTCAGCGAGCAGGAGTCACAGGCTGCCTATCTGCTGCGCAAACACGAAGTCAGCCGCCTCGACGTGGTTAACTTTATTTCTCACGGAACGCGCAAAGACGAGCCTAACCAGGCATCGGATTCCAGCAATCAGGTCAATAACAATGAAGAGCAAGCAGGCGGGGAGGATCGTATGGAAAACTTCACCACCAACCTTAATCAGCTTGCTCGCGTTGGCGGCATCGACCCGCTGATTGGCCGCGATAAAGAGCTGGAGCGCGCGATTCAGGTGCTGTGCCGTCGCCGCAAGAACAACCCGCTACTGGTGGGCGAGTCAGGCGTGGGTAAAACGGCGATTGCCGAAGGTCTTGCCTGGCGCATTGTGCAGGGCGACGTGCCGGAAGTGATTGCCGACTGCACCATCTACTCGCTGGATATTGGCTCGCTGCTGGCGGGCACTAAATACCGCGGTGATTTTGAAAAACGCTTCAAGGCGCTGTTGAAACAGCTGGAGCAGGACACCAACAGCATCCTGTTTATCGATGAGATCCACACCATCATCGGCGCAGGTGCGGCCTCCGGTGGCCAGGTGGATGCGGCAAACCTGATCAAACCGCTGCTTTCAAGCGGCAAGATCCGCGTGATGGGCTCCACGACGTACCAGGAGTTCAGCAACATTTTTGAGAAAGATCGCGCGCTGGCGCGTCGTTTCCAGAAAATCGACGTCACCGAGCCGTCGGTTGACGAAACGGTGCAGATCATCAACGGCCTGAAAACCAAGTACGAAGCGCACCACGACGTGCGTTACACCGCGAAAGCGGTGCGTGCGGCGGTGGAGCTGGCGGTGAAATACATCAACGACCGTCACCTGCCGGATAAGGCGATTGACGTGATTGATGAGGCCGGGGCGCGTGCGCGCCTGATGCCGGCCAGCAAGCGTAAGAAAACCGTGAACGTGGCGGATATCGAGTCCGTGGTCGCCCGCATCGCGCGTATCCCTGAGAAAAGCGTCTCTCAGAGCGACCGCGATACGCTGCGCACCCTCGGCAATCGCCTGAAAATGCTGGTCTTTGGTCAGGATAAAGCCATTGAGGCCTTAACCGAAGCGATCAAGATGGCCCGTGCCGGCCTGGGGCATGACCACAAGCCCGTTGGTTCCTTCCTGTTTGCCGGCCCGACCGGCGTGGGGAAAACCGAGGTGACGGTTCAGCTTTCCAAAGCGCTGGGCATCGAGCTGCTGCGCTTTGATATGTCCGAGTATATGGAGCGTCACACCGTCAGCCGTTTGATTGGTGCGCCTCCGGGCTACGTGGGCTTTGACCAGGGCGGCCTGCTTACCGACGCGGTGATCAAGCATCCGCACGCGGTCCTGCTGCTCGATGAAATCGAGAAAGCGCACCCGGACGTGTTCAACATCCTGTTGCAGGTGATGGACAACGGGACGCTGACCGATAACAACGGGCGCAAGGCGGACTTCCGCAACGTGGTGCTGGTGATGACCACTAACGCCGGGGTACGTGAAACCGAGCGCAAATCCATCGGCCTGATCCACCAGGATAACAGCACCGATGCGATGGAGGAGATCAAGAAGATCTTCACGCCGGAGTTCCGTAACCGTCTGGACAACATTATCTGGTTCGATCACCTGTCTACCGAGGTGATCCATCAGGTCGTAGACAAGTTCATCGTCGAGCTGCAGGTTCAGCTGGATCAGAAAGGCGTCTCGCTGGAAGTGAGCCAGGAGGCCCGCAACTGGCTGGCCGAGAAAGGCTACGACCGCGCGATGGGGGCCCGTCCGATGGCGCGCGTGATTCAGGACAACCTGAAGAAACCGCTGGCGAACGAGCTTCTGTTTGGCTCGCTGGTGGACGGCGGTCAGGTGACCGTGGCGCTGGATCAGGCGAAGAACGAGCTGACGTACGATTTCCAGAGTGCGGCGAAGCACAAGCCGGAAGCGGCTCACTGAGTTGAAAGGTAAAAGCAAAACGGCAACTTCGGTTGCCGTTTTTGTGTTTGCAAGTAAGAGACGTATGGGCATATCAGAAAAAGGACTCTTTGGAGTCCTTTTTTATGCTACTGCTCTTTCATTCCATGAGTCTTTGAACATTATGTTCCCATCACAGTAAATCCATTCTATTGATTCATAGCGAATTTCAATTTCTTCCATATGCTTACTTGCGACTCCTATTGGAAATAGAATTGGAGAAATTCTTGTAATCTTTACGTTTTCCAATTTTATATTAAAGTATTCTACTTCTATTCCTGCTTCATTAATTCTGTACATTTTAATTAAAGCTTTTTTAAATGTTCTACCCTGACATACCGCCCTGAATAAATAGGGGGTGAGGCGATCTATCTCTTTTTCAAATGTAATTGGAACATGTAGGCGTGTTCCAGTAAGTTTTCCAGTGTTATAATCTGTTGGAATCCATACAGAATGATTGAACGATTTAAGTTCTGTGGAACCCAATCGTGTAGGCATTAAACATTCACCTGTTATAGGTGAGTTATTTTCATCAGTAAGCCACATATGTGCTGGTATAGACATTCATTTTTTTCCTTTACAAAAAAGCACTAATGAAAATATAGTCACTACTATAGAGACGATAATTATAAATGAAACCTTGTTATTATTTACTAGAGCCGAAACGAAAATGGAGATCATTATAATAAAAAAAATAATCCCCCAACCTATAAGATCATTAATGCAATCATCTTTAATACTGGTAAATAAACGCTTAACACAACGCCAAAGAAATTCATTTATCAAATTAAACATTATCACATCATTCTCTTTAATGCTTGGGTAATTTCCTCATTCGAGGCTAAGCTAATATTCAGATATCCTGCTTTCAGGATAATCGGTTCGATCAAGAAATACAGCATTTCTAATCCCTCTCTATATAAAGCATTATAAAATAATGGACAAAAATATTTTAGATTATTTGCACTTTCAGCAGCACGTTGAACAATGCCATAAATATTTGCGCCTCCCACCACCCATCCGACTCTGCTACCAATTTTTTTCATTAATGCATCTTGAACTACTAAACTCATCTTATTCCCGTAGCATATATAAGATGTCACAGTATATATTAAACCATTTTTTGAAATGTATTTTATAGAGTAGTGTGTTGTAAAGGGTGTTAATTTCTCAAGGATTGATTTTTTTTCTACTTCACTCTTATTTTTTAGAAGTGTTTCAATGTATATTTTTATCATCCGGAATATAACATCCCGATGCTTTATCAGTTCATACAGAGAAAACAAAAATCTTTTATCCTCAGATATTAGTTTATTACACACATCTTGATAATTGTCTGTAAGACAAGAGGTATAATAAAGTAATCGTGTTACGCCATCCTCCAGACCATTTAAATAATCTACGACCCCCTCTTTAACTCCAGCTAACGCTTTATCTAATCGCACAGCTAGCTCTTTATCGGTTCCAATTTTTCTAATGATTTCTTCGCTATAATACATAATATATTCCTTTAGTTTAATGCGTTTATCTTCTTATACGAAAAGATTTGATCAAGTGATCATGCTCTCACTTTTGTTAAATAGGGAAAAAATTACTCTTTATCATCTTGATGGATGAATGGGTTTAGATAATTAATGTGGTGAATATAAAACTGGATTATCAGTTGTTTATTATTTTGATTGGCTTATTTTCCGATTTCAAAGTGCGTCCGAAGAAGTAATCACGCATTCCAACCCGTCCTGCACCTCTCTCACTTAAATTACATTATTATTTGTTCTTTTTGGACGTCCTTTGTTGTAGGAGAGGGGGGAGAGCATGTGGCTGCAGAGGAATTTTGCGAGGCACTTTCCAGTTTCTTTCGAAGTCAGTTGCTGGATAAATCCACAGTAATAAAATAGCGGCGCACCTGCAAAATCAGGTGCCGGGATTGGCGTCCTGATTACACACGAGAAATGATGTTGATACGTCAACTATCATCAGGTTCGTTCACACTTTTGAAAGCTAGCGATATAATCCGCAGACTCAATTATGGTGGGCTGAACCGGGGCTTCTTTTGAAGCGCCGATTTTCCCGTGTGGGTCGGTACGCCAAACCGGTTCAGTCTGCCACCTGAGTTGGCGTTCGGGTGGAGATAACACCATTTCACACGGAGTCATGAACAAATGGAACATAACAATTTTTCTCAGTTTTACAGCGAACTCTCCCTAAACCCCGATCTCCCCACCCTGGCTGAGCGCTGCGAACTGCTCACTGAAATCCTGCTCGACTGCAAATCACTCCCGCAAACGCAGCCCGTATGCCGTTGCCTCGGGGCATATCTGGAAGAGGTTAAAACCGGCCTCACGGAATCCATGCGTGATTTTCAGATAGTGGAATTTGAGGACGAGGCGGAACAACCGCGACAAAAAGAGTGGCTGCTGGAAGATACCGAAACGAAATGTGACTACTGCCGGGCGTTGAATCATGTGCTGCTGGTGTCGCATTTTGACCGCGACATGCTGCCGCATCTTACAGGACTGCTCCATGACATCACGCATTCTATGGCCGCAGATGTCGTTGCGCCTCAACGTGCAGAAACGGTAGTTCACATTATTTCCTGAATGTAGTTTGTGACGTCCGGGGTAGGCTCCTGAGGCCACTGGCTAGACCCTTTTTTTTGATGATAATGTAAAGTATTGATTTATATGATGCGAATTTACGTACCAGAAAAAAGGGTTTTATGCGGGAAAGTTGATTATTTTCTTTTCTAACAATAAGATGGCGGGGTTTCCTTTCAGTTCACTGCCGTACAGGCAGCTTAGAAAGCATTGAATTCACGCCCACCAGCCCCGGCGTTGTTCACTGCCGTACAGGCAGCTTAGAAAGAAAGCAGCAGCAGCATCGGTATCTGGATCACGTTCACTGCCGTACAGGCAGCTTAGAAAATTGCGTTTACGGCGGTATCAGACAGGCCGAAGTTCACTGCCGTTCAGGCAGCTTAGAAAAGTGCGTAAGCCTGTTGCTCTGTAATGCCGAATGTTCACTGCCGTACAGGCAGCTTAGAAAAGATTGAGCCAGATAGCGACCATCCTAAGTGTGTTCACTGCCGTACAGGCAGCTTAGAAAAGATTGAGCCAGATAGCGACCATCCTAAGTGTGTTCACTGCCGTACAGGCAGCTTAGAAAGCCTCCTGCGTCGCCGCCTGACTGATACCAATGTTCACTGCCGTACAGGCAGCTTAGAAAGCTGAGATTGCCAGCAGTTTTGGAAGTGTTCGCGTTCACTGCCGTACAGGCAGCTTTGAAAGCCCCTCTGGGCTTTAATGCCGTGGAAATGGCGTTACTGTCCCACAGACAGTACAAGTAAACCCATCCCTCACAAATATTCACCTCGTCTATTTAAAAACGAAATACCATCATCCACACGCTTTCCATTTGCAGATTAAATAAAAATCCCATTCAGGGGTTAATTATATTTCCGTGTATATATTATTTGTAAAAATAATACTTTTAAAAAATAATGTGTTTTTGTTTAGTTATCACAGAAATTTCCATTCATTTGATATATATCACATTTGTATTTCTCTCATCTCCGATAACATACCCGCATTCAATATCTTGAAATAAAAGCCGTTGCTATGCCTGCAAACAGCGTTACCCCAACAGATTTAAAAACCATCCTGCATTCTAAACGCGCCAACATTTATTACCTGGAGAAATGCCGCATCCAGGTGAATGGTGGGCGTGTTGAATATGTCACCCAGGAAGGAAAAGAGTCTTTTTACTGGAATATTCCCATCGCGAATACCACGGCAGTGATGCTGGGAATGGGAACATCCGTTACGCAAATGGCAATGCGGGAGTTTGCCCGGGCTGGGGTGATGGTCGGCTTTTGCGGAACGGATGGCACGCCGCTTTATTCTGCGAACGAGGTGGATATCGATGTCTCATGGCTCAGCCCGCAAAGCGAATACCGTCCGACCGCATATTTACAAAACTGGGTCTCATTCTGGTTTGATGAAGAAAAACGTCTGCAGGCAGCAAAGCGTTTTCAATTTATCCGTTTACAGCAAATTGAAAAACAGTGGGAGAGGCTGCGAATACAGCGAGAAACGCCTTTTCAGCCTGATAAGGTCGTACTGGAGGCTACTCTGGAGCGGGCCAGAACGGGCATGGAAAACGCACAGGATCACACCTCGCTGATGCTCCAGGAAGCGCAGCTTACAAAATCGCTCTACAAACTGACCAGCCAGACGGTGGGCTATGGCAGCTTTACCCGCGCCAAACGCGGTGGCGGGGCGGATATGGCGAACCGTTTTCTCGATCAGGGCAACTATCTGGCCTACGGGCTGGCGGCTGTCGCGGCCTGGGTGACGGGCATTCCTCATGGTCTGGCCGTCATGCACGGAAAAACCCGACGCGGCGGGCTGGTTTTTGATATTGCCGATTTAATCAAAGACGCCCTCGTTATGCCGCAGGCCTTTATTGCGGCGATGGAGGGTGAGGATAATCAACAGTTTCGTCAGCGCTGCATCAACGCGTTTCAACAGTCTGATGCGCTGGATGTGATGATCACTACCTTGCAGGACACCTCGCAAGCGCTGGCGGGCGTCGCAAAATGAATGTGCTGATTATCTCCCGATGTACCAAACGTGCGCGCGAGCAAAGCTGCCGGATTATCGATCAGTTTGCTGAGCGCACGGGTGACGCGGCGTGGCAGACGACGGTTACGATGGAAGGCGTCGTCACGCTGCGCAAGCTGCTGCGTAAAACGGCCCGTCGTAACACCGCCGTGGCCTGCCACTGGCTGAAAAAAAACGGTCAAACCGAACTGCTGTGGATAGTCGGAAACATGCGTCGCTTTAACGCACAGGGGCGCGTGCCAACGAATCGCACGACGCTACAAGTTATTCGCAACGACGGTGAACACCGCTGGCAAAGCGCGGAAAGCATCGCCTTGCTGGCGGCGATCGCCGGGCTGTTTCATGATTTTGGTAAAGCGGGGATGTGCTTCCAGCAGACGCTCAAGGGGGAAAGTCAGCACGTTTGTCAGCCGTACCGCCACGAGTGGATTTCGGTTCGTCTGTTCGAGGCGTTTGTAGGAGAGCGTAGTGATGAACAGTGGCTGGCATCGTTAACGCAGCTTAAGGCCGCTGACGAAAAAGCCATGCTGAAAGCGCTGAAGATGGACAGCGCAGAGTGGAGCAATAGCCCGTTCGAAAAATTGCCCCCGTTAGCGAGGGTGGTGGCGTGGCTAATGCTATCGCACCACCGTTTACCTCAACCGTACCCGGCAAATTCCTCGTTACTGTACAGCGAAGGCTGGCTTGAGCGGCAGCTAAATGCGGACTGGAACGCGCTTAATCATAAATCTACCGAAAAACATCAGTGGAAAGCGCGTGATTTTAAAAATGTCTGGAAATTCCCCCACGACACGCCGCTAAAAAGTAAAACCTGGCGCGAGAAGGCCCGGCAAATTGGTAAACGCATCCGGAACCTGCCCGCACTGCTTCATGCGGGATCGCTGGATAATCTCTTTACCCTCCATCTTGCCCGCCTGTCGCTGATGCTGGCCGATCACGTTTACTCCTCACAACCGGCTTATGCCGGATGGCAGGATGATGACTTTCAGGCGTGGGCTAACAGCTATCGAGGGACCGGGGAACTCAAGCAAAAGCTGGATGAGCACAATGTCGGTGTCGCGCATCAGGCGCTATTGATGGGGCGTTCTCTTCCTGCGTTGCGCCGTTCATTGCCCGCCATCGCCCGGCATAAAACGTTTCGGGAAAGGGCGAAAGAAGAGCGTTTTGACTGGCAGAACAAGGCCTGGGATGTCGCCTCTTCCCTGCGCGAGAAAAGTGCAGAGCAGGGCTTCTTCGGCATCAATATGGCCTCGACCGGATGCGGTAAAACCTTTGCCAATGCCCGAATTATGTACGCGCTGGCAGATGAGCAGGCGGGATGTCGTTTCAGCGTGGCGCTGGGGTTACGCACGCTGACGCTGCAAACGGGGCTGGCTTTGCAGTCGCGCCTGGGGCTGGATGACGACACGCTGGCCGTGGTGACCGGTGCTGCAGCCGTGAAGGAGTTGTATCAGGGCAATGATACCGAAGATATCAGTAGCGCCAGCGACGAAGCGTTCTTCGCCAGCCATCATTACGTGCATTATGAAGGGGCGACCAGCAGCGGGATCGCGCAGCAATGGCTGGCGAAAGAACCGGCGCTAAACCGTCTGGTCAGTGCCCCGGTGCTGGTGACAACCATCGATCACCTGATGCCTGCCACGGAAGGCGTGCGCGGCGGCAGGCAGGTCCCCGCCATGCTGCGCCTGCTGACCAGCGACCTGGTGCTTGACGAGCCTGATGATTTTGACGTTGATGATTTGCACGCCCTTTGTCGGCTGGTGAACTGGGCGGGCATGCTCGGCTCTCGCGTGTTGCTCTCCTCCGCAACGCTGCCCCCTGCATTAACGGAAGCGCTGTTTGAAGCCTATCGGGAAGGGCGCAAAGCCTGGCAGGCGGCGTGCGGTCAGTCGGACAGACCGACGACTATCTGTTGCGCCTGGTTTGATGAATACGGCGCGCAGTCGCAGGATGTGGCCGAAGATGCCCAGTTTCGTCAGGCGCATGACGATTTTGTCAGGCAGCGGATTAAACGTCTGCCAGACCAGCTCCGGCTTCGTCTGGGGAAATTGGCCGCAGTAGTACCGCAGTCTTGCCGTAATGACGACGTTGTCTCCGTGCTGGCACAGACGTTGCACCAGCACATGATCGCGCTGCACGACGATCATCGCAGCACGCACAAAAGCGGCAAAACCGTGTCGTTTGGTCTGGTGAGGATGGCGAACATCAACCCGCTGGTTGCCGTCGCGCAGGCGCTGATGGCATTACCTTCTCCGGAGAATTACCGCATTCATTATTGCGTGTACCACAGCCAGCACCCGCTGGCTGTGCGTGCGGCGATTGAAAAACGACTCGATGCCGCGTTCGCGCGGCACAAACCGCAGCAGGTCTGGCAGTTGCCTGACGTTAAGCAGGCGCTGACGTCACCGGAACAGCATCATCTCTTTGTCGTGCTCGGCACATCCGTTCTGGAAGTCGGGCGCGATTTTGATGCCGACTGGGGGATTATCGAGCCGAGTTCGATGCGTTCACTTATTCAGTTTGCGGGGCGTATTCAGCGGCATCGTCAGATCGTGCCTGAGAGCGAAAACCTTGTGATCCTGGAACGCAACGTTCGTGCGCTTCGCGGAGAAAAGATCGCCTACTGCCGGCCCGGTTTTGAAACTGAACATCATCTTCTGCCTCACCACGATCTCCATGAGCTACTCAGCGAAGAGGGCTATCGCACGCTGAATGCGATCCCGCGCATCGTTGAAAACCTGCCCGGCAATGCGCTGGCGGCGCTGGAGCATGCCCGGTTGCGAGCCGCATTGTTGGATGGCGGCGAACGGTCAGATGCGGTTGCCGCGTCGTGGTGGCGGCTGCCGCTGACGTGGAACGGTGAGTTGCAACGGCGGACGCCGTTTCGCCGCTCGTCGCCGCAGGACACTTTCTTTTTAAGCATGAAAGACGAAGGTGAGCAACCTGAGTTTTGCCTGATGCAGGAAAACGGGGTGTTAAAGCCTGCGGGACGGTTTTGCGAGAAGACCTTATCGATGGCTCACGGCGTAGAGCCGTGGATGGCGATTGATTATGGCGAGGTATTACAGGCGCTGGCCGAGACAAGACAGATGGAGCTGGCCGCGGTATCGCGACGGTATGGCGAAATCACATTGAGAATCAGCAGGGAGGAGGAGACAGAGCAATGGCTGTATCACCCGGTGTTGGGTGTGTTCAGGGAATATCGATAAGGTGCCAGGAGCGAGTATGTCAGTTGAAGCACTAAGCGCTTTCATTGCTGAGTATATTGCCGGACGACGGCAAACAAAGCTGGAAGCATTTGATAAAGAGGCCGCAAAGCGCAGCGATACAGATAGCGCAACGCTTGCGGCAGAACGCCGGGATCTGGAGCTTCGCTATGAACCGAAAGCCTGGCTGACGGATGCAGCGAAGCGAGCCGGACAAATTAACCTCGTGACCCATGCGGCGAAATTTACCCACGGGGATTCAAAAAGTAGCAGTATCTACAGCGAGGCAGTGGCGCTGGAAGGCTATCTCAGCACCGCTGCGTTGTCAGGTCTGGAACCGGATGCCGTGGGAAACGCCGCGGCGCTGGACGTCGCGAAATTACTGCAAACGCGGGTTGAAGGCGGTGACTCCCTTCTGGCAAGCCTGAAACGTGGCGATCGCGCTGCACTGGCCGCTTTTACCGATGACGCAAACCAACTGGATGAATGGATTGTGGGATTTTCCCGTGCCTTAACGCCCGGAGAGCCCGCTTCACACAAGCTGGCTAAACAGGGCTATTTCCCGGTAGGTGAAAATTACCATCTGCTGAGCCCGTTATATGCCACCTCGCTTGTTCATGCCATGCATCAGAAAATGATTGCCTTCCGTTTTGGCGACGATGTTAAAGCCATCTGGAAAGCGCGCCGGGAGAAAACCTGGCATCCCACTCCGCTGACGCTTTTCCCGCATTCAGCGGAAATACACTTTGGTGGCACCAAACCGCAAAACATTTCCTATCTCAACAGCGTCCGCGGCGGGCGTATCTGGCTGCTTTCCTGTCAGCCGCCGCAGTGGAAAAAAGCAGACAAGCCGCCGACGACGTTACGTTCTATTTTCACTTCAGGTGGTCAGTTTGATCGACGTGCAAACAGCACTGTTCAACTGCTTGTGTCTTTACTGGCCAGAACCGGTGATTACACCAACGTCCGTATTCGCGAAGCGCGTGATGAATACATTGATGCGCTTATCGACCTGCTGTTTGTGGTGGCGTCAGAACTACAGCGTGATACGTGGCAAAACTGGACGCTCTCGTGCGAACGATTAGTCACTCATCAACAACTCTGGCTCGATCCCTGGCGCACCAAAACCGATGAGGCTTTTCGGCTCGAGCGGGATAAAGACGACTGGCAGGTTAGCGTCGCGACAGATTTTGCCCTGTGGCTTAACGCGCGTCTGAGCAAGGTGTTGAAGGACCTGGGGTATGTGGAACAGCGTGAATGGCAAACCCGTGAGCGTTTACGCAGTAACCTGCGTGAGATGGAAAAAATTATCCGGGAGGCGCTGAAATGAGTTCCTTGATCCTGCTTCGCCGTATCAGCGTCGAAAACGCCAACGCGATTGCTGGCCTGACTTACGGTTTCCCCGCCATTACCCATTTCCTGGGATTTGCCCATGCGCTGTCGCGCAGGTTGACCGAAACGCACGGGCTGCGCATTGATGGCTGTGCCGTGGTCAGCCACGAACAACAGATCCATGCTCACACGTCTGGCCGCGATTATCAGTTTGCCCTGACCCGCAATCCGCTTACACGGGACGCGAAAACGGCCTCCTTTAACGAAGAGGGGCGCATGCATATGACGGTTTCGCTGCTGCTCGAGTGTCACGGGGAAATCCCCAACGGTGAATACGGGCAGCGCGACCTGGCCGAGTTTCTGTCTCAGGTGTGCCCTACGCTCCGGCTGGCCGGAGGAATCATCGTGGATATCCAGAATATTTCCGTTATGGCGATGCCTGCCAGCGCTCAGGAGATGGGCCGATTACAGTGGCAACTGATGCCGGGCTTTGCTTTACGCGACCGAAGTAGCTGGCTGGGCGAACATCATCAAATGCTTCTTGAGAACGATCCTAACGCCACGCTGCTTGACGCCTGGCTGGATTTTGCTGCGCTAAAAATACAGGCCGAAACGCCGGAAGACGGCAACATACGCGAAGGTGAACCGGCCAACTGGCATGTTGTTCCCAAACCCAATTCCGGTTATCTGGTGCCATTAATGACCGGCTACCAGCGTATCTCTGAACTCTATGCCCCCGGCGTCGTGGCAAACGCGCGCGATGCGGAAACGCCCTTCACGTTTACGGAAGCCGTGTATGGCGTGGGCGAGTGGTGCGGTCTGCACCGTATTCGGTCACTGGACGAGATTTTCTGGCGTTATCGCACGACGGAAACGGGCTATTACTGTCAGGGCGCGGGCGCGCCAGTGACAACTGAACATCTTAATTAAAAAGGACTTATCTATGGCAAAGGCTCCAACGGCCGTTAAAACGGCATCCGTACTGGCATTTGAACGTAAGCTGGCAACCTCGGATGCGGTGATGTATTCCGGAAGCTGGCAGGGCAAGCAGTGGCAACCGATCCGTATACAGGAAAAAGCGGTCCGCGGTACGATTTCGAACCGCCTGAAAAATGCCCTGACCAACGATCCGGCTAAACTGGATGCCGAGATCCAGAAAGCGAACCTGCAGCGTGTGGATGTGGCGGCGCTACCTGCCGATGCAGACACCCTGAAGGTGAAGTTTACCCTGCGTGTGCTGGGTAACCTGTCGACGCCATCAGTGTGTAACGATCGCGCCTATCAGGATGAACTTCAGCAGGTTATCGACGGCTATATCAGTGAACACGGTTTTGCAGAACTGGCGCGCCGCTACGCAACTAACCTGGCGAACGGACGTTTTTTATGGCGTAACCGCGTCGGTGCAGAAAAAATTATCGTGACCGTGACGGGCAGTAAGTCATGGACGTTTGATGCGTACAGTTATGCGCTGCGAGATTTTTCTGCCAGCGACGAGAGCCTAAACGCACTGGCCCAGGAAATCGAAAAAGGGCTTAGCGGCGAAGGTTTTGTGCTGTTGAACGTCGAAGCGCAGGTGCTACTCGGTGCCGGACAGGAGATCTTCCCGTCGCAGGAGCTGGTGCTGGACAGCAACAGCAGCAAGAGCCGCCTGTTGTATCAGGTAGACAGCGTAGCGGGCATGCATTCGCAGAAAATCGGTAATGCCATTCGAACTATCGATACCTGGCACCCTCAGGTAGATGCGCTGGGCGCTATTGCCGTTGAGCCGTACGGCTCAGTCACCAGTCGCGGTGTGGCTTGTCGTCAGCCGAAAGAGAAAATGGACTTCTATACCTTGCTGGACAACTGGGTGACGAAGGGCCAAAAGCCTGACGTTGAACAGCAGCATTATGTGATGGCCGTGCTGATCCGCGGCGGCGTCTTCGGTGAGAAGGGCGAGTAAGGAGTGGTTATGGATCACTATCTAGAGATCCGCGTCCTGCCCGACCCGGAGTTCAGCGAGGAGATGCTGATGGCCGCGCTGATGGCTAAACTGCATCGTGCGCTGGGCCAACGGGGGCTGGGGGATATTGGTATCAGCTTCCCTGCACATGGCATAAAGCCCGGCGCGATGTTACGCCTGCACGGTTCGCAACAGGCGTTAAGCGAGCTCGACTCCCTGGCATGGCGAAAGGGACTAAGCGATTACTGCCTGTGCACGGCGATACAACCCGTTCCAGAGGTAAAGCAATGGCGATGCGTGTCCCGTGTGCAGGTGAAAAGCAGCGCGCAGCGGCTTATGCGCCGTTCGGTAAAAAAAGGATGGATCACTGAGGAAGAGGCGCAGCAGCGCCTATTAAAAATGGAAGAGGCGCGGACTGATTTGCCCTGGCTTAATTTACGTAGCCTCTCTACAGGTCAGTCTTTCAGGCTTTTTATTCGTCATGGTGAGTTGCTTCCCGAACCCGTGGATGGACGCTTTTCAACCTACGGGATGAGCGCGACAGCGACAGTTCCCTGGTTCTGAGGAAACACAGCCGCATCAGCGTTCAGGGTGCGGTTTTTTCTGCGAGACGGGTATCAAAAATAAAGGGCATCTGCTGAACAGAACTGAGCGCCGTATGGAATGCCGGATGTAAGGGGTTAAGGATGGCGTTGTTTTCATAGGGTATGATGCAGGAAGGTAGGATAAGCGCGAGGGCACTGCTAGCCTGCAACCACCCGGTTCCCAGATCCATCGTCGATACCGGTGCCGGATTTTCCTGCCAGTCCTCGGGGAGCCAGGCTTTATCCAGGTAATCAATCTGGTCATCCGGGATATCAATGCTGAAAAGCTGGTACTGATTCAACACGGTATCTTTTCTGATGTGCACCAAAATCTCCAGTGAGGCCAGCGAGATGGACGTGGACACATATACGGCGGGATGCCCTTTATGATTCCAGCGACCACCGTACTGATTTGCGCCGCTTCCACTCCACGCTTCGCTGGCATAGCGTCCCGTCACCAGCCGATAAAAAATCATGCAAACACTCCGTGTTCCAGACGACCAATCAAATCGGTGACTTCCAGTGCACCGGTTTCCGTAGCGATCAGGTCAACAGGCGCAACATTGCCAAGCCCGCGCACCGGCGACTGAAGCCAGTTCCATGCTTCTTCTTTACTGCCAAAATAGTCGACGGCCGCATCCAGCACCCGAACAAAACGGGCTACGCGTTCGCTCTCATCCGGCGTCAGCGTCCGTCCCGCGCTTTTGCGGCGGGCCACGTTACGTTCGTTAATCCCGGTAACGCGCAAAATGTCCGCTTTCGACATGGCCGTCCATTCATGAATATTGTCGAGCACGCTGACGGGCAATCCCTGGTTGAGAAATTCTATCAGCCGCATACCTCTGTTCGCGGGTAAACCGGCATAGCGCCAAAGTGCGTTATCAGCAGGTTTCTTGGCGGGGATCCAGGTTCTCATATTACCTCCTGATTAATGTCATTTGTCATGGTTAAGTATAGCCATTTGTCATATGGAGTGGAATGGGGATTTTTTGTGCTGGGTGGTTTATGAGAAGAACGATGTTTTGACCCTAATTTTTAACGGTTGTGTAATTCATTAATTTTAAATGAGTATTTTTGGTGGATAAAAAAGAGGGTCAGAGAAGGTTTTTTAGCTTTTTTTGTATGCAAATCAGTAGGGTGTGGAGATATTATTTCAGTGCACTGCCGTACAGGCAGCTTAGAAAATATGAAAATGGCGGGGTTATCCCCGTCCTACGTGCACTGCCGTACAGGCAGCTTAGAAATTAACGAGAGCGACGATTTCCCCGATCGAGACGGTGCACTGCCGTACAGACAGCTTAGAAATTCAATCGAATTAACCGACAGTACCGGGAGTAGTGCACTGCCACACGCAGCTCAGCAAAATAGAAAATAAGGCCTAACAGTCGTCGCACCGTGCACTGTCGAACAGACAGCCCTGAAGCTGGAACGAACGGCTAAATAATAGTTCAAATAATCAACAGCACCACTAAAAAATAAGGCCGGGATTAACCCGACCTTTTATATATTCATCTGCCATTACAGGCGAAAAAATTAGCGACTACGGAAGACAATGCGGCCTTTGCTCAGGTCGTACGGGGTCAGTTCAACAGTCACTTTGTCGCCCGTCAAAATGCGGATGTAGTTTTTGCGCATTTTACCGGAGATGTGCGCAGTTACCACGTGACCGTTTTCCAGCTCTACGCGAAACATGGTATTAGGCAACGTATCAAGTACGGTACCCTGCATTTCAATATTGTCTTCTTTGGCCATCTAATCCTCTGGGGTATCACTACCAAGTTTTGAACCGACAAGATAATGCCGAAATTCATCAATTAAGTAAAGAATTGCGCGATTAAAACGCAGCAAAACAGTTTCGGCGCATTGCCCAAGCGTCACGGTACAACCGAACAGGAAGCGCATTCGTAAAGGGGAGACGACAGGATAAACGTCAGGACGTTATCTGAAGCGAGGGTCCCAAACGGCGGCGGGGCAACAGGCAGAAGCTACTCTGCGGCATAATTATAACACCCTCACAAAAAATATGCGGAAAACATTTAAGCATTGGGCATAAAGAGCGTTCTGGGGATCCAGAAGTCGCGTGGGAGCTTCTCCTGACGGCAGGCGTCAAGATGCTCGATATACTGTCGTCGCGGGATGTCAACTGCACCGAGAGAGGCCGTGTGCTCGTTCAGCACCTGACAATCGATCAGGCGTCCGCCGCGCTGGGCAAAGGCCTCGCAGAAGACCAGCAGCGCGGTTTTCGAGGCGTTAACCGCACGGGAGAACATCGATTCGCCGCAAAACAGCGTCCCTTGCGCCACGCCGTACATGCCGCCAACCAGTTCCCCCTTTTCCCAGACCTCAATGGAGTGGGCGTAGCCAAGCTCATGGAGCTGGTGGTAAGCGTTGACGATATCGCGGGTGATCCACGTCCCTTCATGGCGATCTTCGGCACAGCCTTCGATCACCTGCCCAAAGGCGTGATTCAGCGTGACGCGATACGGGGATTTAGCATGGAAACGCTTCATGCTGCGGCTCAGATGGAACTGCGCTGGCCACAGCACGGCGCGCGGGTCGGGAGACCACCATAAAATCGGGTCGCCGGGAGAAAACCACGGGAAGATGCCGCGCTGGTAGGCCATTAATAGCCGCGCAGGGCTAAGGTCACCGCCAAGGGCCAGCAGCCCGTTGGGCTCACGCAGCGCTCCCTCCGGCGAAGGGAACGCAATGTTATGACGAGAAAGCTGGACCAGGCGCATGACGGCAAAACTCCAGTACGCGAGTGAGGACGCTACAAATATAGTCTACAGACGCTGTTTAAACTGGTAGTAGCGACCCTGTTTCGCCAACAGCTCTGCGTGACTACCTTGCTCAATAATGTGTCCGTTGTCCATCACAATTATCCGATCAAAACTTGCCAGTCCGCGCAGGCGGTGCGTGACCATCAGGACGGTCTTACCGGTCATGACATTGGCCAGCAAATCAAGGATTTGGCTCTCGGTTGTGGCATCGAGCCCTTCGGTAGGCTCGTCAAGCAGCATCAGCGGCGCATCGTGCAGCAGCGCGCGCGCAATCGCCAGGCGGCGCAGCTCTCCGCCGGAGAGTTGACGACCGCCTTCGCCCAGCCAGCTGTTTAATCCCTCGTCCTCAAGCAGCTTATGCAGACCGACCTGTTCCAGCATGGCGCGAAGCGCATCATCAGTGGCCTCTGGGGCAGCCAGCAGCAGGTTATCGCGCAGAGTGGCGCTAAACAGATGCACGCGCTGCGGAACGACGCTGACGGTCTTGCGCAGGGCCTGCTCGCTGAAATCAGTGAGCGACGTATTATTAAAACGAATCTGACCGCGCTGCGGATCCCAGGCGCGGGTCAGCAGCTGCAGCAGCGTCGACTTACCGCAGCCGGTACGGCCGAGGATCGCAATCCGCTGCCCTGCATTAACGGAAAGGTTGATACCCTCCAGCGCGTTCTGCGCCTGTTTGTCATAGGCGAAGGTCACGTTATCAAGCGTCAGCGCCACCTGCTCAGGCACGGTGGTTTGCCCGGCACTGAACGTGACTTCAGGCTCCTGTTCGGCAATCTGGGTGATGCGCAGGGCAGAGGCGATCACCTGTCCAAGATGCTGGAAAGCGCCCGTCACCGGGGCCAGAGCCTCAAATGCGGCCAGCGCGCAGAAAACAAAGAGGGCAATAAGAGGGCCTGGCTGGGTATTACCGCCAATCCCGCCGGATGCCAGCCACAGCATGGCGATCACCGCCACGCCGCCGATTAACACCATCAGCGCCTGCGAGAAGGCCGTCAGTTCCGACTGGCGGCGCTGGGCTTCATGCCAGTTCAGCTCCGTACTTTCCATTCGGGTACGGTAGCGCTTGCTGGCACCAAAAATGGTCAGCTCCGCCTGGCCCTGAAGCCAGGAGGTCAGCTGCTGGCGGTAATCCCCGCGCAGCCGCGTCAGGTTTTCCCCGGTGGATTTCCCGGCGCGATAAAACAGCGGCGGCAGAATGATAAGCGTCAGCAGCATGATCCCGCCCAGCGTCAGCGCAACGGGAACATCCAGAACGGACAGCCCCAGCGTAACTACCACAATCACCACAAACGCGCCCACTATCGGGGAGATCACCCGCAGGTAAAGGTGGTCCAGCGTGTCGACATCCGCAACGACACGGTTCAGTAATTCGCCCTGGCGAAAACGCGCCAGCCCGGCAGGGGAGAGGGGAAGCAGTTTGCTGAAGGTGTAAATGCGCAGGTGCTGCAGGACGCGGAACGTCGCGTCGTGGCTGACCAGCCGCTCGAAATAGCGTCCGGCAGTACGGGTAATGGCGGTACCCCGCACGCCTGCCGCCGGCAGCATATAGTTGAAGCTGTATAATCCGGCGAACCCGGCTACGGCGGAGGCCGACAGGAACCAGCCGGAAAGCGTGAGCAGGCCGATGCTGGCAAGCAGCGTGACAATCGCCAGCACGATCCCCAGCGTCAGCATCCACTTGTGGCGTTTATAGAGCGCAAGATAAGGCAGCAGAGCGCGCATCAGATGTCCTCCTGACGGTTCGCCAGCAGGGCGGCGAACGGCCCCTGCGCGGCAACAAGAGCGGCGTAATTGCCTTGCTCAACAATATGACCGTTTTCCATCACCCAGATCTCATCCCAGTCAGCAATGCCTTCCAGCTGATGGGTAACCATCAGGGTGGTTTGCTGCAGGGAAGCGGCGCTCAGGGCCGCCATGACGCGCTGCTCGCTGTGTGAATCCAGGCTGGCAGCAGGCTCATCCAGCAGCATCAGCTGGCACGGGTTCAGCAGCGCACGGGCGACGGCCACGCGCTGTGCCTGGCCGACAGACAGCCCGGCAGACTGATCGCCTACCACGGTATCGACACCCTGCGGGAGCAGCGGCAGAAATTCACTGACCCACGCGCGGTCGAGAACGGACTGGAGTTCATCTTCACGAGCATCCGGGCGTGCCAGGAGCACGTTTTCGCGCAGCGTGGAAGCAGGAAGCTGCGGGTTTTGTCCGACCCAACTGAGCTGCTTACGCCAGGCGTCGGGATCGAGATTACGCAGTTCAGTTTTGTTTATCCGCAGCGAACCGGTGTAGGCCATAAAACCGGATAACGCATTCAGCAGAGAACTCTTCCCTGAACCGCTGGTGCCGACCAGCACCACGCGTTTCCCAGCGGGCAGGCTAAAGTTCAGCGGGCCAGCCAGTACTTTTCCTTCCGGCGAGAGAATGCAGAAATCGCTCGCGTCGACGGTTACCGGCTCTTTAGCGTTCAGCGCCACGTCACCACGCTCCGGGTGCGCCAGCGGCGTCTCCAGGAAGGTTTTCAGGCTGTCGGCCGCGCCAACGGCCTGCGCTTTGGCATGATAGAAGGTCCCCAGGTCGCGAAGCGGCTGGAAAAACTCCGGAGCCAGGATGAGCGCGAGGAAACCGGCAGAAAGGGTCACCGCTGTGCCGTAGTGGCCGAAATCCAGCGCGCCGAGATAGGAGAAACCGAAATAAACCGCCACGAGGGCAATCGACAGCGAGGTAAAGAATTCCAGCACGCCGGATGAGAGGAACGCCAGGCGTAACACTTCCATCGTGCGCTGGCGGAAGTCCTGTGATGCCAGGCGAATGTTCTCGGTTTCCGCTTCACCGCGACCAAAAATACGCAGGGTTTCCATCCCGCGCAGACGATCGAGGAAATGTCCGCTCAGCCGGCCCAGCGCCAGGAAATTGCGGCGGTTGGCATCAGCCGCACCCATGCCGACCATCGCCATAAACAGCGGGATCAGCGGGGCGGTCCCCAGCAGGATCAGCGCCGCCACCCAGTTAACCGGGAAGATGGCAATAACAATCAACAGCGGCACAAAAACCGCCAGCGCCATCTGCGGAAGATAGCGCGCGTAGTAATCGTGCATATCGTCGATCTGCTCAAGGATCAGCGTCGCCCAGCTTCCGGCCGGTTTACCCTGGATCCACGCGGGCCCGGCTTCCTGCAGGCGGTCGAGCACCTGACGACGGATCTCGTAGCGGATATGCTGTCCGGCGTGGAAGCCGACACGTTCACGCAGCCACACCACCCAGGCGCGCAGGACAAAAACCAGGATCAGAACAATAAAGGGCAGCAGGAGCGCTTCGCGGGGAATGTTCTCCATGATCATGTGATTAAGAATGCGGGCCAGCAGCCATGCCTGGGCAACAATCAACAGACCGCTAACGAACCCCAGAAGACGGGAGATCGTAAGCCAGCGGCGGGAAATAACGCTTTGCTGTTTCAGCCAGCGTGTTAACTCTTGTTGACGGGTTTTTTCCATTGCGTATTTTGCAGGTGACGTTATAAGAAATTAGACATCTGCATGTTACACGCGAGCAAAAATAAAGGCGACCTGTGGCCGCCTTTATTTACGTTTGTTACTGACTTGTAAAGATTATTTACCTTGTTCAGCCAGTCCATCGAGGTAGCGTTCAGCGTCCAGCGCGGCCATACAGCCGGTGCCCGCAGAGGTGATCGCCTGACGATAAATATGGTCCATCACGTCACCGGCAGCGAACACGCCCGGGATGCTGGTCTGGGTTGCGTTACCGTGAATGCCGGACTGCACTTTGATATAGCCGTTTTCCAGCTCCAGCTGGCCTTCGAAGATTGCGGTGTTTGGGCTGTGGCCGATTGCGACAAACAGGCCCGCCACTTCCAGCGTTTCGACGTTATCGGTGTTCTGGGTATCACGAATGCGCAGACCCGCAACGCCCATCTGATCGCCGGTGACTTCTTCCAGGGTACGGTTGGTGTGCAGCACGATGTTGCCGCTCGCTACTTTATCCATCAGGCGCTTAATGAGGATCTTCTCGGCGCGGAAGGTGTCACGACGGTGGATCAGATGCACCTCAGAGGCAATGTTCGCCAGGTACAGCGCTTCTTCCACCGCGGTATTACCGCCGCCGATAACCGCGACTTTCTGGTTACGGTAGAAGAAACCGTCGCAGGTCGCACAGGCAGAGACGCCGCGGCCTTTGAACGCTTCTTCAGACGGCAGGCCGAGATAACGGGCAGAGGCGCCGGTGGCAATGATTAGCGCATCGCAGGTGTATTCACCGCTGTCACCCGTCAGGCGGAACGGACGGTTCTGCAAATCCACTTTATTAATGTGGTCGAACAGGATTTCGGTTTCGAATTTGGCGGCATGCTCATGCATGCGTTCCATCAGCAGCGGCCCGGTCAGATCGTTCGGGTCGCCCGGCCAGTTTTCCACTTCCGTGGTGGTGGTCAACTGACCGCCTTTTTCCATGCCGGTGATCAGTACCGGCTGCAGGTTTGCGCGTGCAGCATAGACCGCCGCGGTATATCCCGCAGGTCCAGAACCAAGGATTAACAACTTACTGTGTTTGGTCGTGCCCATGAGATCCCCATTGTTGTTGGCAGGCAATGGGCTGGATTGTAGGGAATTTGTTGCCGTAAAAAAAGAGCACTGGGATTTTGCTTTCGATATATGCAATAGCTGCGCCCGATGAATCCCGTGCCGTTACGTCACGTTTTCTACTGAAAACCGCTCGTTTATAAAGCAGTAAAATGAGGATTAATACCCCCCCGTAATGAATATCCGGCATCTTGTACTAAAAAACGATGTTTTGCTTTGACAATCCCCTGCGCATTTGCGAAAACATTCAAGGAAGAAAAAAAACCGCGTTAACCGTATGCCGCATAGGCATGCACGTAAATGCCATTTTTACCGTGTCAGTGAAATCTACGCATGGCGTGGACAGACGCCATACGTGATGTCGGTGACAGCCTTCGGGCAGCGGTCTTCTTACCAACAGAACCCGAATCCGCATCGCGTCTAATACATAAACAGGCGATGTGATGACTAACGGGTACAGGCTCTGAACAGTGATGTGCACAGGGTCCAGGCAGGAGTAGGGAAGGAATACAGAGAGACAATAATAATGGTAGATAGCAAGAAGCGCCCTGGCAAAGATCTCGACCGTATCGATCGTAACATTCTTAATGAATTGCAAAAGGATGGGCGTATTTCCAACGTCGAGCTTTCAAAACGTGTGGGACTTTCCCCGACGCCGTGCCTTGAGCGTGTGCGCCGACTGGAAAGACAGGGTTTTATTCAGGGCTATACGGCTCTGCTGAACCCGCATTATCTGGATGCCTCACTTCTGGTATTTGTTGAGATTACTCTGAATCGTGGTGCGCCGGATGTGTTTGAGCAATTTAACGCCGCTGTACAAAAACTTGAAGAAATTCAAGAGTGTCATCTGGTGTCCGGTGATTTCGACTACCTGTTGAAAACCCGTGTGCCTGATATGTCCGCCTACCGTAAGCTGCTGGGGGAAACCCTGCTGCGTCTGCCAGGCGTGAACGACACCCGTACCTATGTGGTGATGGAAGAGGTCAAACAGAGCAATCGTCTGGTTATTAAGACGCGCTAACACGGAACAGGTGCAAAATCAGCGTAGTTTGATTACACTCCTGTTAATCCATACAGCAACAGTGCCGGGGAGCCCCGGCGCTGTTGTCCGTTTTAGCAAACAGGCAGGATATGCCTGATACCTGGAGAGCCTTTCTTGAGCCAGGAATACACTGAAGACAAAGAAGTCACACTATCGAAGCTAAGCAGCGGACGTCGTCTCCTCGAGGCTTTGCTGATCGTTATTGCCCTTTTTGCCGTCTGGCTGATGGCAGCCTTACTCAGTTTCAACCCCTCCGATCCCAGCTGGTCGCAAACCGCGTGGCATGAGCCTATCCATAATTTAGGCGGCGTACCCGGAGCCTGGCTTGCGGACACGCTCTTTTTCATTTTCGGTGTGATGGCCTACACTATTCCCGTCATAATCATTGGTGGATGCTGGTTTGCATGGCGTCATCGTCAGAACGATGATTACATCGACTATTTTGCAGTTTCCCTGCGCCTGATTGGCGCCCTGGCGCTGATCCTCACCTCCTGCGGGCTGGCGGCGATTAATGCCGATGATATCTGGTACTTCGCCTCCGGTGGGGTGATTGGCAGCCTGCTGAGCTCTGCGCTACAGCCGATGCTTCACAGCAGCGGCGGTACGCTGGCGCTGCTCTGCATCTGGGCGGCCGGGCTGACGCTGTTTACCGGCTGGTCATGGGTGAGCATTGCCGAGAAAATCGGCAGCTTTATTCTGACGATCCTGACCTTTGCGAGCAACCGTACCCGCCGCGACGACACGTGGGTCGATGAAGAAGAATATGAAGATGAGTACGAAGAGGAAGACGATGCGCCGGTGCAACGTCGTGAATCTCGTCGTGCTCGTATTCTGCGCGGTGCCCTGGCGCGTCGCCAGCGCGTTGCTGAAAAATTTGCCAACCCGCTTGGACGTAAAACCGACGCGGCGCTCTTCTCCGGTAAGCGTATGGATGAAGACGAGCAGGTGGAGTACCGCGCGGCGGGTAGTACAGTCGATCCTGATGATGTGCTTTTCTCCGGCAACCGTGCGATGCCGGGTGATTTCGATGAATACGATCCGCTGCTTAACGGCCATACCGTTACCGCGCCGGTTGCCGCGGCCGCAGCCGCAACGACAGCATCACAGGCGTATGCCGCGCCTGTCGAAGCCGTGATGCCATCCGCGCCGGTTCCGCCTCCGGAATCCGCTATTCAGCAGCCTCAGGTTGCCTGGCAGACCGCGCCGGGTGTCCACACGCCGGAGCCTGTTATCGCGCCGGAACCAGAGAGCTATATCCCCGTGCAGCAGGAGCAGTGGCAGCAGCCTTATCAGCCGCCGCAACCTGAGTATGAACAGCAGCACTATGAGCAGCCTGTGGCCCAGCCTTATCAGGAGTACGTGCCTGAACCGGTTGAACCTGTGCAGCCTTATGTCGAGCCTCAGCCTGAACCTGAGGTGGTGGAAGAGGTGAAACCGTCTCGTCCGCCAATGTACTATTTTGAAGAAGTTGAAGAACGCCGTGCTCGTGAGCGCGAACAGCTGGCGGCATGGTATCAGCCTGTGCCTGAACCGGTGCAGGAACCTGCGCCAAAAGCCCCGTCGGTTTCGGTTCCACCGGTCGACCCGACGCCTGCTGTTGCCCCCGTAGCGGAAAGCGTGAAGCAGGCTACCGCAGCCGCAGCGGCGGCGGCACCTGTCTTTAGCCTGGCAACGGGCGGTGCGCCGCGTCCGCAGGTGAAAGAGGGAATTGGTCCGCAACTGCCTCGCCCTAACCGCGTCCGCGTTCCAACTCGTCGTGAGCTTGCCTCCTATGGGATCAAGCTGCCTTCCCAGCGGATGGCCGAAGAGAAAGCGCGTGGGACGGACTACGAAGATGATGCTGATGAAATGCAGCAGGACGAGCTGGCGCGCCAGTTCGCCGCGCAGCAGAATCAGCGCTACGGCGAAGACTATCAGCATGATGAACCTATGCTGGAAGACGAAGATGACGCGGCTGAAGCCGAATTAGCGCGTCAGTTTGCGGCAACCCAGCAGCAGCGTTACTCAGGTGAACAGCCAGCTGGTGCGAACCCGTTCTCATTATCGGATTTCGAGTTTTCGCCGATGAAAGATCTGGTGGATGATGGCCCGAGCGAGCCACTGTTCACCCCGAGCGTGATGCCTGAAGCAGAGCCTGTGCGCCAGCAGCCAGCGCCGCAGGCACAGACTTACGCGCAGCCGCAGCAACCTGTTCAGCAGCCGTATGCGCAACCGCAGCAGCCACAACAGCAGCCGCCGCAGTACCAGCAGCCAGCACCGCAGCCGCAGGAGAGCCTGATTCACCCGCTGCTGATGCGTAACGGAGATAGCCGTCCGCTGCAGCGTCCGAGCACGCCGCTGCCTTCGCTGGATTTGTTGACGCCGCCACCGGCTGAAGTCGAACCGGTTGATACGTTTGCCCTGGAGCAGATGGCCCGTCTGGTGGAAGCCCGTCTGGCAGACTTCCGCATCAAGGCGGACGTGGTGAACTACTCACCGGGTCCGGTGATCACCCGTTTCGAGCTGAACCTGGCGCCGGGCGTCAAAGCCGCGCGTATTTCTAACCTCTCCCGCGACCTGGCGCGTTCTCTGTCGACCGTGGCGGTACGTGTGGTGGAAGTGATTCCGGGTAAACCGTACGTTGGCCTTGAGCTGCCGAACAAGAAACGTCAGACCGTTTACCTGCGTGAAGTGCTGGATAACACCAAGTTCCGCGATAACCCATCTCCGCTGACCGTGGTGTTGGGTAAAGATATCGCCGGCGACCCGGTAGTGGCAGACCTCGCGAAAATGCCTCACCTGCTGGTAGCGGGTACCACCGGTTCCGGTAAATCGGTCGGCGTGAACGCCATGATCCTGAGCATGCTCTACAAAGCGCAGCCTGAAGACGTGCGTTTCATCATGATCGACCCGAAAATGCTCGAACTGTCGGTCTACGAAGGCATTCCGCACCTGCTGACGGAAGTGGTCACCGACATGAAGGACGCCGCCAACGCCCTGCGCTGGAGCGTCAATGAAATGGAGCGTCGCTACAAGCTGATGTCGGCGCTGGGCGTGCGTAACCTGGCCGGTTATAACGAGAAGATCGCCGAGGCGGCGCGCATGGGTCGTCCGATTCCGGACCCATACTGGAAGCCGGGTGACAGCATGGATGCCCAGCATCCTGTGCTGGAGAAACTGCCTTATATCGTCGTGCTGGTGGATGAATTCGCCGACCTGATGATGACCGTCGGGAAGAAAGTGGAAGAGCTGATCGCGCGTCTGGCACAGAAAGCGCGTGCGGCAGGTATTCACCTGGTGCTGGCGACCCAGCGTCCGTCCGTGGACGTTATCACCGGTCTGATTAAGGCGAATATTCCGACCCGTATTGCGTTTACCGTTTCGAGCAAAATCGACTCCCGTACCATTCTTGACCAGGGCGGCGCTGAGTCGCTGCTGGGAATGGGTGACATGCTGTACTCCGGCCCGAACTCCACCTCTCCGGTGCGCGTACACGGCGCGTTTGTTCGCGACCAGGAAGTACACGCCGTGGTGCAGGACTGGAAGGCGCGCGGACGTCCGCAGTACGTTGACGGCATTACCTCCGACAGCGAAAGCGAAGGCGGCGGTGGTGGCTTTGACGGTGGCGAAGAGCTGGATCCGTTATTCGACCAGGCGGTTAATTTCGTTACTGAAAAACGCAAAGCATCCATCTCTGGCGTGCAGCGTCAGTTCCGCATTGGCTATAACCGCGCGGCGCGCATCATCGAGCAGATGGAAGCGCAGGGCATTGTGAGCGAGCAGGGGCACAACGGTAACCGTGAGGTGCTGGCTCCGCCGCCGTTTGATTAACCTTCAGCGATTGCAAAGAAGGGTAAATCAGCAAAAATTAAGCATATTCTTCTGTCGCCTGCCTTCTGGCAGGTCCAGAATAGAAACGGAAACCCCATTTCGGGAAGACGTATTTTAAGGAATAACAATGAAAAAAATCGCCATCGCCTGTGCATTACTCACCAGTTTTGTAGCCAGCAGCGTCTGGGCTGATGCAGCCAGCGACCTTAAAAGCCGACTGGATAAAGTAAGCAGCTTCCACGCCAGCTTCACGCAAAAAGTGACGGACGGCAGCGGCAACGCGGTGCAGGAAGGACAGGGTGATTTGTGGGTGAAACGCCCCAATCTGTTTAACTGGCATATGACCCAGCCGGATGAGAGCATCCTGGTTTCTGACGGTAAAACCCTGTGGTTCTTCAACCCGTTTGTTGAGCAGGCCACTGCGACCTGGCTGAAAGACGCGACCAGCAATACGCCGTTTATGCTGATCGCCCGCAACCAGACCAGCGACTGGCAGCAGTACAACATTAAACAGAACGGTGATGAGTTTGTCCTGACGCCGAAAGGCAGCAACGGCAATCTGAAGCAGTTCACCATCAACGTAAGCACCAACGGTACCATTAATCAGTTCGGCGCGGTTGAGCAGGACGATCAGCGCAGCAGCTACCAGCTTAAGTCTCAGCAAAACGGCGCCGTTGACGCATCGAAATTCACCTTTACCCCGCCGCAGGGCGTAACGGTGGACGACCAACGCAATAAGTAAGAGGCGTGAGTGAGCAACCTGTCGCTCGATTTTTCAGATAATGCGTTTCAACCTCTGGCCGCCCGTATGCGGCCAGAAAATTTAGCGCAGTACATCGGTCAGCAGCATCTGCTGGCTGCGGGGAAACCCTTGCCGCGCGCTATTGAGGCGGGGCATCTGCACTCCATGATCCTCTGGGGGCCGCCCGGCACCGGAAAAACCACGCTCGCTGAAGTGATCGCCCGCTATGCCAACGCGGACGTTGAGCGTATCTCGGCGGTAACGTCTGGCGTGAAGGAGATCCGCGAGGCGATCGAGCGCGCGCGTCAGAACCGTAATGCCGGACGCCGCACCATTCTCTTTGTCGATGAAGTCCACCGCTTCAACAAGAGCCAGCAGGATGCTTTCCTGCCGCACATTGAGGACGGGACGATCTTCTTCATTGGTGCGACCACCGAAAACCCGTCGTTTGAACTCAACTCGGCGCTGCTGTCCCGCGCCCGCGTCTACCTGCTTAAATCCCTGACCACGGAAGATATCGAAAAGGTTCTGACCCAGGCAATGGACGACAAAGCGCGGGGTTACGGCGGGCAGGATATCGTTCTGCCTGACGAAACGCGACGTGCGATTGCGGAGCTGGTCAACGGCGATGCGCGCCGCGCGCTGAACACGCTCGAAATGATGGCCGATATGGCCGAAGTGGACGATGCGGGCAAGCGCGTATTGAAGCCTGAACTGCTCACGGAAATTGCCGGCGAGCGCAGCGCGCGTTTCGATAATAAAGGCGACCGTTTCTACGACCTGATCTCGGCGCTGCATAAGTCGGTGCGCGGCAGCGCGCCGGATGCGGCGCTCTACTGGTACGCACGTATCATTACCGCAGGTGGCGATCCGCTATACGTTGCGCGCCGCTGTCTGGCGATTGCGTCAGAAGATGTTGGCAATGCTGACCCGCGCTCCATGCAGGTTGCGCTTTCAGCCTGGGACTGCTTCACCCGCGTAGGCCCGGCGGAAGGCGAACGCGCCATTGCGCAGGCAATTGTCTATCTGGCCTGCGCACCGAAAAGCAATGCAGTGTATACCGCCTTCAAAGCGGCGATGTCGGATGCGCGCGAGCGCCCGGACTACGATGTGCCGGTTCATCTGCGCAATGCGCCAACCAAACTGATGAAAGAGATGGGTTACGGGCAGGAGTATCGCTACGCCCATGATGAGCCTAACGCCTACGCCGCTGGAGAGGAATATTTCCCGCAGGAGATGGCACAAACGCGCTATTATCATCCCACAAACAGAGGTCTTGAAGGCAAGATTGGTGAAAAGCTCACCTGGCTCGCCGGACAGGATCAAAATAGCCCTATAAAACGCTACCGTTAGTTCAATCGTTGCGGTAATGTTGGCAATTGTATCCTTGTGACCGCAGGCTGTGGTCACATTTCCTATTTTAATTCGATAAGCACAGGATAAGCATGCTCGATCCCAATCTGCTGCGTAATGAGCCAGACGCAGTCGCTGAAAAACTGGCACGCCGGGGCTTTAAGCTGGATGTAGATAAGCTGCGCGCTCTTGAAGAGCGTCGTAAAGTACTGCAGGTACAAACTGAAAATCTGCAGGCAGAGCGTAACTCTCGATCGAAATCCATTGGCCAGGCGAAAGCGCGCGGGGAAGATATTGAGCCATTACGCCTGGAAGTGAACAAGCTGGGTGAAGAGCTGGATCAGGCGAAAGCGGAGCTGGACGTTCTTCAGGCCGAAATTCGTGACATCGCTCTGGCTATCCCGAACATTCCTGACGACAGCGTGCCTGTCGGCAAAGACGAGAACGACAACGTTGAAGTGAAGCGCTGGGGTACGCCTCGCGAGTTTGACTTCGAAGTGCGCGATCACGTGACGCTGGGCGAAATGCACGCGGGCCTGGACTTTGCGGCAGCGGTTAAGCTGACCGGTTCTCGCTTCGTGGTGATGAAAGGCCAGATTGCCCATCTGCACCGCGCGCTGGCGCAGTTCATGCTGGATCTGCACACCGAGCAGCATGGCTACAGCGAAACCTACGTGCCGTATCTGGTCAACCACGATACGCTGTACGGTACGGGCCAGCTGCCGAAATTTGCCGGCGATCTGTTCCATACCCGTCCGCTGGATGAAGAAGCAGACAGCAGCAACTACGCGCTAATCCCAACCGCGGAAGTGCCGCTGACTAACCTCGTGCGTGATGAGATCATTGACGAAGACGATCTGCCAATCAAGCTGACGGCACACTCTCCGTGCTTCCGTTCAGAAGCCGGTTCTTACGGTCGCGACACCCGTGGTCTGATCCGTATGCACCAGTTCGACAAAGTCGAGATGGTGCAGATTGTCCGTCCGGAAGAATCCATGGACGCGCTGGAAGAGATGACTGGCCATGCGGAAAAAGTGCTGGAGCTGCTGGGCCTGCCGTATCGCCGCATGGCGCTGTGCACCGGTGACATGGGCTTTGGTGCCTGCAAAACCTTCGACCTGGAAGTCTGGGTGCCTGCACAGAACACCTACCGTGAAATCTCCTCCTGCTCTAACGTCTGGGATTTCCAGGCACGCCGCATGCAGGCACGCTGCCGCAGCAAATCTGACAAGAAAACCCGTTTGGTGCATACCCTGAACGGTTCTGGTCTGGCTGTTGGCCGTACGCTGGTTGCCGTGCTGGAAAACTACCAGCAGGCAGATGGCCGCATCGAGATCCCTGAAGTGCTGCGTCCATACATGAAAGGCCAGCAGTACATCGGCTAATTCTTTGCCTCACAACAAAAAAGCGCCTTCGGGCGCTTTTTTTATGCCTCTGAATTGACACGACGCAATACCCCCTCCCTCTAAAGTAGTAATACTCCTCCGAATGAAAGTCAGCATAAGACGCTGATAACGAAGAAATTCGTTATTTACAAAACTATATAGCGGTTCGTGCCGCCTCTCTTTTCTTTGTGAGCAACCAAAGTGAGTCTCTATGAAAATCAAAGCGCCTGAAGCGTTAATGGCTGCCGAGGTCACTCGCCGTGGGTTGATGAAAACCACGGCAATAGGCGGCCTGGCTGTAGCCAGCAGCGCCTTCACGCTCCCTTTTACCCGGCTGGCGTCGGCGGCGGACGCACTATCCGCAGCCGCAGCTCCGGAAAAAGTGGTGTGGAGTGCGTGTACCGTAAACTGCGGTAGCCGTTGTCCGCTGCGTATGCATGTGGTGGATGGCGAAATTAAGTATGTCGAAACCGACAACACCGGGGACGATAACTACGAAGGGTTACACCAGGTTCGCGCCTGCCTGCGCGGTCGCTCCATGCGTCGCCGCGTCTACAACCCGGATCGTCTGAAATACCCAATGAAGCGTGTCGGTAAGCGTGGGGAAGGGAAGTTTGAGCGCATTAGCTGGGACGAAGCCTACGACATTATCGCCACCAACATGCAGCGCCTGATCAAAGAGTACGGCAACGAGTCCATCTATCTGAACTATGGCACCGGGACGCTGGGCGGCACGCTGACCCGCTCCTGGCCACCGGGTAAAACGCTGGTCGCGCGTCTGATGAACTGCTGCGGCGGTTATCTTAACCACTACGGCGACTACTCTTCCGCACAGATTGCCGCAGGTCTGAACTATACCTACGGCGGCTGGGCCGACGGCAACAGCCCGTCCGATATCGAAAACAGTAAGCTAGTCGTCCTGTTCGGTAACAACCCGGGCGAAACCCGCATGAGCGGCGGCGGGGTGACGTACTACCTCGAACAGGCCCGCGCCAAATCTAATGCCCGCATGATCATTATCGATCCGCGCTATACCGACACCGGTGCCGGGCGCGAAGATGAGTGGATCCCCATTCGTCCCGGTACCGATGCGGCTCTGGTTTCCGCGCTGGCGTGGGTGATGATTACTGAAAACCTCGTCGATCAGCCGTTCCTAGATAAATACTGCGTCGGTTATGACGAGAAAACGCTGCCAGCCAGTGCCCCTGCCAATGGTCACTACAAGGCATATATTCTCGGCCAGGGCAGCGACGGCGTAGCGAAAACGCCGGAGTGGGCCTCCACCATCACCGGTATTCCGGTCGAGCGCATTGTTCAGCTGGCGCGTGAGATAGGTTCAGCTAAACCGGCCTATATCAGCCAGGGCTGGGGACCGCAGCGTCATGCGAACGGTGAAATCGCCACCCGCGCTATCTCCATGCTTTCAATTCTGACCGGCAACGTCGGCGTTCATGGCGGTAACACCGGCGCGCGCGAAGGTTCTTATGAAGTGCCGTTTGAGCGGATGCCGACGCTGGATAACCCGGTACAGACCAGCATCTCCATGTTTATGTGGACTGACGCGATCGAGCGCGGTCCGGAAATGACCGCGCTGCGTGACGGCGTTCGGGGTAAAGACAAGCTGGATGTGCCGATCAAGATGATCTGGAACTATGCCGGCAACTGCCTTATCAACCAGCACTCGGAAATCAACCGCACCCATGAAATTCTGCAGGACGACAAGAAGTGCGAGATGATTGTGGTGATCGACTGCCACATGACCTCCTCGGCAAAATATGCCGATATTCTGCTGCCGGACTGCACCGCGTCTGAGCAGATGGATTTCGCGCTGGACGCTTCCTGCGGCAACATGTCCTACGTGATCTTTACCGACCAGGCCATCAAGCCGCGCTTCGAGTGCAAAACCATCTATGAGATGACCTCCGAACTGGCGAAGCGATTGGGCGTCGAACAGCAGTTTACCGAAGGGCGTACTCAGGAAGGGTGGATGCGCCATCTGCACGAGCTCTCTCGTAAAGCAATTCCCGATCTGCCGGACTTCGACACCTTCCGCAAGCAGGGCATGTACAAGCAGCGTGACCCGGAAGGGCATCACGTGGCGTATAAAGCGTTCCGTGAAGATCCGCAGGCGAATCCGCTGACCACGCCGTCGGGCAAAATCGAAATCTACTCCGAAGCGCTGGCAAAAATCGCGTCTACCTGGGAGCTGCCGGAAGGAGATGTTATCGATCCGCTGCCGATCTACACGCCGGGGTTCGAAAACTATAACGATCCGCTGACGGCGAAATTCCCGCTGCAGCTGACCGGTTTCCACTACAAGGCGCGCGTGCACTCCACCTACGGTAACGTTGACGTACTGAAGGCCGCCTGCCGCCAGGAGATGTGGATCAACCCGATGGATGCCAAAGCACGTGGTATCCGTAACGGGGATCGCGTGCGTATCTTTAACGGTCGCGGCGAGGTACACATTGAAGCCAAAGTGACACCGCGCATGATGCCTGGCGTAGTGGCACTGGGGGAAGGGGCCTGGTACAGCCCGGATGCCAACCGCATCGACCAGGCAGGCAGTATTAACGTCCTGACCACGCAGCGTCCGTCGCCGCTGGCGAAAGGCAACCCGTCTCACACAAACCTTGTCCAGGTTGAAAAGGTTTAAGGAGTAACCGATGACAACCCAGTATGGATTTTTCATTGATTCCAGCCGTTGCACCGGGTGCAAAACCTGCGAGCTGGCCTGTAAAGATTATAAAGATCTCACCCCGGACGTGAGTTTCCGCCGCATTTACGAATACGCCGGGGGCGACTGGCAGGAAGATAACGGCGTCTGGCATCAGAACGTCTTTGCCTATTACCTGTCGATTGCCTGTAACCACTGTGAAGATCCGGCCTGCACCAAGGTGTGCCCGAGCGGGGCGATGCACAAGCGGGAGGACGGTTTTGTGGTGGTGGATGAAGATGTCTGCATTGGCTGTCGCTACTGCCATATGGCGTGCCCGTACGGCGCGCCGCAGTACAACGCCGCCAAAGGACATATGACCAAGTGCGACGGCTGCCACAGCCGTGTAGCGGACGGCAAAAAGCCAATCTGCGTCGAGTCCTGCCCGCTGCGCGCGCTGGATTTTGGTCCGATAGAAGAGCTGCGTCAGAAACACGGTAAGCTTGCCGCTGTGGCACCGCTGCCGTCAGCGCACTTCACCAAGCCGAGTATTGTCATTAAACCTAACGCCAACAGCCGTCCGACGGGTGACACCACCGGCTACCTGGCAAATCCGAAGGAGGTGTGAGATGGGAAGTGGATGGCATGAATGGCCGCTGATGATCTTCACGGTCTTTGGGCAGTGCGTAGTGGGCGGCTTTATTGTTCTGGCGCTGGCGCTGTTAAAAGGGAACCTCAATGCCGAACAGCAGCAGCGTTTAGTGTTGAGCATGTTTGGCCTGTGGGTGCTGATGGGGATTGGATTTATCGCCTCTACGCTGCACCTGGGCTCACCGATGCGCGCGTTCAACTCCCTGAACCGCGTGGGGGCGTCGTCGCTCAGTAACGAAATTGCCAGCGGGGCAATCTTCTTTGCCGTCGGCGGGCTGGGGTGGCTGCTGGCTGCGTTGAAGAAATTGCCTGCGGGCCTGCGCAGCCTGTGGCTGATCGTCACCATGGTACTGGGCGTGGTGTTCGTGTGGATGATGGTGCGCGTCTATAACACCATCGATACCGTTCCAACCTGGTACAGCGTCTGGACGCCGATGAGCTTCTTCCTGACGATGTTTATCGGCGGGCCGCTGCTGGGCTACCTGCTGCTGCGCGTGGCGGGGGTAAACGGTTGGGCAATGCGTCTGCTGCCAGCCGTTTCGCTGCTGGCGCTGGTGGTGAGCACGATGGTCGCCCTGATGCAGGGGGCCGAGCTGGCAACCATTCACAGCTCTATCCAGCAGGCTTCTGCGCTGGTGCCGGACTACGGTTCGCTGATGGCCTGGCGCGTGGTGTTGCTGGCAGCTGCGCTGGCGTGCTGGATCGCCCCTCAGCTTAAAGGTTATCAGCCTGCACTGCCGCTCCTGTCACTGGCTTTTGTGCTGGTGCTGGCAGGGGAGTTAATTGGTCGCGGTGTGTTTTACGGCCTGCATATGACGGTCGGTATGGCTATCGCCAGCTAATTTCATTTTTCGTTATAAAAAGCCGGGACATAGCGCCCGGCTTTTCTTTTTTCATTCATGAAATTTTTCGACTGTCGTTTTGTTTTAATTTCGGTCATTGATAAATAAAAACAGACACATAATTAATATCTATAGCAGGCGCTGCATTAGCAGGATAAGTTTTTTAAATCGACAGGGAACATATTGTGCGAGCCGGTTAAATCTGTGGATTGACTTTGTTTTTGCCAGTGGCATGATGCGCACGAAATCTGAACTTCCTCACGGTTTTTAATCCATGACCACCTATACCCGGCCAGTGCTCCTGTTGCTCTGTGGCCTGCTTCTGTTGACCCTGGCGATCGCCGTGTTAAACACGCTCGTCCCGCTGTGGCTCGCCCATGAAAACTTACCGACCTGGCAGGTGGGTATGGTCAGCTCGTCCTTTTTCACCGGGAACCTGTTGGGCACATTATTAACCGGTAGCCTGATTAAGCGTTTTGGCTTTAATCGCAGCTATTATCTGGCCTCGCTGATTTTCGCTGCCGGGTGCGCCGGTCTGGGTCTGATGGTGGGCTTCTGGAGCTGGATGGCATGGCGCTTTATCGCCGGCGTCGGCTGCGCGATGATTTGGGTGGTGGTTGAAAGCGCGCTGATGTGTAGCGGTACCTCCCGCAACCGCGGACGTCTGTTGGCGGCCTATATGATGGTTTACTACGTCGGTACCGTTCTGGGTCAACTGATGGTCAGCAAACTGCCAACCGACCTGATGAGCGTGCTGCCGTGGGTAACCGGCATGGTGCTGGCCGCTATCCTGCCGCTGCTCTTTACGCGCATTGTTAACCAGAACAGCGAACATCAGGAAGCGACCCACGTCTGGCCGATGTTGAGACTCCGTCAGGCGCGTCTGGGCGTAAATGGTTGTATTATCTCGGGAATTGTACTGGGCTCGCTCTATGGCCTGATGCCGCTCTACCTGAATCATCAGGGCGTCAGCGATTCCGGAATTGGTTTCTGGATGGCGGTGATGGTCAGTGCGGGTATTGTGGGGCAATGGCCGATTGGCCGCCTGGCGGACCGTTTTGGTCGTCTGCTGGTGCTGCGCGTTCAGGTCTTCGTGGTGATCATGGGATGCCTTGCGATGCTCAGCAACGCCGCGATGGCGCCTGCACTGTTTATTCTCGGGGCCGCAGGATTCACGCTTTACCCCGTCGCGATGGCGTGGGCCTGTGAGAAAGTAGAACATCACCAGCTCGTGGCAATGAACCAGGCGCTATTATTAAGCTATACCATCGGTAGCTTGCTGGGACCGACATTTACCGCGATGCTGATGCAGAATTATTCCGATAATTTGCTGTTTATCATGATTGCCAGCGTGTCGTTTATTTATCTCCTGATGCTGCTGCGCAAAGCGGGCGAGCATCCAACCCCTGTGGCGCACGCCTGATTAAATAAAAGCCTGTCGATGACAGGCTTTTTTGTCCCTGTCACATATAAGACTTTTACGCATTGTTTGTTTTCCCCGCCTGGCGATAATTCAAATGAGTTCTACCACAAAAGGCAACAATCATGTCTATACGTCGTTTTTCCACTACCGCACTTGCCGTAGTGTTGTCTTTAACGTTTGCAACGGCTCCGGTCATGGCTAATCCTGGAAACGGGAATGGCGGTGGTCATGGAAACAGTGGCGGACAAGGTAATGGCGGCAATCATGGTAACGGGAATTCTGGTAATTCCGGTAACCATGGTAATAAGCAAAATAGCGGAAAGGAAAACCCTGGAAAATCGGATAAGAGCTTCAAAAACAGCAAAGATGTCGGTAATGACGTCGACGCTCGCGTGAGCTTCGATCATGCCCGCCACCTGGCACTGAATTATGGCTTAACGGGCTATGAGTCTCTGCCTCCGGGGATTGCGAAAAACCTCGCACGCGGTAAACCGCTTCCTCCGGGCATTGCGAAGAAGACCGTACCAGCCTCTATGCTCGGCCAGCTTCCTTCCTACCCGGGCTATGAATGGCGCGTGGTCGGGGACGACCTGGTCTTAATTGCGCTGAGTACGGCAATTGTGACCTCCGTAATTAACGGCGTCTTTAAATAGAATATAAAAAGGCCCGGTTCTTACCGGGCCTTCTCTTTAATACATGACCTTGTGACCGTACTGCTCAAGAATACCTTTCACGCGTTCCATCGTCTCTTTTTTCGGCGGCTTCACGCCATCAAGCTTGTACTCTTCGCCCATCGCCACCCATTTATGTTTACCCAGCTCGTGATAGGGCAGAAGCTCAATTTTCTCGACGTTGCCCATGTCGCGGGTAAATTCACCCAGGCGATGCGCGGAGTCATCGTCATCTGACCAGCCGGGAACAACAACGTAGCGGATCCAGGTTTTGATGCCTTTATCGGCGATGTATTTGGCAAACTCCAGCGTACGGTGGTTAGAAACACCAACCAGATTCTGGTGGATCTCATCGTTCATCTGTTTGAGATCGAGCATCACCAGATCGGTCACGTCGAGCAGTTCATCAATGACCGGATCGTAGCGGCGCACAAAGCCGTTGGTGTCGAGACAGGTATGAATGCCTTCTTTATGGCAGGCGCGGAACCAGTCGCGGACAAACTCAGCCTGAAGAATAGCTTCACCGCCGGACGCGGTCACGCCACCGCCGGATGCGTTCATAAAGTGGCGGTAGGTCACCACCTCTTTCATCAGATCTTCCACGGTGACTTCTTTACCGCCGTGCGTGTCCCAGGTGTCGCGGTTATGGCAGTACAGGCAGCGCATCAGGCAGCCCTGGAAAAAGGTAATAAAGCGGATCCCCGGGCCATCGACGGTGCCACAGGATTCAAAGGAGTGAATGCGACCAATAGTTGACATTGCGGTGATATCTCCGAATTTGGCCCATCCGGGGGCCTGTGTAGTTGCACAGCTCAAAGGCTATGTCGAGTCTGTTTTGGCTGTTATCCATAAAGTATAGATAGCGGACAAAAGAGACTGGTGAAGCGAGGGTGTTAAAAAGGCCCCACTTGCGTGGAGCCTTTATTGTACGCTTTTTAACGCGTGATTTCAGTCAATTCCACTTACATGGACTGAGTGAAAGTACGGGTAATAACGTCCTGCTGCTGTTCTTTCGTCAGGGAATTAAAACGTACTGCGTAGCCAGATACGCGGATGGTCAGCTGAGGATATTTCTCAGGATGTTCCATCGCGTCGAGCAGCATTTCACGGTTCATTACGTTCACGTTCAGGTGCTGACCACCTTCGATGGACGCTTCGTGGTGGAAGTAACCATCCATCAGACCCGCGAGGTTAGTTTTACGCACTTCGTCGTCTTTACCCAGCGCGTTTGGCACGATAGAGAAGGTGTAAGAGATACCATCTTTCGCGTAAGCAAACGGCAGTTTAGCAACGGAGGTCAGAGAAGCTACAGCACCTTTCTGGTCACGACCGTGCATTGGGTTAGCACCTGGGCCAAATGGCGCGCCAGCACGACGACCGTCTGGGGTGTTACCGGTTTTCTTACCATACACAACGTTAGAGGTGATGGTCAGAACAGACTGAGTCGGGATAGCGTTACGGTAGGTAGTGAGTTTCTGAATTTTCTTCATGAAACGTTCTACCAGGTCAACCGCCATGTCATCAACGCGAGCGTCGTTGTTACCAAACTGCGGGTATTCGCCTTCGATTTCGAAGTCTACGGCCAGGCCGTCTTCGTCACGAATTGGTTTAACTTTCGCGTATTTGATTGCAGACAGGGAGTCAGCCGCAACGGACAGACCTGCGATACCACACGCCATGGTGCGGATAACGTCACGGTCGTGCAGCGCCATCAGAGAGGCTTCGTAGCTGTACTTGTCGTGCATGTAGTGGATAACGTTCAGCGCGGTCACGTACTGCTTAGCCAGCCAGTCCATGAAGTGGTCCATGCGCTCCATGACTTCGTCATAGTTCAGCACGTCGCCTTTGATTGGCTCAGACTTAGGACCAACCTGCATTTTCAGTTTTTCATCAACGCCGCCGTTGATAGCGTACAGCATGGTTTTCGCCAGGTTTGCACGCGCACCGAAGAACTGCATTTGTTTACCAACAACCATTGGGCTCACGCAGCAAGCGATAGCGTAGTCGTCGTTGTTGAAGTCCGGACGCATCAGGTCATCGTTCTCGTACTGCAGAGAAGAGGTGTCGATGGACACTTTAGCGGCGAATTTCTTGAAGTTCAGAGGCAGTTTTTCAGACCACAGAACGGTGATGTTCGGCTCCGGAGAAGGACCCATGGTGTACAGGGTGTTCAGGAAGCGGAAGCTGTTTTTGGTAACCAGCGTACGGCCGTCAACGCCCATACCACCGATTGATTCGGTTGCCCAGATTGGGTCACCAGAGAACAGTTCATCATATTCTGGGGTACGCAGGAAGCGAACCATACGCAGTTTCATGACCAGGTGGTCAATCATTTCCTGAGCGTCTTGCTCGGTGATTTTACCTGCTTTCAGGTCACGTTCGATGTACGCATCCAGGAAGGTGGATACGCGGCCGAAGGACATTGCTGCACCGTTCTGAGACTTAACAGCGGCCAGGTAGCCGAAGTAGGTCCACTGAATAGCTTCCTGAGCGTTGGTCGCAGGACCAGAGATATCACAGCCATATTTAGCCGCCATCTCTTTGATCTGACCCAGCGCGCGGTGCTGTTCAGCAATTTCTTCACGCAGACGGATAGTCGCTTCCAGGTTTACGCCGTTTTCCAGGTCAGACTGCAGGGAAACGAACTGCGCGTATTTGTCTTTCATCAGGAAGTCGATACCGTACAGCGCAACGCGACGGTAGTCACCGATGATACGGCCACGGCCATAGGCATCTGGCAGACCGGTCAGAACGCCAGATTTACGGCAGTTCAGAATGTCTTTGGTATAAACATCGAATACGCCCTGGTTATGGGTTTTGCGGTATTCGGTGAAGATTTTTTTCAGCATTGGATCCAGCTCGCGGTTATACGCTTTGCAGGAACCTTCAACCATTTTGATACCACCGAACGGGATGATGGCGCGTTTCAGTGGTGCTTCAGTCTGCAGACCAACAATTTTCTCAAGGGCTTTGTTGATGTAACCAGCATCGTGAGAAGTGATGGTGGATGCAACGGAGGTGTCAAAATCAACTGGCGCGTGAGTGCGGTTTTCCAGTTTAACGCCTTCCATTACGCTGTCCCACAGCTTGGTGGTCGCGTCAGTTGCGCCAGCCAGGAAGGATTCGTCACCTTCATACGGGGTATAGTTTTTCTGAATGAAGTCACGGACGTTGACTTCATTCTGCCAGTCACCTTTCGCAAAACCTTCCCAGGCTGTGGCTAACTTTTCATTAAGCTCGGACATGTAACACCTACCTTCTTAAGTGGATTTTTTATTTACTGCCTGAGACAACCATTAATGATGGTCGCCGCCACGCAGGTAAATGACCCAGTATGTCAACCCAACTAACAGACCCCCACCGATAATGTTCCCGATAGTGACGGGGATCAGGTTATCAGTAATGAAATTCATAATAGTCAGGTGAGAGAAACTTTCCGGGGATGAACCAACTGCGGTCCAGAACTCCGGGCTTGCAAAGTTGCGGATAACAATCCCCATCGGGATCATGAACATATTCGCAATACTGTGCTCGAAGCCGCTGGCAACAAACATCGCAACCGGCAGAACCATAATCATGGCTTTATCCATCAGGCTACGGCCAGAGTAGCTCATCCAGACCGCCAGGCAGACCATCAGGTTTGCGAGGATGCCGAGAGCAACGGCTTCGATAAATGTGTGATGCATTTTGTGGTCAGCGGTTTGCAGGACATTAAGCCCCCAGCCACCGTTGGCGGTCATATACTCGCCAGAGAGCCACATCAACAGAACAAAGAGCAGACAGCCAATCAGGTTACCAACGTAGACGTTAAGCCAGTTGCGCGCCAGTTGACCCCAGGTAATTCTTCCGCTGGCTTTCGCCACAACAATCAGCACCGTTGAGGTGAAGAGGTCGGCGCCGCAAATGACGCAGAGAATCAGACCCAGTGAGAAGCAAATGCCGCCAATCAGTTTGGCCATGCCGAAAGGCATTCCGGCAGTACCGGTGGTGGCGGTGATGTAGAAGACGAAAGCGATAGAGATGAACACACCAGCGGTGATCGCCAGATAGAACGTCTTCATCGGGTGTTTCGTTGCTTTATAGACACCCGCTTCTTCGGCAACTTTTGCCATCGCGGCGGGGAGTAAAAGATCAAAAGGGTTGTCAGCTTTCACACTAACTCTCTCTTTATTAAGTCGGCGACGAGATACTAACAAAGCATTATAGAAGAGAAATTGATATAGATCATATCTCGCCTGGCTTATAGGCCCGCAGTATGTATGGTTTTACAACAAATGCGGTGTAAGTATTTGATTATCCGTATAAAAATAAATTTTAAAAGTTATGAAAAGAGTTGAATTTTTTCGTTCGGCCCCCTTCGAAACAGTTAATTAATATGGAGTATTTACCATAAAAAGTAACAATAAAGCCCAGGCAAATATTATTATATTTACCCGTGTTTAACTTTATTATTACAATCAACAATCATTGCCGAAGAGAATAAAAAACGGGGCAATGAAATTGCCCCGTAATATAGCCCAGACGATTGAATACGCCTACTGCCGTTAATGTTATATGCGCTTATTTTGACCAGTAAGCGGCTTTTGCTCTCTGCAGCTTTTCATAGGCCTTCAGCAGAGACTGATGCGCCGGGAAGGCTTTCAGATCGCTGTCAACCGCCTGCAGACCGTAGAACGGCTCTTCACCGCTCAGCGCCGCGCTGGCGGCTTCAACCGCTTCAGCACCGTACATACGTACAAAAGCGTTCAGGTACTGCAGTGGCTCGCGATCGTCTTCCTGCGCAAGCAGCAGCAGGGTTTGCAGGCAGCGGTAATAGTTGGTGCGCTCGGCGGAGAAGACCGACTGGTTAAACTCCATGGTCCATTCTGTCCAGGCCAGAGCCTGATCCAGATCGCCGCCCGCGAGGGCCAGCATCGCTTTCAGTTCACCGATGCGCAGCGTGTACCAGCCGTTGTCTTTCCCGGTCGCCAGACCCAGCAACTCGCGCACGCGGGTAAAGTCATCGTGGCCTTCATCGTCCAGTTGGGCTATCAGGTTGAGATAATCTTCTTTTTCCCACTCGCTGCCCGGCAGGGAGAGTAGGGTTTCACGCAGGTGCGCGCCCATGCTGTTGTTTGCGAGCCACAGATCTTCCGCCGGGTAGATATCGGACATGCCAGGTACGATGATGCGGCACGCGTAAACGCCCAGGTGTTCGTAGTCGGCAATGTAGACTTCCTGATCTTCGGCGTCGAAGATTGCCATCAATGTAGCGAACTCTTCTTCGGTGGTACCGGCAAAGCTCCAGTCCACGAACGGATAGTCCGCGTCCTGCTTGAACATATCCCAGGAGATCAAACCGCTGGAGTCGATGAAGTGGGTTTCGAGGTTGGTGTGCTCGGCTACTTCTTCATCGTCAAACGTTGGCGGGGTGAATACGTCGAGATCTTTCAGGCTACGGCCCTGCAGCAGCTCGGTCACGGTACGCTCCAGCGCCACGCCGAAGTCAGGATGCGCGCCAAAGGAGGCGAAGCAGGTTCCGTTAGTCGGGTTAAACAGCACGACGCAGATAACCGGATATTTACCGCCCAGCGAGCCGTCATACGCAAAGATTGGGAAACCTTCCGCTTCCAGTTTGGCGATGGATTCCACCACGCCCGGGTAGCGCGCCAGCACGTCTGCCGGAATTTCAGGCAGGCTGATGGATTCGGCAATAATGCGGTTTTTGATATGACGCTCGAAGACTTCAGAGAGACCCTGTACGCGCGCTTCATTGCGGGTGTTACCGGCGGACATACCGTTAGACACATACAGGTTGCCGACGATGTTCATCGGGATATAGACGGTCTGCTCGTCAGACTGACGGGTGAACGGCAGGGCGCAGATCCCACGCTCTTCATTCCCAGACTGCAGATCGATCAGCATGCTGGCGGTCAGTTCGTTTTCCGGATCGTAGAAGGCACGCAGACGGCCATCCAGAATGCCTTCCGGCAGTTCATCGTCTTCGGTCAGCGGGAACCATTTTTCGTTCGGATAGTGAACGAACGGGCCGTTGGCGATGGTTTCACCCAGCCAGAAGTCAGCGAAGAAGTAGTTGGTGGACAGACGCTCAAAATACTCACCCAGCGCAGAGGCCAGTGCCGCTTTTTTCGTCGCACCTTTACCGTTGGTAAAGCAGAGCGCGCAGTCTTTGTCGCGAATGTGCACGGACCAGACGTGAGGCACCGGGTTCAGCCAGGAGGCTTCTTCGATGTTAAAGCCCAGGTCGGTCAGTTTCTGCTGGAAGCGAGCGATGGAATCTTCCAGAGCGGCGTCTTTGCCGGGGATAAACGTTTGAGTCATGGCGTTCACTTTTATCGTACGTAAAGCGCGCAATGATACGGGTTTTGCGTGACGGGTGCTATCTCCGACGAAAATAAATGGCTGAGCTATGCTTAGTAGCAGTAACTGACTGTTAAGGCATAGAAAAATGAAAGCATTTGATCTCCAGCGGATGGCGTTTGATAAAGTTCCACCTGAATTTCTGGGCGAAGTGGCGCTGCGCAGCCTGTATACCTTCGTACTCGTCTTCCTGTTTCTCAAAATTACCGGTCGTCGTGGCGTTCGTCAGATGTCTCTGTTTGAAGTGCTGATCATCCTGACGCTGGGCTCGGCGGCGGGGGACGTCGCGTTTTATGACGACGTGCCGATGGTGCCGGTGTTTATCGTTTTTGTTTCCCTCGCCTTGCTTTACCGGCTGGTGATGTGGCTGATGTCAAAAAGTGAAAAGCTGGAAGATCTGCTTGAAGGGAAACCGGTCGTTATTGTCGAGGACGGTCAGCTGGCCTGGGAAAATGTGCAAAGCGCCAATATGACCGAGTTTGAGTTCTTTATGGAGCTGCGCCTGAATAGCGTTGAACAGCTCGGACAGGTGCGGCTGGCGATCATGGAAACCAATGGGCAAATCAGCGTCTATTACTATGCTGACGACGACGTTAAGCCCGGCCTGTGTATCCTGCCGGATATGTTAGTAGAACGGTTCAGGGTGATACCTGAAACCGGGGAGTATGCATGTATAAAATGTAGTCATGTTGTGGGGATGCATGCGGGCGATCATCAATTATGCCCTCGTTGTGCAAATCCGGAATGGACAAAGGTTAGCCGGGCTAAACGCCTCGTCTGACAGCGATTTTGTCGGTTTTGTGACGACGAGGCGGCAGATTGTTTTGTGTGACGAAGGGCACATTTCCCCGGTCATAAGTTTTAGACATTGCGGCGCGTGTCACTGAATGATAAAACCGATATCCACAGTTATAACTTATGGCTTTTAGCGTGGTGAGGGGAAATGGCTCAAGTCTTTAATTTCAGTTCAGGTCCGGCAATGTTACCGGCAGACGTACTCAAACAGGCTCAACAGGAGCTGTGTGACTGGAACGGTCTGGGTACGTCGGTGATGGAAATCAGCCACCGGGGTAAAGCGTTTATTCAGGTGGCGGAAGAGGCAGAAAAGGATTTTCGCGATCTGCTGAACATTCCCTCGAACTACAAAGTATTGTTCTGCCATGGCGGTGGACGCGGTCAGTTTGCGGGCATCCCGCTCAATCTGCTGGGCGACAAAACCACCGCTGATTACGTCGATGCCGGCTATTGGGCAGCCAGTGCGTTAAAAGAAGCGCACAAATACTGCACGCCGAACGTTATCGACGCCAAAGTGACCGTTGACGGTCTGCGCGCCGTGAAGCCGATGAGCGAGTGGCAGCTGTCTGACAACGCCGCGTATCTCCACTACTGCCCGAACGAAACCATCGACGGCATCGCCATTCACGAAGAGCCAGGCTTTGGCGACAATGTCATTGTGACGGCGGACTTCTCTTCAACCATTCTGTCCACTCCGCTGGACGTCAGCCGCTACGGCGTCATTTACGCAGGTGCTCAGAAAAACATCGGTCCTGCTGGGCTGACTATTGTCATCGTCCGTGAAGACCTGCTGGGGAAAGCCCATAAGTCCTGCCCGTCAATTCTTGATTACACCGTCCTGAATGACAACGACTCCATGTTCAACACCCCACCTACGTTTGCCTGGTATCTCTCCGGCCTGGTCTTCAAATGGCTGAAGCAAAACGGCGGCGTGGCGCAGATGGACAAGATCAATCAGCAGAAAGCCGAACTGCTGTACGGCACGATCGACAAGAGCGATTTCTACCGTAACGATGTGGCGAAAGCGAACCGTTCGCGCATGAACGTACCGTTCCAGCTGGCAGACAGCAGCCTGGACAGCGTGTTCCTGGAAGAGTCGTTCGCGGCGGGTCTGCACGCGCTGAAAGGCCATCGTGTGGTGGGCGGGATGCGTGCTTCCATTTATAACGCCATGCCGCTGGAAGGGGTTAAAGCCCTGACCGATTTCATGATCGACTTCGAACGTCGTCACGGTTAATTTGCTGTTTTTCACCCCCGCAGCTTTGCTGCGGGGTTTTTATTATGTTGAGTTGAGAGTTTAGTTTTCATGGAATCCCTGACGTTACAACCTATCGCGCGGGTAGATGGCACCATCAATCTGCCTGGTTCAAAAAGTGTCTCGAACCGCGCTCTGCTGCTGGCAGCTCTGGCAAACGGCACCACCGTCCTCACCAACCTGCTGGACAGCGATGACGTGCGCCATATGCTCAATGCGCTGAAAGCGTTGGGCGTTCATTACACACTCTCTGACGATCGCACCCGCTGCGAAGTGACCGGCAACGGCGGCGCGCTGCAGGCGAGTGAGGAGCTTGAGCTGTTTCTGGGTAACGCGGGTACCGCGATGCGTCCGCTGGCGGCGGCCCTGTGCCTCGGGAGCAATAACATCGTGCTGACCGGCGAGCCGCGCATGAAGGAGCGTCCGATCGGCCATCTGGTAGATGCCCTGCGTCAGGGCGGCGCGCAGATTGAGTATCTGGAGCAGGAAAATTACCCGCCACTGCGTCTGCGCGGGGGCTTTACCGGCGGTACCGTCGAGGTTGACGGCAGCGTCTCCAGCCAGTTCCTGACGGCGCTGCTGATGACCGCGCCGCTGGCCCCGCAGGATACGGTTATCACGATTAAAGGTGAGCTGGTCTCCAAACCGTATATTGATATTACGCTGCATCTGATGAAAACCTTCGGCGTTGAGGTTGAAAACCAGTCTTATCAGCGCTTTGTCGTGCGTGGGGCGCAGCAGTACCAGTCGCCGGGCAACTACCTGGTTGAAGGCGATGCTTCATCCGCATCCTATTTCCTTGCCGCTGGCGCGATTAAAGGCGGTACGGTAAAAGTGACCGGCATTGGCCGCAACAGCGTGCAGGGCGATATTCGTTTTGCTGACGTGCTGGAAAAAATGGGCGCGGTTGTCACCTGGGGGGATGATTTCATCTCCTGTACCCACGGTGAGCTGAACGCCATCGACATGGACATGAACCATATCCCGGATGCGGCGATGACCATTGCCACGGCGGCGCTGTTTGCCAAAGGCACCACCACGCTGCGCAACATTTATAACTGGCGCGTAAAAGAGACGGACCGCCTGTTCGCGATGGCAACCGAGCTGCGTAAAGTCGGCGCTGAGGTAGAAGAGGGCGAAGATTACATTCGCGTTACCCCTCCGGCAAAACTGAACTTTGCTGAAATCGGGACCTATAACGATCACCGTATGGCGATGTGTTTCTCGCTGGTGGCGCTGTCCGATACCCCTGTGACCATTCTCGATCCGAAATGTACGGCGAAAACCTTCCCGGACTATTTCGAACAGCTGGCGCGCATTAGCACCCTGGCATGATGAAGTCTTGCCGCATCACCTGATGCGGCATTTCCTTACGCTTCCTGACGATCTTTCCCGCTCATTTCTTCTACACTCTGCTTCTATCATTCCGTAATTTGCACGCAAAGGTAACAGTTGCGCACGTTGGCGCGTATAATGCGCGGCGTTCATGTTAACGGTATGCCTTATTTAAGGAGAAAAAGATGACGGCAGTTGCCCCGGTAATCACCATTGATGGGCCGAGTGGCGCAGGGAAAGGTACTCTGTGCAAAGCGATGGCGGAAGCATTGCAATGGCATCTTTTAGATTCGGGAGCAATCTATCGCGTGCTGGCGCTGGCTGCGCTGCATCATCACGTGGATGTCGCCTCTGAAGAAGCGCTGGTACCGCTGGCTGCGCATCTGGATGTGCGTTTTGTTTCTACCGATGGCAACCTGGAAGTGATCCTGGAAGGGGAAGATGTGAGCGGTGAAATCCGTACGCAGGAAGTCGCTAATGCGGCCTCCCAGGTGGCGGCTTTCCCACGCGTTCGCGAGGCGTTGCTGCGTCGCCAGCGAGCGTTTCGTGAAGCCCCGGGTCTGATCGCTGATGGACGCGACATGGGAACCGTAGTCTTCCCTGATGCGCCAGTAAAAATCTTCCTTGACGCCTCTTCGGAAGAACGTGCTCAACGCCGTATGCTTCAGTTGCAGGAAAAGGGGTTTAGTGTTAACTTTGATCGCCTTTTATCCGAGATAAAAGAGCGCGATGACCGCGATCGTAACCGCGCCGTCGCACCGCTTGTTCCTGCAGAAGATGCATTAGTTCTGGATTCAACCAGTTTAACTATTGAGCAAGTGATTGAAAAAGCGCTACAATATGCGCGCCAAAAACTGGCACTCGCGTAATCGCGACCGATTTAGCAGTACCCCCGCTGCAATGGATTGACGGCGGGTATGTGAAACAACCCCATCCGGCACGGAGCCAGGTGGACGTTAATATTAACCTGAAGATTAAACATGACTGAATCTTTTGCTCAACTGTTTGAAGAATCCTTAAAAGAAATCGAAACCCGTCCGGGTTCCATCGTTCGCGGTGTTGTTGTTGCTATCGACAAAGACGTAGTACTGGTTGACGCCGGTCTGAAATCTGAGTCCGCCATTCCGGCTGAGCAGTTCAAAAACGCCCAGGGCGAGCTGGAAATCCAGGTTGGTGACGAAGTTGACGTTGCTCTGGACGCAGTAGAAGACGGCTTCGGCGAAACCCTGCTGTCTCGTGAGAAAGCTAAACGTCACGAAGCATGGATCACGCTGGAGAAAGCTTACGAAGAAGCTGAAACTGTGGTCGGTGTTATCAACGGCAAAGTTAAAGGTGGCTTCACTGTTGAGCTGAATGGTATTCGTGCGTTCCTGCCAGGTTCACTGGTAGACGTTCGTCCAGTCCGTGACACCCTGCACCTCGAAGGCAAAGAGCTTGAGTTCAAAGTAATCAAGCTGGACCAGAAGCGTAACAACGTTGTTGTTTCCCGTCGTGCCGTTATCGAATCCGAAAACAGCGCAGAACGCGATCAGCTGCTGGAAAACCTGCAGGAAGGCATGGAAGTCAAAGGTATCGTTAAGAACCTCACTGACTACGGCGCATTCGTTGACCTGGGCGGCGTTGATGGCCTGCTGCACATCACCGACATGGCGTGGAAACGCGTTAAGCACCCAAGCGAAATCGTGAACGTGGGCGACGAAATCACTGTTAAAGTGCTGAAGTTCGACCGCGAGCGTACTCGTGTATCCCTCGGCCTGAAACAGCTGGGCGAAGATCCATGGGTAGCTATCGCTAAGCGTTACCCAGAAGGTACTAAACTGACTGGTCGCGTAACCAACCTGACCGACTACGGCTGCTTCGTTGAAATCGAAGAAGGCGTTGAAGGCCTGGTGCACGTTTCCGAAATGGACTGGACCAACAAAAACATCCACCCATCCAAAGTTGTTAACGTTGGTGATGTAGTGGAAGTGATGGTTCTGGATATCGACGAAGAACGTCGTCGTATCTCCCTGGGCCTGAAGCAGTGCAAAAACAACCCATGGCAGCAGTTCGCGGAAACCCACAACAAGGGCGACCGTGTTGAAGGTAAAATCAAGTCTATCACTGACTTCGGTATCTTCATCGGCCTGGACGGCGGCATCGATGGCCTGGTTCACCTGTCTGACATCTCCTGGAACGTTGCAGGCGAAGAAGCAGTTCGTGAATACAAAAAAGGCGACGAAATCGCTGCAGTTGTTCTGCAGGTTGACGCAGAGCGTGAGCGTATCTCCCTGGGCGTTAAACAGCTCGCAGAAGATCCGTTCAACAACTGGGTTGCACTGAACAAGAAAGGCGCAATCGTAAACGGTAAAGTGACTGCAGTTGACGCTAAAGGCGCAACCGTAGAACTGGCTGACGGCGTTGAAGGTTACCTGCGCGCTTCTGAAGCTTCACGTGACCGCGTTGAAGATGCCACTCTGGTTCTGAACGTAGGCGACGACGTTGAAGCTAAGTTCACCGGTGTTGACCGTAAGAACCGTGCAATCAGCCTGTCTGTACGTGCTAAAGATGAAGCTGATGAGAAAGATGCAATCGCAACTGTTAACAAACAGGAAGATGCAAACTTCTCTAACAACGCAATGGCTGAAGCTTTCAAAGCAGCTAAAGGCGAGTAATATCAGGTTCTCAGCATCATTTGAGCTGTAACGCATTTACAGCGCGAAGGATGATGAGCAGACTTGACAGATTGCAGGATTCGTCCTGTAATCAATAACAAAGGGCGGCTACGGCCGCCCTTGTTTAATGAGCTGTTCAGCTAATTGGTTTGAAAGGAACCGGAGGAATCATGACCAAGTCAGAATTGATTGAAAGACTTGCCAGTCAGCAACCGCATATCCCTGCCAAGGCAGTGGAAGATGCCGTAAAAGAGATGCTGGAGCATATGGCCTCCACTCTTGCCCAGGGCGAGCGCATTGAAATCCGCGGTTTCGGTAGTTTTTCTCTGCACTATCGTGCTCCACGTACCGGGCGTAACCCGAAAACTGGTGATAAAGTCGAGCTGGAAGGGAAGTACGTTCCACACTTTAAGCCGGGTAAAGAACTGCGCGATCGCGCCAATATTTACGGCAACTGAGTTTAGCCAGCCGGTTAAACTGGGTTCGAAAGAAAGCACCTGCGGGTGCTTTTTTTGTTTCCGTCACTTTCATTCTGAAGGTGTCTCGCATTTTAAGTTGCGTTTTCTGCAACGCGCTAAAAACCTTGCAGCGCTTGCTGTAGATTGCATTTTTCACACCTGACACCCCGCTCGATCTGCCCGCATACTGCCACCCAGAAACAGGGAGGTAGCAATGGGAATTCCCGCTTTAGGTATCTGCGCCATTCTGGCGATAGCCCCGTTACTCTGGTTACCTGAACTGCCATCGCGTTATACCATCTGGATAATGATGGCTGGCGGAGTTGCACTGGCCGCACGCCAAAACGTACGGCTGAAGTATGTGGGGATGACGCTGTTATTTTGCGTGTGGGGCATTCTGGCCGCGCAAGAGAGCGTCTGGCCGATGCAGCATTTAACCGCAGGTGCCGTACAGGCGGAGGTGGAGATCGCCGCGACTGATGGTGCCACTGTGCATCAGGGAAAAATACTCACCGTTGATGGCCAGCGCTGGTGGGCGTCAACAGGCGTAACGCTTTATGGTCATTATCTGCCGCAGAAAGCGTGTGCCGGTCAGCGCTGGGCGATGACGCTCCGGCTCAGGCCTGTACACGGCGAACTGAACGACGGAGGGTATGACCCCCAGCGCAGCGCTATTGCCCGCCATCAAACGCTAAGTGGGCGTTTTACCCATGCAGAACTCATCGATGGACGCTGCAGCTTGCGAGCGCAATACCTGACATCGCTGCAAAACCGACTTTCAGTTTATCGCTGGGGCGCGGTTATCCTCGGGCTGGGCATGGGAGAACGTCTGGATGTCCCCAGGGAAATAAAAGACCTGATGCGTGAAACCGGCACGCTGCATCTGATGGCGATTTCTGGTCTGCATATCGCGCTGGCGGCCTCCATCGTCTGGTTTCTTGTGCGCGGGCTTCAGTTTTTATTACCTTGCCATCAGGTCAACTGGCAGATGCCTCTGCTGGCAGGGGTATTCTTTGCTGCTTTCTACGCCTGGCTGACCGGTCTGCAACCGCCCGCGCTACGCACGGTCATCGCACTTTCTGTGCTGGCGGCGCTGCGGATCGGTTCCCGGCAATGGTCTCCATGGCATGTGTGGATCTGCTGTGTCGCGGCGATCCTGATAAGCGATCCCTTAGCCATACTTTCGCAGAGTCTGCTTTTGTCTGCATTTGCCGTCGCCGCGCTGATTTTCTGGTTTCAGTGGTTGCCGCTTCCTCACTGGCAGTGGGCTCGCCGGATACGTCCGCTGCTGAACCTTGTCTATCTGCAGGTCGGCATGCTGTTACTTCTCATGCCGCTACAGGTTCTGATTTTCCATGGCTTTAGCATTTCATCGTTGATCGCCAATTTCTTTGCCGTGCCGTTGGTGACGTTTGTCTGCGTACCGCTGATTTTACTCGGCATGCTGCTCCATCTGCTGCCGCTGGAGGGGCTGGAAAGCGGCATCTGGTATGCAGCCGATAAGACGCTTGCCGGGTTGTTCTGGTTGCTGATGCGCCTGCCAGACGGCTGGCAGAGTGTGGACCAGCGCTGGCAGTACATGACGTTACTGCCGTGGCTTATCCTCATCGGCTGGCGTTTCCGTGCCTGGAAAACCGTTCCTGCCGTTTGTCTGGCGGGAAGTGTCTTGCTGGCTTCTCCCCTCTGGCGGACGGCGAAAAGCGACGCCTGGACGCTCCATATGCTGGACGTGGGGCAGGGGCTGGCAATGGTTATTGAACGACAGGGAAAAGCCATTCTTTACGATACCGGGCTTGCCTGGCCGGGCGGGGATAGTGCACAGCGGTTAATTATTCCATGGCTGCGCTGGCATCATCTGCAGCCGGAAGGCGTTATTCTCAGCCATGAGCATCTCGACCATGCGGGAGGCCTTGTATCGCTGCAAAAAACATGGCCTGAAATGTGGGTAAGAAGTCCGTTGCACCAGACCGGGCATCGTCCCTGCTTTCGCGGGCAAAGATGGCAATGGCAGGGGTTAACGTTCACCGTCCACTGGCCCACTGAAAATTATCCGGCTCAGGGTAACAATCACTCCTGCGTAGTAAAAATTGACGACGGCGAGCAGAGCGTTCTGCTGACGGGAGACATTGAAGCACAGGCAGAACAGGCTATGCTTAGCCATTACTGGCAGCATCTGACGTCCACCCTCATACAGGTACCTCATCACGGCAGCAATACCTCGTCGTCATTGCCGCTGGTACAGCGGGTTGAGGGGCTGATAGCTCTGGATTCAGCGGCCCGCTATAACGCATGGCGATTCCCGTCTGCTAAAGTAGTCCGGCGCTATCGAAAAGAGGGATATATCTGGCACGATACCCCCCATTCCGGGCAAATATCGGTGACATTTTCGCACCATCGCTGGCAAATCCGGCGCGTGCGGGATCAATTTTTACCCCCCTGGTATCATCAGTGGTTTGGCGCGCCCGTAGATAACGGGTAGAATATGCGGCTATTTCAACAAATGCTGGTTTTTTGAATGCATAACGACAAAGATCTCTCCACGTGGCAAACCTTCCGCCGACTCTGGCCGATGATTGCTCCCTTTAAAGCAGGCCTGATCGTGGCGGGTGTAGCGTTAATCCTCAACGCAGCCAGCGATACTTTTATGTTATCGCTCCTCAAACCGTTACTGGACGACGGTTTTGGTAAAACGGATCGCTCAGTGTTGCTATGGATGCCTCTGGTGGTTATCGGGCTGATGATCTTACGTGGTATCACCAGCTATATCTCCAGCTACTGCATTTCCTGGGTTTCCGGGAAAGTGGTTATGACCATGCGCCGTCGTCTGTTCAGCCACATGATGGGCATGCCGGTCTCATTCTTTGACAAGCAATCCACCGGGACGCTGCTGTCTCGTATTACCTACGATTCAGAGCAGGTTGCCTCCTCCTCTTCAAGTGCGCTGATTACCGTCGTGCGCGAAGGAGCGTCGATCATCGGTCTGTTTGCAATGATGTTCTATTACAGCTGGCAGCTGTCGCTGATCCTTATCGTGCTGGCACCGGTCGTGTCCATTGCTATCCGCGTCGTCTCAAAGCGCTTCCGCAATATCAGTAAGAATATGCAGAACACCATGGGGCAGGTGACGACCAGCGCAGAACAGATGCTGAAAGGGCACAAAGAAGTGTTGATCTTCGGCGGTCAGGAAGTTGAAACCAAACGCTTTGACAAAGTCAGCAACAAAATGCGTCTGCAGGGGATGAAGATGGTCTCGGCCTCTTCCATCTCTGACCCGATCATTCAGCTGATTGCCTCACTGGCGCTGGCGTTCGTTCTTTATGCGGCAAGCTTCCCGAGCGTAATGGAAACGCTGACGGCGGGTACTATCACCGTAGTCTTCTCCTCGATGATTGCCCTGATGCGCCCGCTGAAATCCCTGACCAACGTGAACGCCCAGTTCCAGCGCGGGATGGCCGCCTGCCAGACGCTGTTCAGCATTCTGGATTCTGAACAGGAAAAAGACGAAGGTACACGCGAGGTAGAGCGCGCCCGTGGCGACGTGGAGTTCCGCAACGTGACCTTCACCTATCCAGGCCGCGAAACGCCGGCTCTGCGCAATATCAACCTGACGATTCCGGCAGGTAAAACCGTTGCGCTGGTAGGCCGCTCCGGCTCCGGTAAATCCACCATTGCGAGCCTCATCACTCGTTTCTACGATATTAACGAAGGTGAGATCCTGCTGGATGGTCACGATCTGCGGGAGTACACCCTGCAGTCGCTGCGTAACCAGGTTGCGCTGGTTTCTCAGAACGTGCATCTCTTCAACGATACGGTTGCCAACAACATTGCTTATGCACGCACTGACGAGTACAGCCGCGAGCAGATTGAGAACGCCGCGCGTATGGCGTATGCAATGGACTTTATCAACAAGATGGATAACGGTCTGGACACGATAATCGGTGAAAACGGGGTACTGCTCTCCGGCGGTCAGCGCCAGCGTATCGCCATTGCGCGCGCGCTGCTGCGCGATAGCCCGATACTGATCCTGGACGAAGCAACCTCTGCACTGGATACGGAATCTGAACGCGCGATTCAGTCGGCGCTGGATGAACTGCAAAAGAACCGTACTTCGCTGGTGATTGCGCACCGTCTGTCCACTATTGAGCAGGCAGATGAGATCGTCGTGGTTGAGGACGGCATCATTGTTGAACGCGGAAGCCATGCCGATCTGCTGGAACATCGTGGCGTTTACGCCCAGCTTCATAAGATGCAGTTCGGCGAATGATTGCACGCATCTGGTCCGGTGAATCCCCGCTGTGGCTGCTGCTTTTGCCGCTCTCCTGGCTGTACGGTTTGGTGAGCGGCATTATTCGCCTGTTTTACCGTCTGGGGATCAAGCGTGCCTGGCGCGCGCCGGTTCCGGTAGTCGTGGTGGGTAACCTCACGGCGGGCGGCAACGGCAAAACGCCAGTGGTGATCTGGCTGGTGGAGCAGTTGCAAAAACGCGGCATCCGCCCCGGCGTGGTGTCGCGTGGGTATGGTGGTAAAGCGGCGCACTACCCATTGCTGCTGTCGGCGGAAACCACGACCGCAGAAGCGGGTGATGAGCCAGTATTGATTTTCCAGCGTACCGGTGCGCCGGTTGCGGTCTCCCCGGTGCGCAGCGACGCCGTGCAGGCCCTGCTTGCTGAACACGCGGCACAAATCATCATCACTGACGACGGCCTGCAGCATTACGCTCTGGCGCGTGATAAAGAGATTGTAGTTATCGACGGCGTGCGTCGTTTCGGCAACGGCTGGTGGCTGCCCGCTGGCCCCATGCGTGAACGGGCTTCGCGTCTGAAGTCCGTTGATGCGGTGATTGTTAACGGCGGTGAAGCCGAGGCGGGTGAAATTCCTATGCGTCTGTTACCGGGAATGGCGGTCAACCTGGTGACGGGTGAACGCCGGGCGGTTGCAGAACTGCCTTCGCTGGTGGCAATGGCGGGTATTGGTCATCCGCCGCGCTTCTTCGCGACGCTGGAACAGTGTGGCGCCCGGCTGGAAAAACGCGTTCCGCTGGCTGACCATCAGGCGCTGGTGGCAGAGCAGGTTGAGGCGCTTACCGCGCCTGGCCAGACGCTCATTATGACCGAAAAAGATGCGGTGAAATGCCGTGCCTTTGCGAAAGAAAACTGGTGGTATCTGCCGGTTGACGCTGAACTCAGCGGCGAACAGCCGGAACAATTGCTTAAGGAACTGATTGCGTTGGTGCAGTAGAGGCTTACGCGGTTCTGGTGGCGCTTTGACTGACAGGAAAACGCATGTCTTTACCGCAACTCTCGCTTTCAGCCGCACGTCATTTACACCTTGCCGCGCAGGGGCTGCTCAAAAAGCCCCCTCGCCGCGCGCAGCCTGCCGATATCCTCTCTACCGTCCAGCGCATGTCGCTGCTCCAAATCGACACCATTAACATTGTCGCCCGTAGCCCTTACCTGGTGCTATTTAGCCGCCTGGGGAGTTATCCTCCGCAGTGGCTGGATGAGGCGCTCTCCAAAGGGGAGCTGATGGAGTACTGGGCTCACGAAGCCTGCTTCCTGCCCCGTAGCGATTTCGCCCTGGTGCGTCACCGTATGCTTGCTCCGGAAAAGATGGGATGGAAATACCGGCAGGCGTGGATGGAGGAGCATGAGGCTGAAATAGAGCAGCTTATCAGCCATATTCAGGAAAACGGCCCCGTTCGATCCGCCGATTTTGAACATCCGCGCAAAGGTGCAGGCGGATGGTGGGAGTGGAAGCCGCACAAGCGTCATCTTGAAGGGTTGTTCACGTCAGGCAAAGTCATGGTCATTGAACGGCGTAATTTTCAGCGCGTTTATGATCTGACGCATCGCGTGATGCCTCACTGGGACGACGAGCGGGATCTGCTTACCCAGGAGGTGGCCGAGGCCATCATGCTGGAGAACAGCGCCCGCAGCCTGGGCATTTTCCGTCCGCAATGGCTGGCAGACTATTACCGCCTCCGTCAGCCTGCGCTGAAGCCTCTGCTGGAGATGTGGCAGCGTGAACAGCGAGTTATTCCCGTTATGGTGGAAACGCTGGGAGAAATGTGGCTGCATGCGGATCTTGTCCCTCTGCTGCCCGAGGCTCTGGAGGGGAAACTCCGGGCGACCCACAGCGCGGTGTTGTCACCTTTCGATCCGGTGGTTTGGGACAGAAAACGCGCCGAGCAGCTGTTTGACTTCAGCTACCGGCTGGAATGCTATACCCCGGCGCCAAAGCGGCAATACGGCTACTTTGTTTTACCGCTGCTGCACAAGGGACAACTGGTCGGGCGCATGGATGCCAAAATGCACCGCAAGACCGGCACGCTTGAAGTCATTGCCCTTTATCTGCAAGAAGGCATCAGGGTCACGGCGAGCCTGGAAAAAGGGTTATCGTCCGCCATTAGCGAGTTCGCGCGCTGGCAGGAGGCTCGCGACGTAACGCTTGGCCGGGTACCTGACGGGTTATTCACATCCTGTCGAAGTGGCTGGGAAACAGGCACGCCCTGAAAAGGGAATGTGTTAAGCTTTAGCGATTACCCATACGGAGGAACTATGGATCACCGTTTACTTGAAATTATTGCCTGCCCGGTATGCAACGGCAAACTTTACTACAGCCAGGACAAACAGGAGCTGATCTGCAAGCTGGACAGTCTGGCCTTCCCGCTGCGTGACGGCATTCCGGTACTGCTGGAAAATGAAGCCCGTTCCCTGGTGGCAGAAGAGAGCAAACCATGAGTTTTGTTGTCATTATTCCTGCACGTTATGCCTCAACGCGTCTGCCGGGTAAACCGCTGGTAGATATCAACGGCAAGCCGATGATTGTGCATGTCCTTGAGCGGGCGCGTGAGTCCGGTGCCGACCGCATTATCGTTGCAACCGATCATCCTGATGTCGCCCGTGCGGTTGAGGCCGCAGGCGGTGAGGTGTGCATGACCCGCGCCGATCACCAGTCCGGCACCGAGCGTCTGGCTGAAGTGGTTGAGAAATGTGGTTTCAGTGACGATACGGTCATCGTAAACGTGCAGGGCGACGAGCCGATGATCCCGGCCGTTATTATCCGTCAGGTGGCGGAAAACCTGGCGCAGCGTCAGGTCGGTATGGCGACGCTCGCGGTGCCTATTCACCACGCTGAAGAGGTATTCAATCCGAATGCGGTGAAGGTGGTGATGGATGCCGAAGGCTATGCGCTCTATTTCTCCCGCGCTACGATTCCGTGGGATCGCGATCGCTTTGCGCTCTCTAAAGAGACCATCGGTGATTCTTTCCTGCGTCATATTGGGATCTACGGCTATCGCGCCGGCTTTATTCGCCGCTATGTAGCCTGGGCGCCGAGCCCGCTGGAGCATATCGAAATGCTGGAGCAGCTTCGCGTGCTCTGGTATGGCGAAAAAATCCACGTTGCCGTTGCCCGCGAAGTACCGGGAACGGGCGTTGATACGCCGGAAGATCTTGAGCGCGTCCGCGCCGAGTTGCGTTAATCCCGCCTGCATCCCTCCTTTCGGAGGGATGTCCTCTCCCCGCAAATTCCCCTTTCTTTACCCTAATTGATCTCTTCCGGGTGACATCTTCACGCTGTGCGCTCATTATAAAAGCAGTAGTCTTAATGGGGGTAATCTCATATGGAACAGCTGCGTGCCGAACTTAGCCATCTGCTGGGTGAGAAGTTAAGCCGGGTCGAATGCGTGAGTGAAAAGGTCGATACCGCGCTCTGGTCGTTGTATGACGGCCAGGGCAACCCGATGCCGCTGATGGCACGAAGCTTCTCGTCGCCGGGCGTCGCCAGACAGCTTGCCTGGAAAATGTCGATGCTGGCACGGGAGGGAACCGTCCGTATGCCGACCGTGTACGGCGTGATGACCCACGAGGAACATCCCGGCCCGGACGTACTGCTGATTGAGCGTTTACGCGGTGTGCCGGTTGAAGCGCCCGCGCGTACGCCGGAACGCTGGGAACAGCTGAAAGACCAGATTGTTGAGGCGCTGCTGGCCTGGCACCGACAGGATAGCCGCGGGCTTGTTGGTCCGGTTGACAGCACCCAGGAAAACCTGTGGCCGCTGTGGTATCGCCAGCGGGTGGAAGTGCTGTGGGGGACGCTTAACCAGTTCAACAATACCGGCTTGACCATGCAGGACAAACGTATTCTGTTTCGCACCCGCGAGTGCTTACCGGCGCTGTTCGACGGCTTTAACGACAACTGCGTGCTGATCCACGGCAATTTTACTCTGCGCAGTATGCTCAAAGACTCCCGCAGCGATCAGCTCCTGGCGATGCTAGGGCCGGGGATCATGCTCTGGGCACCGCGGGAATATGAGCTGTTCAGGCTCAGCGACAGCGGGGCGGCGGAAGGTTTACTGTGGCACTACCTTCAACGCGCGCCCGTTGCAGAGGCGTTTCTCTGGCGTCGCTGGCTTTATTTGCTCTGGGACGAAGTGGCGCAGCTGGTCAACACCGGACGTTTCAATCGCGCCAACTTCGATCTGGCGGCTAAATCACTCTTGCCCTGGCTCGCCTGACGAGCCTTTCAGCCACTGCCAGAGGCGTCCGAGCGTCTCGTAGCCGACGCGATCGCTATGCATCAACCACATCGGAGAGGGGATCACCCGTTCCCATGGGTTGAGCGGCGCGCTGATGGCCATCTGGTTTGCCGGTGCGGGAAGCGGGTGCAAACCTTGCTTCTCGAAGAAAATCATCGCTCTTGGCAGGTGCGAGGCGGAGGTCACCAGTAAGAACGGAACATCGCCAATCGCCTGCTTCACCGCGGCAGCCTCTTCCTCGGTATCCTTTGGGCTGTCCAGCGTGATGATAGAGGAACGCGGTACGCCGAGCGATTCCGCGATTCTGGCCCCCGCTTCAGCCGTACTCACCGGGTTGGTTTTGGCCGCTGCGCCGGTGAAGATCATTTTTGATCCCGGATTCGCCAGCCACAGGCGAATACCTTCGTTTAGCCGTGGCAGGCTGTTGTTGATCAGGTTCGAACTGGGGGCCCAGTCAGGGTCCCAGGTATACCCGCCGCCCAGCACAACGATGTAATCAACTTTCTGGTTTCCCTGCCACGTAGGGTACCTGTTTTCGATGGGGCGCAGCAGTCCATCCGCCACCGGCTGCAGGCTCAGCAGCAGCAGGACCAGCCAGCCGAACGTAATAAGCGTTTTGCCACTCTTCTGAAAGCGACTAAACCACACCAGCGCCAGCCCCAGCGCGATGATGATAAGCAGCAGCGGAAGGGGAAGCATCATCCCTCCAACGTATTTCTTAAGGGTAAAAAGCATCCTTTTTGGTTCCTTTTTTGACCATACAGCAGATGATTACCGGTGATATTACACCAGAGAGGTTCATTCTCCGCGCGGGTGTGACAAAATAGCGGTTTTGCAGTTAGCGAGTGGAACTCTCCCAATGCGGGATCGCAATTTTGATGACATCGCGGAAAAGTTTTCGCGCAACATTTATGGCACCACGAAAGGGCAGCTCCGTCAGACGATCCTCTGGCAGGATCTGGATACCATTCTGGCGGGCTTTGGCGGCCAAACGTTGCGCGTGCTGGACGCCGGAGGTGGTGAAGGGCAGACGGCGATAAAAATGGCTGAACGCGGTCATCACGTCACGCTTTGCGATCTTTCTGCTGAAATGGTCGCCCGCGCGACGCGTGCGGCAGAAGAGAAAGGTGTGAGCGACAACATGCATTTTATACAATGCGCCGCTCAGGACATCGCGCAGCATTTGGAAACCCAGGTTGATCTGATATTGTTTCATGCGGTGCTGGAGTGGGTTGCCGATCCGCAAAGCGTGTTACAAACCCTGTGGTCAATGTTACGTCCGGGCGGTACGCTGTCGCTGATGTTCTACAATGCTAACGGCTTCCTGATGCACAACATGGTGGCAGGGAACTTCGACTATGTTCAGGTCGGGATGCCGAAAAAGAAAAAACGCACGCTTTCCCCGGACTATCCGCGCGATCCGCAGCAGGTTTACGGCTGGCTGGAAGAGATTGGCTGGCAGATCGTCGGGAAGACGGGCGTCAGGGTGTTTCATGATTATCTGCGTGAAAAACACAAACAGCGTGACTGTTTTGACACCTTAACAGAATTAGAAACGCGGTATTGCCGCCAGGAGCCGTTCGTCAGCCTTGGCCGCTATATTCACGTCACCGCGCACAAGCCGCAGATGCAAGGATAACCTATGAGTGAATTTTCCCAGACAGTCCCCGAACTGGTTGCCTGGGCCAGGAAAAACGATTTCTCCATCTCGCTGCCGGTAGACAGACTCTCTTTCCTGCTGGCGGTTGCCACGCTGAACGGCGAACGGCTGGATGGTGAAATGAGCGAGGGTGAACTGGTGGATGCGTTCCGCCACGTCAGTGATGCGTTTGAGCAAACCAGCGAAACCATTAGCGTGCGTGCCAATAACGCAATCAACGATATGGTGCGTCAACGTCTGCTGAACCGCTTTACCAGCGAGCAGGCGGAAGGAAACGCCATCTATCGCCTGACCCCGCTGGGCATCGGCATCACCGACTACTACATTCGCCAGCGCGAATTTTCCACGCTGCGTCTCTCCATGCAGCTCTCGATCGTGGCGGGTGAGCTTAAACGTGCCGCCGACGCAGCCGATGAAAACGGTGACGAATTCCACTGGCATCGCAACGTTTACGCGCCGCTGAAATACTCGGTGGCCGAGATTTTCGACAGTATCGATCTCACTCAGCGTCTGATGGACGAGCAGCAGCAGCAGGTGAAAGACGATATCGCGCAGCTGCTGAACAAGGACTGGCGTGCGGCCATTTCCAGCTGTGAACTTTTGTTGTCAGAAACCTCCGGTACGCTGCGTGAGCTGCAGGATACGCTGGAGGCCGCAGGGGACAAGCTGCAGGCCAACCTGCTGCGCATCCAGGACGCGACCCTGGCGCACGACGATCTGCATTTTATCGACCGTCTGGTGTTTGATCTGCAGAGCAAACTTGACCGCATTATCAGCTGGGGCCAGCAGTCGATCGATCTGTGGATCGGCTATGACCGCCACGTGCATAAATTTATCCGTACCGCGATTGATATGGATAAAAACCGCGTCTTTGCTCAGCGTCTTCGTCAGTCGGTACAGACCTACTTTGATGCACCGTGGGCGCTGACCTATGCCAATGCCGATCGTCTGTTGGATATGCGCGACGAAGAGATGGCGCTGCGCGATGAAGAGGTCACCGGTGAACTGCCGCCGGATCTGGAGTACGAAGAATTCAACGAAATTCGTGAGCAACTTGCGGCGATGATCGAAGAACAGCTCGCCGTCTACAAAACCAGACAAGCGCCGCTGGATCTTGGGCTCGTGGTGCGCGACTATCTGGCGCAATATCCGCGCGCGCGCCACTTCGACGTTGCCCGCATTGTGGTAGACCAGGCGGTGCGCCTGGGTATCGCGCAAGCAGACTTCACCGGACTGCCGCCGAAGTGGCAGCCAATTAACGATTACGGAGCCAAGGTACAGGCGCATGTCATTGACAAATATTGAACAAGTGATGCCAGTTAAGCTGGCACAGGCGCTGGCGAATCCGTTATTTCCGGCGCTGGACAGCCAGCTGCGTGCCGGTCGTCACATTGGCCTGGACGAGCTGGATAATCACGCCTTTTTGATGGACTTCCAGGAGTACCTGGAAGAGTTTTACGCCCGCTATAACGTGGAGCTTATCCGCGCGCCGGAAGGCTTTTTCTATCTGCGCCCGCGTTCCACGACCCTGATCCCGCGCTCCGTGCTCTCCGAGCTGGACATGATGGTTGGCAAAATTCTTTGTTATCTCTACCTCAGCCCGGAACGCCTGGCAAATGAAGGCATCTTCACCCAGCAGGAGCTGTACGATGAACTGCTGACGCTGGCGGATGAGAGCAAGCTGCTTAAGCTGGTGAATAACCGTTCGACGGGGTCGGATCTTGACCGTCAAAAATTACAGGAAAAGGTTCGCTCTTCCCTGAACCGTCTGCGCCGTCTGGGGATGGTCTGGTTTATGGGCCACGACAGCAGCAAATTCCGCATCACGGAATCGGTCTTCCGCTTCGGCGCCGACGTGCGTGCGGGCGATGATGCGCGTGAAGCGCAGCTTCGCATGATCCGCGACGGTGAAGCGATGCCGGTGGAAAACCATTTGCAGCTCAATGATGAGCATGAAGAGAATCTGCCGGATAGCGGGGAGGAAGAGTAATGATTGAACGCGGTAAATTTCGCTCACTGACGCTGATTAACTGGAACGGCTTCTTTGCCCGAACCTTCGATCTGGATGAGCTGGTCACGACGCTCTCCGGTGGTAACGGGGCGGGTAAATCCACCACCATGGCGGCGTTTGTAACGGCGCTGATCCCCGACCTGACGCTGCTTCACTTCCGTAACACCACCGAAGCGGGCGCGACAAGCGGCTCCCGCGATAAAGGCCTGCACGGTAAGCTGAAAGCGGGCGTCTGTTATTCCGTGCTGGACGTCATCAACTCCCGTCACCAGCGCGTGGTGGTGGGCGTACGTCTGCAACAGGTTGCCGGCCGCGACCGTAAAGTGGATATCAAACCGTTCGCCATTCAGGGGCTGCCAACCTCCGTACAGCCGACCGCGCTGCTGACGGAAACGCTGAATGAACGCCAGGCGCGCGTCCTGACGCTGCAGGAGCTGAAGGACAAGCTTGAAGCCATCGAAGGGGTGCAGTTTAAGCAGTTCAACTCTATTACCGACTATCACTCCCTGATGTTCGATCTGGGCGTGGTGGCGCGCCGTCTGCGCACCGCTTCAGACCGTAGTAAATACTACCGTCTGATCGAAGCGTCCCTGTACGGCGGTATCTCCAGCGCCATTACCCGTTCCCTGCGTGACTACCTGCTGCCGGAAAACAGCGGCGTGCGTAAGGCCTTCCAGGATATGGAGGCGGCACTGCGTGAAAACCGCATGACGCTGGAAGCGATTCGCGTTACCCAGTCTGACCGCGACCTGTTTAAACATCTGATCAGCGAAGCGACCAACTACGTGGCGGCGGACTATATGCGCCACGCCAACGAGCGCCGCGTCCATCTCGATCAGGCATTAGAATATCGCCGCGAGCTGTTTACCTCCCGTAAACAGCTGGTGGCCGAGCAGTACAAGCACGTCGAAATGGCGCGCGAGCTGGGTGAGCACAACGGTGCCGAGGGCGACCTGGAAGCCGACTACCAGGCCGCCAGCGATCACCTGAACCTGGTGCAGACCGCGCTGCGTCAGCAGGAAAAGATCGAACGCTACGAAGCGGACCTCGATGAGCTGCAAATTCGTCTCGAAGAGCAGAATGAAGTGGTGGCCGAAGCCGCCGAGATGCAGGAAGAGAACGAAGCCCGCGCCGAAGCCGCCGAGCTGGAAGTGGACGAGCTTAAAAGCCAGCTTGCGGACTACCAGCAGGCTCTGGACGTGCAGCAGACGCGTGCGATTCAGTACAACCAGGCGCTGCAGGCGCTACAGCGTGCGAAAGAGCTGTGCCATCTGCCAGACCTGACGCCGGAAAGTGCCGACGAATGGCTGGACACCTTCCAGGCCAAAGAGCAGGAAGCCACCGAGAAACTGCTCTCGCTTGAACAGAAAATGAGCGTCGCGCAAACGGCGCACAGCCAGTTTGAACAGGCTTATCAGCTGGTAGTTGCCATTAACGGCCCGCTGGCGCGTAGCGAAGCCTGGGACGTTGCCCGTGAACTGCTGCGCGACGGCGTCAACCAGCGCCATCTGGCCGAGCAGGTGCAGCCGCTGCGTATGCGCCTGAACGAGCTGGAACAGCGCCTGCGCGAGCAGCAGGAAGCCGAACGTCTGCTGGCCGAGTTCTGCAAGCGTCAGGGTAAACATTACGATTTCGACGAGCTTGAGGCCCTGCATCAGGAGCTGGAAGCGCGTATTGCGGCCCTGTCCGATACCGTATCAAATGCCAGCGAACAGCGTATGACGCTGCGTCAGGAGCTGGAGCAGCTTCAGTCCCGTTCGAAGGCGCTCCTGCAGCGTGCGCCGGTCTGGCTGGCAGCGCAAAGCAGCCTGAACCAGCTCAGCGAACAGTGCGGCGAGCAGTTCGAATCCAGCCAGCAGGTGACCGAATACCTGCAACAGCTGCTGGAGCGCGAGCGCGAAGCCATTGTTGAACGTGACGAAGTGGGTGCCCGCAAGCGTGACGTCGATGAAGAAATCGAGCGCTTAAGCCAGCCCGGCGGGTCAGAAGATCCGCGTCTGAACGCCTTAGCCGAGCGTTTTGGCGGCGTACTGCTGTCTGAGATTTACGATGACGTTGGCCTGGACGATGCGCCGTACTTCTCCGCGCTGTACGGTCCATCCCGCAACGCAATTGTGGTGCCGGATCTGTCGCTGATTTCTGAGCAGCTCGCAGGGCTGGAAGATTGCCCGGAAGATCTCTATCTGATCGAAGGGGATCCGCAGTCGTTCGATGACAGCGTCTTCAGCGTTGACGAGCTGGAAAAAGCGGTGGTGGTGAAAATCGCCGATCGCCAGTGGCGTTACTCCCGCTTCCCGGAGCTGCCGCTGTTTGGCCGCGCCGCGCGCGAAAGCCGCATCGAGAGCCTCCACGCCGAGCGTGAAACGCTGTCTGAACGCTTTGCCACCCTGTCGTTTGACGTACAGAAAACCCAGCGTCTGCACCAGGCGTTCAGCCGCTTTATCGGCAGCCATCTGGGCGTGGCGTTTGAAGCCGACCCGGAAGCGGAAATCCGCAAGCTCAACACCCGCCGTGGCGAGCTGGAGCGCGCGATTGCCAGTCATGAAAGTGACAACCAGCAGAGCCGCGTCCAGTTCGAACAGGCGAAAGAGGGCGTCGCTGCCCTTAACCGCATTCTGCCGCGCCTGAACCTGCTGGCGGATGACACGCTGGCCGACCGCGTGGATGAGATCCAGGAACGTCTGGATGAAGCCCAGGAAGCCGCGCGCTTCGTGCAGCAGCACGGCAACCAGCTGGCGAAGCTGGAGCCCGTCGTGTCTGTACTGCAGAGCGACCCGGAACAGTTCGAGCAGTTAAAAGAAGATTACGCCTGGTCGCAGCAGGTGCAGCGCGAAGCGCGTCAGCAGGCGTTTGCCCTGACGGAAGTGGTGCAGCGTCGTGCGCACTTCGGCTACTCCGATTCGGCTGAAATGCTGAGCGGTAACAGCGACCTGAATGAAAAACTGCGCCAGCGCCTTGAGCAGGCGGAAGCGGAACGTACCCGCGCTCGCGAAGCGATGCGCAGCCACTCCGCTCAGCTGAACCAGTACAACCAGGTACTGGCTTCGCTGAAAAGCTCCTTCGACACCAAGAAAGAGCTGTTAAACGACCTGCAGAAAGAGCTGCAAGACATTGGCGTTCGTGCCGACAGCGGGGCGGAAGAGCGCGCGCGCATTCGTCGTGATGAGCTGCATAGCCAGCTCAGCAATAACCGCGCGCGTCGTAATCAGCTGGAAAAAGCGCTCACCTTCTGCGAAGCGGAAATGGATAACCTGACCCGCCGCCTGCGCAAGCTGGAGCGCGACTATCATGAAATGCGCGAGCAGGTCGTGACGGCGAAAGCGGGCTGGTGCGCCGTGATGCGGATGGTGAAAGATAACAACGTTGAACGTCGCCTGCACCGTCGCGAGCTGGCATACCTTTCTGCCGATGAGCTGCGTTCGATGTCGGATAAGGCGCTGGGTGCGCTGCGTCTGGCGGTGGCGGATAACGAACACCTGCGCGATGTGCTGCGCATGTCAGAGGATCCGAAACGTCCTGAACGTAAAATTCAGTTCTTCGTTGCGGTTTATCAGCACCTGCGCGAGCGTATTCGTCAGGACATTATCCGTACCGACGATCCGGTCGAAGCCATCGAACAGATGGAAATTGAGCTGGGCCGCCTGACGGAAGAGCTGACCTCCCGCGAGCAGAAGCTGGCGATCAGCTCCCGCAGCGTGGCGAATATCATTCGCAAAACCATTCAGCGCGAGCAGAACCGTATCCGCCAGCTGAACCAGGGGCTGCAGAGCGTCTCGTTTGGTCAGGTCAACAGCGTGCGTCTTAACGTCAACGTGCGGGAAGCCCACGCTACGTTGCTGGACGTGCTCTCTGAGCAGCACGAGCAGCATCAGGATCTGTTCAACAGCAACCGTCTGACCTTCTCCGAAGCGCTGGCGAAGCTGTATCAGCGCCTGAATCCGCAGATTGATATGGGCCAGCGTACGCCGCAAACCATCGGTGAAGAGCTGCTGGACTATCGTAACTACCTGGAAATGGAAGTTGAGGTAAACCGTGGTTCAGACGGCTGGCTGCGTGCGGAATCCGGAGCGCTGTCGACCGGTGAAGCGATTGGTACCGGGATGTCGATTCTGGTGATGGTGGTGCAGAGCTGGGAAGATGAAGCGCGCCGCCTGCGCGGGAAAGACATCTCCCCATGCCGACTGCTGTTCCTCGATGAAGCGGCGCGTCTTGATGCCCGCTCGATTGCCACGCTGTTTGAGCTTTGCGAACGTCTCGATATGCAGCTCATCATTGCGGCACCGGAAAACATCAGCCCTGAAAAAGGCACCACCTATAAGCTGGTGCGTAAAGTGTTCCAGAACAGCGAACACGTGCACGTTGTCGGGCTGCGTGGCTTTGCGCCGCAGCCGCCGGAATCATTGCCGGAAACCACGGCGGACGCTTCCTGAGGCGTTTTGTTACAAAGAGCGGCGCAGAAGCGCCGCTTTTTTTATTCTCTTAACTTGTGTTCAGGGCTGCGTTATCTTTAAACTTCTTTACATAAGGTAAGGCAACAGAGTTGTCGTCTACCTATAATAAAAGAAAGCCCCACCGTGATGGGCATGTCGTGAAAACAGGGGGCAAGGGATGTTGCTAAAGAAAGAATGTGGTCGTCAGCTGTCAGCGCTGAGTTTATGTCTGGCAGTGATGTTTGCTCCACTGTTAACCGCCCAGGCCGACGAGCCTGAAATTGTGCCGACTGACAGCACCGCAACGACAGGCGCGCAGCCGACGTCATTATCTCAGCCGCTGGAACAGTCTACGGCAACGGCCATCATGGCCGGGATTAAGCCGCTGCCGGAAGGCATCGACGTTGAATCGCTCAGCCAGCAGCTCCAGACAGGCCTGCCTTCAGGCTACACGCCTGCCTATATCAATCAGCTCACGCTGCTTTATGCTGCCCGCGATATGAAACCCATGTGGGAAAATCGTGAAGCCGTGCGCGCCTTCCAGCAACAGCTGGCGGAAGTGGCCATTGCGGGATTCCAGCCGCAGTTTACGAAGTGGGTTGAGCTGTTAACCGATCCTGCCGTCACCGGTCAGGCGCGGGACGTGGTCCTTTCCGATGCCATGATGGGTTACCTGCAGTTTGTGGCGGGTATTCCGGTCAATGGCAACCGCTGGCTGTATAGCGATAGGCCCTATAAGCTGGCGACGCCAGCCCTGTCGGTGATTAACCAGTGGCAATTAGCGCTGGATAATGGCGACCTGCCGCGCTTCATTGCCAGCCTCGCGCCGGCGCATCCACAGTATGCCACGATGCACCAGTCGCTCCTCGCGCTGGTGGGGGACTCGCGTCCATGGCCGCAAATACGGGGGACCGCAACGCTGCGTCCGGGTCAGTGGAGCAGCGATGTGCCAGCCCTGCGCGAGATCCTTAAACGCTCCGGTATTCTTGATGGCGGGCCGAAGATTGCCCTGCCGGGCGACGATCCGCAAAGCGCGGTGGTCAGCCCGTCAGCGCCCATAAAAGAGAACAAGGCCACTACCCTGAGCAATAAGCCCGAGGCTTACGATCGCGAGCTGGTTGCCGCGGTTAAACAGTTCCAGGCCGCTCAAGGGCTGGGAGCCGATGGCGTCATTGGACCCTCAACGCGTGACTGGCTTAACGTATCACCTGCGCAGCGGGCCGGGGTGCTGGCGCTTAATATTCAGCGTTTGCGTTTGCTGCCGGGCACGCTGTCTACCGGCATTATGGTCAACATCCCGGCCTATTCACTGGTTTATTATCAGAATGGTAGCGAGAAGCTGGCCTCGCGCGTGATTGTCGGGCGTCCGGATCGCAAAACGCCGATGATGAGCAGCGCGTTAAATAACGTGGTGGTTAACCCGCCGTGGAACGTGCCGCCGACGCTGGCGCGTAAGGACATTCTGCCTAAGGTCTGGAACGATCCGGGTTATCTGGAACGTCACGGCTATACGGTCATGCGTGGCTGGAACAGTAAAGAGGCGATCGATCCTTACATGGTCGACTGGTCGACGATCACGGCCTCCAACCTACCGTTCCGCTTCCAGCAGGCTCCCGGAGCGCATAACTCGCTGGGGCGCTACAAATTCAACATGCCAAGTTCAGATGCTATCTATCTGCACGATACGCCGAACCACAATCTGTTCCAGAAAGATACCCGGGCACTGAGTTCAGGCTGCGTGCGCGTGAATAAAGCCTCGGAGTTGGCCAACATGCTGCTGCAGGATGCGGGCTGGAACGATACGCGTATTTCTGACGCCCTGAAGCAGGGTGATACGCGCTACGTGAATATTCGCCACAACATTCCGGTTAATCTTTATTATCTGACAGCGTTTGTGGGTGAAGACGGTCGCACGCAGTACCGTACAGATATTTACAATTATGATCTCACCGCGCGATCCGGCGCACAAATTTTGCCAAAAGCGGAACAATTAATCAGGTAAATGAAGTAGTTCGGGAAAAATGATTGTCGTAAGTTATGGTGAATCGGGGCCAATATCGCTGTAAGCCGCGTATTCACTGGGGTTGGGCGCCTTGACGTACCCTGTTTTGCCAGTTAAGGTGCCCTTCGTGCGCTAAGCATATTACGATTTCCTTGACCTGTAGACCTGATTATCATGGACAAATTTGACGCTAATCGCCGCAAGCTGCTGGCGTTAGGTGGTGTTGCGCTTGGCGCAGCGGCCATCTTACCGACGCCAGCATTTGCCACCCTCTCGACACCTCGTCCGCGCGTTTTAACGCTCAGCAATCTTCACACCGGTGAGTCGCTAAAAGCGGAGTTTTTCGATGGCAGAGGCTATATTCAGGATGAATTAGCAAGACTCAACCATTTTTTCCGTGATTTCCGCGCGAATAAAGTAAAAGCCATCGACCCAGGACTGTTTGATCAGCTTTTCCGCCTTCAGGGCCTGCTGGGCACCAGCAAGCCGGTGCAGCTTATTTCTGGTTATCGCTCAATTGATACCAACAATGAACTGCGCGCCCATAGCCGTGGGGTAGCGAAAAAAAGCTACCACACGAAGGGACAGGCAATGGATTTCCACATTGAAGGCGTTTCGTTAGCCAATATTCGCAAAGCCGCGTTATCTATGCGCGCGGGTGGTGTAGGATATTACCCACGTAGCAACTTTGTGCATATTGATACCGGGCCGGTTCGGCACTGGTAATAACGAAACACAGGAGCAGTATGAACTATCGTATTATTCCGGTTACCGCGTTCTCCCAGAACTGTTCATTAATCTGGTGCGAGCAAACCAAACTGGCCGCGCTTGTCGATCCCGGCGGTGACGCTGAGAAAATCAAGCAGGACGTTGCCGACAGCGGCGTGACGCTGATGCAGATTTTACTGACGCATGGTCACCTCGACCACGTAGGCGCAGCGGCTGAACTGGCTAAACACTACGGTGTGCCGATTATTGGCCCGGAAAAAGAAGATGAGTTCTGGCTGCAGGGGTTACCCGCCCAAAGCCGCATGTTTGGCCTTGATGAGTGTCTGCCATTGACGCCCGATCGCTGGCTGAACGAAGGAGAGCGCGTTAACGTAGGGAATGTGACTTTACAGGTGTTGCATTGTCCTGGGCATACGCCAGGCCATATCGTCTTCTTTGACGACCAGTCCCGTCTGCTGATTTCCGGCGATGTGATTTTCAAAGGTGGCGTAGGACGCAGCGATTTTCCGCGCGGCGATCACGGGCAGCTGATTCAGTCGATTAAACAGAAGTTATTGCCGCTGGGTGATGACGTAACGTTTATCCCTGGACACGGTCCGATATCGACGCTGGGCTATGAACGGCTCCATAACCCGTTCCTTCAGGATGAAATGCCTGTCTGGTAACCGGCATAAAAAAAGCCTGCTTAACGCAGGCTTTTTTGTGGGCGCAAATTACAGGACGGCGACAATAGCTTCGCACAGTGGCGCCATGTTGTCAGGGGTCATGCCTGCAACGTTTACGCGGCCAGAGGCTACGGCGTATACGCCAAACTCTTCACGCAGACGCAGAACCTGCTCTTTGGTCAGGCCGCTGAACGAGAACATACCGTTCTGTTTGATGATGAAGCTGAAGTCGCGGTCAGCGCCTTTCTCAGCCAGGGTGTTCACAAACAGCAGGCGCATGCGCTGGATACGCTGACGCATATCGTTCAGCTCTTGTTCCCAAATCGCGCGCAGCGCATCGTTGCTCAGAATGGTCGCAACAACAGACGCACCGTGTGCCGGCGGGTTAGAGTAGTTTGCGCGGATAACGGACTTCATCTGGCTGAAAGCGCGATCGGCGGTCTCATCGTTAGCCGCAACCAGCGTACAGGCGCCTACACGCTCATTGTACAGACCGAAGTTCTTGGAGTAGGAGCTTGCAACGATCAGCTCCTGATGTACGGCTGCGAACGCGCGCAGGCCTTCAGCATCTTCTTCCAGACCGCGGGCGAAGCCCTGGTAGGCAAAGTCAAACAGCGGCAGCCAGCCTTTTTCTACGGACAGCTTCGCCAGGTGTTCCCACTGCTCAAGCGTTGGATCGATACCGGTTGGGTTGTGGCAGCAGCCGTGGAACAGCACCACGTCACCCGCCTGCGCTTCGCTCAGGCTTGAGAGCAGGCCGTCAAAGTCCAGAGAGTGATTGGCCGCGTCGTAGTAAGCATATTCACGCACTTCCAGGCCCGCAGAGTTAAAGACACTCTTATGGTTCGGCCAGCTTGGATTGCTCACCCATACGCGCTTCACAGAGGTGTTTTTCGCAAGGAAATCCGCCGCCACGCGCAGCGCGCCGGTACCGCCAGGGGTCTGCGCCGTGCGGGCACGTTTGTCACTCACAATTGCGCTGCCTTTACCGAACAGCAGCTCCTGGGTGCAGCGACCAAATTCAGGGATACCATCAATACCGAGGTAGTTTTTGGTGGTTTCGTTTTCCAGCAGATACTGCTCAGCTTTCTTAACGCTGGTCAGTACCGGAGTTTTGCCGGTTTCATCTTTATATACACCAATACCCAGGTTGATTTTGCCAGGGCGGTCGTCGGCACGAAACAGATCGGCCAGGCCCAGAATAGGGTCGGCAGGAGCGGCGGTAATGTTCTCAAACATGACGAAGTTCCATTGTGATTACAGAAGTGAAATCCGCTATCAGGTTAACGGTAGATTTACAAAATGCCAACCGTTTGCGACGAAAAGCGTGCGGCTTTTCAAAAGTCGCCATTATTTTCTGTCAGGCATAAAAAAACAGGGCCGAAGCCCTGTTCATTATGCATATAACAAAGTGGTGTTCTGATTAGAACTGGTAGGTTACACCCACAGCAGCCATATCGTCGTTGCCGTTCAGACCGCCAACAGCTTTCGCGTAGTCGGTGTCTTTATCCAGCAGGTTGATGTAGTAGTCAGCCCACACGTTGAAGTTTTTGTTGAAGTAGTAAGTGGTACCAACCTGGATGAATTTAGCCAGGTCTGCATCGCCACCGCTGAAGCCGCCGACGGCAGCCAGGTCTTTACCTTTGGTCTGCACGTAGGAGATTGCTGGACGCAGGCCGAAGTCGAACTGGTACTGAGCAACCACTTCGAAGTTCTGAGTTTTGTTAGCAAAACCTGCATCACCGCTAGAACCGGTACGGGTGGTGTTACGGGTTTCTGCATAGGTAGTTGCCAGGTAGAGGTTGTTAGCGTCGTATTTCAGACCCACGCCCCATGCTTCAGCTTTATCACCCTGGCCATCAGCTTTCTGGTTCAGAGTACGGTTAGCGTTGCTGTAAGATGCGATTGCACCGAAGCCTTCGCCGAAGTCGTAACCCAGAGAGTAACCTACGCCGTCGCCGTTAGAGGTTTTAACGTCAGCACGGTCATTTTTACCCTGGTACTGTACGCCCAGGCTCAGACCGTCAACCAGACCGAAGAAATCGCTGTTACGGTAGGTCAGCAGGCCGGTGCTGCGGCTGGTCATAAAGTTATCAACGTAGTTACCGCCCCAGGTCATACCGGAGAAGGACGGCGCCATATCGGTGTATGACTCAACGTCGTATACGATACCGTAGTTACGACCGTAGTCGATGCTGCCAGCGTCGCCCGCTTTCAGACCAGCAAAGGCCAGACGGTTTTTGTTAGCCTGAGCGGTGTTCTCAGCCTGGTTAGCCATGAAGCGGTATTCCCACTGGCCGTAACCGGTCAGCTGGTCGTTGATCTGAGTTTCGCCTTTGAAACCGATCTGCGCGTAGGTAGCGTCGTTATTGTTAGTGTCATCGCCGGAGGTCACGAAATCGTGCTCGGCGTTAACTTTACCGTAGAAGTCCAGTTTGTTGCCGTTCTTGTTATAGATTTCTGCAGCGTTAGCTGCACCGGCTACCAGCAGGGCAGGGATTACCACTGCCAGAATATTGCGCTTCATCATTATTTATTACCCTCATTGGTTTTTTTATGACACTCGCCACTGCCGTCAATAAATTCTGTCAATAAATATTTCCGGAACTATTGATGAGAGTTTGGTGTCTTTATGTATCTGACAGGCATCTTTCCATTCACCGAAGCGTTTCGCTAGCCTGAAAGTGCTACAATTCTCAAGATTGAGTTACAGAAAGAAAATATGTGTAACTAAATGTGTATTTTTGGGAACTTTGTGAACCATCTCAAATTTCAGAACCCCCTGGCGAATTAAGCATCGGTTTGTTTCCTATATATATGAATTCCTTATGATTAATTTGGATAAAGGCAATTCCTATAAGCGAATGTTAAACGACTCGTTTTTTCTTATGACCCTAAAAAGACTTCTGGATGGCTGAAAAATTGGTTGAAATTTGTGCTATTACTTCAGAATGTAATAATCGCAATAAGAATGAGGTTAATTTTTTGTGGCTGGATATTTCGCGGAAACAAAACGTAACAGGTAGCGGTTGTGACGGGGTAGTGGTTTAAAAACGCTGACTTTACGCTGACAAAAACTGACAGGGCAGAATAAAATAATGGCCAGCAAATGCTGGCCATTGTCTGTTGCGTTGCTTAGAAGCTGGCGTTGCGTGGTGTACGCGGGAACGGAATTACGTCACGCACGTTCTGAACACCAGTAACGTAGGCGATCAGACGCTCGAAGCCCAGACCGAACCCAGCGTGCGGAACGGTGCCATAACGGCGCAGATCGCGATACCAGCTGTAGTCCGCAGGGTTGAGACCCATCTCTTCCATGCGCGCGTCAAGCACGTCAAGACGCTCTTCACGCTGAGAACCACCAATGATTTCACCGATGCCCGGCGCCAGTACGTCCATCGCTGCCACGGTTTTCCCGTCTTCGTTAAGGCGCATATAGAAGGCCTTAATGTCTTTCGGGTAGTTTTTAACGACAACCGGCGCTTTGAAATGTTTCTCGGCGAGATAGCGTTCGTGCTCAGACGCCAGATCGACGCCCCAGTAAACCGGGTTCTCAAACTTCTCACCGCATTTCTCGAGGATCGCTACCGCGTCGGTATAGTCCACCTGCGCAAAGTCGGCAGAGACGAAACGCTCCAGACGTGCCACAGCATCGCTGTCTACGCGTTCGGCGAAGAACTTCATGTCGTCAGGACGCTCTTCCAGCACCGCTTTGAAGACGTATTTCAGCATCGCTTCTGCGAGACCTGCTACGTCATTCAGATCGGCAAACGCCACTTCCGGCTCCAGCATCCAGAACTCCGCCAGGTGGCGGCTGGTGTTGGAGTTTTCGGCGCGGAAGGTTGGGCCGAAGGTATAGATCTTAGACAGCGCACAGGCGTAGGTTTCGCCGTTGAGCTGGCCGGATACCGTCAGGAAGGCTTCTTTACCAAAGAAGTCTTTGTCGTAGTCGACTTTACCTTCCGGCGTGCGCGGCAGGTTTTCCATGTCCAGCGTCGAGACGCGGAACATTTCGCCTGCGCCTTCCGTATCGGACGCGGTGATCAGCGGGGTAGACACCCAGAAATAACCCTGCTCATCGAAGAAGCGATGCAGCGCCTGGGCCAGCGTATGACGCACGCGAGCCACCGCACCAATCAGGTTGGTACGCGGACGCAGGTGTGCGACTTCACGCAGGTATTCAATGCTGTGACGTTTTGCCGCCATCGGGTAGGTGTCCGGATCTTCAACCCAGCCGGTCACTTCAATGGCAGAAGCCTGGATCTCGAAACTCTGGCCCTGGCCCGGGGATGCCACAACCACACCGGTGACGATAACGGAACAACCCGTTGTCAGGCGCAGAACGTCATCATTGTAATTGGGCAGAGAATTATTAATGACGGCCTGTACAGGATCAAAGCAGGAACCGTCATAGACGGCAAGGAAGGAGATGCCAGCTTTAGAATCTCGGCGAGTACGCACCCATCCGCGCACGGTGACCTCCTGGTCAACGGCGACACGGCCCTGGAGTACGTCGGCTACAGGCACAACGCTCATAATATTCTCTCTGTTAATAGTCGGAAAAAATAAACACTTGTCCACCCCAAGACGGGGGGATATCTATGTTACCTGCCAACCGCTATCAGACAAGTAAATTTCGCAGTCAAAAGAGAAGAATTGAGAAATAAATAAGGGAAGGGAGCCCTGAAGGCTCCCGTAAGCGCTTAACTGGCTTTTTTGATCTGGGGGAGATCGAACGCTTTGCGCAATGCGCGAACAAACGCTTTGTCATGGCAGATGGTTTTACCCGGGCTGTCGGAGAGCTTTGCCACCGGCTTGCCGTTACATTCCACCAGCTTTATCACGATATTCAGAGGTTTTACCTGAGGAATGTCGCAGGTCAACCGGGTACCGATCCCGAAGCCCAGATTAATTCTGGCATTGAAATGACGATACAGTTCGACGGCTTTCGCCAGGTCGAGATTATCGGAGAAGACCAGTACCTTGCTCATCGGGTCAATGCCGAGTTTTTGGTAATGGGCAATCGCCTTTTCGCCCCATTCAACCGGATCCCCTGAGTCGTGGCGTAACCCCTGGTAACGCTCAGCAAACTCGGGACCAAAGTCGCGCAGGAAGGCATCCATCGTAATACAGTCGGTCAGGGCGATCCCGAGTTGATTCGGGTACTCTTCAAGCCACGCAGCCAGCGCCGCACGCTGGCTGTTAGCCAGGTCCGGGCTAATTTGCTGATGCGCCTGGAACCACTCGTGCGCCTGAGTGCCCATTGGCGTCAGGTTGAGGCGACGCGCCAAATCGTAGTTGCTGGTACCCACGAACCACGGCTCCTGCTGCAGACGTTCAACGATAGCCTGCTGAACCTCGCGAGAGAAGCGGCGACGGGTGCCGAAATCCATCAGGCGGAAGCGGGACATATCCAGCCCTTCGGTCAGCGTTGAGAATGCCTCAAGTTTGTTCTCCAGCGAGGCGACCGCCTGTTCGACGCCCGTTTCAGGCGAACGGTAGCGGTGAGCCAGCTCGCTGATGACGGCCAGAAGCGGCACTTCCCACATGATCACTTCCCGCCACGGACCTTCAAGACGAATATCCAGCTTGCCGTTCTCGTTGGTCACGGTGACCTGTTCAGGCTTATAGCGGAAGTCGCGCAGCCAGTTCAGATAGTCCGCTTTAAAGAAAGGCAGGCCAGAAAGCCACTGATATTCGTCATCGGTGAGCGCCAGATGCTGCATCGCATCGACCTGTTCACGAATGGAGTCTGCGTAGATACCGAGCAAGTCGTCACCACGGCAGCGGAATTCCGCCGCGACGTGAACGTCATAGTAATGGTGGAAAACGGCTTGCTGCATATGCAGTTTATACGCGTCGGTATCCAGCAACGTATGCAGAACCGGAGAAGCGAATTGAGTCATAGGTGCGCTGTAGCATCCTCTCACGGGGGCGTTTAGTACAATAAACAACTCCGGAGTATACCTTGTTTAGTGATTTATTGAACCCCGATCACAACATAAGCACACTTTATGGTCGAGAGCATTTCGTGCCCCGTGTTATACAAATGTAGCGAAAAAGGTGTTTAAGCCTGAAAAGATGAACATTCTGCATAGCGCGTTTTACGCAACAGGAATATATTGAAACGTTACTCGACAAACGATGCATAAGGTTTTCTATGACACAACAGCCACAAGCCAAATACCGCCACGACTACCGTGCGCCGGAATACCTGATTAGCGATATCGACCTGACTTTTGACCTGGATGCCACAAAAACCGTTGTAACTGCGGTAAGCCAGGTGACGCGCCACAGCGCGACTGCCGTACCGCTGCGTCTGGATGGCGAAGACCTGACGCTGGTCTCCCTGCACATTAACGATGAAGCCTGGTCAGATTATAAAGAAGAAGGCAACCAGCTGGTCATCGACAACCTGCCGGAACGCTTTACGCTGCGCATCGTGAATGAAATCAGCCCTGCCGCCAACACGGCGCTGGAAGGGCTCTACCAGTCAGGCGTGGCCCTGTGTACCCAGTGTGAAGCCGAAGGCTTCCGCCACATTACCTGGTACCTGGACCGCCCGGACGTGCTGGCGCGCTTTACCACCAAAATCATTGCCGATAAAACCCTCTATCCGTTCCTGCTCTCCAACGGTAACCGCGTGGGTGAGGGCGAGCTGGAAAATGGCCGTCACTGGGTGCAGTGGCAGGATCCGTTCCCGAAACCGTGCTACCTGTTTGCGCTGGTGGCGGGTGATTTCGACGTGCTGCGCGATACCTTCAAAACCCGCTCTGGCCGCGAAGTGGCGCTGGAGCTGTTCGTTGACCGCGGCAACCTTGACCGCGCGCCGTGGGCGATGACTTCACTCATTAACTCCATGAAGTGGGATGAAGAGCGTTTCGGCCTCGAATACGATCTCGACATCTATATGATCGTCGCCGTCGACTTCTTCAACATGGGCGCGATGGAGAATAAAGGCCTTAACATCTTTAACTCCAAGTACGTGCTGGCGCGTACCGATACCGCCACCGATAAAGACTACCTCGATATCGAACGCGTTATCGGCCACGAGTATTTCCATAACTGGACCGGTAACCGCGTCACCTGCCGCGACTGGTTCCAGCTGAGCCTGAAAGAGGGGCTGACCGTCTTCCGCGATCAGGAGTTCAGCTCCGATCTGGGCTCGCGGGCGGTCAACCGCATCAACAACGTGCGCACCATGCGCGGCCTGCAGTTTGCGGAAGATGCCAGCCCAATGGCGCACCCGATCCGTCCGGATAAAGTCATTGAGATGAATAACTTTTACACCCTGACGGTGTACGAGAAGGGCGCTGAAATTATCCGCATGATCCACACCCTGCTGGGTGAAGAGAATTTCCAGAAAGGGATGCAGCTTTACTTCGAACGTCACGACGGCAGCGCGGCTACCTGCGACGACTTTGTGCAGGCGATGGAAGACGCGTCTAACGTTGATCTTTCTCACTTCCGCCGCTGGTACAGCCAGGCCGGGACCCCGATTGTCACCGTTAAGGACGACTACAACCCGGAAACCGAGCAGTACACTCTGACCATCAGCCAGCGCACGCCGCCAACCGCGGAGCAGGAAGAAAAATATCCGCTGCACATTCCGTTCAGCATTGAGCTGTACGACAACGAAGGCAACGTTATCCCGCTACAGAAGGGCGGCCACCCGGTGCACCACGTGCTGAACGTGACCCAGGCAGAGCAGACCTTTATCTTCGATAACGTCTACTTCCAGCCGGTGCCTGCGCTGCTGTGCGAGTTCTCCGCGCCGGTGAAGCTGGAGTACAAGTGGAGCGACCAGCAGCTGACGTTCCTGATGCGTCACGCCCGCAACGATTTCTCCCGCTGGGACGCGGCGCAGAGCCTGCTGGCAACCTACATCAAGCTTAACGTGAACCGCTACCAGCAGGGCCAGCCGCTGACGCTGCCGGTGCATGTGGCAGACGCGTTCCGCGCTATCCTGCTGGACGAGAAGATTGACCCGGCGCTGGCGGCTGAAATTCTGACGCTGCCGTCCGCGACTGAAATTGCGGAGCTGTTCGACATCATCGACCCGATTGCCATCGTGGCGGTGCGCGAAGCGCTGACCCGCACGCTGGCGACCGAACTGGCGGATGAATTCCTGGCGCTCTACAACGCTAACAAGCTTGACGCGTATCGCGTGGAGCATGCGGATATCGGCAAGCGTACCCTGCGCAATACCTGCCTGCGCTATCTTGCGTTTGGTGAGGCCGAACTGGCGAACGCGCTGGTGAGCAAGCAGTATCACGAAGCGGATAACATGACTGATGCGCTCGCGGCCCTGGCAGCAAGCGTTGCCGCTGAACTGCCGTGCCGCGATGCGCTGATGCAGGAGTATGACGACAAGTGGCACCAGGATGGTCTGGTGATGGACAAGTGGTTTATTCTGCAGGCGACCAGCCCGGCGGCCGATGCGCTTAGCAAAGTTCGCAGCCTGCTGAAGCACCGTTCGTTCACCATGAGCAACCCGAACCGCGTTCGCTCGCTGATTGGCGCATTTGCCAGCAGTAACCCGGCCGCGTTCCACGCCGAAGACGGCAGCGGATACCAGTTTATGGTGGAAATGCTCACCGAGCTGAACAGCCGTAACCCGCAGGTTGCATCACGTCTGATTGAGCCGCTGATCCGCCTGAAACGCTATGATGCGCAGCGCCAGGCGAAGATGCGCGCCGCGCTTGAGCAGCTGAAAGGGCTGGAAAATCTGTCTGGCGATCTGTACGAGAAGATTGCTAAGGCGCTGGCCTGATGTAAAAAGCCCGGTGGCGCTACGCTAACCGGGCCTACGTGGGGGCGCGGGGCATCGGTTTTCTCCCTCTCCCTGTGGGAGAGGGCATCAGGCATTGGCCTTTATCCGCTGAATCTCCGCTTCCCCACGTTTCATCACCCGATTCAGCACTTCGGCTTCCAGCTCCGCCAGTCTCGCCGAGCCCACGCGACGAGGGCGCGGGATGTCCACCGTCAGATCCAAACCGATTTTCCCGTTTTCTATAAGCAATACCCGGTCCGCCATCGCCACGGCTTCGCTCACGTCATGCGTCACCAGCAGTACCGTAAAGCCGTGCGCCTGCCAGAGGGATTCAATCAGATCCTGCATTTCTATCCGCGTCAGGGCATCAAGAGCGCCGAGCGGCTCATCAAGCAGCAGCAGGCCGGGACGGTGAATCAACGCTCGCGCCAGCGCCACGCGCTGCTTCTGGCCGCCCGACAGCGCCGCAGGCCATTCACCTGCACGGTTTTCCAGCCCGACGGCGGCCAGCGCCTGACGGGCTTCATCCCGCCAGTTGCCTTTGAGCCCCAGCCCGACGTTATCAATCACCGTTTTCCACGGCAGCAGGCGCGCATCCTGAAACATCATGCGCGTATCGTCCTGAATATTGGCCAGCGGCGTGGTTCCTGCCAGAATCTCTCCACCGTTGGGGGCCTCCAGCCCGGCTAAAAGACGCAGGAGTGTGCTTTTCCCGCCGCCGCTGCGCCCGACTACAGCCACAAACTGGCCGGCGGGAATGTGCAGATCCAGCCCGTTAAGGATGGTGTTTTCGCCGTAGCGTTTGGTTACGCCGTTCAGCAGCAGCGGCGTGCCCAGATTTAGTCGTGCGGTATTCATGCTTTCGCCTCCTGAAGGGTATAGGCCGGGTTCCAGCGCAGCCAGCTGCGCTCCAGCCACTGTGCGCTGACGTCGGCGAGTTTGCCGAGCAGTGCATACAGAATGATGGCGACCACCACCACGTCCGTTTGCAGGAATTCGCGGGCGTTCATCGCCAGGTAGCCAATACCGGAGTTGGCTGAGATGGTTTCCGCCACAATCAGCGTCAGCCACATCAGGCCGAGCGCAAAGCGCACCCCGACCATAATGGAGGGCAGGGCGCCCGGCAGAATCACGTGAGCAAAGAGGGAAAAACCCGATAAGCCGTAGCTGCGCGCCATCTCCACCAGACCGCGATCGATATTGCGGATGCCGTGCCAGGTGTTGATGTATATCGGGAACAGCGTGCCCAGCGCCACGAGGAAGATTTTGGCGCTCTCATCGATCCCAAACCACAAAATGACCAGCGGGATCAGCGCCAGATGCGGCACGTTGCGCAGCATCTGGATGGAGGTATCCAGCAGCCTTTCCCCCCAGCGTGAAAGGCCGCTGATCAGACCCAGCACCAGACCGATGCTGCCGCCGATGGAAAACCCAATCACCGCGCGCCAGGAGCTGATCGCCAGATGTTGCCACAGCTCTCCGCTGACGCTCAGCGACCAGAACGCTTCGATAACGCCCTCCGGAGAGGGCAAAATGCGGCTCGACAGCCAGCCGGTAGACGATGCGAGCTGCCAGAGCGCCACAATGCCGACGGGTAAAAACCACGGCGCGGCGCGCAGCAGCCATTTTTGTGAGGTGGCAGACATGGTCACTCCTTAGCTCTGTGCGGCTTTACGGGGAATGAATTCGTTCGCCACGGCTTCGCCCTGCAGCTGGAGCCGCTGCGGCTGCGGAACCTCCGGAATGGCGACATCCAGGTGCGGGAACAGCAGTTCGCCCACCTTGTACGCCTCTTCCAGGTGCGGGTAACCGGAGAGAATGAAGCTGTCGATGCCCAGCTCGGCGTATTCATTGATGCGCGCGGCCACGGTCGGCCCGTCGCCCACCAGCGCCGTGCCCGCACCGCCGCGCACCAGGCCGACGCCTGCCCACAGGTTCGGGCTGATCTCCAGATTCTCGCGCTTGCCGTTGTGCAGGGAGGCCATCCGGTGCTGTCCGACGGAGTCGGTTTTGGCAAACGCAGCCTGCGCCTTTGCGATGGTCTCGTCGTCCAGATGGGAAATCAGGCGGTCTGCGGCCTGCCAGGCTTCTTCATTGGTTTCGCGCACAATCACGTGCAGGCGAATCCCGAAGCGCACTTTGCGGCCATGGGCGGCGGCTTTGGCGCGGACCTGGGCAATTTTCTCTTTCACCAGCTCGGGCGGCTCGCCCCAGGTCAGATAGAGATCGACCTGCTCGGCGGCCAGATCCTGGGCCACATCCGACGATCCGCCAAAATAGAGCGGAGGGCGCGGCTGCTGCACCGGCGGGAAGTAGAGCTTCGCGTCGCGAACGTGAATATGCTTACCTTCAAAGGTGACGGTTTCGCCTTCCAGCAGGCGTCGCCAGACGCGGGTAAATTCGGCGGAGGCTTCATAGCGCTCGGTATGGTCGAGGAACACGCCGTCACCCGCCAGCTCCTGCGGATCGCTGCCCGTCACCAGGTTAAACAGAGCGCGGCCGTTGGAGAGCCTGTCCAGCGTTGCTGCCTGACGCGCCGCCACGGTGGGTGAAACGACGCTCGGGCGCAATGCAACCAGGAATTTAAGGCGCTGGGTGACCGGGATCATCGACGCGGCCACCAGCCAGGCATCCTCGCACGAGCGTCCGGTCGGGATCAGCACGCCGGTAAAACCGATTCGGTCCGCCGCCTGGGCAATCTGCTGAAGATAGCCATGGTCAACCGGGCGCGAGCCCTCTTCTGTACCAAGATAGTGTCCATCACCGTGGGTGGGTAAAAACCAGAAAAGATTCAGACTCATGATTTAGCTCCTTCTTTGCCAGCGGGCTGCCAGATGCGTTCGCGAATATCGACCTGTTTTGGTACCAGGCGGTTTTGATAGAAGAGGTCAGCAGTCTGTTGCTGAAGCGCGGCGACGTGCGCGTCGACAGGCGCAATGGTGGTGGGCGGACGGTGGCTGAGGTAGCTCGCGATCACCGGCTCAGGTAAGCCCATGGTTTTTGCCAGCAGGGCGATGCTCGCCTGACGCTGACTCTGGGTCAGGGCATCTGCCTGCGTAAAGGTATCCAGTACGCCCTGAATAAACGCGCCGTTTTTTTCGGCGTAAGGGCGTGAGGCGAGGTAGAACGAACCGGTTTGCTTCAGCGTGGTACCGTCTTTCAGCACCCGTACGCCACCCTGCAGTAATGCCGCAGAGTAGTACGGATCCCAGATAGCCCAGGCATCAACGTTCTTCTGCTGGAACGCGGCGCGCGCGTCGGCGGGCGTCAGGTAAACGGGCTGAATGTCGGTGAACTTGAGCCCGGCTTCCTGTAAGGCGCGCAGCAGCAGGTTGTGCGAGCTGGAACCTTTCTGGAAAGCGACCTTACGCCCTTTAAGGTCGGAGACGCTTTTAATGTCACTGTTTTCAAGTACCAGGATGACTTCGGCTTTCGGCTTAGCGGGTTCTACACCGACGTATACCAGGTCTGCCCCGGCAGCCTGAGCGAAAATAGGCGGGATGTCGCCCGTACTGCCCAGATCGATACTGCCGACGTTCAGGGCTTCAAGCATCTGCGGCCCTGCCGGGAATTCCACCCATGAGAATTTGGTGTCCGGGAAGCGTTTTTCCAGCAGTTGGTGGCTTTTTGCCAGCACCATACTGACGCTGCCTTTTTGGTAGCCAATCCGTAAACTGTCCGGTGCGGTTTCTGCGGCATGTGCCAGCGCGGTAAACGCCATCAGGCCAGCCAGTCCGAGGCGGGTTAAGGTTTTAAACATGTGCGACTCCCTGCAGCGGATTAAAAGAAGGAACCTGGATATCCCGGCGATGCAGCGCGTGCCAGAAAGTTTCCAGCGAGGCATCAAGGCGCGTTTGCAGATTCGGCGTGAAGTGCGGCTTATGCTGGTAGTCAATGACCTGCGAATCATCCGCGAAAACGCCGTGAAGGATCTCCTGCGCCTTCAGGGCGTTCAGCACCGGCTTCAGGGCGTAATCTACCGCCAGTAAATGGGCCACCGTGCCGCCCGTTGCCAGCGGCAGAACTACTTTGCCGTCCAGTGCGCGCTCGGGGAGAAGATCGAGCAGCGTTTTCAGCGCGCCCGAAAAAGAGGCTTTATAAATCGGGGTCGCAACGATGAGGCCGTCCGCTTCCTTGAGCTGCTCAGTGAGGGTTTTCAGCGCGGGGCTGTCGAAGCGGGCATACAGCAAATCTTCAGGTTCGAAGTTATGCAGATTCCAGTGGCACACTTCCACGTCCAGGGCATTGAGCTTGTCGCGGGCATATTCCAGCAGGGCGCTGGAACGCGAAGGGAATCGTGGACTTCCGGCCAGGGTAATGACGCGCATACTTCCTCCTTATAACTAATTGTTTGCTTTTATCTAACATTCATAACAATTTTCAGGAGTGTGACACCGCGCGGTTATTCCACTAAATGATTTATCCGCAATTAAACTGCGAAAAACTGCATAAGAAAGAGAGGGGGGAGGTAAACGATTGCGTTTTACGCCGATTTTTTTGCCGCAGGTCAATTCCCTTTCGTGACGGGATCGCCCATAATCCCCTCCCGGTTTGCACACCGGGAATCCAGGAGAGTTCATGTACTACCCCTTCGTTCGTAAAGCCCTTTTCCAGCTCGACCCCGAGCGCGCTCATGAATTTACATTCCAGCAATTACGTCGTATTACAGGAACGCCTCTGGCGGCCCTGGTGCGTCAAAACGTGCCGGAAAAGCCTGTGCAATGCATGGGGCTGACCTTTAAAAATCCATTGGGTCTGGCGGCCGGTCTGGACAAAAATGGCGAGTGCATTGATGCCCTGGGTGCGATGGGCTTTGGCTCCATCGAAATTGGTACCGTCACGCCGCGCCCGCAGCCGGGAAATGACAAGCCGCGCCTGTTCCGCCTGGTCGAAGCCGAAGGGTTGATCAACCGCATGGGCTTTAATAACCTCGGCGTTGATCATTTGGTAGAGAACGTGAAGAAAGCCCATTTTGATGGGGTGTTAGGCATCAATATTGGCAAGAATAAAGATACGCCGGTTGAGCAGGGTAAAGATGACTACCTGATTTGTATGGAAAAAGTCTACGCCTATGCCGGGTATATCGCGGTGAATATTTCCTCGCCCAATACCCCGGGGCTGCGCTCCTTACAATATGGCGAAGCGCTGGACGATCTTCTGAGTGCCATTAAAAATAAACAAAATGAACTCCAGGCGATCCACCATAAATATGTTCCGGTCGCGGTGAAGATCGCGCCGGATCTTTCTGTCGAAGAATTGATCCAGGTTGCCGACAGTTTGGTTCGCCATAATATTGACGGGGTGATTGCAACGAATACCACGCTCGATCGTTCGCTCGTTCAGGGAATGAAAAACTGTGACGAAGCGGGTGGGTTAAGTGGCCGTCCGGTACAATTAAAAAGCACCGAAATTATTCGCGCGCTGTCTGCGGAATTAAAAGGCCGTTTACCGATTATTGGCGTCGGCGGTATCGACTCGGTGATTGCTGCGCGCGAGAAGATGGCGGCCGGTGCGTCACTGGTGCAAATCTATTCCGGCTTTATTTTTAAAGGCCCGCCTTTGATTAAAGAAATCGTTACGCATATCTAATCTTTTTTCTTAATCAGACAACCAGGGCTTTATTTCCAGCCCTGGTTGTTTTATATTCCGTCACTGTTGCTTATTTAGACATTATCGTCTTTTATTACTAGTGTTATAAACGAAGCGGCGAACAGGACATTTTTAGTACAGGACGTTTGGGGACGGGAGAGACACATGCGAATTAAACCTGACGATAACTGGCGCTGGTATTTTTGCGACGAGCATGACCGTATGATGCTCGATTTAGCCAATGGCATGTTGTTTCGTTCTCGTTTTGCCCGCCGAATGTTAACCCCGGACGCGTTTTCTCCATCGGGCTTTTGCGTTGACGATGCGGCGCTTTATTTCTCCTTTGAAGAAAAATGCCGCGACCTGATGCTCTCTAAAGAGCAGCGTGCCGAACTGGTATTAAATGCGCTGGTGGCTATCCGTTTCCTGAAACCGCAAATGCCGAAAAGCTGGCATTTCCTGCCTCATGGCATGGACTGGACGCCAGCAACGGGCGATGCGGCCAGCGTTAACCTGAGCGATACCGCCGAAGAGGTGAGTTTGTTAGTGGTTGAACCGGGCGAAAACGCCGCACTCTGTCTGCTGGCGCAGCCCGGCGTAACGATTGCCGGGCGCGTAATGCAGTTAGGTGATGCGATCAAAGTCATGAATGACAGGCTGAAACCACAGCTGCGCGTCGATGCCTTCAGCCTCGAACAAGCGGTTTAAGCTTCCAGTTGTACCGACGTTTTCGGTACGCAGCTACAGCACAGGATTGTGCCGTCATTTCCAATTGCAGATTTTTTCAGCGCACTCACTTCTCCCTCCAGCAGCTTGATGCGGCAGCATCCGCAAATTCCCGCGCGGCAGGAATACGGTACGCGAATACCGGCTTGCTCCAGCTGCTCCAGTAAAACCTGCTGATTATTGCCACGAATAACCTTGCCCTGCCAGTGAATATCTACCGCAGTGGCGACATTCGTCTCAACCTCGACCATTTCTTCTTCCTGGCCTGAGCCGTACACTCGCGCCGGCCCGCGGGCGAGAATTTCAACCTCATCACCTACGCGGATTGCGCCGCTGGATCGCGGGATCAGGTTCTGGCCGAAATCGACATCGCCGTTATCCTGCGCGGTACGGAACGATTGCAGCGTTTTCAGCGGCTCGCCGGAAGGATGCTTTTGGCCTTTCTCAGGGCTTACCGTGGTGAAAATGCAGCGGCTGCAGGGTTTGACGACATCAAAGATGACGCTGCCGATGCGGATGACTTTCCAGGTATCTTCATCCCAGGCGTCCGCTCCGGTCACGACCAGATTCGGGCGGAACTGTTCCATCTGTACGCTGGCTTTACAGCGATTCTGTAAATCACGCAGAGAGGCTTCGTTGGTGAGCAGGAACGGGAAGCCATCCGCGAAGGAGAGGGGAACGGCGTCGTGGCGCTTTACGCGACGCGTCAGTTCCGGCCCAACCCACCGCAGCTGCACGTCGCGGGAGAAGAAGCCGCTCAGCCAGCGGTTAATTTCATCCGGCGCGATGCGTGCGGTAAAATGGTTGCCCCATACTTCCGTTGGCGCGTCGACAGCCGCAAAATCCGCAAAGCGAATCACCGCGCTGGAACCGTCCGGCGCGGTAAGGTGCAAACCGTCGTGAAGCGGGGAAGGGGTAAAGCGAACCATCTGAGGGAACTGGCGTGCGGTGATAAACGTACCGTCAGGCTCGGTGACCATAAAAATACGATCGAAGGCGAACCCGCTCATGTCTGCCAGCGCGTGAGTGACGCCGATGCCGCGCATGGATTTCACCGGATGAATAAAAAGCCTGGATAACGTCGCCACTGCACACTCCCTCGAATGAAAATAAGCCTTCAACTTTATGACATACACGCCATATTAGCTATAATGCGCGACAATTTTCTAAGAGTAAAAGTGACGATATGAATTCTCTGTTTGCCAGTACGGCCCGTGGGCTGGAAGAGCTGTTAAAAACTGAACTGGAAGCCCTGGGCGCGCAAGAGTGCCAGGTGGTTCAGGGTGGTGTCCATTTTGAGGGCGACACGCGGCTTATTTACCAGAGCCTGATGTGGAGCCGTCTGGCGTCGCGCATCATGCTGCCGATGAAGGAATGCAAGGTCTATAGCGACCTGGATCTCTACACCGGCGTACAGATGATCGACTGGACAGAGATCTTCACGCCTAACGCCACCTTCGCGGTGCATTTCAACGGCGTGAACGACGAGATCCGCAACAGCCAGTACGGCGCCCTGCGCGTAAAAGACGCCATTGTGGACTGCTTCACGCGTAAAAATAAGGAACGTCCGAACGTCGATCGCGAAAACCCGGACCTGCGTATCAACGTCTGGCTGAACGGCGACACGGCGAGCATCTCCCTCGATCTGAGCGGCGCGGGTCTGCACCTGCGTGGCTACCGCGATCGCACCGGTATGGCACCGATCAAAGAAACCCTGGCCGCCGCCATCGTGATGCGCTCCGGCTGGCAACCGGGCACGCCGCTGCTCGACCCAATGTGTGGCTCCGGTACGCTGCTGATTGAGGCCGCAATGCTGGCAACCGACCGTGCGCCGGGGCTGCACCGCGGCCACTGGGGCTTCAAAGGCTGGGCGCAGCACGACGAAGCGCTCTGGAAAGAGGTTAAAGACGACGCGCAGACCCGCGCGCGTAAGGGCCTGGCGGAGTATACCTCTCACTTTTACGGTTCGGATAGCGACCCGCGCGTAATAGAACGCGCGCGCAGCAACGCCCGTCGCGCCGGTATCGGCGAGCTGGTCACCTTCGAGGTGAAAGACGTAGCGAACCTGACCAACCCGCTGCCGAAGGGCCCGTACGGGACCGTAATCAGCAACCCGCCATACGGCGAGCGTCTGGACAGCGAGCCTGCGCTGATTGCCCTGCACAGCCTGCTGGGCCGCAATATGAAGGACTACTTCGGCGGCTGGAACCTGTCTCTGTTCAGCGCCTCGCCGGAGCTGCTGAGCTGCCTGCAGCTGCGAGCCGATCGCCAGTTTAAAGCGAAAAACGGCCCGCTGGACTGCGTGCAGAAAAACTATCATCTGGCAGAGAAAGCGGCGGACAGCAAGCCAACCGGCGTGGCAGATGATTACGCCAACCGCCTGCGCAAAAACCTGAAGAAATTTGAAAAATGGGCGAAGCAGGAAGGGATCGAGTGCTATCGCCTGTACGATGCCGACCTGCCGGAGTACAACGTAGCGGTTGACCGCTATGCGGACTGGGTGGTGATTCAGGAATATGCTCCGCCGAAAACCATCGATGCGCAAAAAGCGCGCCAGCGCATGCTGGACGTCATTGCGGCCACCATTGCCGTGCTGGGGATTGCGCCGAACAAGCTGGTGCTGAAAACCCGCGAGCGTCAGAAGGGTAAAAACCAGTACCAGAAGATGGGCGAAAAGGGCGATTTTATCGAAGTGGGCGAATACAACGCTCGCCTGTGGGTGAACCTGACCGACTATCTTGATACCGGCCTGTTCCTCGACCACCGCATTGCCCGCCGCATGCTCGGCCAGATGAGCAAGGGCAAAGATTTCCTCAACCTGTTTTCCTACACCGGCAGCGCCAGCGTGCATGCCGGTCTCGGCGGCGCGCGCAGCACTACCACGGTGGATATGTCCCGCACCTATCTGGAGTGGGCCGAGCGTAACCTGCGTCTGAACGGCTTAACCGGACGTCAGCATCGCCTGATGCAGGCCGACGTGCTGGGCTGGCTGCGCGATACCGACGAGCAGTTCGACCTGATCTTTATCGATCCGCCGACCTTCTCTAACTCCAAGCGCATGGAGGATAGCTTTGACGTTCAACGCGATCACCTGCGCCTGATGACCGACCTGAAGCGCCTGCTGCGCAAAGGCGGCACCATTATGTTCTCGAACAACAAACGCGGCTTCCGTATGGATCATGACGGCCTGGCAGCCCTGGGACTGAAAGCACAAGAAATCAGTCAAAAAACGCTGTCTCAGGACTTCGCCCGTAACCGTCAAATTCATAACTGCTGGTTGATTACCGCGGTCTGAAAGGAAAAATAAATGTCATTAATTAGTATGCACGGCGCGTGGCTCTCTTTCAGCGACTCACCGCTTCTCGATAATGCGGAACTGCATATCGAAGATAACGAGCGCGTCTGTCTGGTGGGCCGTAACGGCGCGGGTAAATCCACGCTGATGAAAATCCTCAACCGCGAGCAGGGGCTGGATGACGGCCGCATCGTATACGAGCAGGATCTGATCGTCTCCCGCCTCCAGCAGGATCCGCCGCGTCATGTGATCGGCAGCGTGTACGATTTCGTGGCGGAAGGCATCTCCGAGCAGGCGGAGTACCTGAAGCGCTATCACGAGATTTCGCATCTGGTGATGACCGACCCGAGCGACAAGAATCTCAACGAACTGGCGAAAGTGCAGGAGATGCTCGATCACCACGGTTTGTGGCAGCTGGAAAACCGCATTAACGAGGTGCTGGCGCAGCTCGGGCTGGAACCCGACATGGAGCTGTCGGCGCTCTCCGGCGGCTGGCTGCGTAAAGCGGCGCTGGGGCGCGCGCTGGTCAGCGGCCCTAAGGTACTGCTGCTGGACGAACCAACGAACCACCTGGACATCGAAGCGATTGACTGGCTGGAAGGGTTCCTGAAAACCTTCAGCGGCACCATCATCTTCATCTCGCACGACCGTTCGTTTATTCGCAATATGGCGACGCGCATTGTCGATCTCGACCGCGGCAAGCTGGTCACCTATCCCGGCGATTACGACACCTATCTGCTGGAGAAAGAAGAAAACCTGCGCGTGGAAGAGCTGCAGAACGCCGAGTTCGACCGCAAGCTGGCGCAGGAGGAAGTCTGGATCCGCCAGGGCATCAAAGCCCGCCGTACCCGTAACGAAGGCCGCGTGCGTGCCCTGAAGGCGATGCGTCGCGAGCGCAGCGAGCGCCGCGAAGTCATGGGCAGCGCCAAAATGCAGGTGGAAGAGGCGTCCCGTTCCGGCAAGATTGTCTTCGAAATGGAAAACGTTAACTACCAGGTTGACGGCAAGGTGCTGGTGAAAGATTTCTCTGCGCAGGTTCAGCGCGGGGACAAAATTGCGCTCATCGGCCCGAACGGCTGCGGCAAAACCACGCTGCTGAAGCTGATGCTGGGCCAACTGCAGGCCGACAGCGGCCGCATTCACTGTGGCACCAAGCTGGAAGTGGCCTACTTCGATCAGCACCGCGCGGAGCTGGATCCGGACCGCACGGTGATGGACAACCTCGCCGAAGGTAAACAGGAAGTGATGGTAAACGGCAAGCCGCGTCACGTTCTGGGCTACCTGCAGGACTTCCTGTTCCACCCGAAACGCGCCATGACACCGGTGCGCGCGCTGTCCGGCGGGGAGCGTAACCGTCTTCTGCTGGCCCGTCTGTTCCTGAAGCCAAGTAATCTGTTGATCCTCGATGAACCGACGAACGATTTGGATGTCGAAACGCTGGAATTACTCGAAGAGCTGATCGATGGGTATCAGGGAACCGTGATGCTGGTTAGCCACGATCGTCAGTTCGTGGATAACACCGTGACCGAGTGCTGGATCTTCGAAGGTGAAGGGCGAATTGGCCAGTACGTGGGCGGTTATCACGACGCAAAAGGGCAGCAGTCGCAGTCTCTGGCGCAGAAACAGTCGAAGTCCAGAACAAGTTCTGAACCTGCTGTAACAAAAGCAGAAACTGTCAAGAAAACCTCGGCTAAACTAAGCTATAACCTGCAGCGCGAACTGGAGGGGCTACCTCAGCGTCTTGAAGAGCTGGAGGCCGCGCTTGAGGAGCTGCAAGCGCAGGTTGCTGATGCCTCATTCTTTACCCAATCGCATGACTATACTCAGAAAGTACTGGCTGAAATGTCCGCGGCTGAAAAAGCCCTGGAAGAAGCATTTGAGCGCTGGGAGTACCTTGAGTCTCTGAAAAACGGCGCATAACAGGGATTAAATATGTGTGACCAGCACCATGCCGACAGGCATATATTATGCTCGCAATGCGATATGCTCGTGGCGTTGCCAGAGCTTGGTCACGGACATAAAGCCCAGTGTCCACGCTGTGGCGCGACGTTGACAACCGAGTGGGACGCGCCGCGGCAGCGTCCCACCGCTTACGCGCTGGCAGCACTGTTCATGCTGCTGCTCTCCAATCTCTTCCCCTTCGTCTATATGAAGGTGGGCGGGATGACAAGCCAGGTGGATCTGCTTGAAATCCCGGGCGTGATGTTCTCGGAAGATTACGCCAGCCTCGGCACCTTTTTTCTGCTATTCGTCCAGATAGTCCCGGCGTTTTGCCTGGTCATCATCCTGCTGCTGGTTAACCGCGTCAGGATGCCGTCACCGCTGAAAATCCGGCTCGCGCGCATCCTTTTTCAGCTCAAAAGCTGGGGGATGGCCGAGATCTTTCTCGCAGGGATACTGGTCAGTTTCGTGAAGCTGATGGCGTACGGCGACGTGGGGATAGGCAGCAGCTTTATTCCCTGGTGTCTGTACTGTGTCCTGCAGCTGCGTGCTTTCCAGTGCGTGGACAGGCGCTGGGCCTGGGACGATATCGCCCCGGCTCCGACGCTCGCGCAGACGGTGAAGGTCGGCGTGCCGGGTATCCGCCAGGGGCTCCGTTCTTGTCCGTGCTGTACCGCCGTGCTGCCCGCCGATCTTGAGGTTTGTCCGCGCTGCGAAACGAAGGGCCATGTTCGCCGTAAAAATAGCCTGCAGTGGACGATGGCACTGCTGGTCACGTCCGTCATGCTGTATCTGCCCGCTAATATTCTGCCGATTATGATCACCGATTTGCTCGGCGATAAAATGCCCTCGACGATCCTCGCCGGGGTCATACTGCTGTGGAGCGAAGGATCCTATCCTGTCGCCGGCGTGATTTTCATCGCCAGTATCATGGTGCCCACTTTAAAAATGATCGCCATTGCCTGGCTCTGTTGGGATGCAAAAGGCCACGGAAAACGCGACAGTGAACGCATGCATCTGATTTACGAAGTGGTCGAATTTGTCGGTCGTTGGTCAATGATCGACGTGTTTGTGATTGCCGTTCTCTCTGCGCTGGTGCGGATGGGCGGTTTGATGAGTATTTATCCCGCGATGGGGGCTTTAATGTTTGCACTGGTGGTGATTATGACCATGTTTGCGGCCATGACCTTCGACCCTCGTTTATCGTGGGATCGTGAGCCTGAATCAAGCCATGAGGAAGAGTAAGAGCATGGAAAATAAGAGTGGAGAGGCGAAAGTGCAGAAGGTCAAAAACTGGTCGCCGGTGTGGATTTTCCCCATCGTGACCGCGCTGATCGGTGCATGGATCCTGTTTTATCACTACAGCCATCAGGGACCGGAAGTGACGCTGATTACCACCAATGCCGAAGGAATTGAGGGCGGTAAAACGACCATCAAAAGCCGCAGCGTGGATGTGGGCGTGGTGGAAAGCGCAACCCTGACCGACGATTTAACCCATGTGGAGATTAAGGCGCGTCTTAATGCCGGCATGGAAAAACTCCTGCACGGCGATTCTGTTTTCTGGGTGGTTAAACCGCAGGTGGGACGTGAAGGGATCAGCGGCTTAGGAACGCTGCTCTCAGGTGCCTACATCGAACTGCAGCCGGGTGCAAAAGGCAGCCAGCCGGCGCAGTACCAGCTTCTGGATTCACCGCCGCTAGCACCGCCTGATGCAAAAGGTATCCGCGTGATCCTCGACAGTAAAAAAGCGGGCCAGCTCACGGCGGGCGACCCGGTACTTTTCCGCGGCTATCGCGTGGGTTCGGTGGAGAAGAGCACCTTCGATCCTCAGAAAAGATCCATCAGCTATCAGCTGTTCATCAATGCGCCTAACGATCGTCTGGTTACCAGCAACGTCCGTTTCTGGAAAGACAGCGGCATCGCGGTGGATCTGACCTCGGCGGGCATGCGTGTAGAAATGGGCTCGCTGACAACACTGTTTGGCGGCGGCGTGAGTTTTGACGTACCCGAAGGTCTGGACCTGGGACAGCCGGTTGCGGAGAACACCGCTTTCCGCCTGTTCGACGATCAAAAAAGCATTCAGGATGCACTCTATACCGATCACATCGACTACCTGATGTTCTTTAAGGATTCTGTTCGCGGCCTGCAGCCTGGGGCGCCCGTTGAGTTCCGCGGTATTCGTCTGGGGACGGTGGGACAAGTGCCTTACTTTGTTCCAGGCCTTAAGCAGATGCTTGATGATGATTACCGTATTCCGGTGCTGATCCGCATTGAGCCTGAGCGCCTGATCAACCAGATTGGTGAGAATCAGGATATCGGCGAGCACATCACCGACCTGATGAATCGCGGTCTGCGCGGCTCGTTGAAAACCGGTAACCTGGTGACCGGCGCACTGTATGTCGATATGGACTTCTATCCAAAAGCGCCGCCGATTACCGGTATGCGTGAATTTGGTGGTTACAAGATCATCCCAACGGTAAGCAGCGGTCTGGCCCAGATCCAGCAGCGTCTCATGGAAACGCTGGATAAAATTAACAATCTGCCGCTGAACCCGATGATTGAGGCGGCGACAGGTTCGTTACATCAAAGCCAGGCGACAATGCAGCGCCTGCAGACCACGCTGGATAACATCAACAAGATTACTGCAAACCAGAGTATGCAGCAGCTGCCGCAGGATATGCAGAAAACGCTGCGCGAGCTGAACCGCAGTATGCAGGGCTTCCAGCCTGGCTCGGCGGCGTACAACAAGATGGTGGCAGATATGCAGCGTCTCGATCAGGTCTTGCGTGAACTGCAGCCGGTTCTGAAAACGCTCAACGAGAAGAGCAACGCGCTGGTGTTCGAAGCGAAAGATAAAAAGGATCCTGAGCCGAAGAGGGCGAAACAATGAAAAAATGGCTAGCGATTGCAGGAGCGATGGTACTCACGGCCTGTAGCTCCGGGAGCGAAACGAAAAGCTACTACCAACTGCCTCTGGTGACGCAGGCGGTTACGCAAAGTTCCGCCTCGCAGGGCAACCGTCTGCTGTGGGTTGAGCAGGTCGCCGTGCCGGATTACCTGGCCGGCAACGGGGTGGTCTATCAGACCAGCGATGTACAGTACGTTATCGCCAACAACAACCTGTGGGCCAGCCCGCTGGACCAGCAGTTACGCAATACGCTGGTGGCGAATCTGGGCAGCCAGCTTCCGGGCTGGGTTGTTGCCTCCCAGCCTTTGGGAAGCGATCAGGACACGCTGAACGTCACGGTAACGGGCTTCCACGGCCGTTATGACGGTGCCGTTGTCATCAGCGGCGAGTGGCTGTTGAATCATCAGGGACAGCTGATTAAGCGTCCTTTCCATCTGGAGCTGAAGCAGCAGAAGGATGGCTATGATGAAATGGTGAAAGTGCTGGCTCAGGGTTGGGCGCAGGAGTCAGCCAGTATCGCCAGGGAAATTTCCCGACTGCCATAAGTAAAATTCATCGTCAAAAACCGCAATCGGCCTGGTGCTGATTGCGGTTTTTTTTTCGTTTTTGCGTCAGGTTGTTACTTGTGCCGGGTCACATTTTTTGTACAAATGATCTTCTGGCTAGCTCACAAATATGACACCCGTATGAATTTTGAACATTGACGCTGGGACTAATTCGGGGTATTCGTTATCTGTGCCTGCGCATCTGGCGCGGACACTGTTTTCTTTCCACCAGACAAAAGAATGAGGGAAACGAGGCATGAAGAGACAGAAACGAGATCGCCTGGAACGGGCTCATCAACGTGGTTATCAGGCCGGCATCGCTGGACGTTCGAAAGAAATGTGTCCTTATCAGACGATAAATCAAAGGTCACAATGGCTTGGAGGCTGGCGAGAAGCCATCGGCGACAGGGCACTTATAGCCTGATAACGTCTCTTTAAAAAAAGAAACCTCCGCACTGCGGAGGTTTCGCCTTTCCGGGGTCGCTTAAAGCGATATCAGAACGCGGAAGTGTCCTGGAACAGACCCACTTTCAGGTCGTTCGCGGTATAGATCAGACGACCGTCTACCAGCACTTCGCCATCCGCCAGGCCCATAATCAGGCGACGGTTAACGATGCGCTTGAAGTGAATACGATAGGTGACTTTCTTCGCCGTAGGCAGAACCTGACCAGTGAATTTCACTTCGCCCACGCCCAGCGCGCGGCCTTTACCTTCACCACCCAGCCAGCCCAGATAGAAGCCAACCAGCTGCCACATGGCATCCAGGCCCAGGCAGCCAGGCATTACCGGATCGCCAATGAAGTGGCAACCGAAGAACCACAGGTCCGGGTTGATATCGAGTTCTGCTTCTACGTAACCCTTATCGAAGTTGCCGCCGGTTTCGGTCATTTTCACGACACGGTCCATCATCAGCATGTTCGGGGCCGGTAACTGTGGGCCTTTCGCGCCAAACAGTTCTCCGCGACCAGAGGCAAGAAGATCTTCTTTTGTATAGGATTCGCGTTTATCTACCATGTTCTCAGTAAGCCTTATTTTAGTGAAGGACGCAGGATAGCTAACACGTGTACGCTGAACAAGTCCGATCAGTTCGAACTGAACCAGCCCAGCCAGCGTAACGGCCATGGATAACGATGGCGAGCATCCTGCTGCGTCGCCTGAGCAATGCGCTCCTGGATAGTCTGCATCAAAGTTGTCTGACCTTCGCCATCCCAAACCAGGTTTGTCAGTAAGGGTAGTGCATCCTCAATCCCTTCGATGGCCCAGATGGCGAATTGTTCCTGTTCAACCGCGTCCAGAATATCCTGGCACAGGCTGAGATGGCGTACGTTAGGCGCCGGAATAATCACACCCTGTTTGCCGTTTAAACCGCGCTGCTGACAGACAGAGAAGAAGCCTTCAATTTTTTCGTTCAGACCGCCAACGGGCTGAGCACGACCAAATTGATCGACCGAACCGGTAATAGCAATGTTCTGGTTGATCGGCACGTCCGCCAGGGCGCTGATTAAGGCGCACAGCTCCGCCATTGAGGCACTATCGCCATCCACTTCGCTGTAGGACTGCTCAAACGTCAGCGAGGCGGAGAAGGGGATTTGCTGCTCAAGCTGCAGCTCAGACATCAAAAATGCCTGCATGATCATCATGCCTTTGGCGTGAATGTTGCCGCCCAGTTCGGCCTTGCGTTCAATATCGGTAAACTCGCCGTCGCCAATATGCACAACGCAGCTGATTCGCGAGGGTTCACCGAACGCGCGCGGATGGCCAGGAAACTCGATCACCGAGAGGGCGTTGATCTGCCCAACGCGTTCGCCTTCTGTCTCGACCAGAATTTGTTCCAGCAGAATTTCATCCTGCATGCGGTCAGCAAGATAGCCTTCGCGCCACTCTCGCTGCGCCAGCATCTGCGTGAGCTGTTCGCCAGTAAACGCACCGTTACCGCTGATCGTACCGACTTCACGCAGCTGCTTGCCGATCCAGAGCGGGCAGAGCGGCAAGGTTTCCTGGTCACCGGTATAGCGAACGGCTTCGCGGATTAAACCCGGCCACGCGTCGGCGGCAGGCGCTGGCAATGCAAAACGTTCCGCCACGGCCATCACCCACTGACACCACTGCGCCATGTCGTCCGCATCGGCAATCTGAATGTTGTCTTCGTATTCGCTGTAAACTGCCTGTTCGGCCAGTTCCGGCTCCATCTCCTGGAAGTCCGCCAGCGATTCGCGGTCACCCATCAACACGACGGTCAGCGACAGCGGCATTGACGGCACGGAGACAGGAAGAGGACGAGACTCGTCGTAACCGACCCAGTCAAAGCGCTGTTGGGTCACAACGGTTTTCAGACGCATCCACAGCAGCGGCTGCGAGAGCAAAGTGCGCAGAGAGATGATGAGCACGCCGCCGTTTGCACGATGCACCAGCCCCGGCTGCAGGGAAAGCTCGCCGTTAAACTGGCGCAGACAGCCAAACAGCTGTTCAGCCTCGACCCAATTAGCGGTAATTACCTCGCCGTTAGCAGCAAAACGACCGTCGGCCTGGTCCGCCGGTCCGAAGGTAATATTATGCCCCGCGATACGATACTGGCCGCCAAATACCGCAGTGGTGTCTGGCCGCAGCTGGCGCGTGGCATCCCCAAGCAGCGACAGATATTCCGCTTCTTCCGGGGCTTTCAGCAGCATGAAGGGCGATGTCGCCCACGGGCTTAACGTCTGCTCCAGCGCATAATGTAAGCGTGGTTGCGTATCGCTAAGGATGAATTCGTGTTCTTTTGCGAGATCGGGCTGTGCAAACAGTTCCTGATAGCTCTCGGCATCCGGAACAAGGTCACGCCATGCTAGTTTCGTAATGGTCAAAGTTGATGTTTTTTAGTCAGATGTAAAAGAGTGGAGTATACCGTAAGCGGGGGGCTCTACCCAAGCAGGATTGGTGTTTCAGCAGGCGGATTGGCTGCAGTCACTCACAGGATATGATTTCTTTTCAGCAGATTGCTAAAAAACTGATATTCTGAACAGAGTTACGTGGTAACACTGAGATCGCAATGAAATATCAACAACTGGAAAATCTCGAAAGCGGCTGGAAATGGAAGTACCTGGTCAAAAAGCACCGTGAAGGGGAGCTGATCACCTGCTACATCGAAGCCAGCGCTGCGCAAGAAGCCGTGGATATTTTGCTGACCCTCGAAAATGAACCGGTACAGGTCAATGGCTGGATTGAGAAGCACATTAATCCTGCGTTGTTAAACCGGATGAAGCAAACTATCCGCGCGCGACGTAAACGGCATTTTAATGCTGAGCATCAGCATACCCGGAAAAAATCCATCGACCTGGAGTTCGTGGTCTGGCAGCGTCTGGCCGGGCTGGCACAACGGCGTGGTAAGACCCTGTCGGAAACCATCGTGCAGCTGATTGAGGATGCCGAACATAAAGAGAAGTACGCCAACCAGATGTCGTCGCTGAAAAACGACCTTCAGGCGTTGTTGGGCAAAAAATAGATTTTAGTTTTCTTCAGACAATAAAAAACCCCGCATGGCGGGGTTTTTTTATAAGACGATAACTTATGCCGCTGGCTGAGTTACAACGTCTTTAACGCCTTTAACTTCGATCTCTACGCGACGATCTGGTGCCAGGCAGTCGATCAGTGCAGCGCGAGCTTTAACGTTGTCACAGGTGTTGCCAGTAACTGGGTTAGATTCGCCCATACCACGTGGGGAGATCTTGTTAGCTGGGATACCTTTAGAGATCAGGTAATCAACAACAGACTGAGCACGTTTCTCAGACAGTTTCTGGTTGTAAGCGTCAGAACCGATGCGGTCGGTGAAGCCCAGAACCACTACAGAACCGTCTTTAGGATCCAGGTTGCTCAGCTGGGTGTACAGCTGATCCAGTGCCTGCTGACCTTCTGGTTTCAGGGTCGCTTTGTTGAAGTTGAACAGAACGTCAGACTTCAGAGTGAAGTGCTTGGTCTGTACTTCTGGAGCTGGAGCCGGCGCTGGAGCAACAACTGGTGCTGCATCTTCCTGCTGGCCGAAACGGTAGGAAACACCTACGCTCAGCATGCCGTTGTCTGGACGAACGCCAACGGTAGCACCGTCACCGATGTTGTTAACCCACTGGTATTCCAGACGGGTAGCGATGTCACGGGTCATAGCCCACTCAACGCCACCAGCGAATACTGGGGAAACGCCAGTGTCATGGTCGTCGCCAGCGATGTTGTTGCTGGAGTCTGCACGCCATACCATGCCGCCCAGACGGGTGTACACGTCCAGATCGTCAGTTACTGGGTAACCCAGTTTAGCGGTCAGCTGAACGCCCTGAGCTTTGAAAGCGCCATTGATGGTGTCGCCTTTGTATGGCATACGACCTAACCAGTCGTAACCCATTTCAAAGCCAACATACGGGTTAACCTGATAGCCACCGAACGCACCTGCACCAAGCTGGCTCTCGTGAGTAGGGCCATCGTTGTTCAGGCTGCTGTTGTACCAGCCAGTGTCATGGAACTGAGACCAGCCCAGTTTACCACCTGCATACCAGGTATTATCTTTCGGAGCGGCCTGCGCTACGGTAGCGAAGCCAGCCAGTGCCACTGCAATCGCGATAGCTGTCTTTTTCATTTTTTGCGCCTCGTTATCATCCAAAATTCGCCATGAAGGTCTCAAGAGAGAATCACGGTTAAATCCTTCACCGGGGGGCGTGGTCAAATATAAATCTACCGATATCTTCGGCTTAGGCCGAGCACCCCTGGCGATGTAAAGTCTACAACGTAGCTGAAAACTTACAAGTGTGAAGTCTGTCAGGCATATGAAAAAAAAAGTTCCGTATACCTATTATTTAACATTTTTAGAACGAATTTTGTGCAATAAAATTAAGGAGAACCGCACCAGACAAGCCTTGCCGCAATTTTGAGGCCGGGAACTAAAACCGCATCCTGCGGTCAAAAAAAATTCCAGGAAAAATCTTAATTTCACTCAATGATACAAATTTGAGTGAATTTTTAGCCCAGAAAGTTGTCCTCTGCGATAAGAATCTGGACGAACCGGGCGCATGATAAACCCGATCGCATTCCCTTCTTCAGCCGCTTCGGTCAGACGAAAATGTTCCTCTTCCGTCAATTCTTCCGGTAACCACCCGATCACCACGCTGTAATTTCCGGTGCGTAACGCGCGAATCATCGATTCGACGGTATCGCAGGGAGAAAGCTGGTTGATCTGCATAACCTTTGCCAGCGGCAGGCCTGCAGACTGCACCCATTGGCGGCTCAGTTTCTGCTGTGGCGACAGCCAGAGCTGCCAGCGTGATTGCTGACCAAGCTGCTGTAATAACGGAAGCAGCAGGAGTTGGGTCAACAGAGGCTGGTCTTCACGGTAAACCACTTCACTAATAAGCCCCGTCGAAGCACCCCCAACGGTGTTCTGCGCGACAGTGCCCGCGGTAGAGGAGAGATAAGTTGAGCGATTTGCATAGCCTGAAGTGTACATATTCATTCCAGCCCTGTAGTTACTGTATGGATATACAGTAACCCCTGTATGCATAAAGATCAACCTCATTTTCGGAAAGCGACTCGCAAAATTCATTCAATGTTGATGCCCTTCGAAAAATCATCTTGCTCAACGACGCTAAGTTGCCTATTTTCCTGCTAACGGATCCGCTAGTAAGAAATTTCGTTGTTACTTTATGATTTTGAAGGGAAATATCATGAAAAAGATATCTTATGAACGGATTTATAAATCCCAGGAATACCTGTCACCGCTGGGTGAAATTCATCATCGCGCGCTGTTCGGCGGCTATACCCTGGCAGTGGATGATGCGGTTTTTGCCATGGTGTCAGAAGGTGAGCTCTACCTCCGTGCCTGTGAAGAAAGTGCGAAATACTGTGTGAAAAATGCCGCGTCTTTTTTGACCCTGATGAAGCGGGGCCGTCCGGTGCTTCTCAACTATTACCGGGTGGATGAGGGGCTATGGCAGGACAGGGAGCGTCTGCTTCAGCTCTCCACTTTCGCACTTAATGCGGCAAGAAAAGAGCGTTACCAGCGGCATCAGCGCAATCGACTTAAGGACCTGCCAAACCTGACCTTTCAGCTGGAAGTGTTGCTCTTTGAAGCGGGCATCACCAACGAAGAAACACTGCGGGCGCTTGGCGCAAGGGAGAGCTGGCTGAAGATGCGGGCGAAAAATAAAGCGCTGAGTATCAAAGTGCTATTCGCGCTGGAAGGAGCGATCGAGGGGCTGCATGAGGCGGCACTCCCGGCCGGCATTCGCCGGGAGTTGACGGAGTGGTTTAATGCGCTGCCTGAGCCACTGGAGAATCACTCCTCCAGGTAGCGATTTGCTGTTGCAGCCGGCAAATTTCTGGCAGCAGGGCGATGAGCAGGCCAATCTGCTGCAACACCAGAGGCGCTTTGCTGTCGTTTCCAGGCTCAAGATGCGCAATACGTTGGGTAAGTTCATCCAGCGCCTGTCTCACGCGCGGTTCATCGGCTGGCCGGTGATGCAGTGCATCATCGACATAACAGACCGCGTCATCCAGCAGGTTGAGGATGCCCGGGTTGGTGAGTTTTTCGCGGTGGGCGCCCAGCGTGGAAATATAGCTGGTGAAGGTATGGTTCAGGCAGAGCAGCCGGAAAGCCGTCTCACGAATCTCGGCCGTGGCGCGAGGCTCCGTTGACATGTTAGAGACCACCGAGGCCAGTTCCGCATCGCTGTTGTGCGCATCGCGGCGCGCTATCCGGTAAGCCAGGCGGTTATCGCGGCCCTGATGATACTGCTCAAGGATGGCGTCCAGGTATCGGCAGTTGGCGTTCATAGCCCTGTCTAACACGCGCGGTAGATTACGGAAACGCCAGTCCGGCCAGATAAAGCTGACGGCGGCCCAGGCGATAGCGCAGCCAATCAGGGTATCGAGTACGCGGGGCAGGGCGACCTCGAACCCTTCACCCAGCAGGTTAAAGCAGAGCAGAACCAGCAGCGTGATGAACATTGTGGCATGGGCGTACTGCACGTTGCGAAACGCGAAGAACAGCACGCCGGTGATCACTATCAGGATCAGCTGTCCTTCAATGGACGGCACGAAATAGAGCACCGGAAGGCCAATGGCGACGCCGACCAGGGTGCCGATAATACGCAATGCCAGGCGGTGTCGGGTGGCGTTATAGTTCGGCTGACAGACAAACAGGCTGGTCAGCAGGATCCAGTAGCCGTGGTGCAAACCGGTTATCTGGATAAAAGCATACCCCACGCATAAGACCAGGGACATTCGCACCGCGTGACGAAACAGCGCCGACTCCGGCGTGAAGTTGCGGCTCAGCCTTAGCCACATATCGCTCACGCTGTGCACGCTGTCATCTGCAAGCTGGTTATCCATCTCGCTGCCCGGCAGTGCCATTGCCTGCTCGGACTCAATCGTCGCCAACTGAGCATCAATCGCCCGCAGGTTGTTGAGCAGAAAACCCAGCGCTTTGATCTGTTCCGGTGACGTTCCGCTGGCCTGCACGCGGTCGAGCGCCGCATCAAGATGGCTAAACACGCGTTCGAAGCGGGAGTCGTGCTGATAGGGCGTGCGCAAAAGAATGGAGCGCGCGAGCTGCTGGCATGCCTGTGACTGCATGGACAGCAGGCGCTGAAAGCGGAACATGACGTCGCTGTAGCGGAACTTCTCGCGCAGGGCGGCATACTGAACGTGTGAGGAGCTGGCGCGCTCATGAATGTCCTGAGCGGCAAAATAGTAGTGCAAGGTTCTGCGCGTGCCGCGCTGGCCGCGATCGCCGCGCAGACGGGTAAGCAGCGAGGCTTTCGTCTGGTTAAGGGTGGCGACCAGCTGGCCGTTTGCCAGCGCCAGATCGTAAAGCGGCGCCTGGCTTTCTTCCTCAATATCCGGGTCGAACAGCCGGGATTTCAGTTCCAGATAATGGGCTAGCTGCTCATAGCTGCGGGCAAGGTTATCCTGCAGAGGACGAACCGGGAAGATTAGGTGGCCGGTTAACGTCAGCAGGTTATACCAGATGGCGCCCAACAGCAGCAGCACAGGCTGCTGATACCACTGGTCGTACAGGGAAACGCCCAGCATGGTGTAGATGGCGATCAGCAGGGCCCCAAAGGCGATAGTGGCATAGCGCTGCCCCAGACCGCCCAGCAAAATAAACCCGCTGGTGGAGAGGGTAAGGCCAAGGGCAAACAGCCACGGCCAGGGGAAAAGTAACTCAACGGACGCGGAGGCGATAAAAAAACAGACGAGCGTAATAACCAGATTCCGCAAACGCCCAGCCAGGCGATCGTCCAGATCCGCCAGCGCTCCGGCCACCACCCCCAGCGTGAGGGGGATGGTGAGCTTGACATCATTCAGCCACCACGGCAGGGCAGCCGTGCCGCAAAGCGCGATAAATATCCTGACGTTGTAGAGCCAGGCGCTGTTCCAGGTATAACGGCGAAGCAGTGGACTTAGCATAAACGCGGCCAGCCCTTATTTACTGAAAACGACGACGTGCGTTCGCTTCACGCGCCGCCTGGGCCACTTCGACCGGAACCACCCTGCGCCCGACGGGCCAAAGGGCGATGGCGGCGATCTTAAAGTTCGCGAGCCCGACCGGAATACCAATTATTGAGATGCACTGCGCAATACCGGCAAAAATATGCATGATGCACAGCCACCAGCCGAAGAAAATCAGCCACAGAATGTTCAGCAAAGTTCCCCCCGTATTCATCAGGGCGCTTTTGCTTTCCGGGTTCAGCTCGTTAACGTGGATAGCTTCATTACCGTAGGGGATGAACGAGAGTTTCGTGATTTCCCAGCAGGAACGGGTCAGGGGAAGGGTGAAGATCAGGACGATGCTCACCAGCGTGGCAAAAAGCCAGGAAAGGGTGGTGGCAAAACCGCCCAGCACAAAATTCAACACATTCAGAACGGTACGCATAAACCCTCACTTCCTTTCGATAAAATTAACGCCCAATGATTGTAACGTTTTTTTAGGCTGGAGCACCTTAAAACTGGCAGTTAAACTGTCAGGTAAATTATCTCTTCGTGGATTTGGCGGGACATGGAACTGAAAGCAACTTCTTTAGGCAAACGCCTGGCGCAACACCCCTATGACAGAGTTGTTCTGCTCAACGCCGGGGTTAAAGTCTCCGGAGAACGCCACGAATACCTTATTCCGTTTAATCAGCTTCTGGCTATTCACTGCAAGCGCGGGCTGGTGTGGGGCGAGCTCGAGTTCGTTCTGCCTGACGACAAAGTCGTGCGCCTTCACGGTACCGAGTGGGCGGAAACCCAGCGTTTCCACCATCACCTGAACGCGCTCTGGCAGCAGTGGAGCCACGACATGAGCGTGATTGCCGCTCAGGTGCTGCAGCAGGTGCTGGACGATATCGCGCAAAGCAACGCGCAGCAAACGTGGCTGACGCGCCAGCAGACCGCCGGTCTGCAGCAAAAGATTCGACAGGCACTTTCGGCGCTGCCGCTCTCCGTGACGCGTCTTGATGAGTTCGACAATTGTCGCGATGCCTGGCGTCAGTGCCAGGCCTGGCTGAACGATATGGATAAAAGCCGGCTGGCGCATAACCAGGCCTGGACGGACGCCATGCTCACCCAATACGCCGACTTTTTCAGTACGGTGGAGTCTTCACCGCTCAACCCTGCTCAGGCGCGCGCGGTGGTGAACGGCGAGCAGTCGCTGCTGGTGTTGGCGGGGGCCGGAAGCGGTAAAACGTCGGTGCTGGTGGCGCGTGCGGGCTGGCTTCTCACCACCGGGGAGGCCGTTGCCGATCAGATCCTGCTTCTGGCTTTTGGCCGTAAGGCGGCACAGGAGATGGACGAACGCATCCAGGAACGGCTGCACACCCGGGATATTACCGCCAGAACCTTCCATGCCCTCGCGCTGCATATCATTCAGCAGGGCAGTAAAAAAGTGCCAGCCATCAGTAAACTGGAAAACGACGCGCAGGCGCGACAGGCGTTGTTTATTAAAACGTGGCGTCAGCAGTGCAGTGAGAAAAAGGCGCAGGCGAAAGGGTGGCGTCAATGGCTGGAAGAGGAACTCAACTGGGAGGTGCCGGAGGGCAGCTTCTGGCAGGATGAAAAACTGGCGCGTCGGCTCGGCTCGCGTCTTGACCGCTGGGTCAGCCTGATGCGGATGCACGGCGGCTCGCAGGCAGAGATGATTGAAAGCGCGCCGGAGGCGATCCGCGATCTGTTTTCAAAACGGGTCAAGCTGATGGCTCCGCTATTGAAAGCCTGGAAAACCGCGCTGAAAGAGGAAAATGCCGTTGATTTCTCCGGTCTTATCCATCAGGCGATCGTCATTCTGGAGAAGGGGCGCTTTGTCAGCCCGTGGAAGCATATTCTGGTGGATGAGTTCCAGGATATCTCACCCCAGCGTGCGGCACTGCTCTCGGCGCTGCGGGCGCAAAATAAACATACCTCGCTGTTCGCGGTGGGGGACGACTGGCAGGCCATCTACCGCTTCAGCGGGGCGCAGCTTTCACTGACGACCGCCTTCCACCACTATTTTGGCGAAGGCGACCGCAGCGATCTGGACACGACATACCGCTTCAATTCACGGATTGGTGAGATCGCCAACCGCTTTATCCAGCAGAACCCGCACCAGCTGGCCAAGCCGCTAAACAGCCTGCGGGCAGGGGATAAAAAAGCGGTCACCCTGCTGGCGGATGACCAGCTGGAGCCGCTGCTGGACAAGCTCAGCGGCTATGCGAAACCCGATGAACGTATCCTGGTGCTGGCGCGTTATCATCATCTTAAGCCTGCTGCGCTGGAAAAAGCCGCTACCCGCTGGCCGAAACTGCAGCTTGAATTTATGACCATTCACGCCAGCAAAGGGCAGCAGGCCGATTATGTGATTGTGGTGGGGCTGAAGGAGGGCAGCGACGGATTCCCGGCTCCGGCCCGCGAGTCGGTCATGGAAGAGGCCCTGCTGCCGGTGCCGGAAGACTTCCCGGATGCCGAAGAACGGCGTTTGCTGTACGTGGCCATCACCCGCGCGCGTCACCGCGTGTGGCTGCTGTTCAATAAAGAGGAGCCATCCGTGTTTGTCGATATATTGAAGTGTATTGATGTGCCGGTGGCGCGGAAGCCATAACGACCAAGGCAACGAGGGGGAGGCCGGGTAAGACGTAGCCGCTACCCGGCAAAAAAGCTACTTCAGTCTCTCGGAAAGATAGCGCTGATAGTCCGGAATAAGGATCTCAACCGGCGAGTTAAACTGCGGTGATTCAATGATAAAATCCGCCGTCGACAGGTTCGTCGCCACCGGAATATTCCACACCGTTGCCAGACGCAGCAGCGCTTTGACATCCGGATCGTGCGGAACCGCATTCAGCGGATCCCAGAAGAAGATCAGCACATCAATTTTCCCTTCGGAAATCTGCGCCCCGACCTGCTGATCGCCGCCCATCGGGCCGCTCAGCATCGCATTCACCTCCAGACCCGTTTCGCGCTGGATCAGGTTACCGGTAGTGCCGGTCGCCGAGAGGGCATGCTTTTCCAGCAGCGGCTGATGGCGGCGAACCCAGTTAAGCAGCATTTGTTTACAGTGATCGTGCGCCACCAGCGCAATGTGTTTGCGTTCAGGCAGCGTGCGTGTTGTCAGTTCCATAATCATATCCATCAGGTTAACTGACTACACGATGACGGGAACCGTCTGACGCTGCAAGAGAAAGGCGTAAAAAATGTGGCTTAAGATGAAGGTTGTTGCTTTGCCCACTGTAAAAACCGGGCCCGCGTGTCGGGATCGGCCTGCTGGAACCAGAATTTAAGGCGCTGTTCCGTCAGGCTCTGGGACTGCGGCGGAATGACGTCCAGTTCCGAGACGCCGGATAGCAGCGTACTGTCGTCCGCCATCATGGTGGCAAACTGCGGAAGGGAGGCGCGTTTGCCGGCTTTGTTATAGACCTGCGTTGCGGCCTCGTAGTCCGGGCTTTTTGTGGCGCTGGTCAACGCCAGAATATCCAGCTTGACCGAGATCGGCATTGCATTCCCGTCCAGCAGCTCAACGCGCGGCGAGGCGTCGAAGGCCGCTGATTCCTTCTCCGTTTCAAGGCGAGGCAGGGTAATGTTCACCTGGCTGATTTGCCGGGTATTAAAGCTGACAATCAGCGGCGGAGAGATGTACATCCGCTGCTCATGGTTAGTCAGGCCGATCGCTTTTTCGACCCGGAACACCAGCTGATGCGGCCCGTTATCTAACTCAATGCTGTCAGCCCCGCGCAATAACGAGCTGGAGACCTTTTTCCCGTCCAGAACCAGGAGATCAATGTCGCCAGAGAGCCGAAGCGTGGTGGCAAAAACGCAAACCGGCATCGCTAACGCAATCAGAGCAGTGGCAAAACCGGTTTTCATAGAAGGCTCCCGTCAGAGATACTGTCGCCGCATTAATGTATCTAAATCTTTCGATAATCACGTTTACTAACATATAGACATATTTTGCCGTTTTGCCCTCATACATCTGTATGGGATGGATGGTTGAGATGTGCGCTTTGGCGTACACTTTTAAAAAAGCCAGGAGAAAAACCATGAAAGAGAACGATATTGCCGAGATTCTGACATCCACGCGTACCATTGCGCTGGTGGGCGCGAGCGATAAACCCGACCGTCCCAGCTATCGGGTGATGAAATACCTTCTCGATCAGGGCTATCACGTCATCCCGGTGTCGCCAAAAGTGGCGGGGAAAACCTTACTGGGCCAGCAGGGTTATGCCACGCTCGCTGACGTGCCGGAAAAAATTGATATGGTCGATGTCTTCCGTAATTCCGAGGCGGCGTGGGAAGTGGCGCAGGATGCGATTGCCGTCGGGGCGAAAACATTGTGGATGCAGCTGGGTGTGATTAACGAGCAGGCTGCCGTGCTGGCGCGGGATGCGGGATTGAAGGTGGTTATGGATCGCTGTCCGGCGATCGATATCCCCCGTCTGGGGCTGGCGAAGTAATAAAAAAAAGCCCGTTCATCGGGCTTTTTTTACACGCTTAGTTCCGCAGGCGCGGAGCCTGTAACTGTTTGCGGATAGTCTGAGCAAGTTCATCCATCGTGGGTTGTTCCGGATGCTCTTCCTGCAGCTCGCTACTTAGCTGCGCTTCGGCAAGGTAGGTATGTACGGGTTGTCCGTCGTCACCTTCCATCACCACATGGTACCAGGGTGCAGCGCGAAGCTCTGCGTTCACCGCCAGTTCGTCTGCTGACGGTTCATCAAGGGAATACTCCGGGTCGATATCCACGACCACACCCAAATACCCAAGCAAAGTGTGGCGGACCTGCTGGCCGATACCGAATTTGCTGGCAATCATAGTCACCTCCCGGGAAATACGACTTACACATTAAGTGCGGGCAATATTTCTCTTTTCAAGTTACATGACGCGACAGGCAAACCCTTTCAGATACAGTCCTTCCGGGTAGGTAGCAATCACGGGGTGATCGGCTGCCTGACGGAACTGCTCTATAAATTGTACATCACGACCAGCATCTATTGCGGCATCGGCGATGATTTTTTGGAATAAATCGGTGGTCATCAGCCCGGAGCAGGAGAAGGTGAGCAGCACCCCGCCCGGGTTCAGCAGCTGGATCGCCAGCATGTTGATATCCTTATACCCACGGCAGGCGCCCATCAGCTGGCTTTTGTTTTCCACAAACTTTGGCGGATCCATCACGATGACGTCGAACTTCTCGCCCTGATCGCGATATTTACGCAGCAGCTTGAAGACGTCGTCGCGTATAAATTCGGCTTTGCTCAAGTCCAGTTTGTTCAGCTCGACGTTCTGTTTTGCCACGTCCAGCGCTTCCTGCGAGGTATCCACGCTGACCACCTGGGCACAACCGCCCATCAGCACCGAAACGGCAAAACCGCCGGTGTAGGAGAAGCAGTTCAGCACGCGTTTGTCGGCAACGTACTGACGCGTAGCCAGGCGGCTGTCGCGCTGGTCAAGGTAGTAACCCGTTTTGTGCCCGCCCTGAATATCCACCAGCAGCTTCATACCGTGCTCTTCAATCGGCAGCAGGGCAGGCGGCAGCTCACCCGTGACCGGGCCCTGCGTCAGCTCCATGCCCTCTTTTTTGCGTACCGCCACGTCGCTGCGGTCGTAAATAGCGCATTCCGGGAACAGGGTTTGCAGCGCGCTAATCAGCGCGGCACGCTGGTATTCCGCCCCGGCGCTCAGCAGCTGCAGCACCAGGAAATTGCCGAAGCGATCGATGGTTACGCCCGGCAGGCCGTCGGACTCACCGGCAATCAGGCGATAGCTGTCCAGCCCGTCGCGCTTTGCCAGCCACTCGCGCCACTGCTGCGCCTGCTGCAGGCGGCGGACAAAGAAGTCGATGTCGATGGTTTCGTCTTTATCGAAGGTCCAGACGCGCGCGCGGATCTGGGAGGCTGGCGAGTAAGCGCCTCGCGCTAACCATTTCCCCTGATGGTCAACAATATCAATGGTTTCACCGAGGCTGGCTTTGCCTTCCATACGGGCAACCGCGCCGGAAAAGACCCAGGGATGACGGCGCAGTAATGATTTCTCGCGCCCTTTGGCTAACACTAAACGTACACTCATAATTTGCTGTTCTGTCGATTTCAGGGAAATGGCGCGTAGAGTAGCACATTCAGCCAGGCGCAATCATCTGCGGATGTCGTTGAGCGTTTCGGCAGATCGTGGAGGAGGTGAGAATGGCCGTGGCGCTGTCACAGTTACAGTCGACTCGCTTACCGATCGGTGAAATCGCAGTACAATGTGGGTATCTTTCCAGCTCTCGTTTCACCGCCCGTTTCCGGCAGCACTATGGCTGTTTACCGAAAACGCTACGTTAAGGAGAAGAAAAATGTCAAAAGTCTGCACCATTGCCTGGGTCCACGGCCTTGTTCAGGGCGTCGGGTTCCGCTACAGCACCCAGCGCGAAGCGATGACGCTTGGGCTAACGGGATACGCGCGAAATATGGACGACGGCAGCGTTGAGGTGGTCGCCTGCGGCGACGCGGAGCAGGTTGAAAAACTGATGGCGTGGCTGAAAGCAGGCGGGCCGCGCAGCGCCCGGGTTGATAAGGTCTTAACGGAACCGCATCAACCCGGCAGGGAATATGTGAACTTCGGTATTCGGTATTAAATACACTTCACCGGTTTAGGAAGGCCGGCAATTTTGGTGGCCTGTTTTGCCGGGCCCTTCGGGAACAGGCGATACAGATAGCGGCTGTTGCCTTTTTCTTCGCCAAATTTGTTGGCCATCGCCTTGACCAGCATGCGGATGGCCGGAGAGGTGTTGAACTCGAGATAAAACTCGCGCACAAAACGGACCACCTCCCAGTGTTCGGGGGAGAGGGCGATACCTTCGTTTTCGGCGATTTTCTCCGCCAGCGGCTCGCTCCATAGCGTGGTGTCTTTCAGATAGCCTTCGCTATCGGTCTCAATTTCCTGGCCTGCAAAAATGAACATAGTGCTCTGTCGATAAAGTAAAAACCGCCCCTAGTCTAGCAAATAAGGGGCGGCGTGAGAAACCTCGACCTACAGAAGAAGCTGGAGCAGAATGTTGGCATTAAGCTTTTTCAGCGCGTTGCATTTATACGTCGATACCTGTTTTTCGCTCATCTGCGTCATATGCGCGACATGCTGTACCGATTGTCCGTTCACCAGCCTGTGCAAAACCATTCGCTATAAAAGCGGAGCAGAAAAATGAAAATGAGACTTCTGTTCGCCGCGGGCGGTGCGCTTGTCGGCGGCGCGCTGGCGCTTTTCATCTATTCGGGCGGCCTGTATAAACGCGATGCGCTGGCCTGCAGTACGGAATTTAACTTTACGCGCAACGAGGGAAAAGCGAATGAGAACCGGGTCAATACCGTGGCCCAGTTCTATTTTCATCGGGACAGGACCGGCTCTTTCCCACCTATATTTGCCGCGGTGACTAGGGCATAAAAAAAAGGAGAATGCCTGAGGCATTCTCCTTTTTGTTTCAGCAGGTCTGCTTAATCGCGGCTGGCGAAGCCCAGGATGCTCAGCAGGCTGACGAAGATGTTGTACAGCGACACATAGAGGCTCACGGTCGCGCGGATGTAGTTGGTCTCACCGCCGTGAATGATGTTGCTGGTTTCATACAGGATCGCGCCGGATGACAGCAGGATAAACACCGCGCTAATCGCCAGGTGCAGGGCAGGCAGCTGCAGGAAGATGTTTGCCACCATACCAATCAGCACCACTACGATACCCGCCATCAGCATACCGCCGAGGAAGGACATATCCTTGCGCGTGGTCAGCACGTAGGCCGAGCAGCAGAAGAACACCAGCGCGGTACCGCCCAGCGCCATGCCAATCACGTCACCCATACCGGCAGACAGGTACGCGTTCAGGATCGGCCCCAGGATATACCCCAGGAAGCCGGTGAAGGCGAACGCGGAAAGAATACCGACCGGTTTATCAGCGGTTTTGTAGGTCAGGAACATCAGACCGTACATCCCCACCAGCGTCAGGATCAGGCCCGGAGACGGTAGCATCAGCACGGTACTGGCGGTAGCGGTGATCGCTGAAAACGCCAGCGTCAGGCTGAGCATGAAATAGGTATTGCGCAGCACCTTGTGGGTGCTGAGTAGCGATGTGCGGTCGCGTGAGGAAGTAATTATACGATCCATGAGTCACTCTCTTATGACAGATGTAATTAACGGAAAGAATAGGAAACGGCGCGCCAGTCTCAAAGTGGTTTTACCCATCTTTACTCAGCACGTTAGCGCTGAAGGTGGTCATTTCTTCTGCAAAAGCATGTGTAACCAGTATGAACGGCGGTTTAAAAGTATTTACCAGATCAACCTCTTATAGGTTACTGAAAAATATTGCGTTATTGCCTTTCGGGCGCTAAGAGTTATCTCCGGATCGTCATAAAACAGACAATAAGGCGAAGGAAATGAAACCACAAACACGCACGCGCTTTACGCTCTCTTTACTCACCGCCGGGATCCTGTGCGCCAGCACGGTGACCTGGGCGGCTAACGTGCCAGCAGGAACAGCGCTGGCCGAAAAACAGGAACTGGTCAGAAACAATGGCAGCGAACCGGCCTCGCTCGACCCGCATAAAGTCGAAAGCGATGTCGAATTCAATATTATCAGCGATTTATTCGAAGGGCTGGTGAGCGTCTCCCCGTCAGGAGAAATCCAACCCCGGTTGGCTGAAAAATGGGAGAACAAGGACAACACCGTCTGGACGTTCCACTTACGTCCGGGCATCACCTGGAGCGACGGGACGGCCATTACCGCAGAGGATGTGGTCTGGAGCTGGCAGCGCCTGGTTGATCCAAAAACCGTTTCACCGTACGCCAGCTATCCCGGCAACATGCATATCGTCAACGCGGCCGATATCGCTCAGGGGAAAAAATCCCCCGACACGCTGGGCGTAAAAGCAATTAACGATACCACGCTGGAAGTGACGCTCACCCAGCCCAACGCGGCGTTCCTGGCGATGCTGGCGCACCCGTCGCTGGTGCCGGTGGATAAAGTGCTGATTGGCCGCTTCGGTGAAAAGTGGACCAAACCGGAGCATTTCGTCAGCAGCGGAGCGTATAAGCTGTCCCAGTGGGTGGTCAACGAACGCATTGTGGCGGAGCGTAACCCGCGCTACTGGGATAACGCGCATACCGTTATTAACAAAGTCACCTATCTGCCGATCACCTCCGAGGCCTCGGATGTGAACCGCTATAAAGCGGGCGAAATTGATATTGTTTATACGGTACCCATTAACCAGTTTGCTCAGCTGAAGAAAACGCTGGGCAGCCAGCTGGACGTCTCCCCGCAGCTGGCGACCTATTACTACGAATTCAACACCACCCGTCCGCCGTTCAACGATGCCCGCGTGCGCAAGGCGCTGAACATGGCGCTGGATAAAGACATCATCGCTGAGAAGGTGATGGGGCAGGGGCAGCGCCCGGCGTGGCTGATTAGCCAGCCGGACATCGGCGGGGTCAAGCTGCAGAATCCGGATTACGCCAGCTGGCCGCTGGACAAGCGTATTGCTGAGGCGAAAAAACTGCTCAACGAGGCCGGGTATAACGAAAGCCATCCTCTGAGCTTCAACCTGCTCTATAACACCTCTGAATCGCACCAGCGCATCGCGATTGCGGCCAGCTCTATGTGGAAGAAAAACCTCGGCGTAGACGCGAAGCTGCAAAATCAGGAGTGGAAAACTATGCTGGATACCATGCACACCCACAACTTTGACGCGGTGCGCTACGCCTGGATTGCCGACTACGACGACGCGGCGACCTTCCTGAACAACTTCCGTACCGGCGACAGTGAAAACACCAGCCAGTACAGCAACCCGGACTACGATCAAGCCTTGATCAACGCCGCAAAGGCCAAAACGCCGGCAGAGCGGGGTAAGTTCTACCAGCAGGCGGAAGACCTGTTGGGCCGTGATGTGCCTGCCATTCCGGTTTATCACTACGTCCGTACGCACCTGGTGAAACCGTGGGTGGGTGGCTTTACGCCGGATAAGCTGGGGTACTATTTCACAAAAGATATGTACATCAAAAAGCACTAAGCGAGAGGGCTGGATTTTATGCTGATAAAATCGCCGATGTGTTGTCAGTTCAACCGATTAAGCACATTTTGGCTAATTTTAAAGCGAACGATTGCAGCCACTCTTTACAGCATGCGGTGAGGTGTTTATAGTTCGCCTCACTCAGGAAGTGTGGCCGAGCGGTTGAAGGCACCGGTCTTGAAAACCGGCGACCCGAAAGGGTTCCAGAGTTCGAATCTCTGCGCTTCCGCCAGATATAAACCCCAGCTTACTCGTTAAGCTGGGGTTTTTCTTTTTGCGCGTATCTGTAAACCTGACGTCTATGAGCGGATAAAGGCCAGAATGTCCGCGTTAATGGTATCCGCGTGGGTGGTATGCATCCCGTGCGGGAAGCCCGGATAGATTTTCAGCACGCTATTCGCCAGCAGCTGGTCCTGCAGAAGGGCGGCATTCTTATAAGGCACGACCTGATCGTCATCCCCCTGCATCACCAGAACGGGAACCGTAATGGTTTTCAAATCCTCTGTCTGATCGGTTTCTGAAAACGCCTTAATTCCCTCATAGTGGGCTTTGGCGCTGCCGATCATGCCCTGACGCCACCAGTTCTGAATGGTGCCCTGTGAAACCTCGGCCCCCGCCCGGTTAAACCCATAAAAAGGACCGCTGGCGACGTCGAGATAAAACTGGGCGCGATTCGCGGCCAGCGCTTTACGGAAGCCGTCGAAAACCTCTACAGGTGTCCCGCCAGGGTTGTTTTCTGTTTTCACCATCAACGGTGGAACGGCGCTCACGAGCACCGCTTTGGCAACGCGCCCCTGCGGCTGGCCGTACTTCGCAACATAGCGGGCCACCTGGCCACCGCCGGTAGAGTGGCCGACGTGCACCGCATTGTGCAGATCCAGGCTTTCAACCACGGCCGACGCGTCAGCCGCATAATGATCCATATCGTGCCCTTCGCTGACCTGGTCCGAACGCCCGTGACCACGGCGGTCGATTGCGATAACGCGATAGCCTTCCGCAAGGAAGAAGAGCATCTGGTTATCCCAGTCATCGGCACTCAATGGCCAGCCGTGATGGAAAACAATGGGCTGAGCCTCTTTCGGACCCCAGTCTTTGTAGTAAATATTGACGCCGTCTTTCGTTGTTACGAATGCCATACCGCAGACTCCTCTGTTAAAGACGCAACGATCGCTGGCTGAGCGCAGAGCGAACCATTATTGTCTTCATGATGTTGGCTTGTTTAGTTTCCCGTACCGACAGTACCCCTAAAGTGTAGGAGAAATAGTAAAACCGGTGGGTTTCATTCGTGTGAATGGTATCCAGAAGGGGAAAGCGAATGATGGGCTCTGGAGGGAGTCCCAGAGCCATCAGAGGAGGGGGCGTTAACGGTTCTCTTCAATATAACGGGCGAGATCGGCCGGGGTTTTCAGCACCGTCGCCACGTCGGTAGGCGGGATCATACAGCCGTAAACGTCCTGCACCTCCAGCACCATGTCGACTGCCAGAATGGAGTCGAGAATGTCGGATTCAATCAGCTCATCGTGAAAGCCAACCTTGCGGGATAACACTTTTTCAAACAGGGCGAGAATATCGTGTTCCATCATTTTTCCTGGAATAATTAATGTGTGCGGGCGTAAGCGTCCAGCAGCTTGCGGTCAATTTTGCCGTTAGGATTTAGCGGCAAAGCGTCTTTTACGATAATTTGTGAAGGCACCATGTAGTGGGGCACCACGTTTGCCAGCGAGGTTTTGATTGCCTCCGGTGCCAGCTCCGTCACGCAGAACGCGGCGATGCGCAGCACGCTGCCGCAGGGTTTCATCAGCGGCATCACCACCGCTTCGCTGATGCCGGACATGGCCAGCAGGCGGTTTTCAATCTCGCCGATCTCGATGCGGTAGCCATTCAGCTTGACCTGGCTGTCGTTGCGGCCCTGGCAGTAGATGAGCCCGTCTTCATAACCCAGATCGCCGGTCCGGTAGCCGCGGAACGCATCATTTTCCCGACGCAGCAGTTTTGCCGCGTTCTCCTGCGGCAGGCCTAAATAGCCGCGCATGACGTTTTTGCCCCAGATAATCAGCTCGCCCTCGGCGGAAATTTCCATTCTGCTGTCCGGCATCATCACGCCCACCGGCAGCACCGCGCTGTCGCTGTTGAGGATCTCATCCGTGATCTCAACCACGGTTGTCGCAATGGTCGCTTCCGTTGGGCCATAGGAGTTGATGATTTTGGCCTGCGGGAAACGGCGGCGGAGCTGTTTCACCAGCGCTTTATTGAGCACTTCACCAATGAAGATAAAGACGTTGAGTGCAGGCAAATACTCGCTGTTAAAGTGCGGAGAAAGCAGTTGCTGGTAGGCAAAAGAGGGGGTGGAAACCCAGGCGGAGACCGCGTTGCTTTGCAGTCGCTCGAGCCAGTTCTCTTTCTGGATATCCTCTTTGGCATTCAGCACGATGTGGCCTCCCATCGCCAGGTTCGCCAGCAGAGGGATCAGGGAGAGGTCAAAGCTGAACACCGCGTGGTTCATCAGCACCGGTTTTTCCGGCAGCGAAAAGTCCTGGCTGACCCACTTCATGAAGTGCCATACGCTTTCACGTCCAATCTGCACGCCTTTCGGTTTTCCAGTGCTGCCTGAGGTAAACATGATATAGGCCAGATCCTGCTCCTCCAGCACCTTGCCCGCCTCGCCGGTGGCGATGAACTGCCGCGTCGCCACGTCGTAGTAGTAAGGGGCGCCGGTCAGGTTGCAGATCTCGCGAAGCCGCTCCTGCGGGTAGATGCAGTCCACCGGGATGTACGGAATGTTGTGCAGCAGGCAGCTATAGATTGCCACGGCAAACTCGGCCTGCTGATGGCCGTACAGCACGATCGGCGTACCGTCTGCGGGCTGGCATCGTCGATAACGCTCTGCCCAGTTCGTCACGGCAGAGGAAAGCTGGAGCCAGCTTAAGGTTTCGTCGCTGCCGCTGATGGCCAGCTGCTGCGGGGAGGCGGGATCGCGCAGTGCCGCACGCAAGAAATCCTGCAGTTCCTGAAGATCGGAGTGATTTTTCATAGAGGTGACATTCCACTGAAGATGTAAAGGGATCCTGCGGCGCTTCCCAGCGTCAGAATTCGTCCCAAAAACGCAACGGCCGGATACTGCAATCCGCGGTGTAACGTTGGGCTGCGTTTGGCTGACCACAGCAGCATGTTGTGCGCGACGGAAATCGCGCCAAACAGCGCGCCGCTGATGACGTAATGGCGTTCCAGGCCATTCCACGCCCCCATGCAGAACAGGGTGCAAAAAATACCGATATTTTGCGCCAGCGTTTTGTTCTGGCGGAAAAAGTTAGACTTCATCAGATTCATATAGACGGGCATAAAGACCACGTCGCGCAGCCATTCGGACAGGCTGATGTGGAAGCGGCGCCAGAAATCCTGCGGGTTCTTCGCAAGAAGCGGCATGTTGAAGTTTGCCGGAATATTCAGCCCAAACAGCCGACCCGCGCCGATGGCCATATTGCTGTAGCCCGCAAAATCGAAGTACAGATAGGCGCTGTAGGCAATCGACATCACCACGCCCACGGTCAGGGTAAACGGCTTATGGCTCCAGGGCTGCACGACGAGCGAATCGATCAGCATGGCAAACAGGAACTTCTGAATGATGCCGGTAATAATTTGCTCCAGCGCCGTTAAAAACTGCTCGCGGTTCAGGACAAATGCCGGCTTATTCACATCGCTCATCCATGTCCGCCAGCGATACATCGGGCCGGCCAGAATAATAAAGGGCATAAAGAGATAGCAGAAATAGTGCAGGAAATTCTGGCCCTCTTTTTTACTGCGATACAGCAGTACATCCACAGCGCGGAAGGTCATAAAAGAGAGACCGATTGTGCCGAGGTGATAATTAAAATGTAATTTCACCAGAACCAGAGGCAGCAGCGTTAAAACGACCGCCTGCCAGGTTTTTAATCTGCCTTTTTCTTTTAACGTGGCGACAAGATAAAACCAGCAAAAGACGGCTACGGGAACACCGTAATTGCCCTGAAAAATATAACTCCAGCCTAATGCTGTCACCACGGATAAGGAAACTAGCCAGGTCAGACGGTGGCGTAAAACACGATTAACCATCGCAAACGCCAGCGCGGATGAAAATAAACAGACAAAAAATATTCCTGAGCTGTACATCATTTCGCCTCAGAATTTTTGATATTCAAAATGCAGCTGCATACTCATGCTGTCATCGACAGCGGTCCATGCAACGACGGTGATCGCCAGCAGTAAATAAAGGCAAAAAAGACGGATCGCGATTTTCATTATTTAAAACTCTGTGCAATAAAGCGAAGCATTGGCACCCAGGCCAGTTCGGTAGGGTGCAGACGATCCCAGTTCCAGCCGTTCTGATACGGCATGGCGTACATATCCAAATACGGGATCTGGTTCTCTTTCAGAATGGTTTGAATCTGCTTATCGAACGGGCGGAAGGTGTCGGTATTGTAAAGCGCCCAGGGGTTAACCGGGTCGACGATAGCAATCACCTGCACGTGATGCGCTTTCAAAAGCTGAACGGTTTTCCTGAACGCGGCGAACTGCCCCGGCACCACCGGCGTGTCATCCCACTGCTGCGGCTTACCGTCCTCGTCGTAAATCGTTTTGTCCATCCACAGCGTGGCCGCGCTCTGATGGCGCTTTTTATTCAACTCGCGGGCATTCGCCAGCGCTTTATCCCAGTCAGGGGAAAGACGGGCGGTTGGCTGCTGAGGCCAGGGCTGCGCCGTCTGTGGCCTGATGTTGAGCAGCGACAGCCAGTCGTTTTTAATCAGGGTGCAGAAGTTTGCAAACTGAAAACTCAGCTCGTCCCATACCAGCGCCGGATGCCAGCCATACACACGCATTTGCCCGAAGGTTAAATGGCTTATCTCTTTCGCATCAATATGCTTCAGGTAATTAACCAGGAACGGGCGCGCCTGCGGATCCTTCATCAGGGGATTAAAAATCGAGCCCGGAAAATTATCCGCATAGATAGCGGGCGGCAGGCCTTTTGAATAAAAGCCGTCAGGCGCCAGAAGCAGCACCACTTTGCTGTTTGCGTTAAGGCTATCTTTAAAACGCGAGAGAAGTAAAAATTGCGTTTCGTCATCGACAAACGCATCGCCATAGGCCACGACGGGCTGGTGCAATTGCTTATTAAAATAATTAAATACGGCGTAATGTTCCTCTTCTGAGGTGGCGACCTCAGACGCACCAAGGAAGAAAATAGCATTCCCTTCTAAAGCATGGGAAATTGTGGCTATTTTTTCCGCCTGTTCTTTTGTCGTCCCTGCCATAGACTTGATCAGCGGCTGGAATTTAAGCGGCGGATCAAAGCTTGTCACCAGCGGGTGAAAACTCAGGACTAAAATGGCCAAAACGGCCATCAGGATATGTAAGCAAAACGTATTTTTGATTTTCATCATCAACCAGTAAGGCGCTATGACAGTAATGCGTTAAAACCCGCATTACCCGGATTTATTACCATTACAAAACACATGGCCGTCTATTTTTTTTGGCATTCTATACCACGGTGATTTAAAAGGATGAGCGTTGCTGTGTAACGGTATGTACAAGGGGGGAAGGGGGGAGGGCAGGAAAGCGTCCGGGTGACTTTTTGCGCAGTCAAACGCCTGCAGGCAAAAATAGAAAAATTCCTGCTTTACAAGGCGCTAATAGATGTTTATAGTGCGCCTCACTTTGGAAGCGTGGCCGAGCGGTTGAAGGCACCGGTCTTGAAAACCGGCGACCCGAAAGGGTTCTAGAGTTCGAATCTCTACGCTTCCGCCAAATTCGAAAACCCTGCGATAGCAATATCGCAGGGTTTTTTCGTTTTACAGCGCAATTACCAGCTCCCCGGAGTGACTCCGCGAACAGCAGAGCGCCACCTGCTGGTCAGCCGCGCTTTTTTCTGCCTCCGACTGCACGCTATCCCTGTGGTCCACCACGCCGTCAATCACCGGCGTCAGGCAGGCGCCGCAGATCCCCATTTCGCAGGACAGCGGCACGTCCACGCCGTTTTCCTGTAATACCTGAGCGATGGTCTTATCCGCAGGCACCGGCCAGCGCTCGCCGGTAGAAGCAAGTTTGACCGTAAAGATCTCACCTGCGACGCCGCTTGTGACAGGGGGAGCGGGCTGAAACGCCTCGCTGTGGATATGGGCGTCATTCCATCCCTTCGCCGCCGCCACATCGCGCGCTTTCTCCATAAACCCCGCAGGTCCGCACACCCACGCGTGCAGCCCCGCTTCAGGTGCAGGGAAATGCTCCGCCAGCGTGGTTCGTGGGGTGGTGGTATGAATAATGCAGTCACCGCACTGCGAGAGTTCGCGCGCAAACGCCGCGCTTTCCCGGTTTCTGACGTAATAGTGCAGCGTAAACGGCGTTCCGGTCGCTTTCAGCTGCAATGCCATCGCATACAGCGGCGTAATGCCAATCCCTGCTGCCAGCAGCAATACCCGCTCAGCCTGATGCAGCGAAAACAGATTGCGCGGGGCCGAGATTGAAAGCCTCTGGCCCGGACGCAGCGTTTCATGAACGTAGCGCGACCCGCCGCGCGAGGCGGCTTCTCGCCCCACGCAGATAAGATAGCTCTCGTCGCCACATGCCCCGGTCAGAGAGTACTGGCGGACCACGCCGCAGGGCAGGTGGACATCAATGTGCGCGCCGGGTTGCCACGCCGGTAGCGCGTCGCCGTTTTCGGCCACCAGCCTGACGGCGAGGCTTTTATCCCCCTCGCGCCACAGCCCGTCAACGATCACGTTCAGCATATTGGCCTCCGTCATACCAGGAAAAATTCGCCAAAGCCCATCTTCTTCAGTCCCCGACGGTAGGCAATCGAACTCTTATCTGCCGGAATATGGGCTTCCAGAGTGAGATCCAGCGGCAGACTTTCCGGGCGCTGGGTTTCGACCATCAGGCGATCCTCTTCAAAAATGCGCAGGTTAAAGGCATGCACGTCCTCCACCGGAATATGCAGATCAAAGTTGCGCGCGATGGGCGCGAACATGCGGGTCACCCGTGACGAGACGGGCGAGGCGGCGTTCATAATCACCAGCCGTGATTCACCCGGAAAATGAATCGTCAGGGTGGCGGTAAAAGGCAGATGCATTTCAAAATGGCGCAGCCACTGGAACCCTTCTGGCGCCTGCACGGGTGAACTGGCGGGATAGTTGCTCACGGAACTCCAGTAATCGGCCACGAAACCGAAGGCCGTCTCCTGCGGCTGATAGCTAGGGACAAGCTGATTATTGGGATCGGCAAAGGTATCGGTATGGATCCACGCAAAGTGGGCAACATCCAGAAACCCTTCCACCTGGCGCCCGGCGAAGCCGTTCACCTCAAACGCCGGGCAGTTGATCTGCTGAAATCCGTCGTCGCTCCAGTGCGGCATGGTGGGCAGCGGCACGGGATTGTCCGGGTCAAACGCCAGGCAGGTCCAGATCAGGCCGAAGCGCTCTTCCACCGCGTAGTTAATCAGGTTCAGCTTCGCCGGAACGGGCTGGTCGGGGCTGGACGGAATGCGGTTGCAGCGGCCGTCTTCACCAAAGCGTAAGCCGTGGTAGGGGCAGATAATCCCGTGATCGTCGTGAAAGCCGAGCGTCAGCGGCACGCCGCGGTGCGGACACACGTCCCGGGCAACCACGACCCGGTCGTTAATTCGGTAAATCACCAGCTGTTCATCCAGCAGGGTGGCCTTGACGGGGGCCGGGCCGACGTCGCAGGCGCGCGCAACCGGATGCCAGCATTTCGCCAGGCGCAGCCAGTCCTCTGGCTCAAACGTGCAGTGGGCGGGTGGTGTCGGTTCTCTTTTCATCGTTGTCCCTCTTGTTCAGCCTAACGGGCCGCCCTGAATGGTCTCGCACAGACCGTTGATAATGCGTTCCCCGGTCTCCTCTTTGAGTTCCTGATACCAGGCCTGCGTCAACGCCATATCTTTCCCGTGGGTGACGTCGCAGCGTTTACGCGCTTTCAGCACCAGGTCACGCACCCGGTCGCAGCGCAGGGCTTCGTACTGCCGCAGCGCCAGCGTAATGTTGTGGTTTTCACGCAGGCATTCGCCCAGCACCACGGCGTCCTCCATGGCCGCGCAGCCGCCCTGGCCGATATCCGGCGTGGTGCTGTGCCCGGCATCGCCGAGCAGCGCGACGTTGCCGCGAACCAGGCTGTCGAACGGCTCGATGTCATGGATTTCAATGCGGTTGGTGGTATCGGGATCCAGCGCGGCGATAAGCTTCTGCACCGGCGGCGCCCAGCCGCGGAAGTAGCCCGTGAGATCGGCGCGCAGGGTGGTGCGATCCTCCGCCAGGCCCGCGGGCAGCGGCACGTCAAAAAAGAAATAGAAGCGTCCGTTGGAGACGGGCATCAGCGACACGCGTTTACCCTCGCCAACGAAAGTGGTCCACTGGTGCGCCGGGGCAATCTCTTCATCAATCTTCACCAGCCCGTTCCAGTTCACGTAGCCGGCGTAGCGGCGCTCCGGGGTATAGCCCAGCACGTACGGACGAACCGCCGAGTGGCTGCCGTCGGCGGCAATCACAAAATCGCCTGTTGCCGTGGTGCCATCGGTAAAGGTCACGCTTACGCCCGCGTCGTCTTCGTGGACGTGTTCCACGCGCTTGCCGAACTGCACCTTGTCGCGCCCCCAGAAGTCCAGCATTTCGCGCTGGAGTTCAGCGCGCGAGACGGGGCAGGGGCGCCCGCCGGTACGCTCAACCAGCGGGGCGAGGCTGAAGCGGGTCAGGGTGTCGCCGCGCCGGTAATCCTTGTAGGCCATAAAACGCATCGGACCGCCGTAGGTTTCGATAATGTCGCCCATGCCGAGGTGCTGCATACACTTCACGCCGTTAGGCCAGATGGAGATGGCCGCCCCGACGGGCCGGATCTCTTTTACGGCTTCGAACACGGTACAGTCGATGCCCGCTTTCTTTAGCGCGACGGCAGCGCTCAGGCCGCCAATACCCGCGCCAATGACGATTGCTTTCATGCTTCTCTCCTTTTGCAGGGTGTAAAAACATTCAGCAATTTGCGTACCAGGCTGCAGAGTGGCGAAAACGGCGTTGTGGGAGGTGAGTTTGCACTGCTAAGGTGCGCAAACACGGTGAATATGCCTTTTTATGAATCAATAATTTCCTGTCCAGCCATACAGAATCGACTGTTTCACATCGGCGACAAGAGTGGCGTGGTTTGTGCAACAACCCGGAGGAGGACAATAAAGGAGACACTATGATCGCACTGCACGACTTCAATCATCTTCCTGAGAAAGAGGCTCTCGCGCTGCTCACCCCCTGCGTGGCGCTCCCCGGCTGGGCTGAGGCGCTGGTTTATGGACGGCCTTACCCGAGCCGGAGTGAATTGACGATCGCGGCGCAGGCGCTGATGCAGCGCTGGGATGAGGCGTCGTTAGCGCAAGCCCTGAGCGCGCACCCGCGCATCGGGGAAAAGCCCGCGGGTGAAGAGGTGGAGGCGGCGCTGTCGCGTCAGGAGCAGGGCGCGGTGAATGACCGTGACGCGGCGCTTGCGCAGGCGCTGCGCGAGGGTAACGCCCGCTACGAGGCCCGCTTTGGGCGCGTATTTCTGATCCGCGCGAAGGGCCGCAGCGGCGAGGAGATATTACAAGCCCTGCGCGCGCGGCTGGAAAACAGCGACGCGCAGGAAATCCATGCTGCGCTGGAACAGCTGCGGGAAATTACGCTGCTGCGGCTGGAAGGAGTGATTAGCGAATGAGCACGCTCAGCACCCATATTCTCGATATTTCAACGGGCAAACCCGCCGCGGGCGTGACGGTTCACCTAGAACGGGAGGGCGAAATCATGGCGACGGGCGTTACCAACGTTAATGGTCGCATCACCGAATTTGTCCCTTTCCTGCCCGCAGGCCACTATCGGCTGGTGGCGGAGATCGGCGGGTGGTTTCGCGCAACCGGCCGGGAGACGATTTACCCCTGCGCGCAAATTGATTTTGTGACGGGAGAAGCGGCAGACGAGCACTTCCATCTGCCGTTTGTGATTGCACCTGGCGGGTGGTCAACCTACCGGGGCAGTTGACCATACCCGCTCGCCGTTGACCCAGGTCTCGCTGATGTTGCGCTCGTCGCCCAGGGTCATCAGCACAAATAGCTGCTCGTAGATATCCTGACAGCGGCGATTGCGCAGGCGCTGCAGCGGCGTGACGTTGGGGTCGATAACCACGAAATCCGCCTCTTTGCCTGCCGCGAAGTTGCCAATCTTATCGTCCAGCCTGAGGGCGTGCGCGCCGCCCAGCGTGGCGTGATAAAACGCCTCGCTGGCACGCAGGCGGTAGCTCTGAAGCTGGCCGACCTTGTAGGCTTCTCCCAGGGTGCGCAGCATGCTGAAGGTCGTCCCCGCGCCGACGTCGGTGCCGATGCCCATCCGCACCTTGTGCTGCCAGCAGGCGGGCAGGCGAAACAGCCCGCTGCCGAGAAACAGGTTCGAGGTGGGGCAAAATGCCACCGCCGAACCGGTGTCGTGCAGGCACTGCCACTCGCTGTGGTGCAGATGAATCGCGTGGGCAAACACGCTGCGCTCGCCGGTCAGGCCGTAGTGGTGATACACGTCCAGATAGCGCTCGTGCTCCGGCCAGAGATCGTTCACCCAGGCCACTTCGTTTGGGTTTTCGCTGAGATGGGTCTGCAGCCAGGTATCCGGAAACTCCTCTCTGAGCAGGCTGACCGCCGCAAGCAGCTCGGGGGATGAGGTCGGCGCAAAGCGCGGCGTAATGGCGTACCCCAGCCGCCCCCGATGGTGCCAGCGCTGGATCAGCGCCCGCGTCTGCCGGTAGCTCTGCTTCGCGTCTTCGCTCAGGTAGTCCGGCGCGTGCCGGTCCATCATCACCTTTCCGGCTATAAGGCGCATGTTGAGGCGCAGGGCTTCGGTAAACAGCGCTTCGACCGATTGCGGATGCAGCGTGCAAAACACCAGCGCGGTGGTGGTGCCGTTGCTCACCAGTTGGTTAATGAAAAATTCGGCGATCTCTTTCGCGTAGGCTTCATCGGCAAACTGGCTCTCCACCGGGAAGGTGTAGGTGGTCAGCCACTCCAGCAGCTGTTCGCCAAAGGCGCCGATCATCTCCGTTTGTGGATAATGAACGTGGGTGTCGACAAAACCGGGCAGCAGCAGCCTGCCTCGCAGGTCCGTGTAGCCTTTGTGAGGGTCGAGATACTGCTCGCCCTCCTGCCACGCCATGTGCGCCAGAATTTTTCCGTTCTGGATAAACAGCAGCCCGTCCTCAAGGTAGCGGGCGTGTTGGGCAATCGCGTCTGCGCTGTCGCAGACCCGGCCAATATCAAAAAATGCACCGCGTATCGCAGTCTGGTATTCCATCGTGGGTCCTGCCTTAGTGTTTGCGTAGCGGGGTGAAAAAGCTCAGCAAGAACGATGCCAGAATGAACGGGCCGCAGATAAACTGCGGCCGGAGGGAGGGGTTACTCTTTTTGCGTCGCCACGCGGGAGCTGAACGAGGCCGCGCCTGCCGTCTCGCGCTCTTCCCGCGCCAGCCAGCGGTAGGTCACGCCGCCGAGGAAGACGCCGATAAACCAGCTGAAGTTTGCCACTTCATGCAGGGCCGGGATAAAGCCAATCACCAGACCTACAGCAACGGATGGGATCAGCGCGCCAATGGCCTTCGGGTTAAAGCCGTTGCGGTACCAGTATTTGCCCTTTGGCGTGTCGTCGAACAGATCGTCTACCGACACCTTGCCGCGCTTAATCAGGTAGAAATCGGCAATCAGAATGCCGAACAGCGGGCCGATAAACGCCCCGAGCACGTCCAGGGTGTAATGGATGAGCTCCGGCGAGTTGAACAGGTTCCACGGGGTGAGCAGGATCGAGCCGACGGCGGCAATCATGCCCCCGGTGCGGAAGCTGATCTTCTGCGGCGAGCAGTTAGAGAAATCAAACGCCGGTGAGACAAAGTTCGCGACGATGTTGATCCCGATGGTGGCGGTGATCATCGTCAGCAGGCCAATTGCCACGGCCAGATCGTTACCTACGCGGCTGACGGTTTCGATCGGGTCGGTGATCATGCGGCCAAACAGCGACTGGGTGCCGGAGACAATCACCACGGTGACGATGGAGAATAGCAGGAAGTTAAACGGTAGCCCCCAGCGGTTGCCGCGGCGGATCTCACCCATGCTTTTGCCGTAGCGGGAGAAGTCGCCAAAGTTGAGCAGCGGGCCGGAGAAGTAGGAGACCACCAGCGCGGTCGCGGTGATCATCTGCCAGGTCTGCTCGCCCGCGCTCAGGGATTTGCTGGCGAGGGTGAAAGAGATCCCGTCAAAACCGGTCTTGTATACAATCCAACCCGCAAGGGCCAGCATCACCACATAGACCGCCGGACCGGCGATATCAATAAAGCGCTTAATGGCGTTCATGCCGTGCCAGAAGACCATCGCCTGGAGAACCCACATGATGGCAAAGCAGATCCAGCCCAGCGGCGACAGGCCCAGGAAGGCACCGGTGGTAAGACTTGCCAGAGAAGGCCAGAACTTCAGCACCACCAGCATCAGCGCGTTGGCGGCAAGCCAGGTCTGAATGCCGTACCACGCAAAGGCGATAAGCCCGCGGATCACCGCCGGAATATTGGCCCCGAAGACGCCAAACGCCTGACGGCTGATCACCGCATAGGGCACGCCCGCCATCTGGCTCGGTTTGGCTACCAGGTTGGCGCACAGCTGCACAATGCAGATCCCCACCAGCAGGCAGAGCAGCACCTGCCAGCTTGCCAGCCCGAGCGTAAAGAAGCTCGCGGCAACAACGTAACCCCCCATGCTGTGAACGTCGGACATCCAGAAAGAAAAGATGTTGTACCAGCTCCAGTTCTGGTCACGCGTCGGTGCCAGATCCTCATTGCAAAGACGTGGGCTGTAAACCGCACCGGAATCAGCGGCCGTACCCTGCTGTGCGTTTTGACTGTTTGGCATGAAACCTGCTCCTGTGAATGAAAACCCGTTGAGTGGGAGTGCAAACGGTGTTGCAGGATCCAGGCCAAAATAATAAATCTTGTATGCAATATTTTATTTTTATGTATACGATTCGATAACGGAAAGTAAAATTCGGAGTGGTGAATGAACAACATAAACGCCCTGCAGACCGCGCCAGACCTGCATGACAAAGACGAAACCATCTTCCAGGCGCTGATGACCGCGATTGTCGAACATCAGCTGCTGCCGGGGAGCAAATTGCCGGAAGAGGCGCTGGCCGAGGTGTTTGGCGTGAGCCGCACGGGCATCCGCAAGGTGCTTCAACGACTCGCCGCTGTGCAAATGGTCACCCTGACGCCCAAACGTGGTGCACACGTCGCCAGTCCGGCGGTGGAAGAGGCGCGGCACATCTTCCGCACCCGCGCGCTGCTGGAGGTCGCTAACCTGCCGGACGTGCTGGCGCACTGTCAGCCGCCGCACCTTGCCGCGCTGGAGGCCATTATTCGTCAGGAGCAGCAGGCGCACGAGGCGTACGACGGCCCGGCGGCAATCCGACATTCCGCCAGTTTCCACATACAACTGCAGGCCATCTCCGGTAACCAGGTGCTGACGGAGATGGTGACAAGCCTGAGCCAGCGCTCCTCGCTGGTGATTGCTACCTGGGGTGCGCCGTGGCGTCAGGGCTGCCGCTGCAACGATCACGAACAGCTTGTGGATCTGTTGCGTCAGAAGGCGCTGCAGCCGCTAAGCGATGCCCTCATGCACCATTTTGAACACATCGTTGCCAGCCTTTGCTTCGAGCGGGCGGGCGAGTGCCTGCCTGATTTTGCCCGGCTGTTTGCCGGCCACAAGGAGTCGTAATGTCTGTCTGTATACAAGTGATCAACCCCAACACCAGCCTCGCGATGACGGAAACCATCGGCGCGGCGGCCCGCGCGGTGGCGGCACCGGGAACGGAGATCCTCGCGGTTTGCCCGGGCGCGGGCGTGCCGTCTATCGAGGGCCACTTTGATGAGGCCATCGCCGCCGTTGGTGTCCTGGAACAGATCAAAAAAGGCAGGGAGCAGGGCGTGGACGGTCACGTGATTGCCTGCTTTGGCGATCCGGGACTGCTGGCGGCGCGCGAGCTGGCGCAGGGGCCGGTTATCGGTATCGCCGAAGCTGCCATGCATATGGCGACGCTGGTCGCGACGCGCTTTTCGGTGGTCACCACGCTGCCGCGCACGCTGATTATTGCCCGCCATCTTCTGCACCAGTATGGCTTTCAGGACAAGTGCGCGGCGCTGCACGCTATCGATCTCCCGGTGCTGGCGCTGGAAGACGGCAGCGGTCTGGCGCAGGAGAAGGTGCGCGCGCGCTGTATACAGGCGCTGAAGGAGGATGGCTGCGGCGCCATCGTGCTGGGCTGCGGCGGCATGGCGACGCTGGCGCAGGAGCTGACCCGCGAGCTGCGCGTGCCGGTGATCGACGGCGTCAGCGCGGCGGTGAAGATGGTGGAATCGCTGGTGGCGCTGGGGCTCACGACCAGCAAGCATGGGGATCTGGCCTTCCCGGAGAGCAAACCGTTAAGCGGGCATTTTCAGGCATTGAATCCATTTTAACTTTTGGGGGTGGTATGGGGCTTTTCGAACAGGATTATCCGCGGGATCTGCGCGGCTACGCGGGCAACCCGCCGCACGCGCGGTGGCCGAATGAGGCGCGCATCGCGGTGCAGTTTGTGCTCAATTATGAAGAAGGGGCGGAAAACCACGTTCTGCACGGCGATGCCGGGTCCGAGCAGTTCCTGTCGGACATCATCGGCGCGGCCAGCTATCCGGACAAACACATGTCGATGGACTCCCTTTACGAATACGGCAGCCGCGCCGGGTTCTGGCGGATCCACAGTGAATTTCAAAAACGCGGCCTGCCGCTGACGGTCTTTGGCGTGGCGATGGCGCTGGCGCGTCACCCGGAGATTGTTGAGGCGATTAAAGCCGCGGATTACGACGTGGTCAGCCACGGCTGGCGCTGGATCCACTATCAGAACATGGACATCAGCCAGGAGCGCGACCACCTGCATAAGGCGGTGCAGGTTCTTACCGACCTGTTCGGCAAGCCGCCAACCGGCTGGTACACCGGGCGCGACAGCCCCAACACCCGCCAGCTGGTGGTGGAGCACGGCGGCTTTGACTACGACAGCGACTACTACGGCGATGACCTGCCCTTCTGGACGGAAGTGACCTGCGGCGACGGCACCCAAAAGCCGCACCTGATCGTGCCCTATACGCTGGATGCGAACGACATGCGCTTCGCGACCGCGCAGGGGTTTAACACCGCCGAGCAGTTTTATACGTACCTGAAGGACAGCTTTGACGTGCTGTACGAGGAGGGGGAGAGCGCGCCAAAGATGATGTCCATCGGCATGCACTGCCGCCTGCTGGGAAGGCCGGGGCGTTTTCGCGCGCTGCAACGGTTTCTGGATTACGTGCAGCAGCACGATCGGGTGTGGGTCTGTACCCGCCAGCAGATTGCTGACCACTGGCGGGAAGTGCATCCGTTTCAGAAGTAATTGTGCGATGTTTTGCCGGGTGGGGGCTGCGCCTTACCCGGTCTATACCATCAAACTCACCTGCGCCGCAACAATGCGCCACACGTAGGCAAACCGCACCTACGGAAACCTAAAAGATCGGCCTGACGTTGGATGCTCCGCTAGCCATTTTTAGGTGTACCCATTATGTGGGTATTAGGTTTTTTTGCCTGAATGATAGACTTTTCGTCACTTCAGCCGGAAAATCCCTCCACTTTAAAGGGAAAAGGGACGGAACCGGATGTTCACGCTCTACATGAGATGGGAAGCCCAGCGAATACTGGCGCCGGATAATATTCAGTTCATCCTCACGCCACGTGAAGCGCTGGAGATGGCGAGCATATTCTACGAACTGGATTACCTGGATTACGACTATCAATGTAATCTCCTTCACCGTAATAGCGTCCCGAAACGGCGGCAAGGTGTTCACCATCGCCACGCGGCGCAGCCCTACAGACGCAAGCAGCGTTCCGAATATGACGGACTTTATGATGAAGTGAGATGGAATCTTGAGCACGGCTGGATGGTCGGCGTGGACACGGGGGAAAAGTGGAATAAGTTCCGCAATCCATTCTCCTTTGATGGCGAAGGTAATCTGGTTTACGACTGCTTCATGGATACCTACAGCGAGAGCTTCCCGCAGGTTGTGCGTCAAATCTACGAGTACGCCCTTAACGAACACCAGGGCAGGAAGCCGCCTCCGACCGTTAAGGAGCACTATTTCGATGCCCCGATACAGCACGCTCAGGCCACAAAAACCATAAACAGCAAAGCCGCGGGAAGGCTTCTTGCGGCGGGTGGCATCTACAACGGCAACATAGAGGGGTTTCATAAGACCGCACAGCAACTAGGCGCCGATGCTCCAGCAGGTTACGATCAGGTTATGGGCAACAAAGGGTTAATCATTGCTGGCGCTTCTGTTGCTGCGGGTCTTGGTCTTGTTCGATTAGGGGCTGCTGGTGAGATAAACGATCTCCACGTTCTGGGAAAAGTTGAGGGTGAATATTCGATGATAAAGCCCGGACCATTACCTAAAGAGCTAGCAGAAACCTTTTCCAGTGGTACATACAAAGAGATCTCTCTATCAACAGATACACGTTTTTATAGAGGTGGTGTTGAGGGGCGACCATTAGGTCAATTTTTCGGATATGAACAACCTCTGGGTGTACTTCAAACCAGGGTAGATAAGGCGCTACTACCCAAATGGCCCAATGGAAGTGAATCTCCTCTTGATAGCTATCATGAGATTCAAATACCCGCAGGAACAAAAGTATATGTTGGAAAGGTAGGTTATCAAACAGACCTTTATTCCGGTGGAACTGAGCAAGTTATAGTACCTACCCCCTGGAAAATACCTGGCATTAAGATACTTGGACGTGGCGGTTTAAAATGAAAAATGAAATAAAGAAAACGGTAATTGATATCATCACCATACTGTCCTCAAATGATGAGGACTCATGGGCAAAAACATTTGAAAAACTGGGCTTCGAGCTCGATGTTGATTATGAGTCATCCATTTACTCATTGAAAAAACTCTACGGTGGAATGGGATCATTTAACGATATTGTTCTTCATAAAAATGGAATACCTCTCATTCGAGAAAATGACGAGTTAGAAAATTTGAGACACAAACTCTACAAGCAACTCGATCATGCCATCGGCTTGTTAAAAGCAGGTTAATTAGCATAACTGCTTACAACGCGCATCGCTAAAACAGCGCTCAGGGCGATTTCCCGCCCTGAGCAGCAAATCATTACACCATCAAACTCACCTGCGCCGCAACAATGCGCCACCCGTAGGCAAACCTTACCCACGTCTGCTGCTGGCGGCCAATCCGCTCCGTACCTTCACGGGTAAACTCGGTGCTGCACACGGCATAATCCTCCCCGAAGGTGGTAATCACGGTGTGGCGCAGCGTCCGCTGAAGCCCGGCAGACGGGCGCGCCGCCCTAAAGGCGCGGATTTCATCGATCCCGTACAGGTTTTCACCCGCCCCCAGCCGCACCGTGTTTTTGTCGTGCCAGAACAGCTCGTCCAGCACGGCAATGTTGTTACTCACCAGCGCGTCTTCATAGCGATAAAACGCGGCGGTCACCTCGGCAACCACCCACGGCAGGTTAATGTCATCGTGATTGATCATGCTGCAACCTCCGCCGGGCGGGCATCGGTGATGCCGCTCTCTTCCAGCACGCGCGCGACGCGCAGGCAGGCCTGCTCGTTTAACGGCGCGGCAATCAGCTGCAGGCCAATCGGCGCGCCATGTGCGGTGCGCAGCGGAACGGTGGTCACGGGCAGGCCCAAAAATGAAATCGGCTGGGTCAGCATCCCCATGCTGGCGCGGATGGGGAGCGGCTGACCGTTAATCTCCATGGTTTGCTCGCCGATCCGCGTGGCGCTGCGCGGCGTCGCGGGTGCGATCAGCACGTCGGCCTGGGCAAACAGCGCGTGAAACGCCTGCCGCGCCTGCGCGCGGAACCGCTGGGCCTGAATATACCAGGCGGAGGGGATCATCGCGCCTGCCAGCAGTCGCTCCCGTGAGTGCGGCTCAAAGCGCTCGGGCTCGCGGCGAAGCGCGGGCAGGTACTGATTTCCCCCTTCGGAGGCGCTGATGATAAACGCCGCGGAGCGCGCCAGCTCGGCGTCCGGAAACTGCAGCTCATCCTGCACGTCGAGCGCCTTCGCCACCCGCGCCACGGCGTCTCTGGCCTGTGCGTCGCACCAGGTGGTGAAGTAGCCGCCGAGCACCGCGCAGCGCAGGCCGTCAAGCCCGCGGTCTAGCAGGGGGCGCGTTTGCTCGCGCGAGCTCTCTGCCTGAAAACGGTCGCTGCTGTCCCGGCCCTGCAGCGCGTCGTACACGGACGCCAGGTCGCACACCCGGCGGGCGAAGGGGCCGATATGATCCAGGCTCGCGACAAACGGATGGCTGCCGGATCGTGACAGGCGGCCAAAGGTGGGCTTGAGGCCATAGATGCCGCACAGCGAGGCCGGAACGCGAATCGACCCGTTGGTGTCGGTGCCGAGCGAAAAGTGCACCAGCCCGGCGGCTACGGCGGCGGCTGAACCGCCAGAGGACCCGCCCGCAATGCGCGTCAGGTCGTGCGGGTTACGCGTCGCGCCGTAGTGGCTGTTCTCGGTGGTAAAGCCGTAGGCGTAGGCGTCCATATTCACCATCCCGGACAGCAGCCCGCCCGCGCTGCGCAGCTGGCGCACGGCGAAGCTGTCAACGGCCGCAGCGGGACGCTGGCTGAACAGCCCGGCGCCCGCGAGGGTGGTGTGTCCGGCAACGTCGAACAGGTTTTTCACCGCGTAGGGCACGCCTGCCAGCGGCGGCAGGGGGCGCTTTTCGCGGCGCAGGGTGTCGATGTTCTCGGCCTCGGCGAGCATGCGTGCTTCCGTCACGGTGGTCCAGGCATTGATCTGCGGATTAACGCGCCCAATCGCCTCCAGCGTCTGGCGGGCAATCTCATGGGCGCTCAGCTCGCCCGCGCTCAGCGCCTGTTGAATGTCGCTGATACTCATCTCGTGTAGCGTCATGCTTTATACACTCCTGCGATCTCCAGACGGTCGTCGAGCGGCAGCGCCATCAGCGGGGCGGCCATGCTGGCAATGCGGCTGAACTGCAACTGCAGCTCGGCGCGGCGGGCATCGTCCAGCGTCACGCCGAGCACGGACTCCATTTGCGCAAGATACGCCTGCCAGTCGGGTTGTTGTGTCGTCATTGTTTTCTCCTCAGTATCCGGCGGCCGCGCCGTTGCTGCGCGGGTCAAACGCCCCTTCATACAGCCCGTTGGGGTGCCGGACAATCGCGCCCGCGTGGCCCATCGCTTCGCTAAAGTCCGGGAAGCGTTCGACCTCATGCCCCCGCGCCCGCAGTTCAGCGACCGTCTCAGCGCTAAAGCGTCCTTCCAGTTTTAAGGTGTCTGAGGTTTGTCCCCAGGTGCGCCCCAGCAGCCAGCGCGGGCGGGAAATGCTTTCCTGCAAGGGCACGCCCTGAACCACGTAGCGGGTAAAGAGCGCGGCCTGGGTTTGCGGCTGTCCGTCACCGCCCATCGATCCGTAGACCATTACGCGCCCGTCCTTAAGACGCGCCGCCGCCGGGTTCAGGGTATGGAAAGGCTGTTTGCCCGGCGCGAGGGCCAGAAGATGAGCGGGGTCGAGGCTGAACGACGCCCCCCGGTTCTGCCAGACGATGCCGGTATCGGGCAACACCACGCCGCTGCCGAACTCGTGATAAATACTCTGGATAAACGACACGGCAAGCCCGCTGTTATCCATCACCCCCATCCACACCGTATCGCCGGGACCTTTTCCGGTTCCCCACGGCGCGGCGTGGCCGTCGTCAACCCTGTCGGCAAGCGCCTGCAGGGCGGCGGGATCCAGCAGTTTCTGAATCTCGGTTTTCAGCTCACGCGGGTCGGTAATGTGGGCATCGCGCAGGCCAAAGGCCAGCTTGGTGGCTTCAACGATGCGGTGAATGGTGTCCGCGTCGTCGGCCTCCGCCATATTCAGGCGGTCGGTGATGCCGAGTATCGCCAGCGAGACCAGCCCCTGCGTCGGCGGGGCGTGGTTAAAGATCTCCCCCTGCTGATGCTGCAACTTCAGCGGCGCGGTGCGCCGGGCAACGTGCGCGTTAAGATCGGCCAGCGTCACGGGCATTCCCAGCGTCTCCAAGCCGTGCGCCAGCACGTTCGCCAGCGGGCCGCGATAAAAGCTGTCCAGACCGTCCTCCGCCAGGCGCGTCAGGGTTGAGGCCATGGCGGGCTGGTAAAAACGGCTCCCGACCTGGGGCGGCTTACCGTTCACCAGCCACGTTTCCGCGAAGCCGGGGATGGCCTTAAGCTCGTCGAATTTACTGGCCGTGGCATGGGCCTGTGAGGCCGTGACCGGGGTGCCGTTCTGCGCATAGTCAATAGCGTCGGCCAGCAGGCGGGCCAGCGGCAGCGACTTGCCGGTCATCTCGCGGGAGACCTTCAGCGCCTCGTCCCAGCCGCTCACCGTGCCGGCGACGGTCAGCGCCGCCTGCGGTCCGCGATGGGGAATGTGCGTGAGCCCGTCGTAGGCGGCAAGCGTCGCGCGCGATCCCGCCGCGCCGCTGGCATCAATGGCGATGGGGTCGCCTTCTGGCGGCACGATAAGCCAGAAGCCATCGCCGCCCAGCCCGTTCATGTGGGGGTAAACCACGGCGATGGTGGCCGCCGCCGCGACCATCGCTTCAATCGCGCTGCCGCCTTCGCGCAGCACCGCCAGCGCGCTCTGGCTGGCAAGATGGTGGGGCGCAACGGCCATGCCGTGCGTGGAGACGTTGCTTTGCATGAGAAGTCCTCGTAACACTGAAAGTCACAAGGCGCTGCAAAAGCTGTTCCAGTTCTGAAAGAAAAGTTTCAGTAAACTGGCACGTATAATGAATACGTATAAAGAAAGGTATAATGTGATGAAACAAAAGTTACAGAGGCGCTATGGAACAACTGGATGAACGTCTGAAAGCACAATACCCGTCGCTGTCGCCGCAGGAGCAGCGGGTGGCAGACTTTATATTCGACCATTTTGACGACCTGATCAGCTACAACAGCGCCGAGCTGGCGCAGCTGAGCGGGGTGTCGAAAGCCACGGTCAGCCGCCTGTTTAAGCGTCTGGGCTATGAGAAATATAAGGATATGCGCGACGAGCTGCGCACCCTGCGCCAGAGCGGGATGCCGCTCACCGATAACCGCGACGCGGTGCAGGGCAACACGCTGCTGGCGCGCCACTACAAGCAGGAGATGGCGAACCTGACCCAGTGGGTCAATGCCCTTGACGCGCAGCAGTTTGCCGACGCCATGGCCTGCATGGTCAAGGCGCGGCGCATCGTCATTATCGGCATGCGTAACGCTTATCCGGCGGCGCTCCACCTGCGCCAGCAGCTACTGCAGGCGCGCGGTCAGGTGCTGGTCCTGCCGCAGCCGGGCCAGAGCCTGAGCGAGGAGCTGGTGGACTTAACGCCGGACGATCTGGTGGTGATGATGGCTTTCCGCCGCCGCCCGCGCATCATCCGTCCGCTGATGCAGCAGCTTCAGAGTCGCGGTATTCCGGTGCTGCTGATGTGCGAGCCGCAGGCCCACAGCTTATTTCCGCTGGCGAGCTGGCATCTCTGCGCCCCGCTGGACAGCGTCTCCGCCTATGACAGCTACTCCTCGGTCAACAGCCTGATCAACCTGCTGGCGAACGCCTTCCTGCATGACATTCTCGATAAAGGCCGTCCGCGCATTCACGAGATTGCCTCCCTCTACCAGCAGCTGGACGAACTCGAACAACGATAATGGGGCATCAGACTGGTGCTTTGCATTGAAATGGTGCAATTGAACGGGGCGAAAATAGAGAGTATTTTCGCCCCGTCCGCGTTTTATCAGGCTTTAAGAGAAAATTCCCCGCTTCGCCTTATCTGGCACATTAGTTGCAAAATCACATTCAAAGAATATTTTGTTTCATGTTAACGTTACGGGGAAGCACCATGAAAAAACTGTTAATTGCACTGGCCGGGGCCGCCTGTCTCTTCACTCAGATGCCCGCAAAGGCTGACCAGCTTCAGGATATCGAGAAGCGCGGCACCATTCGTATTGCCGTTCCGCAGGATTTCCCGCCGTTTGGCTCGGTAGGGACCGATCTGCAGCCGCAGGGCTACGACATCGATATGGCGCGCTATCTGGCGAAACAGATGAAGCTCAAGCTGCAGCTGGTGCCGGTGACCAGCGCCAACCGCGTGCCGTACCTGCAAACCGATAAGGTGGACCTGGTCATTTCCAGCCTCGGTAAAAACCCGGAGCGCGAGAAGGTGATCGACTTCAGCCGCGCCTACGCGCCGTTCTTCCTCGGCGTGTTTGGCCCGAAAGGGGCCGAGCTGAAGGACGCCGCCGCGCTGAGCGGAAAAACCATCGGCGTGACGCGCGGGGCGGTGGAGGACATGGTGCTGACCGGCCTGGCACCGAAAGACGCCAACGTGAAACGCTACGAAGACAACAACACCACGCTTTCGGCCTATCTCTCCGGCCAGGTGCAGTACGTGGCGACCGGCAACCTCGTGGTGGCGGCCATTTCGCGCCAGAACGCGGATAAAGCCCCGGTGCCGAGCTTTATGCTGAAAGACTCACCGTGCTTTATCGGCCTGAAGAAGAACGAACCGGCCCTGAAGGCAAAAGTGGATGCGCTGATTGAGCAGGGCATCAAGGACGGCACGCTGAACGGCCTGTCCGAGCAATGGCTGAAGGCCCCGCTGCCGGCAAACCTTGGCGCCTGAGCCGATGACGGAGCAACTTGATTTTTCAGCCCTCTGGCCGCACTGGCCGGAGCTGCTGGCGGGGCTGTGGGTCACCATTCAGCTGACGGTAATGGCAACCGTCGGCGGGCTGGCAATCGGGATTTTCGGCGCGGCGATCCGCAGCGGACGCACCACCTGGTACAGCCGGATCTGGGGCGGCTACGTGGAGATCATCCGCAACACGCCGTTTGTGGTGCAGCTGTTTTTCATCGTCTTCGGCCTGCCGAATCTTGGCCTGAAGATGACGGCGGGGGAGGCGGCGCTGCTGGCAATGGTGGTGAACCTGGGCGCGTACAGCACCGAAATTATCCGCGCGGGCATTCAGGTCACGCCGAAAGGACAGTGGGAGGCCGGGCGCGTGCTGGGGCTGACCCGTCTGCAGACGTTTATTCGCGTGGTGCTGCCGCCCGCGCTGCAGCGCATTTATCCGGCGCTGGTGAGCCAGTGCATCATCGTGATGCTCGGCTCGTCGGTGGTGTCGCAGGTCTCGTATGAAGAGCTGACCTTCGCCGCCAACCTGATCCAGTCCAGAACGTTTTTGAGCTTTGAGGTCTATCTGGTGACAACCGGGATTTACTTAGCGCTGTCGATTACCCTGCGCCAGCTGATGATGGCGGCAGGACGCAAATGGCTGGGGGTGCAGGCATGATGACCACCTTTACCGACTGGGACATTATTCGCAACCTGCTGCTGGCCGGACGCTGGACGGTACTGCTGTCGCTGGTGGCGTTTGTCGGCGGGGCAGTGGTAACGCTGCCGCTCCTGCTGCTGCGCCTGACGGGCGGGTGCACGGTGAAGCGCATTATCCGCGGCTATATCGAGCTGTTTCAGGGCACCCCGCTGCTGATGCAGCTGTTCCTGGCCTTCTTTGGCGTGGCGCTGTTCGGCATCGACGTTTCGCCGTGGACCGCCGCCTCGCTGGCGTTAACCTTCTACACCAGCGCATTTCTGCTCGATATCTGGTGCGGCAGCATTCGCGCCCTGCCGAAGGGGCAGTGGGAAGCCTCGCGCTGCCTGGGCCTGACCTTCGGCCAGACCCTGTTTCGCGTGGTCGCTCCGCAGGCGCTGCGCATCGGCATCGCCCCGACGGTGGGCTTTGCGGTGCAGGTGATCAAAGGTACCGCGCTGGCGTCGATTATCGGCTTCATCGAGCTGACCAAGGCCGGCACCATGCTGACCAACGTGACCTATCAGCCGTTTAAGGTCTTTGCGCTGGTGGCGCTGGGCTACTTTATTCTGTGTTATCCGCTGTCGCGCTACAGCCGCTATCTGGAGACCAAATTCAATGCCTCTCATCACCATTAATCAGGTGCAGAAGTACTACGGCGATAACCACGTGCTCAAGGGCGTCGATCTGGATATCGATATGGGCCAGGTGATCTCCATTATCGGGCGCAGCGGATCGGGCAAAAGCACGCTGCTGCGCTGCATCAACGGCCTGGAAGGGTATCAGGACGGGAGCATCAAGCTGGGCGGCATGACCATTACCGACCGGGATTCTCAGGCGCGCGAAATCAGCCGCTCGGTCGGGATGGTGTTCCAGAGCTTCAACCTGTTCCCGCACATGACGGCGCTGGAGAACGTGATGCTCGCCCCGCGTCGGGTGCTGAAGAAAAGCGCCGCCGAATGCCGCGAACTAGCCCAGCGCATGCTGGAGAAAGTGGGGCTTGGCGATCGTCTGGATTACTACCCGTCGAGCCTCTCCGGCGGCCAGCAGCAGCGCGTGGCGATTGCCCGCGCGCTGGCGATGTCGCCGAAAGTTTTACTCTGCGACGAGATCACCTCCGCGCTCGACCCGGAGCTGGTGGGCGAAGTGCTCAAGGTGCTGGAGCAGCTGGCGGCCGAGGGGATGACCCTGATTCTCGTGACCCATGAAATGAATTTTGCCCGCGAAGTGGGCGACCGCGTGGTGTTTATGCACCAGGGGAAAGTCTGGGAGCAGGGCGACAGCAAAACGCTGTTCGCCAACCCGCAGACCACGGAACTGAAGCAGTTCATCTCCTCCGTGCGCGGCCTCAACTGATAAGGACTTAACAATGGATATCGCACACTTTCCGCAAATCAACCCGCCCCAGCGCCTGCTGATGGGGCCGGGGCCGATCAACGCCGACCCGCGCGTGCTGCGCGCCATGTCGAGCCAGCTGATTGGCCAGTACGATCCGGCCATGACCCACTACATGAACGAGGTGATGGCGCTCTATCGCGGCGTGTTTCGCACCGAGAACCGCTGGACGATGCTGGTGGACGGCACCTCCCGCGCGGGGATTGAAGCCATTCTGGTCTCCGCCATCCGCCCCGGAGATAAAGTGCTGGTGCCGGTCTTTGGCCGCTTTGGACACCTGCTGTGCGAAATTGCCCGCCGCTGCCGCGCGGAGGTGCACACCATCGAGGTGCCGTGGGGCGAGGTGTTTACCCCGGACCAGGTGGAGGATGCGATTAAGCGTATTCGTCCGCGCCTGCTGCTGACCGTGCAGGGTGACACCTCCACCACCATGCTGCAGCCGCTCGCCGAGCTCGGCGCCATCTGCCGCCGCTACGACGTGCTGTTTTACACCGATGCCACCGCGTCGCTCGGCGGCAACGCGCTGGAGACCGACGCATGGGGGCTGGACGCCGTCTCGGCCGGGATGCAGAAGTGCCTCGGCGGCCCGTCGGGCACGTCGCCGATCACCCTGAGCGCGCGCATGGAGGAGGCGATCCGCCGCCGCAAATGCGTTGAGGAGGGCATTCGCACCGACGCCCACCGCGACGGCGATGAGGAGATGATCTACTCCAACTACTTCGATCTCGGCATGGTGATGGACTACTGGGGGCCGGAGCGCCTGAACCACCACACCGAAGCGACCACCGCGCTGTTTGGCGCCCGCGAGTGCGCGCGTCTGATCCTGCAGGAAGGGCTGGATAACGGCATCGCCCGCCACAGGCTGCACGGCGATGCGCTGCTGAAGGGCATTCAGGCGATGGGGCTGGAGACCTTTGGCGATCTGAAGCACAAGATGAACAACGTGCTGGGCGTGGTCATCCCGCAGGGCGTTAACGGCGACCAGGTGCGTAAGCTGATGCTGGAGGATTTCGGGATTGAAATCGGCACCTCGTTTGGCCCGCTGCACGGCAAGGTGTGGCGCATCGGCACCATGGGCTACAACGCGCGCAAGGACTGCGTGATGACCACCCTGAGCGCGCTGGAGTCGGTGCTGAACTACCTGAAATTCACCACCACGCAGGGTGCGGCGATGCAGGCCGCGTGGGACCACTATCGCCGCGAGACGCCGCAATGAGCCCGGCGGCAGAACGGGTGATGGCCCGCGCCGACGCGCTGGCCACCATCAGCGAAACCCCGGATGCGCTGACCCGGGTCTATCTCTCCACGCAGCATCAGCAGGCCAATCAGCTGGTGGGGCAGTGGATGAGCCAGGCGGGCATGACCGTCTGGCAGGACAGCGTGGGCAACATCTGCGGACGCTATGAGGGGGCGCAGGAAGGGGCGCAGGCGGTGCTGCTCGGATCGCATCTGGATACCGTGCGCAACGCGGGACGCTACGACGGTATGCTTGGGGTGCTCACGGCCATTGAAGTGGTGGACAGCCTGCATCAGCAGGGTATGCATCTGGCGCAGGCCATCGAGATTGTCGGCTTTTGCGATGAAGAGGGCACCCGCTTCGGCATTACGCTGTTAGGCAGCCGGGGGCTGACGGGCAGCTGGCCGCAGGGCTGGCTGGAAAAAACTGACGCCAGCGGCATCAGCGTGGCGCAGGCGATGACCCAGACGGGGCTCGATCCTGCCCGCGTGTCGCATGCCGCAAGGCGTCAGGAAGATTTCAGCGCCTATCTCGAGCTGCATATTGAGCAGGGGCCGTGCCTTGAGCAGGAGGCACTCGCGCTTGGCGTGGTGGAAGCCATTAACGGCGCCCGTCGCCTGAACTGTCGCTTCACCGGCGAGGCCGGACATGCGGGAACCGTGCCGATGCACCACCGCAGGGACGCGCTGGCCGCCGCCGCCGAGTGGATGGTTATCATTGAAAACGCTACCCGACAGCAGGGCGGCAACCTGGTGGCGACGGTAGGGGAATTGCGCTGTCTGCCGGGAGCGGTCAACGTGATCCCCGGTGAGGTTCAGCTCTCGCTCGATATTCGCGGCCCGCAGGATGCACCGCTGGACAGGTTGCTCAACGACCTGCTGGAACATGCCCGGGCAATCGCATCGCGCCGCGGGCTGGCATTTAGCGCCGAGGAGTTTTACCGCATTGCCGCCACGCCGTGCGATCTGCACCTGCAGAACGTGCTGGGGGAGGCCGTAAAATCGGTACAGGGACGCTCGCTGTCGCTGCCCAGCGGCGCGGGCCACGATGCGATTGCCATCGCGGAACGCTGGCCGGTGGGCATGCTGTTCGTGCGCTGCAGGGGCGGAGTCAGCCACCACCCGGCGGAATCGGTGATGGCTGAGGATGTTGCGCTGGCGATTGAGGCGTTTTCGCGTGCGGTGATTCAGCTGGCGGATCGCGTTACTCCAGCCCCAGCGTATACTGCGCGATCTTAAAGTAGATAATCAGCCCGGTACCGTCGATAAGCGTCGCGATAAACGGCGCGGAGACGACCGCCGGGTCAATGCCGCAGCGCTTGAGCACCATCGGGATCACTGACGACACAATCGCGCTCCAGAGCGTAATGCATACCAGCGTCAGGCTGACGATAAGCGTGATTTCCAGCCCGATACCCATCATCCAGGCGCGGATGCACCCGGCAATACCGAGCGTCACGGCAATCATCAGCGAGGTGGTCATCTCTTTGCGCAGCACGCGGCCTACGTCGCGCAAATGCACTTCACCCAGCGCCATGGCGCGCACCAGCGTGGAGGTGATCTGCGTTCCGCTGTTGCCACCCGTGCCGATCAGCAGCGGAATAAAGAACGCCAGCGCGATGGCAGACTCCAGCGCCTCTTCGAAGTGCTGGATCACCGAGCTGGTGTAGGCTTCCGCGACAAACAGCAGCAGCAGCCAGACGGAGCGTTTCTTCCACAGGCTGAAGGCGCTGGTTTCCAGATAGGGCTTCTCCAGCGGCAGCGTCGCCCCCTGAAGCTGGGCGTCTTCGGTGACGTCATCTTCCAGCAGATGGGCGATTTCGCGCTCGGTCAGGCAGCCGACGAGCTTGCCGTGGGTCACCACCGGCACGACGTCCGCGTCGCCGTGGGCCAGAAGTCCGGCGACATCGGCTCGTTCATCTTCCGGTTTGACCTGCAAAAACTGTGAAATCATCAGGCTTTTAATTGGCTGCACGGTATCCGTGACCTGCAATAATTTGCGTACCGCAATCATGCCCGCGAGGCGTCCATGGTCTTCAATAAAAATATGCGACGGAATATCATCGTCTTTTAATTTTTCGAAGAATTGCTCGCGCGCCAGCGCCACGCATAATGAAACGTCGAGGACAATAAAATCGGTATTCATATATTGCGCGACCGCGCTGTCATTGAATGCCAGGTTGTGGTTGTGAATAGCGTAAGACATAGTGAATTCCCTTTGAATAATAAAATCTCTCAGGGGCGAGCAAGACAGGGCATGTCGGAAAGGAGATCCCCACGTCCTGGGTTCAGCACTGTACACCGTATCCCGCTAGGGAAGTTATACTGACAAAGCCTTGATTCGACAGTGCCTGTTTTACCCTGTGCCGGTTCTCTCGAACCCACCAGAGCGATAACGTGTATTTGTACAGGAGCCTCGCCATAACGAGATCGTTGTAAAGCGTGAGGAATAATACGCTTGTTTAAATTTATCGCTCAGGAAATTAAATAATGTTTAAGGAAGGTTTAGGTAAATCTTATTAATAGAATGTTGAGGGTTTATTTAAGGTTATTCCTTTTAAATGGAGGATTAATTAACGGGGGAAGGAAAATGGCGTGGTTTGATAATCTGCTGAATCATTTTGCGCTTTATCCGGCACATCTGTTCGCGCTGTTATTCGTAATGGCGCTGAGCAAGTCCACGGTGCTGATCTCCTCCGTGCTGCCACCCGCCTCGGTGATGCTGCTGGCGGGCATCGGCGTCAGCCAGGGGAGCATGCACCCGGCGCTGGCGTGGCTCGCCGTGGTGCTGGGGGCAACGGCGGGTTCGGTGCTGAACTACCATATCGGCCAGTTGATGGGGCACACCCGGCTTGTCGCGCGCTTTACGGCGAAGCATGCCGCTACGTTTTTACGGGTTCAGCATCAGCTGCAAAAAAACGGTGTCATCGTACTGTTTACGTCGCGCTTTCTGGCGGTGTTGCGTTATGTCGTGCCGCTGGCGGCGGGGATGCTCAGGCTGAACGCCGTCAAAGTTTACGTCGTCAGCCTGCTTTCCGCCTGTGCATGGGCGGCGCTGTATCTCGGTGCGGTCACCGGCATCAGCGCCTTTTGAATTACAGACTCCCCATTCCGCCGTCCACCAGCAGCTCCGTTCCTACCGTGTAGCTCGACTCGTCGGACGCCAGATAGAGCGCGGCTTTTGCCAGCTCCGTCGTCGAGCCCATTCTGCCGAGCGGCACCAGCTTGATGATCTCCGCCATCATCGCGTTAAGCGTCTCTTCGCTTAAGCCCGTCTTCGTAAATGCCGGCGTTTCCACCGGACCGGGGCTCAACCCGTTGACGCGGATCCCGCGCGGCAGCAGCTCCGCCGACAGCGTGCGCGCCAGCGACAGGAGGGCGGCCTTGCTCGCGGCATACACGCTGCTGGTGGGCAGGCCGATGCGTGCGCTCACGGAGCCGCAGAGGATCACCGACGACGGGTTATTCAGCAGCGGCAGCAGCGCCTGAATTAAAAAGAACGGGCCCTTCAGGTTGATGCCCATCAGGCGGTCCCACGCATCCTCCTGCCAGGCTTCCAGCGGCGCGTGCGTCACGTCGCCAGCGTTGAGAAACACTGCGTCCAGGCGTGGCCAGCGAGCGGCGAGAGTTTCCGCCAGCGCTTTTTGCGACGCGATATCGCCTGCGTCGGTTGGAATCACCCAGGCCTTATCGCCCAGAATGCGCTCTGCTTCGGCGAGGGTGTCCGGGTTGCGTCCGGTCACGGCGACGCGCGCCCCTTCGGCGATAAACGCCTGCGCGGTGGCAAGACCAATGCCGCTGGTACCGCCGGTAATCAGCGTATATTTATCGGTTAAACGACCCATGTTCTTCTCCTGAAATGTCACTGGAGAAAGCACTATAGAAACGTTAGTATCGAAAGGAAACCAGGTACCAAATGGATACTAACGAGGCAAGAGGTGTGCTATGGCAGAAATGCTGGAGGTGTGCTGCGAAAAAAAATCTGAGGCGTATACCTGCCCGATGACGCAGTTTGTCAACCTGATATCCGGTAAATGGGCGATCCCCATTCTCTATCGCCTGATTGTGTTCAACACGCCTGTACGCTTTGGCGATCTGCTGCGTGCCGCTGCCCCCATCACGCAGAAAGAGCTGACGAAGCAGCTCCGCCTGTTTGAGCAGCGCGGGCTGGTGACGCGGACGGTCTACCCGGAGATCCCCCCGCGCGTGGAGTATCAAATTACCGAGCTGGGGTTAACCCTCCAGGATGCGCTCTCGCCGCTGGCCGCCTGGATGAGCGAGTACGGCGACCAGCTTGAGCGTTAGGCTACTGTTTCACGTAGCGCGGTGCCGGAACCCCGGTGCGCGCGCTGTTAAACAGCTCAAGGCGTGCCGCTTCGTAGCGATCCCACAGGGCGGCGTCATGCATCGGCGGAATAGTGATCTGTTCGCCCTGATCCAGACCCGCCAGTGACGCATCGACCATATCGTCGGTGGTCATCACCGACCCTTCCGGCAGATCGTTCACCGTAACCCCTGAATGGCTCCAGATCTCCGTCGCCGTCGCGGCGGGCAGCACGGCCTGAATGTGCACGCTGCTATCGGCAAATTCTTCCTGCAGTCCGCGGGTAAAGCTCAGTACCCAGGCTTTGGTGGCGCTGTACAGCGCGCTGCCCGCACGGACATGGAGCGATAACACCGAGGCGATATTGATCAGCGTCCCGCGATTGTTCTGCGCCAGGCGGGGCAGGATGGCGTAGGTCAGACGCATCAGCGCCGTGGTGTTGAGGGTGTTGATGGCCTGATGCTGCGCCACATCGCCCGCGAGGAACGGGGCCATCTGCGCGGTGCCCGCGTTGTTTACCAGCGTATCGATGGCGGTATTGTGACGCAGTTCATTTTCCACGGCGCGGATCCCGGCTTCATCGCTGAGATCGGCCACCAGTATAGCGACGGCCACGCCATAGCGCGCGCGCAGGTCGGCGGCGAGGGTTTTCAGGCGATCCTCGCGGCGGGCGACCAGGACCAGGTTAGCGCCGCGCGCGGCCAGGCGATCGGCATAGACGGCCCCGATCCCGGAAGAGGCGCCGGTAATTAAGGCGGTGGTGATTTGCGTAGTCATCATGTGTTATCTCAAAGCAAAGTGGGTTATTTGGTTTCAATATGAAACTGAATTAACTCTCTGCTATTTGGTTTTATAATGCAACTATTTTGCCGGGCATTTTGTGCTTTTGCCGTTGGGAACGATCAGGAGGGGAGTTTAGCCACGATCTCTTCAGGCGTCAGTTCGCGCCCATCGTCGGCGATAAGCGCCAGTTTACGCAGGGGTTTGCGCTGTTCGCTATCGACGAGAACGGTGCCGCATTCGTTTTCCGCGAACAAAAATTCATTGCCCCACTGGGAGAGAGCAACCAGCACCGTCTGGAGCGCGCGTCCCTTGTCGGTCAGAACGTATTCCTGCCAGGCGCTGCCGTCGGAGGCGGGCTGAAGCCGGAGGATGCCTTCATCGACCAGCAGCTTCAGCCGCGAGGTGAGCATGTTTTTTGCGATACCGAGGCTTTTCTGAAACTCGCCGAAGCGTTTAATCCCGCGCAGCGCGTCGCGAACGATCAGCAGCGACCACCAGTCGCCAATGATATCCAGCGAACGGGCGACGGGGCAGGTGCTCTCTTCAAGGCGGGTGCGTTTCACGGTCAGGTCTCCGGTGGGGTATGGTTTTATTATAAAACTAATTAGCGCCCACCGTAAGCACGTTAATCATCAGTTTGAGAAATGCTTCCCGAAAAAACTGTCACGAATCTGTCACACTCCCTGGAACATTAAAAAAACGTGAGGAACGAGGGATGAGAAAAGCACTACTCGCAGTGGCCGTGGCAGGTACCCTTTCAATGACCTTTGGGGCACAGGCGCAGGAGACGCCGAAAGGCTATCAGCTAGAGCAGGTGTTAATCATGAGCCGTCACAACCTGCGCGCGCCGCTCGCTAACAACGGCAGCGTGCTGGAGCAGTCCACGCCGAAGCAGTGGCCGGAGTGGGACGTGCCGGGCGGTCAGCTCACCACCAAAGGCGGCGTGCTGGAAGTCTATATGGGCCATTACATGCGCGAGTGGCTGGCAGAGCAGGGGATGGTGAAGACGGGAGAGTGTCCGCCAGCGGATAGCGTTTATGCTTACGCCAACAGCCTGCAGCGTACTGTCGCCACCGCGCAGTTCTTTATCACCGGCGCGTTCCCGGGCTGCGACGTACCCGTGCATCATCAGGAAAAAATGGGCACCATGGATCCGACCTTTAATCCGGTGATTACCGATAACTCGCCGGAATTCCGCGAAAAAGCACTCAAGGCGATGGAGTCCGAGCGGCAGAAAATGCAGCTTGGTGAAAGCTATAAGCTGCTGGAGCAGATGACGAACTACGCTGACTCTCCGTCCTGCAAAGAGAAAAAGGTCTGCTCGCTGGCAGACGCGAAAGATACCTTTAGCGCCGACTATGAAAAAGAGCCTGGCGTATCCGGGCCGCTGAAGGTGGGTAACTCGCTGGTGGATGCGTTCACGCTGCAGTATTACGAAGGGTTTCCGGCCGACCAGGTGGCCTGGGGTGAAATCAAGACCGACCAGCAGTGGCGCGTGCTGTCGAAGCTGAAGAACGGCTATCAGGACTCGCTGTTTACCTCCACCGAGGTGGCGCAAAACGTGGCGAAGCCGCTGGTGAAATATATTGATAAAACGCTGGTCACCGAACAGGCGAAAGCACCTAAGATTACTCTGCTGGTAGGGCACGATTCGAACATCGCTTCACTGCTCACCGCGCTGGATTTCAAGCCGTATCAGCTGCATGACCAGCAGGAACGGACCCCGATCGGCGGCAAGATTGTCTTCCAGCGTTGGCACGACAAAAACAGCAATCAGGAGCTGATGAAAATTGAGTATGTCTACCAGAGCGCGGAGCAGCTGCGCAACGCCAGCGTGCTGTCATTGCAGTCACCCGCGCAGCGCGTGACGCTGGAGCTGAAGGGCTGTCCGGTGGACGCGAACGGCTTCTGTCCGGTTGATAAATTCAATGCGGTCATGAATAACGCGGCGAAGTAAAAGAGAACCCCCCGCTGCGGCGGGGGGAAACGCTTAGACGTTTTTACGTTCGATGGTTTGCTCGCCCCAGAAGAGCGAGTCTTTGTCCGTTTTTTCGAAGGCGCGAATCAGCACTTCATCGTTGCCTTCTTCCCAAATCTGCTCGGCCAGCTTTTCGTCGTAGTTCGCGACTTCAAAGATGGCTTCGGCAATCTCCGGAGAGGTGTTGCGTAAACTTGCCCATTCGCCCACGTGGTGAGCTTTGGATTCCTGTGTTGGCATACTTTTCCTCCTGTTGGGTTAGCCGTTCAGTTTTTTAGCGAGACCCGCGACGTATTCACCCTGATAGCGGGCGATGGAGAGTTCTTCATTGCTTGGCTGACGTGAGCCATCCCCACCGGCAATGGTGGTTGCGCCGTACGGCGTCCCGCCGCGCACCTGGGAAACGTCAAACAGCTCCTGCGCGCCGTAGCCAATTGGCACAATCACCATCCCATGATGAGCAAGGGTAGTCCAGGTTGAGGTAATCGTCTGCTCCTGGCCGCCGCCGGTACCGGTAGAGCTGAATACGCTGGCGAGTTTGCCGTACAGCGCCCCGGATGCCCAGAGCCCGCCGGTTTGATCGAGGAAGGTACGCATCTGGCCTGACATATTGCCGAAGCGGGTCGGGGTGCCGAAGATAATGGCATCATACTCCGCCAGCTCCTGCGGGGTGGCGACCGGGGCATTTTGTGTTTTTCCCCCGGCTTTGGCGAACGCTTCCGCCTGCATGGTTTCCGGTACGCGTTTTACCACAACCTCAACGCCGTCCACTCTGTTTGCACCTTCTGCTACCGCGTGAGCCATGGTTTCAATGTGTCCATACATGGAATAATAGAGCACCAGAACTTTTGCCATTTTGCATCACTCCTCGTTGGTTTTTCTGACAGCGGATCGCTGCGTTCATTTAAAGATATGACATCACGGCCAGACTGCAAAAATGAACGGCATTTCTTTGATTTATAACAACATGGTTACAATAAGGTGCTGTAGCAAAATGAAACAACTTTCTGGTCGTCGAATTTTAAAATGATAAGAAAGGCTTATGGATTTCCGTCGCGTTATCTGACCCGAAAGACGGATATCATGTTGCAGAATATTACCTTTGGCTTGCCGGATAGCCTCAGTCCACTAAGCTTAGTTTCACGCGGCACAGATAAAGGCCCTGTCCTTTAGCCGCGAGGTGAAAGAATCCTCTTTTACTGAATGCAATATGATGTCTAATGTTTCACACTCTGGAGGTTAGAGATGGCAAACCATCGTGGTGGTTCAGGTAATTTCGCTGAAGACCGTGAAAGAGCATCAGAAGCAGGTCGTAAAGGTGGCCAGTCTAGCGGGGGTAACTTCAAGAACGACCCTCAGCGCGCATCAGAGGCTGGTAAAAAAGGGGGTAAAAATAGCCACGGCAGCAATAAGTAGTACGCCGGGTTGACTCCCTGCCGCCGGGTTTCCCGGCGGTTTTTTTATGTCTGCAACATTGAACTGTAACCAAAGGCAACGCACACTACAGAATTGATCTCACTTGTTGGTGTCGCATGTCCGTCTCACGCTTTAAATTCTCCATAAAACCGCAGGAAGCCATCCTTATTCTCATCACCATGTTCTGGGGCGGGACCTTTCTTGCCGTCCAGTACGCGGTGACCCTCAGCGATCCGTTCTTTTTTGTCGGCCTGCGCTTTGCGACGGCGGCGATAGCCGTGGGGCTGATCTCCCTTAAAACGCTGCGGGGTCTGTCGCTGAAGGAACTCAAGGCCGGCGTGGCGATTGGAGTTGCGATAGCGATGGGCTACAGCCTGCAGACGTGGGGATTGCAGACCATCTCCAGCAGCAAATCCGCTTTTATTACCGCCATGTACGTGCCGCTGGTGCCGCTGCTGCAATGGTTATGCCTCGGGCGGCTACCGGGGCTGATGTCCTGCATTGGCATCGTGCTGGCGTTTATCGGCCTGATTTTATTAGCCGGGCCGGAAAATAACCTGCTGGCGCTGGGGCCGGGCGAGATCATTACCCTCGTCGGGGCCATTGCCATCGCGGCGGAAATTATTCTGATCAGCGCCTGGGCTGGGAAAGTGGACGTCAAGCGCGTGACGGTGGTGCAGCTCGCAACGGCGTCGCTGGTGGCCTTCGCGACGATGGTGCCAGCCGGGGAATCCGTGCCGCCGATGTCCACGGGGCTGGTGGTGGTCGCGCTGGGGCTTGGCATCTTCAGCGCCATTATCCAGGTGACCATGAACTGGGCGCAGCGCAGCGTATCGCCAACGCGAGCGACGGTGATCTACACCGGTGAACCGGTCTGGGCGGGGATTTTCGGACGACTGGCCGGCGAGCGTTTACCGCTGCTGGCGCTGGTGGGCGCGGCGTTTATTGTCGCCGGGGTGCTGGTGAGCGAACTAAAGCTCAGAAAGCGGGGGCGTGAAGCGAGTCATTTGACTGCTGAAAAAGGTTTAGATTGAAAAAAAGCGCAACGTTACTTAGGATATGTACGGATTAAAACCGTACACGGTGATGTAAACCATGCCAGCACTTAAAAAACAGCGTATCGATCTTCGCTTAACGGACGAAGACAAAACAATGATTGAAGAAGCGGCGGCGATGACGAATCAAACGATCACCCAGTTTATGGTGAACAGTGCGTCAGAGCGTGCTGCAGAGGTCATCGAGCAGCACCGTCGTCTCGTGTTAAACGAAGCCTCCTGGAATGCGGTGATGGATGCTATCGACAATCCGCCAGAGCCAAATGAACGCCTCAAGCGAGCGGCAAAACGTCTTCGAAACATGGAGTGAAGCGTCTTGGCAAATCTCACGATTGAAATGTTTTCAGAGGGAACCGACTATGATTTCGGGGATTTTGATTGTGGTGAACCCTCGCTAAATGCCTTCCTGAGAGAACACCTGGTACGCCAGCACAATGGACGTATTCTACGAGCCTACCTGCTTAAAGAGCGCGACCATCCGCGCGTGCTGGGCTATTACACGCTATCGGGAAGTTGCTTTGAGAGAGCGATGCTTCCTTCTAAGACCCAGCAGCGTCGGATCCCTTATCTCAACGTACCCAGCGTGACGCTGGGACGTCTGGCTATTCATAAAGAACTACAGGGAAACGAGTGGGGAACAACGCTTGTTGCACACGCTATGCGGGTGGTTTACCTGGCGTCGCAGGCTGTGGGAGTACATGGAATATTTGTTGATGCCCTTAGCGAGCAGGCTAAACGATTTTATCTGAAGCTGGGGTTCATCCCGCTGGCAGGCGAAAACAGCCATTCTTTGTTCTTCCCGACAAAAGCTATCGAACGACTGTTTGAGCAGGCGTGATCGCTCTTAAGGAGCATGCAGGTCGGGTAAGGCGTAGCCGTCACCCGACATATCGATTTCACGAATCCTGATGCGCCGCGGCGGCCTGCGGCGCGGCAGCCATCCGGCGGCTCAGCAGGGCGTTAAGCAGGATCGCGCCGAAGGTCGCCGTACCAATCCCGCCAATCGTAAACCCGCCCAGCGTCAGGGCAAAATCGCCCGCGCCCAGCACCAGCGTGACGGCCACCATGATCAGGTTGCTGTTCTGGCTAAGGTCAACCCGATGCTGCACCCAAATGCGCGCTCCGGCCACGGCGATCAGCCCGAACACCACAATCGACGCGCCGCCGATGACCGGTGACGGAATGGTGTGAATCAGCGCGCCGAACTTCGGTGAGAAACCAAGAAGGATCGCCATTACCGCCGCCGCCACGAAGACCAGCGTTGAGTAGACCTTGGTCACCGCCATCACGCCGATGTTTTCCGCGTAGGTGGTCACGCCGCTGCCGCCCACGGAGCCTGAGAGCATGGTCGCCAGCCCGTCGCCGACGAACGCGCGGCCCATGAACGGATCCATGCTGCGCCCGGTCATTCCCGCGACCGCCTTCAGGTGCCCTAAGTTTTCCGCCACCAGGATCACCGCCACCGGGGCGATAAGCATCATCGCCTGCGTGTTAAAGGTGGGCGAGGTCACCTGCGGCAGACCGAACCAGGCGGCCTGATGAAGCAGGGTAAAATCGACCGGCTTGCCCATGCCGAACACGTTCGCCAGCAGGGCGTAGATCAGACAGGCGACAATCAGCCCGACCAGGATCAGCAGACGCTGGATCATCCCGCGCGTAAAGACTGCCACCAGGCCGATGCACAGCACCGTGATCACCGCCATCCAGCTTTCAAACGGCGAAGCGGAGACGCTTTTCACCGCAATCGGCGCGAGGTTCAGGCCTATCGCCATCACCACCGCGCCGGTGACGACGGGGGGCATCATCCGTTCGATCCAGCGCGTGCCGATCTTCATCACAACGAGACCAATCAGGGTATAGACCAGCCCGCAGGCGATGATGCCGCCGAGGGCCACGCTCAGGTTGGGGTTGATCCCCTGGCCGTTAAAACCGGTAGTGGCGATCACCACGCCGACAAAAGCGGCACTGGAGCCCAGATAGCTGGGCACGCGCCCGCCGGTAACAAAAAAGAACAGCAGGGTGCCGATTCCCGACATCAGAATAGACAGGTTGGGATCGAGCCCCATCAGCATCGGCATCAATACCGTCGCGCCAAACATCGCGACTGCATGCTGGACGCCCATCACCATGGTTTGCCCGAGCGGGAGGCGTTCATCCGGCGCGACCACGCCTGCTTCAGTGGAGGTCGATTTCAACTGCCAGTGGGGAAATCCGAACATGGTCTGTCTCCTTAAAGCGCCTTAGCAGGCGGGTCGCATAAGCGCGTGGTAGCTGCGGTCAAACCACACCAGACCTTGCGGTGCGGGGTGGCGAATAATCGATACGATGTCGCAAAACAGAATGTCGTGGGTACCGACGCTGACCACCTGGCTGATGCGGCAGTCAAACGAGGCCAGCGCATCCTCCAGACGCGGGCAGCCCGTGTCGCCCGTCTGCCAGCGGGCGGCGGTAAAGCGTTCCGCCATCGGCGTTTTGCCGCCAAACAGATTGGATAAAGGCTCCTGTCCGGCACTCAGGGTATTCACGCACAAGGTGCGGTTTTCGCTGAACGTGGGCCAGACCGACGCGCCGCGGTTCAGGCACACCAGCAGGGTGGGAGGGGAATCCGTGACGCTGCATACCGCGCTGGCGGTGAAGCCCGCCATCCCCGCCGGGCCGTCGGTGGTGATGATGTTGACCGCCGCGCCGACGCAGGCCATGGCGTCGCGAAAGGTTTGTTTATCGGGTGTCATCACGATCGCTCCTTACGCCAGTCCGCAGGCATCGTCGAAGGTCAGGCGCGGCAGGCGCCCGTAAAGTTTGCGCGTATCGCCATAGCCAATGTTGATCAGCAGGTTGCTTTTAAGCGTTGTGCCGGTGAAAAAGGCCTCGTCGACCTTTTGTCGGTCAAAGCCCGACATCGGCCCGGTGTCCAGGCCGAGTGCGCGGCAGGCGAAAATCAGATACGCGGCCTGCATTGAGCTGTTGCGAAAGGCCGTCTCTTCCGCCAGCGCGGGGCTTGCGGTAAACCAGCTTCTGGCATCGCCGTGCGGGAACAGCTCGGGCAGGCGCTCGTAGAATTCCCCGTCCCAGGCAACAATCGCTGTCACCGGGGCGGTAAGCGTTTTCTCGAGGTTGCCGCTGGAGAGCGCCGGGCGCAGCTTCTCTTTTCCCTCTGCGCTTCGCACAAAGACAATGCGCGCCGGTGAGCAGTTGGCAGACGTTGGGCCCCATTTCATCAGGTCATACATCTCGCGCAGCGTCTCGTCGCTGACCGGCATATCCAGCCAGCCGTTGTGGGTGCGGGCACCGGTGAACAGCGTTTCCAGCGCGGCGGGGGTAATGGCTTCGCTCATTAAAGCTCCTTATAAAGCGGGTTCAGGGCTGTGCAGCAGGCTGGCAAGCCCGTTCAGCAGCAGGGTGTTAAAGGTGTCCGGCTCGGTGACGTTGCAGGCATGTCCGCCCTGGCGCATGACCGTTTTGTGGGCGTGCGGGAGGGCGGCGTGCAGTTCAGCGGAACAGACGGACGGCACCAGCACGTCGTCGGCGGAACAGATAATGTGAACCGGGCAGCGAATGCGTGCGGACTGGCGGCGGAAGTCGGCTTTTTTCAGGGCGCTGAGCCTGCGCAGCAGGTTGGTTTTACCCTGGAAATGGGCCAGCGCCAGCGCTTCTTCGGCCTCCAGACGCGGCGCGCGGGCGGCCATCCAGTCTGCCGGGTAGAGAAACAGCGGCTGCGCCTCGACCCACGCCTGCGCGCCGCCGGAATGCAGCAGCCGCTCGCGAACGTCAAAACAGCGGCGGGTGTGGGCATTGAGGGTCAGCCAGCCGTTGACGCACACCAGCGCGGTGAGGGCGTCGGGCCTGTCGAGGGCCAGTTGCAGGCCGACCAGCGCGCCGAGCGCGTGCCCGACGACGCTGTAGCGCGCAATGCCTGCGTCAGCCAGCGCCTGGGCGAGCTCGTCTGCCATCTGCGCAAGGCTGTAACCCTCCGGCAGGGTGTCGGGGTTATTGCCCGTTCCCCGCTGGTCATAGCACACCACCTGATACTCCGGCTCCAGCGCGGCCTGCTGGGGCAGCCAGTAGCTGCCGCTGCCGCCGAGACCGGAAATAAAGACCACCACGGGCGCACCCTCGTACGGCGGCGGCGAGACGGAAAGTTTCATGCCTGCCTCACTTCGCGATGTGCGCAACGGTGGCGATCTCAACCAGCGCGTCCGGTTTTACCAGCCCGCACTGAATGCAGAACCGCGCCGGTTTATCGCCGGGGAAGAACTCGGCGTATATTTCGTTAATCGCGGCGTAGTTTTTCCAGTCGGTGATAAAGATGCTGTTGAAGGTCACATCCTCCATCGTGCCACCTGCCGTTTCGATCACGGTTTTGATCGTCTCCAGCACGTGGCGGGTTTGCGCCTTTGGGTCGTTGATAAATACCACGTTGTTGTCTTTATCAAACGGCAGCGTGCCGGAGACATACACCACGTTGTCGGCGAGGGTGCCGGGGACGAACGGGGCGATGGGCGTGCTGGTGCCAGGCGGGATGATTACGGATTTCGGCATCGTGTGTCTCCTCAGGCGATACGGGCGAGCGGAGGATTCAGGGCGTCGCAGAAATCCGCAACGTTACTGACCCAGCCAAAAAAGGTTTCGATATTGAACAAAGCTGCCTTTTGGGCGAATTCCGGCCCGGCCTGATGGGTCGCGTCTTCCAGCACCACGCCGAAATACTCGAGGAAAAAGCCGTCGCGCAGTGTCGATTCCACGCAGACGTTGGTGGCAATGCCGGTGAACACCAGGTGGCGAATGCCCCGGCTGCGCAGCAGGCTGTCGAGCGGGGTGTTGAAAAAGCCGCTGTAGCGCGGTTTCGGCAGGACGATATCGCCCGCCTGCGGGACCAACTCATCCACCAGCTGATAATCCCAGCCGCCTTTGGCCAGCAGCTTGCCCTGCAGTTCGGGCCGCTTGCGCATGGTTTTCAGGGCGTTCGACTTGTGGAAGTTGGGCGAGCCGGGGCCGCCTGCCTCGACGTACTGGTCATCCCAGCCGTTCTGGAACCAGATGATGAGCATTCCCGCCGCGCGCGCGGCGGCGACGGCGGTTTTGATGTTCTCGATCACCGGCCTTGTGGCGGAGACGTCGAACCCCGCCAGATCCAGATAACCGCCCTGGCTGGCATAGGCGTTTTGCATGTCCACCACGATCAGCGCGCTCTGCTGCGGCGCAAAGGTGATGGCTTCCGGGCGAGCGTTTAAGGTCGTCATTACGCCACCTCCTTCGTGACGGCAGGGATATGGGCGCGGCACTGCATCAGCGGCTGGATGCGCTCGCCGAAGGTTTCCACGCCGGTGAGGAAATCATCGAAGGTCAGCAGGACGCCCTCCGCCCCTGGAACGGCTGCCACTTCGTCGAGCATCCTGGCAACGCTGGCGTACGAGCCAACCAGCGTGCCCATGTTGATATTGACGGCGGAGGTCGGGTCGGCCATCTGACGCACGTTGGTGTCTGCGCCGGAACGGGTGTCTTTCTGGCTCTGCTCGGTAAGCCAGCTCAGGGCTTCGTCGTCAGCGCCGTCCTTATACCGCTCCCATTTGGCGCGTGCGGCGTCGTCGGTTTCGTCGGCAATGACCATGAACAGCACGTACGAGCCCACGTCGCGCCCGGTTTTGTCGGCGGCCTCCTTCATGCGTGCCGCGGTCGGGGCAAAGGCGGCAGGGGTGTTAACGCCTTTGCCGAAGCAGAAGTTGAAGTCAGCATATTTCGCGGAGAATTCCATGCCCGCGTCGCTCTGCCCGGCGCAAATCACCTTCATCGGTACCGACGGCTGCGGGCTGACGCGGCAGTCGTTCATGGTAAAGAAGTCGCCTTTGAAGTCGCTTTTGCCGGTGCCCCACAGATCGCGCAGGACCTGCACGTATTCGGTCAGGTAGTCGTAGCGACGGGAGAAGTAATCGTCGCCCGGCCAGAGTCCCATCTGCTCGTACTCCGGTTTTTGCCAGCCGGTGACCAGGTTAACGCCAAAGCGCCCGCCGGAGATGGAGTCGATGGTGGAGGCCATGCGTGCCACGATCGCGGGCGGAAGGGTGAGGGTGGCCGCGGTGGCGTAGATCTGGATCCGCGAGGTAACCGCTGCCAGCCCGGCCATCAGTGTGAAGGACTCCAGGTTGTGATCCCAGAATTCCGTTTTGCCGCCAAAGCCGCGCAGCTTGATCATCGAAAGCGCAAAGTCGAAATGGTAGTGCTCCGCTTTCTGCACGATGGCTTTGTTCAGCTCAAAGGTCGGCATGTACTGCGGTGCAGTGGTCGAGATAAGCCAGCCGTTGTTGCCGATGGGTACAAATACGCCAATTTTCATCACGAACCTCTCTTCATTACGTCGCAGGTGTAACGGTGGTTTTGCAAAGGCAATGCCAGTTTTGAAAACGCTTGTGTTATTAATGTGTTAATCAAAGGTTGGAGGATTGATGCCGCTAAATGTGGACTAAATGGTCAAAAACATTGCACAGAAAACAGGCACTCATGCGCGATGGGAGTGCAGAAGGTCGTGGCGAGGCGGGGGTTTTGCTATGCTGAGCGCAGGAAAGAAAATGGAGAGCGGAAATGACACAAGGCGCAGTGAAAACACCCGGAAAACGTTCGCAGGCGGTGAGCGCCAAGAAGCAGGCGATCCTCAGCGCCGCGCTGGAGACCTTTTCACAGTTTGGCATCCACGGCACGCGCCTGGAGCAGGTGGCGGAGCAGTCCGGGGTGTCTAAAACCAATCTGCTCTACTATTACCCGTCGAAAGAGGCGCTGTATGTGGCGGTGATGCAGCAGATCCTCGATATCTGGCTGGCGCCGCTCAAGGCATTTCGCGAAGAGCTGGCCCCGCTGGTGGCTATCGAGGAGTACATTCGCCTGAAGCTCGAGGTGTCGCGCGATTACCCGCAGGCGTCAAGGCTGTTTTGTCTTGAGATGCTGCAGGGCGCGCCGCTGCTACAGGCGGAGCTGACGGGGGATTTAAAGCAGCTGGTGGACGATAAGTCGGCGATTATCGCCGGATGGGTTGCCAGCGGTAAGCTGGCCCCGGTCGACCCGCAGCACCTGATCTTTATGATCTGGGCCGCTACCCAGCATTACGCTGACTTTGCGGCCCAGGTTGAGGCGGTGACCGGTAAAACGCTCCAGGACGAGGCGTTTTTCCAGAGCACACTCGAAAACGTGCAGCGGATGATTACCGAAGGGATCCGCGTGCGTTAATTGCCCGGCGGGAGAGGGCAGCTTAAGTCACCCTCTTCACACTGCATCAGCGAGGCCAGAAACGCCTCGCGCTCCACGGTTTTTTCCGCCAGGCACTGGTTAACAATCATTGGCTGGACGCTCCCGCCTTCCGTCCCCGAACCGATAAACGCGCAGTCCGCGTCGCGCAGGGTAATCCACGCCTGCTGCGCTTTTTTCAGCAGGTCGCGCTGGGGGGCCGCCGCGCGTTTGATGGCGGCCTGATAGGTCTGGTTGAGTTTTTTATCGGCTGCCTGGTACTGCTGCGCGCTACAGGTATTCAGTTCAAGCTGCGTAGTGGCGTTGTCGCACTCGTTGGCAAGCGCGCTGGTGCTGAGCAGCAGTGCCGCACCGGCGATAAGATATCGTTTCATATACTCCCCAATAAAATAAGGCTCCGTCTCCGGAGCCTTATTAGCACAGCGTTAGCCGATTGTCATCAGGCTGGCGTTACCGCCCGCCGCTGCAGTGTTGACGCTGAGCGAGCGCTCCACGTACAGACGCTCCAGCAGCAGGTTGGTTTCCCCGCGGGCGAAGCCCTGCACGGAAACAATCGCCCCGCTGCGGGCCGCCACCTGCTCGCACAGCTCGCGCAGCTGGTCGGAATCACCGTGGTAGATCACCGCGTCAAACGGCTGGGTCAGCAGGGCATCGGCCTTCGCAAAGCGAATGCGGGCCGAGACCGCTTTCGGCAGCTGTTTGGCGAGATCGCGATGCAGCGCATCGTCCGGCCACAGCACTTCACACCCGGTGGCCATCGCCGCGGCTAGCTGTACCAGCGCGTCCTGCTCGTTATCCGCCACGCACAGTACGCGTTCGCGCGGCATCAGCGTCCAGGTGTTGCGCTCGCCGGTTGGCCCCGGCAGCAGACGCTGGGTACCGGCCTGCGCCAGCTCGCCGTACTGCTGCGCAATCGCACGCAGTTCAGGACGGTTATCAGCCCACTTAATCAGCGCCTCCAGCGGCTGGGTCAGCACGGTTTTCAGCTGCGCATCCACCTGATACTCCGCATCCTGACGCGCCAGGGTGACTCCCAGTGCGTTCTCAGGACGGTTCGCCAGCAGACGATACAGGTAGAGCGGGCCGCCCGCTTTCGGACCCGTACCGGAGAGGCCTTCGCCGCCGAACGGCTGCACGCCCACGACCGCGCCAACCATGTTGCGGTTGACGTACAGGTTGCCGACTTTGGCCGTGCCGGTGACCTGCGCAATGGTCTCGTCGATTCGGGTATGCACGCCGAGCGTCAGGCCGTAGCCGGAGGCGTTGATCTGGTCGATAAGCGCGTTGAGGTTGTTACGGTTGTAACGCACCACGTGCAGCACCGGGCCGAAGACCTCTTTTTTCAGCTCGTCGAAGCTTGCCAGCTCAATCAGCGTAGGCGGCACGAAGGTGCCAGTCTGCCACTCGCGGGCATCTTCGCTGTTCTCGCGCACCGCCTGGAACACCGGACGGCCTTTGGCGCGCATGGCCTGAATATGGTTTTCAATGTTGGCTTTGGCTTCCGCGTCGATCACCGGCCCGATGTCGGTGGTGAGACGGCCCGGGTTGCCCATGCGGCATTCCGCCATCGCGCCGCGCAGCATCTTCAGCGTGTGGTCAGCCACGTCATCCTGTAAGCACAGCACGCGCAGGGCGGAGCAGCGCTGACCAGCGCTGTCGAAGGCGGAGGCCAGCACGTCAACCACCACCTGCTCGGTGAGGGCGGAGGAGTCAACGATCATGGCGTTCATGCCGCCGGTTTCGGCGATAAGTGGGGTAGGACGACCCTGCGCATCCAGACGGGTGGCGATGTTGCGTTGCAGCAGGGAGGCCACTTCGGTCGAACCGGTAAACATCACGCCGCGCACGCGGTTATCGGAGGTGAGTTTGGCGCCCACCGTTTCACCGCGCCCTGGCAGCAGTTGCACCACGCCCGCCGGAACGCCTGCTTCAAGAAGAATGTTGATGCCCTGGGCGGCAATCAGCGGGGTTTGCTCTGCCGGTTTCGCCAGCACGCTGTTGCCTGCGGCAAGGGCGGCGGCAATCTGGCCGGTGAAGATCGCCAGCGGGAAGTTCCACGGGCTGATACAGACCACCGGACCGAGCGGACGGTGCGTTTCGTTGTCGAAATCATCGCGCACCTGACCGGCGTAGTAGTGCAGGAAGTCGACCGCCTCACGCACTTCGGCGATGGCGTTGCTGAAGGTTTTCCCCGCCTCACGCACCAGAATGCCGATGAGCTGCTGCATCTGATCTTCCATCAGCACCGCGGCACGTTCCAGAATGGCGGCACGCTCCTGCGGCGGGGTGGCGAACCAGATTGGCGCGTTATTCACCGCGCTCTCCAGCGCCTGGTCCACTTCCGCTTCGGTTGCTTCACGCGCGTAGCCGACGATGTCCTTCGGCTCTGCCGGGTTGATCACCGGCTGCATTTCACCGTCCTCAACGGACTGCTCAAGGATCGGTTTAGCCTGCCATTTCTGCAATGCGCTGTTGAGCAGGGCAGAGGAGAGCGACGCCAGACGGTGTTCGTTCGCCAGATCCAGGCCCGCTGAGTTGACGCGGCCCGCGCCGTACAGCTCGCGCGGCAGGGCAATTTTCGGATGCGGCAGACCAATCTGGCCTTCCTGCGCCGCCAGCTTCTCAACGGCCTGCACCGGATCGGCCACCAGCTCGTCGAGCGGCAGGGTGGTGTCGGCGATACGGTTAACGAAGGAGGTGTTCGCCCCGTTCTCCAGCAGACGACGCACCAGGTACGCCAGCAGGGTTTCGTGGGTGCCCACCGGGGCATAGATGCGGCACGGGCGGTTCAGCTTGCCGTCCGCCACTTTACCGGTGACCTGCTCGTACAGCGGTTCGCCCATGCCGTGCAGGCACTGGAACTCGTACTGGCCCGGATAGTAGTTCTGCCCGGCCAGGCTGTAGATCGCCGCCAGGGTATGGGCGTTGTGGGTCGCGAACTGCGGATAAATCAGGTTCGGCACGCCGAGCAGTTTTTTCGCGCACGCGAGGTAAGAGACATCGGTGTAGACCTTGCGGGTATAAACCGGATAGCCTTCCAGACCTTCCATCTGGGCGCGTTTGATTTCGCTGTCCCAGTAGGCGCCTTTCACCAGGCGGATCATCAGGCGGCGACGGCTGCGGCTGGCCAGGTCAATCAGGTAATCAATGACGAACGGACAGCGTTTCTGGTAGGCCTGAATAACGAAACCAATCCCGTTCCAGCCTGCCAGTTCCGGCTCGAAGCACAATTTTTCCAGCAGATCGAGGGAGATCTCCAGACGGTCAGCCTCTTCGGCGTCGATGTTGATGCCGATGTCATACTGGCGCGCCAGCAGGGTCAGGGACTTCAGGCGCGGATAGAGCTCTTCCATCACCCGGTCGTACTGCGCGCGGCTGTAGCGCGGGTGCAGTGCGGAGAGCTTAATAGAGATGCCCGGGCCTTCATAAATACCGCGACCGTTGGACGCTTTACCGATGGCGTGGATCGCCTGCTGGTAAGAGACCATGTAGGCCTGCGCGTCGGCGGCGGTGAGCGCCGCTTCACCCAGCATGTCGTAGGAGTAGCGGAAACCTTTGTCTTCCAGCTTGCGGGCATTCGCCAGCGCTTCGGCAATGGTTTCCCCGGTGACGAACTGCTCGCCCATCAGGCGCATCGCCATGTCCACGCCCTTGCGGATCAGCGGCTCGCCGCTCTTGCCGATAATGCGGTTCAGAGAGCGTGACAGGTTGGCTTCGTTATGGGTGGAGACCAGCTTGCCGGTAAACAGCAGACCCCAGGTGGCGGCGTTGACGAACAGCGACGGGCTGCGGCCAATGTGGGAGTGCCAGTTGCCGTTGCTGATCTTGTCGCGGATCAGCGCATCGCGGGTAGCTTTATCCGGAATACGCAGCAGCGCTTCCGCCAGGCACATCAGCGCCACGCCTTCCTGCGAGGAGAGGGAGAACTCCTGCAACAGGCCCTGCACCATCCCGGCGCGGCCGGTGGCGGTTTTCTGGTTGCGCAGCTTGTCGGCTAACTGATATGCCAGGCTGTGCGCCTGGGCGGCAATGGCTTCCGGCAGGCGGGCCTGCTCCAGCAGCATTGGCACGGCGTCGGTTTCGGCGCGGCGGTAAGCCCCGGTAATGGCGGCGCGGCTGACGGACTGCGGCAGGATCTGCTCGGCAAATTCGAGGAACGGCTGGTGGTTTTCTTCCACCGCCGTCGCGGCGTCTTCGCTTTCGTTCGCTGCGCCCGTCAGCAGGGCAGGCAGCTCAGGCAGGCCGTCTTCACTCTCCAGCCTTTCCAGATAGTTAAAAATCGCCTGCTTGATTAACCAGTGCGGTGTGCGGTCAATGCGGGTTGCTGCGGTCTTAATCCGTTCGCGGGTCGCGTCATCCAGCTTAACCCCCATGGTGGTCATCCCCATGCCAAAACTCCTGTTGTTCTGTAATAGCGTTCTGTTGATAGCGTGAAATATCCACCATGTTGCAACTTTGTGCAACCGTGTTAAATGTGACCTGGTTTGCAAGCTGGAAAATGAATGGATTGTTAACGAATGGTTAGCTGGAAAAAAGCGCTGGCTTCTGCATGCGAAGCCTGTTTTTATGCGGTGCTTAACACTTTTCAAAGGTGCAACCCGTATAAATGTGAGCGAGTGCAACCTATAGGAAAGACGTATAAAACCAGGGATGAAATTCATGTAAATGCAGTGTTAAATCGTTTGTCAGTGGGAAGCGTATACGGCAGGATAGCGCGCCCAACGGAAACACATACACACATCACTACGTTCCGGTGATGACATAACAAGGCAACCCGGACGGTTGTCGCTCGACATTTTGGAGAATTTGAATGGCTATTAGCACACCGATGCTGGTGACATTTCTCGTTTATATTTTTGGCATGATCCTGATAGGGTTTTTGGCATGGCGTTCCACTAAAAACTTTGACGACTACATCCTTGGCGGGCGCAGCTTAGGCCCAATGGTCACCGCGCTCTCTGCGGGCGCATCCGACATGAGCGGCTGGCTGCTGATGGGGCTGCCGGGCGCGATTTTCATCTCTGGTATTTCCGAAAGCTGGATCGCCATCGGCCTGACCGTCGGCGCGTGGATCAACTGGAAGCTGGTGGCAGGCCGTCTGCGCGTGCATACCGAAGCCAACAACAACGCCCTGACGCTGCCGGATTACTTCACCGGACGCTTTGAAGATAACAGCCGCATTCTGCGCATTATCTCCGCGGTGGTGATCCTGCTGTTCTTCACCATCTACTGCGCCTCCGGCATCGTGGCGGGTGCGCGACTGTTCGAAAGCACCTTCGGCATGAGCTATGAAACCGCCCTGTGGGCCGGTGCCGCGGCAACCATCCTCTATACCTTCGTGGGCGGGTTCCTGGCAGTAAGCTGGACCGACACCGTGCAGGCGAGCCTGATGATCTTCGCCCTGATCCTGACCCCGTTGATTGTGATTTTCACCGTTGGCGGCTTTGGCGATTCACTGGAAGTGATCAAGCAGAAGAGCATCGAAAACGTCGATATGCTGAAAGGGCTGAATTTCGTTGCCATCGTCTCCCTGATGGGCTGGGGCCTGGGCTACTTCGGTCAGCCGCACATTCTGGCGCGCTTTATGGCGGCGGATTCTCATCACACCATCGTTCACGCGCGTCGCATCAGCATGACGTGGATGATCCTGTGTCTGGCGGGCGCGTGTGCGGTCGGCTTCTTCGGTATCGCCTACTTCAGCAATAACCCGGCGCAGGCGGGCGCGGTGAACCAGAACGCCGAGCGCGTGTTCATTGAGCTGGCGCAGATCCTGTTTAACCCTTGGATTGCCGGTATTTTGCTCTCCGCGATCCTGGCTGCGGTGATGTCCACCCTGAGCTGCCAGCTGCTGGTTTGCTCCAGTGCAATCACCGAAGACCTCTACAAGGCCTTCCTGCGTAAAAATGCGAGCCAGAAAGAGCTGGTGTGGGTAGGGCGCTTTATGGTGCTGGTGGTGGCGCTGGTAGCCATTGCGCTGGCAGCCAACCCGGAAAACCGCGTGCTGGGTCTCGTGAGCTACGCGTGGGCGGGCTTCGGTGCCGCGTTTGGGCCGGTGGTGCTGTTCTCCGTCATGTGGTCACGCATGACCCGCAACGGCGCGCTGGCGGGGATGATCATCGGTGCGGCGACCGTCATCGTCTGGAAGCAGTTCGCGTGGCTGGGCCTGTACGAAATCATTCCGGGCTTCATCTTCGGCAGCATCGGTATTGTGGTGTTCAGCCTGCTGGGTAAAGCGCCGTCTGCCTCTATGCAGAAGCGCTTTGCGGAAGCGGATGCGCACTACCACACTGCGCCGCCGACTAAGCTTCAGGCAGAATAATTTTCCCCTCACCCTAACCCTCTCCCAGAATGGGAGAGGGGACAGACCGTTCACCAGTTCGAGATGATAAATGATGATTAAAACAGGGTTAATGGTGGCAGCATTAATGCTGCTGGCGGGCTGCAACGCACCATCGCAACACGCGGCGGTGGAGACCTGCAAAGCGGATAACCAGATGCAGCAGACCACGCTCTATTTTGGCTTGAATCGCCCGGCAGGGGCGCAGATTACCGGCAGCGAATGGCAGCAGTTTGTTGATCAGGACGTGACGCCGCGTTTTCGCGATGGCTTAACGGTGTTTGATGCGCGCGGGCAGTGGCTGGGGAACGACGGGAAAGTGGCGCGTGAATCCAGCAAAGCGTTAATGCTTATCCACGGTAAAGATGCGCAAAGCGAGAAGAACATCGAAGCATTGCGCGGGATCTATAAGTCTCGTTTCGCGCAGGAATCGGTGATGCGGGTCGACCAGCCGGTGTGCGTACAGTTTTAACAAAAACGGCGGGATAACCCGCCGTTGTTGTTTTGTAGCAAAGCTATTTACAGCACTAATCCCGCAAAGCTCGCCGACAGCAGGCTCACCAGCGTCGCACCGTATACCAGGCGCAGACCAAACCGCGACACCACGTTGCCCTGCTGCTCGTTCAGCCCCTTAATCGCCCCGGCGACGATGCCGATGGAGGCGAAGTTGGCAAACGAGACGAGGAAGACGGACAAAATACCCAGCCCGCGCGGTGACATTTCATGAGCAATTTTTTGCAGCTCAATCATCGCCACAAATTCATTCGCCACCAGCTTGGTTGCCATAATGCTGCCCGCGTTTAACGCATCGCTGAGCGGAATCCCGATAAGCCACGCCAGCGGATAAAACACATAGCCCAGGATCTGCTGGAAGCTCATGCCGAATACGCTGGAGAAGAGGGCGTTAACGGCGCTGATGAGGGCGATAAACCCAATCAGCATCGCCAGAATAATCATCGCCACCTTAAAACCGGCCAGAATATACTCGCCCAGCATTTCAAAGAAGCTCTGGGATTCGTGCAGTTTTTCCAGCTTGATATCCGGCTCGGCTTCCGGACGTACCGGGTTAATGACCGAGAGAATAATAAAGGTGCTGAACATATTCAGGATCAGCGCGGCAACGACAAATTTGGCGTCGAGCATGGTCATATAGGCACCGACAATCGACAGGGAGACCGTCGACATGGCCGTGGCCGCCATGGTGAACAGACGACGCGAGGAGAGATCCCCCAGCACGCCTTTATAGGCAATGAAGTTTTCCGACTGGCCGAGGATCAGCGAGCTCACCGCGTTGAACGATTCCAGCTTGCCCATGCCGTTCAGCTTTGACAGCAGCGTCCCGATGATTCGAATAAAAATCGGCAGGATCCGCCAGTGCTGGAGAATACCAATCAGTGCGGAAATAAAAATAATCGGACACAGCACGCCGAGGAAAATAAACGCCAGCCCTTTTTCACCCATTCCGCCAAAGACGAAATTCGTCCCTTCCGAGGCAAATTTCAGCAGTGACTCAAAGAAGCCGGAAACGTATTTAATCAGGAATAGCCCGCTTTCGGCGTGCAGGAAAAAGAACGCCAGAGCAATTTCAATAACAATCAGCTGTAAAACATAACGAATGCGAATTTTTCGGCGGTCGAAACTCACCAGCCAGGCAAGCGCAAGAATAATCACCAGCGCCAGCAGGAAATGGACAATCTTAAACATGGGATATTTTCGGTTGGTTTTTGAGGCGGATATTTAGCCACAGCACTGGTTAACCGTAAATGGGCATTTTTATTATAACTTATAAACTTAACGGTAACGGCGGCAACTATTAACAGGCTTTACGTTTACAACTCGTCATCAAATCACCACACATTTCGCTTGTGTTTCCTTTCGCCGTAATGATAATCACTATCACAAGAATTTACCTTTCTTTGCATCAGTTGACCGCGATAAACATTTAAGGTGTCGGCATGTTTGTTCCATTTCTCATTATGTTACGTGAAGGCCTTGAAGCGGCCCTGATTGTCAGCCTTATCGCCAGCTATCTGAAGCGCACCCAGCGTGGGCGCTGGATTGGCGTGATGTGGGTTGGCGTCTTCCTTGCCGCGGCGCTCTGCCTGGGCTTAGGTATCCTCATCAATGAAACCACCGGCGAATTCCCGCAGAAAGAGCAGGAGCTGTTTGAAGGTATCGTCGCCGTGATTGCGGTGTTCATCCTGACGTGGATGGTCTTCTGGATGCGCAAAGTTTCCCGCAACGTGAAGGTGCAGCTGGAGCAGGCGGTGGATAACGCCCTGCAGAAGGGGAATCACCACGGCTGGGCGCTGATTATGATGGTCTTTTTCGCCGTGGCACGCGAGGGTCTGGAATCGGTTTTCTTCCTGCTGGCGGCATTCCAGCAGGATGTGGGCATCTGGCCGCCGCTGGGTGCCATGCTCGGTCTGGCAACGGCGGTGGTGCTGGGCTTTCTGCTCTACTGGGGCGGCATTCGCCTCAACCTGGGCGCCTTCTTTAAGTGGACCAGCCTGTTCATTCTGCTGGTGGCCGCGGGGCTGGCAGCAGGGGCGATCCGCGCCTTCCACGAGGCGGGCCTGTGGAACCACTTCCAGGACGTGGCGTTCGATCTTAGCAACGTTCTCTCCACCCATTCACTGACCGGCACCCTGCTCGAAGGCATCTTCGGCTACCAGGAAACGCCGAGCGTCAGCGAAGTGGCGATGTACTTTATCTATCTGGTTCCGGCGCTGGTGCTGTTCGCGATGCCGCCGCGTACCGGTTCGCAGGCGTCGCGCGTTGCGCCGTAATTATTGTTTTAGTTACAACATACTTTTTAAGGGAAGAGTCATGGCAATTCAGTTTCGTCGTAGTGCATTGTGCGCAGGCATTGCCGCGCTGTTCGCTTCTGCATTCGCTGCGCAGGCTGCGGATATTCCGCAGGTAAAAGTCACCGTTAACGATAAGCAGTGCGAGCCGATGACCATCACGGTTAACAGCGGTAAAACCCAGTTTATCATTCAGAACCACAGCCAGAAGGCGCTGGAGTGGGAGATCCTCAAAGGCGTGATGGTGGTGGAAGAGCGCGAGAACATCGCGCCAGGCTTCAGTCAGAAGATGACCGCCAACCTGCAGCCGGGTGAATACGACATGACCTGCGGCCTGCTGACCAACCCTAAAGGCAAGCTGATCGTCAAAGGTGCAGCGACGGCGGACGCGGCCAAAGGCACGGCCCTGCTGAGCCTGGGCGACGCTATCACCGCCTATAAAGCCTACGTCACCAAAGAGACGGCGGACCTGGTCACGGGTACCAAAGCCTTCACCGACGCCGTGAAAGCGGGCGATATCGAAAAAGCGAAATCCCTGTACGCGCCAACCCGTCAGCACTACGAGCGCATCGAGCCGATTGCCGAGCTGTTCTCTGACCTCGACGGCAGCATTGATGCCCGCGAAGATGACTACGAGCAGAAGGCCGCCGATCCGAAATTCACCGGCTTCCACCGTCTGGAAAAAGCCCTGTTTGGCGATAACTCCACCAAAGGAATGGAGAAATACGCCGGGCAGCTGAACACCGACGTGCTGGAGCTGCAAAAGCGCATCAGCGAGCTTGCCTTCCCGCCGTCGAAGGTGGTGGGCGGCGCGGCCGGTCTGATTGAAGAAGTGGCCGCGAGCAAAATCAGCGGTGAAGAAGATCGCTACAGCCACACTGACCTGTGGGACTTCCAGGCCAACGTCGACGGTGCGCAGAAGATTGTCGAGCTGCTGCGTCCTCAGCTGCAGAAAGAGAACGGCGAACTGCTGGCGAAAGTAGATGCCAACTTCAAAAAGGTCGATACCATCCTGGCGAAGTACCGTACCAAAGACGGGTTCGAAACCTACGACAAGCTGACCGACGCCGACCGTAACGCGCTGAAAGGCCCGATTACGACGCTGGCGGAAGATCTCTCCCTGCTGCGCGGCGTACTGGGTCTGGACTAAGCACGATGAACAAGCATGACGAGTACGACGTCGCTGAACCTTCACGGCGTCGGTTGTTAAAAGGGGTAGGGGCGCTGGGCGGCGCGTTTGCCCTGGCGGGAGGTTGCCCGGTGGCGCATGCGGCGAAACCGCAGAGCGCACCCGGTACGCTCTCGCCGGATGCCCGCATGGAGACCCAGCCGTTTTATGGCGCGCACCAGGCGGGTATTCTCACGCCGCAGCAGGCTTCCATGATGCTGGTGGCCTTTGATTCGCTGGCCAGCGATAAGGCGGATCTGGAGCGTCTGTTCCGCCTGCTGACGGCGCGCATCGCGTTTCTTACCGCGGGCGGGCCGGCACCGGATACGCCGAACCCGCGTCTGCCGCCGATGGATTCCGGTATCCTCGGGGCGTTTATCGCGCCGGATAACCTGACCATTACCGTGTCGGTAGGGGAGTCGCTGTTTGACGGCCGCTACGGCCTGGCAAAACAGAAGCCGAACGCGCTGCAGAAGATGACGCGCTTCCCGAATGACTCCCTCGACGCGGCGCTGTGCCACGGCGATCTGCTCCTGCAGATTTGTGCCAATACACAGGACACGGTGATCCACGCCCTGCGCGATATCATCAAGCACACGCCGGATCTGCTGAGCGTGCGCTGGAAGCGGGAAGGGTTTATCTCTGACCACGCCGCCCGCAGCAAAGGCAAAGAGACGCCGGTTAACCTGCTGGGCTTTAAGGACGGCACGGCCAACCCGGACAGCAGCGATGCGGCGCTGATGAAAGACGTGGTGTGGGTGACGGCAGATCAGGGGGAACCCGCATGGGCGGTGGGCGGCAGCTACCAGGCTGTGCGCATTATTCAGTTCCACGTGGAGTTCTGGGACCGCACGCCGTTGAAAGAGCAGCAGACGATTTTTGGCCGCGACAAGCAGAGCGGGGCGCCGCTGGGCATGAAGCACGAGCATGATGTGCCGGACTACGCGAACGACCCGGATGGCGACGTTATCGCGCTCGACAGCCATATTCGCCTTGCCAACCCGCGCACCAAAGAGACGCAGTTCAGCCTGATGATGCGCCGTGGCTACAGCTATTCGCTGGGCGTGACCAATTCCGGCCAGCTTGATATGGGGCTGCTGTTCGTCTGCTATCAGCACGATCTGGAGAAAGGCTTCCTGACCGTGCAGAAGCGGTTAAACGGCGAAGCGCTGGAAGAGTACATTAAGCCCATCGGCGGCGGCTATTTCTTTGCCCTGCCCGGCGCGCGCGATGCTGGCGCGTATCTCGCACAAGGTCTGATGGAAGCCTGATAATCGTCCCTGCGATAGTTCGCGGGGACATTATTTTTTCATATGACTATCTTATTGTTATATTTCTGTAATATTCATATATAAGACTGATTCCGCTGCAGGAACAGTCTTAAAAGTTGCATTCAGGTAAAATAAATGTTGCATTTATGATAACTCCTGATGTACTTAAGATAAGACAGCGGTAGTTCCCGGCAGTGATGCTGAATCACTATGGAGATCGCGAATGGTTGCGTCCTGTACTGGACAAGGTAAACATAACAACCGCAGCACCCGGCGCGGAGGCTCAGACTCCGGCAGCGATTTCCTCACCACTAAATTCTCCCCCACACCTCAAGAATCTGATTCGACCGACGTGCAGACCGGTGCGCGTAGCCGCTCTGTATCGTCATCTGATAAAGCAAGCAATGGCTTACAAGGAAGCCAACCCTCTGATGTTCGTGCGCATAATCGTGCCGAAGCTGGCGCGTGTGATGAATACCAACAACTCAAGGTGCTATCCATGGGAAGACAAAAAGCAGTGATCAAAGCTCGTCGCGAAGCAAAACGTGTGCTGAGACGGGACTCACGTAGCCATAAACAGCGTGAAGAAGAATCGGTCACCTCGCTTGTGCAGATGAGTGGCGTAGAAGCAATTGGCATGGCCAGAGACAGCCGTGATAATTCTCCAATTGTGGCGCGCAATGAGGCTCAGGCGCACTACCTGAATGCTATCGAGAGTAAACAGCTCATCTTTGCAACCGGTGAAGCCGGATGCGGGAAAACCTGGATCAGTGCAGCCAAAGCAGCGGAAGCGCTGATCCATAAGGACGTGGAGCGCATTATTGTTACCCGTCCTGTACTGCAAGCTGATGAAGATCTCGGCTTCCTGCCCGGCGATATTTCGGAGAAGTTTGCTCCGTACTTCAGGCCCGTCTATGACGTGCTGGTGAAGCGACTGGGTGCATCCTTTATGCAGTACTGCCTGCGACCAGAGATTGGCAAGGTGGAAATCGCGCCGTTCGCCTATATGCGCGGACGTACATTTGAAAATGCGGTCGTTATTCTCGACGAGGCTCAGAACGTGACCGCTGCGCAAATGAAGATGTTTTTAACGCGCCTCGGGGAGAACGTGACGGTTATCGTTAACGGCGATATTACCCAGTGTGACCTGCCGTCGGGCGTGAAGTCCGGCCTCAGCGACGCCATGTCACGTTTTGAGGAAGATGAGATGATTGGGGTGGTACGCTTCACCAAAGAGGACTGCGTGCGTTCGGCGCTCTGTCAACGGACGCTGCAAGCGTATTACTGAGTGTGCTGTTGCGTTCAAGGCCCGGGAAACCGGGCTTTGTTTTATGTGCAGGCATAAAGAGCGCAGGGAGTCTCAAGGTTCGAATCCCCAGGTGCGATCCAAAAGAAAAAAGCCCGTACTTTCGTACGAGCTCTCATCTCAAATATGGCGGTAAGGGGGGGGATTGACTCGCTTCGCTCGCCCTGCGGGCAGCCTGTTCGCTTTGCTCACAGTCTGTCCAACTGGCTGCGCCAGTTGTCGAACCCCGGTCGGGGGTTCTCATCCCCCGCAAAAAAAAAGCCCGCATTTTCATGCGAGCTCTTCTTAAAATATGGCGGTGAGGGGGGGATTCGAACCCCCGATACGTTGCCGTATACACACTTTCCAGGCGTGCTCCTTCAGCCACTCGGACACCTCACCATATTGTTTTGCTGCCTGACCGCTTGGGGGGCAACGGGGCGCTACTATAGGGAGTTGCGCGAAAGCGGTCAAGCAGATTTTCTGCATTCGTGCTTGTTCGGTTAAGCCTTAATCAGCTTATGTCGCACAGCGCAGGATTAACGCTGCGAATCGAGCACTTCGCTGTTTTTCACCACCTCCTGCGCTTTGCCGTAGCTTTCGATCAGCAGCTGGTAGGCCGGGAAGATGTGGGTGTATACCTCAGCCCATTCAGCCGCATCTTCACGGTTCCAGGTTCGCTGGATCTCAGAGGCCACAGCGGCGGTATCCATCGGCACCACGCCTGCCTGGACCACGCGGGCCAGGGTGATCTCCTGCGCCATTTTGCTGTAGGTGCCGGAGGCATCAATCACCGCAAACACTTTATATCCGTCCGCCACCGCGCTGATGGACGGGAAGGCCATGCAGACGCTGGTGATCGTGCCTGCAATAATTAACGTCTTGCGACCGGTAGCTTTTACCGCCGCCACGAATTCCGGGTTATCCCAGGCGTTGATCTCACCTTTGCGGGCCACATACTGCGCATGCGGCGCGTTGGCGTGGATCTCCGGGATAAGCGGGCCGTTCGGTCCCTGTGGAACGGAGGCGGTGGTGATCACCGGGATCTTCGCCAGCGTGGCGATCTTTGCCAGCGCCGCCGCACGGGCGCGCAGCTCCGGCATGGGCATGTCGCCGACGGTCTGGAACAGACCGCTCTGGTGGTCGATAAGCAGCATGACGGCATCATTTACGTCAATGACGGGACGTGCACCGTTGAAGTTTGCAGGGGTAGACATATTGCGCTCCTTAATTACGTTCAGATCTGGCCAAAGCGGCCGGAGTTGAAATCACGGATGGCTTCCGCGATCTCGGTTTTACTGTTCATCACAAACGGGCCGTAGCCCACAATCGGTTCATTCAGCGGCTCACCGGCCATCAGCAGCAATTTCGCGTCGCTGTTCGCTTCCAGATGCAGCTTTTCACCGCTCTGACTTAGCACAACCAGCTGCGCTTCACCCGCTGGCGTGGTGCCGTTCACCGTTACGCTGCCCTCAAGTACCACCAGCGCCGTGCTCCAGCCTTCGGGCTGGTTGAGCGTCAGATGGCTGCCCTGGTTAAGCGCGATGTCCCAGACGTTCAGCGGTGAGAAGGTATGGGCCGGGCCCGTCACGTCCTCAAGGCGACCGGCGATGACCCGCAGCGTGCCGCTGTTATCCGGCAGCGTGACCACCGGGATATCCGCTTTGGTGATGCTCTGGTAGCCGGGCGTCGCCATTTTGTCTTTGGCGGGCAGGTTGACCCACAGCTGCATCATTTTTAGTTCACCGCCTTTCTGCGCGAAGGCGCTGGAGTGGAACTCCTCGTGCAGGATGCCTGCGCCCGCCGTCATCCACTGCACGTCGCCGGGGCCAATAATGCCGCCTCTGCCGGTGGAGTCGCGATGCTCCACTTCGCCGGCGTAAACGATGGTCACCGTTTCAAAGCCGCGATGAGGATGCTCGCCCACGCCGCGTTTCGCGCCGTCCGCCGGGAAGGTGTACGGTCCGGCATAGTCCAGCAGCAGAAACGGGCTCAGCGGCTCGCCGTGCGTCTGGTAAGAAAACATTGAACGAACCGGGAAACCGTCACCGACCCAGTGCGGACGAGGTGCGGTATAAACGCCTGTTACGTTTTTCATGATGAACTCCTGATGTTCTGTTGATGTAATTAGCTTATATTCAGGGTTAATATCCCGGTAGATAGTGAAAATGACATTCACTGTTCTGAATATGGAACGATGAGGGCGTATGCAGGATCTCAATGATTTCGCGTGGTTTGTGAAGGTGGTGGACCATGGTGGATTTGCGGCGGCGGGTCGGGCGCTCGATCAGCCCAAGTCAAAACTGAGCCGCCGGATTGCCCTGCTGGAAGAGCGCCTTGGCGTGCGGTTGATCCAGCGCACCACCCGGCAGTTTACGGTGACGGAAGTGGGGCTGACGTTCTATCAGCACTGTAAAGCCATGCTGGTAGAGGCCGAAGCTGCGGAAGAGGCGGTGGCGGCGTTGCAGGCCGAGCCACGCGGCGTGGTCAGGATCACCTGTCCGGTCACCTTGCTGCACGTGCACGTGGGGCCCATGCTGGCGCGGTTTATGGCGCGCTATCCGGGGATCAATCTTCAGCTTGAGGCCACCAACCGACGGGTTGATCTGGTGGGTGAGGGCATCGACGTGGCGATCCGCGTTCGTCCACGTCCGTTTGATGACAGCGACCTGGTGTTAAGAGTGCTGGCAGACAGGGGACACTGCCTGGTGGCGAGCCCTGCGCTGATTGCGCGGATGGGTCACCCTGCCGTGCCCTCTGAGCTGAGCGAGTGGCCGGGTTTGAGCATGGGGGTGGGAAAGCAGCTGCACAGATGGGAACTGAGCGGGCCGGAAGGAGCGAAAGCCGCGATTCATTACACGCCGCGCTTTATTACCACCGACATGCTGGCGCTGCGTGAAGCGGCGATGGCGGGGGTGGGCGTGGTGCAGCTGCCGATTTTGATGGTCAAGGATCAGCTGGCATCCGGGGAACTGGTAAGGGTGCTGGATGCATGGGAACCCCGACGGGAAGTGATTCACGCTGTTTATCCTTCCAGGCGAGGTTTGCTGCCGTCCGTCAGAACGCTGGTGGATTTTCTTACTGAAGAGTATGCGCGGATGGTGGAGGAGTAACGATCCCCTCGCCGCTTTGGGGAGAGGGTTAGGGTGAGGCGCTCAGGCTGCACCGAGCTGAATATAGCACCGGGGGGGATTGACTCGCTTCGCTCGCCCTGCGGGCAGCCTGTTCGCTTCGCTCTCAGTCTGTCCAACTGGCTGCGCCAGTTGTCGAGCCCCGGTCGGGGGTTCTCATCCCCCCACAGACTTTCGTACGAGCTCTCATCTTGAATATGGCGGTGAGGGGGGGATTCGAACCCCCGATACGTTGCCGTATACACACTTTCCAGGCGTGCTCCTTCAGCCACTCGGACACCTCACCATATTGTCATCCCGTTGTTGCTGGGACGGGCGCTAATGTAAGGAAAAGCCGAACTGCCGTCAACCCACTTTTTCAGTAATTTAGCGCGTTTAGACAAACTTCAGGCAACATGATTCTTAAATGTGCTGAAAGCGTCTTTTTTATCAACAACACGATCACGCAATAAATTTGCTATGCTGACCGTCCAGTTAAAAAGCAAAATAAATCAGCGCAATAAAAGGCAGGATTGACTATGGATATACTCTTCTATCACCCCACTTTTGATACGGCTTACTGGATTAAGGCACTTTCTGCGGCACTGCCGGGCGCTCGCGTTCGTGAGTGGAAGCGGGGCGATAACGAACATGCTGACTACGCGCTGGTCTGGCATCCGCCGGTAGAAATGCTCCAGGGCCGTAAGCTGAAGGCCGTGTTTGCGCTTGGAGCCGGCGTGGATTCCATTCTGAGCAAGCTGAAAGCACACCCTGAAATGCTGCCGGAAGATATTCCTCTGTTCCGCCTGGAAGATACCGGTATGGGCCAGCAAATGCAGGAATATGCCGTCAGCCAGGTGCTGCACTGGTTCCGCCGCTTTGATGACTATCAGGCGCTTAAGCAGCAATCCCGCTGGGAGCCGCTGCCTGAATATCCGCGCGAAGCGTTTACCGTTGGTATCCTCGGCGCAGGCGTGCTGGGTTCGAAAGTGGCTGAAGCGCTCGCGCCGTGGGGCTTCCCGCTGCGCTGCTGGAGCCGCAGCCGTAAAGACTATCCGGGCGTTGAGAGCTTTGCCGGAACGGATGAGCTTCCGGCCTTCCTGAACGGCACGCGTGTGCTGATTAACCTGCTGCCCAATACGGCGGAAACGGTGGGGATTATCAATGAAGGCCTGCTCAACCAACTGGACGACCAGAGCTACCTGATGAACCTGGCGCGCGGCGTGCATCTGGTCGAGCCGGATCTGCTGAAGGCGCTGGATAGCGGGAAGCTTAAAGGCGCCATGCTGGATGTCTACAGCCGTGAGCCGCTGCCGGAGGAAAGCCCGCTGTGGCGACACCCGCGCGTGGCAATGACTCCGCACGTTGCCGCCGTGACGCGACCTGCCGAGGCGGTGGCCTATATCTCGCACACGATCGGTGAAATAGAGAAGGGTAACCCGGTCACCGGACAGGTCGACCGACAGCGCGGCTACTGAGAGAAACCCGGCGTTCGCCGGGTTTTTGCTAATATTCGCCGCTGATAACTGCTATCCTTTGGAAAAAACGCAGAGGAGAGAAAGATGTATCCCGTTGACCTGCATATGCACACCGTCGCCAGCACCCACGCGTATAGCAACCTCCATGATTATATCGCCCAGGCGAAGCTTAAGGGCATCAAGCTGTTCGCGATAACCGATCACGGCCCGGATATGGCGGATGCGCCGCACTACTGGCATTTTGTGAATATGCGTATCTGGCCACGTCTGGTGGACGGCATTGGGATACTGCGCGGCATTGAGGCGAACATCAAAAACACCGACGGTGAAATTGACTGTACCGGCCCGATGCTGACCTCCTTAGATCTGATCCTTGCCGGCTTCCATGAGCCGGTTTTCCCGCCGCAGGATAAAGAGACCAATACCGCGGCGATGATTGCCACTATTGCCAGCGGCAATGTGCACATCATCAGCCATCCGGGCAATCCGAAATACCCGATTGATATTCAGGCCGTGGCGCAGGCCGCGGCGAAACACCGCGTGGCGCTGGAGATTAATAACTCCTCGTTCGTGCACTCGCGTAAAGGCAGTGAAGCCAACTGTCGCGAAGTGGCTGCCGCCGTGCGTGATGCGGGTGGCATGGTGGCGCTGGGCTCTGATTCGCACACGGCCTTCACGCTGGGGGATTTTAGCGAGTGCCTGAAAATATTGCAGGATGTGGATTTCCCGGAAGAGCGCATCCTGAACGTCACGCCGCGTCGTATGCTTGATTTCCTCGAGTCGCGCGGCATGGCGCCGATTGATGAATTTGCCGATCTTTAATTGAATAACGGAATAAAACAATGAATGAATTTTCCATCCTTTGCCGCGTGCTGGGCTCCCTGTATTACCGCCAGCCGCAGGACCCGCTGCTGGTGCCGCTGTTTACGCTGATTCGAGAAGGTAAACTGGCGCAGAACTGGCCGCTGGAACAGGATGAGTTACTGGAGCGCCTGCAGAAAAGCTGCGATATGCAGCAGATCTCAACGGACTACAATGCTCTGTTCGTGGGCGAAGAGTGCCGCGTGTCGCCGTATCGTTCCGCCTGGCAGGAAGGCGCGACCGAAGCGGAAGTGCGGGCATTCCTTTCAGAACGCGGGATGCCCCTGAGCGATACCCCAGCCGATCATATCGGTACGCTGCTGCTGGCCGCGTCCTGGATCGAAGACAACGCTGGCGACGATGAAAATGAAGCCATCGGGATCCTTTTCGAAACGTATCTGCTGCCGTGGGTGGGGACCTTCCTGGGTAAAGTGGAAGCTCATGCCACCTCTCCGTTCTGGCGAACGCTGGCCCCGCTGACGCGTGACGCCATTGCAGCAATGTGGGATGAGCTGGAAGAAGAGAACGAGGAGTGATGTAAATCACAAAAATCCTGCAACGATACATTTCAACTTGCACATAATGTGCTTCTGATCGCATTTCTATGGCGCGCTTCTGCTAAGATGCGCGCCATGAACATATTACTTTGTATTGCAATCACGACGGGCATCCTCTCCGGTATTTGGGGATGGGTAGCGGTGTCTCTCGGTCTGTTAAGCTGGGCTGGCTTCCTGGGTTGCACGGCCTATTTCGCCTGTCCTCAGGGCGGGCTGAAAGGGCTCTTTATCTCAGGCTGCACGCTGATGAGCGGCGTTATCTGGGCGCTGGTCATCATGAAAGGCAGCGCGCTGGCGCCGCATCTGGAGATGCTGGGGTACGTCATGACGGGTGTCGTCGCCTTCCTGATGTGTATCCAGGCGAAGCATCTGCTGCTGTCGTTTGTGCCGGGAACCTTTATGGGGGCCTGCGCAACCTTTGCCGGGCAGGGGGACTGGAAGCTGGTGGTTCCTTCCCTGGCGCTGGGGCTGCTGTTTGGCTACGCCATGAAGAACAGCGGTCTTTGGCTGGCGGCGCGACGGGAAAAAACGCAAAACATCACCGCGGTGAGTGAATAAAAAAAAGGCGAGATAATCATCTCGCCTTTTTTATGCGCTGCCCGTCAGGATTCCGGAGGCACCGACATATCACGGTATTTCACCAGGATCGGGTTCTGCACCTCCGCTTTGTTTTGCAGATCCCACAGCCCGCGATCGATACCATCGTTGATTAAGAAGATCACGCCGGTTTCAATGGCTGACATCAGACACATCATGACCGGTTCGTTAGAGGTGTAGCCAATTTCTCCCTCCAGCAGGCGCTGGTAATCAATAAAGCGGAATACCCCAGCCTGAACTTCATAAGACAATATCGTTTTGCTGGTGTTGACCGAAGAGAGCACTTCACCGGTACTGACGTTCACGACGCGCAGGTTAACCGCAATTTGGTCGAGCTGGTACTGGGTATCTGCGCCGATACCGAAGTAGCGCGCGCCCACGCCACCCGATTTCACGTTGCTCTCGTAACCGATAATCGACCCTTCAATCATCACGTTTGCGGCGGCCAGAGACTGCAGAGGCATCCGGTTATTGTCCGCAACGGTGCCATTCTCCTGCGCGGCACGAATGATTTTTCGTTCATTTAACAGGTTCTGAAGCCCCTGGCGTTCCAGCGGAATAAACCAGTGCGAATCTTTAAGTGCAGTCACCAGCATGGCGGTGGCGCTTTGCGGCACCGCGGTGGAGAAGTTACTTGCCGGATAAGGCTTAAATTGTCCGGTTTCATCCTGAATGTTGTATACCGAGACAAATATCTTGCCCGTAGGTGAAGGCAAATGGGTTAAATCACGGTAACTCTGGGCCCGCGGCATTAATGTGGGTTTTGCAGCTTCTTTAGGCGGAGCAGTTAAACAACCGCTCAATAAGCACACTGCAACAAATATCAGGAAGCGCTGCATGGTCGTTGTCCTTATTTAGCTATTGTTTAAAAGTCAGTTGAATTATTTTGCAGGCCGGAAACCTCTATGGTGGAAGTTTTTCCGGTTTTACGATCGGTCACATTCAACTGGAGCTGTCCGTCCCTGTTGGCGATGTCGACGATAAAGTCGTTGGTCATCATTCGGCCGGGTTTGCCGGTATTAATGTTGGTCAGCAATCCCCCTAAAATCTGCGACTGGATAGCCTGGGTGAAGTTATCCAGTGCGGAAGGGGTATCAACGGTAAAATCCTGAAAGCTCGGATCTTTATAGGAGTTTTGTGCCTGAGCTTGATTCAGCAGAAAGGCACCGTTGTTAGGGTTACCGCCAAAGTTAGGGTTACGGAACTGGAAGGTCATATTTCCGGCCCAGCTCAGGGGAGCAATAAGCATGATCGAAACAACTGCATATGCAATACGCATGACAGCCTCCGCATATCGGTTCGCTAGAACTCATCTTTTGCTAAATCGCTGGTGCTTAATAGGGCTTTATCTATTTGCAGGCGATTAATAGCGTCTTCAGTTTGAGCCAGTGCTAAGGCTACGTTTTTTTCGAAGTCTGTTTTCGAGGGGAATAAAAACGTTTGATAAATAACGTCCTGATTGGCCGTTATGGTTATCCAGCTTCCCCATCGTGCACTGGGCCGCTCGTTGATTGTTAAATTACCCGTGTAGGGACTGTCCCATTTATCGCTGAAGGCCCGGTAAAAACTGTGCCCGATCGATGAGACAGTGTGGTCAGTTAACAATCCGGGAACTTCGACCTCAACGGCCTGCAGGTTCCCTGCAGCGAGCAGGAGACTCGCTGCGGCGATCCAACTCAACGTGCGCTTCATGTGATTAACGCCTGAGGTTATCGTTTGCCCATGAAACCGCCTGAGTTCGGTTTTTAACAGCTATCTTCTTGAAAAGATTATAAAGGTGCGTCTTTACCGTATTTTCGCTGATAAATAACGAACGGGCGATTTCAATATTTGAAGCACCAATGCGTAATTTGTTCAGGATCTCTTTCTCACGGTGGGTGAGCAGCGCTGATTCCGAACTGTTATAGCGGTAATTTCCGGAGTGCGTGATGAGGTAGCTGGCCAGCTTTTGCGAGAAATAGCATTCGCCGCGCAATATGCCTTGCAGACCATCTACCACCCGAACCTCTTCTTCAGTGACGTAGAACACGCCATTGATATGCGGCCAGCTTTCAATATCTCTGAAAGGATATTCATCAGGCGTATTCAATAATAACACGCGGATATTATTGTTTTTCCTGCTTAAGTTATCTTGCCAGTAATGGATAAGCTTTTTATCGGCTTCCATCATATCAAACAGAATGATGCTGCCAGGCGCAATATCATCAAAAGAACGTTGAATATTATGCAATTTCCCGTTCAGTGATAGAGATTGCTTTAAATGTTGTAATAAAGCTGTCGCTTGCAGAGAAGGTTTTGTGATCAACAGTAATGTATGACCATGTAAACTATGGACTTCATTATACATGATGAAACCCCACTTATTTTTGGCACCTGACAGCCGCCCTCTCTGTAAAGAATAGGGCACCAGAAGTACTGACAGATGTTGCACTGCTGTGTGTAGAATCAGAACATAACCTCCACAGGGAGGTAAATATAAAACCAATTTCGTACATCTAATTTCAATCTAGCTTTTACGAATTTTAAAGCAAGTGTTAATCATGTAACAGGATGTAAAAATCAATATTAATTTGTGAAAATTGCAGATTTTGAATGTTGCTATTTGATATGAAAGTTGTACATGGAAATAGTAGTGCATAGATTTTAAAAATCATACAAATATAATTAACTAGTTAATATTTATAAGTATTTATTATTTTATTTAGTTTGTACCCAGGTATGAGTAACTGATACTTTCTAAGTCATGCCGTTCTGGTTTTTCTGGCTTAAGAAAACTCGCCTTGTGTCACGCCCTGAAGAAAATGTCATCCTGGCGTTACGCTTAAACAACGCGGGAAGGAGCATGGACGGCTTTCTCGCCGTTGTACAACATGTCGCGCATAAATATTTCATAAAAAATAAAAACGGCCTGTGTCATGCCTTTTATGGTGCAAATTACAACTTTGTGGTGACCTGAAAAATAAAAATAAGCCACGCGGGTGAGATATTTAAAATGTTTCAGCGGACATACTCTTCACCGTAACGACGCGTTAACAAAAACGAGTCGTTTAATACGAAATACGATCAGGGTGTTTTCAGGTAGCCGGGTCCAGGGTGACAACATGAAAAACACATCGTTATTTTTGATGTTTACATTACTGGGTGCGCCTGGATTTGTAACCGCCGCGAATTCAGATTTAGCAAACGCTGAATATAATTTTGCGGTTAATGAATTAAGTTATTCATCATTAAATCAGGCAGCCATTATTGGTCAACAGGGCGTATTTAATGACGCTCAGCTTCGCCAGGAAGGATCGAAACTCTTGTCCGTCATTTCTCAGGATGGGGCAGGCAACAGAGCGAGAGTTGATCAATCAGGGACTTACAATATTGCCTGGATCGATCAGAGCGGTAACGGGAACGATGCAGGTATTACGCAGGATGGATATGGTAATAGTGCGAAAATTATCCAGAAAGGGTCGGGTAATAGAGCAAATATTACGCAGTACGGTACGCAGAAAACCGCAGTTGTAGTGCAGAAACAGTCGCAGATGGCAATTCGCGTTATTCAGCGCTAGCTATTTCGCGACGACGTTAATCAATCCGATGGGGGTTTACCATGAAATTTATCAAAGTGGCAGCACTTGCAGCAATCGTCGTTTCTGGTAGTGCTATGGCTGGTATGATTAATCAGGGCGGATGGGGTCATGGACACGGTCATGGCGGAAACAGTGGTCCAAATTCAACCCTGAATATTTATCAGAACGGTGGCGGTAACTCCGCGCTGGCGTTGCAGACAGATGCCAGAAATTCCGTTCTTAATATTAGCCAGACCGGTGGCGGTAACGGGGCTGATGTCGGTCAGGGTTCTGACGACAGCAAAATCAACCTGACCCAGAACGGCTTTGGCAACAGTGCGACACTCGATCAGTGGAACAGCAAAAAATCCGTTATGAATGTTAGCCAGTACGGCGGCCTTAACGGTGCGCTCGTAGACCAGACGGCGTCTAACTCCACCGTCAACGTTACCCAGATCGGCTTTGGTAACCACGCGACAGCGCATCAGTACTGATACTGAAATCTGTACTACAAAAAAACAGGGCCGATGCCCTGTTTTTTTTCGGGAGTTCCTCATGAATACCTTCATTCTCCTTGCCGCGCTTTCCGGCCAGATAACCTTTCAAACGTCACAGCAGGGAAATATGACGACCATTATTCCGCAGGTCATTTTGACGGAACCGTGTGATTGTCAGGTTCAGATCCTCTCTTTGAAGGAAGGGCAGAGTGGGCAAAGTGCTTCGCGACAGCAAAATACCCTTTTTATTCCCGCTAATCAGCCGATTGATTTAACGCGGTTGAGTTTAACTATTTCTGCGGAAGACACGATCAACATCGTTGTCACCGTCACGGATGGAAAAGCGCTTCATTTATCACAGCAGTGGTCGCCAGCCGGGGGTGCGCTGTAAATATTCATGAAATCAATGCATTGTGAATATTTGCCGTTGAACTAAGCTGTTATCAGGAACTGCGTTGTTAGGTTCCGTAACGTCAGCCTTCGTTTGCATAATGAAGCGCGTTTGCCCCTCATGGACGATTTTCATTGAGGAGTACATATCGTGACCCACTCGTTTGCACATCTTATTTCAGGTCTGGGCCTGCTTGTTTCGGCATTTATCGCTCCAGCTTATTCGGCCACGCTCGCGCAGGGCGGCGTTATTCACTTTCGCGGCGCAATCGTTGCTGACCCTTGCGAAGTTACCCAGCGGCAGCGGCAGCTGGCGGTGTCGTGTCCGGAAAAAAATCGTATGCAAACGCGTATGGTGAGTTACGGCGACGCGCTGAACGGCAAGGCGACGGCTTCCGGCCTGGCGACAGTGAATATGACGTACCTGAATCCTGAAAAAACGCTCGCGGTTGTTCAGATCCAGTACCGTTAATACCCGTGCGCGCCCGTCGGCGGGCGCGGTTTTATGCCTATCGTTTTTCTCAATAACCCCTCTGCGATACACTTATAAAAAAGGCGGGCAGCAGAGGGGCTTTATGAAACCGCAAATTGAAGTTATTCATGGCGATATTACGACAGTTCATGTCGACGTCATCGTCAATGCGGCCAATCCTTCCCTGATGGGGGGAGGAGGCGTAGACGGCGCTATTCACCGGGCTGCCGGACCGCAGTTACTGGAAGCCTGTAAAATCGTGCGTCAGCAACAGGGTGAATGCCCACCGGGCCATGCGGTGATTACGCTGGCGGGCAACCTTCCTGCTAAAGCGGTGATTCATGCTGTCGGGCCCGTGTGGCACGGCGGAGACCAGCATGAAGCGAGCCTTCTGGAGGAGGCATACCGAAACTGTCTGCGGCTTGCCGCCGACAACGGCTATAAAACGATGGCGTTCCCGGCCATCAGCACCGGCGTGTATGGATATCCTAAGGCGGCAGCGGCGACCATCGCCGTCGAAACGGTTTACCGCTATTTGTCGCTTAAACCGCTGCCAGAGAAGGTGATTTTTGTCTGCTTCGATGAAGACACCACGCATCTTTATCAGCGGCTTCTGACTCAGCGCAGACAAGAGCTGGAGAGCTGAAGTGAAGGCGGCGCACCGTGAGTGCGCCGCGCTGCTCAGGCGGCTTTCGGCTGAGGTTTTCCTGAAAACAGGAAGCGCAGAAGAGGGATCCGCAGATGGATCTCGTAGAGTACGACGGCAATCCCCACCACAAACACCAGCCCGGTAAAGAAGCCCAGCGTGTTGGATGCGATATGCGGCGTGATGTATGCCCCGAAGAACAGCGTCAACGGGTGGTGCACCAGATAGATAAACAGTGAGGCATTGACGAAGTAGGTCACGCGGCTGGACTTAAAGTTCAGCAAACGGTGGCCGAGCGCGAACACTACGTTCACCATCCACAAGCCCAACAGCATGGTGATCACGCTTTCCGTTTCATACATCCAGGCGTCGCCGCTCCCGTAGCGCTGGTTCAGCAGGTAGGCCGCAAACGCGATGGCCGCACCCACCGCGCACCACGGTGACGGGGTGGTAAACAGCGCTTTAAGCCTCGGATGAATAAAGGCCAGCGCGCCAATTAAAAAGAACGGAATGTAGAACAGCGACTGCATCACCACAAAATTGAACAGGCCGTCGCTCAGTATTGGTGGATAGACGATAAACAACGTGCGTCGCACCGCGGCATAGGCGATCCCCAGCAGTAAAAAGAGCACCGACAGTTTGCCCAGCGTGACGTTAGCGAAGAAAGAGTCTGCTGTCGTGCTGAGATGACGGCGCAGGCGGCTGAAAATCACCAGACTGACCGTGGTCAGCACCACCAGAACCAGCAGGAACCAGAGGTGAGACACGAGCTCCCAGACCAGCGTGTTGTACTTTTCATACAGCGAGAGATTCGGCCAGTTCTCCGCCTTGCCTTTAACGTATTGCAGCATAATGAACTGCGGCAGCGTCAGGAGCGGTATGGCGGTTAACATGGGAATACCTACGCGCTCCACGCGCACTTTCCACCAGCGCTTAAGCGGATAGCGTAAAAAAAGCATGTACGAGAAATAGCCGGAGATGACAAAAAACACCTGCATGCGGAAGGCGTGAATAAAGTCATTAAACAGCGTCAGCCACCAGGAGGGCATCTGGCTATTAACATGCCACGTGTGGCTGGAGTAAATCAGTGAAATATGAAAGGGGATCCCCAATAGCATCAGCCATGCCCGGATCGAGTCGAGGAAATATTCCCGTTGTATCGGTGTTGTGCTCATATAACGTTGCGCATTCTCAGACTTTTCGCCTTATCCCTAAGGCTCATAATGGTTACATTCGACGCCAACCCTACACCAAGACCGACACACTGTCTCCAGGATAAGCACGCAAAGTGAATAACGGGTTCTTTCATTTGCTTAATCCATGAGCCAGCAGCTGAACAAAGCAGTGATTATGTTGTCGGATTGCCTGAGTTTCCATTAAAATGGATCGGATCGATATAAGCACACAAAGGGGGAAGTGCTTACTTATTATGAAACATAAACCACAGATGATGAAAATGCGTTGGTTGGGTGTTGCGGTGGTGTTATCACTGTATACCTCATCGGCACTGGCCTTTAACATCGACGATGTCGCAAAACAGGCAAAATCGATGGCAGGCAAGAGCTACGAAGCGCCGAAAAGTAACCTGCCCTCCGTTTTCCGCGACATGAAGTATGCGGACTATCAGCAGATCCAGTTCAACCACGATAAAGCGTACTGGAACAACGTTAAAACCCCGTTCAAGCTTGAATTTTATCATCAGGGTATGTACTTCGACACGCCTGTTGCCATCAATGAAGTGACGGCGACCGCGGTACGTAAGATCAAGTACAGCCCGGATTACTTCAATTTTGGCAATGTGCAGCACGACAAAGATACGGTGAAAGACCTGGGCTTCGCAGGCTTCAAGGTGCTTTACCCGATCAACAGCAAAGATAAAAACGACGAAATCGTTAGCATGCTTGGCGCCAGCTACTTCCGCGTGATTGGCGCGGGGCAGGTGTACGGGCTTTCTGCGCGCGGTCTGGCTATTGATACCGCGCTGCCATCAGGTGAAGAGTTCCCGCGTTTCCGCGAGTTCTGGATTGAGCGTCCAAAACCAACGGACAAACGTCTGACTATTTATGCGCTGCTGGATTCCCCACGCGCAACCGGTGCCTATCGCTTTGTGATTATGCCAGGTCGTGACACGGTCGTTGACGTGCAGTCTAAGGTTTACCTGCGTGACAAAGTGGGCAAACTGGGCGTCGCTCCGCTGACCAGTATGTTCCTGTTTGGGCCGAACCAGCCGTCACCGGCAACCAACTTCCGTCCGGAACTGCATGACTCCAACGGTCTGTCTATTCATGCCGGTAACGGTGAGTGGATCTGGCGTCCGCTGAATAACCCGAAACATCTGGCGGTCAGCAGCTTTGCGATGGAAAACCCGCAGGGCTTTGGCCTGCTGCAACGTGGCCGTCAGTTCTCTCGCTTTGAAGATCTCGACGACCGCTATGACCTGCGTCCAAGCGCCTGGGTTACGCCGAAAGGCGACTGGGGTAAAGGCAAGGTAGAGCTGGTTGAAATTCCAACCAACGACGAAACCAACGACAACATCGTCGCATACTGGACGCCGGATCAGCTGCCGGAAGCCGGTAAAGAGATGAACTTCAAGTACACCATTACCTTCAGCCGCGACGAAGATAAGCTGCATGCGCCGGATAACGCGTATGTGACGCAGACTCGCCGCTCTACGGGTGACGTGAAGCAGTCTAACCTGATCCGTCAGCCTGACGGTACGGTAGCGTTTGTCGTGGACTTCACCGGCCAGGATATGAAGAAACTGTCTCCTGATACTGCGGTGTCGGCCCAGGCCAGCATCGGTGACAACGGTGAAATCGTAGAGAACACCGTGCGTTACAACCCGGTAACCAAAGGCTGGCGTCTGACCCTGCGCGTGAAAGTGAAAGATCCGAAACAGACCACTGAAATGCGTGCTGCGCTGGTCAGTGAAGATCAGCCGCTGAGTGAAACCTGGAGCTACCAGCTACCTGCCAATGAATAATACATCTGAATATATTGATGCCATGCCGCTGACGGATATCGAAAAAGCGGCGCTGCCTAAGAGCGACATCCGCGCGGTTCATACCGCGCTGGATGGCGAACATCGTCAGTTTTCCCGTGATGATGATACGCCGCTGGGGTCAGTCAAGGCGCGTCTGGAGCAGGCCTGGCCGGACTCGCTGGCAGAAGGGCAGTTGATTAAAGACGACGAAGGACGCGATCAGCTTCAGGCGATGCCGAAAGCGACGCGTTCCTCAATGTTCCCCGATCCATGGCGCACCAACCCGGTTGGCCGCTTCTGGGATCGCCTGCGCGGGCGTGACGTCACGCCGCGCTATCTGTCGCGCCTGACGAAAGAAGAGCAGGCCTCCGAACAGAAATGGCGTACCGTGGGGACAATTCGCCGTTATATCCTGCTGCTTCTGACGCTGGCGCAGACGGTTGTCGCGACCTGGTATATGAAAACCATTCTGCCTTACCAGGGCTGGGCGTTTATCAACCCGACGGACATGATGGGCCAGGATCTCTGGGTCTCCTTCATGCAACTGCTGCCGTATATCCTGCAGAGCGGCATCCTCCTGCTGTTCGCGGTCCTCTTCTGCTGGGTCTCGGCCGGTTTCTGGACCGCGCTGATGGGCTTCCTGCAGCTGCTGATGGGACGGGACAAGTACAGCATTTCGGCGTCAACGGTCGGGGATGAACCCCTCAATCCCGAGCACCGTACCGCACTGATTATGCCTATCTGTAACGAAGACGTTGACCGCGTATTTGCGGGGCTGCGTGCAACCTGGGAGTCCGTAAAGGCAACCGGTAATGCGGCGCATTTCGACGTTTACATCCTGAGCGACAGTTACAACCCGGATATCTGCGTGGCAGAGCAAAAAGCCTGGATGGAGCTGATTGCGGAAGTGCAGGGCGAAGGGCAGATCTTCTACCGCCGCCGCCGCCGTCGCGTGAAGCGTAAAAGCGGCAACATCGATGACTTCTGCCGCCGCTGGGGTAACCAGTACAGCTACATGGTCGTGCTGGATGCTGACTCCGTCATGAGCGGTGACTGCCTGAGCGGTCTGGTACGTCTGATGGAAGCCAACCCGAATGCGGGGATCATTCAGTCTTCGCCAAAAGCATCCGGCATGGACACCCTGTACGCGCGCTGCCAGCAGTTCGCCACCCGTGTTTACGGCCCGCTGTTTACCGCAGGTCTGCACTTCTGGCAGTTGGGTGAGTCGCACTACTGGGGCCACAACGCCATTATCCGCGTGAAGCCGTTCATCGAACACTGTGCGCTGGCGCCGCTGCCGGGCGAGGGTTCGTTTGCCGGTTCGATTCTGTCGCATGACTTCGTGGAAGCGGCGCTGATGCGTCGTGCTGGCTGGGGCGTCTGGATTGCCTACGACCTGCCGGGATCGTACGAAGAGCTGCCGCCGAACCTGCTGGACGAGCTCAAGCGCGACCGCCGCTGGTGTCACGGTAACCTGATGAACTTCCGCCTGTTCCTCGTAAAAGGGATGCACCCGGTTCACCGTGCGGTGTTCCTGACGGGCGTGATGTCTTATCTCTCTGCTCCGCTGTGGTTTATGTTCCTCGCGCTCTCCACTGCGCTGCAGGTCGTCCATGCCCTGACGGAGCCGCAATACTTCCTGCAACCGCGCCAGCTGTTCCCGGTGTGGCCGCAGTGGCGTCCGGAGCTGGCGATTGCGCTCTTTGCTTCCACCATGGTGCTGCTGTTCCTGCCTAAGCTGCTCAGTATCATCCTGATCTGGTGCAAAGGCTCGAAAGAGTACGGCGGATTCTTCCGCGTAACCCTTTCGCTGCTGCTGGAAGTGCTGTTCTCCGTGCTGCTTGCGCCGGTGCGTATGCTGTTCCACACCGTGTTTGTGGTCAGCGCGTTCCTGGGCTGGGAAGTGGTCTGGAACTCACCGCAGCGTGATGACGACTCCACGCCGTGGAGTGAAGCCTTCATGCGCCACGGCTCTCAGTTGCTGCTGGGCCTGGTGTGGGCGGCCGGGATGGCCTGGCTGGATCTGCGCTTCCTGTTCTGGCTGGCGCCGATTGTCTTCTCGCTGATCCTGTCGCCGTTTGTGTCCGTGATCTCCAGCCGTTCAACGGTAGGGCTGCGTACCAAACGCTGGAAACTGTTCCTGATCCCGGAAGAGTATTCTCCGCCGCAGGTACTGGTGGATACCGATACCTATCTGGAGCAGAACCGTAACCGCACGCTGGACGATGGCTTTATGCACGCCGTGTTTAATCCGTCATTCAACGCTCTGGCGACGGCAATGGCCACCGCGCGCCACCGCGCAAGCCAGGTGCTGGAGATTGCCCGCGATCGTCACGTTGAGCAGGCGCTTAACGAGACCCCGGAAAAACTCAATCGCGACCGTCGTCTGGTGCTGCTGAGCGATCCGGTCACGATGGCAAGACTCCACTATCGCGTATGGTCCGCTCCGGAGAAGTACTCTTCGTGGGTGAACTACTACAAAGAGCTGAAGCTGAACCCGCTGGCGCTGAAGGCGAAGTAAGCGGTTAAGCAAGGCGGGTAAGCAAAGCGCCACCCGCCAGATAAAATACCGGCTGTGAGGCCGGTATTTTTTTAGAGGTTACTGATGAAAATAATCATCGTCGTCATGATGGCATGCCTGCTGAGCGGCTGCGGCAGCATCATCAGCCGCACCATTCCAGGTCAGGGCCATGGCAACCAGTACTACCCGGGCGTAAAATGGGATGTCCGTGATTCCGCATGGCGCTACCTGACGGTGCTCGATCTGCCGTTCTCGCTGATTTTCGACACGCTGTTGCTGCCCATCGATGCCAGCCACGGCCCGTACGAGTAGCGTAAATTAACGCTCGTCCCATTCATCGGCTGCGGTTTGACCTTCTTCCGTATCCAGCGGTGGCTCGAGCTGAAATTCGCCCTCATCCCACTCGTGCAGCGTATTCTCCTCCAGCCATTCCTGGCGTAACTCGATTTCATCATAGTCGCCATCAAACACGGCCTGCGCACCTGCACCGCTCAGGACCGGCAAACATTCTCCTTCTTCGCCTTCATCGGCAAAGAATTCGGCCTGCCACATAATATCCCCATCCTGCAGAACATATTTTTGGATATTAAGTTGTTGCACGTCAGCATCTTCTTCCTCAACGCCGGGATTATCGGCAAGGAACTCTTCACGAGCGGCATCAATAGCTTCTTCCAGCGTGGCGTACATGGTCATTGGTGTCTCCCTGTTTTCCAGAAGGTTTCAGGGAAAGAATAGCTGAATATCAGATTCTGCAAGTATGAATGCGAAAATAAGCCGTCAGGCGTTCTTCTTATTCCGTCACCGGCCGTAACGCGCGGGATAAACTGAACCACGAGTAAATCGCGTTGAACAGCACCACGCCTGCCGTCACGATAAAGACGGCGCGAAAACCGAAGCTGGCGGAAATACCCGCCCCGAGAAGCGGCCCGGTGACGTTACCGATATCGCGAAACGACTGGTTATAGCTAAAGATACGCCCGGCAATCTGGTTCGTGGAGTTGTAGACCAGCAGGGTCTGTACGGCGGGCAGCAACGCCCCGTCGGCGGCGCCCAGCAAAAAGCGAAGCACGCCCAGCTGCCACGGAGAGTGCACCATCGACATGGGGATAAGCAGCAGGACGGAAATGATCAGTGCGCAGATCAGGATCTTTTCCGGGCCGACCCGGTCACCCAATTTTCCCAGTCTCGGTGCGCTAACCAGCGCCGCCACGCCGGGCACAGAGGCAATCAGTCCGCTGATAAACGCAATATTGCTGACGTTACCCGCCAGGTCGCGAACGTATAGGGTGAGAATAGGAGCGATCGATCCGGTTGCCACCTGAATGATCAATGTCGTTACGAACAGGCTCAGCACCAGCCTGGGATTTTTAAGCGAGGTCAGCACGTCTCTGGCGTGAAGCATCTCTTTTTTGGCGACGGGCGTAAATTTTTCACGGATGCAGACCAGGGTGACGATAAAGCACAGGAACAACACGCTGGCGGTGATGAAAAAGACCGGGCGCAGGCCGTAGTTATCCGCCAGTAATCCCCCCGCCAGCGGCCCAAGCAGGGCGCCGCTCACGCCACCGGTTGAGAGCGTGCCAAGCGCCCAGCCGCTCTTATGGCGAGGAATTTGCGTGGCGATCAGGGCGTTCGCGTTGGGAATAAATCCGCCCAATAAGCCCAGCAATGCGCGCAATATCAGGAACTGCCAGACGTTCTGCGCCACGCCCATCAGCGCCATGATAATCGCCATCCCCAGCGCCGAACGCAGCAGCATGATTTTACGTCCCTTGCGGTCGGCAAGGCCGCCCCAGAAGGGCGAGGCGATGGCGGAAAAGAGAAACGTGATGCTGAATACCAGGCCAGACCACATGTTGAGTGCGCTATGGCCCGTCACGCCCAGCTGTTCGACGTAGAGCGGCAGGAAAGGCATGACCAGGCTAAACGCCGCGCCGGTAAGAAAACAGCCAAGCCACGCAACCGTGAGGTTACGCTTCCAGTTTATGGGGGCATCTGAGGGTGTCATAACAATCCGCATAGTGAGGTGCAGAGCACCTGAGGCATGAAGTAATAAGCCTGCTAATTATGCGCCTGGGTTATGATTGCCGCAATGAGGGGGAGCTTTTAAAGCTAAAATAGCATGCGGCCCTGAGGGCCGCATGAGGATCAATAGCGGGAAGGCGTGCCTTCTGGCCGCGTTTTAAAGCGTCGATGCAGCCACATGTACTGCTCGGGTGCCAGCATGATGCACTTCTCCACAACGGCGTTCATCCAGCGCGCGGTGGTTTCCGCATCTTCCAGCGGCGGCGCGAGTTCCGGCTCAAGCATCATCAGTTCGTAGCCTGAGCCATCCGGCATACGGCGGGGAACAAAGGGAACGATGGCGGCTTTGGACATCCGCGCCAGCATCCAGGTGCCGGTCGTGGTAGCGGCCTCATCAACGGCGAAGAAGGGGACAAAGACGCTGGCCTGGGGGCCATAGTCGTGATCGGGGGCATACCAGACCACTTCACCGGCCTTCAGCGCGCGAATCATGCCCTTCAGATCCTTACGGTCGATCATGCTTTTGTTGGAGCGCATGCGGCCGTTGGTCTGGATGAGATCGATCACCGGGTTGTCGTTAGGACGATAAACCCCGATGCCGGGCGCCTGCATGCCAAACATACGCGCCCCGATTTCGAGCGTCAGGAAATGGACGCCGATCAGCAGCACGCCGGTCTGATTGGCCTGAAGCGTATGCACCGGCTCCATGCCGGTGCCTGTAACCTTGCTCCAGCGGGCCATACGTTTGTCCGACCAGAACCACGCCATTCCGGTCTCCATGAGACCCATGCCGACGGATTCGAAATTCTTCGAGACCATATCATGGCGCTCCGCCTCGCTCATCTGCGGAAAGCACAGCTCAAGGTTACGATACGCGATGCGGGCGCGGCGCTTCATAAGCGTTTGCGCGAGTCGGCCTAATGATGTACCTAACCGGAAGATAACAGGGTAGGGAAGCTGTACCAGTAGCCATAAAAAGCCAATGCCAAGCCAGGTCATCCAATAGCGGGGGTGCAAAAGGGCGACGGTAAATTTTGGTAACTGGGTCATGTCTTTCCTGTGTTCAAACGTCCTGTTTCGCTATTGTCGCATTTTTTGAGACGTAGCCAAAATATCTGCCGTCGAACCTGCACGACGACGGCGATTGTTAAGCCTGATTCATCAGGGTGTGTGAAATGTAGCGTAAATTGTGTGGATGTAAATTGGTTTTTTTTGCTATATGATGCCGACCGATTTTTCATTCTCTCTGACGATTGCAGGACTTGTACACCATGCCAGTGTTACACAACCGCGTTTCGAATGAGATGTTAAAGGCGCGCATGTTGGCTGAAACCGAACCGCGCACGACCATCTCCTTCTACAAATACTTCACTATCGACGATCCGCAGGCGACCCGCGATGCGCTTTATCAGGCCTTCACGGCGCTGAACGTATTCGGCCGCGTCTACCTTGCCCGCGAAGGGATTAACGCGCAGATCAGCGTGCCGGAAAGCAAAGTGAATGCGTTCCGCGACGCGCTTTATAGCTTCGATCCTGCCCTCAACGGCTTACGCCTGAACATTGCCCTGGATGACGATGGAAAATCGTTCTGGGTGCTGCGCATGAAGGTGCGTGAACGCATCGTGGCGGACGGTATTGACGATCCTGAGTTTAACCCGGCGGACGTCGGCGAATATCTGAAGGCCGCGGAAGTGAATGCGATGCTGGACGATCCGGATGCCGTGTTCATTGATATGCGTAACCACTACGAGTACGAAGTGGGGCATTTCGAAAACGCGATGGAGATTCCGGCCGATACCTTCCGCGAGCAGCTGCCTAAAGCGGTGGAGATGATGCAGGAGCATAAGGATAAAAAAATCGTTATGTACTGCACCGGCGGTATCCGCTGCGAGAAGGCCAGCGCGTGGATGAAGCACAATGGGTTCAACAAGGTCTGGCACATTGAAGGCGGTATTATTGAGTACGCCCGCCGCGCCCGTGAGCAGGGCTTACCGGTACGCTTTATCGGTAAAAACTTCGTCTTTGACGAGCGCATGGGCGAGCGCATTTCAGAAGATGTGATTGCCCAGTGCCACCAGTGCGGCGCGCCGTGCGATACCCACACCAACTGCAAAAACGACGGTTGCCACCTGCTATTTATTCAGTGCCCGGCCTGTGCCGAGAAGTTTAACGGCTGCTGTAGCGAGCTGTGCAGCGAAGAGAGCGTCCTGCCGGAAGAAGAGCAGCGTCGTCGTCGCGCGGGGCGTGAAAACGGTAATAAGATTTTTAATAAATCACGCGGCCGTCTGAATACCAAACTGGGTATTCCTGACCCGGAATGATAATAACGCCCGGCACGGCGAAAGCCTGCCGGGCGAATCTATTACGACTTCTGCTGCACACCTTCAACGGAAATAACCAGCTCAACGTCCTGCGACGCCGGGCCTAAATCCGTTGTGATATTAAAATCTTTCAGGTGAATTTTACCCGCCGCTTCAAAACCTGCGCGTTTTCCGCCCCACGGATCGTCGCCCTGACCGATCAACTTCGCATCCAGAGTAACGGGTTTGGTTACGCCATTCAGCGTCAGATTCCCGGTAATAGCCAATTTATCACCGTCTTTCTTAACTTCCGTGGAGGTGAAGGTGGCCTGTGGGAATTTTGTGACGTTGAGGAACTCTGCGCTGCGCAGGTGTTTATCGCGCTCAGCATGGTTCGTGTCGACGCTGTTCGTATTAATGGTCACATTGACTTTATCTGCCGCAGGATTTTTCTCGTCAAAAGTAAATGTGCCGTCGAAATCTTTAAAGGTGCCGTACAGCCAGCTGTATCCCAGGTGCTGAATGCGGAAATTGACGAAAGCGTGCTGGCCCTCTTTATCAATTTTATAGTCAGCCGCTACGGCAGAACCGGTGGTGAATAACAGAGAACCGAGGGCAATACCCAGCAGGTGTTTTTTCATTTTATGCTCCAGAGTCAACTGACGAGCGGCCAAGCATGCGCTTAAGCGTATCGTCTTTATCAATAAAATGGTGTTTAAGGGCGGCGAGCCCGTGCAGTACGGACAGGATCACCACGCTCCAGGCAAGCCAGAGGTGAACGACGCCTGCCGTATCGGCCTGAGCCCCGGCATCGCTGAGCGTTGCCGGAACCTCGAACAGGCCAAAAACGCTAATCGGTTTGCCGTCTGCCGTTGAAATGAGATAGCCGCTGATCAGAATGGCGAAGAGCAGCGCGTAGAGCGCAATATGCGCGGCAACGGCGCTGACGCGGGTTATTTTTCCATATGTCTTTAGTGGCGCGGGCGGTGGGGAAATATGTCGCCAGATGGCGCGAAATACCAGCCCCAGCATCAGCAGAACCCCGATGCTTTTATGCAGCTCGGGTGCCTGATGATACCAGCCATCGTAATAGCTGAGCGTGACCATCCAGAGTCCAAGTCCGAACATACCATAGACGGCAATGGCAAATATCCAGTGCAAACTTATGGATATTATTCCGTAGCGCCGGGAGGAGTTACGCAATTGCATCAGAATGTCCATTTTCAAATTAACCGAAAGGTAAAAATGAACGGGAAGACGCGATATTGCAACTGAAATAATTGACTATTGATTTTTATTTTATTTATTTCAGCGATTTTGAAAAGAAACGGCGAGATTAATTCAATGGCTTCGTGCAAGACGTATTTAGCAGAAGAAAAAATCTTAAATAAACATAAAGTAACGTCAGTTAACGTCAATTGTCACTTTCAATAAAACACAATGTATATAACATCAACGATAGCGAGCAGCGCCCACAATAAGATATAGAGCATAAAGTGTTCGCGAATGTTATTGATGAGGAAATCCACTATCCTGCGCATAACGCCCCACAATTGAGTACGAAGAAAACGGGCCCCGATACCGCCGGAGCCCGTGGCCGATTATCCGTTAAAACGCGAGAGTGAGAACGGCGTCAGATCAAACTGCGGCGTGATACCCTGGGCAAACTGCGCGGCGATTTCACCCAACACCGAAGCGAACTTAAAGCCGTGGCCACTCAGCCCGGTAATCAGCAGGGTGTTGTCATGTCCCGGCAGCGTATCAATGATAAAGTCTTCATCCGGCGTGTTGTCATAGGTGCAGGCCGCGCCATAAAGCAGGCCACCGACGCCCGGGAGAATATTGCGCAGGAACGAGAAGGCTTCTGAGCCGTCCTGCGGGCAGGCGCCAAACGGCTTGCGCTCCTCAGGTGAGGAGATGACCTGCCCGCCGTTGTGTTTTCCAATCTTGAGAGCGTCCTTCTCGGAAGGGAAACCGTAGAACTGATCGCCGTTGGGTAACTCGCCGGTAAACGCCGGGAATTTATTTTGCGCGCTGTAACGCCCGTCCGACTGGAACCAGGAGAAGACCTTGCGTACCGGCTGGATCGGCAGGTCCGGGAGCAGGCGGGTAACCCAGGTTCCTGCGCTAATAAGCAGGCGGGAAGCCGAATTTTCCCCGTCTACGGTTTTCACCGTAACGCCGTTTGCATCATGCGTGATGGCCTCTACGGGGCAATTGAACAGCTGCGCACAGCCCGCTTTGGCGGCAAGATCGACCCAGGTTTTGATCGCCGTTTCACAGTGCAGCACACCGGAGTTGGCTTCAAAGAGGCCGATATAATCCTCCGGGACGGTAATTTCAGGCCAGCGCGAGGTAATGGCCGCCGCGTCCAGCTTCTCAACGTCAAGATTAAAGGCTTTCGCGCTGCGTTCGACGTTGGCGAGAAATTCTGAACGGGCCGGACCGAGGTTGATGATCCCTGTGCGTTCGAAAATGCGCTCTTCAGTCTGTTTCGCCAGCTCGTCCCACAGCGTCTGGGCGCGAAGCACCAGCGGAACGTAGCGCTCCCCCTCGCCATAGGCATGGCGAATGAGACGGGTGTCGCCATGATGGCTACCTTCGCTATGCGGCGGCAGGTGGGCGTCAATCATCAGGACGTTTAGCCCTGCCTGCGTTGCGTAATAACCGGCGGCCGATCCAACGGAGCCGCTACCAATAATGATTAAGTCGTATCTCATATGCATCTCGTAAACTTACGGTTTGTTAGCAGAGTAATTAACAACGCGGGCGTAAACAAGCGGGAAATAAATAAGGCACCGCGAGGGTGCCTGTTGAGTGAAAAGTGGGCATAAGGTTAGTGCCGTTTATACTCATTTTCCTGATAGTCGCCAGATTCTATTTTTGCAATGCCTGCCTCTAAAATAGAAATAAACTGACGGGCGACGTCTGTTGTTAGCCACAGCGTCTGTCCCACTTCCGCTTCGTCACGGTTGAGTTGATTTGGGGTCTGGTAGTGCAAACGCAGCATCAGTGCATCGTAGCTATCTACGGTACTGATATCCCAGCCTACAAGCGGATGGGTCTGGATGACTTCGTTATTCTTTTCCATTATAACCCCCTTAATGCGTGTTAGAAGACAACGGCTCTGAGGTTCAATGCATGTTTTTCTGAAAGCTTCTTCAGTATACCAAGTAATAAGGGTTCCAACGGGAAAAATAAACAGGTAGCAACACATTTTTCTGCTTTTTAGGATTGTTCGAACAATAAAACACCATCTCGTTCACGATTTTTTAAGAACACGCTGAATTAATTTGAACTTTCGAAATTACAGGCAAAAAAAAGCCGGGGCGACCCGGCAAAAAACACAATGAGGGAGCAGTGTTAATCGGTTATGAACCAGTCGTCTGCGCTTTCCCACGTTTCCTGCAGGATTTCGCTAATGCGATCTTTATCTTCTTTTGCGGCACCCATGACGGAGAGGTTGTTCGCTGCGGCGTAACGCACCGTTACGGCACCCGAGTTGTCGGGAAAGGTGTTGTTAATACGACGGGATAATTCGCCTGCCAGAGCGTCAAGCGCGCCGGCAGGCAGAACGGTAGTTTTGGCTATGGTGACTTCAATACGCATAAATGCCCCCTGTGTAATATACTGTTTATTTATACAGGCATATTGTCGGTTTGACAACAAGGGGCGTTGATTTTTTAGCGTTTTACCGTCCAGCTTACGGTTTCACCTGCCAGGAAGGGGATCAGCGTGTCATCCGTCAGCGCGATAGACTCCTCAACCTGGCTCGCTTTGCGCTCCAGCTCAATGAAGGTGTCATTGACCGGCAGGCCGTAGAAGCGCGGGCCGTTGAGGGAGCAGAACGCTTCGAAATGTTCCAGCGCGTTCATCTCTTCAAATACGGTTGCGTAGCTGGCAAGCGCCGTTGGGGCGTTGAAACAGCCCGCGCAGCCGCAGCTTGCCTCTTTGCGATGGCGGGCGTGAGGCGCGGAGTCTGTGCCCAGGAACGCACGAGTGAATCCGCTGGCGACCAGCTCGCGCAGCGCCTGCTGGTGAACGTTGCGCTTGAGGATCGGCAGGCAGTACAGGTGAGGGCGCACTCCGCCCACCAGCATATGGTTACGGTTAAACATCAGATGCTGCGGGGTGATAGTCGCAGCGATCAGTTCGTTACCGTCGCGAACATACTCTGCCGCGTCTTTGGTGGTGATATGCTCAAAGACCACCTTAAGCGCCGGCAGGCGCTGGCGCAGGGGCTCCATCACGGTTTCGATAAAACGGGCTTCACGGTCGAAGATGTCAATCTCCGCATGCGTTACTTCACCGTGTACCAGCAGCGGCATGCCCAGTTTCTGCATGCGCTCCAGCACCGGCATGATGGCATCAATACTGGTGACGCCGTGGCTGGAGTTGGTGGTGGCGTTCGCAGGGTAGAGTTTCGCCGCCGTAAATACGCCTTCGTTAAACCCGCGTTCCACTTCGTTCGGATCCAGTGAATCGGTCAGGTAGCAGGTCATCAATGGAGTGAAATCATGTCCCGCCGGAACGGCATCCAGAATGCGCTGACGGTAGGCAATGGCGGCATCGACGGTGGTGACTGGCGGAACCAGGTTTGGCATGACAATCGCGCGGCCATAAATTTCACTGGTATAGGGCACGACGGTTTTCAGCATATCGCCATCGCGCAGATGGATATGCCAGTCGTCTGGGCGGCGGATTTTAAGAACCTGGGGTTGTGCAGTCATGGAAGCTCCGGCTTGTCAGGAATCAGTCATAAGGATGGCTGTTTTTGCCGGACACAAATCATAAGCGGAAACGTTTTCGTTTGCACACTTTTCCGTAAAAAAAAGGGCGCCGCAGCGCCCTTCAGGTTAATCGGTGAAAGGAATAACGATCTCTCCCGGTTTCACCTCTATCCCTTTTGCGTATTTCTTCGCGAGAGCTTCACCCTGGCTGTTGTCTTCGCTTAAGACGTACGCCGGCTGCTGGTTAAAGTAGTTTCGCAGCGACTGGTTCAGATAGGGCATCAGGGTTTGCAGTACCGGCGCCATTTTGTCCGGCGAAACCTGTGCATCGACCACTTCCATCTCCTGCAGGAATATCGCCCCTTTCTCTTTGTTGAAAACGGGGAGCGCCTTCAGCTTGAGCTTGATGTTGGCTTTCTGATTGCCAAAAAGGGACGTCATATCAAGCGCGGCATCGCCTGCGAGAGTGACTTTATTCGGCTCTTCGCGACCAATCTGGCTGGTGAGATTGGTGAGCACGATGTGGGCATCGGCCAGCCCCGGCACGCCAATGTCTTTAGAGAAATTGTTATGTTTTTCCAGCGCCTGATTAATTTCCTGCTCACTGACGGTATATTGCGTAAGCTGGTTACAGCCCACCAGCAGACCGCTGACAACGAATGCCGCGGCTAAGACAATTTTCTTCATAGTGCTCCTCAACGAAAAATCGGCGCTTCTGTCCTGTTACGCCAGTATGTCAGCGTGAATGGGCAGAAACCAGCAGAAAAAACTGAGAAGTGGGGCGGGAGAGGCTCCCGCCCGAGGGAAAGGCTACGCGCCAGGCTCCAGCATGCCGCTCGCGCTGCGCTTCTGGCTGAACTGCCACCACAGGGCGAGAAGCGTCATGACGCCCACCACGCCGAGCATCATCCAGGGGAGTTCCGGCTGGTTCAGCGCTTTGCCGGCATCGAACAGCCAGCCGCCGCCGGCGTAACCCAGCGCACCGCCAAAGGCCAGACCCAGGCGGCTGAAGCCCATATAGCTGCCGCGCGCACGCGCATCCGCAAGCGAGGCGCTCAGCGTTTCGCGGGCGGGCTCGGCGATGATGGAGCCGATATAGAAGGTGCAGATCAGCGTAAAAAGCTGCTGAAGCGTGTTTACCAGACCGATCGGCATCATGCTCAGCGTCATCAGAAATAGCCCGGCCATCAGGCGATGCTCCAGGCGAAAACGCCGTTCACTCCAGCGGGCAATCGGATAAAGCAGCGTTAATGACAGGCAGGCTTCGATGGCGTACATCCATTTTACGGCAGCAGGCGTGCCCGCAATATCGTTCACCATGATTGGCAGCATCAGCATCACCCTGTACGGCGAGCATGTAATAGCCGGTCAGGGTCAACACGTAGGTGACAAAACGCCTGTCGCGCAGGACGCGTCCTAGCCCCTCGCGCACTGGGGCTTTTACCGTCGACAGCTTCCAGGCCGGAAGGTAGAGGCCGTTAAACAGGGCGCACAGAATAAACAGCACCGCCCCGGCCGCGCAAACCAGACGGAAATCGTACTGCAGCAGCCAGCTGCCCAGCAGGGCGCCAACAACCGCCCCGGCGCTGTCCTGCATCATCAGAATGGAGAAGAAGCGGCCGCGGTGCTGAGGACGAATCAGCTTGACCACCAGCGCGGTGCGCGGCGGGTCAAACAGCGTGCCACCGATACCGGAGAGAAAGCAGGAGAACCACAGCAGCCAGGGCTCGTGGGCGATCGCCATCGTGGCAAAGCCTGCCGCGCGGAGCAGCATACCGGTCACGATCATCGGTTTAGCGCCAAAGCGGTCGGCAATAGCCCCGCCAAAGACGCCCAGCCCCTGCTGGACAAACTGGCGTAACCCCAGGGCAATCCCAACCATTAATGCCGCCCAGCCCATTTGATCGACAAAGCGGATCGAGATGAGGGGGAACACGACAAAAAAGCCGAGCACGACCAGCAAGTTATCGACGAGCAGGAAATATTTACCCAGGCTCCTGGCCTGTGATACGCGGGACATTTTCCCTCCAGGGAAAATAAGAAGGTGAGCACGCTAACATTCTGCGGTGTCGCCGCGTTTTTTCCCACCCCCGGGCGCGACAATATTTTTTTATCAAAACGGTGCTTTGATAGAGAGTTCTCATCGAAAAATGTGAAAAGAGGTCAAAATGGTATGTCACTGTTTTCACAGACGGCACGGGCGCAGGTATAGTAAAGCTAATGGGTAAGCTGAAGTGACGGGAAGGAGTGGTATTGATGTTTGGCTATCGCAGTAATGTGCCAAAAGTGCGTCTGACAACGGACAGGCTGGTCGTTCGTCTTGTGCATGAGCGTGATGCCTGGCGTCTGGCGGATTATTACGCCGAGAATCGCCAGTTTTTAAAACCCTGGGAACCCGTTCGGGATGAGAGCCATTGTTACCCCTCCGGCTGGCAGGCACGCCTCAGCATGATCGCTGAATTTCATAAGCAGGGCAGCGCGTTTTATTTCGCGCTGCTGGATCCAGAAGAGAAAGAGATTATCGGGATCGCCAATTTTTCAAATGTGGTGCGGGGATCGTTTCACGCCTGCTACCTTGGCTATTCCATCGGCCAGAAATGGCAGGGGCAGGGGCTGATGTACGAGGCGTTAACGGTAGCCATCCGCTATATGCAACGCACGCAGCATATCCATCGCATTATGGCGAACTACATGCCGCATAATCAGCGCAGCGGGAATTTGCTGGCGCGTTTAGGGTTTGAGAAAGAGGGTTATGCCAAAGACTATCTGCTGATAGACGGAGAGTGGCGCGACCACGTTCTGACGGCATTAACCACCCGTGACTGGACCGCAGGTCGTTAAGGAGAAAAGATGAAGTATCAGCTAAACGGTACGGAAGCGCGCGTGATTGGGTGCTTACTCGAAAAACAGGTCACCACGCCGGAGCAGTATCCGCTCTCTGTTAACGCCGTGACCATGGCCTGCAACCAGAAGACCAACCGCGAGCCGGTGATGAATCTCAGCGAGCATGAGGTTCAGGACGTGCTGGATGCGCTGGTGAAGCGCCACTATCTGCGCACCGTCAGCGGCTTCGGCAACCGCGTGACCAAATACGAGCAGCGCTTCTGTAACTCCGAATTTGGCGATCTGAAGCTGAACAGCGCGGAAGTGGCGGTTATTACCACGCTGCTGCTGCGCGGGGCGCAAACGCCGGGGGAACTGCGAACGCGCGCTTCCCGAATGCATGAGTTCAGCGACATGCAGGAAGTCGAGCAGACCCTGGAAGGGCTGGCCGCGCGTGAGGATGGCCCTTACGTGGTGCGCCTGGCCCGTGAGCCGGGTAAACGTGAGAGCCGCTACATGCATCTCTTCAGCGGCGACGTTGACGCCGCAAGCGTGGCGACGGAATCGAGCCCTGCAACCCGTGACGACCTTGCCGCGCGCGTAGAGGCGCTGGAAGACGAGGTGGCCGGGCTGAAACAGCGTCTGGATGCATTGCTGGCACATTTGGGAGACTAACGGTGAAAAAATTACGCATTGGCGTGGTGGGGCTGGGCGGTATTGCGCAGAAAGCCTGGCTGCCCGTATTGGGCGCTGCGTCAGACTGGACGCTGCAAGGGGCATGGTCACCCACCCGAGAAAAGGCAGCACGTATCTGTGAAACCTGGCGTATCCCGTATGCGGCATCGCTCCAGGATCTGGCCCGCGAGTGCGATGCGGTCTTTGTGCATACCTCAACGGCAACCCACTATCAGGTGGTGAGCGAGTTGCTCAATGCGGGGGTTCACGTCTGCGTGGATAAACCGCTGGCGGAAAATGTTCAGGACGCTGAACGGCTGATTGAGCTGGCGGCACGTAAAAAACTGACGCTGATGGTCGGTTTCAACCGCCGCTTCGCGCCGCTTTACCAGCAGCTGAAGGCGCAGTCCGGCAATATCGCCTCGCTGCGCATGGATAAGCACCGCACCGACAGCGTGGGTCCAAACGATCTGCGCTTTACCCTTCTCGATGACTACCTCCACGTAGTGGACACCGCGCTGTGGCTGACTAACGGCGAAGCGCTGCTGAAAAGCGGCACTCTTGTCACCAACGAACAGGGGCAGATGGTCTATGCGGAACACCATTTTGCCGTTGAGCATCTTCAGGTCACCACCAGCATGCACCGCCGCGCAGGCAGCCAGCGGGAATCCGTGCAGGCGGTAACCGACGGCGCGCTGTACGACGTTACCGACATGCGTGAATGGCGGGAAGAGAAGGGCGGCGGCGTGGTGATGCAGCCGGTCCCCGGCTGGCAAAGCACTCTGGAGCAACGAGGTTTCGCTGGATGTGCCCGCCACTTTATCACCTGCGTGCAAAATCAGACGGTTCCTGAAACGTCCGGCGAGCAGGCCATTCTGGCTCAGCGCATTGTGGAACGGCTCTGGCGCGAGGCCATGAGTGAATAACTCGCTGTAACATCTGCGGATAGTAATTCGTTGAAATCGGGTTAGACTAAGCGCCGCTTGTTGGCTTTGCCGGGTGGCGCTTGTGCGTTCCCGGTCTATAAATCCGTATGGTTCTGGAAATTCACGTTAATGAACTTATTAAAATCGCTGGCTGCCGTCAGCTCGATGACCATGTTCTCTCGCGTTCTCGGTTTTGCGCGCGATGCCATTGTGGCAAGGGTCTTTGGTGCAGGGATGGCAACGGACGCCTTTTTCGTGGCGTTCAAACTGCCGAACCTGCTGCGTCGCATTTTTGCTGAAGGGGCGTTCTCCCAGGCGTTTGTGCCCATTCTGGCGGAATATAAAAGCAAGCAGGGTGAAGACGCGACGCGCGTGTTTGTCTCTTATGTCTCCGGGTTGCTGACGCTGGCGCTGGCCGTGGTGACGGTAGTCGGTATGCTGGCCGCGCCCTGGGTCATTATGGTGACCGCGCCCGGCTTTGCCGACACGGCGGATAAATTTGCCCTGACCTCGCAGCTTCTGCGCATTACCTTCCCCTATATTCTGCTGATCTCGCTGGCCTCGCTGGTGGGGGCGATCCTGAACACCTGGAACCGCTTCTCCGTTCCGGCGTTTGCGCCGACGTTTCTCAACGTCAGCATGATCGGTTTTGCGCTGTTCGCCGCGCCGCACTTCAACCCGCCGGTGCTGGCCCTGGCCTGGGCGGTCACCGTGGGCGGCGTGCTGCAGCTGGCTTATCAGCTGCCGCATCTGAAGAAAATCGGCATGCTGGTGCTGCCGCGCATCAACCTCAAAGATGCCGGGGCGATGCGGGTGATTAAGCAGATGGGGCCCGCCATTCTTGGCGTCTCCGTCAGCCAGATCTCGCTGATTATCAACACCATCTTTGCCTCTTTCCTGGTGTCGGGTTCCGTCTCGTGGATGTACTACGCTGACCGCCTGATGGAGTTCCCCTCCGGCGTGCTGGGCGTGGCGCTGGGGACCATCCTGCTGCCGTCGCTGTCGAAAAGCTTTGCCAGCGGCAACCATGACGAATACTGCCGCCTGATGGACTGGGGCCTGCGTCTTTGCTTCCTGCTGGCCCTGCCAAGCGCGGTAGCGCTGGGGATCCTCGCCAAGCCGCTGACGGTGTCGCTGTTCCAGTACGGGAAATTCACTGCGTTTGACGCCGCGATGACCCAGCGCGCGCTGGTCGCTTACTCGGTGGGATTGATGGGGCTGATTGTCGTCAAAGTGCTGGCGCCGGGCTTTTACTCGCGTCAGGACATCAAAACGCCGGTGAAAATTGCCATTGTAACGCTGATTATGACGCAGCTGATGAACCTGGCATTTATCGGCCCGCTGAAGCATGCCGGCCTGTCGCTGTCTATTGGTCTGGCGGCCTGTCTGAATGCCGGGCTGCTTTACTGGCAGCTGCGCAAGCAGGATATCTTTACGCCGCAGCCGGGGTGGGCAAGTTTCCTCGTGCGTTTGGTCGTGGCGGTACTGGTGATGTCTGCGGCACTCATCGGGATGATGTACGTCATGCCGGAGTGGTCTCTGGGCACAATGCCTTATCGTCTGATGCGGCTGATGGCCGTGGTGGGCGTTGGGGTGGTAGCGTATTTTGCCACGCTCGCCGTGCTGGGCTTCAAAGTGAAAGAGTTTACCCGCCGGACGGCATAAACGCCAAAAGGGGAGTTCACCTCAGGGTGCTCCCCACTGCAAGATTTGTCGCTTACGCGTCAAATCGAAATCTTTTTTACACCCGCAATACGTGCCGTCGCTGTCTGACCATCCGCGCCGTACAGTCCGGTTTCTTTATGCGGCTTCAGCACCTCAAGCGCCTGCTGATTACGCTCTATCTGGCCTTCAAGCAGCCAGCCGTTATGCTGGTTGAGATCGCGCAGATGCTGGGTTTTTTCGGTAATGGTCTGCCAGCGCTCGGCAATATCGTCATTGGCGCTGCGCTTCGAGTCCTGCTCGGCGCGGCGCTGCTGCTCCAGATAATCCAGCGTGGCCAGCAGCGAACTCTTATCTTCAGTAATACGCTGCAGCGCGCTGCCGTTAATGTGACCGGAAGAGAGATGCTGTTGTTCAGCATCCATTACCGTTTTCAGGTCGTTCAGGACAACCGTCATTTGATCCAGTATTTCTGACAGTCGACTCATACGGTTAGTTACTCTGTAAGAAACTCTGTGCTTCCTGAATCAGGGCATCAGCGATTTTGCTGGTGTCCATTTTCAGCTCACCGTTGCGAATAGCCGTTTTCAGCGCTTCAACACGTTCCATATTGATATCGTTGCTGCCTGGCTGCATCAGTTTTGCCTGGGCATCGCTCAGGGTCACGCTGGTGCTGTTAGACGTTGACGGTTTTTCCAGACGCGTTTTCTGAGGGGTAGCGTCGTTCGTTTCGCGAGGCTGTACAGCGCTTACCGGCTTCAGGGCTGATGTACGATCAATGCTCATAGTGTTGTCCTCATCGAGGGTTCGCGGCGTTTGCGCCTGACATCATCATTAGTGGAATATTTATCGGCACGCGCCGCGAAATCTTTAAAAAGATTATAGGTTAATCAGAATATTCCCATCAGAATCGACGGTTCCGCTCACCACCTGGCCTGAGGACATTCTGACGCGGGCGTTTTGCGCTACCGCGGCATTGTTTAACGCTTTCCCTTCACTGTTGATGCTAAAGCCGTCTCCGTTGGCAACGACCATCACCTGCTGTCCCGCTTTGACACGCCACGCCTGGCGCAGCATGGAGAGCTGAATCGCTTGGCCCGGCGCGACATCGCGCAGGCTGACGGCGTCCTGTGCCTGGTTAATGTCCAGCATTGTCCGCGGCGGGAGCTGATCCAGACGCCCGCGCTTTAACGTCACGCTGTTTGCCTGCAGCGCGCTGCCACGCACAATGGGTACGGCGGCGACAACATAATTGCCCGTCGCCTGAACTGCAACCTGTAAATAGCGTTTTTCATTGGCGCAGCGTGCCAGGACGTTCACATTGCCCCACAGCTTCGTGGTCCCCGTCACGCTGAAGGACGGTTGCTCGCAGGTCGGATACAGATTCGGCGGCGTGCGGATGGTCACGTTAACGTCATCGCTAAAGCCCGCCAGCTTCTGGGCAAAAAAATTCGTCAGCGCATCCTGTAAATCCCCGGCATTCACCAGAGGGCTAAACAGCAAGAAGGTTGCCATCAGGCCACGTTTTAACGTTTGCATCGCAAGTTCCACCGTTTCCAGAGTTGGATGAATTCTACCTGCAGTGGTTTTGCATCAACGGAATAAATAGCGACGCATTTTGTGCTTATTCCGTCGATAGGGGAGACCGGGTGAGATTTAAGCTGTGAACTGAAATTTTGCCATCAGCGGAGGAGACATGCTCGATAAACTCGACGCCGCGTTACGTTTTCAGCAGGAAGCGCTCAATTTACGCGCCCAGCGGCAGGAGATTTTAGCCGCCAACATCGCTAACGCCGATACACCCGGGTATCAGGCGCGCGATATTGATTTTTCCAGTGAGCTCAAAAAGGTGATGGAGCGTGGACGTGCCGAAGGAACGGGTGTTGCACTCGCCATGACATCCTCTCGCCATATTCCCGCTCAGGCGATGACCGCGCCAGCGACCGATTTACTTTATCGCATCCCTGACCAGCCTTCACTCGACGGTAACACCGTGGATATGGACCGGGAGCGTACGCAGTTTGCCGATAACAGCCTGAAATACCAGACGGGCCTGACCGTACTCGGCGGACAAATCAAAGGCATGATGAACGTCCTGCAGGGGGGCAACTGATAAATGGCCTTGCTGAATATTTTTGATATCGCCGGCTCGGCGTTAACCGCCCAGTCCAAACGTCTGAACGTGGCCGCCAGTAACCTGGCGAACGCCGACAGCGTGACCGGACCTGACGGACAGCCTTATCGTGCCAAACAGGTTGTGTTTCAGGTCGACGCTGCGCCAGGCGCGGCAACGGGCGGCGTGAAGGTGTCTGACGTGGTTGAGAGCCAGGCGCCGGACAAGCTGGTGTATGAGCCAGGTAACCCGCTCGCGGACGCTAACGGATACGTGAAGATGCCAAACGTGGATGTGGTGGGTGAGATGGTGAACTCCATGTCGGCGTCCCGTAGCTACCAGGCGAACGTCGAAGTGCTTAATACCGTGAAGAGCATGATGCTCAAAACACTCACTCTCGGCCAGTAAAGGAGACATGCATGTCCATCGCCGTAAATGTGAATGATCCGACGAACACGGGTGTTAACAACACCAAAAGTTCGACAAGCTCCAGCTCCCTGACGGGAAGCAATGCCTCCGATTTGCAGAGCAGTTTTCTGACGCTGCTGGTGGCGCAGCTTAAGAACCAGGATCCGACTAACCCAATGCAGAACAACGAACTGACTACGCAGCTTGCGCAGATCAGTACCGTGAGCGGCATTGAGAAACTGAATACCACCCTCGGTTCCGTCTCCGGTCAGATTAACAGCGCTCAGTCCCTGCAGGCGGCAAGCCTGATTGGTCACGGCGTGATGATCCCGGGGACCACGATCCTGGCGGGCACCAGCACCACCGACGGTACATCGACCACCACCACTACGCCGTTCGGCGTTGAATTGCAGCAGGCGGCTGACAAAGTGACGGCGACGATCACCGACTCAACCGGCGCCGTGGTTCGCACCATCGACATCGGCGAGCTGAAAGCGGGCGTTCACACCTTTACCTGGGACGGCAGCCTGACCGACGGCACGAAAGCACCAAATGGCTCCTACAAAGTCGCGATTAGCGCCAGCAACGGGACGACCCAGCTGGTGGCGCAGCCGCTGCAGTTCGCGCTGGTTCAGGGCGTGATTAAAGGGGGCGACGGCAACAAACTGGATTTGGGTACCTCCGGTACCACCACACTCGACGAAGTTCGGCAGATTATCTAAGCCTTAACACTTATCAGGAGTAAGTCATGGCCTTTTCTCAAGCGGTCAGCGGCCTGAATGCTGCGGCCACCAACCTGGACGTCATTGGCAACAACATCGCCAACTCCGCGACCTATGGTTTCAAATCCGGTTCTGCGTCTTTTGCAGATATGTTTGCCGGTTCCAAAGTGGGTCTGGGCGTAAAAGTTGCGGGCATCACTCAGGACTTTACCGACGGTACCACCACCAACACCGGTCGTGGCCTGGACGTTGCCATCAGCCAGAACGGTTTCTTCCGTATGGTCGATGCAAACGGCTCGGTGTTCTACAGCCGTAACGGCCAGTTCAAGCTGGACGAAAACCGTAACCTGGTGAACATGCAGGGGATGCAATTAACGGGATATCCGGTTGCCGGAACGCCATCAACGGTTCAGACCGGTGCGAATCCGCAGGCGATTAATATCCCGACCACGCTGATGGCCGCGAAGTCCACCACCACGGCTTCCCAGCAGATTAACCTCAACTCCACCGATGCCGCACCAACCGCCGCCTTCGATCCGGCCAACCCGGATACCTACAACAAAAAAGGTACGGTAACCGTCTTTGATAGCCAGGGTAATGCGCACAACATGAACCTGTTTTACGTCAAAGATGCGACCCCGGCTAACTCCTGGAAAGTGTATGCCCAGGACGGCAGCGTGGCAGGCAGCGCGGCGGCAGTGGCCACGACCTTGACCTTCGATAATAACGGTACGTTGATCGGGGGTGGAAACATCAACATCACTACCGCGACTATCCCAGGTGCGGACCCGGCGACCTTCGCGATGAGTTTTGCTAACTCCATGCAGCAGAACACCGGTGCGAACAATATCGTGGCGACCAACCAGAACGGCTTCAAGCCGGGCGATCTGGTCAGCTATCAGATTAATGATGACGGCACCGTCGTCGGGAACTACTCCAACGAGCAGACTCAGGTGCTGGGCCAGATCGTGCTGGCAAACTTCGCCAACAACGAAGGCCTGAAGTCCGAAGGGGATAACGTCTGGTCTGCCACGCAGTCTTCCGGTGTTGCCCTGCTGGGCACCGCGGGCTCCGGTAACTTCGGCACGCTGACCAACGGCGCGCTGGAAGCCTCTAACGTGGACCTGAGTAAAGAACTGGTGAACATGATTGTCGCACAGCGTAACTATCAGTCGAATGCGCAGACCATCAAGACCCAGGATCAGATCCTCAACACGCTGGTTAACCTGCGTTAAGCGGCTAACAGGAAAGCGCAATGGATCACGCAATATATACCGCGATGGGCGCGGCAAGTCAGACGCTCAGCCAGCAGGCCGTTACCGCCAGCAACCTGGCAAATGCCTCTACGCCGGGCTTTCGCGCGCAGCTGAATGCGCTGCGCGCAGTGCCGGTGGAGGGGCTCTCCCTGCCGACCCGTACGCTGGTGGCGGCATCCACCCCGGGCGCAGACATGACGCCAGGGCAGATGGATTACACCTCACGCCCGCTGGACGTTGCTCTGCAGCAGGACGGCTGGCTGGCGGTGCAAACGGCGGACGGTGGCGAAGGCTATACCCGTAACGGGAATATCCAGGTCAGCGCGACCGGCCAGCTGACGATTCAGGGGCATCCGGTGATGGGTGAAGCGGGCCCGCTGACCGTGCCGGAAGGCTCTGAGCTGACCATCGCCGCGGACGGCACCATCTCGGCGCTGAACCCGGGCGATCCGGCCAACACCATTGCCCCCGTCGGGCGTCTGAAGCTGGTCAAAGCGGAAGGCAAAGAGGTGCAGCGCGGCGACGACGGCATGTTCCGTCTGACCCAGGCAGCTCAGGCTACCCGTGGTGCCACATTACAGGCCGATCCGAGCATCCGCGTGATGTCCGGCGTTCTGGAAGGCAGCAACGTTAAGCCGGTAGCCGCTATGAGCGACATGATCGCCAGCGCCCGTCGTTTTGAAATGCAGATGAAAATTATCAGCAGCGTGGACGAAAACGCGGGCAAGGCTAACCAACTTCTGTCGATGAGTTAACAGGACTCTTTATGATCAGTTCTTTATGGATCGCGAAAACTGGCCTGGACGCGCAGCAAACCAACATGGATGTGATTGCCAACAACCTGGCAAACGTGAGCACCAATGGTTTCAAGCGTCAGCGCGCCGTTTTCGAAGATTTGCTTTATCAAACCATCCGCCAGCCGGGCGCGCAGTCTTCTGAACAGACGACGCTGCCGTCAGGCCTGCAGATCGGCACCGGCGTTCGCCCGGTGGCGACCGAGCGTCTGCACAGCCAGGGCAACCTGTCTCAGACCAACAACAGCAAAGACGTGGCGATAAAAGGCCAGGGCTTCTTCCAGGTGCAGCTGCCTGACGGGACCTCTGCCTACACCCGTGACGGTTCCTTCCAGGTCGATCAGAACGGCCAGCTGGTAACGGCGGGTGGTTTCCAGGTTCAGCCTGCGATCACCATTCCGGCGAACGCCCTGAGCATTACCATCGGCCGCGACGGCATTGTGAGCGTGACCCAGCAGGGGCAGGCCGCGCCGGTCCAGGTCGGACAGCTCAACCTGACCACCTTCATGAACGATACCGGTCTGGAAAGCATTGGTGAGAACCTCTACACCGAAACGCAATCCTCCGGTACGCCAAATGAAAGTACGCCAGGCCTGAACGGTGCCGGTCTGCTGTATCAGGGGTATGTCGAAACCTCCAACGTGAACGTGGCGGAAGAGCTGGTGAATATGATCCAGGTCCAGCGCGCGTATGAAATTAACAGTAAAGCAGTCTCTACGACCGATCAGATGCTGCAGAAACTGACGCAACTCTAAGGTGTAGCCCGGTGCGGTAAACCCCGCACCGGCTCCCTGTTTTCGAAGATGAAGGCAATGCAAAAAAACGCGGCGTTTCGTTATCCGATACTGACTGTTCTGGCCGTCACCCTCAGCGGGTGCGCTTTGATCCCGTCTAAACCATTGGTCCAGGGTGCGACGACTGCCCAACCCGTTCCTGGCCCTGCGCCAGTTGTAAACGGCTCCATTTTCCAGACCGCGCAGCCGATTAACTACGGCTATCAGCCGCTGTTTGAAGATCGCCGCCCGCGTAATGTCGGCGATACATTGACCATTGTGCTGCAGGAAAACGTCAGCGCGAGCAAGAGCTCGTCGGCGAACGCCAGCCGCGATGGCAAAACCAATTTTGGCTTTGACACCGTTCCACGCTATCTGCAGGGCCTGTTCGGCAATGCCCGTGCGGATGTTGAGGCCTCCGGCGGCAACACCTTTAACGGTAAAGGTGGCGCGAACGCCAGCAACACCTTCAGCGGTACGCTGACGGTCACGGTTGACCAGGTGCTGGTTAACGGCAATTTACACGTCGTGGGTGAAAAACAGATCGCCATTAACCAGGGCACTGAATTCATTCGCTTCTCGGGCGTGGTGAATCCACGCACCATCAGCGGCACCAACACCGTTCCGTCCACCCAGGTGGCGGATGCGCGCATTGAGTACGTCGGCAACGGCTACATTAATGAAGCGCAGAATATGGGTTGGCTGCAGCGCTTCTTCCTTAATTTATCGCCGATGTAAGCGAGGTGACCCATGTTTAAATCGATCTTCGCCGCGGCGCTGGTTCTTGTCGCAACGTTTGCCCAGGCCGATCGCATTCGCGATCTCACCAGCGTTCAGGGCGTCCGCGGGAACTCGCTGATTGGCTATGGCCTGGTGGTGGGGCTGGACGGTACCGGTGACCAGACCACCCAGACGCCGTTTACTACCCAAAGCTTAAACAACATGCTTTCCCAGCTCGGCATTACCGTGCCGGCGGGAACCAACATGCAGCTGAAAAACGTGGCCGCGGTAATGGTCACTGCCTCCTACCCGGCGTTTGCGCGCCAGGGGCAGACCATTGACGTGGTGGTCTCCTCAATGGGTAACGCCAAAAGCCTGCGCGGCGGTACGCTGCTGATGACCCCGCTGAAAGGCGTCGACAGCCAGGTCTACGCGCTGGCGCAGGGGAACATCCTGGTCGGCGGGGCAGGCGCATCCGCTGGCGGAAGCAGCGTCCAGGTGAACCAGTTGAACGGCGGGCGCATCACCAACGGTGCGATCATCGAGCGTGAACTGCCGACCCAGTTTGGCGCGGGCAACACCATCAACCTGCAGCTGAATAATGAAGACTTCACGATGGCGCAGCAGATTGCCGACACCATCAACCGCAGCTATGGCAATGCCACGGCACTGGATGCGCGTACCGTGCAGATCCGCACCTCCACCGGCAGCAGCAACCAGGTGCGCATGCTGGCGGATATCCAGAATCTGGAAGTGAACGTGCCGGTGCAGGATGCCAAAGTGATCATCAACTCCCGTACGGGCTCCGTGGTGATGAACCGGGAAGTGTCGCTGGATAGCTGTGCCGTGGCGCAGGGTAACCTGTCGGTGACGGTTAACCGTTCCGCCAACGTCAGCCAGCCGGATACACCATTTGGTGGCGGCCAGACGGTAGTGACGCCGCAAACGCAGATTGATTTACGCCAGAGCGGCGGTTCCCTGCAGAGCGTGCGCTCCAGCGCCAACCTGAACAGCGTGGTGCGTGCCCTGAACGCCCTGGGCGCGACGCCGATGGATCTGATGTCCATTCTGCAATCGATGCAAAGCGCTGGCTGCCTGCGCGCCAAACTGGAAATCATCTGATGCTGACCGATAGCAAACTGTTGACCAGTGCCGCCTGGGACGCCCAGTCGCTCAACGAACTGAAAGCCAAAGCAGGTAAAGACCCGGCGGCGAATATCCGCCCGGTCGCCCGCCAGGTGGAAGGGATGTTTGTACAGATGATGCTGAAGAGCATGCGCGAAACCCTGCCGAAAGACGGGATGTTCAGCAGCGATTCAACGCGTCTTTATACCAGCATGTACGACCAGCAGATTGCGCAGCAGATGACCGCCGGTAAAGGCCTCGGTCTGGCTGACATGATTGTCAAACAGACCGCCGCCGCACAGGGTGTTCAGCCAGAAGAGCAGCCGCCGCAGGTGCCGATGAAGTTCGACCTTGAAACGGTGACCAGTTATCAGAATCAGGCGCTGACGCAGATAGTGCGTAAAGCGATACCGAAGGCAACGGGCAGCGGCGACGAGGCGCTCTCCGGTGACAGCAAAGACTTCCTGGCGCAGCTTTCTCTGCCGGCACGGCTTGCCAGTGAACAGAGCGGCGTGCCTCACCACCTGATTCTGGCCCAGGCCGCGCTGGAGTCGGGCTGGGGCCAGCGCCAGATCCGCAAGGAAAACGGCGATCCGAGCTTCAACATCTTCGGCGTGAAGGCCACCTCCAGCTGGAAGGGGCCGACCACGGAGATCACGACTACGGAATACGAGAACGGCGCGGCGGTGAAGGTGAAAGCCAAATTCCGCGTTTACAGCTCTTATCTGGAAGCGTTGTCTGACTATGTGGGTCTGCTGAGCCGAAATCCGCGCTATACCGCCGTTACGCAGGCGGCTACGGCGGAGCAGGGCGCTCAGGCCCTGCAAAACGCGGGCTACGCGACCGACCCGAACTATGCACGTAAGCTCACCAGCATGATCCAGCAGCTGAAATCCATGGGCGAGAAGGTCAGCAAAGCCTATAGCACAGATATCGAAAATCTGTTCTGAAAGTTCTCAAGTCCCGGTGGAGGTTGCCGATAACCTTCATCAGGACTCGTGTCTGAACGTATAAAAGGAACCCCCATGTCCAGTTTGATTAACAGCGCCATGAGTGGCCTCAGTGCCGCGCAGTCGGCACTCAATACCGTCAGTAATAATATTTCAAGCTATAACGTGGCAGGTTACACCCGCCAGACGACGGTTCTGGGTGCATCTAACAGCACGCTGACCGGCGGTGGCTGGGTGGGTAACGGGGTGTATGTCTCCGGTGTCCAGCGTGAATATGACGCTTTCATCACCAACCAGCTGCGCGCCGCGCAGACCCAGAGCAGCGGCCTGACCACGCGCTATCAGCAGATGTCAAAAATTGACGATGTGCTCTCCGATACCACCAACTCGCTTTCCACCACCCTGCAGGATTTCTTTAAGAGCCTGCAAACGCTGGTGAGCAACGCGGAAGACCCGGCTGCGCGTCAGACGGTGCTGGGAAAAGCGGGCGGCCTGGTCAATCAGTTCAAAACCAACGATCAGTATCTCCGCGATCAGGATACGCAGGTGAATACCGCGATCGGGACCAGCGTTTCGCAAATCAACAACTATGCCAAACAGATTGCCAATCTGAACGATCAGATTTCCCGCCTCACCGGCGTCGGCGCGGGCGCATCGCCTAACGATCTGCTCGACCAGCGCGATCAGCTCGTCAACGAGCTGAACAAAATCGTGGGTGTGGAAGTTTCGGTTCAGGATAGCGGCACGTTTAACATCTCTTTCGGCAACGGCTACAGCCTGGTGCAGGGCAGCAAAGCTAACCAGCTGGCTGCCGTGAAGTCCAGCGCCGATCCTTCCCGCACCACTATCGCCTACGTCGATGAAGTTGCGGGTAATGTCGAGATCCCGGAAAAGATGATCACTACCGGTTCGTTAGGCGGTTTGCTGACCTTCCGCGCGGAAGATCTGGATAAGGCTCGTAATAACCTGAACCAGATGGCGCTGGCGTTTGCCGACGCGATGAACAAGCAGCACGAGGCCGGCTTTGATGCCAACGGCGATGCGGGCGGCAAGCTGTTCGGCTTCGGTTCTCCGGCTGTGCTTTCCAACAGCAAAAATAGCGGCACGGCGGTCGTCAATGCCACCGTTGCGGACAGCACCAAAGTTCAGGCAACGGACTATAAGCTGCAGTTTAACGGCACCGACTGGACCATCACCCGCACGTCGGACAAGACCAGCTTTACCATGAGCCCGGATGCCAGCGGCAATCTGTCGTTTGATGGTCTCAACGTGAACGTCAGCGGTTCGGCCAACGCCAAAGACAGCTTTACCGTGAAGCCCGTCTCTGACGTCATCATGAATATGGAACTGTCCATCAGTGACGAATCCAAACTGGCCATGGCCGCGGTGCAGAACGGCGGTGAGAGCGATAACCGCAACGGGCAGAAAATGCTCGATCTGCAAAACAGCAAAGTGGTTGGCGGGAACAAAACCTTTAACGATGCCTATGCCTCACTGGTGAGCACCGTAGGGAGCACCACCGCTTCACTGAAAGTCAGTAGCCAGACGAAAGCCAATGTGGAAACGCAGTTAATTAAGCAGCAGCAGACCATCTCTGGGGTAAACCTCGACGAAGAGTATGGCAACCTGCAGCGTTATCAGCAGTATTACCTCGCCAACGCGCAGGTGCTTCAGACTGCCAGTACGCTCTTCGATGCAATTATCAACATTCGTTAAGGTTGAGGTGAAAAATGCGTATTAGCACCCAGATGATGTACGAACAGAACATGCGCGGGATCACCGATTCCCAGAGCAGATGGCTGAGCTACGGTGAGCAAATGTCCACCGGCAAGCGCGTTAACCGTCCGTCGGACGATCCTATCGCGGCTTCGCAGTCTATTGTGCTGTCACAGTCTCAGTCTCAAAACAGCCAGTTCGCGTTAGCGCGCACCTTTGCCACGCAAAAAGTGTCGCTGGAAGATAACGTGCTGACCCAGGTGAACACCGCGTTATCAAGCGTGCGTGAGAAGCTGGTCTACGCGTCAAACGGCACCTTAAGCGATGACGACCGTCTCTCTCTGGCGACCGATATCCAGGGGATCCGCGACCAGCTGATGAACCTGGCTAACACGACGGATGGCAATGGTCGCTTTATCTTTGCGGGATACAAAACCGAGAGTGCACCGTTTGATGCCGCAACCGGCACCTACAATGGTGGTACTGAGGCGATCACTCAGCAGGTCGATACGGCGCGAAACATGGCGATCAGCCATACCGGCCAGCAGATCTTTGAGAGCATTACCAGCAATGCACAAGAGCTGCCGGGCGGTGGGTATGGCGATACCAACATGTTTAAAATCCTTGATTCCGCCATTGCTTCGTTGAAAACGCCGATTGAGAACGATCCGGCCGCGGCCGCCGCGCAAGGCCAGGTGATTTCCAACGCGCAGATCGGTATTAAAAACGCTCAGAACAACGTCCTGACGGTCGTTGCGGATGTGGGTACTAAACTGAACGAACTGGAAAAACTCGATACCCTGGGTGACGACCGCGCGCTGGGTCAGACTAAGCAGATGAGCGACCTGGTGGACGTGGACTGGAACGAAGCGATTTCCTCTTACACCATGCAGCAGGCGGCCCTGCAGGCTTCTTATAAAGCGTTTAGCGATATGCAGGGCATGTCTCTGTTCCAGCTGAACAAATAACATCTTGACCTCTTGGAACATGTCTTGAAACTGGGCATGTTTTACTGCCCAATCCGTCTGGATTGGGCATTTTTTTTATGCCATTTCTGCTGGTGCCGAGGCGACCCGCGCGCTTTCAATCATACGGATTGCCAGCGCAATGATGCCGCAAACCGTTGCCAGCGCAACCACGCCCGTCCAGCCAGCCAGCGTGTAAATATTGCTGCCTAACGCGGAACCCAACGCCATACCGATAAAGATCACGGTAAAGAGCAGGGCGTTCAGACGACCCCGCGCCTGTGGCTCAAGGCTGTAAACCAGATTCTGGTGCGCGACCAGGCTGGACTGCAGGCCCAGATCGAACCCGATAGCAGAGACGGCAATCAGAATCAGCTGTCCGTGAACTCCCAGGGCGGGCATCAGGAACATCAGGGCAAACGAGACGGTCACAAGGACGGCACCAAGCTGCGTGACTTTCCCGGCACCCAGTTTATCCGCCAGGCCGCCTGCCAGCGGGGCTGCCAACGCACCGGCTGCACCTGCGATACCAAAACCACCGGCGACGGCACTCCCGAGGTGATAGCGTTCCAGCAGCATGACCGCAAGCGTAGACCAGAAGGCGCTAAAGGCTATCGACAGAAAACCCTGGGCCAGCGCGGCACGGCGCAGAGCGGGATAACGACGCCACAGATGCTCCATCGAGCGCAGCAGAGCGGGATAGCTCAGCGTGGAGTGAACGGCGAAACGAGGGAGTACGGCCCACATCACCACGCCGATAAACGCAATACTTGCCGCAGCCAGTTGATACATCACGCGCCAGCCAAACGCTTCGCCCACCACGCCGCTGACGGTTCGGGAGAGCAAAATGCCCAGCAGCAGACCGGTCATCACCGTACCCACGGTTTTCCCCTGTTTGCCTTCCGGCGCAAGGATCGCCGCAGCCGGGACAATATCCTGCGCCATGGTGGCGGCCATGCCGATGAGCAGGCTTGCCAACAGCAGGGAGTGGATCTGTCCGGTCAGGCTACAGCCCAGCAGGAACAGCGCCAGGGCTGCGCTCTTTATCAGGATTAACGTTCTGCGGTCGTGGCGATCGCCGAGCGGCAGCAGGAACAGGATCCCTAAGGCATATCCCGCCTGGGTGAGGGTCGGGACCAGGCCCATTCCTTCGATACTCAGGTGAAGGTCGGCGCCCATCAGAGGCAGCAGAGGCTGGGCATAATAGATGGATGCCACGCTGAAGCCTGCACCGAGCGCCAGCATTAAGATTACCCAGCGGCTTACGGCATGGGCGCCGGTTGTTGTATTCATAAGACGTTCCTCATTCATCGTGTGAGGCTATTTTTCATCAGTACGCCTTGCGGCGGTAGCGGGCGCGGTGGTAAAACGCTTATACGTTGAACGTATAGATGAAAAGTAAATGAAAAGAGCTGAGCGTATAGACAGGGTAGAGCTGATGCGGACGTTTGTCCGCATTGTGGAGGCGGGTTCCCTTTCTGCGGCGGCACGGCAGCTGGACACCACCCAGGCCACGGTGAGCCGGCGGCTGCAGTCGCTTGAGACTATGCTGGGCGTGCGTCTGATGTTGCGCACCACCCACACGACGCGGTTGACGGATGACGGGGAGCGCTGCTATCAGCATGCCCGCCGGGTAATTGACAGCTGGCTGGCGCTGGAAGATGAGGTGGGGCAGACGGAAGATGAACCTGTAGGCGTGCTGCGGGTGCGGGCGCCGCATGCGTTTGGTCAGGATCAGCTCCTGAAACCACTAACCGAATTTCTACAGCGTTATCCGCAGCTTTCTATTGAATGGATGCTCAACGATCGGTCGGCTGATTTTCTGGGCGACAACCTTGACTGCGCTATTCGGGTGGGAATGGAAGTCGACCCGGCGACCGTGTCCGTGCTGCTGGCCGAAGTGCCGCGCTCGGTGGTGGCTTCTCCGGCATTGCTGGACCGCTTTCCGACGGTTAACGCCCCGGAGGATGTGCAGCAGCTTCCCTGGATTGCCATCAGCTCTTTCTACCAGCGCCATGTGGAGCTTTTTCACGAGGCATCATTCGCCACCGCGCGCGTGATAATTACCCCACGCCTGAGCACCGACAGTCTGTATGTCGCACGCAATACGGCACTCACCGGCCTTGGCGTGGCGGTAGTATCCAGCTGGACGGTACAGGATGATATCCGGGAAGGTCGGCTGGTACATTTGCTGCCAGAGTGGCAGCCGGCGGCGTTACCGGTGCATCTGGTTTACCCCTGGTCCCGGTATTATCCTGCGCGCTTGCGGCGATTTCTGGAGCTAATGCGGCAGATCATGCCGGAGGTCACCGGGATGAGAAAGCCCGTGCAGCAGCCATAAAAAAAGCCGACCCGAAGGTCGGCTTTTTACTTTCTGCGTCGTTATTCTACAGACTGCGGACGCGTCGCTGGTGCCGTCGCCTGATGCGTTGCACTGTGGCCGCCTGCAGCGCCTTTACCGTCAAAGCTGAACGCCGGGCGAACCCAGTCGCTGTGACGCGGTGCTTCAGGCACATACTCTGGTGCCGGAGCGCGCGTCATCGGCGCTGTCGCAACGTGAGCAGGCACAGGAGCGGCGGCAACCTTAACCGGCTCTGGCTCCACTTCAGGCGCTTTCGCTTCTTCAACAACCGGTTCAACCTGAATCTCAACGTCCTGAACGATTTCTTCAGTGGTGGTTTCGACGAGGGTATCAGCGGCTTCTTCCACTGCGGCTACAGGTTCAGCCTCTTCAGCGACTTCCTCTGCCACCACGACATCTTCTTCGGCGATAATCTGCGGTGCGGCATCAACCGGCGCGGCAATCACTTCAGGATGGGTGGTTTCGACGTCCACTGCGTGTGGTTTTGCCGCTTCAACAACCTGAGGTTCAACCACGGTTGCTGCTTCGGTCATAGCATCTTCAACCGCGGCTACAGGAGCAATCACCTCTTCGGTCACAGCCTGCTCTTCAACAGCCTGCTCCAGGCGAGCGACCGGATAACGGATCCAGACTTTGCCGGATGCCATTTCTGGTGACGCGCACGCCACGGTCAACGGCATTGGAGACTGAGTCGGATAACGCTCGTCACGGTAGCGACGACGACGCTGGCCACTCACGCGCAGATGACGCGGAGAACGGCGGGAGCGACGCGGCATACCTGCGTTGTCACGGTTTTCACCGTTTTCATCTTGCTCAACGTTATTGTCCACGACGGCTGGCAGGTCAACTTTTGCAACCTGCGTGCCTGTTGCGGTTTCTGCCGCTTCAGCTGCAACTACGGTGGTTTCTTCTACCGGAGCCGCACCAACGCGCACTTTCTGTGACAGCTGGCGCTGCTTACGACGAGGCATCACCTGAGTACGTTCTTCCTGCTCGCCGTCCTGCTGCTCAGCGGGCTCTTCGCGGTTCAGGTTTTTAACTTCCTGCTGCGCCTGACGCTTCTCGTCGTTACGACGACGGTTACGTTCGCGGCGTGGCTGCTGCTCGTCGCGCTGTTTGCTCTTCTCAGACTCATCGCCCGCCTGCTGGCGAATTTCACGATCTTCAACATTCTGCTGCTGTTTCTCGCGACGGTTGCGACGGTTGTCTTCGCGCTGCTCACGGCCTTCGTTATTGTCTGAGCGGCTGTCACGACGCTCGTTACGGTCGCTGCGGTCGTTACGATCGCGGCGGTTGTTCTGACGCTTGCGACGGTCCTGCTGACGTTCAGGTTTGGCTGCTTTAGGTTCTTCTTTCGGCTGCTCTGGCTGAACTTCTTCACCCGCAAACATCTTCTTCAGCGCGCCTAAGAAGCGGCTCAGCAGACCCGGTTGCGCCGGCTGGGCTTTCACTGCCGTTGCTTCTGGTTTCTGCGCCGCCGGTTTGGCTGCCGTTTTTTCCAGCGCCGCTTCCGGTGGTGCTTCAGGCATAATGAAGGTCGCTAACGCAGGCTGCTCTGGCAGTTTGCGCTCGGCAGGTTCTTCATCGGAAGGCAGCGCCATCTCTTCTTCATGCAGCTTCGGCAGCAGGTAGCTGAGGGTGCTGGTCTCTTCGCCCTTACGGACACGCAGCACGTGATAGTGCGGGGTTTCCATCTGGTCGTTTGGCACGATGATGCAGCGAACGCCGCCCTGACGCGCTTCGATTGCGCTAACCGCTGCACGTTTTTCGTTCAGCAGGTAGGAGGCAATCGGCACAGGCACAATGGCGTGAACCTCTTTGGTGTTCTCTTTCAGCGCTTCTTCTTCAATCAGACGCAGGATAGAGAGAGACAGAGATTCGTTATCACGCACGGTACCAGTGCCGGAGCAGCGCGGGCAGACGTGATGGCTGGACTCACCCAGCGACGGGCTCAGACGCTGGCGGGACATCTCCAGCAGGCCGAAGCGCGAGATGTGGCTAATCTGGATACGCGCGCGATCCTGACGCACCGCTTCACGCAGGCGGTTTTCAACCGCGCGCTGGTGGCGAACAGGGGTCATGTCGATGAAGTCGATAACAATCAGACCGCCCAGGTCGCGCAGGCGGAGCTGGCGGGCGATTTCATCAGCGGCTTCAAGGTTGGTGTTGAAGGCCGTCTCTTCGATGTCCCCGCCACGGGTTGCACGCGCGGAGTTGATGTCGATAGCGGTCAGCGCTTCTGTGGTATCGATAACGATAGAACCGCCAGACGGCAGGCGCACTTCACGCTGGAAGGCGGACTCGATCTGGGATTCGATCTGATAGTGGCTGAACAGCGGGATTTCACCGGTGTACAGTTTAATTTTGCTGGTGAAATCCGGACGACCCAGCGCGGCGATGTGCTGGCGAGCCAGCTCAAGCACTTTCGGGTTATCGATCAGAATCTCACCGATGTCCTGACGCAGGTAATCACGGAAGGCACGCACGATAACGTTGCTTTCCTGGTGGATCAGGAACGGAGCAGGGCGGCTTTCTGCGGCTTTCTGGATAGCTTCCCAGTGCTTCAGACGGAAGCTCAGGTCCCACTGCAGCGCTTCGGCAGATTTGCCCACGCCCGCGGTACGCACGATAAGCCCCATGCCATCCGGCAGCTCAAGGCTTGCCAGCGCTTCTTTCAGCTCGGTACGGTCATCACCTTCGATACGGCGAGAGATGCCCCCCGCGCGCGGGTTGTTTGGCATCAGCACCAGATAGCTCCCCGCCAGGCTGATAAAGGTGGTCAGTGCGGCACCCTTGTTGCCGCGCTCTTCTTTATCAATCTGAACGATAACTTCCTGACCTTCACGCAGAACATCTTTGATGTTTGGGCGGCCATGGGCGTTGTAGTTTGCAGGGAAATATTCGCGGGCGATTTCTTTCAGAGGGAGGAAACCATGACGCTCAGCACCGTAATCGACAAATGCAGCTTCAAGGCTTGGTTCAATGCGGGTGATTTTACCTTTGTAAATGTTCGCTTTTTTCTGTTCGTGTCCAGGACTTTCGATATCCAGATCGTACAGGCGCTGCCCATCCACAAGGGCGACACGCAACTCTTCTTGCTGAGTTGCGTTGATTAACATTCTTTTCATCGTAACTTACTCGTTATTCTTACATTGACGACAAAGCTGCGGGCAAGGTGACGCTTTCCGGGGTATGAACCGATGGCCTCGTGTCTGTTCACGTCGCCAACCTCACGGTTGTCGCTCGCTTAAGAGGCGCAGAGTGTCGGTTGCCTGTATTTCATACGGAAACACAGCGCAATTATCAGGGGAATTGCCTGGGTAGAACTCTCCAGAGAACAATCCTTATACCGGGAAGTACTGCAACCCGCAGCCCGCTAACTGCCTGAAAGATCAATACGTCTTACGCCATTGCTGCGTGGATGATCGGTCAGACAAAATTGGTCATTCCGTCGACATCCTTACAAAACCCGGATTTAACGCGGAAAACAGCCCCATTATTCCACTGCTCGCCGGGTTATAGCAAGATGACTTTTACCAATTATCACCCGGTTACTCACAGTTTCTTCACCTCAAGGTGGTGATTGGTTTAATAACCACCAAATCGATTGCGTGAAACGGGGCGCAGGCCGGATAAAAGTAAATATAAGCATAGAAAAATGAGTGGCGCTAATGGCTGACGATATTTAGAATCGCCAACCATGAAAACAGAGACTCCAGCCGTAAAAATGGTTGCTATCGCGGATGACTACGCGGGGCAACGCATCGATAACTTCTTGCGCACCCAACTGAAGGGCGTGCCAAAGAGTATGATTTACCGCATCCTGCGTAAGGGCGAGGTGCGGGTGAATAAAAAACGCGTGAAGCCTGAGTATAAGCTCGAAGCCGGTGATGAAGTGCGTATTCCACCGGTTCGCGTGGCTGAACGTGAAGAAGAGGTGGTGTCGCCGAAGCTGCAAAAAGTCGCGGCCCTGAGCGATGTCATCCTTTATGAGGACGATCATATTCTGGTGCTGAATAAGCCATCGGGTACCGCGGTCCACGGTGGTAGCGGTCTGAGCTTCGGCGTGATTGAAGGGTTACGTGCGCTGCGTCCGGAAGCCCGTTTCCTCGAACTGGTTCACCGCCTGGACCGTGATACCTCAGGCGTGCTGCTGGTAGCGAAAAAGCGTTCAGCGCTGCGTTCCCTGCACGAGCAGCTGCGCGAGAAGGGCATGCAGAAAGATTATCTGGCGCTGGTGCGCGGTCAGTGGCAGTCCCACGTGAAGGTGGTGCAGGCCCCGCTGCTGAAGAACATTCTGCAAAGCGGCGAGCGCATTGTGCGCGTGAGCCAGGAAGGGAAACCGTCGGAGACGCGCTTTAAGGTTGAAGAGCGCTACGAGTTTGCCACGCTGGTGCGCTGCAGCCCGGTGACGGGACGTACCCACCAGATTCGCGTGCATACCCAGTTTGCGGGCCATCCGATTGCGTTTGATGACCGCTACGGCGATCGCGAGTTCGATAAGCAACTGGCGGGCACGGGCCTGTCGCGTCTGTTCCTGCATGCGGCAGCGCTGAAGTTTACCCATCCTAATACCGGGGAAGTTATCCGTATTGAAGCGCCGCTGGACGAGCAGTTGAAACGCTGCCTGAAGGTTCTGCGCGGCTGATTATGTGCCGGGTGGCGCTGCGCTTACCCGGCCTACGAAACCCGTAGGCCCATGCAAGCGAAGCGCCGCTGGGCATAACTTACACGATCAGCGGATTACACTCTTCTCGCCGTAACATCTGACACAAGGCAATCAGCGGCAATCCCACCAATGTGTTCGGATCCCGCCCATCCAGTTTGTCGAACAGCGCAATCCCCAGTCCTTCACTCTTAAAGCTTCCTGCGCAGTTCAGCGGACGTTCCCGGCGCACGTAGTCCATAATCTCCTGCTCGCTAAGATGGCGGAAGTGCACGTCGAACGGCTCGCATTCGGTTTGCAGATGGCCGGAGGCGGAGTTATAGAGCGCCAGGCCCGTGTAAAAGGTCACGATAGTGCCCCGCGCACGCAGAAGCTGCTGGCAGGCATTCTCCTCCGTATGGGGCTTGCCGGTGATTTCACCGTCCAGCACGCAAACCTGATCGGAGCCTATAATCAAATGTGCAGGATAACGTGCGGCCAGCGATTGCGCTTTCTCCTTAGCGAGACGCGTTACCAGATGACGCGGTGATTCACCCGGCTGCGGCGTCTCATCAACGTCCGGCGCGGCGCATTCAAACGGGATCCCGAGCTTTTCCAGCAGCGTTCGACGGTAGGGAGAAGTGGAAGCAAGGACGAGATTTGGCATATTTTTATCACCAGATATAGCGTATCGATGCCAGCCATTTTAAACTACAGGCCGCAATGTGTGCGAATAATTGGCAAAAGGCAGCTCTGGTTGCCTTTTTCTTTGACTCTATGACGTTACAAAGTTAATATGCGCGCCCTATGCAAAAGGTAAAATTACCCCTGACTCTTGATCCGGTTCGTACGGCTCAAAAACGCCTTGATTACGAAGGTATCTATACTTCCGATCAGGCCGAGCGTATTGCCGAATCTGTAGTCAGTGTGGACAGTGATGTAGAATGCTCCATGTCGTTCGCTATCGACAACCAGCGTCTCGCCGTTTTAACCGGTGATGCAAAGGTAACGGTAACGCTCGAGTGTCAGCGTTGCGGGAAACCGTTTGTACAGCATGTTCACACAACGTATTGTTTCAGTCCGGTTCGTTCTGACGAACAGGCTGAAGCACTCCCGGAAGCGTATGAGCCGATTGAGGTTAACGAATTCGGTGAAATCGATCTTCTGGCTCTGGTTGAAGATGAAATCATCCTCTCCTTGCCAGTCGTTCCGGTGCATGATTCTGAACACTGTGAAGTGTCCGAGGCGGACATGGTCTTTGGGGAACTGCCTGATGAAGCGCAAAAACCAAACCCATTTGCCGTATTAGCCAGCTTAAAGCGTAAGTAATTGAGGAGTAAGGTCCATGGCCGTACAACAGAATAAACCAACCCGTTCCAAACGTGGCATGCGTCGTTCCCATGACGCGCTGACTGCAGTTACCAGCCTGTCTGTAGACAAGACTTCTGGTGAGAAACACCTGCGTCACCACATCACCGCTGACGGTTTCTACCGCGGCCGCAAGGTTATCACTAAGTAATCGCGCGAAAGCGTGATTAGGCTTAGTGAGGATTTCCCCGTGCAAACGGGGAAGTTACCGAACCAGGCTGCGACGATACCTTGACACGTCTAACCCTGGCGTTAGATGTCATGGGGGGAGATTTTGGCCCTTCCGTGACAGTGCCTGCAGCATTGCAGGCACTGAATTCTAATTCGCAACTCACACTTCTTTTAGTCGGCAATCCCGACACAATCACGCCATTACTTGCAAAAGCTGACTTTGAACAACGTTCGCGTCTGCAGATTATTCCTGCGCAGTCAGTTATTGCCAGTGATGCACGCCCCTCACAGGCGATTCGTAATAGCCGTGGCAGCTCTATGCGCATGGCGCTGGAGCTGGTAAAAGAAGGACGAGCGCAGGCTTGCGTCAGCGCCGGCAATACCGGTGCGCTGATGGGGCTGTCGAAATTACTGCTCAAGCCGATTGAGGGCATTGAGCGCCCGGCGCTGGTGACGGTGTTACCGCATCAGCAGAAGGGGAAAACGGTGGTGCTCGATTTGGGCGCTAACGTGGATTGTGATAGTACCATGCTGGCTCAGTTCGCCGTGATGGGGTCGGTGCTGGCAGAAGACGTGGTCGGGATCAACAATCCCCGCGTTGCGTTATTGAATATTGGTGAAGAAGAGACCAAAGGCCTGGACAGCATTCGCGACGCTGCTGAAATGCTCAAACAGGTTCCCTCCATCAACTATATTGGTTATCTCGAAGCCAATGAGTTGCTGACGGGAAAAACGGATGTTCTGGTGTGCGATGGCTTCACCGGAAACGTAACGTTGAAGACCATGGAAGGGGTCGTGCGCATGTTCCTTTCTCTGCTGAAATCTCAGGGAGAAGGCAAAAAAAGCGCCTGGTGGTTGATTTTATTGAAGCGTTGGTTACAAAAGAGCCTGACGCGGCGATTCAGTCACCTCAACCCCGACCAGTATAATGGCGCCTGTCTGTTAGGATTGCGCGGCATCGTGATTAAGAGTCATGGCGCCGCCAATCAGCGAGCATTTTCTGTCGCCATTGAACAGGCAGTGCAGGCGGTGCAGCGACAAGTCCCTCAGCGGATTGCCGCTCGCCTGGAATCTGTATTAGCTAAAAGTGACTGAGCGTACATGTATACGAAGATTTTAGGTACCGGCAGCTACCTGCCAAAACAAGTGCGTACCAACGCCGATCTGGAAAAAATGGTAGATACGTCTGACGAGTGGATTGTCACGCGCACAGGTATCCGTGAACGTCGTATCGCCGCGCCAGACGAAACCGTGTCCACCATGGGTTACGAAGCCGCACAGCGCGCTATCGAAATGGCGGGTATCGATAAAGAAGAGATTGGCTTGATCGTGGTTGCCACGACGTCTGCCACGCATGCTTTCCCAAGCGCGGCGTGTCAGGTGCAGAACATGCTCGGTATTAAAGGCTGCCCGGCGTTTGACGTTGCCGCCGCGTGCGCAGGTTTCACCTACGCGCTGAGCATTGCCGATCAGTATGTTAAATCTGGCTCCGTCAAATATGCGCTGGTTATCGGTGCTGACGTTTTGGCGCGTACCTGCGATCCAACCGATCGCGGAACGATCATTATTTTCGGTGATGGTGCCGGTGCGGTGCTGCTGGGGCAGTCCGAAGAGCCGGGTATCATCTCCACGCATCTGCATGCCGATGGCCGCTACGGCGAGCTGTTAACGCTGCCTAACGCCGATCGCGTTAATCCGGACAGCTCCATCTACCTGACCATGGCGGGTAACGAGGTGTTCAAGGTGGCGGTGACCGAGCTTGCGCACATTGTCGATGAGACGCTGGAAGCAAATAACCTTGAACGCACCGCGCTCGACTGGCTGGTGCCGCATCAGGCGAACCTGCGTATCATCAGCGCCACCGCTAAAAAGCTGGGCATGTCGATGGATAACGTTGTGGTGACGCTGGATCGTCACGGCAACACCTCTGCGGCGTCGGTACCGTGCGCATTTGATGAAGCGGTACGCGACGGACGAATCAAACGGGGCCAGCTGGTCTTGCTTGAAGCCTTCGGTGGCGGGTTCACCTGGGGTTCCGCGCTGGTTCGTTTCTAGTATAAGGAATAAAAAATGACGCAATTTGCTTTTGTGTTCCCGGGCCAGGGTTCTCAAACCGTTGGGATGTTGTCTGAAATGGCAGCAAACTACCCGGTCATTGAAGAGACTTTTCGTGAAGCTTCTGATGCGCTGGGTTATGATCTATGGGCGCTGACCCAACAGGGTCCGGCCGAAGAGCTGAACAAAACCTGGCAAACTCAGCCAGCGTTGCTGACTGCGTCCGTTGCGCTGTGGCGCGTATGGCAGCAGCAGGGCGGTAAAGCGCCAGCGCTGCTCGCGGGCCATAGCCTGGGTGAATACTCTGCGCTGGTGTGCGCCGGTGTGATTGCGTTTGCTGACGCGGTGCGCCTGGTAGAACTGCGCGGTAAATTCATGCAGGAAGCGGTGCCAGAAGGAACGGGTGGCATGTCTGCCATTATTGGTCTGGATGATGCCGCGATTGCAAAAGCGTGTGAAGAATCTGCTGAAGGGCAGGTGGTTTCTCCGGTTAACTTCAACTCGCCGGGCCAGGTTGTTATTGCTGGTCATAAAGAGGCCGTTGAACGTGCCGGTGCTGCCTGTAAAGCCGCGGGCGCCAAACGCGCACTGCCGCTGCCGGTCAGCGTACCGTCTCACTGCGCACTGATGAAGCCCGCAGCCGAGAAACTGGCGGCTGAGCTGGAAAAAATTACCTTTAACGCACCGACGATTTCCGTTGTGAACAACGTCGATGTGAAATGCGAAACCGCGCCGGAGGCTATCCGTGACGCACTGGTTCGCCAGCTCTATAGCCCGGTACAGTGGACCAAAACCGTTGAGTTTATGGCCTCTCAGGGCGTTGAGCACCTTTATGAAGTCGGTCCTGGTAAAGTCCTCACCGGTCTGACGAAACGTATTGTTGACACCCTGACTGCCTCGGCGATTAACGAGCCGGAAGCGATGTCAGCGGCACTCTCGCAATAAAAGAGGAATACCATGAGTTTTGAAGGAAAAATTGCCCTGGTTACTGGCGCAAGCCGCGGTATCGGGCGTGCAATTGCTGAAACACTGGTCGCGCGCGGCGCGAAGGTGATTGGTACAGCAACCAGCGAGAATGGCGCTCAGGCCATCAGCGAGTATCTGGGTGCGAACGGTAAAGGTCTGGTACTGAATGTGACCGAACCTGCATCTATCGAATCTGTTCTGGAAAATATTCGCGCAGAGTTTGGTGAAGTGGATATTCTGGTCAATAATGCCGGGATCACTCGCGACAACCTGCTGATGCGAATGAAAGATGATGAGTGGAACGATATTATCGAAACCAACCTGTCATCTGTATTCCGTCTGTCAAAAGCGGTAATGCGCGCTATGATGAAAAAGCGTCATGGTCGTATTATCACTGTTGGTTCTGTGGTTGGTACCATGGGAAATGCTGGTCAGGCTAACTACGCTGCGGCGAAAGCAGGTCTGATCGGTTTCAGTAAGTCGCTGGCGCGTGAAGTCGCGTCCCGCGGGATTACTGTAAACGTTGTTGCTCCGGGCTTTATTGAAACGGACATGACGCGTGCGCTGACTGATGATCAGCGTGCGGGTACGCTGGCGGCAGTTCCGGCGGGTCGTCTTGGCGACCCTAAAGAAATCGCCAGTGCGGTTGCATTTTTAGCCTCTGACGAAGCGGGTTACATCACTGGTGAGACCCTCCACGTCAACGGCGGGATGTACATGGTTTAATCACGATCGAAAATATTTGCGTTATTAGGGCAAATGGCCTCAAAATAACGTAAAATCGTGGTAAGACCTGCCGGGATTTAGTTGCAAATTTTTCAACATTTTATACACTACGAAAACCATCGCGAAAGCGAGTTTTGATAGGAAATTTAAGAGTATGAGCACTATCGAAGAACGCGTTAAGAAAATTATCGGCGAACAGCTGGGCGTTAAGCAGGAAGAAGTTGTGAACTCCGCTTCCTTCGTTGAAGACCTGGGCGCAGATTCTCTTGACACCGTTGAGCTGGTAATGGCTCTGGAAGAAGAGTTTGATACTGAGATTCCGGACGAAGAAGCTGAGAAAATCACCACCGTTCAGGCTGCCATTGATTACATCAACGGCCACCAGGCGTAAGTGAACATCTCCAGGCGGTCATTCGACCGCCTGAGTTTTATCTTTTTTAGTCCCACGTATCTCTTTTTTTATCCCTCCCTGGAGGACAAACGTGTCTAAGCGTCGTGTAGTTGTGACCGGACTTGGCATGTTGTCTCCTGTCGGCAATACCGTAGAGTCCACCTGGAAAGCTCTCCTTGCCGGTCAGAGCGGCATCAGCCTAATCGACCATTTCGATACTAGCGCCTATGCAACGAAATTTGCTGGCTTAGTAAAGGATTTTAACTGTGAAGAGATCATCTCGCGCAAAGAACAGCGCAAGATGGATGCCTTCATTCAATATGGAATTGTCGCTGGCGTTCAGGCCATGCAGGATTCTGGCCTTGAGATTACGGAAGAGAACGCAACCCGTATCGGCGCCGCTATCGGCTCCGGGATTGGTGGTCTTGGCCTGATCGAGGAAAACCATACATCGCTGATGAATGGCGGACCGCGTAAGATCAGCCCGTTCTTCGTTCCGTCCACGATTGTTAACATGGTGGCAGGTCACCTGACCATTATGTTCGGCCTGCGTGGGCCAAGCATCTCTATCGCTACCGCGTGTACGTCTGGCGTACATAACATCGGCCAGGCCGCGCGTATCATTGCGTACGGCGATGCAGATGCTATGGTTGCGGGCGGTGCTGAAAAAGCCAGTACCCCACTGGGTGTTGGTGGTTTCGGCGCAGCGCGTGCGCTCTCAACCCGTAACGATAACCCTCAGGCGGCGAGCCGTCCGTGGGATAAAGACCGCGATGGTTTCGTGCTGGGTGACGGCGCAGGTATGCTCGTACTGGAAGAGTACGAACATGCGAAAAAACGTGGCGCGAAAATTTATGCTGAAGTCGTTGGCTTCGGGATGAGCAGCGATGCGTATCACATGACGTCTCCTCCGGAGAACGGCGCGGGTGCTGCGCTGGCGATGGAAAATGCGATCCGTGATGCGGGTATTACCCCTGCACAGATTGGCTACGTTAACGCACACGGCACTTCTACTCCTGCAGGCGATAAAGCAGAAGCGCAGGCGGTTAAGTCTATCTTCGGCGAGGCTGCCAGCCGCGTAATGGTCAGCTCCACGAAATCCATGACCGGTCACCTGCTGGGTGCGGCGGGTGCAGTAGAGTCAATCTACTCTATCCTTGCGCTGCGCGATCAGGCTGTGCCGCCAACCATCAACCTGGATAACCCGGATGAAGGTTGCGATCTGGACTTCGTTCCGCACGAAGCGCGTCAGGTTAGCGGTATGGAGTACACCCTGTGTAACTCCTTCGGCTTTGGCGGCACGAATGGTTCTCTGATCTTCAAAAAGGTCTGAGCCTGACTGCCTGAAAGCTATAAAAAAAGGTCCGCTTGGCGGGCCTTTTTTATTAGGGAAAATCCCCTTGTCCGGCTTTTAACATCCTGCCAGACTGAGCCTCCACGCATAAGGAGCCACCATGTTTTTAATTAATGGCCTTGAGCAAGAAACGCTGCCGGCAAGCGACAGGGCAATCCAGTTTGGCGATGGTTGTTTCACCACTGCGCGTATTCTTGACGGTGAGGTGAGCCTGCTTGACGCCCATATCCGTCGTTTACAAAAAGCCTGCGAGAAATTGCTGATTCCCTTCATGCAGTGGGACATTCTCGAGCGCGAGATGCGCCGGCTGGCGTCAGGTAATACAAACGGCGTTTTAAAAGTTATTCTTAGCCGCGGCAGCGGCGGGCGAGGGTACAGCGGTTCCGCCTGTCAGCATCCCACGCGTATTCTTTCCGTGTCAGCGTATCCTGCTCACTATGCGCGCTGGCGTGAGGAGGGGGTAACGCTGACGCTGAGCCCGGTACGGCTGGGGCGAAACCCTATGCTCGCCGGAATAAAACATCTTAACCGCCTTGAACAGGTGCTTATTCGTACTCATCTTGAACAGACGGACGCCGATGAGGCGCTAGTCCTTGACAGCGAAGGGTTCATTACGGAATGCTGTGCGGCTAATTTACTCTGGCGGAAGGGCCGTGAGGTCTTCACCCCTTCGCTGGAGCAGGCTGGGGTTAACGGCATCATGCGCCAGTTTTGTTTGCAACAGCTGGCACATGCAGGCTTTCGCGTTGTCGAAGTAAACGCGAAGGAAGAGGCGCTGCTGTCCGCCGATGAAGTTGTGATCTGCAATGCGCTGATGCCTGTTATACCCGTTCGGGCGTATGGTCAACAGCGCTGGTCTTCGCGAGAGCTCTTTACGTTTTTAGCCCCGATATGTGAGCAAATCAAAAAGTCATGAAGAAAATGTTGCGCTTTGTCCTTCTCCTGATTGTTGCGCTGGGTATTGCCGGCGGAGCGGGAGTATGGAAGGTTCGCCAGCTGGCGGACAGTAAAATCCTGATTAAAGACGAGACGATTTTTACCCTGAAAGCCGGTACCGGGCGGATGGCGCTGGGCGAGCAGCTTTACGGGGATAAAATCATCAACCGTCCACGCGTGTTCCAGTGGTTATTGCGTATCGAGCCTGAACTGTCTCACTTCAAGGCTGGTACCTATCGCTTTACGCCCGGCATGACCGTCAGAGAGATGCTGCAGCTGCTTGAAAGCGGTAAAGAGGCACAGTTCCCGCTGCGCTTTGTTGAAGGGATGCGCTTAAGCGATTACCTCAAGCAGCTGCGTGATGCGCCTTACATCAAGCACACGCTAAAAGACGATCGCTATGAGACGGTCGCCGAGGTGCTGAAATTTGAACATCCTGAGTGGGTGGAAGGCTGGTTCTGGCCAGACACCTGGATGTATACGGCGGGCACGACCGATGTGGCGATTCTTAAACGGGCACACAAAAAGATGGTTGAGGCAGTTGATTCCGCCTGGGAAGGGCGCATGGACGGTCTGCCTTATCAAGATCAAAACCAGTTTGTGACAATGGCCTCGATCATTGAGAAAGAGACGGCCGTGGCGGCCGAGCGCGACCGGGTCGCGTCGGTATTTATCAACCGCCTGCGCATCGGCATGCGTCTGCAAACCGACCCGACCGTTATCTACGGCATGGGCGAGAGCTATGCCGGTAAGATCTCCAGAAAAGATCTGGAGACGCCAACCGCGTATAATACCTACGTGATTAACGGCTTACCGCCGGGCCCGATAGCCACGCCGAGCGAGGCTTCGCTCAAAGCCGCCGCGCACCCGGCCAAAACACCGTACCTCTATTTTGTGGCTGATGGAAAAGGGGGACATACCTTTAACACCAACCTTGCCAGCCATAATCGCTCTGTTCAGGACTATCTGAAGGCACTTAAGGAAAAAAATGCGCAGTAAATACATTGTCATTGAGGGACTCGAAGGGGCGGGTAAAACCACCGCCCGTAACGTGGTAGTGGATACGCTGAAATCGCTTGGCGTCGCTGACATGGTCTTTACCCGTGAGCCGGGCGGTACTCAGCTGGCGGAGAAACTGCGCAGTCTGGTGCTGGATATTAAATCCGTTGGCGACGAGGTTATTACTGACAAAGCCGAAGTGCTGATGTTCTATGCGGCGCGCGTCCAGCTGGTTGAGACCGTGATTAAACCTGCGCTGGCCGACGGCAAGTGGGTGATCGGTGACCGTCACGATCTGTCGACTCAGGCCTATCAGGGTGGCGGACGCGGTATTGACCAGGCGATGCTGGCAACCCTTCGCGATGCCGTACTGGGGGATTTTCGCCCGGACCTGACCCTCTACCTGGATGTGACCCCGGAAGTGGGCCTCAGGCGCGCCCGCGCGCGCGGCGAACTGGACCGCATTGAGCAAGAGTCATTCGATTTCTTTAACCGCACGCGCGCGCGCTATCTTGAGCTGGCCGCACGGGACAGCGCAATTCGTACCATTGACGCCACGCAATCTCTGGACGACGTCACGCGCGATATTCAACAGACCGTTACGCAGTGGCTACAGGAGCAGCAGGCATGAAATGGTATCCATGGTTGCGCCCGCACTTTGAACAGCTGATCGCCAGCTATCAGGCCGGTCGGGGGCATCATGCGTTACTGATTCAGGCGTTGCCGGGAATGGGGGATGATGCGTTGATCTACGCCATCACTCGTTTTCTGATGTGCCAGCAGCCGGAAGGGCATAAAAGCTGCGGTAAATGCCGCGGCTGCCAGCTGATGCAGGCTGGCACGCATCCTGACTATTACACGCTTGAGCCTGAGAAGGGCAAAAGCGCGCTTGGCATTGATGCCGTGCGTGAAGTCAGCGAGAAACTGTACGAACATGCGCGTCTGGGCGGGGCAAAAGTGGTCTGGCTCAACGACGCTGCGTGGCTTACCGAGGCGGCGGCGAACGCGCTGCTTAAAACCCTGGAAGAGCCGCCGGAAAAGACGTGGTTTTTCCTTTCCTGCCGGGACCCGGGACGTTTACTGGCGACGCTGCGCAGCCGTTGTCGTCTTCATCATCTCGCGGTGCCTCAGGAATCGTGGGCGTTGAGCTGGCTTGAGCGAGAGGTGACAACGTCACAAGAGAGTGCGTTGTCTGCGCTGCGCCTCAGCAGCGGCGCCCCCGCGGCGGCGCTGGCATTACTACAGCCTGACGTCTGGTCGCAGCGAGAAACGCTCTGCCGGGCCGTTGAGGCTTCACTTAACAACCAGGACTGGCTGAGTTTACTGCCTGCGCTGAATAGCGATCGGGCCGTCGAGCGTCTGCACTGGCTGGCCTCCTTATTGCTCGATGCGCTAAAAATCCAGCAAGGAGCTACGCTGCTGACTAACCCGGACGCGTGGCCCCTGGTGAACATGCTGGCGAGCCGCCTTACAGGCGCGTCTCTGCACGCTATCCTTCATGATGTTTGCGAGAGCCGCGAACAGCTTTTAACCGTGACGGGTCTTAATCGCGAGCTTTTGCTGACCGACCAGTTACTGCGTATTGAACACTACCTGCAACCGGGCGTTACGCCGCCTGTTTCCCATCTCTGAGAGAGACATTATGTTTTTAGTCGACTCACACTGCCATCTTGATGGCCTGGATTATCAATCCCTGCACAACGACGTGGATGACGTGCTGGCAAAAGCCGCTGCCCGCGATGTGAAATTTTGTCTTGCGGTGGCGACGACGCTGCCGGGGTATCGCTCAATGCGTGAGCTGGTGGGCGTTCGCGATAACGTGGTGTTCTCCTGCGGCGTTCATCCGCTGAACCAGGATGAAGAGTATGACGTAGAAGAGCTGCGCCGACTGGCAGCAGAAGCGGGCGTCGTGGCGATGGGTGAAACCGGGCTGGACTATTTTTACACGCCGGAAACGAAAGCGCGCCAGCAGGCGTCTTTCCGCAACCATATTCGCATCGGCCGCGAACTGAATAAACCGATCATCGTACATACGCGCGATGCGCGCGCCGATACGCTGGCGATCCTCCGGGAAGAAAACGTGACGGATTGCGGTGGCGTACTACACTGTTTCACAGAAGACAGAGAAACGGCGGGTAAACTGCTTGATTTGGGGTTTTATATTTCGTTTTCCGGGATCGTGACGTTCCGTAACGCTGAGCAGCTCCGTGATGCTGCGCGCTATGTCCCGCTCGATCGCATTCTGGTGGAAACAGACTCTCCGTATCTGGCGCCGGTACCGCATCGCGGTAAAGAGAACCAGCCGGCCATGACGCGAGACGTCGCAGAGTACATGGCCGTGCTTAAAGGCGTCAGTATCGAAGAGCTGGCCCGCGTCACGACGCAAAACTTCTCTGCGCTGTTCCATATCGACCCCGCCCGCCTGCAATCCGTCTGATAAGCCTGTTTTTTTTAGGCTCGTAATTAATAAATAAAACGAGTAAAGTTCACCGCCTCATTTGGGGCGGTGACGGTGTTCTTAGAAACATCCAGACATGCTTTTTGTAAATTACTGAAAGTTTTTCGACCGTCTTAAGCTGAAACGTGATAGCCGTCAAACAAACTCAGAGGGAATTATTTTACTCTGTGTAATAAATAAAGGGCGCTTAGATGTCCTGTCCACGGCACGGTACTCCCCCCGGGCCAATGCGTGAAAGCGTAAAAAAAGCACAAATACTCAGGAGCACTCTCAATTATGTTTAAGAATGCATTTGCTAACCTGCAAAAGGTCGGTAAATCGCTGATGCTGCCAGTATCCGTACTGCCTATCGCAGGTATCCTGCTGGGTGTCGGTTCTGCTAACTTCAGCTGGCTGCCAGCCGTAGTTTCCCATGTGATGGCTGAAGCAGGCGGTTCCGTCTTTGCTAACATGCCTCTGATCTTCGCTATCGGTGTGGCGCTGGGCTTCACCAATAACGACGGCGTTTCTGCGCTGGCTGCAGTGGTTGCTTACGGCATCATGGTGAAAACCATGGCTGTGGTTGCGCCGCTGGTTCTGCATTTACCTGCAGAAGAGATTGCCGCGAAACACCTGGCAGATACCGGTGTTCTGGGCGGTATCATCTCCGGTGCGATTGCAGCGTATATGTTCAACCGCTTCTATCGCATCAAGCTGCCTGAGTATCTGGGCTTCTTCGCGGGCAAGCGTTTTGTTCCGATCATTTCTGGTCTGGCAGCGATTTTCACTGGCGTGATCCTGTCCTTCATCTGGCCACCAATCGGTTCCGCTATCCAGACCTTCTCTCAGTGGGCTGCTTACCAGAACCCGGTTGTCGCGTTCGGTATCTACGGCTTCATCGAGCGTTGCCTGGTGCCATTCGGTCTGCACCACATCTGGAACGTTCCATTCCAGATGCAGATTGGTGAATTCACCAACGCAGCAGGTCAGGTGTTCCACGGCGATATCCCACGTTACATGGCGGGTGACCCAACTGCAGGTAAACTGTCTGGTGGCTTCCTGTTCAAAATGTACGGCCTGCCGGCTGCTGCGATTGCAATCTGGCACTCTGCTAAGCCAGAAAACCGTGCAAAAGTGGGCGGTATCATGATCTCTGCAGCGCTGACCTCGTTCCTGACCGGTATCACCGAGCCGATCGAGTTCTCCTTCATGTTCGTTGCGCCAATCCTGTACATCATCCACGCTGTACTGGCTGGCCTGGCGTTCCCAATCTGTATCCTGCTGGGTATGCGTGACGGTACGTCCTTCTCTCACGGCCTGATCGACTTTATCGTTCTGTCCGGTAACAGCAGCAAGCTGTGGCTGTTCCCAATCGTGGGTGCGTGCTACGCCGTTGTTTACTACACCATCTTCCGCGTGCTGATCAAAGCACTGGACCTGAAAACTCCGGGTCGTGAAGATGCAACTGAAGACAGCAAAGCAGGCGCGACCAGCGAAATGGCTCCGGCACTGGTTGCTGCGTTCGGCGGTAAAGAGAACATCACTAACCTGGACGCGTGCATCACTCGTCTGCGTGTGAGCGTTGCCGACGTTGCGAAAGTGGACCAGCCGGGTCTGAAAAAACTGGGTGCAGCGGGCGTGGTTGTTGCAGGTTCGGGCGTTCAGGCTATCTTCGGTACTAAATCCGATAACCTGAAAACCGAAATGGATGAGTACATCCGCAACAGCTAAGCTGTGACCTGGGGAGACTAAGGCAGCCGAATGGCTGCCTTTTTTATTGCTGTGGTTTGTTGTGCCAACACTCAGAAGTCGTAGCTTGCGCTCACTGAAACGTTCAGCGGTGCGCCATAAACCACGTAAGAGCCGACGTAATCGTAATACTCTTTGTCGAACAGGTTGTTGACGTTCGCCTGAATAGCAAAATCTTTGGTGACCTGATAGCGGCTGAACAGGTTAACCAGTCCGTAGCTGCCTTGCTCTGCGCGGGATTGTCCCGCCGGGCCACCGTCCACATCCGTCCACACTTTGTTCTGCCAGTTTACGCCACCGCCCACCGTCAGCGCCGGCAGCATTGGCAGTTGATAACGGGTAAACAGCTTCATTGTCGTGCGCGGCTGATCGGAACTGACAGCGCTGCCGTTCTTATCTTCCGCAATGTAGCGGGTCGCGCCGAACGTCAGCTGCCAGTTATCGGTCAGGGCGCCGTTCAGCTCGAACTCAATCCCTTTGCTGACCACGCCGTCCAGCGATTCATAAATCGACTCACCGCTCGGCATGTAGGTATAGGTGTTGCTCGCCACGTTATCCTGCTCGATGCGGAAAATCGCCAGCGAGGTGGTCAGACGGGTATTAAACCAGTCTGCTTTAACACCGGCTTCGTAGCTTTTGCCCGTGGTTGGATCGAGATAACGTCCGCTGGCGTCGCGCTTGTCCTGCGGCTGGAAGATGGAGGTATAGCTGACGTAGGTCGACCAGTCTTCGTTGATATCGTAGACCAGGCCCGCGTAAGGCGTTACGTCATCTTCAGTGCTTTCCAGACGGGTGTCAGGAGAGCCCGCCGGGTTATAGCGAATGTTGTAGTTGGTGTAGCGCGCCCCGAGGATCAGGTGCAGCGGGTCAGCCAGCGAGAAGCGGGCGGAGGTGTACGCTGAGGACTGGCGAATGTCATCCTGGCTGTAGAGCTTCCAGGGCGTCCACTGCGGATCGGCGATATTTCCGTTCCAGTTTTTGAAATTCCCCACGTCCACCATGCCGTACAGCGCATCCGGCATTCTGTTGTCATAGTGGTTGCGCTGTCGGCTGAAGCTGCCGCCAAACATCATCTCATGCTGGCGGCCGAAAAGATCGAAGCCGCCGCGCAGGAAGGCATCAACCGCATCCTGTTTGCGTTCACCTCTGTTCCAGCCGCCGTAGCCAACCATGCCCGCCCCGGTCTCTTTTTCCGGATAGCCGGACATATACATCAGCTTGCTGTCGAAGTTGGTCTCCGCGTGCATGCCGTTGACGTGCGCTTCCCAGCCGTTGTCGAAACGCTGGGTCAGGTTAGCGAAGATGCGGGTGCTATCCTTGTCTGAGTAGGCCCAGTCAGGCGCGACGGTCTGGCTGCGATTGTAGTCGGTTTTACTCCCGTCGCTGTACCAGGTCGGCAATCCGCCCCAGGTTGGATCGGCGGTGTGGCTTTCCTGATATTCATACCCTACAGAGAGGGTGGTGCTGTCGGTGACGTCCGCATCCACCACGCCGTAGAGGAACTTTTTCCGGTAGTGGTAGTTATCAACGAAGCTGTCGTTGTCCTGATAGCCCGTAATCAGGCGTCCTCGTACCTTCCCGGACTCTACCAGCGGTGCCTGGAGATCCAGCACGTAGCGCTGTTTGTCCCAGCTGCCGTAGCTGGCCGAGACATTGCCTTTGAACTCATTGCTGTCCGCATGCTTACGCACCATATTGACGTACGCCGCCGGGTTACCGGTGCCGGACATCAGCCCGGTCGCGCCGCGAACCACTTCGATACGGTCGTAAATCGCGGTATCGGCGGCGGTGTCGCCGAAGTTCCACACTTCGCTGATGGAGGTTGGCAGGTCGTCAAAAGCGTAGTTACTGACGAAAAATCCGCGCGAGTAAAATACGGTACGATCGCTGTCCTGCACCTGCGCTGTTACGCCAGTCGTGTTGGTTAACACCTGGCCGATAGACTGCAGGTTCTGATCCGCCATGCGCTGTTGGCTAATGACGCTAACGGACTGTGGGATATCACGGGGAACCAGCAACAGCTTTGTGCCGGTGGTGGTGGTTTTTACGCTGTAATCCCGGTCCTGACTTGCGGAAGGATCCTGCGTATTGTCAAAACCTCCATCCACGACGACGGTGTCTTCGGTTGCTGATGCAGCGAAAGCGGTGGCTGGCGTCAATGCCATAGCAATACAGGCTGCCAGCAACGAAGGCGTTGCGACAGGCTGACGTTGCCCATCCCTGGTATGATCAATGAAAGACATTATCAAACCCTTATGAACGGTGAAGAGTGTTTGCGTCAGTCCCACAAATACGGTCTGACGTCGTTTTCTATGTTAAAAATGCGCATGAAAATGCAAATGCGAAATATACGCATTGCCATTAATGCTGTAAACAGATGTGTCGTGCGAAACTGAAATAATGTTTCAGCCCGTTAAGGCACGCGAGCGGTCACTCTTCAGTCAGCTGATGAATATTCAGCAAAGAATTCGGGGGAGAAGGTTGAAAGGACAGGAGAAACTCGCTCATACTCTTGAATTGTGTCACACAGTCCTCCAGAGAGTGTGTTAACAGCGGACGCACCTAACAAAAAAGGAAAAGGTCATGGCTGAAGAAACGATTTTCAGTAAAATTATTCGCCGCGAAATCCCGTCGGATATCGTCTATCAGGATGAACTGGTAACGGCTTTCCGGGACATTTCCCCTCAGGCACCGACACACATCCTTATCATTCCTAATATTCTGATTCCGACCGTAAACGACGTAAAAACCGAGCACGAAGTGGCGTTAGGTCGTATGCTGACGGTGGCGGCGAAAATTGCCGAGCAGGAAGGCATAGCGGAAGACGGTTATCGTCTGATCATGAACTGTAATCGTCATGGCGGCCAGGAAGTTTATCATATTCACATGCATCTGCTGGGTGGACGTCCGCTGGGACCGATGCTGGCTCACAAAGGTCTGTAACATGTTTAAAGGGCGTATTGCAGCGCTGGTAATGACGATGATGGTTGTGGGGTGCAGCACGCGTCCGGCGATCCCCGTCAGCGATGAACAGACGCTGGTGATGGAATCCTCCGTGCTGGCTGCGGGCATCACGGCGCAACAGCCCGCACTGACCATCAGTGAAATTAAATCTTCTGCCTCCTCTACGCTCTATAACGAAAGAAATGAACCGGTGACGGTCCACTACCGTTTTTTCTGGTATGACGTAAGAGGTCTTGAGATGCACCCGCTGGAGGCGCCGCGCAGCGTCACTCTTCCGGCAAGGTCGTCGGTAACGCTCTATGACAGCGCCAGCTATCTGGGTGCGCATAAGGTGAGACTTTATCTTTATCTCTAAGGGGTGAACCTTGATTAAAAATATGAGCCGTTATGCGCTCGTGACCGCATTCGCGCTGTTCCTCGCAGGGTGTGTGACCCGTACAGAACAGCCAGCACCTGTGGAAGAGGCAAAGCCGGGTACCGAGCAGCCGACACCGCCAACGCAGACCCAGCCAACCGTGCCGTCTGTACCGTCTATTCCGTCACAGCCTGGCCCGATTGAACATCAGGACCAGACGTCACAACCTGCGCCGCGCGTGCGCCATTACGACTGGAATGGTGCGATGCAGCCGATGGTCGGTAAAATGCTGCAGGCTCAGGGCGTGACGGCAGGCAGCGTGCTGCTGGTCGATAGCGTGAACAACCGTACCAACGGTTCGCTGAACGCGGGCGAAGCGACAGAAACGCTGCGCAATGCACTGGCAAACAACGGTAAGTTTACGCTGGTCTCTGCTCAGCAGCTCGCGTTAGCCAAACAGCAGCTGGGCCTGTCGCCGCAGGATAGCCTCGGCACCCGCAGCAAGGCGATTGGCATTGCCCGCAACGTTGGCGCCCAGTATGTGCTGTACTCTAATGCGACCGGTAACGTGAATACCCCAGCCCTGCAGATGCAGCTGATGCTGGTTCAGACAGGCGAAATTATCTGGTCAGGTAAAGGTGCGGTTACGCAACAATGACACCACGCGTGAAGAGATTCTGACGCGTTATTTTCCACAGTACCGCCTTATCGCGCCGCAGGCCCACTCCGGGCTTAGCGGCGCGAGTTGCATTATAGCGCGGGGCGCGCACCGTCTGGTCTTGCGGCAGAACCATGATCCCTTCGCCCCGGCTTTCCAGTTTCGCCGTCAGTTTCGCGCCCTCAAACGCCTTCCGTCGGATCTCGTGCCTGAACCCCGATTTTTCAGCAAGGGCTGGATGGCCGTCGACTATCTGGAGGGGGAGGTGAAAAGCGCGCTGCCGGACACCCCAGCGCTTGCGGCGATGCTGTATCATCTGCACCAGCAACAGCGTCTGGGATGGCGAATCGCCTTACTTCCACTGCTGGAAAACTACTGGCAACAAGCCTCTCCAGCAAGACGTACCCCAGTGTGGCTTGCGCATCTCAAACGGCTGCGTAAAGCGGGCGAGCCGCAACCGATTCGGCTCTCGCCGTTACATATGGATGTGCACGCCGGGAACATCGTGCATACGCCACAGGGCGCCAGGCTTATCGACTGGGAATATGCCGGAGACGGCGATGTGGCGCTGGAGCTGGCCGCGGTCTGGACGGAAAGTGAAGCCGCGCGGCAGAAACTCATCAGAGAGTATGCCAGCGTTGCGCACTTTAACGCCGATGCGCTGGCATACCAGGTGAGACGCTGGCGGCCCTGGGTCATCATGCTGATGGCGGGCTGGTTTGAGATGCGTTTGCAGCAGTCCAGAGATAAACAATTTATTGCGCTGGCAGACGATGCCTGGCGCCAGTTACAAACGAAAGGATAAGAGAGGTGAGTGTGGGTCCAGTCATGTTGGATGTAGAAGGGTTTGAGCTGGATGCGGAGGAGCGTGAAATTCTGGCGCATCCGCTGGTGGGCGGCCTGATCCTGTTTACCCGCAACTATCACGATCCGGCGCAACTGCGTGAACTGGTGCGCCAGATCCGCGCCGCGTCGCGCAATCATCTGGTGGTGGCCGTCGATCAGGAAGGCGGCCGCGTGCAGCGTTTTCGCGACGGTTTTACCCGCCTGCCGGCAGCCCAGTCTTTCGCCGCGCTGCTCGGCACGGAAGAGGGTGGGAAACTGGCGCAGGAAGCCGGCTGGCTGATGGCCAGCGAAATGATTGCCATGGATATCGACATCAGCTTTGCCCCGGTGCTGGATGTGGGCCATATCAGCGCCGCGATTGGCGAGCGCTCCTACCATGAAGATCCGCGTATTGCGCTGGAAATTGCGACCCGGTTTATCGACGGGATGCACGAGGCGGGAATGAAAACCACCGGGAAACACTTCCCGGGCCACGGGGCGGTGACGGCGGATTCCCACAAAGAGACCCCGCGCGACCCGCGTCCGGAAGCGGAAATTCGCGCCAAAGATATGTCGGTGTTCCGCTCGCTTATCACCGATAACAAGCTGGACGCCATTATGCCAGCACACGTGATTTACAGCGACGTTGATCCGCGTCCTGCCAGCGGCTCCCCGCACTGGCTGAAAACCGTTCTGCGCCAGGAGCTGGGTTTCAACGGCGTCATTTTCTCCGACGATCTGTCGATGGAAGGGGCGGCAATCATGGGCAGCTATGCTGAGCGCGGTCAGGCCTCGCTGGAAGCAGGTTGCGATATGATCCTGGTCTGCAATAATCGTAAAGGTGCCGTTAGCGTGTTGGATAACCTGTCACCGATCAATGCAGAGCGTGTTACGCATTTGTATCATAAAGGTTCATTTAGCCGTCAGGAGCTGATGGATTCGGCGCGCTGGAAGTCGGTCAACGCCCGGCTTGAAGACCTGAATGAGCGCTGGCAGGCACATAAAGCCAGCCTGTAAACCCTCCCGGAAGGCGTAGCGTGGTGAGAAGACAATGATCATCTATTTACACGGTTTTGACTCAAACAGTCCTGGTAATCATGAGAAGGTGCTACAGCTGCAGTTTATCGATCCCGATGTACGGCTGATTAGCTACAGCACGCGCCATCCGAAGCATGATATGCAGCATCTGCTCAAAGAGGTGGACAAGATGCTGCAGCTTAACGTCGACGATCGCCCGTTGATTTGCGGCGTGGGGCTGGGCGGCTACTGGGCGGAGCGGATTGGCTTCCTGTGCGACATCCGCCAGGTGGTCTTCAATCCTAACCTTTTCCCGAATGAGAACATGGAAGGCAAAATTGACCGCCCGGAAGAGTATGTCGATATTGCGACCAAGTGCGTGAGCAACTTCCGTGAGAAAAACCGCGATCGCTGTCTGGTGATCCTCTCGCGTAATGATGAAGCACTGAACAGCCATCGGGCCGCAGAGCTGCTGCATCACTATTACGAGATCGTCTGGGACGAAGAGCAGACCCACAAGTTCAAGAACATCTCCCCGCACCTCCAGCGCATCAAAGCCTTTAAAACGCTGGGCTAAACCACAGCCTGCCACTTCAGAAACCCGGTCGCGAACGCGCACCGGGTTTCTTTTTGTCCAGAATTGTCTACTTTTAAGCCATCAAAACTTGATGCATATCAATTTTGGTATGACCAATGCGCCTGACGTGTTATTCTCAATGCACCTGAATGGTTTCAGTGCTGTAACCTGTTGTTAATTAAGGGTTATTTTCATAACTTTTAATTAACAATTGGTTAATAATTTGAGGGGGTCACGTTGACTACGCCATTGAAAAAGATAGTGATTGTAGGCGGTGGTGCTGGCGGGCTGGAGCTGGCCACACAGTTAGGCAAGAAGCTGGGGCGCGGTAAAAAAGCCAAAATCACGCTGGTGGATCGTAACCACAGCCACCTGTGGAAACCGCTGCTGCACGAAGTGGCGACCGGCTCACTGGATGAGGGCGTGGACGCGCTGAGCTATCTGGCGCACGCGCGCAACCATCATTTCCAGTTCCAGCTGGGCTCGGTGGTTGACATCAACCGTGAGAGCAAAACCATTACACTGGCCGAGCTGCGTGATGAAAAAGGCGAGCTGCTGGTCCCCGAGCGCAAGCTGGCGTATGACACGCTGGTGATGGCGCTCGGCAGTACCTCCAACGACTTCAACACGCCGGGCGTTAAAGAGCACTGTATCTTCCTCGATAACCCGCACCAGGCGCGTCGTTTCCATCAGGAAATGCTGAACCTGTTCCTGAAGTACACCAGCAATCTGGGTGCGAATGGCAAGGTTAACATTGCCATTGTCGGCGGCGGCGCGACAGGCGTTGAGCTGTCCGCAGAGCTACACAATGCGGTTAAACAGCTGCACAGCTACGGTTACAAAGGGTTAACGAACGATGCGCTGAACGTCACGCTGGTTGAAGCCGGTGAACGCATTCTGCCTGCGCTGCCTCCGCGTATTTCCGGTGCGGCGCACAATGAACTCACCAAGCTGGGCGTGCGGGTGCTGACGCAGACCATGGTGACCAGCGCCGACGAAGGCGGCCTGCACACCAAAGACGGCGAGTATATCAAAGCGGATCTGATGGTCTGGGCGGCCGGTATCAAAGCGCCTGACTTTATGAAAGATATCGGCGGCCTGGAAACCAACCGCATTAACCAGCTGGTCACCGAGCCGACGCTGCAAACCACGCGCGACCCTGAAATCTTCGCTATTGGTGACTGTGCTTCCTGCGCGCGTCCTGAAGGGGGCTTCGTGCCGCCGCGCGCTCAGGCCGCGCACCAGATGGCAAGCCTGGTGCTGCACAACATCCTGGCGCAGTACAAAGGCAAGCCAATGAAGGCGTATGTCTATAAAGACCACGGTTCGCTGGTATCGCTGTCAAACTTCTCTACCGTCGGTAGCCTGATGGGTAACCTGATGCGTGGCTCGATGATGGTGGAAGGGCGCATTGCACGCTTCGTGTATATCTCCCTGTACCGTATGCACCAGATCGCGCTGCACGGCTACTTTAAAACGGGCCTGATGATGCTGGTGGGCAGAATCAACCGCGTCATTCGTCCACGTCTGAAGCTGCACTAATCTTTCACTCCCTCCGGGCCATCCGGAGGGATTTTTTAGCATATCATGCTGCTCGTCGTGGATTAGGTGCCTAAGAGTTCTCCTAAACGCGATATATCTCTCCCCGATGTCCACTTTTTGATCCTTTGTCTTATTGGCGAAGCCGCGCCTCCATAGCAGAATTGTTACCAATAGCAACAAAGGAGGAAGTCCCGTGAATAAATCAATGTTGGCGGGTATAGGGATCGGCGTCGCAGCTGCGTTAGGTGTGGCTGCTGTTGCCAGTCTCAACGTTTTAGATCGCGGCCCGCAGTATGCGCAGGTGGTTTCTGCAACGCCTATTAAAGAAACCGTAAAAACCCCACGTCAGGAGTGCCGTAACGTCTCCGTAACCCACCGTCGTCCGGTACAGGATGAAAACCGTATTGCCGGCTCTGTTCTGGGTGCGGTAGCGGGTGGGGTGATTGGTCACCAGTTTGGCGGTGGCCGGGGTAAAGATGTCGCGACCGTGGTCGGCGCGCTGGGTGGCGGCTATGCCGGTAACCAGGTGCAGGGCGCAATGCAGGATAACGATACTTACACCACGACCCAGCAGCGCTGTAAAACCGTCTATGACAAGTCGGAAAAAATGCTGGGCTATGACGTGACCTACAAAATTGGCGATCAGCAGGGCAAAATCCGCATGGATAAAGACCCGGGCACCCAAATTCCACTGGATGGAAACGGCCAGCTGGTACTGAATAACAAAGCGTAAAAAAGATGTTCTCTGAACTTAGCTCCTCAAGCGCTCAGGCTGAGGAGCTTTTTTTTTGCGTCAGATTTTGAGCAGTTCAGGCCACAGGCGCAGCGTGGTGTCGGAAATGTTCTGCAGTTTTTCCAGCGTCGCCCCTTCACGGGCGCTGATCGACATTCCCTGTAAAATACAGCTCAGGTATTGCGCCAGCATCTGAGGCTGGCAGTGCGCGGGAATTTCACCGCGCTGCTGGCGCTGAGCCAGAAATGCGCTGAGCGTCTCCTCCTGCATCGCATGACGCGATTTCACCGTATTGGCGATCTCTTTTGATGCTGCCGCCAGGGTGGCAGAGGTGTTAATCATAAAGCAGCCCGCGGGCGTATCTTTACTGGTGAAGCAGGTGGCAACGGCGGTGAAGTAATCCCGTAGCGCCTGTTCAACGCTTTTCTCTTCACAAAATAGCTGGGCTTCGTGTTTCGCCGCAAAGCGCGAAATGTACCTGTCCAGCACCGCCCTGAACAGCCCCTCTTTATTGGTAAATTCAGCATAAAGCGTCGGCGCTTTAGCTCCGGTGGCTTCTACCAGATCGGAAAGCGAGGTCGCTTCATACCCATGTTGCCAGAAGAGAGTCATGGCCTTATCAAGCGCTGCATCCCTGTCAAACACTTTTGGTCGGCCACGGCTTTTCTTCACACAACTCGTGACGTCGGTTGTCATTTGCCGTTGGTCCTCTGTTGGTTTGTTGAATAACCATTATAAAAATAAACGCAACCCACCACCAGTGCAGAATGCTTAAAAATAAATTAATCATATATGTATGAAAAATAACAAGTTTAAAAATTAATTAATACTCGTTATAAAAATATGTTGACGCGTGAGCTGGATCACATTTATTATTTACCTATCGATCGTTAACTAAATAGATAACGACCAAAAAATTCATCTGCCAAAGGTAAACATTATGAAAAACGTAAAAACCCTCATCGCTGCTGCTGTACTGAGTTCACTCTCTTTCGCAAGCTTTGCTGCTGTACAGGTACAATCCACTCCAGCCGATCAGCATAAAGTCGGGACGATTTCTGCGTCTGCCGGGACTAACCTGGGCTCTCTGGAAGATCAGCTAGCACAAAAAGCGGAAGCAATGGGTGCAAAATCTTACCGCATCACCTCTGTGACCGGTCCTAACACCCTGCACGGCACCGCTGTCATCTACAAATAAGCCGGGCATAAACCCTCATTTATGCCACTGCAATAAAAAACGCCCTGCTTAGCAGGGCGTTTTACTTTCCGTCTTACATGGACTGCTGGACGACATCGTGATGCCGGGTGACATCGGTCGGCATGCCTGACCGCGCTTCCATCGCGCGCTCCATCACCAGGCTATCGGTATTCGCATTCGTTTTGAAGCTCACCATCGCGGCATTCAGGTTAATGGGTAACGTCTGGGGATCGTCGCCGATATTTTTTGATAGCGGCTGGTGAATCTCAACCAGCCGCACGCCGCCTGGCTCTTCAGAGACCTTAATCGGCGTATTGATAATATTCACCTTCGTTCCCGGCGTAACGACGTTAAACAGCGTTTTGATATCGTCATCGCGCAGACGAATGCAGCCGGAGCTGACGCGCATGCCGATGCCAAAATCCGCGTTCGTACCGTGCAGCAGGTACACACCGCCATATGCGGCAAGGCGGATCGCGTGATGACCCATCGGGTTATCCGGGCCTGCCGGAACCACGGCAGGAAGATCGATGCCCTGGGCCTTATAGCGGGCGCGAATGTTGGCCGTCGGCGTCCAGGTTGGGTTGGCGCGTTTATCCGAGACGGTGGTGACCATCGTCGGCGTCAGCGTATCGCCGCCCAGTTGACCAATACCGATAGGGTAGACGGTAACCTCATTTTTACCCGGCGGGTAATAGTACAAACGCAACTCCGCCAGGTTGATCACGATCCCCTCCCGCGGAGCGTCCGGCAGGATAGTCTGTAACGGAATGGTCAGTACGCTGCCCGCGCGCGGGACGTACGGATCGACGCCGGGGTTCGCCTGCAGCAGGGCCAGAAAACCGACGTTATATTTTTTGGCTATCGCTTCAAGAGAGCCACCATTGTTTTCAACCACATGAAAACGGTTTTCGCCCACCACCTTGCTGCCGGGCGGGGGAAGGGGCCAGGTGTTTGCCCGAGCAGGAAGCGCAACCGCGACGGTGGCTGCCAGCGCAAACAGGGTTATCCAGCGGGTAAAACGCGAAGAGGTCATCATCACCATAATCCATAAAAATGATAAGGTTATTGTTTTATAAGGGGTTAAAGATAATTATGGCGAATGGGTGTGTCGGGAAGATCGGGTGAAGTGCAAAGAGTTTGTAAATTGTCCCCCCGCCAGCACTGCGCTAACGGGGGGAAGGGCGAGTTACGCGACAGCGTTCTCTTCCAGCTGTTGCATAAAGTTACGCACCCAGTCCATGCGCGTTTTGCGCTCCGTCAGCTCCTGGGTAAATTTCAGTCGCGTCGGGCCATCAAGACGGAAGTGCTGCGGCTGTTTTTGCAGCAGGCCGATCAGCCACATCGGGTTGACGTGGTTCTTCTCGGCAAATTCAATGACGCCGCCTTTTTCGTTGCCCTCAAGCTTGCGAATGCCCAGCTTCTGCGCCTGCTGGCGCAGGCGCGCGATATCCAGCAGGTTACGCGCAGCATCTGGCAGCAGGCCGAAGCGGTCGATCAGCTCAACCTTAATTTCTTCCAGCTCGTTTTCCGTCTTCGCGCTGGCGATGCGCTTGTAGAACGACAGGCGGGTATTCACGTCCGGAATGAAATCGTCCGGCAGCAGGGAAGGCATTCGCAGCTCGACCTCGGTTTGCTGGCTGGTCAAATCTTCCAGAGACGGCTCGCGCCCGGCCTTCAGGGCGTCCACCGCGTTTTCCAGCAGCTCCATATAGAGCGAGAAGCCGATGGTCTCCATGGAGCCGCTCTGGTCCTCACCCAGCAGTTCACCCGCGCCGCGGATCTCCAGGTCGTGCGTGGCAAGCGCGAAGCCTGCGCCGAGGTCTTCCAGCGAGGCGATAGCTTCCAGGCGCTTTTGCGCGTCGGTGGTCATCGCTTTCGGATGCGGTGTCAGCAGCCAGGCGTAGGCCTGATGGTGCGAACGCCCGACGCGGCCGCGCAGCTGGTGAAGCTGGGCCAGGCCGAAGTGATCCGCGCGTTCGATGATAATCGTGTTCGCCGTTGGAATGTCGATCCCGGTTTCGATGATGGTGGTACACACCAGCACGTTAAAGCGCTGGTGGTGGAAGTCGTTCATCACCCGCTCCAGCTCGCGTTCGCGCATCTGTCCGTGACCGATGGCAACACGCGCTTCCGGTACCAGTTCCGCCAGCCTGTCGGCGGCTTTCTGGATATTTTCCACGTCGTTATACAGGTAATAGACCTGACCCCCACGCAGCACTTCACGCAGAATGGCCTCACGCACCACCAGATTGTCGTACTCGCGGACAAAGGTTTTTACCGCCAGACGACGCGCCGGCGGCGTGGCGATAATCGACAGATCGCGCATACCGCTCATCGCCATGTTCAGCGTGCGCGGGATCGGCGTGGCGGTCAGGGTCAGGATGTCGACGTCCGCGCGCATCGCTTTGATGCGCTCTTTATGGCGCACCCCGAAGCGGTGCTCTTCGTCGACGATCAGCAGCCCCAAATCTTTCCACTTCACGTCGCTTTGCAGCAGCTTGTGGGTGCCGATCAGAATATCGATCTTGCCTTCGCTTGCCTGCTCCAGGATCTGCGTCTGCTCTTTGGTGCTGCGAAAACGCGACAGCATCTCGATGCGTACCGGCCAGTTGGCGAAGCGGTCGCGGAAGTTGTCGAAGTGCTGCTGGGCGAGCAGGGTGGTCGGCACCAGCACCGCCACCTGCTTGTTGTTTTCCACCGCAAGGAAGGCGGCGCGCATTGCCACTTCGGTTTTGCCGAAGCCGACGTCGCCGCAGACTAAGCGGTCCATTGCCAGCGGCTGGCACATGTCGCTCAGCACGGCATTAATGGCCTGGGCCTGATCCGGCGTAGTTTCAAACGGGAAGCTGTCGCAGAACAACTGGTACTGTTCTTTGTCGTGCTTAAAGGCGAAGCCCTCTTTGGCCGCGCGCTGGGCGTAGATATCCAGCAGTTCGGCCGCCACGTCGCGCACTTTTTCCGCCGCTTTCTGGCGTGCACGCGCCCAGGCGTCGCCGCCCAGCTTGTGCAGCGGCGCATTTTCCTCCGCGCCGCCCGCATAGCGGCTGATCAGGTGCAGCGACGAGACCGGTACATAGAGTTTGGCGTCGTTGGCGTAGGTCAGCATCAGGTACTCACCTTTGATACCGCCCGCTTCCAGCGTGGTCATCCCCTGATAGCGGCCAACGCCGTGCTCCAGGTGAACAATCGGCTGGCCTGGATGCAGCTCGGCCAGGTTGCGGATCAGCGTGTCCGGGTTGATGGTCCGACGGCTGTCCTGACGGCGGCGCGCGACGCGCTCGCCCAGCAGGTCGCTTTCGCAAATCAGCGCCAGGTTGTTGAGCGTGTCAATGAACCCGTGCTCGGCGGCGCCAATCATCAGGTAACGACCGTTTCCGGTCGCTTCGCTCAGGCGAAGAATGCGCTTCGGCGCCACCTTAATGCGTCCCAGCAGCTCACCGAGCGCCTCGCGGCGGCCTTCACTCTCAACGGAGAACACCACCGGCCCGGTAAAGGATTCCAGGAACTTGCGCAGATTATCCAGCGGCGATTTCTGCTGAGCTTGAACGGCCAGCTCCGGCAGCGTGCGGAAGGCGAGGTTGGTGTTGGCGGCCTTATCGGCAAGCGAATCGGTTTTCAGCTGCATGCGCGGCCAGCGCTTCAGCTCGGCGTTGAGTTCGTCGGTGCGCAGCCACAGCGCTTCCGGTGGCAGGAGCGGACGCATCGGGTCAACGCCCCGGTTTTCGAAGCGCGCGCGGGTTTCGCTTTCAAAGCGGCTGGCGCTGGCGTCGATATCGCCGGTGTTCACAATCAGGGTATTCGCCGGGAAGTAGCTGAACAGGGCGGGCAGCGGCTCGCTGAAGAACAGCGGCTGCCAGTATTCGATTCCGGCCGGGAGCGTGCCTTTGCTGACCTGCTGATAGATATGTTCTGCATCACGCTTTACGTCGAACCTGTCGCGCCACTGGCTGCGGAACAGCTCGATGGCGGTTTTGTCCGTCGGGAATTCGTGGGCAGGCAGTAAATTGATGGATTCCACCTCTTCCAGCGTGCGCTGGGTGTCGGCATCGAACACGCGCAGGCTGTCGATTTCATCATCAAAGAAATCCAGACGATACGGCTGGTCGCTGCCCATCGGGTAAAGGTCGAGCAGCGCGCCGCGGGTGGCATATTCCCCGTGCTCCATGACCTGATCGACATGGCGATATCCGGCACCGTCAAGCTGGTCTCGCAGGGTGTCGCGAGACAGGCGCTGGCCTTTTTTCATCACCAGCGCGTGGCCGTGCAGATAGCTGTGCGGGCAGACGCGCTGCATCAGGGTATTCACCGGCACAATCAGCACGCCGCGCTGCATGGTCGGGAGTTGATATAGTGTCGACAGGCGCGAGGAGATGATCTCCTGATGCGGGGAGAAACTGTCATACGGCAGCGTTTCCCAGTCGGCCAGGCTGAACACCAGGCTATCGGTGAACTGGCGGATTTCATCGTGCAGGCGCAGGGCGTTTTGCATATCCGGGGCAACCAGCACCACCGGGCCAGGGTGCCGCTCAGCGATTTCTGCCACCAGCGTGGCGCAGGCCGCGCCCGTGAGTTCACCCAGCTGGCGCTGGTCGCCCGCTTTGACGGGCAAGGAATAACGATAGTGTTCAGGCATGGCTATGTCAGAGTCTCTTATGGATATACCAACAGTATTGGGGCATATCACTGATACGCAATGTCTTTATTATCCTCGATCGTTTTACATAAGCAAATTGTAACCGCACGGCAGGGCTAAACGCCCCCAAAACGGGGGCGGAGAGGGCATTAACGGGTGGCAGGTGACAGGCTCCGCGCAGACGGAGGAGAGAAGAAAAGGTCCCCGAACAGCGCGGTGGAAATTTTACGCACCCCGAGCCCGGCAAGGGTACAGATCAGCAGGCTGGCAAACGGGTAGATCAGAATTAAGCACAGCTCTGCCCAGACCGGCCAGTAAGCGGCATTCATCTCGCCGATCAGGATCAGGCTGAAGGCCTCAATTAAGATGCGGTGGGTGGTATAGATCGCAATGGTGTTTGAGCCAATCACGTTCAGCAGGTTGTTGGGATGTACGGCATAGCGCTGCTCAAGGCTGTAGAACAGCTTCATGATCAACACGATCGACAGCAGAGAAAGCAGGAGAGGAACGTTAGCAAACCACAGCACCACGGAGACGGCCGCGAAAGCGCCAGTAGCCAGCCAGGTGCGGCGCAGGTTGAAGCTTTTCATCCACGCCATCAGCTCGGCGCCATACCACGCCCCCAGGCTGTAGTAGATCATGTTGCGTACCACGCTGTTCATTCCCCACCACGGCAGCGGCAGGAAGTTGATCGCGATGCTCGCCAGCGCAAGCAGTCCGAGTACCGGCAGCTTCCAGCGGCTCAGCAGTTTACACAGCGTGAAGTAGACCACCAGAGCATACAGATACCACAGGCTGGTGCTGGCGGTGAGCATGCCCCGCACAAATCCTGCCAGGGAATCGGCGTAGGCCGCGTTCGACGAGGTGGCAAGCTCGCGATCGGGCGCCAGCCAGGCGTTCAGGTGGGTCAGCGCCTGCCATTGCAGGATCCCCCACAGCGCCAGAACCCAGACAATGCTCCAGATCCGCTTGTCGAGGCTGGTGCGCCAGTCTACCTCATCAATATAACGACGGATCAGATAGCCGGAGATAAAGAAGAAAACCGGCATCCGGAACGGGGCGAGATAGAGGTTAAAATAGACCCAGCATTTGGCGAGGAGACCGGAGAGCGGATGCTGTAGCCCGCTGAGATGAGGATAAAAGGTGATAACCGAGTGGTAAATCACCACCAGACAGATGCACAGCCCTTTTATCTGGTTTATCCATAATGCTTTTTGCTTCATTGTTCGCAACTACCTTATTGCCATAGACGAACGAGCAATTGTTGTTAAACGAAACCGTGATGTAATGGGTAACAGTCTGTATCAGGAGGTTTTTCGGAAAAGGTGGAGGTTGCGAGGCGCGGTTTCAGACATTAGTACCCTGATTTATCTGAATTTTTCGGAAAAATGATTACCAAAGCTTACGGTTTCAGTCATTTACCCTTAACGGATTCGCTTATATACTCGTGGGTCTGCTATCAGCAAACAGACGGACTTCATGTATCAACCTGTCGCACTCTTCATAGGCTTACGTTACATGCGTGGGCGCGCCGCGGACCGCTTCGGTCGCTTTGTCTCCTGGCTTTCGACTATTGGCATTACGCTCGGCGTGATGGCTCTGGTGACGGTGCTTTCCGTCATGAATGGCTTCGAGCGCGAGCTGCAAAACAACATCCTGGGGCTGATGCCGCAGGCCGTTCTCTCATCGAATAACGGTTCCGTTAACCCGCAACAGCTGCCGGAAAGCGCGGCGAAGTTACAGGGTGTCACGCGCGTTGCGCCCTTAACCACTGGCGATGTGGTGCTGCAAAGCGCCCGCAGCGTGGCGGTCGGCGTGATGCTGGGGATTGACCCGGCGCAAAAAGACCCGCTGACGCCGTTCCTGGTTAACGTGAAGCAAACCGATCTGGAAGCCGGAAAATACAACGTGATTCTGGGTGAGCAGCTTGCCGGGCAGCTTGGCGTCAACCGCGGCGATCAGCTGCGCGTGATGGTGCCGTCCGCCAGCCAGTTTACGCCAATGGGGCGCCTGCCGAGCCAGCGCCTGTTTAACGTGATTGGTACTTTTGCCGCCAACAGCGAAGTTGACGGCTATCAGATGCTGGTGAACATTCAGGATGCGTCACGCCTGATGCGCTACCCGGCGGGAAATATCACCGGCTGGCGCCTGTGGCTCGATCAGCCCCTGAAGGTCGATACCCTCAGCCAGCAAAAACTGCCGGACGGCACCAAATGGCAGGACTGGCGCGAGCGTAAAGGCGAGCTGTTCCAGGCCGTGCGCATGGAAAAAAACATGATGGGGCTGCTGCTGAGCCTGATCGTCGCCGTGGCTGCATTTAACATCATCACCTCGCTGGGCCTGATGGTGATGGAGAAGCAGGGCGAAGTCGCCATCCTGCAAACCCAGGGGCTGACGCCGCGCCAGATCATGGCGGTCTTTATGGTGCAGGGGGCCAGTGCAGGCATTATCGGCGCGCTGCTGGGCGCCGTGCTCGGCGCGCTGCTTGCCAGCCAGCTTAATAACTTAATGCCGATCATCGGCGCGCTCCTTGACGGCGCGGCGCTGCCGGTGGCTATCGAGCCGCTGCAGGTGGTCGGAATTGCGCTGGCCGCGATGGCCATTGCGCTGCTTTCTACGCTTTATCCTTCCTGGCGCGCTGCCGCCACTCAACCCGCTGAGGCTTTACGTTATGAATAAGATCCTGTTGCAATGCGACAACCTGTCCAAACGCTATCAGGAAGGCACTGTGCAGACTGACGTGCTGCACAATGTGAGCTTCAGCGTGGGCGAGGGCGAGATGATGGCGATTGTCGGCAGCTCCGGCTCGGGCAAAAGTACGCTGCTGCATCTGCTGGGCGGGCTGGACACGCCAACCAATGGCGACGTGATCTTCTCCGGTCAGCCGATGAGCAAAATGTCCTCTGCGGCGAAGGCCGAGCTGCGTAACCGCGAGCTGGGCTTTATCTACCAGTTCCACCACCTGCTGCCGGATTTCACGGCGCTGGAAAACGTGGCGATGCCGCTGCTGATTGGCAAAAAGAAACCGGCAGAGATTAACGCCCGCGCCAGCGACATGCTGAAAGCGGTAGGGCTGGGCCATCGCGGAAACCACCGTCCGTCGGAGCTGTCCGGCGGCGAGCGCCAGCGCGTGGCAATTGCCCGTGCGCTGGTCAACAACCCGCGTCTGGTGCTGGCGGATGAGCCTACCGGTAACCTCGACGCGCGCAACGCGGACAGTATTTTCCAGCTTCTCGGCGAGCTAAACGCCTCGCAGGGCACCGCGTTTCTGGTGGTGACCCACGACCTGCAGCTGGCAAAACGCATGGGACGCCAGCTTGAGATGCGCGACGGCCATCTGAACGCGGAACTGACCCTGATGGGAGCAGAGTAATGGCGTCACCGTTATCCTTACTCATTGGTTTACGCTTTAGCCGCGGCCGCCGACGCGGCGGCATGGTGTCGCTGATCTCCGTGATCTCCACCATCGGTATTGCGCTGGGCGTGGCGGTGCTGATTGTCGGCCTGAGCGCCATGAACGGCTTCGAGCGCGAGCTGAATAACCGCATTCTGGCGGTGGTGCCGCACGGGGAGATTGAGCCGGTTAACCAGCCGTGGACGAACTGGAGCGATGCGCTCGCCAAAGTGGAAAAAGTGCCGGGCATTGCCGCGGCCGCGCCATACATTAACTTTACCGGGCTGGTGGAGAGCGGGGTTAACCTGCGCGCCATCCAGGTTAAAGGGGTCAACCCGGCCCAGGAAGCGCGGCTCAGCGCGCTGCCGAAATATGTGCAGAACGGCGCGTGGGCGAACTTTAAGGCCGGCGAGCAGCAGATCATTATGGGTAAAGGCGTTGCCGATGCCCTGAAGGTGAAGCAGGGCGACTGGGTGTCAATCATGATCCCGAATGCCAGCGCCGATCACAAACTGCAGCAGCCAAAACGCGTGCGCCTGCACGTCACCGGTATTCTTCAGCTGAGCGGCCAGCTTGACCATAGCTTTGCGATGGTTCCGCTGGAAGATGCGCGCCAGTATCTCGACATGGGCGACAGCGTGACGGGCATTGCCATTAAGGTGAACGACGTCTTTAACGCCAACAAACTGGTGCGTGATGCCGGCAGCGTGACCAATAACTATGTCTACATCAAAAGCTGGATCGGCACTTACGGCTATATGTACCGTGATATCCAGATGATCCGTGCGATCATGTATCTGGCGATGGTGCTGGTGATTGGCGTGGCGTGCTTTAATATCGTCTCGACGCTGGTAATGGCGGTTAAGGACAAGAGCGGCGACATCGCCGTGTTGCGTACCCTCGGGGCAAAAGACGGTCTTATTCGCGCCATCTTCGTCTGGTACGGTTTGCTGGCAGGGCTGTTCGGCAGCCTTTGCGGCGTGGTGATTGGCGTGGTGGTTTCTCTGCAGCTGACGCCGATTATCAACGGGATTGAAAAGCTTATTGGTCACCAGTTCCTGTCCGGTGACATCTATTTTATTGACTTCCTGCCGTCTGAACTGCACTGGCTGGACGTTTTTTATGTGCTGGTTACAGCACTTTTACTGAGTCTGCTGGCAAGCTGGTATCCGGCGCGTCGCGCAAGCCGAATTGATCCGGCGAGGGTATTAAGTGGCCAGTAATTACGTCATGGTGTAGCGGTCCTGAGGCCGCTATGTCAGAAAGAGGAATGCGTTATGTATTATGGATTTGATATTGGCGGCACCAAGATTGCGCTCGGCGTGTTTGATAAAGACCTCAAACTGCAGTGGGAAACCCGCGTTCCCACGCCGCGCGAAAGCTACGATGAATTTTTAACCGCCATTGCCGCGCTGGTGGCGCAGGCGGATGAACGATTTGGCGTGAAAGGCAGCGTCGGCATTGGTATTCCGGGCATGCCCGAAACCGACGACGGTACGCTGTACGCGGCCAACGTGCCTGCCGCCAGCGGTAAACCGCTCCGCGCCGACCTATCGGCCCTCCTAGAACGCGACGTGCGTTTAGATAACGATGCCAACTGCTTTGCCCTCTCTGAAGCCTGGGACGATGAATTCCGCCGCTATCCGCTGGTGATGGGGCTGATCCTCGGTACCGGCGTAGGCGGGGGGATTGTCATCAACGGCAAGCCGATTACCGGGCGCAGCTACATCACCGGGGAGTTTGGTCATATCCGTCTCCCGGTGGATGCGCTGGAGGTGGTAGGGCGTGATTTCCCGCTCACCCGCTGCGGCTGCGGCCAGCACGGCTGTATCGAGAACTCTCTCTCAGGACGCGGGTTTGCATGGCTTTACGAACACTTCTATCATCAGAAACTTGAGGCCCCTCAAATCATTACCCTGTGGGAGCAGGGGGATGCGCAGGCGCGTGAGCACGTCGAGCGCTATCTGGATCTGCTGGCGGTGTGCCTGGGAAATATTCTCACCATCGTCGACCCGGATCTGCTGGTGATCGGGGGAGGGCTGTCAAACTTTACTGCGATTACGGAACGGTTGTCCGGGCGTCTGCCCCGACATTTATTGCCGGTCGCCCGCGTGCCGCGCATTGAACGCGCGCGACACGGGGACGCGGGAGGCATGCGCGGAGCCGCATTCCTTCATCTCACCGATTAGTTTACGAGGTCTTTATGCTGTCGCGTCGCCAGGGTCGACTCAGCCGTTTTCGCAAAAACAAACGCCGCTTACGAGAGCGCTTGCGCCAGCGGATCTTTTTCAGAGACAGAATCATGCCAGAAGCGATGGATAAACCCAGAGTGGTGGTACTGACCGGGGCGGGGATTTCCGCCGAGTCAGGAATTCAAACCTTCCGTGCGGCAGACGGGCTGTGGGAAGAGCACCGCGTCGAGGACGTGGCGACGCCTGAAGGCTTTGCCCGCGATCCGGATCTCGTGCAGGCGTTTTACAACGCTCGCCGTCGGCAGCTTCAGCAGCCTGAGATTGCGCCGAACGCGGCGCATCTGGCGCTGGCGAAGCTGGAAGAGGCGCTCGGGGATCGTTTTCTGCTGGTGACGCAGAATATCGACAACCTGCACGAGCGGGCCGGTAACAAGAACATCATCCACATGCATGGCGAGCTGCTTAAAGTTCGCTGCGCCTGGAGCGGCCAGGTGCTGGACTGGAAAGAGGACGTGCTGCCAGAGGACAAGTGCCACTGCTGCCAGTTCCCGTCGCGCCTGCGTCCGCACGTGGTCTGGTTTGGCGAAATGCCGCTGGGGATGGATGAGATCTACAGCGCGCTGGCGATGGCGGACGTGTTTATCGCTATTGGCACATCAGGGCACGTTTACCCGGCGGCGGGGTTTGTTCACGAAGCGCGACTGCACGGGGCGCATACGGTGGAGCTCAATCTGGAGCCGAGCCAGGTGGGCAGCGAGTTTGAAGAGAAGCAATATGGCCTGGCGAGCGAGGTGGTGCCAGCGTTTGTAGATAAGCTTCTGAAGGCGCTGTAAGAGTAACGGGCGACGTTGCGTCGCCCGTTATGTATTGCATTAACGACCTGCTTTTAACTTCTGATAATACTCTTCGTAAAGGCGGCTCGCGTCGCCTACATCGTTCTGCCATTCTCCTTTGCTGATGGTTTCGGCATCCGGATAGAGTGACTTATCGTTAGCCACGTCAGGCTTCAGCAGCTTGCGGGCGGCCAGGTTTGGCGTCGGGTAGCCAATCGTCTCGGCTACCTGTTTCGCCACGTCCGGACGCAGCAGGAAATTAATCAGCTTCAGCGCACCGTCCACGTTCTTCGCGTTGGCCGGGATCGCGAGGCTATCCATCCAGAAGATCCCGCCTTCCTTCGGCCAGACCACCTCCAGCGGCGTCCCGGCCTGACGGGCAACATACGCAGAGCCGTTCCACACCATCCCCAGGTTTACTTCGCCTTCCATATACGGGTTTGCCGGGTTATCAGAGTTGAATGCCGCCACGTTAGGCATCAGCTTTTTCAGCTCGTTGTAAGCCGCGTCGATCTCTTTCGGATCGGTGGTGTTACCGGAATAGCCAAGTTTACGCAGCGCGATCTGGAACACTTCACGCGCGTCATCGGTTAACAGCAGGCTGCCTTTGTATTCCGGTTTCCACAGATCCGCCCAGCCGGTGACCGTTTTCGGATCGATGGCCTCGCTGTTCACGCCAATCGCCGTCGCGCCCCAGATGTACGGAATGGAGTAGTCGTTATTCGGGTCGAAAGGCTTGTTGAGCATCTCAGGATCGAGGTTTGAAAAATTAGTTAGCTTCGTTTTGTCGATCTTCTGGATCATGCCCTCTTTGCGCATTTTGTCGACAAAGTAGGTGGAAGGAACCACCAGATCGTAGGCGCCGTCCTTGTAGGTTTTGAGCTTGGCGTACATGGTTTCATTCGACTCGTAGGTCGAATAGATAACCTTGATGCCCGTCTCCTTTGTGAACTGCTCCAGCAGGCCCGGCGGCACGTATTCCGTCCAGTTGTAGAAGTAGAGCGTTTTGCTGTCATCAGCGTGCGCGGCACCCATGCCAAGCACCAGCGCCGCAGCGGCGAGCATTTTTTTCATTTCATTGTCCCCTGAGATTTTGTTTTATCACGAGCAAGAACCTGGCTGGCGATCACCAGAACCAGCGAAAACAGCAGCAGTATGGTCGCCAGCGCGTTCACCTCCGGTGAGACGCCAACTTTTACCATCGAATAGATCTTCAACGGCAGAATTTCGTAGCTCGGCCCGGTCACGAAGGAGGAAACCACGACGTCATCCATCGACAGGGTAAAGCTGAGCAGCCATCCGGCGGCGACGGCAGGCATCGCCAGCGGCAGGATGATTTTGCGCAGGATGATCATCTCGCTGGCACCCAGATCTTTCGCCGCTTCCAGCATGCGCACGTCGAACCCTTTCAGACGCGCGTAGACGGTGACCACCACAAACGGCAGGCAGAAGGTGATATGGGAAAACAGCAGCGACCAGAAGCCAAGCTGTACGCCCAGCAGCATAAACAGCACCAGCAGCGAAATCGCCATCACGATGTCCGGCGACATCATCACTACAAACAGCATGCCGCTGACGAACGGCTTGCCGCGAAAACGGTAGCGATACAGCGCCACGGCGGTCAGCGAGCCAATCAGCGTGGCGAAGGTGGCGGAGACGATCGCCATCGTCAGCGAGTGCTGTGCGGCCTGCAGCAGGCTGTCATTGTTCATCAGCAGGCTGTACCAGTTGGTGGTAAACCCCTGCCAGTTAATCCCGAACCGCGAGCTGTTAAATGAGTTCACGATCAAAATGATAATCGGGATATAAAGGTAAGCGTAAATGGCGGTCATAAAACCGCCGCGAAGCTGTCGACCGATCATTCGAGTTCCACCTTCTTGTTGAGCAGGCGAGAAGCGCGCCAGTAGACCAGCAGCATCAGCCCCATCACCACCGTGAGCGTAATGCTGGTCGCGGAGCCGAACGGCCAGTCGCGGATGTTCAGGAACTGGCTCTTAATCACGTTGCCGATAAGCAGGTTTTTCGCCCCGCCCATCAGGTCAGACACGTAGAACAGGCCCATCGCCGGGAGCATCACCAGCAGACAGCCTGCAATAATACCGGGCATGGTCAGCGGAATGATAATGCGGATAAAGGTCTGCAGCTTGCTGGCCCCCAGATCTTTTGCCGCTTCCAGCAGCGGTTTATCGAGCTTCTCAATGCTGGAGTAGAGCGGCATCACCATAAACGGCAGCAGGATATAGACCAGGCCAATGATTACCGCACCTGGGGTAAACATGATGCGCACTGGCGTATCAATCACGCCCAGCCACAGCAGAAACGCGTTGAGGTAGCCTTTGGTGCTGAGGAAGATTTTCAGCCCGTAGATGCGAATCAGCGAGTTGGTCCAGAACGGCACAATCAGCAGAAACAGCAGCAGCGGGCGCACCTTTTGCGGCAGTCCCGCCAGGAACCATGCGAAAGGGTACCCCAGCAGCAGGCAGGCCACGGTGGCAATCAGCGCCATATTGAGCGAGTGCAACAGCACGTCGAAATAGAGCGGATCGAGCAGGCGCGCGTAGTTGTCCAGCGTAAAGACCAGCGAAACGAAGTTTGCATCGTCGCGGGTCAGGAAGCTGGTGGCGATGATCATCAGGTTGGGTAAAAAGACAAATAACACAAGCCAACCGACGATAGTGGCAATAACCACCTTCTGGAACTTACTTGTGTTCTTCATCAGCCAGCACAACCTCCCAGCTTTCTACCCAGTTGATAACCATTTTCTGGTCAAGAGAGTGGTCAAAGTCAGGATCGTCCTCGTTAAAGAATTCGCTGACCATCACCATTTTGCCGTTCTCCAGTTCCACAACGGACTCGAGGGTCATCCCTTTATAGTTACGTTCGCGCACGTAACCGATCAGACCTTCGACGTCGGCCGTGTCGTGGATCTCATCAACGCGGAGATCTTCCGGGCGCAGCAGGACGTTGAGTTTTTGTCCTTTCTCGACGGCAAAGTTCACGGTGATAATGCAGTCGCGCCCCTCGACGTTCGCGCGAACGCGCTGTGCATCCAGACGCTCAAGCACGGTGGCGTTGAAGATATTGATCTCGCCAATAAAGCTGGCGACAAACAGGTTTTTCGGCTCTTCGTATATTTCACGCGGCGTACCGTCCTGTTCAATCTTACCGTCACGCATTACCACGATACGGTCTGACATGGTCAGCGCCTCTTCCTGATCGTGGGTGACGAAGACAAAGGTGATACCGAGCTTGCGCTGTAGCGCTTTCAACTCGTTCTGCATCTGCTTGCGCAGCTTGTAATCCAGCGCGGAGAGGGATTCATCCAGCAGAAGCAGGCGCGGTTTATTGACGACCGCGCGGGCAATGGCCACGCGCTGCTGCTGACCGCCGGAGAGCTGGTGGGGCTTTCGCTGGGCAAACGTCTCCAGCTGAACCATGCGCAGGGCTTCGGTGACGCGCGGTTCGATCTCATTAGCCGGGGTTTTTTGCATCCGCAGGCCAAACGCCACGTTCTCAAACACGGTCATGTGCGGGAACAGGGCGTAGCTCTGAAAAACGGTATTGACGTGGCGATCTTCGGCAGGAACCTGGGTTATGTCCTGGTTCTCAAGATGGATGCGGCCATTATCAACGCTTTCCAGCCCGGCGATAAGGCGCAGTACGGTGGTTTTGCCGCAGCCGGAAGGGCCAAGCAGCGTAAGAAACTCACCATCATTGATGGTCAGGTTGAGGTCGGAAATGACGTCTTTGCCATCAAAGCTTTTACGAATTCGTTCCAGTTGCACTAGCGGTGAACGAGAACGGGATTGTGTATTCAATTTTTGCGCTGTCCCATATAGACGCCTCAGGCAGCAGACTGAAGCGGGGTTTGTGTGTAACCACCTTGGTGACTCGTAATGAGGGCGGACATTCTACGGCAATCCCCCGTAATCGCCAATCCTTGTCACTGATTCATAAGCTACATTTATTAACGCATAAAGATATAAACGTAAAAAGTTCTCGTTTGCGGGATAAAAGTGACCTGACGCAATATTTGCGTTTTGATGCTTACTGATAATGTTGTCACAAAAAGTGAGGGTGACTGCATGGATAAATTACTTGAGCGTTTTTTACAGTATGTTTCGCTGGATACCCAATCTAAGCCGGGTGTCCGCCAGGTGCCAAGCACCGAAGGCCAGTGGAAGTTGTTAAACCTGCTTAAAGAGCAGCTTGAGGCCATGGGGCTGGTCAACGTCACGTTAAGCGAAAAAGGCACTGTGATGGGAACGCTGCCGGCGAATGTGCCGGGTGATATTCCGGCGATTGGCTTTATTTCTCATGTCGATACCTCACCTGATTTTAGCGGCAAACACGTGAACCCGCAGATCGTGGAAAACTACCGCGGCGGTGATATCGCGCTGGGGATTGGCGACGAAGTGCTCTCTCCGGTGATGTTCCCCGTGCTGCACCAGCTGCTCGGGCAGACGCTGATCACCACCGACGGCAAAACGCTGCTTGGGGCGGATGACAAGGCGGGCATCGCGGAAATCATGACGGCGCTGGCGGTGCTGAAAGGTAAAAACATCCCGCACGGGGACATCCGCGTTGCTTTTACCCCAGATGAAGAGGTGGGTAAGGGCGCGAAGCACTTCGACGTGGACGCTTTTAACGCGCAGTGGGCGTATACCGTCGACGGCGGTGGCGTGGGCGAGCTGGAGTATGAAAACTTCAACGCGGCGTCGGTGACCATAAAAATTGTCGGAAACAACGTTCACCCAGGATCTGCCAAAGGGGTGATGGTGAACGCGCTGTCGCTGGCGTCGCGTATTCATGCGGAAGTCCCGGCGGAAGAGAGCCCTGAACAGACAGAGGGGTACGAGGGCTTTTATCACCTCACCAGCATCAAAGGCACCGTGGACAGCGCGCAGATGCACTACATCATCCGCGATTTTGACCGTAAAGCTTTTGAGGCGCGCAAGCGCAAAATGATGGAGATCGCCAAGAAGGTTGGGAAGGGATTGCATCCTGACTGCTATATTGAGCTGATCATTGAAGACAGCTATTACAATATGCGCGACAAGGTGATGGCCCATCCGCACATTCTGGATATCGCCCAGCAGGCGATGCGAGACTGCGATATTGAACCGGTCTTAAAACCGATTCGCGGCGGAACTGACGGCTCGCAGCTATCGTTTATGGGGCTGCCGTGCCCGAACCTGTTTACCGGGGGCTATAACTACCACGGCAAGCATGAGTTTGTGACGCTGGAAGGGATGGAAAAGGCGGTGAAGGTGATTGTGCGCATAGCCGAGTTAACCGCTAAACGCTAAAAAAATGCCCGGTGGCGCTGCGCCACCGGGCATTGTCACAACTCAGTCCTCAAAGAACCAGTACCCGCTGTTGACCAGCGCGGCCAGCATCGCGAGGAAGGATGGGTCTTCCAGCGCGTCGCCAAAGGTTTCTGCAGTCAGTACCATATGGCTGGCAATGGCTTCCAGCGCCGGGCGGTGCGGGGAGTCGAGCTTCTCACCGTTGACGAAGACCTCTTCACCAATGCGCAGCACGCGTAATCCGCCCAGACGAACCAGCTTGTCACCCTGCTGCAGCGCATCATAGATCTCATCTGCCTGATACGGCGGCTCCGGCGGTGCAACGTCCAGCTCGTGGCGTGACTGACTGATAAATTCGCCAAACCACTGCCTGAAATGTTCCGGCTCGTTGATCAGATCCAGCATCATGCCGCGCAGCTTATCCAGCTCTTCTGGCACGATGTCTGCCGGATGCTCGCGTGCAGGCACATCCGGATCGCTGTAGCGATAGCTGCCCAGCTCGCGCTGCAGGACATAGTCGGCAAAGCCGCTGATCATTTCGCGGCCGCTCGGCGCGCGGAACCCGACAGAGTAGTTCAGCGAGTTCTCCAGGGAGTAACCTTCGTGAGGGAATCCTGGCGGAATGTAGAGAATATCGCCTGGCTCCAGCTCTTCGTCGATAATGCCTTCGAACGGATCCACCTGAAGCAGATCCGGGTGCGGGCAGTGCTGCTTCATCGGCACTTTTTCGCCCACGCGCCAGCGGCGGCGGCCCGTGCCCTGAATGATAAACACGTCGTACTGGTCCAGATGCGGACCCACGCCGCCGCCAGGTACGGAGAAGGAGATCATCAGATCGTCCATTCGCCAGTCTGGCAGGGCGCGGAACGGGCGCATTAGCGCGGCAGTCGGCTCGTGCCAGTGGTTAACCGCCTGCACCAGCAGCGACCAGTTGCTTTCGCCGAGATGATCGTAGCTTTCGAAAGGACCGTGGCTGACCTGCCATTTCCCGTCCTGGTGGCTGACCAGACGGCTGTCGACTTCGTTTTCCATGGCCAGACCGGCCAGCTCGTCAGGTGAGATAGGGTCGACAAAGTTGCTGAACCCGCGTTTCAGAACCACCGGGCGCTTTTGCCAGTAACGTTCAATAAACTCGGGCCAGTTAAGTGTTAAGTGATAATCCATATTTTTTTATCCGCAGGCTCTTACTGACTCGGATTATAACGGAAGCTCAGCCCCCCGGCTGCGAGATCCTCGCATTTTTCACATAACGGGTTAACTATCGTCCGATGTGGGCTGCTGACGACCAAAAATCACTTCCATTCTGGCCCCGCCGAGCAAGCTTTCGCTGGTTTCGATTTTTCCGTCATACTGGTCGACAATCTCGCGGGCGACGGCTAAACCCACGCCCTGACCGGGGCGCAGCGTATCCGCTCGCTGACCGCGATCGAACACCACATCACGTTTATTAAGCGGGATCCCGGGGCCATCATCCTCAACGATAATGTGTAACTCGTTATCCGTCTGGCGCGCCGATACTTCAACAAACTCCAGGCAGTATTTACAGGCGTTATCCAGCAGGTTGCCCATCACTTCCATAAAGTCATTTTTTTCGCCTACAAAGCTAATTTCAGGCGAAATATCGAGGCTGATGTTGACCCCTTTACGCTGATACACCTTGTTAAGGGCGGACGTGAGATTATCCAGCAGCGGGGCCACCGGGTGCAGCTCGCGGCTCAGGAGCGCGCTGCCGGAACGCATGCTGGCGCGGTGCAGATAGTAGCCAATTTGCTGCGAGATTCGGCTGATTTGTTCCAGCATCACCGGCTCGGCATCGTCGACGCTCAGCCTTGAGCTGCGCATGGAACGCAGGGTGCTTTGCATTACGGCCAGCGGCGTTTTCAGGCTGTGGGTGAGGTCGGTCAGGGTCGTACGGTACTTATCATAGCGTTCACGCTCGCTTTTCAGCAGGCGATTGAGGTTACGCACCAGACTGGTCAGCTCACGGGTGGTTTCCGGATTGAGCTTTTCACGATGATGTTCCTCAAGCTCGCGCACCTCTCGCGCCAGGGACTCAATAGGGCGTAAGCTCCACCACGCCGCCACCCAAAGCAGCGGGATCACCAGCAGCAGGTTTGCGGCCAGAACATAAACGAACCAGCCCCAGACCTTATAGGAACGTTTTAGCTCAACCGGAATGGTGTCGATCACCACAATAGTTAACTGCGGCATGTTCATGGTCGCCGGGTAGATATTGATCGCCACCGAATGCGTCATTTCCGTCTCGGCATCGTCAGCCCGGATTTCATTGAGCTTTTGCTGCATCGAGCGATCTTCGCGAATCAGCGTGCTGGTGGTATTGAGATCGGCTTCTATCTCATGAAACCCGTTGGTTTTGAGCCACTCCGGACGAATGCTTTTCGCCAGCCACGGAATATCGCGTTGCGCCCAAAGCAACTTTCCCTTTTCATTGTAAATCAGGGCTAAAGTAGGACTCTGTTGATCCAGGTTCTCCGGCATTTCAACGGTGATGTGGTTGTCTTCCCATGTGGCCAGGGTATAAAACAGATTACTTTCGCCGCGTAACAGTCGAAAGGTCGTTTTATCGAAGCTGACGCTGTAGCCCACCAGGGCGACCAGACCGTAGGAGAGCGACAGCACCAGCACCACCGCGGCTGTTGCCAGTAAAAAACGAACCCGCAGCGAGAGGGGCAGAATGTGGCGCAAAATCCGTCTCATTTAGCGTAATTCGAACAGGTAGCCCTGGCCGCGGACGGTCGTAATCACGTCCTGCGGATACTGCGCCTGAATTTTCTTACGCAAACGGCCCATCAGCACGTCTATGGTGTGACTCTCGCGCAGCTCAGCGTCAGGGTAGAGCTGGAGCATTAAGGAGTCTTTGCTCACTACTTTTCCGCTGTTACGGATCAGCGTTTCCATAATGGTGTATTCGAACGCGGTGAGCTTGATCACTTCATCGTTAATCGACAGCTCGCGACGGGAGAGATCCACCTGGAAAGGCGGAATGGAGATAACCTGTGAAGCCAGCCCGCTGTTGCGGCGTAACAGCGCCTGCATGCGCGCCGCCACTTCTTCAATGTGAAACGGTTTGGTGACGTAATCATCCGCACCGGCGCTGAGCACTTCAACTTTGTCCTGCCAGCCTTCGCGGGCGGTGAGAACCAGAACCGGCAGGGAAACGTCATGGCTGCGCCAGCGACGAATTAACGACAGGCCGTCTTCATCAGGCAGGCCTAAATCGACAATGGCGATGTCCGGCAGGTGTTCATTGAGATAATAATCGGCTTCTTTTGCATCTTCAGCATCATCCACCTGATGTCCCATCTCCTGAAGCTGAACCTTCAGGTGGTGGCGTAGCAATGCGTTATCCTCAACAACCAGTACGCGCATCATCTTTTCTCCCAGAATAAATAGTATGAATAGTTTAACGCTGATTATGTTGCTGTGGGGATAAACATTCAGTAAACCGGGGAAAAGCAACCCCCTTTCCGGGCGGAAAGGGGGGGAAGGAACGTTACTTCAGCTCATCAACCATGGTGATGGCGCGGCCAATGTAATTCGCCGGAGTCATGGCCTTCAGGCGGGTTTTCTCTTCTTCCGGCAGTGCCAGACCGTCGATAAACTGTTTCATGCCTTCGGCATCGACGCGTTTACCGCGTGTCAGCTCTTTCAGCTTCTCGTACGGTTTTTCGATACCGTAGCGGCGCATCACGGTCTGAATCGGCTCTGCCAATACTTCCCAGTTGTGATCCAGCTCGTCAAGAAGACGATCACGGTTCACTTCGAGCTTGCTCACGCCCTTCAGGGTGGACTGATACGCGATCAGCGCGTAGCCAATGCCCACGCCCAGGTTACGCAGCACGGTGGAGTCGGTCAGGTCGCGCTGCCAGCGGGAAACCGGCAGCTTGCTCGCCATATGCTGCAGCACGGCATTCGCCAGGCCCAGGTTGCCTTCGGAGTTTTCGAAGTCGATTGGGTTCACTTTGTGCGGCATGGTGGAGGAGCCAATTTCTCCGGCGATGGTCTTCTGCTTGAAGTGGTTCAGCGCGATGTAGCCCCACACGTCGCGATCGAAGTCGATCAGGATGGTGTTGAAGCGCGCGATGCAGTCAAACAGCTCTGCAATGTAGTCGTGCGGCTCAATCTGGGTGGTGTACGGGTTCCACTGGATCCCCAGAGAGGTCACGAACTCTTCGCTGAACTGATGCCAGTCCACTTCCGGGTACGCGGCAATGTGGGCATTGTAGTTACCGACCGCGCCGTTGATTTTACCCAGAATTTCAACCTGCTCCAGCTGACGATACTGGCGCTCCATACGGTACGCCACGTTCGCCATCTCTTTACCCATCGTGGATGGGGTGGCTGGCTGGCCGTGAGTACGGGAAAGCAGCGGAATGTCACGGTATTCCACGGACAGCGCTTTCACCGCGTCGATGATTTTACGCCAGTAAGGCAGCACCACTTCTTTACGCGCGGTGGAGAGCATCAGCGCGTGAGACAGGTTGTTGATATCTTCGGACGTACAGGCGAAGTGAATGAATTCGGATACCGCATGCAGGGCCGGGACGCTTTCCACTTTCTCTTTCAGGAAGTACTCAACCGCTTTCACGTCGTGGTTGGTGGTGCGTTCAATGGTCTTGATGCGCGCGGCATCTTCTTCGCTAAACTCAGCAACGATTTTATCAAGGTAATCGTTTGCCTTTTCGTCAAAAGCAGGAACTTCCTTGATTGCTGCCTGGGCGGCCAGCTTCTGCAGCCAGCGTACTTCAACCTGAACACGGAACTTCAGCAAACCATATTCGCTGAAGATCCCGCGCAGCGCGCTGACTTTATCGCCGTAGCGTCCATCGACAGGGGATACGGCGGTCAGTGAGGATAATTCCATAATTCGCAACTCCGGGAGGTTAACAATGAGCAAGAATTTGTTTTGCCTGAGTGGTCAGGCGATTACGAGAAAACATTAACTGCAGGCGGCCACCGCCAACCTGATGCCACAGCACGGCGGCGCGGATCCCAGCCAGCAGGGAAGCGCGTACCTTCGCCTGCACCTGCGGGCTTTGCAGTACGGCAGGGGAGCCGGTGACCTGAATGCGCGGGCCCAGCGGGCTGATGACGTCAACGTAAATGCCCGCCATGGCGCTCAGCAGCGTTTCAGACTGCAGGTCAAAATGGTCGAGCTGACGCTGTAGCCCGGCAATGCGATCGCCCAGGGTATTGAGCGCGCCTTTTGCCGCGCTCAGCTTACGCTCAAGCACCATCAGGCTTAAGGTGTAGCGGGTCAGTTCCGCGTTTAACCCCTGACGGCTACTGGCGTTAAGCACGCCAAGCAGGGTTTCAAGACCGAGACGAAGATTGGTTTCGCTGCCGCCGAACACGCCCAGGGTTGAACCGGGGTTGAGGTCGATAACGCTGTTGAGCGAAACGTGCAGGGCATCAGCGTCACAGTGACCCTGATGCGCCAGCTGTTGCACCAGACGAGCAGACTGGCAAATTCCTGCCAGCGCCAGGGTGATGTCATAATAATTCTTCGCCACACGGTCTCCTTTATGTGTGCAATCGGTTAAACAGCGGGCAGCGGAAGGCGCTGTTCAATAATCCCGCCGCCCAGGCAGATTTCGCCGCTGTAGAAGACAGCAGACTGGCCCGGGGTAACGGCGGCGACCGGCTCGTCGAAACGGACGTCAATACGGTCGTCATCAAGCGCGGTGATGGTGCAAGGAATATCGGTCTGGCGGTAGCGCGTTTTCACCGTGCAGCGCAGCGTGCCTTTCAGGGGCTCGCGATCGACCCAGTGCAACTGCTGTGCGATAAGGCCAATGGACATCAGACGCGGGTGGTCGTGACCCTGAGCCACCACCAGAATATTGTTTTCGACGTCTTTGTCGACCACGTACCACGGATCTTCGCTGCCTTCTTTCGTCCCACCAATACCCAGGCCTTTACGCTGGCCTAAGGTGTGGTACATCAGCCCCTGATGCTGACCAATCTCGTCGCCATCAACGGTGACAATTTTACCTGGCTGTGCAGGCAGGTAGCGGCCCAGGAAATCACGGAATTTGCGCTCGCCGATAAAGCAGATACCGGTGGAGTCTTTTTTCTTCGCGGTGATCAGGTCCAGCTCTTCGGCAATTTTACGCACTTCCGGCTTTTCCAGTTCGCCGACCGGGAACAGGCTTTGCGCAATCTGTTCGTGGCTCAGCGTATAAAGGAAGTAGCTCTGATCTTTATTGCCGTCGAGGCCGCGCAGCAGCTGGCTTTTGCCATTCACGTCCGCACGACGCACGTAGTGACCGGTCGCAATGTAGTCAGCGCCCAGATCTTCCGCGGCGAATTCCAGGAAGGCTTTAAATTTGATCTCTTTGTTGCACAGAATATCCGGGTTCGGGGTACGGCCCGCTTTGTACTCTTCAAGGAACAGTTCAAAGACGTTGTCCCAGTACTCTGCGGCAAAGTTAACGGTGTGCAGTTCAATGCCGAGCTTGTCGCATACGGCCTGCGCGTCGGCGAGATCCGCTGCGGCAGTGCAGTATTCCTCGCCATCGTCTTCCTCCCAGTTCTTCATGAACAGGCCCTCCACCTTATAGCCCTGTTGCTGCAACAGGTAGGCGGAAACGGAGGAATCGACACCGCCGGACATGCCGACGATCACTTTTTTCTGGCTGTTATCTGACATGGAATACTCACGACATTGAACTTCAAGGCGGCGTATTCTATCACGCCCCCCCACCGTTGACACCCTCTGTAAACGGCCAGTTAAATTCTCCGATGACACCCAGCGGCAGGCGTGCGCCTGACTGCCAGCAGCGGATGCTTTCCGCAACCAGCGGCGAGCGCAGGTTTGGCGCGTTCAGGATCTCCTCGGCGGTGACCCACAGGCAGCGATCGATATCGTCATCATGCGGTTCTGTGGCGCACGTTTCGCTAAGCTCAACGGCGAATAAAAAGCGCAGGAATGGGGTGCTGTCGGGCGCAATCCACTGGTGCATGCGAATGAAGTGCTGGGGCTCAGCGCGAATGCCGGTCTCTTCCCAGAGCTCGCGCTTCGCGGCCTGCAGCAACGTTTCATTGGCTTCAAGATGCCCGGCAGGCTGATTCCACAGCGCCCTGCCGTTGATGCTCTCTTCCACAACGAGGAATTTTCCCTGCGCGTGCACCACGCAGGCGACCGTAACATGAGGTTTAAACATCGTTTCTCCTTAAGGGGCAGCGTCGCGCCATTCGCCGTTTGCCAGCGTATCCAGCGTGTAGCTGCCCATGGCGTAGCGAATCAGACGTAGGGTAGGGAAGCCGACGTGCGCGGTCATTCGCCTCACCTGGCGGTTGCGGCCTTCATACAGGGTGATTTTGAGCCAGCTTGTCGGGATGGATTTGCGCTCGCGAATGGGCGGGTTACGCGGCCACAGCCACTCCGGCTCATTCACGCGTTCAATACCGGCGGGCAGGGTGGGACCGTCGTTCAGCATCACCCCGCTGCGCAGTTTCGCCAGCGTCTCTTCGTCCGGCTCGCCTTCAACCTGCACAAAGTAAATTTTGCCGGTGCGTTTGCCCGGCTGCGTAAGCTTTGCCTGTAGGGCGCCGTCGTTGGTTAGGACCAAAAGTCCTTCGCTGTCCCGGTCCAGGCGACCAGCGGCGTAGACGCCCTGAACGGGGATGTAATCCTTCAGCGTGCTGCGTCCGGCCTCATCGGTAAACTGCGGCAAAACATCGTAGGGTTTATTGAACAGAATAACCCGCTTTGGCTGGGTTTCTTGCGGTCGTCTGGCGGCTTGTCGCGAGCTGAATCGCTCAACCCGGTGTTTTGTAAAAGAAGTTTTCTTCATGGTATTTTCAGGCGTTATCAATTGCCGCATTATAGCCTAATAACGAAGACCTTTCATGGCGCAGGACAATCAGGTACTATCGAAGGGCTCATTACAATTTATTAACATAAGATCAGTAACAACCAGAAGCGCTCGAAGGAGAGGTTAATGGAAAGCAAAGTAGTTGTTCCGGCGGAAGGTAAAAAGATCACCCTGCAAAACGGCAAGATTAACGTTCCTCACAATCCGATTATTCCGTTCATCGAAGGCGACGGTATCGGTGTAGACGTTACCCCGGCAATGCTGAAAGTGGTTGATGCCGCTGTTGAGAAAGCCTACAAAGGCGAGCGTAAAATTTCCTGGATGGAAATTTACACCGGTGAGAAATCAACGCAAGTTTATGGCCAGGACGTCTGGCTGCCAGCGGAAACGCTGGACCTGATCCGCGACTACCGCGTTGCTATTAAAGGCCCACTGACCACTCCGGTCGGCGGCGGCATCCGTTCTCTGAACGTGGCGCTGCGTCAGGAGCTGGACCTGTACGTGTGTCTGCGTCCGGTTCGTTACTATCAGGGCACCCCAAGCCCGGTTAAGCACCCTGAACTGACCGACATGGTTATCTTCCGCGAAAACTCAGAAGACATCTACGCGGGTATCGAGTGGAAAGCGGACTCTGCTGATGCAGAAAAAGTGATTAAATTCCTGCGCGAAGAGATGGGCGTGAAGAAAATTCGCTTCCCTGAGCACTGCGGTATCGGCATTAAGCCGTGCTCTGAAGAAGGGACCAAGCGCCTGGTGCGTGCGGCCATCGAATACGCGATCACCAACGACCGTGATTCTGTGACCCTGGTTCACAAGGGCAACATCATGAAGTTCACCGAAGGCGCGTTCAAAGACTGGGGCTACCAGCTGGCGACCGAAGAGTTCGGCGGTGAGCTGATCGACGGCGGCCCGTGGCAGAAGATCAAGAACCCGAACACCGGCAAAGAGATCATCATTAAAGATGTGATCGCCGATGCGTTCCTGCAGCAGATCCTGCTGCGTCCTGCTGAATACGACGTGATCGCCTGTATGAACCTGAACGGTGACTACATTTCTGACGCCCTGGCGGCACAGGTTGGCGGTATCGGTATCGCCCCTGGCGCGAACATCGGCGACGAGTGCGCCCTGTTCGAAGCAACCCACGGTACTGCACCAAAATACGCAGGCCAGGACAAAGTGAACCCAGGCTCTATCATCCTCTCCGCAGAGATGATGCTGCGTCATATGGAATGGTTCGAAGCCGCAGACCTGATCGTTAAGGGTATGGAAGGCGCGATCAACGCGAAAACCGTAACTTACGATTTCGAACGTCTGATGGAAGGCGCTAAGCTGCTGAAATGCTCAGAGTTTGGCGACGCGATTATCGCGAATATGTAATCCAGATTCTGGGTTAAACAAGAGCGGGGGCCTGAGGGTTCCCGTTTTTTTTGCCTCTGCCTACGGGAAATAACACGATGCTCGCTACTGTTCTTATCGCTGTCGTTGCATTCATCCATATCTACATTCTTGTGCTGGAAATGTTCCTGTGGAACACCAGAACGGGGCACAAGGCCTTTAATCTGCGTCCCGATTTTGCGCGCGACACCCGCGTGCTGGCCGCGAATCAGGGGCTGTATAATGGTTTTCTGGCTGCGGGTCTGCTCTGGAGCCTCTGGCTTGGTGAAAAGGGTATATCTTTGGCCATCTTCTTCCTGACCTGCGTGTTGATTGCCGGACTCTTTGGCGCAGCGACCGCCAGCCGAAAGATACTGTACGTTCAGGCCATACCTGCTCTTGCAGCCCTGCTTGCCCTGCTTATCTGACGCAACGCGTTGGTTAACCGTACGTCGTCGGATATACTTGTGGCTTCACCCTCAAAGGTTAACGCTGTTATGAATAACGAAATCCCACTGAAGTATTATGACATCGTCGAAGAGTACGCGACGGAAGCCACAAAGCCCGTGAGTGAGTCAGAGCAGGACTCGCTGGCGCATTATTTCCAGCTGCTTCTCACGCGTTTGTCGAATAATGAGGAGATCGATGAGGAAGCTCAGCAGGAGATGGCGCGTGAAGCCGGGGTTCGTGCCGAACGTATTGATGATATTGCGAACTTTCTCAATCAGTGGGGAAACGAGTAACCTACCGCGCGATCCCAGCGAGTCGCTTCGCAAGCTCGCTTCGGGTGACGGATTTTGAGAAATACCATCCCTGAATCAGCGCCTCGGGGTATCTTTCAGCAATAAAGCGATACTGTATTTCGCTCTCTACGCCTTCGAAAACAAGCGTTTTATTCAGTTTTGCGAGGGCGTCGCTAAAAATGACAAAAATGTTCTGCTTGTAATGTTCACTGATGCCATCGACCAGCGACTTGTCGATTTTGATCTCATCATATTCAAGCAGCGAAAGCCTTGCCAGGTTTGAGTTTTGCACCCCGAAGTCATCAATGGATATTCTCACGCCAAGGTTTTTTAAATCCTTGCAGAAATCTTCCAGAATATTCCCCGTTGAAATGGCTTTTTCAGAAAGCTCGATTTTGATCAGAGAGAGCGGAATGTTATTAGCTAAACAGCTACGGCGCAAAATGCTGATAAACTGTCCGTCTTCAATTTCCGTTCGGCCAACATTGAGCGAAACAACCAGATGATATTTAATAATAAGTGGCGCGATATCCGAAAGGGATTTTTGGAGAATATTAATATAGTAATTTTTATACAGGCCAATTTTTTTGATTAATGGAATAAACAGTTCCGGGGAGACGTCACCGTATCTTGCGTCACGCCATCTCGACAAGACCTCCACACCTACAATTTTTTTATCCTCAATCCGAACAATGGGCTGGTAATGAACGCCGATAGTATTAGTGATAACAGCTTTGACCAGCGTCCGCTCCAGGGAGAACCGGTCCTCGTTGAGTCGAAAGAAAAAGAGCGTTATCGCAATCCAGATAAAACATAAAATGACCGCGAGAACGATAAATAGAACGGGAGATAACGAGGCCAGTCCCGCGTTGTGATGCTTCACAATGACGCACAAATCCCACGTGGTGCTGCACCGGGTGAGGGTCAGGGTAAACAAGGAGGAATTCAGTTCGCTCTGTTGGTTTAATTCAGGCGTAGCCGAAAAAAACGTTCTGCTTAAGTCCCTGGTGGTGGTGCTCAGAGAATAGCTCTCCGTAACCGGGGTGAATTTATCGTAAGCATAGCGGGAGGTGAAGATAATGTGATTATTATAGATGGCCGCATTGCCGGTAAAAAAATCCTTTCTCGAAAATTGCGCGAGGAGAAATCCTCTGGGCGTTTCATGGAGCTCTTCAGGAAGCGGGACAGGATTAACGAGTTTACCCCAAAAAGCGGTACAGACTATTTTTCCCTTTTCAATAAAACCGACGTCAGCGACATAGCGGCTTTCGAGCTTGACCTGCCGGTAGCGATCGAGGCTGTCTCTGTCGCATCCCTGTGTGGTCAGGTTTTTGAGCGTCTGCGCCATGCTCTGGGTCAGACTTTCTGAATGCTGTAAAAGGGTTCGGGAAATCTCAAGCTGTTTGCTTTTCTGCTGGCTCCCGATAACTGCATTAACCGCAAAAAGAGACAGGAAGACCAGAAACGCTGAAACGATAGTAACGGCAATGATCTTTTTCATTTTCCAGATACCCTGTCCGCTCCCTCATCTCTCAAATCTTATCACAGGCAGTGCAAGCTACAAGCCTGATAATAACGGCAGCCGTTATGCTTAAGTGCAATTTGTTTTCCTCTTAACCTGAGCTTTGTTACAGTGACAAGAGTTGTCAGCCAGGGATGCCAGGCGTGATAAGGTGGAAAAGCTCGTGCATGTGAAAAATACTTTTTACACAACAACCATTACCGTCATCATTGTCTCATTGATTGTTTCATTGTCGCTTGCCGTCCAGATTGCCACGTCCCGACAGCAGTCAATCCAGCAAATCAATACCAGCGTTGCCAACCTGAGCCATACCCTTAACGTCTACACGGAAGGGATCATTCGCCAAAGTGAAATGTTGATTACCACCGTTTCCGACACAATTGAAATTTATGGTATGACCCCCCAACAGGCGATCAATATTCAGCGAATGATAAGCAATCAGGATAATCTTCTTACTCAGATTAATAATGTGGTTGTCTATGATGCGCATGGGGATATCTTCACTGCATTGCACAAAAATTTTGCGGGCCCCCATAATGGCGCGGACAGGGCATTTTTTGTCTATCACAAGGAAAATAAAAGTCAGCAGATTTATATTGGTGAGCCGGTGATAAGCAGAACCAATGGTAAATGGGTTATTACTCTTAGCCGACGCCTTGAAACACACACCGGTGCATTTAACGGTGTTGTGGTGGTGACGCTGGGTATCGAAAATTTTCTGGCGCTTTATGGACAGATTAATATTGGTCACGCGGGCGTTATTGGTTTAACGACGCAAGCAGGCGTTTTACTGATTCGTTATCCCTTTAAAAATAACTATATCGGTACGATTTTTTCTGACTCACCTCTCTTCAGAAAATACCTCAAGGTACAAAATACAGGGATAGCCAGCTCTGTCTCCAGGTTTGATAAAATCGAACGCATTTATGCCTATGAGAAAAACAGGCGCTACGGACTGGTTACGACGGTAGCGGTAAGCATTGATGAAGCCCTTTCACCGTGGCGCAAGCAGGCGATTCAGCTTGCCGCACTTATTTTGGTGTTTACCGCGACGCTCATCGTGGCGTCCTGTTTCCTCTATTCCGACTTATCCAGAAAAGCACGGGATAACAAAGTGCTAAAGATTATTGCCTCGGAGGATGCGCTGACAGGGCTTTATAACAGGCGCATCTTTGATGAAAAAATCGTCTCGGAAATTGCGGCGTGTGCGGCAAAGGACGCGCCGGTTTCGCTGCTCCTTGTGGATGTGGACTACTTCAAAAAGTACAACGATAACTACGGTCATCCGGAAGGGGACAGATGCCTGGCGTTGCTGGGAAACTGCCTCAGGGAAAGTCTCACCCACGACAACCAGATTGTGGCGCGCTATGGCGGGGAGGAGTTTGCGCTGATTTTGCCTGAAACGGATATCCAGGAGGCGCTCCGCCTTGCGCAGACGATTATTCGCTATGTTTTCTCTCAGCAAATTGAACACGCGTTTAGCCCCTTCGGGCGGGTCACGGTAAGCGTAGGGGTCTCCAGTGCGCGTGCTGTCAACATCGCGGGTAGCCAGCAGAATATTATTAATGCTGCCGACCAGGCGCTCTATCAGGCAAAACGCGGCGGGCGCAACCGGCACGCTTTCGTTGGGGCTTGATCAAAAAAAAGCCCACTCATGAGTGGGCAAGAAATGAAGAATGTGAGCAATGTCGTACTGAATACCTGAGTGTTTATCTCAATTATTCAGTGTTGAGAAAGATAATCTTTCTCAACAAAAGATGCAACCCCACAGTTCTTGTGGAAGGGCATGTTGATGAAGAAATGCGCAGACTCTCTCTGTGAGGCTTATCACAAATTTCCTTTCTCAGATCCTGTGCTATCCTTTTTGTGTCGTTGATTTAATGACAAAAACCATACAGAGAGGAAAGTTATGGGAATTTTATCCTGGATTATCTTTGGGCTTATTGCGGGTATTCTGGCGAAGTGGATCATGCCGGGCAAAGATGGCGGTGGGTTTATCGTCACCATAATACTGGGTATTGTCGGCGCGGTAGTCGGCGGTTGGATCAGTACGCTGTTCGGTTTTGGTAAAGTCGATGGCTTTAACTTCGGCAGTTTCGCGGTCGCGGTGATCGGCGCGCTGGTTGTGCTGTTTATCTACAGAAAGATCAAAAGCTAATACTGAAGCGTTAAAAAGGCTGCCATATGGCGGCCTTTTTACGTAACGGGTTTACCACCAGCCAAACTGCGTGCCGGCAAACGCCACGACGGCAACGATCAACATAATGAGGGTGGTTTTTCTCATTTATGCCCCCGGAGCAGCGTAACCACCGACAAAAAACCACGCCAGAAATACCACCGCCGTTATAAAAATAACGACCGGGAAGAGGATCCCTATTCTCATATCATCACCTGTTTCGGTTTTTATAACACCGTAGAGTGTACGGGGTTAATCCATCGCGAGAAAGCCTGTTTTGCTTTTTCCTTTCTTATCCTGATACATCGCGATATCTGCGGCACGTAACGCACTGTCCGGATCGGTTACGCCGGGATCCACTTCGATAACGCCGAGGCTGGCGCCAGGATAAATGATGCTGATGCTACCCAGCCAGTATTCCCCCGCAATTCGGGCGCTGAGGCGCGTTCTGAGAAGGTGGATTTGCTCCTCATTCTCGACGTTGCTCAGAGTGGCCACCAGGAACTCATCGCCGCCCAGCCGGCCGATGATATCGTCCTGCTGTTTTTCTGCGGTCAAACGTTTGCCCACTTCAATCAGGAACTGGTCGCCTGCTTCATGCCCGTATCGATCGTTAATCAGTTTAAAATCATCCAGATCGATAAAGGCAATGATGGCGTTACGTTTCAGATGCCGCGCCAGCGAAAACAGGGTGGTCAGATCCTCAAAAATGGCGCGACGGTTGGGTAACCCTGTAAGGGCATCTGTGTAGGAGTGGGCGATAAGCGCCGCGTTGGCTTCACGGAGCTGGGTCACCAGAGACTCTTTCTGAATGTACTGACTAATCAACCCGGCGAAGAGTTTTAGCATCTGCTCGCCGCGCGCGCTGAGCGGTTTTTTTGCCGTGCTGGTGGCGCAGAGCGTACCGTAAAGTGAGCCATCGGCAAGATGAACGGGGATGCTCATATATGTGGTGATGCCGAGAGCTTTCGCCGCTTCACACTCCGGCCAACGTTCGGGGACATCGTTACTGAATAATGTGTCGCTATCCAGCGCGCGCTTACACAGCGTTTCATCCCATGGCACGCTTAACCCTTCCGGGATAGTCATCTGCTTGCTGTTTCGGGCATAGAGGATATGCTGCAGCCGGGCTGTTATATCCACCTTCGTCAGATACGTCGACTCCATGTCGGTGACGATTTCCAGCATCTCCAGCAGCTGACGAACGAGGCTTTCAAGGGATTGCTCGGTGGCAAGGGTTTCTGAAACGCGAGCGAGGATAAGATCCGACATGACGTAGAATGACTCCCAGGCAGAAGACGTCTGCATCTGCATGTTATGCTGAATTTTTAGGCTTCCGGCATAGTAAAACATGAATATAGAAAATTTAATATATGGAGAGGTAGGCAGCAGGCGGGAAAAAAAGCCCCGTTGTTGAGAACGGGGCAAAGACATCTTGATTACGGAATGATGTTCTCTGGTCAAAGTGAGAACATGCCAGACTGTAGCGTTGAAAAGTGCAGTTAGAATGGAGAAATCATGGAGAAAGCGGCGACAAGCCGTTACCCTTAGCCAATGATGATGTCAAAAGGATCAACAAGATGAGATTTCTGCTACTGGCGCTGGCGCTTCCCCTGGTTGCCTGCACCGCAAAAACAACCCCACCCGATGCCCCGAAACCGCCGCACGCCGTGGGCATGGCGAACCCGGCTTCCGTTTACTGCCTGGAAAAGGGCGGGGAACAGGTCCCGATTCAAAGCCCGCAGGGGGTCCGCACAGAGTGCAAGCTGCCCGGTGGCGAAGTGATCGACGAATGGACGCTCTATCGTCGCGATCATCCGCAACCTGCCAGGTGACAGAGGGACAGTAGCTGCGATACACTTCTCTTTAGGATTATTCTTAGCCAATTTCTGGCTACCGTTACCGCGAGAGAAGTATGTTTCAGCTTAAACCGGGCAGCGTGGCGATGATCGTCGGTGCCCGCACGGCGTCAGGCCGTCGCAATATTGGTAAATCTGTGGAGCTATTTGGTCTCTGCCAGCCCGGCCAGCGTTTCGTTAACCCGGTCAACGGCGTGATGACGCAGTTACCCGCAAGCGCGGACCGCGCGCTCTGGCTGGTGACGGGAGACGTCTACGCCTTTGATAATCAGCACGGCTTTGCGTTTGTTCGCGCCGAACACCTGATGCCGCTCACCCCGGACGAAGCTCCGCAAATTCAGGATGAGCTGACGGTCGGCTGATCACAGATGGCGCAGCCAGTCGGCTAAGACCAGAGCGTGATTCTGCTTCGTGTCCTTCGCGCCGTAGAGCAGTGTTACGGTCTGCTTTTTCGCCAGCGCCGCCAGACGCTCTCCTTCGTCCTTATGCTGCGCCAGCTCTTCCTTGTAGGCTTTAGTGAAGGCCGCGAAATCAATCGCTTCGCTATGAAAGTCCTTGCGTAACGCGCTGGACGGTGTGAGCGTTTTACACCATTCGTCATATGCGAGGTCTGTTTTTTTCACCCCACGGGGCCAGAGCCTGTCCACCAGAACCCGATAGCCATCGCCCGGGCTCGCCTGTTCATAGACGCGTTTGCACTGAATCATGATTCCACCCTCCCAATTTAAGGTATTGTGATAATTGCAGAAGATCGGTAGTCTGAGGTTCCTTATGTTATCTGATAATACTCTGGCATAAGGAACCTTTCATGGAACACCTCCCGGTTAAAACGACGCTGCGCATTGCGCTGGTTGGCGATTACAATCCTGATGTTATTGCACACAAGGCGATCCCGCTGGCCATTGACGACGCCGCCGCGGTCCTTGACCTCACCGCCGATTACGACTGGCTTGCCACCACGGAATTAACCAGTTCTGAGGATCTGGTGGGCTACGATGCCATCTGGCTGGTTCCCGCAAGCCCCTATAAAAATACCGAGGCGGCCTTTATTGCCGCACGCTACGCGCGTGAAAACAGCATTCCGTTCCTGGGCACCTGCGGTGGGTTCCAGCATGCGTTAATTGAGTATGCCCGTAACGTGCTGGGCTGGAGCGACGCGGCACATGCTGAGACGGATACCGAAGGTACGATGGTGATTGCGCCGCTGACCTGCTCGCTGGTGGAGAAAACCGATGCCATTGAGCTGCGCAATAATACGTTGATCGCGAAGGCCTACGGAAAGCCGGAAATCGTAGAGGGTTATCACTGTAACTATGGCGTATCGGCGGCGTTTGCTCAGGAACTGGAGAGCGGTGATATGCGCGTGACGGGCTGGGACGAGCAGGGGGAAATTCGCGCTGCGGAGCTGGTGACCCATCCGTTCTTTGTGATCACCTTATTCCAGCACGAGCGTGCTGCGCTGGAAGGGCGTCCGGTGGTGCTGGTGCAGGCAATGCTGCGCGCGGCGCGCGGGTAAAAAAGGCAGACCCGATGGTCTGCCACTGTGTTTATCGGGGCGCGATTTCCCGGTCGCGCCCGGCAAGTACGCCGCAGATGGCCATGACGACAGCGGCCAGCGCGCAGGCGAGAAGCGGGATCCGCCAGTCTCCAGCCGAATCGTGAATTTTACCCATCAGCGGCGGACCGCAGGCGGCGAGCAGATAACCAATAGACTGTGCCATACCGGACAACGCTGCCGCCTGGTGTGCGGAGCTGGCGCGCAGGCCGATGAACGTCAGGCCGAGGATCATCGTTGCCCCGGTACCAAAGCCAAACACCAGCGTCCACATCACCGCCATCTCAGGCATAAACCACAAACCCGCCGCGCTAACCGCGCACATCAGCCCAACCGCTCCGGCGATGGTTCGCTGATCCTTCAGGCGCTGGAGGACGAGCGGAACGGCAAGCCCCGGCACGGCCGTGGCAAGCTGTAAAAGACCGTGCACCGAGCCGGCCTGCGCTTCGCTAAAGCCATGGCTGAGTAATATGGCCGGCAGCCAGCCGATGATGACGTAATAAATCAGCGAGTTAATCCCCAGAAAGAGCGTCACCTGCCAGGCGAGTGCCGAGCGCCAGATCGCGCGGTTATGCAGCGCGCCTGCGCCCGTTACCGTTGCGACGTGTTTCTGACGCCACTGCGGCAGCCAGAGCAGCAGCGCGATCAGCGGAAACGCCATCAGCATCAGCAGCGCGCCATGCCAGCCCGCATCACCCTGAGCCAAAGGTACGATCAGCGCCGAGCCTAACGCGGCAGAGACACCCATCGTCAGGGAATAGGCGCCCGTGAGTTTTGCCACCTGACCCGGAAAGTCACGCTTAATTAAGCCGGGCAACAGCACATTCCCCAGCGCGATCCCGCAACCAATCACCGCCGTTCCGATGAAAAGCAGGGTAGCGGAAGGCAGGGAGCGAACCGCAATCCCGATGCAAATCAGCATCAGGGCGATAAACAGGCTGCGCTCCATGCCGATACGCCGGGCAACGCCTGCCGCGAGCGGGGAGACAAGAGCAAAGGCCAGCAGGGGCAGGGTGGTCAGCAGACCGGTTTGCGCCGTGCTTAAGCCATAATCAAGGCGAATAGTATCGAGCAGCGGCGCTGCGCCGGTAAAGGTGACGCGAAGCGTGGTGGCAATCATCAGAATGCCTGCGATCAACAGCGCGCCCTGTTTTCCTGAGGTGCGAAGAGCAGTAGTCATTGTGTTCTCATACGTTCAAGCGAGCGCACACAATACCGATTTTCTCAGCGGTTGAAATCAGGCTAAAATGACAGTTTATCGCTAATATCGGACAACCTGATGATTGGTCTGGGACTGGACGGCTACGATCCTGATAGCCAGCACGATGCGACCGTCGCGTTTCGCATCCGCGTGGTGACGGAAGAACAATATATTCCGCAGCATCAACACCGTAAGGGGCAGCTGATTCTGGCCCTTGGCGGCGCGATCACCTGCGAAGTGGAAAATGCGATGCTGATGGTACCGCCCCAGTATGCCGTCTGGATCCCAGGCCAAATGCCGCACAGCAACAGGGCCACGCCGGGGGCGCAGCTCTGCTTTTTGTTTATTGAGCCTGGTGCCGCCAGCCTGCCCGACCGCTGCTGCACCCTGAAAATCTCTCCCCTGGTGCGGGAGCTGATTTTATCCCTGGCGGAGAAATCACGTGAACAGCTGCATCTAGCGGCCACATCGCGTCTGGTGGACGTCTTGTTTGACGAGCTGCCGCTCCAGCGCCAGGAGCATCTGCAGCTGCCCGTCTCTCCCCACCCTAAAATCCGGCTGATGAGCGAGAAGATGGCGGAAGAGCCCGCCGCCTGGCAGACGCTGGCACAGTGGGCGAGCCATTTCGCGATGAGTGAACGCAACCTGGCGCGGCTGGTGGTCAAAGAGACCGGTTTAAGCTTTCGCCGCTGGCGTCACCAGCTTCAGCTGATCGTGGCGTTACAGCATTTGATTAGCGGGAAATCGGTGCAGCAGGTGGCACAGTCTCTGGGCTATGACTCTACCACCGCGTTTATCACCATGTTCAAAAAGGGGTTGGGCCAGACGCCGGCGCGTTACATGGCCAGCCTGACTATGACTTCCCGATAAACAGGGACACCAGCCCTGCCGCAATCAGCGGGCCTACCGGCACGCCGCGGAAAAGCGCCACGCCGAGTACCGTGCCCACCAGCAGGCCCGCCACCAGCGAGGGCTGGCTGCTCATCAGCGTAACGCCGCGTCCGCCCAGCCACGAAACAAAAATCCCCACCGCGATCGCCACCAGAGATTTCCAGTTCACAAACGAGTGCAGCAGCGTTGAGGCGGGAAGGGTGCCGCTGGCGATGGGAGCCATCACCCCGATGGTTAAAATGATGATCCCGATGGTGAGGCCTTGTTTTTCTATCCATGGGAAAAAGGTATTTAACGGGGTCACGCGCACAATAATCAGCACCAGAATCGAGATGGCGACGGTGGTGTTATGACTGATAAAGCCGAGCGCGGCGAGCGCCAGAAGAATGAGCAGAGTCGGGTCAAACATGGGGGGATCCTTGCCAGAATAATTATCCTGCTTACTGTACGCGCAAACGCGGCGGAGGACAGCGTTTAAAAGATTTTATCGCTGTCATTACCCTGTCATTTACGCGGATTAAAACGAAGGCAGGTATCGCAAAGGGATCGCCATCATGAACGATCACATGTTTGTTGAAACGCTCATTATCTCCTCATCGTTTTTCGCTATTGCCGTGATTCTCGTCGCCTCCGTGCTGTTTCTGGAAAGAAGAGGCTAGCGCCGTCACGACGACGCCTTATGGAAATTTACAAGCTCAGGACGGGCGATGCGCAGGTAATCCTGGGTGTCCATGATCACGGATTTCTCCAGTAAACCGGCGTTAAAGGCAATTTCGTCGAAACGCTCGAACAGCAGCGGGTCGGCCACCAGCGCCAAATCAGGATGGAAGCTAAAGGGCGGGATCGCGCCAAAAACGCAGGCGGTAAGGGTATCGACCTCGGCCGGGCTGGCGAGGGAGGCTTTAAGCCCGCCAAAATGGCTGGCAAGCTGGCTCAGATCGGCCTGCAGGTCGGCGGCCAGAATCGCCAGTACGTGTTTTTTAACGCCGTTGCCCTTCACCTTGCAGACCAGGGCTTTTGCCCCCTGGCGCAGATCGGTCCCGCGAATTTCACTCACCGCTTCGCATTTCCCCACCGCCTCGTGCTCCATGACGCGAAAACGCGCGCCCTGCTCGGTGAGTAAGGTAATCAGCTGATGGTGGGTACTTGTCCCCATAACGTCGTCAGTCATCACAATTTTCCCGGTGATAATCCAGTATGCAGCTTGCTACATTAGCACGGGATAAACGGGGTCGAAAGAAAACAGCCAGCGGATTCGCTGGCTGTTGGGTTATGCGTTGCTGGTAGCAGATTGCTTGTGGAACAGCTCCCTGAACACAGGATAAATATCATCCTGATCGCGGATATGCTGCATGGCAAAGTTATCGAACATGGACTGCAGATGTTCATATTCCCGCCACAGGGTTTGGTGGGCACGACGGGTGATTTCGATATAGCTGTAGTAACGCACCACCGGCAGAATTTTCTTCGCCAGGATCTCGTGACATAGCGGTGAGTCGTCGGCCCAGTTGTCGCCATCCGATGCCTGCGCCGCATAAATGTTCCACTGCGCCGGGTCGTAACGCTCTTTCACTACTTCATCCATCAGCTTCAGGGCGCTTGATACGATGGTCCCCCCGGTCTCCTGGGAGTAGAAGAACTCATGTTCATCCACCTCTTTGGCCTGGGTGTGATGGCGGATATAGACCACTTCCACGTTCTTATAGGTTCTGCTCAGGAACAGGTAGAGCAGGATGTAGAAACGCTTCGCCATATCCTTGGTGGCCTGATCCATCGAGCCGGAGACGTCCATCAGACAGAACATGACCGCCTGGCTGGAGGGTTCAGGACGTTTTTCGTAGTTCTTGTAGCGCAGGTCGAAGGTATCGATAAACGGCACGCGGTCGATCTTCGCTCTTAGCTCGGCAATCTCTTTACGCAGGCGCTCCTCTTCCAGCAGCTGCGCCGGCTCCGTGTTTTCCACGACCTTCAGGCTGCTCTCCAGCTCGCGCAGTTCGCGACGTTTGCCTGCCGTCATGGCCGTGCGGCGCGCCAGAGAATTCTGCAACGAACGCACAACGCTGATATTGGCGGGCACGCCGTTAGCGGTATAGCCCGCGCGATGGGTTTTATACTCGTTAAGCTGACGATGCTGATTCTTTTTCAGATTCGGCAGCGCAAGGTCCTCAAACAGCAGGTCGAGATATTCATCTTTCGAAATCTGGAAAACGAACTCATCCTGGCCTTCACCGTCCTGGCTGGCCTGCCCCTGACCGCTTCCTGAACCACCGCCGCCGCCCTGAGGGCGCTCAATCCTGTCGTTCTGAACGAAGTGGTCGTTACCTGGATGAACGCGATGGCGCAGGCCGCCACGCCCCTGATGAAACATCGGTTCGCTGATGTCATCGGTAGGGATGGAGACAGACTCGCCGCTGTCGACGTCGGTCACCGAGCGTTTGTTGATGGCCTCGGAGATCGACTGTTTAATTTGCGCTTTATAACGGCGCAAGAAGCGCTGGCGGTTCACCGTGCTCTTGTTTTTGCCGTTAAGACGCCGGTCAATAAACCAGGTCATATACCCCCCGTACTGCATTTGCCAACTTGCGTTTTTGTTGGCCCGGCAGGCGCAGGCGCTACCGGGCACTTGTTTTAGGACGATTTACGCACGCGCAGATACCATTCGCAGAGCAGGCGAACCTGTTTGCGGGTGTAGCCTTTTTCCATCATACGGTCGACAAAATCGTCGTGTTTCTTCTGCTCGTCGGTTGAGGTTTTGGTGTTAAACGAGATCACCGGCAGCAGCTCTTCGGTATTGGAGAACATTTTCTTCTCAATAACCGTGCGCAGCTTCTCGTAGCTGGTCCAGTTCGGATTGCGCCCGTTATTATGCGCTCTGGCGCGCAGAACGAAGTTCACAATCTCATTACGGAAGTCTTTCGGGTTGCTGATCCCGGCAGGCTTCTCGATTTTTTCCAGCTCCGCGTTCAGGGATTCACGATCAAACAGCTGGCCGGTATCCGGGTCGCGGTACTCCTGATCCTGGATCCAGAAGTCAGCATAGGTGACATAGCGGTCGAAAATGTTCTGCCCGTATTCTGAATAGGATTCCAGATAGGCCGTCTGGATCTCTTTGCCAATGAACTCGGCGTATTTCGGGATCAGGTAGCCTTTCAGGAACTCAAGGTAGCGTTCAGCCTGCTCCTGCGGGAACTGCTCGCGCTCGATTTGCTGCTCCAGGACGTAGAACAGATGAACCGGGTTGGCCGCCACTTCCGCGTGGTCGAAGTTAAAGACCCGGGAAAGGATCTTAAACGCGAAACGCGTGGAGAGGCCGTTCATCCCTTCATCAACCCCGGCGTAATCGCGGTATTCCTGGTACGATTTCGCTTTCGGGTCGGTATCTTTCAGGCTTTCACCGTCGTAGACGCGCATTTTCGAATAGATGCTGGAGTTTTCCGGCTCTTTCAGACGCGACAGGATGGAGAAGCGCGAGAGCGTTTCCAGCGTGCCCGGAGCGCATGGCGCATGCACCAGCTCACTGTGGTTAAGCAGTTTTTCGTAAATTTTGATCTCTTCGGAGATCCGCAGGCAATAAGGCACCTTGACGATGTACACGCGGTCAAGGAAGGCCTCATTGTTTTTGTTATTACGGAAGGTCACCCATTCCGATTCGTTCGAGTGGGCGAGAATAATCCCGTTAAACGGCAGGGCGGAGATACCTTCCGTCCCGTTGTAGTTCCCTTCCTGGGTCGCCGTCAGCAGAGGATGCAGCACTTTGATCGGTGCTTTAAACATCTCGACGAATTCCATAATCCCCTGGTTGGCGCGGCACAGCGCACCGGAATAGCCATAGGCATCCGGGTCGTTTTGTGCGAAGTTTTCCAGCTTACGGATATCGACTTTACCCACCAGCGCCGAGATATCCTGGTTGTTCTCATCACCCGGTTCCGTTTTTGCGATAGCGATCTGCTCCAGTATGGATGGCCACACTTTCACGACGCGGAATTTGGTGATATCACCGCCAAATTCGTGCAGGCGTTTTGCCGCCCACGGCGACATAATGGTGCCGAGGTAGCGACGCGGGATGCCAAACTCTTTATCCAGAATTTGCGCATCTTCCTGCGGGTTAAACAGGCACAGCGGATGGTCGTTCACCGGGCTGCGTTCGCCGTTGGCGCTCAGCACATAAATCGGTACGCGCTGCATCAGCGACTTCAGGCGTTCAGCCAGCGAGGATTTACCGCCGCCGACGGGGCCGAGTAAATAGAGGATCTGTTTCTTCTCTTCCAGACCCTGGGCGGCATGCTTAAGATAGGAGACAATCTGTTCAATGGCATCTTCCATACCATAGAACTCTTCGAACGCCGGATATCGGGCGACCACCCGATTCGAAAATAGACGGGAAAGCCGTGGCTCCAGGGCAGTATCAACCATGTTTGGCTCACCGATAGCCATCAATAGCCGTTCTGCCGCATTGGCATAGGCACTGCGATCTTGCCGACAAATGGTAAGAAACTCCTGCAGTGTGAACTCTTCGTCCTTGGCAGCTTCGTAGCGCTGGCGATAGTGATCGAATATATTCATGGCATGCCGTCCTTTCGTTTTTTAGCACAGGATAAGAGCCGTTCGTATGAGTAGTGGAGGCTCCCGGAAGAGAATCTCTCGCACCCCACTGCCAGAGCAGCAACCTGTGTGCCAGGTCAGACGCTAAGAACCGCAGGTGTTCAGGAAAACTCTTCTTAAATTTAAGCGTAGATGGCATTTGCCAAACTTGCATGCTGAGAAAAACTAATTTCAATGACATATCAATAACTCATCCAAAAATTTCCACCCTGGTTATAAGGCTTAAGCACGTTTTTCATTCAGCGGTCATATAAATGAAAGCGGGTTGTCATCTGAAAAGTTAAAAATAATGGGTTAATCAGACTGATTAGCAGGCAAAAAATTTTGGGATGTACGGGAATGGCGGTTACACTTCACCCGCTGATTATTTGACTACAGGAAAGAATGGATTGTGACCAAACTCAAACTTCTGGCATTGGGCATCCTTGCCGCGACCGCAGTTAGCACCGCTCAGGCGGAAAGTCAGTGGACGGTGGGTGCGGGCGTTGGCGTCATTAACAGCCCATACAAACAGTATGACCGCGATGTTTATCCTGTACCCGTTATCACCTATGAAGGCGATAACTTCTGGTTCCGCGGTCTCGGCGGCGGCTACTATCTGTGGAACGATACGGCCGATAAGCTTTCTATCATGGCCTACTACGATCCAACGCACTTCAAGCCAGGCGACAGCGACAGCCACGCGCTTCGCCAGCTCGACAAGCGCAAAAGCTCCATGATGGCCGGGCTTTCATACGTGCATAACACCCAGTACGGCTTCCTCCGTACGGCCCTGGCGGGTGATACGTTGGATAACAGCAACGGCTTTATCTGGGATCTGGCGTGGTTGTATCGCTATACCAATGGTGGGCTCACCCTGACGCCGGGTATCGGCGTGCAGTACAACAGTGAAAACTACAACGACTATTACTACGGCGTCTCTAAAAACGAGTCCCGCCGCAGTGGGCTGAAAAGCTACAGCGCCGATGATGGCTGGGATCCTTACCTGGAGCTGACCGCGAGCTATAACTTCCTTGGCGACTGGAACGTCTACGGTACCGGCCGTTACGAGCGTCTGAGCGACGAAGTGAAGGATAGCCCGATGGTTGATAAGTCCTGGGCTGGCATCTTCTCGGTGGGTGTGACCTACAAGTTCTGATTGTGCATTATCGCGGTGCAATCATTGCATCAAAACGGGGCGCTTGCGCCCCGTTTGCTTTGGTGTGGTGCAGCGACCTTATCGCTTAACGATGCGAATTGTCTGCCCTAAACGAGACGGCTTTTCCTCGCTTGCTTTCTGCGGGGTGGTTACGCAGGCCGTTTCCACGCAGACGAACGTTTTGTAACCGTCATCAGGGATGTCGGCCATGCTGATGGAGAGTGCAGGCCCCGGGTTCCAGCCCACCACGTTGCTGTGATGGTGATGAACCACCTCAATGCCGCGGTTCAGAGCACCGTCGTGGATCACGCTGCACGCTTCCGGATGCAGATAGACGCGGTCAGTACGGTCAGGGAACGCCTGAACGCCGTCGCTCAGCTTACCTTCCTTCGCGTTATCAACTTTGTCGATAAAGGTATCGCCCAGGCCGCTCACCTTCACTGCATTGATGTCACCCACGTTGAAGTAGGTATGCAGGGCAGATGTGGTCTCGAACTCGCCATGAGCTTCCAGCTCAATCTCGCAGCTCTGACCCAGTTTGAAGCGGGCATACAGGGTGAAATCATGCGGCCACAGGGCGCGAGTTTCATCATTAGCCTGCAGCTCAAAGGTCAGCACTGCGCCGTTGTCATCTTCGTTATGCGCTTTCAGCGTCCACTGCTGGTTACGGGCGAAACCGTGAGAAGGCAAACCCGGCTGTGCGGACGGGCCAAACCACGGCCAGCAGATCGGTACGCCGCCGCGAATCGCATCCCCTTTTTTGAACGAGGTGGCGTCACTCAGCCACAGCGCTTCCGCTTCGCCTTCCGGTTTCCAGGAGAGCAGGTGCGCGCCGTTCAGCGCCACGGAGGCTTTAACGCGCGGGTGGTCAACGACGATAACGTCAGCACCGTCAATCTGACGGCGGGAGAGCACAGGGGTAAGTTGTTCGACTACCGGAAGTGCAAAAATTTTATTTATCATTAAGCAATCCTCTGTCTAAAAAACAATAAAAAAGGCGACCGAAGTCGCCTTTATGGATCAATCACTCATCTCAACTTATTTGGAGATGTGAGCGATCAGGTCCAGTACTTTGTTAGAGTAGCCGGTTTCGTTGTCGTACCAGGAAACCAGTTTCACGAAGTTGTCGTTCAGTGCGATACCTGCTTTAGCATCGAACACGGAAGTGCACACTTCGCCGTTGAAATCGGTAGATACAACGTCGTCTTCGGTGTAACCCAGAACGCCTTTCATTGGGCCTTCGGAAGCAGCTTTGATTGCTTTCTTAATTTCTTCATAAGAAGCAGCTTTTTCCAGACGAACGGTCAGGTCAACAACGGATACGTTAGGAGTTGGAACGCGGAACGCCATACCAGTCAGTTTGCCATTCAGTTCTGGCAGTACTTTACCTACAGCTTTAGCAGCACCGGTAGAGGATGGGATGATGTTCTGAGCCGCGCCACGGCCGCCGCGCCAGTCTTTGTGAGAAGGGCCGTCAACGGTTTTCTGAGTAGCGGTGGTCGCGTGAACGGTAGTCATCAGACCTTCGATGATGCCGAAGTTGTCGTTGATCACTTTAGCCAGCGGTGCCAGGCAGTTGGTGGTGCAGGATGCGTTAGAAACGATGTCCTGGCCAGCGTAAGTTTCGAAGTTTGCACCGCGAACGAACATTGGGGTGTTGTCTTTGGAAGGGCCAGTCAGAACAACTTTCTTCGCACCCGCAGTGATGTGTTTACGTGCAGTTTCGTCGGTCAGGAAGATACCGGTTGCTTCAGCAACAACGTCAACACCGATTTCGTTCCATTTCAGGTTAGCTGGGTCTTTCTCAGCAGTAACGCGGATGGTTTTGCCGTTAACAACCAGGTGGCCGTCTTTCACTTCAACGGTGCCGTCGAAACGACCGTGAGTTGAGTCGTACTTCAGCATGTACGCCATGTATTCAGCGTCCAGGAGATCGTTGATACCAACGATTTCGATGTCAGAACGTTTCTGAGCAGCACGGAAAACAATACGGCCGATACGGCCAAAACCGTTGATACCTACTTTGATAGTCATATATTCCACCAGCTATTTGTTAGTGAATAAAAGGTTGCCTGTAAAATTACAAAAACCTTACGCAGCGTCAAGCGGAATCGTGTCAATCATTGCGACAAATCAATCCTGTGACTAACGTTTGTGCGACTGACTCGCCTCACTTTCCCTTTGAGCTTGCAACCACATGGGGGCTGCGCCCGGAATTTTAAAGTCCTCGCAGGATAAAAATGTGAACGTGATCACAATTGCCTGACCGCCTTTTCGCGACACATAAGTTTAGAACAAAAGTGCACGCAAGGGTGTTAATGTTTTGTTAGAATCCGGGTTAAAAGATGTCTGTTTCTACAGCGAGATGTAAGCATATGTCGAACCAACATAACCCTGACGATTTGAAAAAAAACCTCACCGAAATGCAGTTTTACGTGACCCAGAATCACGGCACGGAGCCGCCATTTACCGGGCGATTACTGCACAACAAGCGAGACGGTGTCTATCACTGTCTGGTCTGCGATGCCCCGCTGTTCAATTCACAAACGAAATACGACTCCGGCTGCGGCTGGCCGAGCTTTTACGAGCCGGTGAGCGATGACGCAATCCGCTATCTGACCGACTCGTCGCACGGTATGGTGCGCACGGAAATTCGCTGCGGTAACTGCGACGCGCACCTGGGGCACGTCTTCCCGGACGGTCCTCAGCCAACGGGTGAGCGTTTCTGCGTGAATTCAGCCTCAATGAGCTTCACCGATGATGAAAACGGCGACCAGATTAAGGGTTGAAAAAACGATTCAGCAAATTATTCCTTTGAAAGGGAGAGATCGTGAATATTGAGGACATGATTAACGGGATGACCCCGGAAGTTTATCAGCGTCTGGTGACCGCCGTTGAGCTGGGAAAATGGCCGGACGGTGTGGCGCTCACGCCTGAGCAAAAAGAGAACAGTTTGCAGCTGGTGATGCTGTGGCAGGCGCGCAATAACACCGATGCGCAACACATGACTATCGACACTAACGGTCAGATGGTGATGAAGAGCAAGCGCGAGCTGAAGGAAGATTTTGGCATCACGCCGAAGCCGATTGCGACAATCAAAATGCAATAACGGTGCGGGTTGATGCTCTCACCAGGCCCTCTCTCTGTGGGAGAGGGCCTGGTGTCTTACTACTTATGCGGGATCCCGAGCGACTCCGCCAGCTGTTTCGCTAACTGATTATTGTCGTCCGCTCCGTACTCCCAGAACATCGCCCCGGCGAGACCTTTCTCTTTGATGTAGTCCGCCTTGATCGCGACAGAACGCGGATTCTCATACGAAATCGCAAACAGCGCGTTGCCATCGGCACCCTTTACCGAGAGCCACGGTACCTTCGCCCGGTCGTCCCAGTGCTCGGTAAAACGTTTCTGCGGATCGTTCAGCAGCTTCTTCACGATATCGTTGTACTTCACGTAGGTATCTTTAGTCAGGTCATAGCCGAGCGACTTAAACAGGGCGATCTCCTGCGGTCCAAAGTAGGGCTGTGTGACCGGATTTTTTTGCGCGTCCGGCTTGCTCCAGTCAATCCCCGGTTCAACCGCACGTTTCGGTACGCGGCCGTAAAAACCGATCCCGAGGTTCATCTGCTTCGGCTTAAGTCCGGCGGCCAGATAGTTGTTCACCACAAAATCGACGCTGTATTTGTCGGCGGCAGCCACCGTTGGCCAGGCGCTGGAGTCATACAGGTTCGCGTTGAAGTACTGTGTCCCGTACGCCATGTCGTAGGTCATCAGGTTGATGTAGTCGAGGAGCGGGGCGATGGCTTTGACATCCACCCAGCTTTTCGGACTTTCCGCATTCGCGCCCACCGCAATGGTCACCAGCTTTTTCTGCCCGAACGCGTCGCGCATCTCTTTCAGCAGGGCGGTGAAGTTATCTCTGTCGGCGGGCTGGCTTGCAACCAGCCCCCACGCGCCGTTGACTGGATATTCCCAGTCGAGATCGATCCCGTCCAGACCGTATTTCTCAACAATTTCCTTCGCGGAGCGGATAAACACCGCGCGACTCTCCTGGGTTGCCGCTGCGCCAGAGAAACCGCGTGCCCCCCAGCCGCCAACGGAGAGCAGGACTTTCAGGTTAGGGTTTTGCTTACGCAGAGTGGGGATTAAGGCCAGATCGGACGCCACTTTTGGCGACAGCCAGATTTGATGCAGCTTCGCCGGATCTTTCAGCGCGGGGTTGGTCTCGTCTTTCTCGTTGTTATAAACAAGCCCAAACGAGTAGTTCAGATGGGTGATCTGACGAACGTCCAGTTTATTGATATCGCCACCCGGTCCGGCGGTGACGTCGCCACCCCCGTTAAAGTAGCCCACGGACATCAGAGGTGCGGCGGAAGCAAGCGACGCGCAAAGCAAGGGTAATGCTGCCAGCAGGGGCAAACGTTTCATACAAGTTCCTCTTTGACTTAATAAAATAACCACGCCACAGAAAAGGCGTGGCGAAAAAACAGCCTGAAGAGAATAGCATTGCCGCTTCGCTGAGGATGCGAGGGAGTTCACTTTATGGGGATTGGGGAGGGGTTTTGCCGGGTAAGCGTCAGCGCCACCCGGCTTAAAAGGCTACGCCTGCGTTTCCTGCCAGTCTGCCAGCGTATACAGCGTGGCACCTTCGGCGGCCATATCCATAAATGCCTGAGCGCTGTCCTGTGGTTGGATGTTCACCCCGCGACAGCCGTCGGTGATGACGCTAACGGTATAACCCAGCTGGAGCGCGTCCAGCACGGTAAACTTCACGCAGTAATCCGTCGCCAGACCCAGCACGATCAGCTCCGTGATTTCATGGTGACGTAACCACGCGTCCAGCGCCGTCTTCTGGCGATGCCCGTTATCGAAAAATGCGCTGTAGCTGTCGATAGCCGGATTTTCACCTTTATGAAACACCGCGTCGATGGCCTTCTGATTCAGGAGCGGGTGCAGCTCCGCTCCTTCGGTCTGCTGTACGCAGTGATCCGGCCAGAAGGTTTGCGCCAGACCGTCGAGTTCACCCTGGGTGAAAGGCTCAACGTTGTGCTGGCTGGCAAAGCTGCCGTGGTTCGCCGGGTGCCAGTCCTGGCTGGCGACAACCGCTTCACCACGGGCTTTGCACCAGTCAATCAGGGTATTTGCCACGTCAACGGTGCTGTCACCTTCGGCGACGGCCAGCGCGCCGCCCGCGCAGAAATCATTTTGCAAATCGACCAGTAGCAGGGCGCGTTGCTTCATGAGAGCTCCTTATTCGTCCGGGGTCAGCTCGCCGCGAAGGTTTTGCATCATTGCGCGGCGAATGGACTGAATGTCCAGATCCTGACTCAGTAAATAGTGAAGTTTAGTCAGCGTCGCCTCAACGGTCATATCGAAGCCGCTGATCACCCCCGCGTGCGCCAGCGCGTTGCCGGTGGCATAGCCGCCCATATTGACCTTGCCAGACATGCACTGGGTCAGGTTTACCACCACAATTCCGCGCTCGCTGGCTTCCTGAAGCTCCTTCAGAAATTCGCCGTTCTGCGGAGCGTTGCCGACGCCATAGGAACGGAGGATCAGCGCTTTCACCGGCTGGCGCAGGAAGTTGCGCACCACGTCCGCGGAGATGCCCGGATAAATGGTGACCACGCCAATCGGCTGCGGGGTAATCGGATGCACAATCAGCTCGCCGGCGGTGTTCGGTGCCGGAGGCGTTCCCAGACGACGGATATGAATACCCGCTTCCAGCAGCGGCTGCAGGTTAGGGGAGGCAAAGGCATCAAAACCGTCGGCATGGGCTTTGGTGGTGCGGTTGCCGCGATACAGGCGATTGTTAAAGAACAGCGACACTTCGTTGATCGGGTAATTCGCCGCCACGTACAGGGAGTTCAGCAGGTTGATCTGCCCGTCCGAGCGCAGCTCCGCCAGCGGTATTTGCGACCCGGTGACGATCACCGGCTTGCTCAGGTTCTCCAGCATGAAGGAGAGCGCCGAAGCGGTGAACGCCATGGTGTCGGTGCCGTGCAGGATCACGAAGCCGTCGTACTGGTCGTAATGGGCTTTAATGTCATCCGCGATGTGCTGCCAGTCTTCCGGCGTCATATCGGAGGAGTCCATCAGCGGCTCGTATTCATGGATGGTGAAGTCAGGCATTTCCGGACGGTGGAATTCAGGCATCAGCGCAAGCTGACGCTGCAGATGGCCGGAGACGGGGATATAGCCATTTTCAGAGCGCTGCATACCGATGGTACCGCCAGTGTAGGCTACATAAATCGATTTCTTCTGCATGGTAGTGAGTTCTTGTTCTTCAAAAGAAAAAAATCCCCTCTTCACGGGAAGAGGGGATGGTTTTTAACGGACGTTCGCGCAGGTCAGGCAAAACGCGTAACGACTTTGTGGATCGTTAAAGGCCGCAAGCTTATCGCTTTCCGCCTTCATCGCTTTCGCAGCCGTGGTCACCGGGGCCGGCAGGTACGCCTGCAGCGCCTCCGGCAGCATGGCGCGTACGGAGACGGACATGCTGTCCATCACCATATCGAAGAACGACGGTTCGTCCTGATAATACTCAACGTGCCACTGCTTGAGCTTCGCCAGTTCGGCGGCTTTCTTCACCGCGTCGTCGAAGTCGCCCAGGCTGTCGACCAGACCGTTACTCTTCGCATCCTGTCCGGTCCAGACGTGGCCCTGAGCAATCTGGTCGATCTGTTCCGGCGTCTTCTTACGCGAGTCGGCAACCAGCGTGATAAAGCGTTTATAGCCGTTCTCAATGCTCAGCTGCATCATCTCTGAAACTTCCGGCGGCAGAGATTTGGTCATCGACACATCCGCCAGCGGCGACGTGGAAACACCATCGGTATGCACGCCCAGATAATCCAGGCTGTTTTCCACGGTGTTAATCACCCCGAAGATGCCAATCGAGCCGGTCAGCGTGCTTGGGTTCGCCACAATATAGTTGGCAGGCGTGGAGATCCAGTACCCACCAGACGCGGCCATGCCGCCCATGGATACGACGACCGGCTTGCCAGCGGCACGCGCTGCGGCCAGCTCGGCGCGGATCACTTCGGAAGCGCTAACGCTGCCGCCAGGGCTGTTCACCCGCAGGACAATCGCTTTCACTTTCGGGTCAAGGCGTGCATCGCGAATTTGCGACGCGGTAGTATCACCCCCAACGTTCCCCGGGGTTTCCTGACCGTCCATGATAGCGCCGTTAGCAAACACCACGGCTACGCTGTCGCCGCTGTCGTCCGGCTTTTTCGCAGCATAGTCATACATGCTGATGGCGCTGTAGTTTTTGTCCTCTTTGCTCCAGCCAAACTGTTTGGTCAGGGCTTTTTCGATATCTGCACTGGTGCCCAGCGCGTCAACCAGCTTGTTGTCGAGCGCATATTTCGCGGTATCTCCGTCGACCTTGCGCAGTCCATCCAGCACGCCGCGAGCGCCAGGGAACACCTGCTCAGCGGTAATTTGACGGTTAGCGGCAACGGTACCCAGATAGTTCTGCCACAGCTCGCCAATCCAACGGCTGTCCGCTTCACGGGCGGCAGGGGACATATCGTCGCGGATAAACGGCTCCACGGCAGATTTATAGGTGCCGACGCGGAAGACGTGGGTGGTGACCTTCAGCTTATCGAGCAGCGATTTGTAGTACAGGCCGTTGGTGGCAAAACCGTGCAGATCGACCGTTCCCTGTGGCGAAAGCCAGATCTTATTGGCGAAGCTTGCCAGATAATATTGCCCCTGGCTGTAGCTGTCGCCCACGGCAATCACCGGCTTGCCGCTGTCGCGGAATTCGCGCAGCGCTTTACCGATGTACTGCATAGAAGGCTGGTCGCCGCCGGCAAAATCTTTCAGATCCAGAACGATCCCGGTGATGTTTCGGTCGTCTTTGGCCTGACGGATAGTATCGACGATATCGAACAGGGAGTTCTCCTGCAGGCGGTCTGACGTCGCGCCAAACAGCTGGCGGCCGATCACCCCCAGACGGTTGCTGGTGGACGGTTTATCAACGATCACGCCGGTGATATCGAGTAACAGGGCCCCACGAGTCGAATGCTGCGCCTGATTCGCGTTGCTGATATGCATCCAGATGCCCGCGCAAACCAGAACCAGCAGGATGAAGAAGATGTTCATCACCAGGTTGCGGACGAAGTTGAGCAGTCGCCACGTCCATTTAAAGAAACCGGCAAAGATTCGCCAAAGGGTTCGCATGTATTCTCCCTAACCAGAAAATGACTGTTTCCGTCGCCACTGGACGGTAATGTTGGGTTATCGTAATGACCCAACCGCCACTTGTCAGCAGGAATCGCCTGCCAGGCTGTAACAAAATCTGCCGTCGTGTTAATTTTGTGAGTAAATTTCAAGAAAGGAGTTAACCAATGGATGCACTCGAACTGCTTGTTAACCGTCGTAGCGCGTCACGTCTGGCCGAACCCGCCCCTGCGGGCGAGCAGCTGGAAAACATTCTGCGTGCCGGTATGCGTGCGCCGGATCATGGCACGCTGCAGCCGTGGCACTTCTTTGTGATTGAAGGCGAAGGCCGCGATCGCTTCAGTCAGCTGCTGGAGCAGGGGGCAGTTGCCGCCGGGCAGGATGAGAAAGGTATCGACAAGGCGCGTAACGCGCCGTTCCGCGCCCCGATGATTATCGCTGTCGTGGCGAAATGCCAGGCCGACCATAAGGTGCCGGTCTGGGAGCAGGAAATGTCTGCCGGCTGTGCGGTGATGGCGATGCAGATGGCCGCCGTTGCGCAGGGCTTTAACGGTATCTGGCGCACCGGGCCGCTGACCGAGAGCGCCGCAGTGCGGGCAGGATTCTCCTGCGGTGAGCACGACAAAATTGTCGGTTTCCTTTACCTCGGCACCCCGCAGCTTAAAGCCTCCAGCACCATTAGCGTGCCGGACACCACGCCTTTCGTCAGCCGTTTTTAATTACACGCGCTAAACTGTCTGGATTCTGAGCATCCGCCGCAGAATTCAGACAGTCATACTTACCTCTTTATGGAATGAGCGCTACCATAGCGCGATTGAGATGACAGGAGACGTCCATGAGCGAGCAAACCATTCGTTTAACGCAGTACAGCCACGGAGCCGGTTGCGGTTGTAAAATTTCCCCGAAAGTGCTGGAGACCATTCTGCACAGTGAACAGGCGAAGTTTGTCGACCCGAACCTGCTTGTCGGCAACGAAACGCGTGACGATGCGGCGGTTTATGACTTAGGTAACGGCACCAGCATTATCAGTACCACTGACTTCTTTATGCCGATTGTTGATAACCCGTTCGACTTCGGGCGCATCGCGGCCACCAACGCCATCAGCGATATCTTCGCCATGGGCGGTAAGCCGATCATGGCCATCGCCATTCTGGGCTGGCCGATCAACACCATTCCACCGGAAATCGCCCGCGAGGTGATTGATGGCGGGCGTTTCGCCTGCCAGCAGGCGGGGATTGCGCTGGCCGGCGGCCACTCGATTGATGCGCCAGAGCCGATCTTCGGCCTGGCCGTTACCGGCGTGGTGCCGACCGAGCGCGTGAAGCGCAACAGCACCGCGCAGGCGGGCTGCAAGCTGTTCCTCACCAAGCCGCTGGGCATTGGTGTGCTCACCACCGCTGAGAAAAAATCCCTGCTCAAACCGGAGCACAAAGGTCTGGCGACGGAAGTCATGTGCCAGATGAACCTCGCCGGCGCGGCGTTCGCCAATATCGACGGCGTAAAGGCGATGACCGACGTCACCGGTTTTGGCCTGCTGGGGCACCTCTCTGAAGTCTGTCAGGGCGCGGGCGTGCAGGCGCAGGTCTGGTATCAGGACGTGCCGAAGCTGCCTGGCGTGGAAGAGTACATTGCCCAGGGCGCGGTTCCGGGCGGTACCCAGCGCAACTTCGCCAGCTACGGGCACCTGATGGGCGAAATGCCTGAGGCGTGGCGCAACCTGCTGTGCGATCCACAAACCTCCGGCGGCCTGCTGCTGGCCGTCACGCCGGAATCCGAAGCCGAGGTTCAGGCAACCGCCGCCGAGTTTGGCATCACCCTGATGGCGATCGGCGAACTGGTGACCGCCCGCGGCGGCCGACCGATGATTGAGATCCGTTAATTCGATGCGGTTGTTTATTGCCGAAAAGCCGAGCCTGGCCCGTGCCATCGCCGACGTGCTGCCTAAACCGCATCGTAAAGGCGACGGCTTTATCGAATGCGGTAACGGGCAGGTGGTCACCTGGTGTATCGGCCACCTGCTTGAACAGGCGCAGCCGGACGTCTACGACAGCCGCTACGCCCGCTGGAACCTCAACGATCTGCCCATCGTGCCGGAAAAGTGGCGTCTTCAGCCTCGTCCGTCCGTCACCAAACAGCTCAACGTCATTAAGCGCTTCCTGCATGAGGCGACGGAAGTGGTCCACGCAGGTGACCCGGACAGGGAAGGGCAGCTGCTGGTGGACGAAGTGCTGGACTATCTTGAGCTGGCGCCGGAAAAGCGTCAGCAGGTGCAGCGCTGCCTGATCAACGACCTCAACCCGCAGGCCGTTGAGCGAGCGATCTCGCGCCTGCGTTCCAACAGCGAGTTTATTCCGCTGTGCGTCTCTGCTTTAGCGCGCGCCCGCGCCGACTGGCTGTACGGCATCAACATGACCCGCGCCTACACTATCCTCGGGCGTAACGCGGGCTATCAGGGCGTACTCTCCGTGGGCCGCGTGCAGACGCCGGTGCTGGGGCTGGTGGTGCGTCGCGACGAAGAGATCGAGAACTTCGTCGCCAAAGATTTCTTTGAAGTGAAAGCGCATATCGTCACCCCGAAAGACGAGCGCTTCACCGCGGTCTGGCAGCCGAGCGACGCTTGCGAGTCGTACCAGGATGAAGAGGGGCGTTTGCTGCATCGTCCGCTGGCGGAGCATGTGGTTAACCGTATTACCGGCCAGCCGGCCATCGTTACCAGCTATAACGATAAACGGGAATCAGAACCCGCGCCGCTGCCGTTCTCCCTTTCTGCTCTGCAGATTGAGGCCGCGAAGCGCTTTGGCCTCAGCGCGCAGAACGTGCTGGATATCTGCCAGAAACTCTACGAAACCCACAAGCTGATCACCTACCCGCGTTCGGACAGCCGCTATCTGCCGGAAGAGCACTTTGCCGGACGCCACTCGGTGATGAATGCCATCGGCGTCCACGCGCCGGATCTGCTCCCGCAGTCCGTCGTTAACCCGGACACCCATAACCGCTGCTGGGATGACAAAAAGGTCGATGCCCACCACGCGATTATCCCGACGGCGCGCGCCAGCAGCGTCAACCTGACCGACAACGAAGCGAAGGTCTATAACCTGATCGCCCGTCAGTACCTGATGCAGTTCTGCCCGGACGCGGTGTTCCGCAAGTGCGTCATCGAGCTGGAAATTGCCAAAGGCAAGTTTATCGCTAAAGCGCGTTTCCTGGCGGAAGCGGGCTGGCGCACGCTCCTCGGTAACAAAGAGCGCGATGAGGAGAACGACGGCACGCCGCTGCCGGTGGTCGCTAAAGACGACGAACTGCTGTGCGAGAAGGGCGAAGTGGTTGAACGTCAGACCCAACCGCCGCGGCACTTCACCGATGCGACGCTGCTGTCAGCCATGACCGGGATCGCCCGCTTTGTGCAGGATAAAGATCTCAAGAAGATCCTGCGCGCCACCGATGGACTGGGTACGGAAGCAACCCGCGCGGGGATCATCGAGCTGCTCTTTAAGCGAGGTTTTCTTGAGAAAAAGGGGCGCTACATCCACTCAACGGAACCGGGCCGGGCGCTCATACACTCCCTGCCGGAGCTGGCCGCAAGGCCGGACATGACCGCGCACTGGGAATCCGTGCTGACGCAAATCAGCGAAAAGCAGTGCCGCTATCAGGACTTTATGCAGCCGCTGGTGGGGACGCTTTACCAGCTGATCGATCAGGCGCGCAGCACGCCGGTGAAGCGGTTCAGAGGCATGGTTGCACCCGGTGGTGGCGCGAAGAAACCGTTCAAAAAGAAAAAGAGCGCGGCCTGATACGCCCTGTTTTCTCCCTCTCCCTGTGGGTGTACAGTCCGGGGACATGGTAGACAGGTGTTCGGGGACATGGTGAACACTTTTTAACATCCTTTACCCATGGTGATCGACTTTTTCTTCAGGTCGATCACCCCCACTTTCGTGCTGTACCACCACACTTCATAGCAGCCGTCATCCTGCGTCTCCCTCAGCCCGACCCGTTCTCCCCTGAACGCCTTGCCTGCGCTCAGACTGACACCCTGTATGCTCAGCTTTCCGCTGACATCCACTTTCCTGACCTTCACCCCTTCATCGTATTCAGGTGGCGTTACGCTGCCGCTGTACTGCCGGGCAGACGGCTGATAACGCGAGGCCGGTACCGCCATATCCAGCGCCTCGTGCGGGCGTTCAAGGTTGTACACCGTGCGCCAGTGATCGAAAGCGCGTTGCAGCTCTCCGCTGTCGCGAACCATTTTCCCTGCAGCACTTCCGCCTTCAGGCTGCGGTGAAAACGCTCCAGCTTGCCCTGCGTCTGCGGATGATAAGGCCGGGAGTGCCCCACCCGGATACCGTGGCGCATCAGCCACAGCTCCAGCGCCGTCCAGGTGCCGGTGGTGTCGCCCCACGGTGAGCCGTTGTCCATCGTCATCCTGTCCGGCAGGCCGTAGCGTTCAAACGCGCTGACCAGCTGCTGCTGCACGGTCTCGCGCCGTTCATCGGTACAGTGCGCCAGGCACAGGGAAAAACGGGAGTGGTCGTCCAGCAGGGTGAGCGGATGGCAGCGGCCACCGCCAAAGGGAAAGTGGCCCTTAAAATCCATCTGCCAGAGCCGGTTCGGCGCGTCATGTTCGAAGCGTCCCGTAGCCGGAACGCCCGGTGATGCGCCCGGCAGCAGACCGTGACGGGCCATCAGATTATGGACGGTGCTGAAGGCGGGCATACGGTGCCCCTGGTCTTCAAGCCAGCGCTTAATCTTGCGGGCGCCCCAGCGTTGATGACGGTCATGCGCCATGCGCAGCAGGGCCGTGATGTCGTCAGATGAGCGGTTCGGGGAATGATGAGGTGCGCGAGAGCGGTCCTGAAGACCGGAGGCACCTTCCTCAGCCCAGCGCTGAAGCCACTTGTAGCCGGTGGCAGGAGAAATGCCGAACTGACGGCAGAGGAAACGGATGTTCGCCCCGTCCTGCGAGGCGAACAGCACAAACTCGGTACGTAATGACATGGTATCTCTCGCATCCCAGGGCATAAGCGACTCCATAAACGGGTTCTTATGCCTCATTTGTAAGTGTCTACCATGTCCCCGAACAAGTGTTCACTATGTCCCCGGACCGTACAGTGGGAGAGGGCCGGGGTGAGGGCACCCGGCACCCGGCCGCACGATATAAACCTTAAATCACACCCTGCCCAATCATCGCATCCGCCACCTTCACGAACCCGGCGATATTCGCCCCGCGCACGTAGTTGGTTTGCGATGCCTCGCCGCCGTACTCGACGCAGGCATGGTGAATATCCAGCATGATGTGGTGCAAACGGGCATCCACTTTCTCCGCCTTCCAGCCGAGCCGCGCCGCGTTTTGCGCCATCTCCAGGCCGGAGGTCGCCACGCCGCCCGCGTTCGCCGCCTTGCCTGGCGCAAACAGCACGCCCGCCTCCAGGAACAGATCCGTTGCCTCGATAGTGGTCGGCATATTCGCCCCTTCCGCTACCGCCTTCACGCCGTTGCTAATTAGCGTGCGCGCGGCGTCCGCGTCCAGTTCGTTTTGCGTGGCGCACGGCAGGGCGATATCCACCGGCACGCCCCACGGCTGTTTGCCTTCCAGATACGTCAGGCCAAACTCCGCGGCATAATCGACAAGTCGGCCATCGCGGCTGGCTTTGATTTCGCACAGGCGCGCCAGCTTCTCCGCCGTAAAGCCCGCTTCGTCCACTACCGTCCCTTTAGAGTCGGAGGCAGTCACCACGCGGGCACCAAACTGCATCGCTTTTTCGATAGCGTACTGCGCCACGTTACCGGAGCCGGAGACCGCCACGCGCATCCCCTCAAAACCTAAGCCGTGACGCTTGAGCATTGCCTCGGTGAAGTAAACCAGGCCGTAGCCGGTCGCCTCCGGGCGGATCAGGCTGCCGCCAAACGATAACCCTTTGCCGGTAAAGACGCAGGCGCTGTTGTTGGAGAGTTTTTTCATCATCCCGGCCATAAAGCCCACTTCGCGGGCTCCCACGCCGATATCCCCCGCCGGTACGTCGGTGTCCGGGCCGAGGTGGCGGTAGAGCTCGGTCATTAGCGCCTGACAGAAACGCATCACTTCACCTTCGCTTTTGCCTTTCGGGTCGAAATCGCTCCCGCCTTTACCGCCGCCCATTGGCAGGGTGGTGAGTGCGTTTTTAAACGTCTGCTCAAAGCCAAGGAATTTCAGAATCGACAGGTTCACGGAAGGGTGGAAGCGCATGCCGCCCTTAAACGGGCCGATGGCGGAGTTAAACTGCACGCGCCAGGCACGGTTGACCTGTACCTGGTTGCGGTCATCCACCCAGGTCACGCGGAACTGGATCACACGCTCGGGTTCAACCAGACGTTCCAGCAGCGACAGTTGACGATAGCGCGGGTTTTCTTCAAGGAACGGCCAGAGGGTAGTCATTACTTCACGAACGGCCTGAGCAAATTCGCTTTGATGCGGGTCGCGCTGCTGAACATAGGCAAGGAAACTTTCCAGAGAGCGTGTCTGATCCATAGATATAAGAACCTCTTATAGTCATTAATGTATGTTGCTTATGCGATTTGTGTTGTTTTTTTGACTATACCACCCGTACCGCTTTGTGAAGCAAGCAGAAATGTGGACCGAAAGGGAAATTAATGACCCGGGCCGCGTCATAACAAAAAGCGATGGCGCGCTAAATTAAAGATTCTGTCCGATTTACCGTTATAGTCATTATCAGGACACAACAGGAAGAGAAGTCTATGAACCGTTACGTGATGGCCGCGTTATCATTGATGTTGACCGCAGGCGCGCAGGCTGACCGCATTCGCCCGGATGTAGAAGTGAACGTGCCGCCGGAGGTGTTTAGCTCCAGCGGCCAGCGCGCGCAGCCGTGTAACCAGTGCTGCATCTACCAGGATCAAAACTATTCTGAAGGGGCCGTCGTGAAGGCGGATGGCGTGCTGCTGCAGTGCCAGCGCGATGAACGTACCATCAGCACGAATCCGCTGGTCTGGCGTCGCGTAAAAGAATAAACGCCTCCAGCAGCGGAATATCCGCCGGAGCTAACGCATAACTGAAAGCCTCTTCCGGCGTACACCACGCCAACGCGCTGTGGTAGTGCGCCGTTAACTCTCCGCTGAAGCGGGTTACGTGCCAGGCGTGCAGGTTGATTAAGCGCTGTGATACCTCGCGCTGATGGCTCGCCACGTACTGCTCAGGCTGAGCCTCGATACCCAGCTCTTCACGCAGCTCGCGGATAAGCGCCTCAGGCTGGGTTTCTCCGGCCTCCACTTTGCCGCCAGCGAACTCCCACATTCCCGGCTGGTCGGCGTGAGCAGGGCGCTGTGCCAGTAAAATTTTGTCGTCTTTTTCGATGATGGCCGCAACGACATCGACTGTTTTTAGCATGGTCGTCAATACTTGATAGCGAAAAACGCCATATTATCGTGCCCTTTCAAAGAGTCCAGCCATCAGGAGAATCAGGTGAAAGAGACGTCCACCTGGGTAGAGCCCATCCCAACCCTTCCGGCGAGCGTAAAACCTATTGCCGCCATGCAGCAAAAACACTTCGGTGCCATGCTGAACCCCACGCGCTGGTGGGGACGCATGCCGCGTCTGTTCTGGCTGGTCGCTTTGTTTGTGGGGTTTCTGGAGCGCAGAAAAGCGCGCCTGACGCCAGTGCTGCGCTCGCTGCTTATGACGCGCGTATCGCAGCTGTGCCACTGTGCGTTCTGCATTGACGCCAACAGCCTGCGCCTGGCCGAGCGCTGCGGCGCGCTGGATAAAGTCCAGGCCGTAAGCGGCTGGGCTGATTCTGACGTGTTCAGTGAACAGGAGCGCGCGGCGCTGGCCTATGCGGAGGCGGTGACCGCCACGCCGCCCCGGGTGGATGAAGCAATCAAAACGGCGATGCAACGCCACTTTACGGATGATGCCATCACTGAAATGACGGCGCTCATTGCCTTTCAGAATCTCTCGGCCCGGTTTAATGCCGCGCTGGATATACCGGCACAGGGGCTGTGCGCCACGTTTAAAGGGAAGCCTGATGCTTGACCGTCACCTGCACCCGCGGGTAAAGCCCGCTCTGGACTGTCTGGTATCCGTGCTGGATAAGCCGGGCGTTACGCCCGACGGATTAACGCTTGCCGGGTTTGCCATCGGCCTGCTGGCGTTGCCGTTTCTGGCCCTCGGCTGGTATTCGGCGGCGCTGGCCGCCATCGTCCTGAACCGCCTGCTTGATGGTCTGGACGGCGCGCTGGCGCGTCGGAGAGGGCTGACGGATGCGGGAGGATTTCTCGATATCGCCCTCGATTTTCTGTTCTATGCGCTGGTGCCGTTTGGCTTTGCGCTGGCTGCACCCGTAGAGAATGCGCTGGCGGCGGCCTGGCTGTTGTTTGCGTTTATCGGCACCGGCAGCAGTTTTCTCGCCTTTGCCGCGCTGGCGGCGAAGCACGATATCGACAACCCCGGCTATGCGCATAAGTCGTTTTACTATATCGGCGGGTTAACGGAAGGGACGGAGACCATCGCGCTGTTCGTGCTGTGCTGCCTGTTTCCGGCACAGTTTACGCTGTTCGCGTGGATATTCGGCGCGCTGTGCTGGCTGACCACCACAACGCGCATCTGGAGCGGCTACGTGACGCTGAAGTCACTCACCCATTAGAGAGCACTCTCTGGTCCGCGCTCTCCGGCGGTGACCGGGTTCTGCGGGTGACTGCTCCATTCGTACCAGCCGCCGTCATAGACGGCGATATTTTTCCAGCCCATCGCCCGGGCGTACATAAAGGCTTCGGACGCCCGCCAGCCGGTGCCGCAGTAAAACGCGACCTGCTGTTCCGGCAGAATATTCCAGCGCTTCCACTGGGCGGTGATGTCGTCAGCGCTGCGCATGGTGCCATCCGGGTTATGGAAATCCTCCATGTGGGTGGCATCGCTGCCCGCGTGACCCCAGCGGGCACCGGCAATTTCACCTTTTGGCTTGATGTAGCTGTAGCCGCTGGTTTCGCCGATAAACTCCGGCCACGAACGAATGCTGACCAGGGAGGCATCCTGACGGTGCAGCATGCCGCGCGCCTGTTCCATATCCACCATCAGCTGCGGCTGGCCGGGGATCGGCGCGCCAAAATCAGGGGCAGGAGCCACTTTGCCGGGCGTACCGCGCTCAACCGGCAGACCGGCATCTGACCACGCCTTCCAGCCGCCATCGAGAAGGCGCACATCCTTCACGCCCGCGTAGAGCATGATCTGCGCCACGCGCGCGGCGGCATACACGTCGCGCCCGTACAGAATGACGGTGGTATCGTGACGGATCCCGTGCTTTGCCAGCATTGCTTTCAGCCTGTCGTCGGAGACTTTGTTCCACAGCGGCTCGCTTTCCACCTCGTTGGTGTCAATGTAGCCCGCGCCGGGAATGTGGTTAAGCAGGTAAAACTTCGGCGCGCCCCAGGCCGCTTCTATGACTTTCCATTCGCCCGCCGGCGCGGAGGTCACCGGTTTGCCCTGCTGAAGCCGGTGGATCCACTGCGGGTAGACGAGCTGTTCAAAGTGGGGCAGGCGCTGAAGGCGGTCGGGCGTCCGCAGAGCATCGCTGAGCAGCGAAACGTGGCGGTAACCAGCTTTCTCCAGACGGGCTTTCACCGCCTGGTTATCGTTCTCGTCGCCATACAGCGCGATGGACGTCGCAGGGGTAAGCTGATGCTGTTTTGCCCAAAGTGCAATCTGCTCGTCGCTCATGGCGCTAAGCCAGGCGGCTGCCAGGTTGAGCGCAGCGGGTTCGTGCCCGGAAGGACCGCTGAGGGTCTGCGGCCAGCCGTTATAGAAGGCGCTGGGGCGGGTGTCGATTGCCGCGCCGTGCTGCGCCTGAAGCTGAGACAGCGTCATCGCGTTGGCCATATCAGCAGCCTGAGAGGAAAAAGAGGCGAGGCCGCAGATCAGGGCCAGCGCGGTCAGTTGAGAAACACGTTTCATCGAATAACCTGACGTCAGTAAAAGAGGGGGGCATTGTCGTCTCTCCCGAAACGGAAAACATTGCGTTAGCACATTATTGCCAGCGAGAAATCTCAATCACCTCGCCGCCGGGCGGAATATCGTCCTCGTCATGGGTGACCAGCACCACCGGAATATTGCGCGCGCGGACGGCGTCAAATACCCATGCCCGGAACGTCGTGCGTAACGCTTTATCAAGGCGGCTGAACGGTTCGTCCAGCAGCAGCGCCTGCGGCTCTGCGAGCAGGGCGCGCAGCAGGCTCACCCGGGCGCGCTCTCCGCCGGAAAGGGTGGCCGGATCGCTGGCGTAATGACCGCCAAGCCCGGCGGAATCCAGCGCCTGCTCGACCGCTTCCCGCCGTGCGCGTCCCGCGATCCGCTCAGGCAAGGCCAGCAGCAAATTTTGCCCAACGCTGAAAGGGTCGAACAGCAGCGCGTCCTGAAAAAGAATCCCCAGACCGCGGGATTCGACGGGCAAACCGTCGCAGCGGCGTTCGCCGATCCACAGCTCGCCCCGCGCCTGAAAATCCTCTGACAGCGCGCCGACCATCCAGGCAAAGAGGGTCGATTTGCCGCTGCCGGACGGCCCCATCAGGGTGACTATCTCCCCGCGGGGTACGCAAAAATTGACCTTGCGGAAAAGCGGTTCGATGGTGAGATCGTTGACCTTCAGCATTAACGTAATCCTTGACGGTAGCGGCCCGCGAGCCGGGATAACAGCGCAGCAAGACCGAATACGACGCCCGTGACCATCAGTAATCCCAGGGCACGGTTAGCGAGAACCGGGATGCTGCCTCCGCTGCTGAGCGCGACGGTCTCGGTGGTCAGCGTGGCGAAACGTCCCGCGCCCAGCCACAGGGTCGGCATATATTGGGCCATGCTGACGGAAAAACCGGTGGCAAAGGCCAGCAGCGCAGGACGCACCAGCAGGGGACATTTCAGCAGGCAGAAAATTTTTGCCCGCCGCCAGCCGAGCGTTCTGGCGGTAAGGATAAGCCGGGGATCGATCCGCCGCCAGGCGGGCTGCAGCACCAGCAGCATCCACGGTAGCACCCACAGCAGATGGCTCCAGAGGACGGCGATAAAGCCTCCGTCGAGACCCAGATGCAAAGCAATCGCGTATTGCCCGGTGACGAGCGGGAGTGCCGGAAGGGCGAGCGGTAGCCACACCCATGCCGCGCCGCGCTGCGGCCCCCATTCCAGCCAGAGAAAAATGACGATCAGGGCGATAAGGCTCGAAAGCAGACCGAAGGAGAAGCTGGTTCCCATGGGACCTACGTCGTCCCGCTGCGCCAGCATCAACAGCACGGCGGCGCAAAGGAGGCCGCATGCGGGCAAAAAGCCGCTGAATGCGCGTTCAGGCAGGACGAGATGCAACCTGCGGCGCGTCCCGCTCAGGTCCGGAATCGCGCGACGCCAGACTTTCCACAGGCCGTACCCCAGCGCGGCAAGCGCGGCCAGCAAAAGAAGGAGCACCAGACACAGCAGCGTTCCTTTCACCTGCTGCTGCGCGTCGCCCTGGCTCAGCCACTGCCAGGCCAGCACGGCCAGCGTGGGCGGGTTGCCGGGCCCGAGAACGATCGCCACGTCCACAACCGACAGCGACCACGCCAGCACCGCCAGCATCACCGCCCCGAGGACGGGCGCGATCGCCGGAAGGATCAGCCAGCTGAGCGTCTGAAAACGTCCGTAGCCAAAGGTTTGCAGGACGATCTTCTGCTGCGCGAGCCCTTTTTCCGGCAGCACGGCGTAAATGGCCCACAGCACGAATGCGCTCTCTTTGACCGCGAGCGTCAGGCCCAGCCCTACGCCGTAGCGGTCAAACGGCGGCGAACAGACGGTACAAACCTGATAAAACAGTCCGCCCTCGGCAAACAGCAGTAGCGCGCTGGTGGCGAAGGCCACGTGGGGGATCGCCAGCAGCCACGGCAGGCGCGTGCTGAGGCGCCGCCAGCGGGTGCCGGGCCAGAAAAGAGCCACGAGGGAAAGGGCGATAAACAAGGTCCCCAGCGTAGCGATAAGCGTTGAGACCAGCGTGGCAACGGCTGCCTGCGGCAACTGAGGATCGTTTAGCAGCCGCTGCCAGTTCGTCACGGAAAAGGCCGGCGCGAACAGCACGGTGCCAGCGGGCAGGATCGGCAGATAAATCACCGTCATCGCCAGCCAGACAAGCCAGCCTAAAGGGTGCCGTAACGACGCAGCCATTCCTGCTCCAGCGCGTTCACCCACGCGGACTGCGGCTCCGGGAGCACCTTCGGCAGCCCCTGAGGCGTGTGGGCCTGCAGCTGTTTCGCTTCACCTTCGGGCAGCGTTTTCGCATCCAGCACGCTCGGATCCCCCCAAATGGCCGGGTCGGCCTTGCGGATCTGCGCCTGCGGCGACAGCAGGAAATTGGCGACCACTTTCGCCCCCGCGCTCGCGCTGGCATTAGCCGGAATAGCGACAAAATGCACGTTGCCGAGCATCCCGTCGCGAAAACCAAAGCTATAGCTGTCGGCAGGCAGTTCGCCGCTCGCCACTTTTTGCTGCGCATGCGCCGGGTTAAAGGTCAGCGACAGGTTCAGACTTCCGCTGGCGAGCAGGGCATCCATCCGGGCGGGTGAGGGAGGGAAGTCTTTTCCTTCACGCCACAGCAGCGGGTGCAGTTTATCGAGGTAGGCCCAGAGCGGCGCCGTAACCTGGGCAAACGTATCATCAGGCGCTTTTTGTAACGCCTCGGGATTCGCCGTAAGCGTCAGCAGCAGCTGCTCAAGAAAGGCCGTGCCGGTAAAATCGGGTGGGCGAGGATAGCTCACCTTGCCCGGGTGCTGCTGCGCGTACGCCAGCAGCGCCTGCGGATCCTCCGGCGGCATTGGCATGCTGGCTTTGCGGGCGATAAAAGTCAGCTGCGCGCCGCCCCACGGCGATTCCGCCCCGTCGGTTGGAATCGCAAAATCTTCCGTAACGGGTTTACGGGTATCGACATAGCGCCAGTTGGGCAGACCCTGCGCCCACCCGGTTTGCAGCAGGTTCGCCTCTTTTAGCGTGCGGAAGTTCTCGCCGTTCACCCACAGGAGGTCGACCGAGCCGTTGGTCTTACGCCCTGCGGCGGCTTCCGTCTGAATACGTTTGACCGCATCGGCGGCATCCGCCAGCGGGACGATTTTTAGGGCGATGGCATAGTGCGTTTGCATCTCACCGCTGACCCACTCAAGGTAGCGGTTAACCGCCGGATCGCCGCCCCAGGCGTTAAACCAGACGGTCTGGCCTTTGGCCTGCTGTTGAATAGCTTGCCAGCCGTCGGCGGCATAGAGGGGGGCTGCCAGCAGCAGACCGGTCAGAAACGTGCAAAAACGCACACGGCGCATAATGCCTCACTTTTTATCAGCAGGGAGATAGCGGGAAAACAGCCGGCGCGTAACCAGCGGTAATAACCCCAGTAGTGTAAAGGCGAATACCACGCCCGGCGACAAAATATCGCGCAGCGATGCCACTTTTCCCAGTTCCCGCCCGGCGTTCAGAAAGATAACCGTCGCGGGCAGCATGGCGAGCTGGCTGACCCACCAGTAGCGCCGGACCGTGATGCGGGTCAGCCCCATCAGTAAATTCACCAGGAAAAACGGGAACAGCGGCATCAGGCGCAGGGCAAAAAGATAGCCCGCGCCGTCGCGCGCCATGCCCGCATTTACCGTTGCCATCTGTCGGGCAAACCGCCGCTGCACCCAGTCGCGCAGCAGGTAACGGCTGGCGAGCATCGCCAGCGTGGCCCCGAGCGTGGAGGCAAACGAAACCAGCACGGTGCCTTCCCACAGCGTAAATAACGCCCCGCCCAGCAGGGTCAGAACCGCCGCGCCGGGTATCGAGAGAGCGGAAACCGCCACGTAAAGCGCAAAGAAGATCAGCGCGCTACGCAGCGGCGCGTGGTCGACATGGGAGAGTAGCGTCTGCTGGTGGGTTTTAATTCCTGCCAGAGAGAGCGTGTCAGGCGGCAGAATGACAAATGTCATAAGAAATGCGCCCAGAAGGGCGCACAGGAAGAGTATTTTTCGTATATTCACGCGCGATTACAGCTTGAATTTAGCCCATACCGGCGCGTGGTCCGACGGTTTTTCCATGCTGCGGATGTCGTAGTCGATGCCGGTTTCGATGCAGCGCTCCGCCAGCGGCGTACTCGCCAGCAGCAGATCGATACGCAGGCCGCGGTTGTCGTCAAAGCCCTTCGAGCGGTAGTCAAACCACGAGAAGCGGTCCTGCGTTTCCGGGTTGGCATTGCGGAAGGTATCCACCAGGCCCCAGCCCAGCAGGCGCTCCATCCACTCACGCTCTTCCGGCAGGAAAGAACATTTGCCGGTGCGCAGCCAGCGCTTGCGGTTTTCTTCGCCGATGCCGATATCCAGATCCGTCGGGCTGATGTTCATGTCGCCCATGATCAGCACCGGATTCTCTTTTTTCAGTTCGGTCGTCAGATAGTTCTGCAGATCCTGATAAAACTTCGCTTTGGCCGGGAATTTTGTCTCGTGATCGCGGCTCTCACCCTGCGGGAAATAGCCGTTAATGACCGTAATATTCCCGAGCGCGGAAGGCACTTCCGCCATGATGATGCGGCGCTGGGCTTCTTCACCGTCGCCGGGGAAGCCGCGGCGCACGGAAACCGGCGTGTCTTTGGTGAGCAGCGCGACGCCATAGTGACCTTTCTGACCGTGGTAAAAGACGTTGTAGCCGAGTTTCGCCACCTCTTCGAGGGGGAACATGTCGTCGTGAACCTTGGTCTCCTGCAGGCCGATCACATCTGGCTGATGTTGCTCAACGATGGCTTCTAGCTGATGAGGGCGGGCGCGCAGGCCGTTGATATTAAAAGAGACAAATTTCATAGTCGCTGCCAGTGCAAGGTGAATAGTGCATGGATGGTAGCAGAATTTGCGTCAACTGTTACCGGGTTCGACCAATAACTGCGACAGATATTGCCGGTGGTGCAATATTTGCACCATTCTGACGCGCTTCGCCCTCAAACAGGGCGTAAAGGGCCGATAAATTTCGCGAGCGATCACAATTCCAGAATTATATTTGGCCTGTGCATACTCTTTCTGATTTTCATGCGGCAAAGCGCCGCTTGTCGTAAAAATATTCACTTTTTATGCACTAACAGTGAATAACTCCATATTGTAACCTATTGATATTCTGTTACCTCACCCCGTTTATGCATTTTTATCGCTGGCTGGCACGAAGGCTGCAATCTACATTCACAGTGCAAACACTCAATTATTTAACATTCAAATAACTTTTTATTTACCGGATGAGGTCGCTATGTCTCTGTCAATTACGCGTGAAAATTTCGATGAATGGATGATGCCGGTTTACGCTCCGGCGGCTTTTATTCCGGTTCGCGGGGAAGGCTCACGCCTGTGGGATCAGCAGGGTAAAGAGTATATCGACTTTGCCGGGGGGATTGCGGTGAATGCGCTGGGTCATGCCCACCCGGCGCTGCGTCAGGCGCTGAACGACCAGGCGGCGAAGTTCTGGCATACCGGCAACGGCTTTACCAACGAGCCCGCACTGCGCCTGGCGAAAAAGCTGATTGACGCGACCTTCGCTGAAAAAGTCTTTTTCTGTAACTCCGGCGCGGAAGCCAACGAAGCGGCGCTGAAGCTGGCGCGCAAATATGCCCACGACAAGTTTGGGGCGCACAAGAGCGGGATTGTGGCGTTTAAAAATGCCTTCCACGGGCGCACGCTCTTTACCGTGAGCGCGGGCGGCCAGCCTTCTTATTCGCAGGATTTCGCTCCGCTGCCGCCGGATATTCGCCACGGCATTTATAACGATCTGCAGTCCGCCAGCGAGCTGATTAACGACACCACCTGCGCGGTGATTGTCGAACCGATGCAGGGCGAGGGTGGCGTACTTCCGGCGCAAAAGGCATTCCTGCAGGGGCTGCGCGAGCTGTGCGACCGTCACGACGCGGTCCTGATTTTCGACGAAGTGCAGACCGGCGTGGGCCGCACCGGCGAGCTGTATGCCTACATGCACTACGGCGTGACGCCGGACGTTCTCTCTACCGCCAAAGCGCTGGGCGGCGGCTTCCCGATTGGCGCGACGCTGACCACTGATAAATTCGCCAGCGTGATGACCGTGGGCACCCACGGCACCACCTACGGCGGCAACCCGCTGGCAACCGCCGTCGCCGGACAGGTTCTCGACATCATTAACACCCCTGAGGTGCTGAAGGGCGTTAAGCAGCGTCACGAGTGGTTCGTTGAGCGCCTGAACGCCATTAACGGCAAGCTTGGCCTGTTTAAAGAAATTCGCGGCCTGGGGCTGTTGATCGGCTGCGAGCTCACGGCTGAGTTTGCCGGAAAAGCGAAGCTTATTTCACAGGAAGCGGCAAAAGCGGGCGTGATGGTGCTGATTGCCGGTGCCAACGTGGTGCGTTTTGCCCCTGCGCTGATTGTCAGCGAGGAAGAGGTGCAAACCGGTCTGGATCGTTTTGCGCTGGCGTGTGAGAAGGTGAAATCCGGGGTGTCATCATGATGGTCATCCGTCCCGTTGAGCGCGGCGATATTGCAGGGCTCATGCAGCTTGCCGGTAAGACGGGAGGCGGGCTGACCTCGCTTCCTGCCGATGAAAAAACGCTGTCGGCGCGCATTGAGCGCGCCCTGCAAACCTGGCAGGGGACGTTGCCAAAAAGCGAACAGGGTTACGTGTTCGTGCTGGAAGACACCGAAACGGGGAGCGTGGCCGGGATCTGCGCCATTGAAGTGGCCGTCGGGCTTAACGACCCGTGGTACAACTACCGCGTCGGCACCATGGTTCACGCCTCGAAAGAGTTGAACGTCTATAACGCGCTGCCCACGCTGTTTCTTTGCAATGACCACACGGGCGCCAGCGAGCTCTGTACGCTGTTCCTCGACCCGGCGTGGCGCAAAGAGGGCAACGGCTATCTGCTCTCCAAATCGCGCTTTATGTTTATGGCCGCTTTTCGCGATCGCTTTAACGAAAAAGTGGTGGCAGAGATGCGCGGCGTGATCGACGACAAAGGCTACTCGCCCTTCTGGGAGAGCCTGGGCGAGCGCTTCTTCTCGATGGAGTTCAGCCGGGCGGACTATCTCTGCGGCACCGGCCAGAAGGCATTTATCGCGGAGTTGATGCCTAAACATCCTATCTATACCCATTTCTTAACGCCGGAAGCGCAGGCGGTAATTGGCGAAGTGCATCCGCAAACCGCGCCTGCCCGCGCGGTGCTGGAGAAAGAGGGCTTCCGCTACCGTAACTATGTCGACATCTTTGACGGCGGGCCAACGCTTGAGTGCGATATCGACCGCGTGCGCGCCATCCGTAAAAGCCGCCTGGTTGAGGTATCCGAAGGCCAGCCCGCGCCGGGTGACTGGCCGGCATGCCTGGTGGCGAACGAAAATTACGCCAACTTCCGCGCCATGCTGGTGCGGACCAACCCGAAATGTGAACGTCTGGTGCTGACGGCTGCAGAGCTGGATGCCCTGAAATGTAACGCCGGCGATACGGTTCGCCTGGTGCGTCTCTGCCCTGAGGAGAAAACAGCATGACATTATGGATTAACGGTGACTGGGTAACGGGCGAAGGCGAACAGCGCGTAAAAACCAATCCAGTTGGAAAAGAGGTGCTGTGGAAGGGAAATGACGCCAGCGTCGCGCAGGTCGAGCAGGCCTGCCGTTCCGCACGACACGCGTTTCCCGCGTGGGCAAAACGGCCATTCGCCGAGCGCCAGGCGCTTATTGAAAAATTTGCCGGACTGCTGGAGGCCAACAAGGCCGAGCTGACGCGCATCATCGCGTCCGAAACCAGCAAACCGCGCTGGGAAGCGGCGACCGAAGTGACGGCGATGATCAATAAAATCGCTATTTCGATTAAGGCGTACCACACCCGCACCGGCGAGCAGCATACTGAGATGCCGGACGGCGCGGCCACGCTGCGCCACCGTCCGCACGGCGTGCTGGCGGTGTTTGGCCCGTATAACTTCCCTGGGCATCTGCCGAATGGTCACATTGTCCCCGCGCTGCTGGCGGGCAATACCGTCATCTTCAAACCGAGCGAGCTTACGCCGTTAACCGGCGAGGCGGTGGTGAAACTGTGGGAGCAGGCCGGGCTGCCGCCGGGCGTGCTGAACCTCGTGCAGGGCGGGAGGGAAACCGGTCAGGCGCTGAGCGCGCTGAGCGATATCGACGGCCTGCTGTTTACCGGCAGCGCCGGAACGGGCTATCAGCTGCACCGCCAGCTGGCGGGGCAGCCGGAGAAAATTCTGGCGCTGGAGATGGGCGGCAACAACCCGCTGATTGTCGAAGATCCTGACGATATCGATGCCGCGGTGCACCTGACGATCCAGTCCGCCTTTATTACCGCCGGACAGCGCTGCACCTGCGCCCGTCGCCTGCTGGTCAAGCGCGGCGCGCAGGGGGATGCCTTCCTGAAGCGTCTGGTAGAGGTGAGCGCGGGGCTGGTGCCTGCCACGTGGGATGCCGACCCGCAGCCGTTTATCGGCGGGTTGATCTCCGAACAGGCCGCGCTGAACGTGCTCAACGCCTGGCAGGACCACGTTGCACGCGGGGCGAAAACCCTGCTGGAGCCGAAGCAGGTTCAGCCGGGTACCTCGCTGCTGACGCCGGGCATCGTAGAGATGAGCGGTGCGAGCAGCGTGCCGGATGAAGAGGTGTTTGGCCCGCTGCTGTGCGTCTGGCGTTACGACGATTTTGATGCGGCCATTGCGATGGCGAATAACACCCGCTACGGCCTGTCGAGCGGGCTGATATCGCCGCATCGCGAGAAGTTTGAACAACTGCTGCTGGAAGCGCGTGCCGGGATCGTCAACTGGAATAAACCGCTGACCGGGGCGGCGAGCACCGCGCCGTTCGGCGGCGTGGGCGCCTCGGGCAACCATCGCGCCAGCGCCTGGTATGCCGCCGATTACTGCGCGTGGCCGATGGCGAGTCTGGAAACCCCGGCGCTGACGCTGCCGGAGACGCTTAACCCGGGGCTCGATTTTACGAAGGGAGAAGGCCATGAAAGCGCGTGAAGTCAACTTTGACGGGCTGGTGGGGCTGACGCACCACTATGCCGGTCTCTCCTTTGGTAATGAAGCCTCGACGAAGCACCGCTTTCAGGTCTCCAACCCGAAGCTGGCGGCGAAGCAGGGGCTGCTAAAAATGAAGGCGCTCGCGGATGCCGGCTTCCCGCAGGCCGTGATCCCGCCGCAGGAACGCCCTAACGTGGCGGTGCTGCGCCAGCTAGGATTTAGCGGTACGGACGAGCAGGTCGTCGAAAAAGCGGGTACGCAGACGCCGCATTTGCTCTCTGCGGCAAGCTCTGCCTCTTCAATGTGGGTGGCAAACGCGGCCACCGTCGCGCCGTCAGCCGATACGCTGGATGGTAAAGTCCATCTGACGGTGGCGAACCTGAATAATAAGTTTCATCGCGCCACCGAAGCGGACACCACCGAGCGCGTGCTGCGCGCTATTTTCAAGCATGACGCCCATTTTGAGATCCATCAGGCCCTGCCGCAGGTGGCGATGTTTGGCGACGAAGGCGCGGCCAACCATAACCGGCTGGGTGGCGATTACGGCGATCCCGCCGTGCAGCTGTTTATCTACGGGCGGGAAGAGGGCGGCCACGCCGCGCCAACCCGTTATCCAGCGCGTCAGACGCTCGCGGCCAGCCAGGCGGTTGCGCGCCTGAACCAGGTCAATCCTTCCCAGGTGATTTTTGCCCAGCAGAACCCGCACGTGATCGACCAGGGCGTGTTCCATAACGACGTGATTGCCGTGTCCAACCGCCAGGTGCTGTTCTGCCATGAGCAGGCCTTTGCCCATCAGGATAAGCTGCTCGCCACGCTGCACGAACGCGTGCCCGGCTTTATGCCGATCCAGGTGCCAACGCAGGCGGTCAGCGTGCAGGACGCGGTCGAAACCTATCTGTTCAACAGCCAGCTGCTGAGCCGCGATGACGGCAGCATGATGCTGGTGCTGCCGCAGGAGTCCCGGGATCATCGGGGCGTGTGGCGCTACCTCACCGAACTGGTGAAGGCTGATAACCCGATTGACGAGCTGCGCGTGTTTGACCTGCGCGAAAGCATGGCTAACGGCGGTGGTCCCGCCTGTCTGCGCCTGCGGGTCGTGTTAACGCCAAATGAAATACAGGCCGTTAACCCCGCAGTCATGATGAATGAGACGCTCTTTAACACCCTGAACGACTGGGTGGACCGCTACTATCGCGACCGGTTGACGCAGGCCGATCTGGTTGACCCGCAGCTGCTGCGCGAAGGGCGCGAGGCGCTGGACGCGTTATCGTCAATCCTGCAGCTGGGCTCGGTTTACCCGTTCCAGCGCTAAAGGAGTGGATATGGAAAATTTACTGGCGCTGACCCTGGCCGATGAAACGCCGGACCAGAGTGAGGGGGAAGGCCCCTCATTCCGCTGGCGGTGGCTGGGGCGCGGGGTGCTTGAGCTGACGCCGAAGTCCAGCAGTGCGTTATCGCTGCTGCTTTCCTCGGGGATCCATGGGAATGAAACCGCACCCGTTGAGATCGTCGATGGGCTGCTGCGCGCACTGTATCGCGGCGAGATATCCCTTGCGTGCCGCGTGCTGGTGGTGCTTGGCAATCCGCCTGCGCTGGCGCAAAACAAACGGTACCTGGTTAGCGACATTAACCGCATGTTCGGCGGTCGCTGGTCGCAGTTTCCGCAGAGTGACGAAACGGCGCGCGCGCAGTGGCTGGAGAACGTCGTGACGACGTTTTTTGCCGTGGCGGGACCGGCGCGCTGGCATCTGGATCTGCATACGGCGATCCGCGCCTCTTACCATGTCAGATTCGGCGTTCTGCCGCAGCGCAATCAGCCGTGGGATGAAGCGTTTCTGAGCTGGTTGGGGGATGCCGGGCTGGAGGCGCTGGTGTTTCATCAGTCGCCGGGTGGGACCTTTACTCACTTCACTTGCGAACGGTTTGGCGCGCTGTCCTGTACGCTGGAGCTGGGAAAAGCGCTACCGTTCGGACAGAACGATCTCACGCGCTTTGCGCCTACGGAGCTCGCGCTTCGGGCGCTGCTCGGTGGGACGGCTACCGAGCACGCACATCAGCCCGTTGAGCGTTACCGGGTCGTACAGCAGATCACCCGCCGCAGCGAGGCTTTCCAGCTTCACATGGCCGCGCACACTCTGAACTTCACGCCGTTTCGCAAAGGGGCTCTGCTGGCGGAAGATGGCGAAGAGCGTTACGAGGTGCAGAAAACCACCGAATATGTGCTGTTCCCCAACCCCTCCGTAGCGTTTGGCCTGCGGGCCGGTCTGATGCTGGAAAAACTCACCTGAACCTTTCCCCTCTCACCATCCGGGAGGGGAAGTAAATATGTTTTCTTAGCGATTAAAGCGCTCTGATTTCTTTTACGGAATATTCCTGGCGAATTGCTTTATTATTCACCGTCACTTCGTTATACTTCTGCTAAATAGCTTTAAAATCATCGTATTGAATATTTCTTGTTGCAACTCTCCACGCTTTATCCTTATTTCCTCCACATTTGGCGAAAAATTGTTTTTTACACTTTCATTGTTTTACCGTTGCTCTGATTAATTGACGATAAACCCCGTAAAGTTAATCTCGTCAACACGGCATAGCGCCGAAGAATAACTGAAAGAAAGGAAATAAATTATGCGTAAGTTTACTGCACTGTTTGTTGCTTCTACCCTGGCTCTGGGCGCTACCAGCATGGCGTTCGCCGCAGATACCGCAACCACCACCGCCGCGCCAGCTGAAGGCAAAATGATGATGCATCATAAAGGCAAGCCGGGTATGCACCACGAGATGATGATGTTCAAAGATTTGAACCTGACGGACGCGCAGAAGCAGCAGATCCGCGACATCATGAAAAGCCAGCGTGACCAGATGAAGCGTCCTCCGCTGGAAGAGCGCCGCGCAATGCATGACATTATTGCCAGCGACAGCTTCGATAAGGCGAAAGCCGAAGCGCAGATCGACAAAATGGCCGAGCAGCACAAAGCCCGCATGCTGGCCCACATGGAAACCCAGAACAAGATCTACAACATTCTGACCCCGGAACAGAAAAAACAGTTTAATGCCAATTTTGAGAAGCGTCTGACAGAACGTCCGGCGATGGAAGGTAAAATGCCAGCACCAACCGAATAATCGGTTCACTCTCTTAAGACCGCCGGGATCCTGTCCACAAAAGCGAAATCGCTGTGGACAGGACCGGCGGTTTTTCTATTCTGCCCTCTTGCCTGCCGCCGCCAGCGCGGTATTCTCCTGTAGTCGCTTCAGAGAATGTCTGTAGAGTCATGGCGTTAGCATTTTTATTAACGTTCCGCTAAGGCCTGCCCGCTCTGCTGCCGATACTGTGTCTGTGAATACCTAACGATAACAAACAAGACTGCAGGGGTAGCGATATCCTTGCCCTGGCACGGGTTGTGCCATTCAGGAGTGGTGATGGAGTTCTTTGATATTCGTAAGATGCCGGTCAGCCTCTGGCGCAATGGTGCCGGCGAAACGCGAGAAATTTGCTGTATCCCTCCCGCGACGCGCGATTTTTTCTGGCGTGCCAGTATCGCGACCATCGCCAGCAACGGCGAATTCTCCTCGTTTCCCGGTGTCGACCGGGTCATTACCCTGCTGGAAGGCGGGGAGGTGACGCTGGATGCCGGTCAGGCGTTCTGCCATACCCTTAAACAGTATCAGCCTTACAGTTTTGCTGGCGATTTGCCGGTGAAGGCGCTGCTTTCCGATGGCAGGATGGCGATGGATTTCAACATCATGACCCGGCGCGATTGCTGTCAGGCGAAGGTGCGGGTTGCCGATCGTACTTTTACCACCTTTGGCTCGCGCGGGGGCGTGGTGTTTGTATTAAGCGGTGCGTGGCAGCTGGGTGATAAATTGCTGACGGCCGATCAGGGCGCCAGCTGGCAGGAGGGGACCCATACTCTGCGTCTGCTGGAGTCTCAGGGCACCCTGCTGTTCAGTGAAATTAATTGGCTGCCGGGTCACTGAGTGCGATGATCTCGAACTTGCCCGCTAATACGGGCTTGCAGAGGATTTTGTAGCCGTCGTGGTCGAATCCCGCGGGTGTGCGCAGCAGGGTTGCCGCGTCGCTTAAATCATCGACAGCCCCCAGCCAGAGCCAGTTATTGACGATGTGATACTGCGTCATGGTTTCACCCACTTCTTTTAGCGCAACGGCGCCGTCCCACGGCCAGCAGTTGACGCTGATCCCGGCCAGTCCCGCGAGGAGCCGGGCGTGATGCGCCTCAACGCTCTCTTTTCCGCAGCAGGCGCCCGCGCAGCGCTTCAGAGCGGAGCGGAAACAGGCGCGGCCCCGCGTGGTGCCCTCTAGCCCTAAAAGGCTATAGCAAAGCTGCAGCTCGTCCGCGAGCGCCTGCAGAGACTGCAGGGCGGCACGCTTGTTTGCGAACAGCCCGAAGAGATTCGGGGCGTGGGAGAAATCGACCTCGCGGGCGTAGACGACCTGCGGCTTGCCGTCGGCGATCTGCAGGGAGCAGAGCTGGCGGTTGCGCCGCAGGCGCTTATTGAAGAGCGGCTGCTGCTCTTTTATCAGCCGGGCTTCCAGCAACAGCGCGCCCATTTCTCCCGCCGTCTGGAACCAGGTAATGCGTCGCGACTGGCGCAGCATGGCGGCCTCGTCCGGGGTGCGCAGGTGGGATAACACCCGGCTGCGAATGTTAACGCTTTTGCCGATGTAGAGCGGCAGGGTCTCGCTTTCACCGTGAAAGATGTACACACCCGGCTGTTTGGGCAGCGCCTCAAGCCAGGGGCGAAGATGTTCGGGATATTCATAGATAGCCGCCGCTTCAAACTCAAGACGCGGGGCTGATTGACGCCTGCTCACATACTGCTCCATATACTGTTCAGGTATACAGTGTAGCAGGTATGCTGTGGTTAAAAAAGAGCCGGGTGGCGGCTACGCCTCACCCGGCCATGACGTGCGGCCTGATGCCCTCACCCCAACCCTCTCCCACGGGAGAGGGCGCAAACACAAAAAACGGTAACCTGGGTTACCGTTTTGCGTTTATTTCCAGAAATCGTCAAACACCGTAATTGGCGTGTGGCGCTTGTGCTCGGTTTTCAGGTACCAGCCCTCGATAATTTTCGCGGTACCTTCATCCAGCGTTTTGCCTTCCAGATAATCATCAATGTTGTCATAGGTGACGCCAAGGGCCGCTTCATCCGGCAGGGAAGGGCGATCGTCTTCCAGATCCGCGGTTGGCGCTTTCTTGTACAGGTGCTCAGGGCAGCCCAGCGCGGCGAGCAGCTGCTTGCCCTGACGCTTGTTGAGACGGAAAATCGGGTTGATGTCGGTGCCGCCATCGCCGTATTTGGTGAAGAAACCGGTGATCGCTTCTGCCGCATGGTCGGTGCCTACCACAACGCCTTTGGTCATCCCGGCGATGCTGTACTGGGCTTTCATGCGCTCGCGCGCTTTCTCGTTGCCGCGCACAAAATCACTCAATTCAATGCCCGCTTCGCGCAGCGCCTGCTCGCTTGCCAGCACCGAGCCTTTGATATTGACGGTAAGCACGCGATCGGGCTGGATGAACGCGATGGCGTCCTGGCAGTCCTGTTCGTCCGCCTGAACCCCGTAAGGCAGACGCACGGCGATAAACTGCAGCGCTTCGTCGCCCGTCTCTTCACGAAGCTCTGAAATCGCCATCTGGCAGAGTTTACCCGTCAGGGTAGAGTCCTGCCCGCCGCTGATGCCCAGCACCAGGGATTTCAGGAAAGCGTTCTTTTTTAAGTACGACTTTAAAAAATCCACGCTGCGGCGGATCTCTTCCTGTGCATCTATCGCAGGCTTAGCGCCCAGCGCCTGAATAATCTCTTGTTGCAGAGCCATCATGCCCTCCGTATGCAGAACATAAACAGAATGTGTTAACTGTTAAAACTAACCCTTTGGGCGGAAAACGACAAGGATCACAGTTTCGAGTGCGTTAATTTGCGGCGATTTAGCAGCTTATCGTTGTTTTATTAGAATTTTCCGAAATTCGTCTGGCGTAAATCACAAAGTTGAACAATAGTACTTTTTATCCCATGCTTAGATAACACGCTGATAAACAAGAGGACGGAATATGAACAAGAACGTAGCAGGAATTCTTAGCGCAGCGGCGGTACTGACGATGCTGGCAGGGTGTACGGCTTACGATCGCACCAAGGATCAGTTTACCCAGCCCGTGGTTAAAGACGTTAAAAAAGGGATGACACGTTCGCAGGTGGCTGCGATCGCCGGCAAGCCTTCTTCTGAAGTGACCATGATTCACGCGCGCGGTACGTGTCAGACTTATATCCTGGGTCAACGTGATGGTAAGGCAGAAACCTACTTCGTCGCGCTGGATGATACCGGACATGTGATTAACTCCGGCTATCAGACCTGTGCTGAATACGACACCGATCCGCAGGCACCTAAGGCGCAGTAACCCTGCTTGCCTGAAGATGTTAACAAACCGGCCTCTGGGCCGGTTTTTTTATTCATACGTTAATCTTATTTCTTTGCGCGAATTATTTGCCTGAAATGTGAAGGTAGTCAACAAGCCAGGTCAATGAGAGACAATTTAGGCCTATCCAGAATTATCTCCCCTCTGTACCATTGCGTATACTCACTTCAACGATAAACAACAGTACGCAAGCTACCTGTCTGCCGGGACAGCGAGTCGAGTGATAGCGCGACGGCAGGTAGTCATACAAGAGGGAAATTATGATGGAAAAGAAACATATCTACCTGTTCTGCTCAGCGGGCATGTCAACCTCGCTTCTGGTGTCAAAGATGCGCGCGCAGGCTGAAAAGTATGAAGTTCCTGTGGTGATTGAAGCGTTTCCGGAAACGCTGGCGGGCGAAAAAGGCCAGAAAGCCGATGTTGTGTTACTGGGGCCGCAAATTGCCTATATGTTGCCCGAAATTCAACGACTGCTACCGAATAAACCGGTCGAGGTGATCGACTCGGGGCTGTACGGCAAGATCGATGGTTTAGGTGTACTTAAAGCTGCTGTGGCAGCCATTAAAAAAGCTGCTAATTAATTTTTATTTTTCCCGTCAAAGAGTTATTTCACACACAATTACGCCGTAACATGCGTTACGGCATTTAAGGGTATTTTCCTATGAGTAAAGTCATCGCTTCACTTGAAAAGGTACTCCTTCCTTTTGCTGTTAAAATAGGAAAGCAGCCTCACGTTAATGCCATCAAAAACGGTTTTATTAAATTAATGCCGTTGACGCTGGCCGGGGCCATGTTCGTTTTAATTAACAACGTTTTTCTGAGCTTTGGTGAAGGTTCCTTCTTTTATTCATTAGGAATTCGGTTAGACGCTTCCACTATTGAAACCCTTAACGGTTTTAAAGCCATCGGCGGCAACGTATATAACGGTACGTTGGGTATTATGTCGCTGATGGCGCCTTTCTTTATTGGGATGGCGCTGGCTGAAGAGCGGAAAGTGGATCCGCTGGCCGCCGGATTATTATCCGTTGCCGCGTTTATGACCGTCACGCCTTACAGCGTGGGTGAAGCCTACGCCGTTGGCGCAAACTGGCTGGGCGGAGCCAACATCATCTCCGGTATTGTTATCGGCCTGGTGGTGGCAGAAATGTTCACCTTTATTATCCGTCGCAACTGGGTTATCCGCCTGCCGGATAGCGTGCCGGCCTCCGTTTCTCGTTCATTTTCCGCGTTGATCCCAGGCTTCATTATCCTCTCCATCATGGGGATTATCGCCTGGGCGCTCTCTCACTGGGGCACGAACTTCCACCAGATCATCATGGACTCTATCTCTACGCCGCTGGCGTCGATGGGTGGCGTGGTCGGTTGGGCGTATGTGATTTTTACCTCTCTGCTGTGGTTCTTCGGCGTGCATGGTTCACTGGCACTGGCCGCGCTGGACAGCGGAATTATGACCCCATGGGCACTGGAAAACGTTGCGCTTTACCAGCAGTACGGTTCCGTTGACGCGGCGCTGGCGGCAGGTAAAACCTTCCATGTGTGGGCGAAGCCGATGCTTGACTCCTATATCTTCCTGGGTGGTACCGGGGCGACCCTGGGTCTGATCATCGCGGTCTTTATTGTCTCTCGTCGCGCTGACTATCGTCAGGTGGCGAAACTGGCCCTGCCATCAGGCATCTTCCAGATTAACGAGCCGATTCTGTTCGGTCTGCCAATCATCATGAACCCGGTAATGTTTATCCCGTTCATCCTGGTGCAGCCGCTGCTGGCAGCGATCACCCTGACGGCCTACTACATGGGTATTATTCCACCGATCACCAACATCGCTCCGTGGACCATGCCGGCAGGTCTGGGTGCCTTCTTTAACACCAACGGTAGCGTCGCGGCCTTCCTGCTGGCGATATTCAACCTCGGGATTGCCACCCTGCTGTACATGCCGTTCGTGGCGATTGCGAACAAAGCTGCCACCATCATTGATGAAGAAGAGAGCGAAGAGGAAATTGCCCTCTCACTGAAATTCTAAGATTGACCGGCGCGGGGAAGCCCGCGCCAGCCACAAGGAGCTAAAACATGTTAGATTTGGATAGTATCGTCGCAGACGAAGCCGCAGAGAACGATCTCGAAGAAGTGGTGATGGGCCTCATCATCAACTCCGGGCAGGCGCGCAGCCTGGCGTATGCCGCACTGAAGCAGGCCAAGCAGGGCGATTTCGCCGCCGCGAAAACCATGATGGAGCAGTCCCGCACGGCGCTGAACGAAGCGCACCTGGTGCAGACAAAGCTGATTGAAAGCGACCAGGGCGAAGGGAAGATGAAGGTCAGCCTGGTGCTGGTACACGCTCAGGATCACCTGATGACGTCCATGCTGGCGCGTGAGCTGGTGGCGGAGTTGATTGAGCTTCACGAGAAAATGCACTAGGTCGGATTGAGCAGCAGGAGGTCAGCACGATGGAAATCAAAACCGCATTTGAACAGCAACTGTTTAATGGCAAAAATTTTCACGTGGTTATCTACAACAAGACGGAGAGCGCCAGCGGTCTGCACCAGCATGACTACTATGAGTTCACGATTGTTCTGACCGGCCGCTACTACCAGGAGATCAACGGTAAGCGCGTCCTGCTGGAGCGAGGGGATTTTGTCTTCCTGCCGATGGGTTCCTATCACCAGAGCTTTTACGAATTTGGCGCGACCCGCATTCTGAACGTGGGCGTCAGCAGACGCTTCTTTGAGAAGCACTATCTGCCGCTGGTGCCGTTCTGCTTTGTGGCGTCCCAGGTATATCGTGTGAAAAACGAGTTCATGACCTGGATTGAAACGGTCATCGCCTCGCTTAACTTCCGCGACAATGAGTTTGATGAATTTATTGAAACGGTGACCTTCTACGTGATGAACCGGTTGCGGCATCACCGTGAAGAGCAGCAGGTGACGGATGATGTTCCACAGTGGCTGCGCAGCACCGTGGAACTGATGCACGATAAAGGCCAGTTCAGCGAAAATGCGCTGGAAAATATGGTATCCCTCTCGGGGAAATCCCAGGAATATCTGACCCGCGCAACGCAGCGTTATTATCGTAAAACGCCGGTGCAAATAATTAATGAAATCCGCATTAATTTTGCCAAAAAACAGCTGGAGATTACCAACTATTCTGTCACCGATATTGCCTATGAGTCAGGATATAGCAGTCCCAGCCTGTTTATTAAAACTTTTAAGAAGTTGACCTCATTCACACCGAACAGCTACCGGAAGAATTTAACGGTAATTAATTAACTTTCGGCGGATTACCCGCCATAAATATTGCTTTAATGGCTTGCCCAAATAGCGGGAAGAGTACGCTATACCTTGCAGGCGATTAACCTGATACGCTAAGGGAGATATTATGCAAAAGAAATTAAAAGTCGTAACCATTGGTGGCGGCAGCAGCTATACCCCGGAATTACTCGAAGGTTTTCTGAAACGTTATCATGAATTACCGGTCAGCGAATTATGGCTGGTGGACGTTGAGGAAGGTCAGGAGAAGCTGGATATTATTTTCGACCTGTGCAAGCGCATGGTTGAGAAAGCGGGCGTGCCTATGACCGTGCATAAATCCCTCGATCGTCGCCTGGCGCTGAAAGATGCGGATTTCGTTACCACTCAGCTGCGCGTCGGCCAGCTAAAAGCGCGCGAGCTGGACGAGCGTATTCCGCTGAGCCACGGCTACCTGGGGCAGGAGACCAACGGCGCGGGCGGCCTGTTCAAAGGCCTGCGTACCATTCCGGTGATTTTTGACATCGTCAAAGATGTGCAAGAGATCTGCCCGAACGCGTGGGTGATTAACTTCACTAACCCGGCCGGAATGGTGACCGAGGCGGTTTATCGTCATACCAATTTCAAACGCTTTATCGGCGTCTGTAATATCCCGATCGGCATGAAGATGTTTATCCGCGACGTGCTGGAGCTGACCGACAGTGACGATCTCTCAATCGATCTGTTCGGCCTGAACCACATGGTGTTCATTAAAGACGTCATCGTGAACGGAAAATCGCGCTTTGCCGAACTGCTCGACGGCGTGGCTTCCGGTCGCCTGACCGCGGCCTCCGTGAAGAACATCTTTGACCTGCCGTTCAGCGAAGGGCTGATCCGCTCGCTGAATCTGCTGCCGTGCTCGTACCTGCTTTACTACTTCAAGCAGAAAGAGATGCTGGCTATCGAAATGGGCGAGTACTATAAGGGCGGCGCGCGTGCGCAAATCGTTCAGAAAGTTGAGAAGCAGCTGTTCGATTTATATAAAGATCCGAACCTGAACGTCAAACCGAAAGCGCTTGAGCAGCGCGGTGGGGCCTATTACTCCGATGCAGCGTGTGAAGTGATCAACGCCATCTACAACGACAAGCAGGCGGAGCATTATGTTAACGTGCCGCATCACGGCCATATCGACAATATCCCGGCGGACTGGGCCGTCGAGATGACCTGCATTCTCGGGCGCGAGGGGGCTAAACTGCATCCACGTATCACCCACTTCGACGACAAAGTTATGGGCCTGATCCACACCATCAAAGGCTTTGAAGTGGCGGCGAGCAACGCGGCGCTGAGCGGTGAACTCAATGACGTGCTTCTGGCGCTGAACCTCAGCCCGCTGGTGCATTCCGACCGCGATGCGGAGCAGCTGGCCAGCGAGATGATCCTGGCGCATGAAAAATGGTTGCCGAACTTTGCCGCCACGATTGAGAAGCTGAAGTTCAAACAACACTGAGAGGACGCACAATGGAAAACCTGCTGATCGTTAATGCTGATGACTTTGGCCTTTCGAAAGGCCAGAACTACGGCATTATTGAAGCCTGTCGCCGGGGGGTAGTGACCTCTACAACGGCACTGGTGAACGGTGAAGCGGTTGAACACGCGGCGCAGTTGAGCCGCGAGGTGCCAGAGCTGGGTGTCGGCATGCATTTTGTGCTGACGCTCGGGATGCCGCTTTCGCCCATGCCGGGCCTGACGCGTGACGGTCTGCTGGGCAAATGGATTTGGGATCTGGCGGAGCAGGACGCTCTGCCGCTCGAAGAGATTGCCCGTGAGCTGGACTGCCAGTACAACCGCTTTGTTGATCTTTTTGGCAAGGCGCCGACGCACATCGACAGCCACCATCATGTGCACATGATCCCGGCGATTTTCCCGATTGTTGCGGCGTTTGCCCAACGCAAAGGCGTGGCGATGCGCGTGGATCGTGAGGCGCAGGGCGTGCTGGACTGTGCCGTGACAACAACAGAGGGGTTCAGCAGCGCCTTTTACGGCGACGAGATCGACGAAGCGCTGTTCCTGAAGGTGCTGGAGGATTCCGCCGCGCGGGGGGAACGGTCGCTGGAGGTCATGGCGCATCCTGCATTTGTCGATAACACCGTGCGTAAGAGCGCCTACTGCTGGCCGCGCCTGGCGGAGCTGGATGTCCTGACGTCGCCGTCGCTGAAATACGCCATTGCCAAGCGTGGGTATCGGTTGGGGACGTTTGGGGATCTGTAAGAAGTGCCGGGTGGCGAGGTAAAAGCAAAACGGTAACCTGGGTTACCGTTTTTATTGTTTTCTCCCTCTCCCGTGGGTGAGGGCATCAGGCCGCACAACCGGGAATGGTTTTTACGCCGGAATCTGATCGATCTTACTGCTGCGCGACCAGACGCGGTGCGCGGCGAGCAAATCAAACAACTTCGTCATAAAGGCATCGTCAACGCTATCGCCCTCGACAATGCCGTCCTCACCCTGATCGGCTACCTTCAGCTGTGCTTTAAACTGTCGTCCGTCGCCGGACAGCGCAATGGGCTTCAGGTGCTTATAGGCTTCCAGCAGATAATAGACGGCGTCGCCGTTGGTCAGCAGGCTGGCAATATCCCCGCACGGCACGATCACCGCATCGACGGTCAGCGATGGCGCACCGGCAAAGGTCGCCGCGACCGGCAGCACAGAACCATCGTCGGCGGTCACTTCACCCATGCGGGAATAGAGCAGTTTGGCGTGTACGCCCTGGGTTTTTAGCGCCTGCATAATCCCCAGCACGTCGCTGGCGCGGGTTTTGTCGTTCAGCAGGATGGCGACCACGCGGCCTTTAATTGAACCCCCCGGCACCGCATACAGGCTCAGCGATGGATCTTTCTTCACGCCGTTAACCTCTTTCGGTGGCGCAAGGTTGCGCTGTTCGTCCGTTAGTGTGATACCAAGGTTATCCGCCACGCTCTGGGCAAGCTGAATATCAATGTGCGCCAGCTGATCGACCACGCGCTCGCGGATGTAGGTGCGCACCACTTTGCTCAGTTCGAAGCTAAAGCCGCCGATGATGTGCTGTTGCTCAATCGGCGTCTGGCTGTTCCAGAACAGGCGAGGGTGGGCGTAATACTCACCGAACGAGGGGCTGCGCTCGCGAATTTTGTTGCCGTCGATACGCTCCTGGTACGATTCGAATCCGCCGCGTTTCGGCCCCGGCGGGGTTTCTCGCGGCCAGTTGTCGTTGATGGAGTTCGGCTCATAGTTTGCCGGGTTGGTATCAATATCCTGACGGTGCATCCCGTCGCGCTGGAAGTTATGGTACGGGCAGGTTGGGCGGTTAATCGGGATCTCGTGGAAGTTCGGCCCACCAAGACGGCTAATCTGCGTATCGGTATACGAGAACAGACGTCCCTGTAAGAGCGGATCGTTGGTGAAATCCAGTCCGGGGACGATGTGGCCCGGGTGGAATGCGGCCTGCTCGTTTTCGGCAAAGAAATTATCCGGGTTGCGGTTAAGCACCATTTTCCCCACCAGCTGAACGGGCACCAGCTCCTCAGGGATGAGTTTTGTCGGGTCAAGCAGGTCGAAATCGAACTTAAACTCGTCTTCTTCCGGGATCAGCTGTAAGCCCAGTTCATATTCCGGGAAGTCACCCGCTTCAATGGATTCCCACAGTTCGCGGCGATGGAAGTCCGGATCGCGTCCGGTGAGCTTCTGCGCCTCATCCCATACCAGCGAGGCTTTGCCCGCTACCGGCTTCCAGTGGAAGCGCACAAACGTGGCTTTTCCTTCCGCGTTGATCATGCGGAAGGTATGAATACCGAACCCTTCCATCGTGCGATAGCTGCGCGGGATCCCACGGTCGGACATCGCCCACATCACGTTGTGTAAGGTTTCAGGCTGCAGGGAGACATAGTCCCAGAAGGTATCGTGCGCACTTTGTCCCTGGGGTATGGCCCAGTGGGGCTCCGGTTTTACCGCATGGACAAAGTCAGGAAATTTATGCGCATCCTGAATGAAAAACACCGGGGTGTTATTGCCCACCAGATCGAAAATACCCTCTTCGGTATAAAACTTGGTGGCAAAGCCGCGGATATCACGCACCGTATCTGCCGAACCTGCGCCACCCTGCACGGTGGAGAAACGCACAAAGACCGGCGTGATTTTATCCGGGTCGGAGAGGAAATCCGCTTTGGTGATCGCTTTCAGGCTTTTATAGGGCTTGAAGTAGCCGTGCGCCGCAGAACCGCGCGCGTGAACGATGCGTTCCGGAATTCGCTCATGGTCAAAATGGGTAATTTTTTCCCGCAGGATGAAATCTTCCAGCAGGGTCGGTCCGCGCGCGCCTGCGCGAAGGGAGTTTTGATCGTCAGCAATGCGCACGCCCTGATTGGTGGTGAGTGCAAAACCTTCGCCGCCTTTACGGTGTGGCTCAAGCGATTTCAGCTTCTCGTTTCCGGTGTCCGGCGATTTCATGCTTCCCGGCGCGGATGGTTGTTCGCCAGGGGCTGATGGGCCCGGCGAGGGGCGGTGAGAGCCGTCAGCAGGGGCGAGAGAATCCATACCCGGTTGAGATTCTTCAGTGCCATGAATCGGTGATTGCTGTGATTTATCTTTGTTCGACATTGCACGCTTCTCCTTTATCCATTGCTAAAAACCCTATTAAGGATAGAACAATGTCGTGAGATAGCTCGCTAACTAAGCGTTTTTCACATGACGTTATTAACGAAAGGAGCCATCTCACCCACTCGGAGCGCGACGTAAGGCAGCAGGATCGGCTATCATAGAATTTTCCTGCTTCAAGAATTTGCTTTAGTGAATCCGTCGCTTATGAAACCTCTTCGTCAACAAAACCGCCAGGTTATTAGCTATGTGCCCCGCGTTGAGCCCGCGCCGCCTGACCATGCCCTGAAAGTGGATGGTTTTCGTGATGTCTGGCTGCTTCGCGGTAAATATGTGGCTTTTGTCCTGGTGGGGGAACATTTCCGCCGGTCGCCGGCGTTTTCCGTGCCGGAGTCAGCCCAGCGATGGGCGACGCAAATCCGCCAGGATGAAGAGGTTGAAGAATAACAGCCATAAAAAAACCGCCATCAGGCGGTTTTTTTATTTCTATCGAGATTAACGGTGCGCCAGCTCGGCGTCGTCTTCACTTTCCAGAATGGTTTTGTCGGTCTGCTTCAGCCACTGGCTGGTCAGCGTACCGGCAGTCATGGAGCCGCTCACGTTCAGCGCGGTACGGCCCATATCGATCAGCGGTTCAACGGAGATCAGCAGGGCGACCAGCGTGACGGGCAGGCCCAGCGCGGGCAGCACAATCAGCGCGGCGAAGGTTGCACCGCCGCCGACACCTGCAACGCCGGCGGAGCTGATGGTAACAATCCCGACTAGCGTGGCGATCCAGACCGGATCCAGCGGGTTGATACCCACGGTTGGGGCAACCATCACCGCCAGCATCGCCGGGTAGAGACCCGCGCAGCCGTTCTGACCGATGGTAGCACCAAAGGAGGCAGAGAAGCTGGCGATAGATTCCGGCACGCCCAGACGACGGGTCTGTGCTTCAACGTTCAGCGGAATAGACGCTGCGCTGGAACGGCTGGTGAAGGCAAAGGTCAGTACCGGCCATACTTTGCGGAAGTATTTCAGCGGGCTGACGCCGTTCACGCCCAGCAGGATACCGTGCACCACGAACATAATGCCCAGGCCCAGATAAGAGGCGACTACGAAGCTGCCCAGCTTAATGATGTCCTGCAGGTTAGAGCCGGCTACCACTTTGGTCATCAGTGCCAGAACGCCGTATGGCGTCAGCTGCATGACCAGACGGACCAGCTTCATCACCCAGCTTTGCAGGGTATCAATCGCCGTCAGCACGCGTTCGCCTTTCGGCACGTCGTCTTTCAGCAGCTTAAGCGCAGCCACGCCCAGGAATGCCGCGAAGATCACCACGCTGATGATAGAGGTTGGGCTTGCACCGGTCAGGTCAGCAAACGGGTTCTTCGGAATGAAGGAGAGGACCATCTGCGGAACCGTCAGATCAGCCACTTTACCCACGTAGTTGGTTTGAATTGCGGTCAGACGCGCCGTTTCAGCGGTACCCTGAACCAGACCTTCGGCCGTCAGGCCAAACAGGTTGGTGACCAGCACCCCCACCAGCGCGGCAATCAGCGTGGTAAAGAGCAGCGTACCAATGGTCAGAAAGCTGATTTTACCCAGCTGAGTTGCGTTGTGCAGACGGGCTACGGCGCTCAGAATAGAGGCGAACACCAGCGGCATAACGATCATCTGCAGCAGTTGGACGTAGCCGTTACCGACAATGTTGAACCACTGAATGGACTCTTTCAGTACCGGATTATCGGAGCCGTAGACGGCGTGTAAGGCCAGACCAAACGCCACACCCATGACCAGACCGACCAGTACTTTTTTCGCCAGGCTCCACTGTTTGTGGCGCGCCTGCGCGAGAAGCAATAGTAATACGACGAACACGACTATGTTCGCGATGAGTGGAAAATTCATCCCCGTTCTCCTGATTTATTATGTGGGATCGGTTTTTCCCGATCCTGTTGGCGGAAGGTTAGCAGAAGTGTGATGTGGCGCTTATATCCAAATGGAATGGTTTATGACAAATGGAATGATTTTGTTGGTTTACTGTTCAATCTGGTGATGAATAAAACGATTGAACTGAAATTGCAGCGAATTGATCATCTGGGAAGACCAGCGCACTGCACTGTTTTCGGGCAAAGTTTGCGGCATCCAGACGGCGTAGGCGAACAGCGCCATGCACAGCACGCGTTCAAGCTGATTCCCTTTCTGCGGCGCAAGGATCGGAAAACGGAAACGCCAGCGGCAGGGCCAAAGCAACGGCACGCCCGCGGGCGTCAGCATATCGGCGAGGATATGGCTTAAATAACCCAGCACCATGCCCTGAATGGCATCGCCCGGCACTATCCAGCTTTCAGGGACTTTTAAATAGAAAAGCGTGAGCAGGCCAAAAACGGCCAGCAGGCTGTGGGTAAACCCGCGGTGGCCGAACGCGCGGGCGATGGGCTTCGACACCCACTTCAGGCGCTGTCCGAGGAAGGATTTTGGGTGGTCAATATCGGGCAGCAGACAAGTTAAAACGGCGGAAGGGACAATATGCCACCAGTCTCCCTGTGCAAGCACGGGAGTAAGTTCTGCGTTTTTGGCAAATACTGCGCACGCAATTGAAAAAAGCAGGTGGCCTTCCGCCGTCATGATAAAACCCACGAAACTGTCAATTTATACAGTATAGGGTTTTTATACAGTGGACGAAAGAGGTGACGGTGTAACTGTTTGTCACAAACGCGCCTCAGCGCGCCAGCCAGCCGCCGTCGACGGCTAAGGTGTGACCATTCACGTAATCTGATGCGGGGGAGGCTAAAAAGACGACCGGCCCCTGAAGGTCATCCGGTACTCCCCATCGACCCGCCGGGATGCGGTCAAGGATCTCCGCGTTACGCTGTTCGTTATCGCGCAGCTGCTGCGTGTTGTTCGTCGCCATGTAGCCCGGCGCGATGGCATTCACGTTGATGCCATGTAGCGCCCACTCATTTGCCAGCAGGCGCGTGATCCCCAGTACGCCGCTTTTCGAGGCGGTATACGACGGCACGCGAATGCCGCCCTGAAAGGAGAGCATAGAGGCGATATTGATAATTTTGCCGCCCTGGCCCTGGGTGATAAATCGCTTAGCGACCGCCTGAGAGAGGAAAAAGAGCGACTTGAGATTCAGGTTCATAACGTCATCCCAGTCTTTTTCGCTGAACGTCAGGGCCTCCTCCCGGCGAATCGTCCCGGCATTGTTCACCAGAATATCAATTCGTCCCATCTCCGCCACGGCGGTGTCCACGACGTACTGAAGATTTTCCTGCTGGCTCAGATCGGCCCGAATAGCCACAAAACGTCTTCCCAGGGCGGTGACGGCGCTGGCCGTTTTCTCTGGAGCTTTGCGATTTACCCCAACGATATCGCAACCTGCCTGCGCCAGCGCAATAGCCATACCTTGCCCCAGCCCGGTATCGCACCCGGTGATGAGGGCTACTTTGCCTGAAAGAGTAAAGGTGTCCAGTATCATACGCGCCTCAGAAGCTGGTTATCGTCGTGTTGACGTTAAAGATAGGAGGCCGGGATGAGAAAAGCAAACAAAATGAAACTGTGTTTTGTTTTTATCAGGCAGCATGACGCTGCCTGTAGGAGGGGCGCTATTCGCCGCGCAGGTGTTGTACCGTCAGTTCAGCCAGCGAATTCAGCTTAACGTCGGCAAGAGCATACCGCGGATCGTGGCGGTTTTCTTCATCGGGAACCACAATGGAGCGCATACGCGCGGCTTTGGAGGCCACCATGCCGTTTACTGAATCTTCCAGCGCGACGCAGGTAAGCGGATCAAGACCCAGCTTCGCGGCGCAGTCCATATAGACCTGCGGATGTGGCTTGCTGTAGGGCAGTTTTTCCGCAGACGCCAGGGCGTCAAAACTGTCGCGCAGCTCAAACATGATCAGCACTTTTTCCAGCATATGCAGCGGTGAAGCGGAAGCCAGGCCAACCTTCAGCCCCTGAGACTTGCACAGCGCGACAGCCTCATGTACGCCCGGCAAGAGCGGCTTGTTCTCCTCCACCAGCGCGATGGCGCGGCTGATAATACGCGAGGTGACTTCGTCGCGATCGGGCCCAACCCACGGCTGTTGGGCGTACCACAGGTCAACGACCATATCAATACGCAGGCCCAGCGTGTCGGGAAGTTCATTACGGCGACTGATATCAACGCCCAGGCTGGCCATCACGTCCAGCTCGGCGCGATCCCACAACGGCTCGGAATCAATCAGTAATCCATCCATGTCAAAAATAGCGGCAAGTATCTGGCGCGGTGTCGACATCACAACGTCTCCTTATCCAGGTGTTCGACAGACGATAAGTGCTAAGCACAGTCTGCAATTTAGCATATTGCTTTTAAAGAGCGGGCGAAATTGATGTCCAGCAGGTAGACTTAGGCTCAAATCACGCGTCTTTATGAAGAGGAACTGATGACGTATCAACAAGCTGGACGCATTGCTGTCTTAAAACGTATTGCAGGCTGGGTGATTTTTATTCCCGCCGTCATTTCTACGCTGATATCCGTGCTGAAGTTTATGTACGATCACAGCGAAAAACAGCCGGGCATTAATGCGGTAATGCTTGATTTTGCGCATGTCATGATTGAGATGGTGCGGTTTAATACCCCGTTCCTGAACGTCTTCTGGTTCAACTCGCCAACGCCGGACTTTCACCAGCAGCTGAATGTTGGGTTCTGGATTATCTATGCGCTGATTTTTATTGCGATGGCGCTGCAGGCATCGGGCGCACGAATGAGTCGCCAGACCCGTTTTTTACGCGAAGGGGTGGAAGATCAGCTTATCCTTGAGAAGGCGAAAGGTCCTGAAGGAATGAGCCGGGAGCAGATTGAATCCCGCATTGTGGTGCCTCGTCACACCATTTTCCTGCAAATTTTCCCGCTCTATATCCTGCCGGTTATCATCATCGTGGCGGGATATTTCTTCTTCTCACTGCTCGGTTTTCTGTAACGAATTAGGGTGGCGGCAAGGCCACCCGTTTTGTCTTTAAGCCGCAAGCACGCGTTCAAGCGCACGCTGGACGTTGACCAGATGTTGCCCGCCAAAAAGAATGGCTCGGTTCATCAGCGTATAGAGCTGATACACGGGCTGGCGCTCAAGGAAGTCCGGCGGCAGAGGGGAGACAGACTGATAGCCATCGTATATTTGCGGCGGTTGTTCGGGATGCAGGGGCAACATGGCCAAATCGCACTCTCTGTCGCCCCAGTAGCAGGCCGGGTCGAAGATATACGGGCCGTTGGGGCCCAGCGCGCAGTTATCGGACCATAAATCACCGTGCAGTAAAGACGCCTGAGGCTGGTGGGAGGCCAGGCGCTGTTGCACATGCTCGACGATGGCATCAATGTTGCCAAATTCCAGCCCTTTCTCTGCGGCCAGCTCAAGCTGCCATCCGATGCGCTGCTCGGCAAAGAACGTCGACCAGCGGCGTTGCCAGGCATTGGGCTGCGGCGTGGTGGAAAGGTCGTTGTCGAAGTCGAGACCAAACTGGGGCTGGTCGCTCCACTGGTGCAGGCGCGCTAACTGTTGCCCGAGAATAAAGGCATTATGGGCGTCCAACGGGCGGGCAGGGAGATAGTCCATCACCAGAAAGCTGTAGTCCCGGTCACTGCCCACGGCCAGCACCTCAGGTACCGTCACCGTTTTACTGCGGGACAACAGTTCAAGCTGATCGGCTTCAGCGGTAAAAATCGGGAGCAGCTCTCGCTCGTCGCATTTAACGAACAAATCGCGTCCTGCGTAGCGTAAATGCCACGCGGCGTGAATTTCCCCGCCCGGCAGCTCGTTACGCAGTTCAATTTCACCTTCACCCAATTGCTCATGTAAAAGATGACTGATAGCCTGCCACATGTTGACTCTCCCATGTTGTCTGCCAGATCATAAAGTTAGCGCATAACTGCGGTAAAAAAATACGAACTAACGCACACCTGAGCGGATTAATTTCATGCAGGGCACTTATTGTTCTTTTTTCTGCCAGCGTTCCCACGTCTCCACGGTGATGTCGGCAGGCTTGTCGGTCACGCTTTCCACCAGGCTGGCGGCCAGCGCATGTACCTCTTCTTCACTCAGGGCTGCGATCAGGCCAAACGCCAGGGTGCCTAAATCATGAATATGACCTTCGTCATCCGTTAGCGTGAGCAGGAAATTCGCCCGTGTAAAGGCATTGTTGAGCTCGTTAAGCTCGGTCAGCGATGCTTCATGAAGGCTGATGGTCACGACGTAGCGGGTGATATCACCACTGCTCATAATTCACCTCGTTGTTATCCTGAAAGTTTTTTTAGCATAGTCGATACGCCATATTTGGCGACTTCCACCGATATATCCCCCTCCGTCAGGAGGGGGATATATCGGTTAGCTTCGTGACAGGTAATCGACGATTTTCTGCGTATCGGCAAGCGAACACAGGCGCGTTCCCTGATTGATGGTGGCGGCACTCCCCGCCGCGACGCCATAGCGCGTCATCTCCAGAAGTGATGCGCCCTGCGCCAGCTTCAGCGCCATCGCGCCGACCATACTGTCGCCTGCGCCGACGGTGCTCTGGCTCTTCATTGGGGGCGGAACAACCTGCACAAAGCCCGTCCTGTCGACGGCCAGCGCACCCTGAGGACCGAGAGAGACGACAACGCGGTGCGCTTTGCCGCTGCGAACCAGTTCTTCTGCGGCAGTACGCACGTCATCCGGCTGGCTAAGTTCGCGATTAACAAGCGCACTCAGCTCTTTCTGGTTAGGCTTAACGAGCTCAAGCTGTCCGGGTTCTAATGCCGCCTGCAGGGCTTCGCCTGAACTGTCGACAATGCAGCGAATGCCGCGCTGAAGTACGGCATCAACCAGTGCTGTCAGCTTTTCTGTTTTGACACCTGGCGGCAGGCTACCGCTGATGACCAGCAGCGAGCCGCTTTCAATGGTTAGCACCTTCTCTTCCAGCTGACGAAACTCATCGTCACTCAGCCTGGCGCCTGGCATAACGAAACGATACTGTTCCCCGCTGGACTCAACGTGGACATGCAGGTTCTGCCGGGTCCAGTCTTTGGCGTCTACGGTATCCACGGCAACCTGTTCATCGGCCAGCAAGGTAACAAGATGCTCCCCCGTGGCACCACCGGCCGGAAAGATGGCAGTCGCTTTACCGCCGAGGTGGGTAATCGCGCGCGCAACGTTAATCCCGCCGCCGCCCGGCTCAAATACGGGTGCGCTACAGCGTAGTTTACCTTCCGGGTAAATCTGCGGCGTTATGGTCGCGGAGTCGAGGGAAGGGGAGAGCGTCAGCGTATAAATAGAAGCCATCATAACCTCCTTTTAGCATGGGTTCTTTTAAGCCTGGCACCGATCGACAGGAAGGCAATGTAAATAACAGTATGATTTTAAAAATGAATGCTGACATAAATGCGATGAGGGATATATAAAATAAAACGCGTTTTGAGATCGTTCTTATTCAAAAAATGAAATAAGAAAATATTGCTATGTTATTTGCGCCTTTTTATAATTTGTTACCTTTCTCTGGACGCCTTGTCATTGATCCTCAAGAAAGTTTCCGAGACCGTGGTGGTCTCTTTTTTTGTTGTACGGACTCCTTAAATAAAATGAAGCTTTTGAAGACAGTACCCGCAGCACTGATGCTGGCGGGTGGCGTTTTTGCATCACTGAATGCAGCCGCCGATGACACCGTTTTTACTGTCATGGACGATCCCTCCACTGCCAAAAAACCGTTTGAAGGTAACCTGAACGCCGGGTATCTCGCCCAATCGGGTAATACGAAAAGCTCTTCTCTGACGGCGGACAGCACCCTGACCTGGTACGGCAATACCACTGCATGGTCGCTGTGGGGGAATGCCAGCAACACGTCCGCTAACGATGAACGCTCATCCGAGAAATACGCGGTGGGTGGACGTAGCCGTTACAACATGACCGACTATGACTACATCTTTGGTCAGGCAAGTTGGTTAACCGACCGCTTCAACGGCTATCGCCAGCGCGATGTGTTCACCGCCGGTTATGGTCGTCAGTTCCTGAATGGTCCGGTACACAGCCTCCGTTTCGAATTCGGTCCTGGTGTCCGCTATGACGAGTACACCAATGGCGAAAATGAAACCCAGCCGCTGGGCTATGCTTCCGGCACGTATGCCTGGCAGATGACCGACAACACCAAATTTACGCAGGGTGTTTCTGTGTTTGGTGCCGAGGATACGACGCTGAATTCCGAAAGTGCTTTGAATGTGGCTATCAATGAACACTTCGGTTTGAAATTGGCCTACAACGTGACCTGGAACTCTTCACCGCCAGAAACGGCACCGGATCATACCGATCGCAGAACCACGATTTCGCTGGGCTATAAAATGTAATCATAGCGGGCCGATGAAAGTGTCGGCCCGTTTTCATTATTATGGTTAACCCGCGCCAATAAATTCTCATCACGCGCAACGGCATTTATTTTTATTTGTACTTAGCCCCAAATCATTGCCGCCCACCGAAATAACAGCATTGCACCGCAGATGGCAACCAGCACCAGCACCATTTTCCAGTGTTTTACGGCAAATCGTTTTGTTGGCATAACTTAATCCTTGTTCGTTGATACGCATAGTCTATCAAACGGGGCCAAAAGATGCGCCTTCCCGGGAGCGATCGAGTTATGCCAACAAGGGGTCGGCTTAGAACCAGTGGAATCGTTCGGCGAGGATCAACACTAGACCTGTTGCGGAAAGGATGTTCAAAATCACAACCGTTCTACTGGATACATTCATGGTATGCACCTGTTGATATAAAAGGCATGTTCAAGAGTAGCCCAGCATGTCTGAAATGCGAGCGCCGGAGAGATGCAATCTGCAAATTTACGCTACGTGCCAGCCCATCATTCTGGCTGCAGAGGGTGCAATCTCCTTGCTGATAGTGTTAACATTACGTCGCTTGCCGTAAATCCGCATTAATCTGAATTCGGCAGGTGCATGATGACGAACCAATTTGACGATTGTTGGTCAGATGGTGTCGTAATCTATTGTCAAATCACGATTATTTTCTTTGTATATGCTCTTATGTGTGGGGCATCACTGCAAATAAGGATATAAAATGCCTGTAATTACTCTTCCTGATGGCAGCCAACGCCATTTCGACCACGCTGTTAGCCCTATGGATGTCGCCCTGGACATCGGTCCTGGCCTCGCGAAAGCGACCATCGCCGGCCGTGTGAACGGTGAGCTGGTTGATGCGTCCGATCTGATTGAAAACGATGCGACGCTTGCAATCATCACCGCGAAAGACGAAGAAGGTCTGGAGATCATTCGTCACTCCTGCGCACACCTGTTGGGTCATGCTATCAAGCAGCTGTGGCCAAACACCAAAATGGCGATCGGTCCGGTTATCGACAACGGTTTCTACTACGACGTTGATCTTGACCACACCCTGACCCAGGAAGATATCGACGCGCTCGAAAAACGTATGCACGAGCTCGCCGAGACCAACTATGACGTCATCAAGAAGAAAGTCAGCTGGCACGAAGCGCGTGAAACCTTCGTCAAGCGTGGCGAGAGCTATAAAGTCTCTATTCTCGATGAAAACATTGCTCATGATGACAAGCCTGGCTTGTACCATCACGAAGAATACGTCGACATGTGCCGTGGACCGCACGTGCCGAACATGCGCTTCTGTCATCATTTCAAACTGATGAAGATCGCCGGCGCCTACTGGCGTGGCGACAGCAACAACAAGATGTTGCAGCGTATCTATGGTACCGCATGGGCGGATAAGAAAGCCCTGAACGCGTACCTGCAGCGCCTGGAAGAGGCCGCGAAGCGTGACCACCGTAAAATCGGTAAGCAGCTTGACCTGTACCACATGCAGGAAGAAGCGCCGGGTATGGTGTTCTGGCATAACGATGGCTGGACTATCTTCCGTGAACTGGAAACGTTCGTACGTTCCAAGCTGAAAGAGTACCAGTATCAGGAAGTGAAAGGCCCGTTCATGATGGACCGTGTGCTGTGGGAAAAAACCGGCCACTGGGACAACTACAAAGATGCGATGTTCACCACCTCGTCCGAGAACCGTGAATACTGCATCAAGCCAATGAACTGCCCGGGCCACGTTCAGATCTTCAACCAGGGTCTGAAATCCTACCGCGACCTGCCGCTGCGTATGGCGGAATTCGGTAGCTGCCACCGTAACGAGCCATCAGGTGCGCTGCACGGTCTGATGCGCGTGCGTGGCTTTACGCAGGATGATGCGCATATCTTCTGTACTGAAGATCAGGTTCGTGATGAAGTTAACGCCTGTATTCGTATGGTCTACGATATGTACAGCACCTTTGGCTTCGAGAAGATCGTGGTCAAACTCTCAACGCGTCCGGAAAAACGTATCGGTAGCGATGAGACCTGGGATCGCGCAGAAGCGGATCTCGCCGTAGCGCTGGAAGAGAACGGTATTCCGTTCGAATACCAGCTGGGCGAGGGTGCATTCTACGGTCCGAAAATTGAATTTACCCTGTATGACTGCCTCGATCGCGCATGGCAGTGCGGTACTGTACAGCTGGACTTCTCCCTGCCGCAGCGTTTAAGCGCCTCTTATGTTGGCGAAGACAACGAGCGTCAGGTACCGGTCATGATTCACCGTGCTATTCTCGGTTCTCTGGAGCGCTTCATCGGCATCCTGACCGAAGAGTTCGCGGGCTTCTTCCCAACCTGGCTTGCGCCAGTGCAGGTCGTGGTGATGAACATTACCGATTCTCAGGCAGATTACGTTAAAGAATTGACGCAGAAACTACAAAATGCGGGCATTCGCGTAAAAGCAGACTTGAGAAATGAGAAGATTGGCTTTAAAATCCGCGAGCACACTTTACGTCGTGTCCCGTATATGTTGGTCTGTGGTGATAAAGAGGTGGAAGCAGGCAAAGTTGCCGTTCGCACCCGCCGTGGTAAAGACCTGGGCAGCCTGGACGTAAGTGAAGTGATTGAGAAGCTGCAACAAGAGATTCGCAGCCGCAGTCTTCAACAACTGGAGGAATAAGGTATTAAAGGCGGAAAACGAGTTCAAACGGCACGTCCGAATCGTATCAATGGCGAGATTCGCGCCCAGGAAGTTCGCTTAACAGGTCTGGAAGGCGAGCAGCTGGGGATTGTGAGTCTGAGAGAAGCGATCGAAAAGGCTGAAGAAGCTGGAGTAGATTTAGTTGAAATCAGCCCTAACGCCGAACCGCCAGTTTGTCGTATCATGGACTACGGCAAGTTCCTTTATGAAAAGAGTAAGTCTTCTAAGGAACAGAAGAAGAAGCAAAAAGTTATCCAGGTTAAGGAAATCAAATTCCGTCCTGGTACCGACGATGGCGATTATCAGGTAAAACTCCGCAGCCTGATTCGCTTTCTGGAAGATGGCGATAAGGCCAAGATCACGCTGCGTTTCCGCGGTCGTGAGATGGCCCACCAACAGATTGGTATGGAAGTGCTTAACCGCGTCCGTGACGATCTGAGTGAACTGGCAGTAGTCGAATCCTTCCCTACGAAGATCGAAGGCCGCCAGATGATCATGGTGCTCGCTCCTAAGAAGAAACAGTAAGGCCTTCAAGCAGCAAAATCTGTGGAGCCTTCGGGTTTCATAGGTTTTGTTCGCCTATGTTTCGTTTATTTAACAATGCGAAGTGGAAGTTATTAAGATGCCAAAAATTAAGACCGTACGCGGTGCTGCTAAGCGCTTCAAAAAAACCGGTGGTGGTGGATTTAAGCGTAAGCACGCAAACCTGCGTCATATTCTGACCAAAAAATCTACTAAGCGTAAACGTCACCTGCGTCCAAAAGGCCTTGTTTCTAAAGGCGATCTGGGTCTGGTTATCGCGTGCCTGCCGTACGCATAAGCCGTTAACGTTTAATTTTTTACTAAGAATATAGATACAGGAGAGCACATATGGCTCGCGTAAAACGTGGTGTAATTGCACGTGCACGTCACAAGAAAATTTTGAAACAAGCTAAAGGCTACTACGGTGCGCGTTCACGCGTATACCGCGTTGCCTTCCAGGCTGTTATCAAAGCAGGTCAGTACGCTTACCGTGACCGTCGTCAGCGTAAGCGTCAGTTCCGTCAACTGTGGATTGCGCGTATCAACGCAGCAGCACGTCAGAACGGTATTTCTTACAGCAAATTCATCAACGGCCTGAAAAAAGCCTCTGTTGAAATCGACCGTAAGATCCTGGCTGACATCGCAGTATTCGACAAAGTAGCGTTCACCGCTCTGGTCGAAAAAGCGAAAGCAGCACTGGCATAAGCCAGTTGAGAGAGGGGGCCTGGCTCCCTCTTTTCATTTAACACCATCAGAAGATTGACATTTATCCGTGCAGGCTTTTCAATAAGGTCTTACCGGTTTTTACCCAACAAGGTAACGCAAGCATGAATGCTGCTATTTTCCGCTTCTTCTTTTACTTTAGCACCTGACTCCAGGAGGCTAGCGCGTGAAAGATGAAACGAAAAACAGCGCCAGATAAGCCTCCCGATGGAGGCTTTTTTTGTGCCTGAATTTGAGAGAATAACTCCACCAAATCGGTGTCTGCACCGACATAATGAGGAAAATCATGTCACATCTCGCAGAGCTGGTTGCCAGTGCAACAGCCGCCATTAATCAGGCCTCAGATGTTGCCGCGTTAGACAATGTCCGCGTCGAATATCTTGGGAAGAAAGGGCACCTGACCCTTCAAATGACAACCCTGCGTGAACTGCCGCCAGAAGAACGCCCGGCAGCGGGTGCGGTGATTAACGAAGCCAAAGAGCAGGTTCAGCAGGCGCTGAACGCGCGTAAGGCCGAGCTGGAGAGCGCGGTACTAAACGCGCGTCTTGCGGCAGAAACCATCGACGTTTCTCTGCCGGGTCGCCGTATTGAAAACGGTGGTCTGCATCCGGTTACCCGTACTATCGATCGTATTGAAAGTTTCTTCGGTGAGCTCGGCTTTACCGTGGCGACTGGCCCGGAAATCGAAGATGATTACCACAACTTCGACGCCCTGAACATTCCTGGCCATCATCCGGCACGCGCTGACCACGACACTTTCTGGTTTGACGCGACGCGTCTGCTGCGTACCCAGACCTCTGGCGTTCAGATCCGTACCATGAAGGATCAGGAACCACCAATCCGCATCATCGCGCCGGGCCGCGTCTATCGTAACGACTACGATCAGACCCACACCCCAATGTTCCACCAGATGGAAGGTCTGATTGTTGATAAAAACATCAGCTTCACCAACCTGAAGGGCACGCTGCACGATTTCCTGAACAACTTCTTTGAGGAAGATTTGCAGGTTCGTTTCCGTCCGTCCTACTTCCCGTTCACTGAACCGTCTGCGGAAGTTGACGTGATGGGTAAAAACGGCAAATGGCTGGAAGTGCTGGGCTGCGGCATGGTGCATCCAAACGTGCTGCGCAACGTGGGTATCGATCCGGAAGTATACTCCGGCTTTGCCTTCGGCATGGGCATGGAGCGTTTGACCATGCTGCGCTACGGCGTGACCGACTTACGTGCATTCTTCGAAAACGATCTGCGTTTCCTCAAACAGTTTAAATAAGGGCAGGACAGAACAATGAAATTCAGTGAACTGTGGTTACGCGAATGGGTTAACACCACGCTGGACAGCGAAGCGCTTTCAAACCAGATCACCATGGCGGGCCTGGAAGTTGACGGCGTTGAGCCGGTTTCCGGTGCCTTCAACGGCGTCGTGGTGGGTGAAGTGGTCGAGTGCGGCCAGCACCCTAATGCTGACAAACTGCGCGTGACAAAAGTGAACGTAGGCGGCGACCGTCTGCTGGACATCGTCTGCGGTGCGCCAAACTGCCGTCAGGGCCTGAAGGTGGCCGTGGCGACCGTCGGTGCCGTACTGCCGGGTGATTTCAAAATCAAAGCGGCCAAGCTGCGCGGTGAGCCGTCTGAAGGCATGCTGTGCTCTTTCTCCGAGCTGGGTATTTCCGACGACCACAACGGCATCATCGAGCTGCCGCTGGATGCGCCAGTGGGCACCGATATCCGTGAATACCTGAAGCTTGATGACAATACTATCGAAATCAGCGTCACGCCAAACCGTGCCGACTGCTTAGGTATCATCGGCGTGGCGCGCGACGTTGCCGTACTGAACCAGACCGAGCTCAACGCGCCGGAGATTGTGCCGGTTGAAGCGACCATCAGTGACGTGCTGCCGATTCAGGTTGACGCTGCTGATGCCTGCCCGCGCTACCTCGGTCGCGTGGTAAAAGGCATTAACGTTAAAGCGCCAACCCCGCTTTGGATGAAAGAGAAACTGCGCCGCTGCGGTATCCGCTCAATCGACGCCGTGGTTGACGTCACTAACTACGTTCTGCTGGAGCTGGGCCAGCCGATGCACGCGTTCGATAAAGATCGTATCGACGGCGGCATCGTTGTGCGCATGGCGAAAGAGGGGGAAACCCTGGTGCTGCTGGACGGCACAGAAGCCAAACTGAACGCCGACACCCTGGTGATAGCTGACCACAGCAAAGCGCTGGCGATGGGCGGTATCTTTGGTGGCGAACACTCTGGCGTCAACGACGAAACGCAAAACGTCCTGCTGGAATGTGCGTTCTTCAGCCCGCTCTCCATCACCGGCCGCGCGCGCCGTCACGGCCTGCACACCGATGCGTCTCACCGCTACGAGCGCGGCGTTGATCCGGCGCTGCAGTACAAAGCGATGGAGCGTGCAACCCGCCTGCTGATCGACATCTGCGGCGGCGAAGCCGGCCCGGTTATCGACGTCACCAACGAAGCGACCCTGCCGAAGCGTGCGACCATTACCCTGCGCCGCAGCAAGCTGGATCGCCTGATTGGTCACCACGTTGCCGACGCGCAGGTGACCGACATCCTGACGCGCCTGGGCTGCGAAGTGACCGAAGGTCAGGACGAGTGGAAGGCCGTTGCGCCGTCATGGCGTTTCGACATGGAAATTGAAGAAGATCTGGTGGAAGAAGTGGCCCGTGTTTACGGCTACAACAACATCCCTGACGAGCCTGTGCAGGCGGGTCTGGTGATGGGCACCCACCGTGAAGCCGACCTTTCCCTGAAGCGTGTGAAAACCATGCTGAACGACAAAGGCTACCAGGAAGTGATCACCTACAGCTTCGTTGATCCTAAGCTGCAGCAGCTGATCCACCCGGGTCAGGAAGCGCTGATCCTGCCAAGCCCAATCTCCAGCGAAATGTCTGCGATGCGTCTGTCCCTGTGGACGGGCCTGCTGGGGACTATCGTTTACAACCAGAACCGCCAGCAAAACCGCGTGCGCATTTTCGAAAGCGGTTTGCGCTTTGTGCCGGATAATCAGGCAAATTTAGGCATCCGTCAGGATCTCATGCTGGCTGGTGCCATCAGCGGTAGCCGCTACGAAGAGCACTGGGACCTGGCAAAAGGTACGGTTGATTTCTACGATATGAAGGGCGATCTGGAAGCGATTCTGGATCTGACCGGTAAATTATCTGAAATTGAATTCCGCGCGGAAGCGATTCCTGCGCTCCATCCGGGCCAGAGCGCGGCGATTTATTTAGACGGCAAACGCGTTGGTTTCATTGGCGTTGTCCACCCGGAGCTGGAGCGTAAGCTGGACCTGAACGGCCGTACCATTGTGTTCGAGCTGGAGTGGAGCCCGGTTGCAGACCGCGTCATTCCTCAGGCGCAGGACGTCTCCCGCTTCCCGGCGAACCGCCGTGATATCGCGGTTGTGGTCGCTGAAAACGTGCCCGCAGCAGATATTTTGGCCGAATGTAAGAAAGTTGGCGTAAATCAGGTAGTTGGCGTAAACTTATTTGACGTGTACCGCGGCAAGGGCGTAGCAGAAGGTTTCAAGAGCCTCGCTATCAGCCTTATCCTTCAGGATACCAGCCGTACACTCGAAGAAGAGGAGATTGCCGCTACCGTCGCCAAATGTGTAGAGGCATTAAAAGAGCGATTCCAGGCATCATTGAGGGATTGAACCTATGGCGCTTACAAAAGCTGAAATGTCAGAATATCTGTTTGATAAGCTTGGGCTTAGCAAACGGGATGCCAAAGAGCTGGTAGAGCTGTTTTTCGAAGAGATCCGTCGTGCTCTGGAAAATGGTGAGCAGGTAAAACTCTCCGGTTTTGGCAATTTTGATTTGCGAGACAAAAACCAACGTCCGGGCCGTAACCCGAAGACGGGGGAAGATATTCCCATTACAGCCCGCCGCGTGGTGACCTTCAGACCCGGCCAGAAGTTAAAGAGCCGCGTCGAAAACGCAACGCCTAAAGCAGAGTAATATGAACTAACCAAAAAGGCCGCCCACGCGGCCTTTTTTCTTTGCGCTCTCCGGCAAACACGCCGTAAAATCAATTACATCACTCGCTAACAAACCGTACACATGCTTGATTATGCTCATCGCCAGCACCGTTCCGATCGGCGTCGCCTGCTTCTGCTGGTGCTGCTGCTTATTCTTGCCGCGGGTATTAGCCTCTGCGCAGGCGACAGCTGGATCGGGCCTGAAAGCTGGCTGGGGCCTGACGGTCAGCTCTTCGTCTGGCAAATTCGCCTGCCGCGCACCGTCGCGGTGATCCTGGTCGGCGCCGCGCTGGCGCTGTCTGGCACTATTATGCAGGCACTGTTCGAAAACCCGCTGGCGGAGCCCGGCCTGCTGGGGGTGTCGAACGGTGCAGGCGTCGGGCTGATTGCGGCGGTGATGCTGGGCGGGGGAGGACTCTCCGGCTGGAGCATTAGCCTGAGCGCCATTCTCGGCGCATTGCTGATCACAGTCATTCTTCTTCGCTTCGCCAGACGTCACCTGTCGACCAGCCGGCTGCTGCTTGCCGGCGTCGCGCTGGGGATCATCTGTAGCGCGCTGATGACCTGGGCGGTCTACTTCTCGACCTCCTTTGACCTGCGTCAGCTCATGTACTGGATGATGGGCGGCTTTGGCGGCGTTGACTGGCACCAGGGTTGGCTAATGGCGTTGCTGGTACCGGTCATCGCGTGGGCTGCGCTGCAGGCCCAGCCGCTGAATCGGCTCGCGCTGGGGGAAATCTCTGCCCGCCAGCTCGGCATGCCGATTGGTTTCTGGCGTAACGTACTGGTCATTGCCATTGGCTGGCTGGTAGGCGTGAGCGTGGCCCTGGCGGGGGCGATTGGCTTTATCGGGCTGGTCATTCCGCACATGCTGCGTCTTTGCGGCTTCACGGATCATCGAACCTTGCTTCCGGCCTCGGCGGTTGCCGGGGCTGCCACGCTGCTGGTGGCCGACATCATCGCCCGTCTCGCCCTGACGGCCGCAGAATTGCCTGTTGGCGTGGTGACCGCAACGCTGGGCGCGCCAGTCTTTATCTGGCTACTATTAAAAGCTGGACGTTAAATCGACAACCTGAGGAAATGCTATGCAGTCAGATATCCTGAATACCGAAGTGACCACCATTGATGGGGATAACACCACGCTGGAAAGCTACAAAGGCAAGGTGTTGCTCATCGTCAACGTGGCATCGAAATGCGGCCTGACGCCGCAGTACGAGCAGCTGGAGAATATTCAGAAGGCCTGGGAGAAAGACGGTTTTACCGTGCTGGGCTTCCCGTGCAACCAGTTCCTGGGCCAGGAGCCGGGCAGCGAAGAAGAGATCAAAACCTTCTGCAGCACCACTTATGGCGTGACGTTCCCGATGTTCAGCAAAATTGACGTCAACGGTGAAGACCGCCATCCGCTGTATGCGAAGCTGATTGCCGCCGCGCCGAAGGCCGTTGCGCCGGAAGAGAGCGGTTTTTACGAGCGCATGGCCAGCAAAGGCCGCGCGCCGCTCTATCCGGACGATATTCTGTGGAACTTCGAAAAATTCCTGATTGGCCGTGACGGCCAGGTCGTTCAGCGTTTTTCGCCGGATATGACGCCTGAGGACCCGATCGTCATGGAATCTATTAAGTTGGCGCTGGCGAAATAATGTCGCTGCTGATGCAGCTCACGGACGTCGCCGAGAAGGGGCGTCTGGAGCCGGTAACCTGCGACATCAATTCGGGTGAAATCCTGCATCTCGTCGGGCCAAACGGCGCGGGTAAAAGCACGCTGCTGGCGCGGATGGCGGGGCTAACCACCGGGCCAGGGCAGATTACGCTGCTGGAACATGCTTTGGTCGACTGGTCACCCGCCTCGCTGGCCCACCGGCGTAGCTACCTGGTGCAGCAGCAGGTACCGCCTTTTGCGATGCCGGTCTGGCATTATCTGATGCTGCATCTGCACGACAAACAGCATACGGCACTGCTGGAGGAAGTGGCTGCGGCGTTAGGGCTGGAAGATAAACTGTCCCGGCTTGCCAGCCAGCTTTCCGGGGGGGAATGGCAGCGGGTGCGTCTGGCGGCGGTCATTCTGCAGATCCATCCCGCGGGCAATCCTCACGGGAGGATGCTGCTGCTGGATGAACCGATGAGCGGTCTGGATGTTGCCCAGCAGGCGGCGCTGGATAGCCTGCTAAGCGCTCTGAGCAGAAAAGGTATCGCCGTAGTGATGAGCAGCCACGATCTTAACCATACGTTACGTCACGCCCATCGCGTGTGGCTCCTGTCGCGCGGCAGGATGATCGCCAGCGGTACGCGGGATCGGGTCCTTACGCCGCCAAATCTTGCCCGCGCCTACAACATGTCGTTCCGCAGGCTGGATATAGAGGGACATAAGATGCTGATTTCTACCGGGCAGGAGTAACCGTTTCTTGCCTGTTAACACAATTGCACGCTAAATTACCAAAAGAACAATAAAAGCAGAGGATTCGTCTGAAAATGCGATTCTGGTTTCTCTTCGTGGCGGCACTCTTTCTTGCGGGATGCAGCAGCCATCGTGCACCGCCGCCTAATCCGCGGCTATCGGATTCTATCACCGTTATTGCCAGCCTTAACGATCAGCTGAGCAACTGGCGCGGCACGCCTTATCGCTACGGCGGCATGAGCCGCGGTGGGGTGGACTGCTCAGGCTTTGTCCTGATGACGTTTCGTGACAAGTTTGATTTACAGCTTCCGCGAGACACGCGCAAGCAGGCGGAAATAGGCACTGAAATTGATAAAGACGATCTCCTTCCCGGTGACCTGGTCTTTTTCAAAACCGGCTCGGGAGAAAGCGGCCTGCATGTTGGGATATATGATACAGACAATCAGTTTATTCATGCCTCTACCAGCCGCGGCGTGATGCGCTCTTCTCTCGATAACGTGTACTGGCGTAAAAATTTCTGGCAGGCGCGACGTATTTAGACTGCCCGAACACGTTTCTTATGTCGGCATGGTAACTATTAAACCATGCCGTTTTTCTCAAATAAGCTGATTAAAGTTAAATTTACCTAAATTAGCAACATCCTTATGTGTCTGTTTTATCTAAAACTGGCTATTATTCAGTAACCAGGATAAGATTATTTTAGATTCAGGGATAAATCTGAAAATTAATACGGAACTAATGAAATTAAACTTATTAAAATCAAGACAGTGGAATTGTGTCAGCAATTGCTCCAGGATGTCCTCTCTCATCTTTAATGCGGGGCGAGTGCAATGATTATTACGCTAGATAATGCTTACCAGTCTGAACTGATGCTTCTGCCTGCCCGTAATAGCGCAGGCGAGCTAAAAGGTTTAGAAATACTGGTTAACTTTACTGGCGTCGGCACCGATGTGAGGATCCCCACTGAGCTCGTTATCCCTCGGCTTTCAGCGGCAGAGGAGTTAGCGCTGTTTAACGAAAAACTGCAATTGCTTGATACCTGTAAACTGTTTTTTATTCAGCATCAGTTAATTGCATGGATCAATATTACACCAGCAATTGTTGAGTTTTTATTAAGTAATGGGAATGCTGTTTCAATTCTTGAGCGTTATCCGTTTCTTGAGTTTACTGTTAATGAGAACTATCCAGGTTTAAATAACGGAAAGGACGATCTGCAGCTGGCAAGAATGGCGATCCATTTTCCGCTGGTGCTGGCAAACTTTGGAGCCGGTGCTGCATCGCTCAAGGCCGTCTATGATGGATTATTTAAACGGGTTATTCTTGATAAAGGATTCATTCAGCAGCGTGCTTCTGAGCTTTCTTTCGAGCCTTTTATGCGCGCGATCCTCTGGCAAATAACGCCGCACTGCCAGTCGGTGATCGTCTCCGGCATTGACGACCACGGTTTGCTGCAGCGCGTTCTGTCCTTCAATTTTGGTGCCATGCAGGGTGCGCTCTGGCCAGCCGTCTCGGCGGAGCACGTCACGACGCTGGTTCAGCAGCGATAACCCTGCCTTTCGCCCGTGTTTAAGTCCGGGTAAACCCTCTACACTAAAGGCAGGAGGACTTATGACCCTGTCTTTTACTGCTCACTGGCATGACGAGTTGCCTGGCTTTTACACCGCACTCAAACCAACACCGTTACATAATTCACGTCTTATCTGGCATAACGATCGGCTGGCCGATGAGCTGGCCATTCCGCCCGATCTGTTTCAGCGTTCAGACAGTGCTGGCGTCTGGGGAGGCGAGACGCTTCTCCCCGGTATGCAGCCTCTGGCTCAGGTCTATAGCGGACACCAGTTTGGCGTCTGGGCGGGGCAGCTGGGTGACGGCAGGGGGATCCTGCTCGGCGAACAACGGCTTCCCAACGGGGAGACGGTTGACTGGCATCTGAAAGGCGCAGGTCTTACCCCTTACTCACGAATGGGCGACGGGCGCGCGGTATTGCGGTCAACGATACGCGAAAGTCTGGCATCCGAAGCGATGCATGCGCTGGGGATTCCCACCACCCGCGCGCTGTCGATCGTCACCAGCGACACGCCGGTGACGCGCGAAACGGTGGAAAAGGGGGCGATGCTGATGCGCATTGCGCAAAGCCATCTCCGCTTTGGTCATTTTGAGCACTTTTACTATCGCCGCGAGCCGGACAAGGTTCGCCAGCTCGCGGACTTCGCCATTCGCCACCACTGGGCGCATCTGCAGGATGAGGCGGATAAATACGTTCTCTGGTTCCGGGACGTGGTTGCCCGTACCGCCACGATGATTGCGCGCTGGCAAACGGTGGGCTTTGCTCACGGGGTGATGAACACGGACAATATGTCGATTCTCGGCCTGACCTTTGATTACGGTCCGTTTGGTTTCCTGGACGATTATCAGCCGGGGTATATCTGCAACCATTCCGACTATCAGGGGCGTTACAGCTTTGATAATCAGCCGGCGGTTGGGCTGTGGAACCTCCAGCGGCTTGCACAAACCTTATCGCCGTTTATCGACGTTGATGCCCTGAACGATGCGCTCGACAGCTATCAGGACCTTTTGCTGCGGGAATACGGCACGCTGATGCGTAACAAGCTGGGGCTGATGACCCAGGAGAAGGGCGACAACGACATCCTCAACGGCCTGTTTGCCCTGATGGCGCGTGAGGGAAGCGATTACACCCGCACCTTCCGAATGCTGGGCCAGACGGAGCAGCACAGCGCCGCCTCGCCGCTGCGCGACGAGTTTATTGACCGTCAGGCGTTTGACGACTGGTTTGCACAATACCGCATGCGGCTGCAGCAGGAGCAGGTAGACGACGCTACCCGTCAGGCGCAGATGAACGCAGCGAATCCCGCGATGGTATTACGCAACTGGCTGGCGCAGCGGGCGATTGAGCAGGCAGAGCAGGGTGAGTACGACGAGTTACACCGGCTGCATCTGGCGTTGCGCACGCCGTTTGCCGACCGGGATGATGACTACGTCAGCCGCCCGCCCGACTGGGGCAAGCGGCTGGAGGTCAGCTGCTCAAGCTAGCGATTTTAGCCGGGCGGCGACGTTGCCTTACCCGGCCTGTTCATCACTGAGCAACCCAGCCGCCATCCATATTCCACGCAGCGCCGCGAACGTTCACGGCGCCGTCGCTGCACAAAAACAGCGCCAGCTCGCCCAGCTGTTCCGGGGTAACAAATTCCCCTGAAGGCTGTTTCTCCGCCAGAAGCTGTTTGCGAGCCTGCTCCGGCGGTACGCCATCCGCGATACGTTTGTCGATTTGCTGCTGCACCAGCGGGGTCAGTACCCAGCCGGGGCAAATCGTATTGGCGGTAATACCCGTGCGGGCGGTTTCCAGCGCCAGGGATTTGGTAAAGCCCACCACGCCGTGCTTGGCCGCAACGTAGGCCGATTTCTCTTTCGACGCGACCAGCCCGTGAACGGAGGCGATATTGATGACGCGCCCCCAGTTTTTATCCCGCATGGTCGGCAGCGCCAGCCGGCTGGTGTGAAACACCGCGGAAAGATTAATGGCGATAATGTCGTTCCATTTCTCCACCGGGAAGGCGTCAACCGGGGCCACGTGCTGGATCCCGGCGTTGTTCACAAGAATGTCCACGCCGCCAAACTGCGATTCGGCGTAGCGCATCATGGCCTCAATCTGCAATACGTCCCGCAGATCCGCATCGTGATAGCCCGGCTTTTTGCCCAGTTGCGCAATCTCTTCCCGTGCCGATCCGCTGTCGCCGAAGCCGTTGAGGATCAGCTGCGCGCCCGCCTTCGCCAGCACGCGGGCGATCCCCAGACCAATGCCGCTGGTTGAGCCGGTGACCAGGGCGGTTTTACCGTTCAGATTCATTTTTCTCTCCTTACACAATGCCGGTCAGATAGAACACGGCAATGACAAAAAGTACTGCCAGACTTTTAATGATGGTGATAGCGAAAATGCCGCCGTAGGCCTGGCGATGGCTCAGGCCGGTGATAGCCAGCAGGGTAATCACCGCGCCGTTATGGGGAAGGGTATCCATCCCGCCGCTCGCCATCGAGGCCACGCGGTGCAGCACCTCAAGCGGGATATTGGCCGCATGGGCGGCGGCGACAAACGAGTCGGACATGGCGGCAAGGGCAATACTCATCCCGCCGGACGCCGAACCGGTGATCCCCGCGAGCACGGTCACGCTGATGGCCTCATTTAGCAGCGGATTCGGAATGGCAGCCAGCGCTTTGGATAACACCAGGAACCCAGGCAGCGCCGCGATAACCGCGCCGAAACCGTATTCCGAGGCGGTATTCATCGCCGCCAGAATGGCTCCGCTCACCGCCGTTCGGCTGCCTTCAGCCAGACGCTCCCGGATATTGCGAAAGCCAAAAATAAGCACCAGCACGATACCGGCGATCAGCGCCGCCTCCACGGCCCAGATGGCGGTGATCTTGCCCACCTCGGTCACAATCGGTTTCGCCAGGCCAGGCAGGGTAAGCTCGTGACTCACGCCGTACCAGCCGGGGATCCAGCGGGTAAACAGCAGGTTCAGTATGCCCACCACCAGCAGCGGGGAGATAGCAATCAGCGGATGCGGGAGATTAATGTTATCCGGCGTCTCGGGTTCATTTTTCAGATCCGTGCCGTAACCCTCGTTGTTGCGGAGCGCCTTCCGGCGCTGGCGCTCCAGCCAGAGCAGGCCAAAGATGATAATAAACAGAGAGCCGATAAGCCCCAGCCATGGGGCCGCCCAGGCGTTCGTGCCGAAGAAGCTGGTGGGGATGATATTCTGGATCTGCGGCGTGCCGGGCAGGGCGTCCATGGTAAACGAGAATGCCCCCAGCGCCACGGTGGCCGGGATCAGCCGCTTAGGGATGCCGCTCTGGCGAAACAGCTCGGCGGCAAACGGGTACACCGCAAACGCCACCACGAACAGCGAAACGCCGCCGTAGGTTAACAGCGCGCATACCAGGACAATCACCGGGATGGCGTGTCGACGCCCGAGGATCTGGATTGCGGCGGCGACGATGGAGCGTGAGAAGCCGGAAAGCTCAATCAGCTTGCCAAACACCGCACCCAGCAGGAACACCGGGAAGTAGAGCTTGACGAAGCCCACCATCTTTTCCATAAACAGGCCGGTAAACGTCGGGCCGACGGCACCCGGATCGGTCAGCAGCACGGCACCGAGCGCCGCGATCGGCGCAAACAAAATAACGCTGTATCCGCGGTAGGCCGCCAGCATCAGCAGAGCCAGCGCCGCCAGGGCTATTAACACACTCATTATGACTCCTCACTTTACTTATTATTCGGGTACCAACGAGAGGTTTAACGCTCGACGGTCAGGGCAATGCCTTGTCCGCCGCCTACGCACAGGGTGACGAGCCCTTTTTTAACGTCACGGCGCTGCATTTCGTACAGCAGGGTCACGAGGATTCGGCAGCCGGAAGCACCAATCGGATGGCCCAGGGCGATGGCACCGCCGTTAACGTTGACCTTGTGCTCATCCCAGCCGAGCTGCTGGCCCACCGCCAGCGCCTGGGCGGCAAAGGCTTCATTGGCTTCAATGAGGTCCACCTCGTCGAGCGTCCAGCCCGCCCGCGCCAGCGCCGTCCGGCAGGCGCTGACCGGGCCCATGCCCATTACTGACGGGTCAACGCCCGTCACGGCGTAACTCACGATGCGGCCAAGGACAGGCAATCCGCTCTCCCGCGCCTTTTCCTCGCTCATCAGCAGCACCGCGGCGGCACCGTCGTTGAGCGTGGAGGCATTCCCCGCCGTGACGGTGCCTTCCTCGTGCAAAAAGGCGGGACGCAACTGCGCAAGCTGCTCTGCGGTAGTGCCTGGTCGGGGCTGTTCGTCACGATCAATAACCAGCGGCGGCTTTTTACCCTGTTTCACCGTCACCGGCGCTATCTCGGCGTCAAGCCGGCCGGACTCAATGGCGGACGCCGCTTTTTGCTGCGAGCGGGCGGCGAAGGCGTCCTGCTGCTCGCGGGAAATGTCATACTCGCGGGCGACGTTTTCAGCGGTGATCCCCATGTGGTAATTGTTGAATGCGTCCCACAGGCCGTCGGTAATCATGCAGTCCTTGAGGCCCGCATGCCCGAAACGCAGCCCGGCACGTGCGCCGTCCAGCAGATATGGGGCGTTGCTCATGCTCTCCTGACCGCCGGCGATAACCACCTCCGCGTCGCCGCAGCGGATCGCCTGGGCGGCGAGCTGGACCGCTTTTAAGCCCGCGCCGCACACCAGGTTGACGGTGGTCGCCGGCGTGCTGACGGGCAACCCGGCGCCGATGGCCGTCTGGCGGGCGGGGTTTTGCCCGCATCCGGCCGTCAGAACCTGGCCGAAAATCAGTTCGTCTACCTGTTCGGCGCTGAGACCACTGTTCTCCAGCAGGTGCCGTACCGTGACGGCCCCAAGCTCAACCGCAGAAAGGGACGAGAGCGATCCGCGAAAACTGCCAATGGGGGTTCGCGTTGCCCCGACAATCATGACCTTTTTCATGCTGTCCCCTCAGGTGAAGCGCATCTCGCGCACGTCGTCCGCCACAATGATTTTCCCTGCCGTTTTACGCACGATTTCGTCAATACTGACGCCCGGGGCGTATTCCCGCAGGATGAACGCGCCGTCCTGAATTTCCAGCAGCGCGAGATCGGTCAGGACCCGACGGATACAGCCCGCGCCCGTGAGCGGCAGCGTGCAGCGCGGCAGCAGCTTCGACTCACCGCTCTTTGAGGCGTGGGTCATCACCACAATGATGTTCTGCGCCCCGGCAACGAGATCCATCGCGCCGCCCATGCCCTTCACCATCTTTCCGGGGATCATCCACGAGGCGATGTTGCCCTCCACGTCCACTTCAAATGCGCCCAGCACGGTCAGATCCACGTGGCCGCCGCGGATCATGGCAAACGACTGGGCCGAGTCGAAAATGGCCGCGCCGGTCCGCGCGGTCACGGTCTGTTTACCGGCGTTGATCATGTCGGCATCAAGGCTCTGCTCGTCTGGAAAAGCCCCCATCCCCAGCAGGCCGTTTTCCGACTGCAGCATCACGTCCATCCCGTCCGGAATGTAGTTCGCCACCAGGGTAGGGATGCCGATCCCCAGGTTGACGTAATAACCGTCGCGCAGCTCGCGGGCGACGCGCATGGCCATCTGTTCACGGGTTAACATCGTCACACTCCTTGCGCGCGCAAGGTGCGCTGCTCAATGCGTTTTTCAAACTGGCCGACAATCAGCCTGTCGACGTAAATTCCCGGGGTGTGAATAGCCGACGGGGGCAGTTCACCCGGCGGAACAATCTCTTCCACCTCCACCACCGTGATCCGGCCCGCCGTTGCCATCAGCGGATTAAAGTTTTGCGCGGTATGGCGATAGATGACGTTGCCGTACCAGTCCGCTTTCCACCCCTTGATCAGCGCGAAATCGCCGACGATCGCCTCCTCGAGGATGTAGTGCTTCCCCGCGAACTGGCGCACGTCCTTGCCGGTCGCCACGGGCGTGCCGTAGCCGGTGGCCGTATAAAACGCCGGAATACCGGCTCCGCCCGCGCGCACCTTTTCCGCCAGCGTGCCCTGCGGCGTAAGCTCAATTTCCAGCTCGCCACTCAGCACCTGCTGCTCAAACAGCGCGTTCTCGCCGACGTAAGAGGCCACCACTTTGCGAACCTGCCGCGTTTCGAGCAGTATCCCCAGGCCGAATCCATCCACGCCGCAGTTGTTTGACACCACGGTCAAATCTCTCACCTGACGGCGCCGGACCTCCGCAATCAGGTTCTCCGGAATGCCGCACAGGCCGAAGCCGCCCGCCAGCAAGGTCATTCCGTCCGTCAGCCCGTCCAGCGCCTGCGCATAGCTGCCGACGCGCTTATCCAGTCCTGCCATAGTCATCCCTCCCGTTAACCGTGCCGGTATCATTAGGGGCGGCGACTCATTTGTTAATTTTGAATTTGTGACCCACTCATTTGGTTTTCTTATTAATTTCCTGTTAACTAATTCTTTTCAATTAGTTAACAGGATGAAAAATGAGAATGAGTGTCAAACAGTTACGCGCGTTTTTAGCGGTAGCTCACACTCTCAATTTCGCGCACGCCAGCGAACGCTTAAATCTCTCCCAGCCGGCCCTGAGCCTGACGATTAAAAGTCTGGAAGACGCGCTCGGCGGCCCGCTGCTGCAGCGGAGCACGCGCAAGGTTGCCCTCACGCAGGAAGGGGAGACGTTTCTGCCGATGGCGCGGCAGCTGCTTGCCGACTGGGATAATGTGGAGGAGGCGATGCACCAGTGCTTTACCCTGCAGCGCGGCAAAATCTCGGTCGCGGCGATGCCGTCATTTGCCGCCAACGTTTTACCGGAGGTGCTCAAGGCGTTTCGTGATCGCCACGCCGGGATCAACGTCACCGTGCATGACGTCATTAACGAGCAGGTGATTGAGATGGTGCGGGAAGGGCGGGTTGAGATGGGGATCGCCTTTGAGCCGGCCCCCACGCACAACCTGCTGTTTACGCCGCTGGGGCTCGACAGGTTTGTCGCCATTGTGCCGAAGGACTCCGCGCTGGCGGGCAAAAAGCGGCTGGCCTGGGAAGAGCTACTGACGCTGGATTTTATTACCCTGCAGCGCCCGTCGGCGGTACGTCTGATGATGGAGGAGGAGCTGGCCCGAAGCGGCAGAAAGCTGGACGTGGCGCTGGAGAGTCATCAACTGGTGACGGTAGGTCGCATGGTCGCCAGCGGGCTGGGAGGCAGTGCCGTACCGGCGCTCTGCGAAGCGCAGATGACGGCGCTGGGCGCGGTCTGTATACCGCTGGATAACCCGCCCATTGAAAAGTGCATCGGAGCAATCCATCCGGGGCACACGCAGCTCTCTAAAGCGGCGCATGCCCTGCTGGAAACGCTGAAGGATTTTTACCAGCCCGCTCACGGGGCGAGAAATACCTGCGGTACGGGGTGATCCGGATGGCTGCCGACGCGCACCTGTGCGCCGTACCAGCGCGCCAGCGTCCCGGCCTGCAGCACGTCCTCCGGTGTGCCACTGGAGACCAGCCTGCCGTTGTGCAACAGCAGAATGCGATCCGCCCACAGCGCCGCCAGATTGAGATCGTGCAGCACCACGCACACGTGGAGATGACCCCGACGGGTCAGGGATTTCATCAGGCGCAGCAGATGCTGCTGGTGGTAGAGATCCAGCGCGGAGGTGGGCTCATCAAGAAACAGCCAGCCGCGCGGGGCTCCGTCGCACCAGAGCTGGGCCAGCGCGCGGGCGAGCTGGATCCGCTGCTGCTCGCCGCCGGAGAGCGTTGAATAGCGTCTGCCCGCCAGCGGTAGAGAGCCCGTTATCGCCATCACTTCCTCAACTACCGACGCTTCAGGGGAGCGAGTCCAGGGCGCGCGTCCCATACCGACCACCGCGTCCACCGGCCAGTCGAATCCGGGCTGTGTATTCTGGCGCATCACCGCCCGGTAGCGGGCGAGGGTATCCGGCGGCCAGTCCGCAAGCGGCGTCCCGGCCAGAGTGCAGCGTCCGCTTGCGGGCTTGAGATAGCCGGTAAGCAGCCGCAATAACGTCGATTTCCCGGCACCGTTGGGGCCAATCAGGGCGACCAGCTCACCCTGAGAGAGGGTAAGCGACACATCGTCGATCAGCGTCCGCTGCCCGGCGTGAAAGAAGATTTTCTCTGCACAATAGCGTTCAGCCATGCGTACCTCCGCGACGAAAGATAAGCCACAGGAACCACGGCGCGCCGAGAAGGCTGGTCAATAACCCGACGGGCATCTCCGCCGGAGAGACCAGGGTGCGCGCCAGCGTGTCGGCAACCAGCAGCAGCAGCGCACCGGCCAGCACCGAGCCGGGTACGACGGCCCGGTGGTCGGCCCCCAGCCACATGCGCATCAGGTGCGGCACCACAAGGCCAATAAAGCCGATCACGCCGCTGACGGCTACCGCCGCGGCAACCAGCAGGGCGCTGCACAGCAGCAGGATCCGCTGTACCATCGCGACATCCACCCCGAGATAGTGCGCCTCTTCATCGCCCAGCAGCAGCAGGTTGAGCGGGGCGGCCAGCCGCCAGATAATCAGCACCGCGGGCACCATCAGCGACGTTATAGCCAGCAGGGTGGACCACTGCGCCTGCCCGAGGCTGCCCATTCCCCAGAGGGAAAGCTGGCGAAGCTGGGCATCATTGCTGAGCCATGAGAGCACCCCGACGGCCGCGCCGCACAGGGCGTTGATGGCGATCCCCACAAGCAGCAGGCGGGACAGGGAGCCGTGACGCTGCTGGCTGAGCAGGAAGATAATAACGGTTGCGGCCAGCGCGCCGAGGAACGCCGCGAGCATCGGGGCATACAGCATCAGCAGGGCAGGTAACGCGGCGGGAATGACCACCCACAGCGCCACCGCCAGCGCCGCGCCGCTGCTGATCCCCAGCAGACCCGGGTCTGCCAGCGGGTTGCGGAACAGCCCCTGCATCACACAGCCGGCCAGCGCCAGCGCTCCGCCAATCACCAGCGCCAGCAGTACGCGGGGCAGGCGAATGGTAAGCCAGATCTGACGCATGGCCTCATCGCTGCCGCTCCACAGCAGGCTGACCGGCAGGTGCAGTGCCCCAAACCCGGTCGCGGTGAGCGTCATGATGCTCAGGATCGCGGCCAGCATCCACAACGACAAGGCGATCCGCCGGGACATCAGGGCAGTTGCTCCGCTTTGGCGCGCAGCTGCTGGATGGCATCCGGCGTTCGCACGCTGAAGCCCAGCAGCGCCATATCATCAATCGCCAGCACCTGCCTGTTCCGTCCCGCCGGGGTTTGCGCCAGACCGGGCAGCTTCCACAGGTTTTCTTCGCCGCCCAGCGCGTTCACGCCGTCCTGCGAAATCACCACCAGATCGGGCTGGCTGGCAATGACCCCTTCCTGAGACAGCGGCTGATAGCGGGTGAATCCCTGCATCGCGTTCTGCAGCCCGGCGGCACGGATGGCGGCGTCTGCGCCGGTCTGCTGCCCGGCGGCCATTGCGGTCATTCCCCCGTGGTTGAGGATAAACAGCACCCGCTTGTTGAGGGGCGCGGAGGGCAGGGCCGCCAGCGCCTGACGCAGCGTGTGGCGCAGGGCTTCCCCCTCGGCTTCATGGTGCGTAGCGTTGGCAATCACCCGAACCTTTTCGTCAATGACGCTCAGATCGTTGCGGCCGGGAACGGTTACTACCCTGACGTGACTTTGTTCGACCTGCTTCAACGCCAGAGACGGCTGCGCCTGGTCGCTGGCCAGCACCAGCGTGGGGCGCATGGACAAAATGCCTTCGGCGTTAAGCTGGCGTAAATATCCCACGTCAGGCAGATCGTTTGCCGCCTGCGGCCACTGGCTGGTGCTGTCGCGCGCGACCAGCGAAGACTGCGCGCCAAGCGCGTAGACAATCTCCGTCACGTCGCCGCCAAGGGCGACAATTTTCTCCTGCGCGGCGGCAAACGCCACCAGAGGCAGGGCGCTCAGCAGGGCTAACCACGTTTTCATGCGGCCAGCCCTTTTGGCGTCAGGGCGTCAATCTGGCTGCGCCACTGGCTCTGCTCCGGCTCACCTTCGGTACGCTGGCCGTAAAGCTGGGCGATTTGCGTGCCGTCGGCGGCAAACAGCTCCAGGCTGGTGACGTGGCCGTCAGCCGTGGGCTTGCGCGTCACCCAGCTCTCTGCGATCGTCTCCTCCAGCAGATGCAGGGTAAAGGCAGGGTTAAAGACGTTCAGCCAGCCTTTCATCGGCACGACTTTTTCCACCGCGCCGGTGAAGATCTGCACGCAGCCGCGGTTGCCGACGAAGACCATGATTTCGTTGCCGTCCCGACGTGCCGCTTCCAGCAGCTGTGCCAGCGCGCTGTTCTCCACCTTACAGGCCAGGTCGTCGCCCACCAGGCGAAATGCCTGCTGACGGCTGAGATTGTGGCGTTTGAGCAGGCTGAAGAACTGATGCACGTCGGTCATGGCGCGCCACTCCTTGTCCACGAGAGCGGCATCCGCGTTTTCGGCGTGAGCCGGGACATCCCCAGCGCTCAGCTCAAGCGGCGGGTTATCGGCAAAGATAAAGCGGGTCAGCACGTCGCCCCAGGCGGCGAGGTCGGTGTTGTCCGTGGTGTAGACCTTCAGCACCGCATCGCCCTGACGATCGAAGAACTGAATGCTCTGTCGCTCGCCGCGGGCGGTGGTTTCGCTGAGGTGAAACGCGCTCGCCCACTGGTTGAGGAACAGGCGCAGATCCAGCGCGCGCGGGTTCAGCACCAGCCCGGCGTGGCCGTTCAGGTGCTGGTTGGTGAAGCTGCCCACCTGCTCGTGAACGGCATACTCGTTGCGGCAGATGCACTTGGTTTCACCCACGGCTTCCAGCGCGCCCAGGATATCGCGGATTTCGCCGCGCAGTCGCCAGGCGTCATGGCCCACGCGGGAAAAGGTCAGCTCCGCTTCGCTGATGTTCATTAACCCTGCGATGTCTCGCGCATACTTACCCGGATTTTCTTCTTTTAGCTCAAGCCAGCGTGCGTAGTGATGCATTGTCTTATCCTTCTGAAGAGTGGCCCCGAAGGGAATTACCACTGATAGCTTACGAAAATCTTGCCGTTACGACCGTCCTGCGGAATACCCTGCGGAGACCAGTACTCCTTATCGAAGGCGTTGCCGAGCACCAGCGTGGTGGTGACGCCCTTGAGCTGCTCCTGGCCCTTATAGCTGACGTAGAAATCGTTAACCGCATAGCCCGGCTGCTTGCTGTAGCTGCTGCTGACGTGGGTTGAGCGATCGGCAAAGGTGCCGATCCAGCCCACGGAGAAACCGCTTTGCGCCACCGGAACGTCCAGCTTGCTGGTGACGGTATCCGGGTTAATGCTGGAGATGTACTCGCCCGTATCGGTGTCTTTCCCGCGCGTGCGGTTATAGGCCACGTCGAGGCTAAACAGATCGGCCGAGTATTTTGCCATCATGTCCCAGCCCCAGATTTTGGCGTTCGGAACGTTGTACGACATGGTGGTCGCCGCGGCAAAATCGACGGTTGTGGAGATATAGTCTTTGGCTTTGGTATCGAAATAGCTGGCCTTAAACTCCAGCGCATCGTTGGCAAGCATCAGATCGTCAAAGCGCAGGCCAAAACCAAACTCCTGCGTTTCGTTGGTTTCCGGGCGCAGGTTCGGGTTCGGCACCCAGTAGTTGGTGTAGAAGCGGCCAATGGAGAAGTGTTTGGCGTCGTTATACATCTCACCCATGGTCGGCGCGCGGAAGGCCTGCGCGTAAGATCCGAACAGCATCAGCCAGTCGGTGGGGCTGACGGTTAACCCGGCACGGGAGGACCATTTATCGGCATCGACATCGTCGTAGCCATTGCTGCTGCCGCGGTAGTTGTCATACCGCGTGCCGCCCAGCAAGGTGATCGGCAGATCGCGCAGGGTGATTTCATCCTGCAGCCAGCCGGAGCTGAAGTCGATTTTCGCCTCCGGGAAGCCGGTCGTGGACCCGCCCGGACGCTGCTCCTGACGATAATATTCTCCGCCGTAGGTCAGAAGGTGAGAGGCAAAGGAATCGCTGAACAGGCGGGTACGGTTTTCCACCTTGCCGCCTTTGGTGGTCTGCTTGCGGAACTCGCCGGTGCTGTCGATGTTCTGGGCATTAATGCGCGCTTCGGACCAGTAAACCTTCGCATCGGCGTTCAGCCAGTCGTATCCTTCCGGCGCAATGTGGTAGCCAACCTGCGCATCGCGCTGGATGGTGGAGCGGTCAGTCATCGGGTTGCTGCTATTGGCATCAGAGGTTTGCGGGTTTTTCGGCTCCTGCGCGGCGTTGTTGTAATAGCGCAGGGCGCCGCTCAGGGTCTGGGCCTGGTCGATTTTCCAGCTGCCTTTCGCCAGCATGTTATTGATGGATTCGTCGTTCGGCGCCGTCGCACCGTCGCTCTGGCGGATATCGCCGCGGTCGCGGCTGGACCACGATACCAGGCCGTCCAGGGTATCGGTACGGCCATAGGCGCTGGCCCCCAGGCCGAGGCTGTGGTCCCCCGTTGCGCCAGTACCAAACACGCGATAACCGCTGTTTTTGCCCGGTTCCAGCAGATCTTTGGCGTCAACGGTGTCATAGGAGATGACGCCACCCAGCGCGCCGCTGCCGTAGAGCAGCGCAGACGGACCGCGCACCACTTCAATACGTTTAATCAGCGCCGGATCGAGGAACGTGCTGTTGAGGTGCCCGGTGTCGGTACCCTGGCGCACGCCGTCGACCAGCACCAGAACGCCGCGGCGGTCATAGCCGCGCAGGTTAACGTCCTGACCGTTGGTGCGGCCGGTGCCGTCCAGCGTCAGACCGGGCACGTTGCGCAGCAGGTCGGCGGCAGAGCTGGCGGTCTGTTTTTCCGGGGCGGTGGCGTCAACCACGCTCACCATCATCGGGGCTTCGAAGGCGCTACGGGCATTGCCTGTGGCGGTGACGGTTATTTCATCTGCGGCAGCAAACGCGGCGCCCGGCAGGGTGCTGACAATCGCCAGCGCCAGAAGGGACGGGCGTAAACGTTCGGTATGCAGGTGTAGCATAGCAACTCTCCATAAAGTATCGAAAGCGCTGGCTGCCTGGGGATCACCTGGGTGGCTGGCGAAAGTTTTGGTTTATTTTGTGAGGATCAGTTTTCCGGCATTCGTCTGGCGCAGCAGATACTGCTGGCCGTCATGCTCGATAATCACCCGGCCTTCCTCACCCAACAGGCTTTTGCTGTCGATGCGGCGATCGGTGGAAGCAGGGGATGGCGCTGTGTGTGTTTTTACTGGCGTTGCCGCGCTGTTATCGGTCGGTGACATAATGTTTATAAATAACAATCAATGTAACAATGATAATCATTATCAATAAACTGCAAATTCACGGCAAGCGTTTTTGTGAAAATTGTGTGACGGGATCAAATTCAGGGGAAGGCGATGCGGCCTGATGCCCTCACCCCAACCCTCTCCCACCGGGAGAGGGAGAAGGGCGAGAACCGTAGGTCGGGTAAGCGCAGCGCCACCCGACAATAACATCAGAAGCGAGAATCAACCGCAGCTGCCAGCTTCTCCAGCAGCAGCTCGCTGTCTTCCCAGCTCAGGCATGGGTCGGTGATCGACTGGCCGTATACCATCTGCTGGCCGGCAACGATTTTCTGCGTGCCTTCTTTGATAAAGCTTTCGGCCATGATCCCGGCAACGGCGGTCGAGCCGCTGCGGATCTGCTGACAGACCTCATCGCAGACGTCAAGCTGGCGGCGATGCTGCTTCTGGCAGTTGCCGTGGCTGAAATCCACCACCAGATGTTCCGGCAGGTCGAATTCGGCCAGCGTTTCACAGGCGGCAGCGATGTCTTGTGCATGGTAATTAGGCTTCTTCCCGCCGCGCATAATGATATGCCCATACGGGTTACCGCTGGTCTGGTAGATGGTCATATGGCCGTTCTTGTCCGGCGACAGGAACATATGGCTGGCACGCGAGGCGCGGATCGCATCGACCGCAATCCGGGTGTTGCCGTCGGTCCCGTTTTTGAAGCCGACCGGACAGGAGAGGGCTGAGGCCATCTCGCGGTGGATTTGGCTTTCGGTAGTGCGCGCGCCAATCGCGCCCCAGCTGATCAGATCGGCGATAAACTGCCCGGTCACCATGTCGAGAAACTCGGTGGCCGTCGGCACGCCCAGCTCGTTGACCTGCAACAGCAGCTTGCGCGCCAGCTCGATGCCGTGGTTTACGCGATAGCTGCCGTTAAGGTCAGGGTCGGAAATCAGCCCTTTCCAGCCCACCACGGTACGCGGTTTTTCAAAGTAGGTGCGCATCACAATCTCAAGGCGATGCTGGTATTTTTCCCGCAGCCCCTGAAGCCGTTTTGCATAATCCATCGCGGCATCCAGATCGTGGATGGAGCAGGGCCCAATCACCACCAGAAGACGCTTGTCTTCACCATTGAGGATTTTTTCAATGCGGCGGCGGGAGGCCGTCACATGTTCCGCGACCGCGGCGGAAACGGGGTGCCGCTCGGCCAGTTCAGCCGGGGTGACCAGGCTGTCTATGCGCGCCGTGCGGAGTTCATCGGTTTTATTCATGACTTGTCTCAGAAAATTTTTGCTTCATCGGCAGACTACCGGGAAGTGATGGGCATCACATTAAACCAATCCCTGCTGATTTCAAGTTCGGGGCGACACCGCCCCGCTGTTGAAAAGGATGATACATGAATCTGAGCTAATGTACTAGCTTATTAGTACATGCGGCGGTTAAGCCCCATGATGTCGAGAATTTTGGTGGCGATCTCTTCTACCGAATAGTTCGTACTGTTCAGCCACGGGATCTGGTTTTTGCGGTACAGGGCTTCCACTTCGGAGACCTCCATGCGGCACTGGCGCATCGAGGCGTAGCGGCTGTTCTCGCGGCGCTCTTCGCGGATCGCCGCGAGACGTTCCGGGTTAATCGTCAGGCCAAACAGCTTGTGCTGCAGCGGCTTGAGCGCAGCGGGCAGCACCAGGTTATCCATATCGTCGGCAATAAAGGGGTAGTTTGCGGCGCGGATGCCGAACTGCATCGCCAGATAGAGGCTGGTCGGCGTTTTGCCGCAGCGCGACACGCCGAGCAAAATCACCTGCGCCTGGTCGAGGTTGCGCAGCGAGATCCCATCGTCGTGCGCCAGGGTGTAGTCGATGGCGGCAATACGCGCGTCATATTTGGTCAGGTTGCCGGGGTTCAGCCCGTGGGTGCGGTGCGCGATAGGCGTCGGGTCAAGCTTCAGTTCGCTCTGGAGCGGGGCCACCAGCGCCTGCACGATATCCTGGCAAAAGCCTTCACTTTGCAAAATGATGTGGCGAATCTCAGGAATAACGATGGAGTAGAACACCAGCGGGCGCACGCCGGTCTGCTGGAAGATGGCGTCAATCTGGTCCTTCACCGCTTTGGCACGGCTCTCATTTTCCACAAACGGCAGCGTGATGCTGTTAATCGAAACGGGGAATTGCGACATCACCGCGTGGCCCAGCACCTCGGCGGTGATCGCCGTACCATCAGAAATATAAAAAACGTGACGATCGACAGCATTATCCATTTTACCCACCCTGAATATCATACCTAATTGTCTGAAAGCATAAATTAAAAAAGTTAATTGCACAGCAAAGAAGTTATCTGAATTTAAAATGAAATGATGTTTTTGATTTTCCTGAAAAGCGGATTTCATTTTTCAAATAGCGACTTTATTTTTGTGGTTTCTGGCTGAATATAGAGGAATCATCAGCTTATTGGCTGGTGGGAAACTATCCGAAAAGTTGAAAATTTAAATTGCTTACACGATTCACCGTTTTTTTAGCGCAAATAATTATGCCAGTATAAATACGTAGTCAGGTGTTACTTACTCCGATCAAATATCACAAAAGGATTGTTTCGATGTCCAACAATGGCTCGTCACCGCTGGTGCTTTGGTATAACCAACTCGGCATGAATGATGTAGACAGAGTTGGGGGCAAAAATGCCTCCCTGGGTGAAATGATTACAAATCTGTCCGGTATGGGTGTCTCCGTACCAAACGGGTTTGCCACGACCGCCGACGCGTTTAACCTGTTTTTAGACCAGAGCGGTGTAAACCAGCGCATTTACGACCTGCTGGATAAAACGGATATTGATGACGTCACCGAGCTTGCCAAAGCCGGGGCGCAGATCCGCCAGTGGATCATCGACACACCTTTCCAGCCGGAACTGGAAAAAGCTATCCATGACGCGTACAACCAGCTCTCCGCTGACGACGCGCAGGCCTCCTTTGCCGTACGTTCTTCCGCGACCGCAGAAGACATGCCGGACGCGTCGTTTGCCGGACAGCAGGAAACCTTCCTGAACGTTCAGGGCTACGATGCGGTACTGGTGGCGGTGAAGCACGTATTTGCTTCCCTGTTCAACGACCGCGCCATCTCCTATCGCGTGCACCAGGGCTATGACCATCGCGGCGTGGCGCTCTCCGCGGGCGTGCAGCGCATGGTGCGCTCGGACGTGGGTTCCTCCGGTGTGATGTTCTCCATTGATACCGAATCCGGCTTCGACCAGGTGGTGTTCATCACCTCCGCGTGGGGCCTGGGTGAGATGGTCGTGCAGGGCGCGGTGAACCCTGACGAATTCTACGTACACAAGCCTACGCTTGCCGCGGGCCGTCCGGCGGTGGTGCGCCGCACCATGGGCTCGAAAAAAATCCGCATGATTTATGCCCCAACCCAGGAGCATGGCAAGCAGGTTAAGATTGAAGATGTGCCGCAGGAGCAGCGCGACCGCTTCTCCCTGACCGACGCCGAAGTGCAGGAGCTGGCGAAGCAGGCGGTGCAGATTGAGAAACACTATGGCCGTCCGATGGATATCGAATGGGCGAAAGACGGGAACACCGGCAAGCTGTTTATCGTTCAGGCGCGCCCGGAAACCGTTCGCTCTCGCGGCCAGGTGATGGAGCGTTATACGCTGCACGCGCAGGGTAAAATCGTGGCGGAAGGCCGCGCCATCGGTCACCGCATCGGTGCCGGTCCGGTCAAAGTGATCCACGACATCAGCGAGATGAACCGTATTGAGCCAGGCGACGTGCTGGTGACCGACATGACCGACCCGGACTGGGAACCTATCATGAAGAAAGCGTCGGCCATCGTCACCAACCGCGGCGGCCGTACCTGCCACGCGGCGATCATTGCCCGCGAGCTGGGGATCCCGGCGGTTGTCGGCTGCGGTGACGCCACCGAGCGCATGAAGGACGGGCAGAACGTGACCGTCTCCTGTGCCGAAGGCGACACCGGCTACGTCTACGCCGATATCCTTGACTTCAGCGTGAAGAGCTCCAGCGTGGATACCATGCCGGATCTGCCGCTGAAGATCATGATGAACGTGGGTAACCCGGACCGCGCGTTTGACTTCGCCTGCCTGCCGAACGAAGGCGTTGGCCTGGCGCGTCTGGAATTCATCATTAACCGCATGATCGGCGTTCACCCGCGCGCGCTGCTGGAGTTTGACGACCAGGACGCGAAGCTGCAGAACGAAATCCGCGAGATGATGAAAGGTTACGACTCGCCGAAAGAGTTCTACGTCGGCCGTCTGACCGAAGGGATCGCCACGCTGGGTGCAGCGTTCTACCCGAAACGCGTGATCGTGCGTCTGTCTGACTTTAAGTCTAACGAATACGCTAACCTGGTGGGCGGCGAGCGCTACGAGCCGGAAGAAGAGAACCCGATGCTGGGCTTCCGCGGGGCCGGACGCTACGTGTCCGACAGCTTCCGCGACTGCTTCGCGCTGGAGTGCGAGGCGGTGAAACGCGTGCGCAACGACATGGGGCTGACCAACGTCGAAATCATGATCCCGTTCGTGCGTACCGTGGATCAGGCGAAAGCGGTGGTGGACGAGCTGGCGCGTCAGGGCCTGAAGCGCGGCGAAAACGGGCTGAAGATCATCATGATGTGTGAGATCCCGTCCAACGCCTTGCTGGCCGAGCAGTTCCTGGAGCACTTCGACGGCTTCTCTATCGGCTCGAACGACATGACTCAGCTGACGCTGGGCCTGGACCGCGACTCCGGCGTGGTTTCCGAGCTGTTCGACGAGCGTAACGAGGCGGTGAAAGCGCTGCTTTCCATGTCCATCCGCGCGGCGAAGAAGCAGGGTAAATACGTCGGGATTTGCGGTCAGGGTCCATCCGACCATGAAGACTTTGCCGCCTGGCTGATGGAAGAGGGGATTGACAGCCTCTCCCTGAACCCGGACACGGTAGTGCAAACCTGGCTGAGCCTGGCGGAACTGAACAAGTAACGGCAACACGATCGCAAAAAGGCGAGGATTTTATTCCTCGCCTTTTTTATTTCACCTCTAATTTGCTCCCCATCACAAATAATCTAAAAAACCAAATATCATAATTTGTCTGTTAATTAAGACAATTGTTAGTGCGCAACGCGTTGCTAATACTTGAGCCTTACTGCGCATTTCCCTTCAGATGATGCGCAACTGGTTGAAATACGTTTTAACCTGATAAAAAGGCAAATAACAATGACACTTTCCTCTGTATTGCGTACCAAAGATAAAATAGGTTATGGCTTAGGTGATATGGCCAGCGCGCTGGTCTGGCAAACGGCCACATTATTTCTTGCTTATTTCTATACCGACGTTTTTGGTTTGCCTGCCGCAATCATGGGTACCATGTTTTTAGTGGTGCGCGTGGTTGATGCGTTTGTCGACCCGTGTATTGGCGCGCTGGTTGACCGCACGCAGACGCGTCACGGCCGTTTCCGTCCCTGGCTGCTGTGGTTTGCTATTCCCTTTGGCGTAAGCTGCCTTATTACCTTCTACGTACCGGACGTCGGGCCGACGGCAAAAATTGTTTATGCCTGCGTGACCTACGCGATTTTAAGTCTGATTTACTCCGCCATTAACGTGCCTTACTGCGCCATGCCGGGCGCGCTGACGCTGGATCCGCGCGAGCGTCACTCCCTGCAGTCCTGGCGTTTTGGCCTGTCATTTATTGGCGGGTTGATCGTAACGGTTATCGCTCTGCCGCTGGTCTCATTGTTGGGCCAGGGCAACGTGCAGAAAGGCTATTTCTTTGCCATGAGCCTGATGGGGCTGCTGGGAATTGTGCTGTTCTTTTGCTGTTTCCTGATGACCCGTGAGCGTTATTCCCCGCGCAATGATACCTCCGGCTCCATGCTCACCGATTTAAAACTGCTGGCCGGTAACAGCCAGTGGCGCATTGTGTTTGTGTTTAATATTTTGCTGTTAACGGCGGTGGTGACGCGCGGCTCTGCCACCATGTATTACGTCAACTATGTACTGTTGCGCCCGGAGCTGGTTTTTGCCTTTATTGTTTCTGGCATGGTGTCCTCGTTAAGCGGCGCGTTATTATCTGAACGCCTGCTGGGGAAATTTGACCGCGTGCGCGCTTATCAGTGGACGATAATGTCCTTCGTCATTTTCGGCGCGCTGATTTTCTTCCTGCCGCCTTCGCAGGTGTGGCTAATCTTTGGCCTTAATATCGTCTTTAGCTTTATTCAAAACCTCACCACGCCGCTCCAGTGGACCATGTTCTCTGATGTGGTCGACTACGAAGAGCATCGCAGCGGCCGCCGTCTGGACGGGCTGATCTTCTCTACCGCGCTGTTCGCCATCAAGTTTGGCCTTGCGCTGGGCGGGGCGGTGGTCGGCTGGGTGCTCGGCATGGTGGATTACGCCCCTGGCCAGGCAGCCCAGGCGCCGCACGTGCTTTCCACCATCAACGCGCTGTTCACCCTTATTCCGTGCGCGCTGTTCCTCTGCATGGTGGCGCTGCTTTCCATCTACAAGCTCAACAGCAGGCTGGTGGATTCCATCGCCCGGGAGCTGGCCAGCAAGCGTGAGGTAAGACCCGACGCGGGGCAGCTCAGCCCGGCAACCCCTTCCGCACTACAGGAGTAAAATATGACTGCTATCTATAAGGACGCGGGACGTCCCGTGCACGAGCGCGTCGCTGATTTACTGGCGCGCATGACCCCCGAAGAGAAGTTCGCCCAGATGCACGCCTACTGGCTGATCCTTGATGAAAACGGCAACCACCGGGAGCGCAGCGATTTGAGCGACGAATTCGCCGGCGTCAGCGAGCAGGCGGCGCTGAGCGAACGGCTAAAACTGGGCGTCGGGCAGATCACCCGTCCGCTCGGCACCCACATCGTTGACGCGAAAACCGGGGTGCGCGCGGCTAACCGCCTGCAGCGCATGATGATGGAAGAGACGCGGCTTGGCATTCCGGCGTTGTTCCACGAGGAGTGCCTGGTGGGGCTGCTGTGCAAAGACGCCACGCTGTTCCCGTCCTCGCTCAACTACGGCTCGACCTGGGACCCGGAGCTGGTGCAGCGCGCGGCAGAGCAGATCGGTAAAGAGGCGCGTTCCGTCGGTTGCCAGCAGGGGCTGGCCCCGGTGCTGGACGTTTCCCGCGACGTCCGCTGGGGGCGAACCGAAGAGACCTTCGGGGAAGATCCCTGGCTGGTGGGCGTGATGGCAACCGCCTGGGTGAAAGGGTTACAGGGCGACAAGCGCGATCTGCTGGCGACGCTCAAACATTACGTGGGCCACTCGTTCAGCGAAGGGGCGCGCAACCACGCCCCGGTGCATCTTGGTTTTAGCGAGCTGAACGACACCTTCCTGCTGCCGTTTGAAATGGCGGTCAAGCTGGCAAATGCCGGTTCGGTCATGCCCGCCTACCACGACATCGATAACCAGCCGGGGCACAGCGACAGCTTCCTGTTGACCACCGTCCTGCGCGAACAGTGGGGCTTCGACGGCATTATTGTGGCGGACTACGGCGGCGTCAGCCTGCTGCACCAGCACCACGGGATTTCCCACGACGCAGCGGAGTCCGCCGCGCTGGCGTTTAACGCCGGGCTCGACGTCGAGCTGCCGAAAGATGACTGCGCACGCCATCTTGCGGAAGCGGTAGAGCGCGGGCTGATTTCCATGGCGAAAGTCGATGAGATCGTGGCGCGTACGCTGACCGAAAAATTCCGTCTCGGCCTGTTTGAGAACCCGTATGCCGATGAAAACGGCATCGATCTGCAAAATGAGAGGACCCGCCAGGTGGCGCGGGAGGTGGCGACAAAATCGGTCACGCTGCTGGAAAACAACGGCATTCTGCCGCTGAACGGTAAACCCCGCGTGGCGGTAGTTGGGCCGACGGCAGACGATCCGCTGGCGTTACTCAGCGGGTATAGCTTCCCGGTCCATCTGATCATCAGCGATATGGTTGAGGAAACCTCGCAGGTGACGACCCCGCGCGCGGCGCTGGAGCAGTACCTGGGTGCATCGAACGTGCGCTACGCGAAAGGGTGCCACATTATCGAAAAACGGATGGCGGGCGCGCCGGTCTTCCCGGGCGACAGCGGCGGCAAGCCAATGCAGCAGTCTCCGGTGTCGCAAAGTACCGCACTTATCCCCGAGGCGGTCAGCGCCGCACAGGAGAGTGACGTGGTGGTGGCCTGCGTGGGCGATCTCGCCGGGCTGTTCCAGAGCGGCACCGTGGGGGAAGGCTCCGATACTGACTCCCTGAATCTGCCGGGCGTGCAGCAACAGCTGCTGGAGGCGCTGGTGGCGACGGGCAAACCGGTGATCGTCGTGATGACCGGCGGGCGTCCGTACAACCTTCAGGGGCTGGAGGAGAAGATTGCCGCGCTGATGATGGCCTGGGCGCCGGGACAGGAAGGGGGCTGGGCGATTGCCGATGTGTTAACCGGTCGCGCGGAGCCGCAGGGCCGGCTGGTGGTCAGCGTGCCGAAAAGCGCCGGGGCGATGCCGTTCTACTATAACCACAAGCTGAAAAGCGGCGGCACGCCGTTCGCGTTCCATTTCGGTGCGCGTTACCCGTTTGGTTTCGGCCTCGGCTGGACGCAGTTTAGCTGGGGCACTGCCCGCGTCGCTGAAAGCAGCGTGCCGGTCGACGGTGAGGTGACGCTGAGCGTGGATATCACCAATACCGGCGAGCGCAGCGGCAGCGAGGTGGTGCAGGTCTACGTGCGGGACAAGGTCGCCACCCAGGTGCGCCCGCTTCAGGAGCTTAAGGCCTTCCAGCGCGTCACGCTCTCGCCGGGCGAAACCGCCACGCTCACCTTCACGCTGCCAGTTGAGATGTTCAACTTCACCCGCCGTGACGGCAAGCGCATCGTTGAGCCGGGCGAGTTTGAACTCCAGATTGGCGCATCGTCGGCGGATATCCACCAGGCGGTGACGGTCAATGTGACGGGGGAAACGCGGGTGCTGCCTGATGAGTGGCGGATGCTCAGTACCTGTGAGGTTACGCGCGCGTAGTCAGGATAAAAAAAGCCCATCGTGGGAGATGGGCAAATTTTCTTTGTATAAACAAGAGGGTGAAGCACTCCCAGCTTAGAGCCAATGTTCATACGGGTTTATCATGAAACTCTTGATTCATGAGGCTTAGCAATGTCTACACAAGTAATACACACTGCATACATTGATAGAATGGCGTCAACGTTATGCAGGTTTTGAGCTTTCAATCAGTCTCAAATCCAAAGATGAAAAGGAAACTGCTCACGTAGCGGGGCTATGTCTATTCGCTTCACGCAGCTTGAACAGCAAGCTGTTCCTTTTACATCCATGATAGAAACCCCTAGAGCTTATTGTGATGATCTTTACAGAATGGCTAAGCTTGCTTTCCTGAACATGATGATGAATCTCGTAGAGGGAAATCCCGCTTTACTTTCCCAAGGCCAAAATTTTGACTCTGGGAATTCAATTGCTCAGATTCCAGCAGTTATCACAACTTCATCAGAAGCTCTGCAAGAACCTATAAGCATTCAACCAATGAATACCATAACCAACACTCTAAAGTGCTTGTAGCTACCGTACAGAAAGAAGATGAGTCTGGATATATAGGGTCAAATCCAATAGCTGGCGTAATTAAAATTATTGTACAGGAATGTACATTACTTTCTAAAAATACATTGGTAATTAAAATGAGTAAGATTTTTAAAGTTGCTAAGGTAGCAATTGCTATCTCTGTTCTATGTGCAGGCGTTGGTTACACTGGTAATAAGTGGAGGGAGGAAGGATATCAATCAGGGGCTTCTATTCAGATTGAAAATGACTCAATCAATAAGCAGGGTGATCTTTGGCATAGGGATAATAAGATTATAGATGGTACATACTCTGTTATTGATGGTTCAGGAACTACGTTTAGTAATATTCCTGTAGGCACATCTAACAAAGGTTTGATTAAACATTTTCGGTCTAAAGATGAATACAAAAATCATAAATTTTTCCCTGAGAAATATACTACTATTAAATGGGCTGATCTAGCTGATGGTAATCCTGCTAGCAAATGGACTAAAGATGTTGGTAGTGATAAAGGCTGTGTTCCTTTTCAGTATTATGTTGATAATAATAATTGGTCTGTTCGTTATGATGGGTTAGAGAAAACTAGGAGTGATTATATCAAAGCTTGTGGATGGAATGATTTTGTAAACATGTCCTATAAAGTTTCTGAAGGAATAATGTTTAAATTTAAAGCTTCTCATTATCTTTGTTTTGCATGGTTCGGGCTAGTGGCTCTGTTTGCTTGTATCCCTGCTGCATGGATTTTATTTTCCGTGGTATTGGTAAAGCATACCGTTCAGCACGTAATGAAATTAAAGGTGATAAACAATGAAACGTATAGCCCTTGTATCTCTGTTAGCCCTTGCTAATGCTAATGCTAATGCTAATGCTAATGCTAATGCTAATGCTAATGCTAATGCTATTGCTGATAGCTCTTATACATGTTCAGGGCATGGAGTAACTAACATGGTGGAATTTAGCCCTTATGATTCATATATTAAAATTAATGGGATTGAATTTAAACCTTCTGGATCTGGTAAGGATGTTGGTAATGGTCAAACACAAGTCGATTTAGTGTCGGTCTATGCTGCGTTAGATGGTAATCATCAGATTATAGAGATATATAAAAAGGATTTTAAACATCCTTTGATTTTAGCTAATACTGACACTATCACTCCTGTTAATGGTACTTTCATGAGGGATGATTTAATCAGTGTTTCTACTGATTGTCCTGCTAACCATGATAAGCCAGTGGTACACCATAAGCCAAAGAAGCTACCGACAGTTAATTTAGATGACTTAGTAGATGGTGGATATGTTAAGAAGAATCAAGCACAAGAGGTTACTGATCCTAAACTTCTTAAAAAACTAAATGAAAAGGATGCTAGTCAATGGTAATTAAAAAAGTATTAGTTTTTATTTTAATGTTCTTCTGCGCTACTGCCCGCCCTAGCGGGAAACTCATCTACAGTGGTTACGGTAATCACCATACAGGAGGCTATTGCAGTTACTAACATGGGAATATTATCACTATTGAAGTTGTGGAAAGCTGAAACAATCACCCTCTATCCTTGTGCTATTGACGATGAGGAAAGCTGGAAAACGAGCTACAAGGGAGATAGTTATTATGTTACTGACTATCATAATGATATTAATGATGTAGTTTTCAAGTGGTTCCTTGTTAGTAACTCTGGTAAGAGGATTTATATAGATCGTATTAATAATCTCCACTATATGAAAGCTTGCTCTAATGAAAAGGGAATATTAATTAGATTGAAAGTTATTCATTATACTTGATGAAATTTGCAATGCTATATTTTATCATTTAAATCAAAAGTTTACTCATTATAAGCAATAATTGTTAATATACCAATGATACATAACTAATACACTAAGCCCCTACAGAAAACCCGTGATCATTGATTTATAAGCAAAAAAGAGCCCATCGTGGGAGATGGGCAAAAAGGATACTTGCCCTCTTTTAAGGGCAACATCTAAAGCTAAGAAGTCTGTAATGGCGATGCTTACAATGAATCCATAGTAACCTCGGGGTTTAGTGATGAGCACACAGTTTGCACACTTAATGCACACAGACAAGAAAGGCTACTTTTGGAAGAAGCGTTACGATAAGAGCATGAATGAAATCGTACAGCATACCAAAACACAGGGATTAGCCACGCCCAGAGCAGCAGCATTAACAATTCGACTCATGGAACTTGAAGTGCTTGCTGCTCCTTTCCAATCCATGCGGGAAACACTGAAAGACTACAGAGACAATCTAATCAAAAAAAGCATTCTTGTAGCCCTGCTAATAATAAAATGCATGAGCAGGGCTTACAGTTTGTTTAATGGCATTTGCAGGGAATAGAAATGAATAAGAGTATTTTGGTTTTATTAATGGCTATGTCAACAGCAGCTACAGCTTCTGATTTCTGCCGCGTCGTTACTTTTAATGACTGGACCGTAAGTAATGCTAAGGGTGTCAGTAAGGAGGATTTGCATAAAAACATATCCGCTGAGATTTTCATGAAAACAAATGGCAAGCTTTTTTATGAGCCAGTTAACCCTGTAGACCATACAATGTTAATGGGAATCACTTATCTGGGTGCTATGCCTGACTCTCATATTATTAACACTGTGGATTCAAGTAACTCTAATACATTCACCTTTGAGCCTCACACCAATAGCTTCTACGAAGCTGATGTATTTATACCTAATGAAGAGCAACGTGAGAAAGGATTTCATTCTAGTGCCCAGATAATCAAAGGGAGTTATAAGGGTTGCTCAGATAAACAGAAAATGCGCTTACGTGCAGATTTTGATAAGTTCATCAAAGACTTTCCTTTTGTTGTTGAGGGTTAAGATGAAGCATTTTATTATTGCCGCCATACTCCTTGCTTCCTTTGGTGCTAACGCTTCTGCTTATGTCTGTAAGGATATGAACGGTAATAAAGCAACTATTAAAAATGGAGTTGCTAAACAGGGTGAATTTATGGGGTACGCTGGAAAGCAATACTATCACTCTGGAACCGCTGAGGATGGTAGTAGCGTCTTTACCTTTGATGAACAGAATAGACTTTATGTCCATTGGGTGAATGATGGTTTAACTATTGTCACTGTGTTTGGTCCTTTTATGCCTAAGATTAATGAATTTGAATGCAGGGGAACTTTCTAGACAATGGAAGAGCGGGAGTTCAAAGAAATTTAGAAGCCTCCATTTTTTGGGGGCTTGTTGTGTTTGTCACACAACCAAAAACAATGTGTGCATAGCGTAAGCTATTGATATTTTATAAGAACAAGAATGGTTGCGCTTTTTATTCTTCACACAGTTTGCATACTAAAACCCTGCACAGCACCGTAAGTTACTGAAAAAAAAGCCCATCGTGGGAGATGGGCAAAGACTACACACAGCAATTCGTTGTTTCACTCAGGGGATTTCCATGCTTATAAATCAAGGTGTTGATTTATAACCGTGAGCTAATAGTAGGCATTGTAATTTTTAGCGTCGATCAGATTCGTCTCAATAGTTAAAGAGACGTAAAGATTTCTTGAGAATAATAGCGGACTTAGTGCTGAAATGGCGGGTCTGACCAGTGTGCAACGAATAAATACTTTAGCAGTGTTAAAGTATTGTGCGGGATAATGTAGGCCGGGTAAGCGTAAGCGCCACCCGGCAACAAGGCTTAATGGGTATTCTTTTCTTCCAGCTCTTCCAGCTCGCTCAGAATCACGTCCGGGTCGGTTCCAGGCGGTGGCACTTCATGAACCCAGGCGGAGAACAGACGCCAGGTAACGGCGAGCAGCACCGGGCCAATGAACAGACCGATCATCCCGAAAGCAATCAACCCGCCGATAACCCCGGAGAGGATCAGGATCAGCGGCAGGTCTGCGCCCATGCGGATGAGGATGGGGCGAATCACGTTATCCATGGTGCCAACCACGCAGCTCCAGACCAGCAGAACCGTTCCCCACGTGGTATCACCCGTCCAGTAAAGCCAGATAATGCTCGGAACCAGTACCAGCAGCGGCCCCAGTTGCGCAAGGCAAGTCATCAGCATGACTACGGTAAAGACGGTGGCGTACGGTACGCCGGAAATCGCCAGGCCGATACCGCCCAGCACCGCCTGCACCAGCGCCGTCACCACGACGCCCAGGGCGACCGCGCGCACGGCCTGCGCGGCCAGCAGCACCGCGGCGTCACCCCGTTTTCCCGCCAGGCGGGTGGCAAAGTGACGAACGCCTAAAGCCACCTGCTCACCGCGCCAGTAAAGCAGGGCGCTGAAGACCAGCATCAGGGTACAGTGCATCATAAAGCGGCCGATATGTGCGGCCTGACCGACAAACCAGGTGGTGGTGGTGCCAATATACGGACGCACTTTCGCCATCAGCGCGCTGCCGCCCATCTCCAGCAGGCTATGCCAGCCGCTGTAAAGCTTAGCGCCCACGACCGGAATGCTGTTCAGCCAGCCGAGGTCCGGCAGCGTCAGGTCGCCGCTTGTCACGGCGCGGATCACCGGGCCGCTGGAGTCGACAAGGCTGTTTACCAGCAGCGCAATTGGAATAATAAACAGCAGGAACAGCAGCAGCGTCATCACCAGCACGGCCAGTCCGCGGCGGCCAAACAGCAGTTTCTGCAAGCGCAGCAGCAAAGGCCACGTGGCGACGACAACGGTCGCAGCCCAGGCGAAGCCGAGAATAAAGGGTTGAACAATCCACAGACACGCAATAATCATGAGGGCCAGGAACAGCACCGACAGCAGAATTTGCGCAACATCTCTGGGCTGGCGAAGATTGACCATAAATGAAACTTTCCTTAAAAGAACGCCAGTACCACTGGCGGGAATGGAAAACCGCGTCTCTCTTATCATTAGCGATCGCAGCGGTTTTTGACAGGCGAATTCTGCCTGTAATTCAGCAGAGATTATAAGAAAAAAATGTGATAAAACTTTTAAGATACACGCAAACGATTCCCACAACTCTAATTAGGGTCGACAGTAATGATCCCACAGATTTCTCAGGCACCTGGCGTCGTTCAGCTGGTGCTTAATTTTTTGCAGGCACTGGAGCAACAGGGTTTTACAGGTGATACCGCCACGAACTATGCCGACAGGCTGACGATGGCAACCGATAACAGTATCTACCAGCTTCTTCCCGATGCGGTCGTTTTCCCTCGTTCCACGGCCGACGTGGCGCTTATCGCCCGGCTGGCAACGCAGGAGCGGTTTGCCTCTCTGGTCTTCACGCCGCGCGGCGGTGGCACCGGAACTAACGGTCAGGCGCTGAACCAGGGCATCATTATTGATATGTCGCGCTATATGAACCGCATCATTGAGATCAACCCCGAAGAGGGATGGGTGCGGGTTGAGGCGGGCGTTATCAAAGATCAGCTTAATCAGTACCTCAAGCCTTACGGCTACTTTTTTGCCCCTGAACTCTCCACCAGCAACCGCGCAACCATCGGGGGGATGATCAACACCGATGCCTCCGGGCAGGGGTCGCTGGTCTACGGTAAAACCTCCGATCACGTGATGGGCGTGCGGGCAGTATTGTTAGGCGGAGATATCCTTGATACCCAGCCGATGCCGGTCGAACTGGCGGAAACGCTGGGTAAAGATAACACCACCAGCGGGCGCATCTACCGCACCGTGCTGGAGCGCTGCCGCGACAACCGCCAGCTTATTCTCGACAAATTCCCCAAACTGAACCGCTTCTTAACGGGCTACGACCTGCGCCACGTGTTTAACGACGACCTGACGCAGTTTGATTTAACCCGCGTGCTGACCGGCTCCGAAGGAACGCTGGCGTTTATTACCGAGGCGCGGCTGGATATCACCCGCCTGCCGAAGGTGCGTCGCCTGGTGAACGTCAAATATGACTCCTTCGACTCCGCGCTGCGCAATGCGCCGTTTATGGTGGAAGCGCAGGCGCTGTCGGTGGAAACCGTCGACTCTAAGGTGCTGAATCTGGCGCGGGAAGATATCGTCTGGCACTCCGTGCGCGAGCTGATTACCGACGTGCCGGACAAAGAGATGCTTGGCCTCAACATCGTGGAATTTGCCGGTGATGACGCGGAGCTGATTGAAAGCCAGGTGACGACGCTCTGCCAGCGCCTGGATGAGCTGATTGCTCATGGCGAAGGCGGCGTGATTGGCTGGCAGCTTTGTCACGATCTGGCCGGTATCGAGCGTATTTACGCCATGCGTAAAAAAGCCGTGGGTCTGCTTGGCAATGCGAAAGGGGCGGCGAAGCCGATTCCGTTTGCCGAAGACACCTGCGTGCCGCCCGAGCATCTGGCGGATTATATCGTCGAGTTTCGCGCCCTGCTGGACGGCCACGGCCTGAGCTACGGCATGTTCGGCCACGTGGATGCCGGGGTGCTTCACGTGCGTCCGGCGCTGGACATGTGCGACCCGCAGCAGGAGATCCTGATGAAGCAGATCTCCGACGACGTCGTGGCCTTGACCGCCAAATACGGCGGTCTGCTGTGGGGGGAGCACGGGAAAGGGTTCCGCGCGGAATACAGCCCGGCGTTCTTCGGGGAGCAGCTTTACGCGGAGCTGCGCAAGGTCAAAGCGGCGTTCGACCCGGATAACCGCCTCAATCCGGGGAAAATCTGCCCGCCTGAAGGGGTGGACGCGCCGATGCTCCAGGTGGATGCCGTTAAGCGCGGTACGTATGACAGACAGATCCCGATTGCGGTGCGCTCGTCCTGGCGCGGCGCGATGGAGTGTAACGGCAACGGCCTGTGCTTTAACTTTGACGTGAAAAGCCCGATGTGCCCGTCAATGAAAATCACCAGCAACCGCATTCACTCGCCGAAAGGGCGTGCGACGCTGGTGCGCGAGTGGCTGCGTCTGCTGGCGGACCGCGGCGTCGATCCCCTGAAGCTGGAGCAGGAGCTGCCGGAAAAACGGGCCAGCCTGCGCTCGCTGATTGAGCGCACCCGCAACAGCTGGCATGCCAATAAGGGCGAGTATGATTTCTCCCATGAGGTGAAAGAGGCGATGTCCGGCTGTCTGGCCTGTAAAGCCTGCTCTACCCAGTGCCCGATTAAAATCGACGTGCCGGAATTCCGCTCGCGTTTCCTGCAGCTCTACCACACCCGCTATCTGCGCCCGGTGCGCGATCATCTGGTGGCGACGGTGGAAAGCTACGCGCCACTGATGGCGCGCGCGCCGAAGACCTTTAACTTCTTTATCAATCAGCCGCTGGTGCGCAAGCTTTCCGAAAAGCATATCGGCATGGTCGATCTGCCGTTGTTGTCGGTGCCGTCGCTGCAGCGCCAGCTCGTCGGCCACCGCTCGGCGAACATGACCCTGGAACAGCTCGAAGCGCTTACTCCTGAGCAAAAAGCGAAGGTGGTGCTGGTGGTCCAGGATCCGTTCACCAGCTACTACGACGCGCAGGTGGTCGCTGACTTCATCCGCCTGGTTGAAAAACTGGGCTATCAGCCTGTAGTGCTGCCGTTCTCGCCAAACGGCAAGGCGCAGCACATTAAAGGCTTCCTGAACCGCTTTGCGAAAACGGCGCAAAAAACCGCTGATTTTCTCAACCGGATCGCCGAACTTGGGATGCCGATGGTCGGCGTCGATCCGGCGCTGGTGCTTTGCTATCGCGATGAATACAAGCAGACGCTGGGTGATAAGCGCGGCGATTTCCACGTCATGCTGGTGCACGAGTGGCTGCCGGCAGCCCTGGAAGAGAAGGCCATTCAGGAGGCGGGCGGTGAACCGTGGTATCTGTTCGGACACTGTACGGAAGTGACGGCGCTGCCCGGCGCCCCGGCGCAATGGGCGTCTATTTTTGCGCGTTTCGGCGCGCAGCTGGAGAGCGTCAGCGTGGGCTGCTGCGGCATGGCGGGCACCTACGGCCACGAGGTGAAAAACCACGCCAACTCGCTCGGCATTTATGAGCTGTCGTGGCATCAGGCGATGCAGCGATTGCCAAGAAACCGCTGCCTGGCGACGGGCTACTCCTGCCGCAGCCAGGTGAAACGGGTTGAGGGTAACGGCGTACGCCACCCATTACAGGCTTTACTGGAGATAATTGGATGATCTGGAAACGTGCCGTCACGCTGCAGGCGCTAAACGCCATGGGCGAGGGGAATATGGTGGGGCTACTGGATATCCAGTTCACCCGCATTGGGGAAGACAATCTGGAGGCGACGATGCCTGTCGATAGTCGCACCCATCAGCCGTTTGGCCTGTTGCACGGCGGGGCTTCCGTCGTGCTGGCGGAAACCCTGGGCTCCGTCGCGGGATATCTCTGCACCGAAGGCGAACAGAAGGTGGTCGGGCTTGAGGTGAATGCCAACCACATTCGCTCGGTGCGCAGCGGGCGCGTGCGCGGTATCTGCCGCGCGCTGCATGCTGGTAGCCGCCACCAGGTGTGGCAGATTGATATTCTCGACGAGCAGGATCGCCTGTGCTGCTCGTCGCGTCTGACGACGGCGGTCGTGTAAAGTTTTCAGATGAATTGCCTTTGGTCAAAAACTAGCCAGCATGTTGTGATATACTGGTCAGGATTTGTACATAAGCGAGGACATCATGGATACTGAAATAACCCCAACACAGCTGGCAATTGAATATTTACGTCGCGATAAGAGCAACCTGTCTCCGGCGCAGTACCTGAAAAAGCTGAAACAGCTTGAGCTGGAGTTCACGGATCTGCTGGCGCTCTCTTCGAATGAACTGAAAGAAGAGATCTACTTTGCCTGGCGGTTGGGCGTTCACGTCCATTGAGTGAGTGTTGTTGAACAGGCCGCGAGTGCGGCCTTTTTTGTGTCTGACATTCAGTATTTAGCGGGGAGCTTGTTGATTTTAATAAGCCTGCCTTCTTCCATTTCGATAAATCCGCCGGTTTTTAAATCCGCCAGAATGCGCATTACGCCGCTGCGGGAGAGCTGGGTTTTCTCCCGAATATACCTTTCCGCCGTTACGCTGCTGCGATAACTTTCATCTTCCTCCATCAGCTTTATCAGCTGCTGGCGAATCATCTCATATGCCGTCGGTGCGCCCTGCGGCATCACGTTGTTATAAAGCCGGCTATAGACAAACATCAGTTGTTTTGAGAGCAGGCCCCATAGCGCCTTTTCCTTGATAATCTCATTCACCCGCTCGGTGGTGAGTGTTCCTATCAGGCACGGGCTAACGGTCTTCAGGTAATCATTGAAATAGATATCTGTCAGATTAGCGAGACCGAAAAGGGCGGGGCTGCGGGCCGTGGAGAGCATCATGTCGTCGCTTCTTCTGTAGATAGCGACCGTCCCCTCAAGAATTAAATAGCACATTCCCTGACCGTTGATCTGAAGATCGAGCCGCTCACCGCGAGCGGTGCGTCGCGTTGTGCAATCAGGCAGTAAGTGAGAAATAAGCTCTTGTGCGTAGGGCGAGCCACGGTGAGACTTTTCTGGAAGGGACATGGTAGCCGGTAACCTTAAAAATAACCTGGCTAATTATAGCGTTTCTCGCCGGGACAGGCACGGTGGCAATCAATATTTGCGTGGCAGATGGTGAATTTCAAGCAGCACGCCGCGCTCCATGGTGATGTACTTGCCGGTCCGCAGTTCCGACAGAATACGCATAATTCCGCTACGTGAAAGATACGTCCGGCTTTTGATGTAGGCTGCCGCCGTTGTATTTTGCCGTATGGCGTCCGGCTCTTGCATCAGCTCAACAAGCTGGAAGCGGATGATATCGTAAGCAGACATTTGCGATATTTGTGCACAATGTTCGTATACCCGCGAGGCGGTATAAATAAGCAGTTTTGAGAAGTGCTCCCATAAATCGTACTGGGACACTATTTGATTGAAACTCTCCAGCGAGACGCGCGCGATCTCGGCAGTCTCCAGTGCCCTGACGTACAGGTGCTCAGAGGAAAACTGGCTGCTGACGCCCAGAATAAAAGGCGCAGATTCAGAATTTAACACAATACCGTCGCCGCGACGATGAAGCGCCACGCTGCCCTGGATTAACAAAAAACACTGCCGGACATTATCTTTATAATAATGTATCGTCTCCCCCCGACCGATGATCATTCTGCTGGCGGCTGGCAGCACATGTTTAATCAGGGTGTCTATATCGGCGAAGGGCTTTAAATCCAGAACTGAGGATTGATAATTATTCAGTGGGGTGGTTAAACGTGTATTCATAAGATACCTCACATCGACTTCTTGTGTGATCAATTTTTGATCTGCAGAGGGAATTATCTTAAAAACGAAGAACTCAGGGAATATTCTGGTGAGGTCTAAAAGTAGACCGGGAGTCCTTATGGGGCTAACTGGTTGAATGTAAATAAAAAATGCGCAAGGTCTAATAATAGACTTCTGCAATATAAGATAAGATTTTGCTGACGTAAATGTTGAGTTTTCGTTAAATCAGAGTCTACAGCTAGACCATCTAAAAGTTGTACTCATTAAAATGATTATATAAATTTTGACCAGTCAGTCAGGAAGACCTTAAGCCATTCAGCGAAAAATAAAAGAACCCTTAGCGATTCTTTTATCGGTCTTCTGTTGCTTGAATTTCAATAATAAATAAAGTTATCCCGTGAACAGGAAAATGAACATTATGAAAAAGAGTATTATTTTAGCGATGGTTGCGACGGGTTCAGCCTTAATGATGGGCAATGTTCTCGCCGCCGCAGGAACCGTTAATTTTTATGGTAACATCCTGGATTCAGCCTGCGACGTGGCTGTTGCTTCTCAAAACCAAGTGGTCGTATTAGGCGATTATTATAAAACAGAATTCCCGACAACGGGTTCCAGAACGGCGGCAACGAAATTCGATATTATTCTGAAGAACTGCCCGGTTACGGTCACCAGTGCCAAAGTTCGTTTTGACGGTACGCCTGACCTGACCAACGCCGATCTGCTGGCGATTGATACCTCTGTCGCCGGGGCGGCAACGGGTGTTGCCATTAATTTGATGACCGCTGATAAAGCCGATCTGCCATTGCACGGCAGCAACGGCTACAACTATGTACTGAGCAGCACCGCAGACAATACGCTGAATTTCTATGCACAGTATATTTCAACGGCGGCATCGGTAACGGCGGGTCCTGCCAACTCCGTCGCTAACTTCTCCGTTGTTTACAACTAGTCATTAAGCAGAACAAGAGTCAGCTCCGCGAGGCGCTGCGCGGGGGCATAAACTGCCCCCTTGTTTTAAGAGGTCCAAAATGAATTTTATTAGCAAAACCCTGCTGAGTGCGGCGGTTATTACTGTATCTGTTTCGCATGCTTATGCCGGGGTTATTATTGGTGGTACCCGCGTAATTTTTGATGGCGGGAAAAAAGAGGCATCCATCAGTGTAAACAATGCGGATGCCGCCCCTTATTTAATCCAGTCCTGGGTCGACATGCCAGAGGGTAATGCTAATAAAGCACCTTTTATCGTCACGCCACCTTTGTACAGACTGAACGGCGGCCAGCAAAATATTGAACGGATTTTAATTTCCGGCTCACTGCCGCAGGATATAGAAAGCCTCTTCTGGTTAAATATTAAAGCGATACCTTCAGCGAGCAAACAGGCAAACTCGTTACAAATTGCCGTTAAAACACGTATTAAGCTTATTTATCGCCCGACAAGCCTGAAGGCGTCAACACCGGAAGAACAGGCGAATAAATTAACCTGGTCCCGGAGCGGAAACAACCTTCAGGTCACAAATCCTACACCGTATGTGATCAACTTTAATGAAATAAGCGTCGGCGGTAAAAAGCTGGAGGATGTTTCCTGGGTTGCACCTGGCGCAGTGGCAGCATTTCGCTTACCGCCAGGCGTTAATGGCAATCAGATCGTATTTAAAGTGATTAACGATTATGGCAGCCCGGGAATAATACATCAGGCCAGCTTTTAGTTCCTGAGAAAAGTGGCATCCGCAATATCGAGTCAGGTTTATGATGATGGTAACAAGCAATATAAAAATGCAGCCCGCGCGTCTGGCAATGTGTATTGCCTTCGCGCTGGCGAATGCAGTCCCCGTGGTTAACGCCCGTGATTCCTTTAACGCCGAACTGGTGGAGTTGGATAATCCGGGAATGGCTAAAGCCGATTTATCTGCATTTGAATCAGGTTCGCAGGCACCAGGGAAATACCATGTTGACATCATCCTCGACGATCAGCTTATTGAGACCAGCGATATTGATTTTGTTGCCCGGAAAGATGGGCAGGAAAACGATAGCCTGCAGCCCTGCCTGAGCATGGATCAGCTAAAAAAATGGGGCGTTAAAACGGCGCTGTTCCCCAACCTGGCGGTTGAAAGCACCTCCTGCGTCAACCTCCAGGCAATTCCTCACGCCACTACGGATTTTCAGTTTGGTGCACAGCGGCTTGTTATCAGCATTCCCCAGGCCGCGATCGACCTGCCTGCGAGAGGGTATGTCCCGCCAGAACAGTGGGACGAGGGGATCGCCGCTGCGATGCTCAACTACAGCCTGAGCGGAGCCAACAGCTGGGCGAAACAGAGCGAGAGTAAAAACAGCAGCAGTCAGTACGCCAATTTACGTCCAGGCCTCAACGTTGGGCCATGGCGACTGCGCAACTACACCACCTGGTCGCGTGATGAGAACGGTCAGGACAAATGGGATACCGTCTACACCTATGCACAGCGGGCGATTATTCCGCTCAAGGCGGAGCTCACGCTGGGCGATAGCTCCGCGCCCGCCGACGTGTTCGACAGTATACCGTTTCGCGGCGGACAGCTGGCTTCCGATGATGACATGCTCCCGGATTCGCTCAAAGGCTACGCGCCTGTCGTGCGTGGGATTGCGCGTACGAATGCTCAGGTCATTGTTCGCCAGAATGGCTATCAGATTTACCAGACCTATGTCGCGCCCGGCGCCTTTGAAATTACCGATATGTATCCCACCGGCGGGGCAGGCGATCTGGACGTCACCATTAAGGAAGCTGACGGCAGCGAGCAGCATTTCACCCTGCCTTATGCCTCACTACCGGTTTTGCAGCGCGAAGGGCGCCTTAAGTATGCGGTGACCGGAGGGCAGTATCGTTCTTACAGCAGCAGCGTGGATAAGACCCCGTTTGGCCAAATCACGGGGATTTATGGTCTGCCATATGGCCTCACGCTCTATGGCGGGCTGCAGGAGTCGAGCAAATATCAGTCGATCGCCACTGGGATCGGGAAAAACATGGGGGATTTCGGCGCGATTTCAGCGGACATGACCCAGGCCTGGTCAACCCCGCAGGGGGAAGAAAAATCCAACGGGCAGTCCTGGCGTGCGCGTTACAGCAAGAACTTTGTCGGGACAGGGACCCAATTTTCGATTGCGGGCTACCGCTATTCGACCAGCGGTTACTACGGCATGCAGGAGATCCTTGATTCCTGGGGAGACAGCTCTGCGCTCCAGGACCGTCGTCGTAACCGTGCCGAGCTCACGATGAGCCAGACGTTGGGCAGCAATCTTGGCTCGCTGACGCTGAGCGCGGTCCGTGAAGATTACTGGAATTCGGGCAAAAGGATGGCGTCTTACAGCCTGGGTTACAACAACTACTGGCACAACATTAGCTACGGACTCACCTGGACTTACAGTAAAAACGGCAGCGCGGGTTCATATGACGGCAATAAACGCTACGACAACGATCAGCTGCTGGCCTTTAACGTCAGCATTCCGCTTGAAAAATTCCTGCCGCAGACCTGGGCTAACTATAGCGTGAGCGCCAGCAAGAATAACGGCACCACGCAGAACATTGGTCTGAACGGCGTGGCGCTGGAAAACCATGGGCTGAACTGGAACGTGCAGCAAGGGTATGGGTCGGACGGCGTTAGCTATACGGGCAACATGAACGGGGATTACAGGGGCACGTACGGCGAAGTGACGGCGGGCTATAGCTACGACAAAAACAGCGAGCGTCTTAACTATGGTTTGCAGGGGGGCATTCTTGCTCACAGAGAGGGGATTACGCTTTCTCAGCCTCTGGGGGAGACTAATGTTCTGATTAGCGCACCGGGCGCGCATGACGTAGATATTCGTAATCAGCCGGGGGCAAAAACAGATTTCCGGGGATATACGGTGGTCAGTAACCTTTCCGCGTACCGTAAAAATGACATCACGCTTGCCCCGGAAAGTATGCCGGATGACGTTGAGCTGGATATTAATACCCGCACGGTAACGCCGACGCGCGGTGCAATTGTCCTGGCCGACTATAAGGCGAAAGTGGGAAGGCGGGCATTATTCACGTTAATGCATAACGGCCATTTTGTTCCTTTTGGCGCAATCGTGAGCCTGAAAGGCAGCGACAACAGCAGCTTTATTGTTGGCGACAAAGGGCAAGTCTATCTCACTGGCCTGGATTCGGAGGGGACAGTATTCGTTACGTGGGGAGTGGAGAGCGATCGGCAGTGCCGCGCACCGTTCCGGCTTTCACAGCAATCTTCGGCAGGCGGAATTACTGAAATTAACGTCACTTGTATCTAGGGTTTTTAAAATGCGCATACTTAACATCCTGTTCCTGCTGTGTATCACCGCTGCCTGGAATAGTGCTCATGCAGGAACCTGCACAACGATTACGCCACAGGAATCCACTTTGTCCATCGGCACAATTACGGTGCAGCGTGATGTCGCGGTTGGCACGGTATTATTTTCAAAAAATGCGTCGGTCACCGGGTCCTATTTAAGCGGCTGTACCAATCCGTTAATGCTCGGGTTTAGCATGCGGTACCTTAATGCAACGCCGAGTAGTTACGGTAATCACGTTTATAACACCAATCTAAGCGGTATTGGCGTGCGCTTTTCATCAGGTAATTATTTTGAAAACCCGACCTATACCTTTTCTTATAACGCGCAGACAAGTTATGTCGAATGGTGGGGCGGTAAAATAGAACTTGTCGTTACCGGCCCCGTTGCCTCTGGCTCGCTGACGCCCGGCGTACTGGGTGTCGTTATGCTGCAGGGGAGCGATGGTGTGTATCGCGATGGCCTTACGACGACGCTTCTGGACGGGACCATCAACGTGCTGGCCTGCAGCATAACGACGCCGCAGCTGACGTTTCCCATCGGCGATATTTCTGCCGCGACGTTTGGCTCAACGGTCGGAACCACGCCGACGGGCGCTCAGAATACGCAAAACCTGGGTCTGAACTGCGACCCGGGGGCAAACGTCAACGTTTCGCTCAGTGGCATTCAGAACCCGGACGTAGCAACAACGAGCGTGCTCGCGCTGACGGGGCAGGGTAATACCGGCACGGCGAAAGGGGTTGGCGTTCAGCTCCTCTATAACGGTACGCCTCTCTCGTTAAATACCCGTCTGCCGTTAAATGCCGCCGCGGGTGGGCAGCAGGCATTTCCATTAACAGCGCGTTATTACCAGACCCAAACGACGGTTGAACCCGGTACTGCCAATGCGTCTGCAACCTTAAATTTGACGTATCAGTAAAGGATAAATGATGAATATTCTGCGCACGGCAGCGCTTGCCACCATATTAGTAAGCTGCAATACCTTTGCGACGGACAGCGTTAGCGTCAGCGTTACCGGAAATATTGTGGCCTCTCCCTGTATCTTTAATGGGGGAAATAACAGTCTGGATATCAACCTTGGCAATATTCAGGCATCCAATATGGCTACGCCGGGGTCATCGTCCGATCCTGTGCCGTTTAACCTGCTGTTTACCCAGTGTCCGACAGGGACGCGCAGCGTGACGGTCTTCTTTACCGGAAACCCCGATCCGGTCGCCGGGGCGGATTACTACATGAACAGCGGTTCGGCCACGAACGTCGCGATTGCGATGAGTGAGGCCGCAACGGGTGCAATGAAGGGAACCGGAACAAGTATTACACAAACTATTGCAGCAGACAGAACCGCAACGATGGCCATGCTGGCATCGGTCAGATCTTCCACGGGCGGCGCAACGCCGGGGAGCATCAGTGCCGTCGTCGTCATGACGATGCAGTACAACTAATCAGTACATGGGTTGATATTTCTTAATGATTGACAGATGTCGGTAACGGTAATGTTGAATATTCTGATAAAAGAGACAGATTCATTTTTTCGAGATGGCCTAAAGCGTTTTCTGGGGGAGTTCTTCTTTCATAATTTCAGACACCAGCTTCATTTTGAGGTTGAACTTACGCCGGAAAATGTCAGCGTTGCGGATATCATTTTTCTCTCTTTATGCCAGGGGGAAACGTTGACCTGTTATCCCGAGCTACAGGCGCGGAAAAAAGGGATTGTGATCGGCCTGGTTGATGATGAGCAGCGTTTCTCGGCATTTCCCTCCTGTTTTCAGGATATGATTTTTATCTCTCGCCGGGCCTCGCTCGATCGGATCGGTGAGGCGCTCTTTATCGCATGGTATCGCACGCAATTACCGGGCTATCGCTGGAAGAATAAAAGCTGCTACGAATGCCAGCACAAAATATTATCGCCGCAGCAGATTCGCGTTATGGTCAATTTCTACCGCGGGTTATCGGTAGGGCAGATTGCGAATAAACTAAACACCAGTGATAAAACCATTTTTACGCATAAATATCTGCTGATGCAGAAATTCGATCTGCGCAGCGATTTTGAACTTATGGCCTTGATTCACCGGATGGTAGAGAAAAATGCCTGTCCGAACCGGCTGCGTGACTATCTGATTAACAGCTTATAACCAGCAATAACGCTAAAGCGTGGCGCTGTTGCCGGGTGGTGCTGACGCCACCCGGCAGGAGCATCAGACGTTCACGGCATTGATCAATCGCGCTTTCATCGTCTGGTAAGACGACGCAGCAAATTCCTCCGCCCAGCGCTGATCCTCAATCGCCTCCAGCTGCACCGCGCAGTACTTCGTTTCCGGGGTTTTCGATATGGGGTCGAGATTATCCTGCGTCAGCTCGTTGCAGGCCCCGATCCACCATTGATAGGTCATATAAACCGCCCCGGCGTTGATGCGCTCGCTAATGCTGGCGCGGGTGATCACTTTACCCCGGCGCGAACGTACCCAGACCAGTTGACCGTCGCTAATACCTAGTCTGTCCGCATCGGCAGGATTCACCTGCACCCGTCCCGGCTCATCGGCGAGGCTTTGCAGCGCGGCGCAGTTACCCGTCATCGAGCGGCAGGAGTAGTGCCCAACTTCGCGTACCGTGCAGAGTACCAGCGGATAATCATCATCGGGCGTCTCGGCCGGCGCGCGCCACGGTGCGGCAAAGAGCTGCCCTTTACCGCTCGGGGTATCGAACTGATTATCTTTGTAGAGGTACGGCGTGCCGGGGTGATCGAGCGTCGGGCACGGCCACTGCACGTGGCCCATCTCGCCCATTTTTTCATACGTCACGCCGTAGAAGAGCGGGCACAGCTCGCGCATTTCATCCCAGATCTGCTGGTTATCGTCGTAATGCATCGGATAGCCCATCTCGGTGGCGAGCAGGCTGATGATCTCCCAGTCGCGCTTCACGTTGCCTTTGGCCTCAATAGCCTGGCCAAAACGCTGGAAACCCCGGTCGGCGCAGGTAAAGACGCCGCCGTGTTCGCCCCATGAGGTGGCAGGGAGCAGAACGTCCGCCACTTCCGCCGTTTTGGTCATAAAGATGTCCTGAACCACCACGAAGTCAAGCGCCTCGAAACCGCTGCGGACCAGGCCGAGATCGGCTTCCGTCTGCAGCGGATCTTCCCCCATGATGTAATAGGCTTTGACCTTGCCTTCCAGCGCAAGGTGAGGCACTTCGGTAATGCGCGTTCCGACGCGATCGTCCATGTTATTGACGTCAATCCCCCAGGCATCGGCGAACTTCTGCCGGACAGCCGGATCGGTCACATCCTGATAGCCGGGGAACATATTCGGCAGAACGCCCATATCGCAGGCGCCCTGAACATTGTTTTGCCCGCGCACGGGACCGACACCGACGGCAGGGCGGCCGAGGTTGCCGGTCAGCAGTGCCAGGCTGGAAAGCCCTTTGACGACATCGACGGCCTGGCCAAACTGGGTCACGCCCATTCCCCACATTACGGTGGCGGAAGGGGCCGCCGCGAAGGTGCGCATTGCCTGACGAACGTCGCGGGCGGGGATGCCGGTGAGGTGTTCTACGCGCTCTGGGGCATACTCTTTCACCGTCTGCCGATAGGCCTCAAGTCCTTCGGTAAACCGCGCGACGTAGTTCTTGTCGTACAGCTCCTCTTCCAGAAGCACATAGCCAAAGGCGTTCACCAGCGCCATGTTGCTACCGTTCTTCAATTGCAGATGCTGATCGGCAATGCGCGCCGTTTCGATACGGCGCGGGTCGCAGACGATGATTTTCGCGCCGTTTTCACGGGCTTTTAGCACGCGCCGGGCGACGATAGGGTGGGAGTCTGCGCAGTTATAGCCAAATACAAGCAGGCATTTGGAGTGTTCAATATCGTTGATAGAGTTGCTCATTGCACCGTTGCCGAGGGTCTCCTGAAGTCCGGCGACGGAAGGACCGTGACAAACGCGCGCGCAGCAGTCGACATTGTTGGTGTGCAGCACCGCGCGGGCAAATTTTTGCATCACGTAGTTGGTTTCATTCCCGGTACCGCGCGACGACCCGGTGGTCATAATCGAACGCGGGCCGAACTGGGCTTTAATGCTGCTGAGCTTCCGGGCGGTGTAGCGGATAGCCTCTTCCCAGGTCACGGGAGTGAATGTCTCTCCCTTGCGGTAGCGGATCATCGGCTGGGTCAGGCGTGGGGTGAGCAGGCGGGTATCGTTAAGGAAATCCCATCCGTAAAATCCTTTCAGGCATAGCGTGCCCTGGTTTGTGGCCCCCTCTGCCGCTTCGGCACGGATGATACGGTTATTCTCAACGACAAGGTTTAGTTTGCAGCCTGCACCACAGTAAGGGCAGACGCTGGCGATTTTTTTCATCAATAACAGACCTGTTAAGAAATGAAGCAAAATGACTGGTAAGCCCAGTCCCGTAACAGGGAGTAAGCAGAAACCATGCCATCTTTATAACGCTTCTTTACAGGGGGTTATGAAAGGAGGGGGGTGTCATCGTCAGCCTGTTCGACAATTCTGACGATGACACGATCGCTGAATGGCAGGGCGTTTAAACGTCATCCATGGTGTAGCCCACAACGATCTCAAGCGTCTTACGAATAACATCCGCCTGCACAACGTCTCTGGTAGCTTCCAGCGTCTGAATGAGCCACAGGATGATCGCTTTATTGGAAATATGACCTTCAGAGGCCAAAACACAGCGTACTGCAGTAGAAAAAATAGCGGACTCTTCAGCAAAACGATCGCCTGCGTGACGGAAATATTCCGCCAGCGCACTGTCTAAAAAAGCAGAGTGGTATTCGGGTTGAAGCTGAATATTTTGTCTCATTTGTTCTCACCGTAGCTGTTAAAATGCAGTCAATGTATTTTTTTGGGATCGGACGGCTTTCCCTTTCCAAACAACGACACTACATTGCCTCTGTTATCATTGAGAGGTCCCTCTCTGCTCATTCGTCCTTGCGCGGTTCTGCGACGTTTTAATCCGAGGCTTTTTGATCCGATATCGGCAATCGCCTTCGCCAGTGTCTCCCGCCGCCGGGGATTCTTTTCATGTGTTTTCATCTGCCGCAGACGCTGAACCAGAGCTTCAGTTGTAACGGGGCCACGCTCTCTCAAAAGAGAAAGAACGGCTTCGCCAATCAGCTGATCGGTCAGTTTGTCTGCGTCACTGCTGTTCATCACGTTATCGTTCGAAGAGCAAGCCAAGCAGCATATGGTAATGCTGTTCCTCTTCGGGGCCCTCGGCCCTTTCAAGGCGACTTAACAGTTTGGTACAGAGCGATTTGCGATTGAGATTTCGCCCGTCGCTAAGGATCTCAACAACGACCTGACCCAGCGTTTCCTGTTGGGTGGGAAGCGTGGCTTTTTCGAAGTACTGTGCGATTGCTGCTGCGGAATCTGCGACGTAACCTTTCTGCTGCATGTTTCGCTCCTGTAAAATTTTGTAATCAGTAACGTTACATTTAAGGTATACACTTTTTCTAAATCTGTACATTAAAAATGTACAGATTTTTAATAAAATCAGGATATATTTTATAAATACTCTATTTTTCAATTAGTTGTTTGTTGTTCATGAAACGGTAATGCTACAGAATATATTGTACAAATCGCACAGCCGCTGTTAAGTTGTACAACACTTGTGAGAGTGCCATTAACGGGCGTAAATGATTGAGATGTAAATTATTTGTGAGGCAATTAATGTGCTATAAGAGAAGTCTCTCCACATGTTTTTGTGGTCAAAACCCTTAACCCCCAGGAATCGCATGCTTACAACCATCATTTACCGCAGTCATATCTGCGAGGACGTTCCAGTGAAAGCACTGGAAGCTATGGTCGCTGCTGCAAATAATAAAAACCGGCAAGCCAACGTCACGGGGATCTTGCTGTTTAACGGCACACATTTTTTTCAGTTGCTTGAGGGGCCAGTGGAGCATGTTTCTGCTATTTATGAGGAGATCTGCAACGACCCGCGACACCATAACGTAGTCGAGCTGATGCGCGATCACGGCCCCGTCCGGCGTTTTGGCAAGGTGGGGATGGAGCTTTTTGATTTGCGCCAGTTCGACAGGAACGAGGTGCTGCAACAGGTGCTGAACAAGGGAACAACACGCTATCAGCTGACTTACAATGACCGTCCGCTGCAGTTTTTCCGTACCTTTGTCGAGGCCACGGAAAAAGCGAACTATTTTGAACTGCCGCCTGCGGATTCCTGGGAGTTCGTTCGCGAAGAAACACGCTTGTCAGCGCAACCCGAGGTAGTCGCGAAAGGAGCGGATTGCAGCTTTGCTTTCCAGCCGATAGTCGATCCGTTTATGCAGCAGGTTGTCTCCTGGGAGGCGCTTCTCCGCACGCCTGACGGCGGCGCTCCGGGGATCTACTTCGCCAATCTGCCGCGTGACGACGTGTATACCTCTGATTTGCACAGCAAGCAGGTGGCACTCTCAATGGCCAGCGCACTCGGGTTGCAGAACCAGACGTTATCCCTCAACCTGCTGCCTATGACGTTGGTTAACATTCCTAACGCCGTTGATTTCCTGCTCACCGCGATTGGAGCAAACGGTTTTGTTCCTGAGCAAATTGTGGTGGAGTTTACCGAAAGTGAAGCCATTTCCCGTTTTGACGAGTTCACGGATTCAGTCAGACAGCTAAAAAGTGCAGGCATCAGCGTGACGATCGATCACTTTGGTGCCGGCTTTGCGGGACTACAGCTACTGGCCCAATTCCAGCCCGACAGAATTAAGATTAATCGCGATCTCGTCGCGAACGTGCATAAAAGTGGCCCTCGACAGGCCATCATTCAGGCGATTATCAAATGCTGTTCCTCGCTTGAAATTCAGTTCTGCGCGGTCGGCGTGGAGAAGGCAGAAGAGTGGATGTGGCTGGAATCTGCGGGCATTTCCCAGTTCCAGGGCCATCTGTTTGCAAGCCCCCGGCATGGCGGAATTCCGGCGATTGCATGGCCGGAGAAGAAATTCGATTTTTGATAAAGCTGTACAAAATTCGGCGTACTTAGCTGTACGAGAAGCAAACTTTAGACAACAATGTATTAACAGGTGAAGGGAGAACGACCCCTTTCACCTGAGCAAAATGCGGTCTTAGTTATACAAATGGTTTGTACAATCTGATAAGGTTGGTGTAGTTAGGTATGGAAGTTCTGAGCGTGAGGGAGTTAATGGCCTATTACAGTATCGGCGAAGTGGCCGAACGATGCGGTATCAACCCCGTTACGCTGCGTGCCTGGCAGCGACGTTATGGATTGTTGAAGCCGCAGCGCAGCGAAGGGGGTCATCGTCAGTTTGACGATGAAGATATCCTGCGTATTGAAGAGATCAAACGCCTGATGAAAAGCGGCGTTTCGGTCGGAAAAGTAAAAGCCTTGCTGGAAAATAAAGAAGTCCTGACTCAGGGTAACTGGGTCTCGTTCCAGGAAGAGATGATGACCGTTCTGCGTTATGCCAGCCCGGCAAAGCTGCGCGCCAAAATCGGTGAGTTCCGCCGGGATCACGCCATGGATGCGCTGATTGATAACATCATTTCCCCCGTCCGCCAGCGAATGAATCAGGATCAAAATACTGTACGCCACATGGCGAGCATGCTTGACGGCGTCCTGATTGAATTCGCGGTTCTAAGCCTGGCGGAGTCGCGCAAGAAAGCGGGTAAAGATGCGTTGCTTATCGGCTGGGAATGCGATGACCGTACCCATCTTTGGCTTGAAGCCGCGCGGCTGGCGCAGCAAGGCTGGCACATTGACGTGCTGGCGGACCCGATTGATTCTCCGCGTCCTGAACTTTTCCCGGGGCAAAAAATCTTCGTCTGGACGGGAAAAACGCCAACACCGCGTCAGCAGGAACAGCTGGATCACTGGCGTGAGCAGGGTTTTAGCGTTTCATTTCACCAATAATAATCAGAGGCCTTGAGGGCCTTTTATTGTTTTAGACACTTCCAGAACAAAAGCTATCTCAAAAATAGGCATTTCCGATACATATTTTACTTTTCCTCTCTTCGCTGTTTTCTCCAACAGATAATCCATTAATTTTCAAAGTATTGAACAATTAAATCCATCCCGCCCGCATCTTCTGACAGGGTCTATGCTTAATAAAAGTAGACAAAAAGGGCGGTTTAGCCGAATGCCCCTGCTGACAGAGGGTTGAAGTGATAATCGTTATCACTAACATGGTGTTATGCCCTGATGGCTAATCAGATGAGGTGGACCTATGGAACTGCATTCAGAAACCTTCAATCCTGCCGATTTTGCCTGGCGAGGATTAACGCTCACGCCTGCGGCGGCGGCGCATATCCACGAGCTGGTGGCAAAAAATCCCGACATTCTCGGCGTGCGCTTAGGCGTTAAGCAGACCGGCTGCGCGGGCTTTGGCTACGTGCTGGATACCGTCACCGCACCGGAAAAAGATGACCTGGTGTTTGAAACCGACGGCGCAAAGCTGTACGTCGCGCTGCAGGCTATGCCGTTTATCGATGGAACCGAAGTGGATTACGTGCGGGAAGGTTTAAACCAGTTATTCAAATTTCATAACCCGAAAGCCCAGAACGAATGCGGCTGCGGCGAAAGCTTTGGGGTATAGGCGGTACTATGTCTCGTAATACTGAAGCAACGAGTGATGTAAACACCTGGAGCGGCGGACACCTCAACTATAAAGAGGGTTTTTTCACGCAGCTGCAGACCGACGAGCTGGCGAAAGGCATTAATGAAGATGTGGTGCGCGCCATTTCGGCTAAACGTAACGAGCCCGAGTGGATGCTCGAATTTCGCCTGAGCGCATTCCGCGCCTGGCTGGAGATGGAAGAGCCGCACTGGCTGAAAGCCCACTACGACAAGCTGAACTATCAGGATTACAGCTACTACTCCGCACCCTCCTGCGGCAGCTGTGACGATACCTGCGCCTCGCAGCCCGGCGCGGTCCAGCAGACCGGTGCCGAGAACAGCTTCCTGAGCAAAGAGGTTGAAGAGGCGTTTAACCAGCTGGGCGTGCCCGTGCGCGAGGGGAGAGAGGTGGCGGTGGACGCCATTTTCGACTCCGTCTCGGTGGCGACCACTTACCGTGAAAAGCTGGCCGAGCAGGGGATCATTTTCTGCTCCTTTGGCGAAGCCATTCATGACCATCCCGATCTGGTGAAAAAGTACATCGGCACCGTGGTACCGAGCAACGATAACTTCTTCGCCGCGCTGAATGCCGCGGTAGCCTCTGACGGCACCTTTATCTACGTGCCGAAAGGCGTACGCTGCCCGATGGAGCTCTCCACCTATTTCCGCATCAACGCCGAAAAAACCGGACAGTTTGAACGCACCATTCTGGTAGCGGACGAAGGCAGCTACGTCAGCTATATCGAAGGGTGCTCCGCCCCGGTACGCGACAGCTACCAGCTGCACGCGGCGGTGGTAGAGGTCATCATTCACAAAGACGCCGAGGTGAAATACTCCACGGTGCAGAACTGGTTCCCCGGCGACGGCAATACCGGCGGTATCCTGAACTTCGTCACCAAGCGCGCGCTGTGCGAAGGCGAAAACAGCAAAATGTCCTGGACGCAGTCGGAAACCGGCTCCGCTATTACCTGGAAATACCCGAGCTGTATTCTGCGCGGGGATAACTCCATCGGTGAGTTTTACTCGGTGGCGCTGACCAGCGGGCATCAGCAGGCCGATACCGGCACCAAGATGATCCACATTGGGAAAAATACCAAATCGACGATTATCTCGAAGGGGATCTCTGCCGGGCATAGCCAGAACAGCTATCGCGGGCTGGTGAAAATCATGCCGACGGCCACCAACGCGCGTAACTTCACCCAGTGTGATTCAATGCTGATCGGTGCCGACTGCGGGGCGCATACCTTCCCGTACGTCGAGTGTCGCAACAACACGGCTCAGCTGGAGCACGAGGCGACCACGTCGCGCATTGGGGAAGATCAGCTCTTCTACTGTCTGCAGCGGGGCATCAGCGAAGAAGATGCCATTTCGATGATTGTGAACGGCTTCTGTAAGGACGTGTTCTCTGAACTGCCGCTGGAATTCGCCGTTGAAGCACAAAAACTCCTCTCCATTAGTCTTGAACACAGCGTCGGTTAAGGAAAGCACATGTTAAGCATTAAAGATTTACAGGTTAGCGTGGAAGAGAAAGCGATCCTGCGCGGTCTCAATTTTGACGTCAAGCCGGGTGAAGTTCACGCCATCATGGGGCCGAACGGCTCCGGGAAAAGTACGCTTTCAGCGACGCTGGCGGGACGCGAAGATTACGAAGTGACAGGCGGCTCGGTCGAATTTAACGGCAAAGATCTTCTGGAGATGTCGCCGGAAGACCGCGCGGGCGAGGGCATCTTTATGGCCTTCCAGTACCCGGTGGAAATTCCGGGCGTCAGCAACCAGTTTTTCCTCCAGACGGCGCTGAATGCGGTGCGCAAGTATCGCGGCCAGGAGGCGCTGGATCGCTTCGACTTCCAGGATCTAATGGAAGAGAAGATCAAACTGCTGAAAATGCCAGAAGACCTGCTGACCCGCTCGGTCAACGTCGGCTTTTCCGGCGGCGAGAAAAAGCGTAACGATATCCTGCAGATGGCGGTGCTGGAGCCCGAGCTGTGCATTCTTGATGAGACCGACTCCGGTCTGGATATCGACGCCCTGAAGATTGTCGCCGACGGGGTGAATTCCCTGCGCGACGGCAAGCGCTCGTTCATTATTGTCACCCACTACCAGCGCATTCTGGACTACATCAAGCCGGACTACGTCCACGTGCTTTACCAGGGACGTATTGTGAAATCCGGTGATTTTACGCTGGTTAAACAACTGGAGGAGCAGGGTTATGGCTGGCTTACCGAACAGCAGTAATGCGCTCCAGCAGTGGCACCGGCTGTTTGAGGAGCAGGGTAATACGCGCTCCGAGCAGGCGCAGCAGCACCTGCAGCAGATGCTGCGCCTCGGCCTGCCGACGCGGAAGCATGAGAACTGGAAATACACCCCACTCGACGGCCTGCTGAACGGCGAGTTTGTGACGCGTCTGGCGGAGATTGACCCGGCCCGGCGCGACGATCTGGCGCTAACGGTGGATGCGGTGCGTCTGGTCTTTGTCGACGGCGTCTGGCGTCCAGAACTGAGTGACGACGCCCGGGATAGCGGGTTCGATATCGTCATTAACGACGACCGCCAGAGCCTGAGCGCCCCGGTTCAGCCGGAAGTCTTCCTCCACCTGACCGAGAGCCTGGCCCGCAGCGTGACGCATATTCAGGTCAAGCGTAACCAGCGTCCGGCAAAACCGCTGCTGCTGATGCACATCACACAGGGCGTGGAGGGCGATGAGATCAACACCGCACACTATCGCCATCACCTTGAGCTGGCGGAGGGGGCGGAGGCCACGGTAATCGAACATTACGTCAGCCTCAACGAGACCCGCCACTTTACCGGGTCGCGGCTGACGATGAACGTTGCCGCCAATGCGCAGCTTCACCATATTAAGCTGGCGTTTGAGAATCCGCAGAGCCACCATTTTGCCCATAACGATCTTCTGCTGGGCCAGGATGCCGCGGCGTACAGCCACAGCTTCCTGCTCGGCGGCGCGGTGCTGCGCCACAACACCAGCACGCAGCTTAACGGTGAAAACACTACGCTGCGGATCAACAGCCTGGCGATGCCGGTGAAGGCAGAAGTGTGCGACACGCGCACCTGGCTTGAGCACAACAAAGGCTACTGCAACAGCCGCCAGCTGCACAAAACCATCGTCAGCGATAAAGGGCGGGCGGTGTTTAACGGCCTGATTAACGTGGCCCAGCACGCCATCAAAACCGACGGGCAGATGACCAACAACAATCTGCTGCTGGGGCGCCTGGCGGAAGTGGACACCAAGCCGCAGCTGGAGATCTACGCCGACGACGTAAAATGCAGTCACGGCGCGACGGTCGGTCGGATCGACGACGAGCAGATGTTCTACCTGCGCTCGCGCGGCATCGACCAGCAGGCGGCGCAGAAAATGATCATCTACGCCTTTGCGGCGGAGCTTACGGAAGCGCTGCACGATGGCGTATTGAAGCAGCAGGTGCTGGCCCGCATTGGTCAGCGTCTGCCCGGAGGCGAAGCATGAGTTTTCCCGTAGAGAAAGTGCGGGCCGATTTCCCGGTTCTGACCCGTGAAGTGAACGGCCTGCCGCTGGCCTATCTCGACAGCGCGGCCAGCGCGCAGAAGCCGAATCAGGTGGTGGATGCGGAAGCCGAGTTCTACCGCCACGGCTACGCCGCCGTGCATCGCGGTATTCATACCCTGAGCGCCGAGGCGACCCAGCGCATGGAAAACGTGCGCACGCAAATTGCAGCCTTCCTCAATGCACGCCTGCCGGAAGAGCTGGTATTTGTGCGCGGCACAACCGAGGGGATTAACCTTGTCGCCAACAGCTGGGGCAACGCCCAGGTGCGCGCGGGGGATAACATCATCATCACCCAGATGGAGCACCACGCCAATATTGTGCCGTGGCAGATGCTCTGCGAGCGTGTCGGCGCACAGCTGCGGGTCGTTCCGTTGAACGACGATGGCACGCTGCAGCTGGAGCAGCTTGACGCCCTGCTGGACGATAAAACGCGGCTGGTGGCGGTCACCCAGGTCTCTAACGTGCTGGGCACCGAAAACCCGGTGACAGAGATTATAGCAAAAGCCCATCAGGCCGGCGCGAAGGTGCTGATTGACGGCGCGCAGGCGGTAATGCACCACGCGGTGGACGTGCAGGCGCTGGACTGCGATTTCTACGTATTCTCCGGGCATAAGCTCTATGGCCCGACCGGGATTGGCGTGCTGTATGTGAAAGAGGACATCCTGCAGGCGATGCCGCCGTGGGAAGGGGGCGGATCGATGATCGCCACCGTCAGCCTGACGGAAGGGACGACCTACGCACGTGCGCCCTGGCGCTTCGAGGCGGGCACCCCCAACACCGGCGGGATTATCGGCCTGGGGGCGGCGGTGTCTTACGTCTCCGCAATCGGCCTCGACGCCATCCAGGAGTACGAACAGCTGCTGATGCACTACGCGCTGCAGGAGCTTGCCAGCGTGCCGGACCTTACCCTGTATGGCCCGGCTGACCGACAGGGCGTGATTGCCTTTAACCTGGGGAAACACCACGCCTATGACGTGGGCAGCTTCCTCGATAATTACGGCGTGGCCGTCCGTACCGGCCACCACTGCGCCATGCCGCTGATGGCTTTTTACCAGGTGCCGGCAATGTGCCGCGCATCGCTGGTGATGTATAACACAATGGAAGAGGTCGACAGGCTGGTGGCGGGGCTTAAGCGCATTCACCAGCTGCTGGGCTAAGAAGAGGCAAAAGATGGCAGAACTGCCGGACAGAGACAAATTGCTGCGCAACTTTGGGCGCTGTGCAAACTGGGAAGAGAAGTACCTTTATATCATCGAGCTGGGGCAGCGTCTGCCGCCGCTCGGAGAAGAGGCGCATAACCCGGAAAACATTATTCAGGGCTGCCAGAGCCAGGTGTGGATTGTGATGGAGCAGTCTGACGACGGCACTATCGCCCTGCACGGCGACAGCGATGCGGCCATTGTAAAAGGACTGATTGCGGTCGTCTTTATTCTTTACCACCGGATGTCGGCGCAGGATATCGTCGCGTTCGATGTCCGCCCGTGGTTTGAAAAAATGGCCCTGACCCAACACCTCACCCCGTCCCGCTCCCAGGGGCTGGAAGCGATGATTCGCGCCATTCGCGCCAAAGCTGCAATCCTTAGCTAGACTTACAGAACAGCATTCATTCTGTTTCGCGAGGTGGTTCCCGCCTCGCTGGTTTTTCAGCTTTCTGGCATCCTGCCAGTGAATAAGGAATCTCAGCATGAAGCGCGCGTCTCTAATAACTCTATTACTCCTCAGTTCGCTCGGTACGTTTAATTCGGCCCGCGCGATGGACTATCCGTTGCCGCCCGCAGGCAGCCGTCTGATTGGGCAAAATCAAACCTACACGATACAGGAAGGGGATAATAAGCTTCAGACTATCGCCCGTCGGTTTAATACGGCGGCGCAGGTGATCCTTGAAACGAACAATACCATTGCGCCAGTAAACCCGGCACCGGGTACCGTTATCACGATCCCGTCGCAGATGTTGCTGCCGGATACCCCGCGCGAAGGCATTGTGGTTAACCTGGCCGAGCTTCGGCTCTACTACTTCCCGCCGGGAGAAAATATTGTCCAGGTCTTCCCGCTCGGCATCGGACAGCTGGGGCTGGAAACGCCGGTGAGCACCACCCGCGTCAGCCAAAAAATCCCTAATCCAACCTGGACGCCAACGGCGGGCATCAGAGCGCGTTCCCTGGCCCAGGGAATTAAATTGCCACCCGTCGTCCCGGCAGGGCCAAATAACCCGCTGGGGCGCTATGCGCTGCGTCTGGGAATTGGTAATGGGGAATATCTTATTCACGGTACCAGCGCGCCGGACAGCGTAGGTCTGCGCGTCAGTTCCGGCTGTATGCGAATGAACGCCCCGGATATTAAAGCCCTGTTTGAACAGGTGCGGGTCGGCACGCGGGTACAGATCATCAACGAGCCGGTGAAATTCTCGGTTGAGCCGGACGGTAAGCGCTATATTGAGGTCCACCGTCCGCTGGCGCAGGTGGAGGGCGAGAACCCGCAGATTTCGCCCATTACCCACTCGGCAGACTTTGCCACCTTTGTTTCTCAGGCCGGAAGCGATAAGGCGTTAATTGATAAAGCCCTGGCGCGCCGTGCCGGGATCCCGGTTGTCGTATCCGCGGGTAGCGGCCCGTCGGCCAGCAATAGCGTGTTGTCAGTGCAGAACAGCCGGGTGTCTGCTGCGGTAGCAGAAGAGGAAGGGGAAAAGGTAACGCAGTAGCAGTTTGACGCAGGCAAAAAAAATGGCGCACAATGTGCGCCATTTTATTAACAGGTACTATTACTTACGGTATTTAGTAGCCTGGTTGTCCAGACGCTGGTTAGCGCGAGCTGCGTCGTCTTTAGCAGCCTGAACGTCGGAACGCATTGCGTTCACGTCGTTGCTCAGCTGGTCAACTTTAGCGTTCAGAGTCTGAACGTCAGAAGACAGCTGATCGATTTTAGCGTTGCTGGAGCAACCAGCCAGCAGAGTAGAACCCAGGATTACCGCGCCCAGTACCAGTTTAGTACGATTCATTATTAATACCCTCTAGATTGAGTTAATCTCCATGTAGCGTTACAAGTATTACACAAACTTTTTTGGGTTGAGAATATTTTTTTGATGGGAATACGCCTATTTTTGATCGTTCGCTCAAAGAAGCATCGAATCAGTGCGTTTTGAGTAAAAAGCTATGTAAAAAAAGGCATTTTTCATCGGATTCATCTTAGATAAATCGCATTTAAATAGAAAAACCCGATTTGCTTTTTGAATGAATTTGGCTAATGCCGGGAATAAAAAAAGCGCCCATTGGGCGCTTTTTATCAAATTTAATTCGTTCGTGAATTATTACAGCACGTGAACGGAGGCAGTATTGGTTGTTCCGCTTGGTACCAGAGCACCAGAAACCATTACAACCACGTCGCCCTTCTGCGCCAGACCGCTTTCCAGAGCCATTGCTTTACCCTGAATGTAGAAATCGTCAGTAGAGGCGATCTCTTTGACCAGGTGCGCAACCACGCCTTTGCTCAGCACCAGCTGACGTGCGGTGGTTTCGTTGGTGGTCAGGGCCAGGATGGTGGCATCCGGGAAGTATTTACGCACTGCGCGCGCAGATTTACCGCCCTGGGTCGCAACAACAATCAGTGGCGCTTCCAGTTTCTCAGCGGTTTCTACCGCACCGCGGCATACTGCTTCAGTGATGCGCAGCTTGCGGCTGTCGTTGTTGAAGTCCAGACGGCTGGTCATCACGCGGTCAGTACGTTCGCAGATGGTCGCCATGATGCCGACCGCTTCCAGAGGGTATTTCCCTTTCGCGGATTCACCGGACAGCATTACTGCATCGGTACCGTCGAGGATGGCGTTCGCCACGTCGCCTGCTTCAGCGCGGGTAGGGCGTGGGTTTTTGATCATGGAGTCCAGCATCTGCGTGGCGGTGATAACCACTTTACGCGCGCGAACACATTTCTCGATCATCATCTTCTGCGCGAAGATCACTTCTTCAACCGGGATTTCAACGCCCAGGTCGCCACGAGCAACCATGATGCCGTCAGACGCTTCGAGGATTTCGTCGAAGTTGTTCAGGCCTTCCTGGTTTTCGATTTTGGAGATGATCTGGATCTTCTCGCCGCCGTGGGCTTTCAGGTGCTCACGGATTTCAACTACGTCGGAACGCTTACGGATGAAGGACGCCGCAACGAAATCAACGCCTTGTTCGCAGCCGAAGATCAGGTCCTGTTTGTCTTTCTCCGCCAGTGCTGGCAGCGCGATAGAAACGCCCGGCAGGTTAACACCTTTGTTTTCGCCCAGGTCGCCGTTGTTCAGCACTTTACAGATAACTTTGTTACCTTCGATAGCGGTGACTTCCATACCGATCAGACCATCGTCGACCAGCACGGTGTTACCCACGGACAGATCGCTGGTGAAGCCTTCATAGGTGACCGCAACGATTTCGCTGTTACCAACAACGGATTTGTCGGTAGTGAAGGTGAAGGTCTGGCCCGCTTTCAGAGAGACGTCGTTACCGCCCTCCAGTTTGATGGTACGGATTTCCGGACCCTTGGTATCGAGCAGGATCGCCGCTTTTTTACCGGTCTTGCTCATCACGTTGCGCAAGTTCTGGATACGCTGACCGTGTTCTGCGTAGTCACCGTGGGAAAAGTTCAGACGCATCACGTTCATGCCGGCGTCCAGCATTTTGCTCAGCATCTCTTCGGATTCGGTTTTCGGGCCGATAGTACAAACAATTTTCGTCTTTTTCATGACAGTCTTAGTCTTTAAGTTGGGAAGGATATGGAAATCTCGCTCCGGGGGCGCACCGCCGCGGAGTCAAACCTGTGTTGCAAAAGAGTATATGACACGCACTAAGGATAGGAGACATCAAATGAGCGTGCAGAAGAAAGTGTGCCTGAGTGACAGCCCAACGAAGGAGAGGAGAAGTTGTACGTTGTTTTTTGTATTCCAAGCGCTGAAACCATTCACCAGGGATTTGGCGCGCATTATACGCTAATTTTAAGATAAAAGGAAAATGGAAACGGTGTTTCAGAATTAATCAATGCCGTTTCACATAATATTGTTATCAAGGCGTTAAGCCATGATGACAACTTTTGGCGGCAGGTGAGCGACCTGCCTCCGTTTGCTTATTTTTGCAGCGCCTGGCTGAGGTCGGCAATCAGGTCTTTCGGATCTTCAATCCCCACCGACAGGCGGATCAGCTGCGGCACAATGCCGTTTGCCAGCCGTTGTTCCAGCGGAATCGAGGCGTGCGTCATGCTGTAAGGCTGGCTCACCAGGCTCTCCACGCCGCCCAGGCTTTCCGCGAGGGTGAACAGCTTCAGGTTGCGAATCACCTCGCTGGCGCGTTGCGCATCGCCTTTCACCACGACGGAAATCATGCCACCGGGGAGCGCCATCTGGGTGCGGGCTAGCTGGTACTGCGGATGCGATTCCAGGCCGGGATAGAACACTTTTTCGACCAGAGGATGCTGCGCCAGCCATTGCGCAATCTCCAGCGCGTTGCTGCTGTGCTTTTCTACCCTCAGCGCAAGCGTGCGGATACCGCGCAGGGTCAGGAAGCTGCTGAACGGATCCAGGACACCACCGACCGCATTTTGCAGATAGCCAAGCTGGTCCGCCAGCGCCGGATTATCTCCCACCACTGCCAGCCCGGCCACCACGTCAGAGTGCCCGTTAAGGTATTTGGTGGCGGAGTGCACCACGATATCGAAACCGGACGCCAGCGGGCGGTGGATCACCGGCGATGCGAACGTGTTATCCGCCACGCTGATGACGTTATGACGACGGGCGATCGCCGCAATGGCCGTCAGATCCGCCAGCTTCAGCAGCGGGTTGGTCGGCGTTTCGACCCACACCATGCGGGTCTCCGGGCGAATGGCGGCCTCAAGCCCGGCTAAGTCGTCCGGCTTAACCCAGCTGACCTGCAGGCCCGTACTGCGTTTGCGCACGTTTTCAATCAGGCGATACGTCCCGCCGTAAACGTCATCAATGGCGACGATATGGCTGTCTTTATCCAGCAGTTCGAGCACCGTGGAGATGGCCGCCAGACCGGAAGCAAAGGCGTAGCCGCGCGTGCCGCCCTCCAGTTCGGCGATGGCGGTTTCCAGCGCATGGCGCGTTGGGTTGCCGCTGCGGGAATATTCATAGCCGGTATGCTCGCCCGGTGACGGTTGCGCAAACGTCGACGTGGCGTAAATCGGCGGCATGACGGCGCCGTGCGGGTCGTTGAATGCGCCGCTGTGGACGCTCAGGGTTGCCAGGTTTTTCATCGTTTAATCCTTTATTGCTGTAGACGATTGCGCCACGCGGTCAGGACGTCGCTGCGCGTAATCAGGCCGAGAAAATGGTCATTGTCGTTAATCACGGCCACCAGACCGCGGTCGAAGATGGCGTGCAGGGCGCTCTCCGGGGCACGTTTATCAAGAAATTCCACCTGACGGGTCATGGCCGCCGTGACCGGCAGGGTAAAGCGGTCGCCGTCGCCGCCGATATGCCGCAGCAGATCCCACTCGTCGATAATGCCCACCACCTTGCCGTTCTCCAGGACCGGCAGCTGAGAGATGTCATACAGGCGCATGCGTGCCAGCACGGTGGAAAGCGTATCGTCCGGCGCGGCGGTGACGGTAGCGCCTTCATCATGGCGCAGGGCAATGTAGTCGGAGAGATCCCCCGCCTGAGGGCGCGTGATAAGCCCCTGCTGGCGCATCCAGTCGTCGTTAAACATCTTCGATAGATACTTATTGCCGCTGTCACAGGCAAAGGTCACCACGCGCTTCGGCGTGGTCTGCGCCTGGCAATACTTCAGCGCCGCCGCCAGCAGCGTGCCGCTGGAGGAGCCCGCCAGAATGCCTTCCGTTTTCAGCAGCTCGCGCGCGGTGGCGAACGCTTCGCGGTCGGAGATGCGCCAGGCGCGATTCACCCCTTCGATGTGGGCCAGCGGGGGAATAAAGTCTTCGCCAATGCCCTCTACCAGCCAGGAGCCCGCGTCGCGGTAGCGTCCGGTTTCCACCTGGTCAGCGAGAACGGATCCGGCCGGGTCAGCCAGGACAAACTCCGTGTGCGGAGAGTGCTCGGCGAACCACGCCTGCAGGCCGCCCAGCGTGCCGCCTGAGCCGACGCCGACCACGATGGCGTCAATTCTGCCGTCAAGCTGCTCGTACAGCTCCGGTGCCGTGGTGGTGCGGTGCGCCAGCGGGTTGGCCACGTTATTAAACTGGTCGATGTAAAACGCGCCGGGCAGCTCGTTAGCCAGACGCCGGGCGTAATCCTGGTAATAGGCGGGGTGGCCCTTATTCACGTCCGAGCGGGTCAGCACCACCTGGGCACCCAGCGCGCGCAGGTGGAAAATCTTCTCGCGGCTCATTTTGTCGGGCACTACGAGGATCAGCGAGTAGCCTTTCTGGGCGGCGATCAGGGCCAGGCCGAGGCCGGTATTGCCCGCCGTGGCCTCAATAATCGTGCCGCCCGGCTGCAGCTGGCCGGTGCGTTCCGCTTCGTTAATCATCGACAGCGCAACGCGGTCTTTAATCGAGCCGCCGGGGTTCTGGTTCTCCAGCTTCAGAAACAGCGAGCAGGGACCGGTATCAAGCTTATGCAGCTGGATCAGCGGCGTGCGGCCAATCAGTTCGGTGACAGAGTGGTAAATCGTCATGATGTTTTCCTTTCGGGATGTCATGACGGGATGATAGGGCGGTGAAATTTTCTCAATAAAGAACCATTCACTGCCGTTTAGAACAGAAAGGAATATAAATGCCGTTTTTGGATGTCAGGACAGCAAGACGTAAAGTTGTCTGGATGTGGGGATGGCTATATCGGGATAAAATGCTGCAAAAATGACCATTTTTTGCGCGCGTCCGCCAGCAGATATGCATCCTGCAGATAATCATTGCTGAAATTGGTCTAAATGCTTCCCACCCGGTAAATCCGCTGTTTATTTCCGAAAGTTATAACACATTCTTTTTTGTTCATTTAAAAGCTGATAACGCCTGTTTACTATCGTTTGGACATCCATACTGCTAAACCGCCGAGGGCGGCACGGATAACGAATAAGAATGATTGTACTGAGCAATATTTCGAAGATTTTTGACAACGGAAAGGTGGCACTCACAGCCGTTGATAACGTCAATTTGACGATAGAGCAGGGACAGATTTACGGAATTATCGGTTACAGCGGCGCCGGGAAAAGCACGCTGATTCGCCTGCTGAACGGTCTGGAGAAACCCAGCGCCGGGAGCGTCACCATTAACGGGCAGGATATCTCCGCCGCAAAAGGTGAAGCACTGCGCCAGGCGCGTCTGAAGATAAGCATGGTGTTTCAGCACTTCAACCTGCTGTGGTCGCGCACGGTGAGTGAGAACATTGCTTTCTCTATGCAAATTGCCGGTGTGCCAAAAGCGAAGATTAAGGCGCGCGTCGCCGAACTGGTTGAGCTGGTTGGCCTGAAGGGACGCGAAAATGCGTATCCGTCGCAGCTGAGCGGCGGGCAAAAGCAGCGCGTGGGGATTGCGCGCGCGCTGGCCAACAACCCCGATGTGCTGCTCTGCGATGAGGCTACGTCCGCGCTCGACCCGCAGACCACCGATCAGATCCTCGATCTGCTGCTGGACATTAACCGCCGCTTCAAACTCACCATCGTGCTGATCACTCACGAGATGCACGTGGTGCGCAAAATCTGCGACCGCGTGGCGGTGATGGAGAACGGCAAAGTGGTGGAAGAGGGCGACGTGCTGAGCGTCTTTACCCATCCACAGCAGCCGATTACGCAGCAGTTTGTCCGCCAGGTGAGCCAGTACGCCGAGGAAGAGACCTTCAACACCGAACTGGCAAGCGATCTGGAAGGCACGGTGATCAGGCTGACCTTTACCGGACACAGCACGCACAAGCCGATTGTCGGGGAACTCACCCTGCGCTACGGCCTGCCGTTTAACATCCTGCACGGAAAAATGACGCAGACCGCCCACGGTGTTTTCGGGCAGCTCTGGGTCCACGTGGCGGCATCCGATGAACAACTGAACAATATCCTCGCCGACCTGCAGCACAGCGATATTGAAGGCAAGGTAATTAAACATGTTTGAGAATCTCTTTCCGCATCTCAAGTGGGATCAGCTCTGGGCTGCAACGCTGGAGACGCTGTACATGACCGCGCTGTCCGGCGTGGCGACCTTTGTTCTGGGCATCGTGCTGGGGCTGGCGCTGTTTTTAACTGCGCGCGGTGGCTTGTTCCACAACCGCACGGTCTACAGCGTCATTTCGATTGTGGTGAACGTGTTCCGCTCTATTCCGTTCATCATTCTCATCGTTCTGCTGATCCCGTTCACCAAGACCGTCGTCGGCACCATCCTTGGCGCTAACGCGGCGCTGCCGGCCCTGATTGTCGGTGCCGCGCCGTTCTACGCGCGTCTGGTGGAGATCGCCCTGCGCGAAGTGGACAAAGGGGTCATTGAAGCAACGCGCTCGATGGGCGCACGACTGAGCACGCTCGTGTTTCGGGTTTTACTGCCGGAATCATCACCTGCACTGGTATCAGGTATTACGGTGACGCTGATTGCGCTGGTGAGCTACAGCGCCATGGCGGGGGTGATTGGCGCCGGTGGTTTGGGAAATCTGGCTTATCTGGAAGGATTCCAGCGCAACCATGGTGACGTCACGCTGGTGGCAACGGTGACCATTTTAATCATCGTTTTCATTATCCAGTTCTGCGGCGATGTCATTACTTCACTGTTAGATAAACGCTAATAAATACACACAGGAACCACATCATGAAAAAGACACTGACACTGATCGCCGCCGCAACCCTGAGCGCCCTGAGCTTCGCCTCCTGGGCCGACACCCTGACCGTGGGCGCATCCAACACGCCGCACGCCGAAATTCTGGAGCAGGCCAAGCCGATTCTGGCGAAGCAGGGTATCGACCTGGAGATTAAACCGTTCCAGGACTACATTCTGCCGAACACTGCGCTGGCGGGTCATGACATCGACGCGAACTATTTCCAGCACATTCCTTACCTGAACAGCGTGCTGAAAGATCATGCTGGCGATAAAGACTACGATTTTATCAGTGCGGGCGCGATCCACATTGAGCCAATCGGCATCTACTCAAAAAAATACAAATCCCTGAAGGACCTGCCGGAAGGCGGCAAGATCATCATGCGTGATGCGGTTTCCGAGGAAGGCCGTATTCTCTCCATCTTCGAAAAAGAGGGCGTGATCAAGCTGAAGCCGGGCATCGACAAAGTGACGGCGCGCATCAGCGATATCGTTGAGAACCCGAAAAAACTGAAGTTCACGCCGAACGTGGAAGCGTCCCTGCTGCCGCAGATGTACAACAACGACGAAGGCGACGCGGTGGTGATTAACGCCAACTATGCGATAGACGCCGGTCTGGATCCGGTTCACGACCCGATTGCGGTAGAGAGCGGTGAAAACAACCCGTACGCCAACATCATTACCGTGCATCGCGGCGACGAGAAAAAGAAAGACATCGTCGCGCTGGTGAACGTGCTGCACTCCAAAGAGATTCAGGACTGGATCCGCACCAAATACAAAGGCGCGGTCATTCCAGTAAACAACTAATTATTTGATTTTCCAGATGAAGCCCGGCGAGATCCTCGCCGGGCTTCTTTTTTGTATCCGGCGGGAGAATCATTTAAGCTCAACGTTTAACAGGCAATGGAGTGATGACGATGGGTAACGTGACCAAAGATGAAGCGCTGTACCAGGAGATGTGCCGGGTGGTCGGAAAGGTGGTGCTGGAGATGCGTGATTTAGGGCAGGAGCCGAAGCATATTGTCATTGCGGGCGTGCTGCGCACGGCGCTGGCGAACCAGCGCATCAAGCGCAGCGCACTGACAACCGAAGCGATGGAAACGGTGGTTAAGGCGCTGGCCGGCTAACGCGCCAGCGTTTCGCGACCTGTTCAAGCGAGCAGCAGAGCAGGTAATAGACCGCACCCGTAAAGATAAAGATGGCCGCCGGGTAGATTTGCACCCGGTTGTTGACCTGTCCCGCCACCGTGGTTAGCTCCGGGACGTTGACGATGAATGCCAGCGACGTATCCTTCAGCAGGCTGATAAAAATTCCCACCAGCGACGGCAAAATATTTCTCAGCGTCTGCGGCAGCAGCACGCGCCACAGGGTTTGCTGCGTGCTGAACCCCTGAGACAGCGCGGCCTCGTTTTGACCCGCTGGGAGCGCCCTGAGCCCGGCAAAAACCGAATGCATCACCGATGCCGCCGTAAACCAGGCCAGCGCCAGCGTCACGGTCAGCGCCCCCGGCAGATCCCCGCCGGTGATCAGCGGCAACAGGTACCACATCCAGAAAATCACAAAAATCAGGGGAATACCGCGAATCAACTCCGCCCACAGAAAAAGCCCCCTGCGCACCAGCCCAGGATAGCGCCAGGCGAGGCACGCCAGCGCCACGCCGCCGGGAAGCGCAAGCAGGACGGCCCCTGCGGCCATCAGCAGCGAAAGCAGTACGCCGCCGGGTTCACCCGCTGCCGTTCGTCCCCACAGCAGATAATCCAGGTTTTCGACAATAACGTTAAATCCTGCAATCATCTTTCTTCCTCCCTGAATGCGGACCGACGCGCACCAGCACCATCCCCGTGACAATGCCGGTAAGCAAATAGAGCACCGTACCGACGATAAACGCCTCCATGGCGTGGGCGTTGTAACTTTCAATCTGCCGGACCTGGTAGGTTAGCTCAGCGAAGCCAATCCCGCTGGCGAGCGAGGAGAGCTTCATCAAGTTGAGGTACTGGCCGACAACGGGCTGCCAGGCGTTGGCGAGCCCCTGCGGCAGAAGGATGTAGCGAAATAAACGCCACGACGAGAACCCTTGCGCCAGTGCCGCCTCCTGCTGTCCGGCAGGAACAGAACGCAGCCCCGATGCCGCTTCCTCAATTAAAAACGCCGAGGTAAAAACGCCCAACCCCCAGGCAGAACATAAAAACTCAGGGGTAAACCACCAGACGTCGCCGGGCAGAATTGACCAGCTGTGATCCGCATTCACCGCGTCTCGAAAGCCCTGCGGTAATCCGTTCCAGGCGGCGAAATACCAGAACAGCAGCTGCACCAACAGCGGCGTATTGCGAAACAGCGATACCCAGCCGCTGACGACCGCATTCCCGATGCGTCCACCGGAAAGACGCAGGAGCAAAAAGGTCGGTGCAAGCAGGCTGGCGATCAGGCCCCCCGCCAGCGTCACCCACAGGGTGGTGAGAAATCCGGAGAGTATCCACTGCAGAGGCTGTCCGGCCAGCCCGCCCTGCCAGTCGAGGGCGGGCATCAGAGGTGCTCCTGGTGCAGCGGGTTCAGCACTTTTTGCAGGAAACGCTGCGCCCGGGGATGCGACGGTTGACGGAAAAATTGCCCCGGCGGCGCGGTTTCAAGAATCTGCCCGCCGTCGATAAAGACAATCCGGTCGGCAATTTCCCGGGCGAACTGCATCTCATGAGTCACGACAATCATGGTGATCCCGCTATGGGCAAGGGCTTTCATGACGAATAACACTTCGCCAATCATCTCCGGATCGAGCGCCGACGTCGGCTCGTCGAAGAGGATGATCTGCGGCGACGAGGCCAGGGCGCGGGCAATCGCCACGCGCTGCTGCTGGCCGCCGGAAAGCTCCGCGGGGAAGTGGTGAGCCTTTTCCTGCATTCCGACCTTCTCCAGCAGCGCCAGCGCGCGCTCCTGAGCTGGCTTTGGCTTCCAGCCGTGCACATGCTCCAGCGCCAGGGTGATGTTCTGGCTGGCGGTGAGGTGGGCATACAGATTGAACTGCTGAAACACAAATCCAACGCGGCTGCGCAGCTGACGCAGCCTGCTGCCGGAAAGCTGCCCGGTCGGCTTGCTGTCGACCAGAATTTCCCCGCCGCTCAGGGTTTCAAGCTGATTGATAAGACGGATCAGCGTTGATTTACCCGAACCGGAAGGGCCGAGAATAGCAACCACTTCACCGGGCGTAATGGTGAGGTTAATGTCGCGTAAAACCTGATGGTCGCCGTAGCGTTTGTCCACGTGACGAAACTCAACGCTGGCCTGTTCCAGATGTGAAAAATCCGCGGCACCGGCCGCGGAGTGGGAAAATAAACCTGAGAGCATAATTACCTGGCTTCTATTTTAAAGGCGCGAGGCTGTGGAGCGGGCGTGTTTGGGCCAAACCAGACGTCATAGATTTTTGCCGCCTGACCGTTCTTCTCGAGATTAACCAGCTCATCGTTGACGGCTTTCAGCAGCGCCGTTTCACCTTTCTTCACCCCGACGCCAATTTCTTCTTTACTGAGCAGATCGGGCAGGATTTTAAAGTTCGCTTTATCCGGGGCCTGTGCCAGCAGGCCTGCAAGAATTGTGCTGTCCTGGGTAATGGCCTGCACGTTGCCGTTGCGCAGCGCCGTCAGCGCCAGAGGAATGTCGTCATAAGCCAGTACGCGGGACTGGGGGAAACGCTGGTGGAGCGCCTGTTCACCCGTGGTGCCTTTGACCGCGCCAATGCGCGCCCGGCTGTATTCATCCAGCTTATCGGGCGATTTGGCGGGAACCAGGAACTGTTGTCCGGTCACGAAATAGGGGGTGGAGAAGTCAATCACCTGCGCGCGTTCCGGGGTGATGGTGATATCCGCTACGATCAGATCTGCTTTACCGGACTGAAGCAGCGGAATTCGGTTGGCCGGATTGGTGGCAACCAGTTCAAGCTTCACGCCGAGTGATTTTGCCAGTGCTTTGGCAAAGTCCACGTCGTAACCCACGATCTCGTGCGTTTTTGCATCAATTGAGCCAAACGGTGGGTTGGCGTCAAACGTGGCGACTTTCACCACCCCCGCGGCCTTAATATCCTCCAGCCGATCGGCCAGCGCCTGCGCTGAAAACAGGCTCCCGGCGGCCAGTAATCCCAGAACTGCCGTCCCTTTTTTAAACCTTTTCATCTTTGCTGCCATAGTCATCGTTCGTCCCGTTGTTTTTGTTTTGCACCGTTACGCTCCCATAAGCAAAAGCTATCGCCAAATAAGAAAATGTTCTTTGCTCTATACAAAAAAGCATTAGTGAACAGTGTGTTACCGGCAGGTAAATGTAAGGAGCTATTTGCGCGTCCTGCACATCGACTGCCGGAATTGATATTTCCGCGGCCAGGAAACGCGTGCTTAACTCAAGGCTGGTGAAGCGAGAGGGGTAAAGGCAATGAAAAAATGGATCGGCACGCTACGGCGGTTTTTTGCGACCCGGCCAGCGAATGCGGAGAACAGCGCGCAGCGTGTTCTGGAGTCAATACTGCCTGTTGCCAGCCTGTATGGCGTGGACGTCGCTAACATCGACCCGGAGTGGTTCCATGATAAAACGTCACGCTGAACTTCGCCGCACGCGCGAAACGTACTGGAATGAGCTGTGCGTGATCCGTGTAAAGCAGGGATGAACGGAAAAATACGCGGGCAAATCCTCGGTAAACCCTGGCCGTTTTGATACCAATATCTCCTTTCTCAGAAGGAGATGATAATGAAACGGACAGTATTAACCCCGGCACTTTCTGCCACCGCACTACTGATTGCCATGCAGGCGGCGCATGCTGCGCCACAGGCGCACGTCGTCTGCGGTTACTCCCACACGCTCGGCGACGATGCCATTATGATGCACGGCATGCCCAACGAGGCCATGCTGCACGATTTTTTTGGCAACGTGCAAACGGATGCCTTCTCCAGCCGTGAATCGCTGCGTAAAGATGAAAAGACCACCTGCGATAACAAAGCAGACAGCTCGGCCTACTGGGCACCCTCTCTGAAATTGCCTGACGGAACGGTGGTCAAACCCGCCTATCAAAAAACCTATTATCAGGCATCGAACGTCGACGCCTGGCCGCTGCACCCGTTCCCGGCGGGGCTGTCGCTGCTGGCGGGCGATCATCACGGCACCGCGCCGAATCCACATATCACCTTCCTGTGCGCTAACGGCAAGGGCTACACCACCAAAACGGGTGAGGTCTGCGGCTTACGCAAGGCGAACGATGCCGTGCAGTTTAATATTGGCATTCAGTTTCCGAACTGCTGGGACGGGGTAAATCTTCAGCCCGCTCACGGTCTGGCCAACGCCACCTACGACACCAAAGGGCAGTGCCCGTCCGACTTCCCGGTGAAAATTCCCACCGTGAACATGAACATTGCGTACGTGCTCCCGACGATTAGCTCGCTTGATACCAGCAAAGCGCAGCTTTCCCTCGATCCCATCATGCACGGCAACGAGCGTGAAGAGCGGTGGGGGAGCCTGTATACGGCGCATGCTGATTTTATGAACGGCTGGACGGAAGACGCCGCGCGCTTTATGACCGACCTGTGCATGAACCGCGGTCTGGACTGCGGCACCACCGTTCCGTATGGTTATTCAAAAGCGAAGGCCAACGTCTGGCTCAGCAGCCTGGAGCCCGCGCTTACCCAGCCAGAGCCCCAGGTCCTGCTGGTGCAGGATAACTGGCAGAACGGCGGGCGCACCAAAAACAGCGAAACGCTGTCGCTGGTGAAGTTTCACATTCCCCCGCTGCCTGCCGGACAGGATCCTTCGCAGTTTAAATACCGCGTGCGGATTTATGGCGGGAAAGTGGAAACCAACGGCGCGGATCAAATTTTCTTCTATCCGGCAAGCAACGACTGGGATCCGGCCAGCGTGAGCTGGCAGTCGCGGCCAGCCTGTAACTACCGCTCGGATGCGGTGCTTTACCTTAACCACTCCCGCGAATACCGGATGGTGGATGTGGATAAAGCGGTGCGCAAGGCGCTGGCAGAAGGGAAAACCGAGATTTCGTGGTACATCGGCGGCGATCGTCAGGGAAATCACTACCAGTTTGAGACGGCGTCTTCCCCGCAAAGCCTGATCCTGATGCTGACCGGCTTTAGCAAAACGCCTGAGATCTGATTACGCCCGCGTTTTTTTGTTCTCATCAACGTTAACTGGTAATGTCGACAGCCTGAATGACGGGCCAGTTAACGCGATGAGCATAAAAAAGATGATAAAGCGCAGCATCGCTGCGTGGGTGGTGGTCTGCCTGATAAGCGGCGTGCTGTTGTATGCGGAACAGATACGCCGCCAGTTCTGGGAGCGCGATCGCGAGTTTACGGCGCTGTATTCGGGGATCGGCGCCGTGCTGACGCAAAACGAGTCGGTACTTCCGCTTCTCACCGGCGATGAAGACCTCACCGCGTTACGCAAAAAATTCCCCCACATTAAGGCTCTGGAAAAAACCACCGGTCGCGCGCTGGACGCCGCCCGCGTGGAGCCTTTTCGTGGCGTTCAGTACTGGCTATACAACCCGTGGCGGCAGATCCGCATCCTGATCGACTTAAGCGCGCTGCTTGCGCCGATCCATAGCTTTGCAGAGCTGCATCTGAATCTCTCGAATGACGATCGTCCGCGGTCAACGGGCGCTTTCTGGCACTGGCAGCGCACCTTCCCGCAGCATACTCAGCCCTTTATTCTCACTGCCGCGGCAGATCCGGACTGGTTCAGGGTCTCCTGGCTGGCGTATCCGCTGCTGTTTCTGATTTGGGGGATAGTGATTGCGGGCGCGGGAACCGTGCTCTGGCAGCGCAAACAGCGCCAGCAGGCCGAACAGCGTGCGCTCTATTATCAACACGCCAGGCTTAACACGCTGGGAGAGATCACCGCGGGCATTGTCCATGAAATCAACCAGCCGCTGACCGCCGTGCAAACCTGGATCCAGGGGGCGCAGCGACAGCAGCAGGATAATCCGCAGGCCGTGTCGCAGGCGCTCGCGGCCGCGCTGCTGCAAACGCAGCGTATCAGCGCCTTGCTGACCCGGTTTCGCGAGCATGTGGTACAGGAAAAGGTGACCCTGCGCGAAACCGATCTGGTGCAGTGCTGGCAGCAGGTGGAGAATTTACTGGAGCACGAGCGTAAATCCCGACGTATCGCAGTTATTCATGCGTTTGCTGTGGGTGCTACGACTGTAATGGCGGACCGACTCTGGCTGGAGCAGATCCTGCATAATCTGCTCAGCAATGCGATTCAGGCGCAGCAGGAGAGCGCGGACGGCTGGGTGCGAATCGACAGTCAGAAAAATGAGAAGGGCATTCTGGTTACCCTGACCGACGGCGGGCCCGGGTTTAGCCCGGATGCCCTGCAGAACGCATTTATGCCATTCTTCAGCGGACGCCCCGGCGGAATTGGGCTGGGAATGACGTTAACGGAAACGCTGATGACGCGCATGAACGGCTCGATCGCCCTGGGCAATGCCCCGCAGGGTGGGGCGCAGATCCGCTTGCAGCTGGCAGCAGGAAAGGAGTTAAAACATGGATAAGGTGGTCTGGCTCATTGATGACGACGAGTCCATCAGAGAATCCCTGTCGTTTTTACTGTCGGGGATGGGCTGGCAGGTTAAGACGTTTGCGAGCGTCGAGGCTTTTACTCAGGCGCAGAGCGGTGAATCGGCGCTTGTCGGCTGTCTGCTGCTGGATATGCGCATGCCGGGTAAAGGCGGGCTGGCGTGGCTGGAAGAGGGCGAATGGCCGTGGCCGCTGCTGCCGGTCGTTGTCATGACCGGACACGGAACGATCGATGCCTGCCGTCGCGCGTTTCGCAACGGCGTATTTGAGTTTTTCACCAAGCCGTTAGACGCCGATAAGCTCATCGAAACGGTTGGGCTGGCCTTTGAGGAGAGCCAGCGACGGTCTGCTGCCTGGCAGGATATTTCGCAGATCAAAGCACGCTTTGAACAGCTAACCGCGCGGGAGCACGAGGTACTGACCGTACTGATGGAAGGGTGCAGTAATAAAGAGGTGGCTGCACGCCTGAATCTTTCCCCGAGAACCGTGGAAGCGCACCGTGCGGCGGCGTTTGCCAAGCTCGGCGTCACCAGTCTGGTACAGGCGAGCCGGGCGTACGACAAATTGCAATCCGTATAACTACCAGGTGGAGTGCGTAATCAACCGAATTACGTTTCATCGCGCCGTTAAGTAACCTCCGGGATGTCTAACAACACGCGAGGAAGTGCGATGAAAAAAGTCATGATGGTTGCGGCACTGGTCGCAGGTAGCGTAAGTCTGGCCGCACAGGCCGAGACGTTGACCCAAAAAAATCTCTCTCTGACGCAGGCTAACGCACTGGCAACATCCGCCATTCAGTCCTGTGCAGCGAAAAATTACCAGGTCGCGGTCACGGTGGTTGACCGTGCGGGCGTGGTAAAAGCGGTGCAGCGTATGGATAACGCCGGTCCTCACACGGTTAAAGCCAGCGAAATGAAAGCGTTTACGGCGCTCAGCGCAAAGAATGCGTCAGGCAAAGTGATGGAAGCGGCGCAGAGCAATGCGGGCGCACAGAACATGCGTGATATCCCTGGCTACTTGCTGCTGGCAGGTGGTCTGCCGGTAAAAGAAGGCGATGAGGTGATTGGGGCGATCGGCATCGGCGGCGCGCCGGGCGGTCATCTTGATGAAGCCTGCGCTCAGGCGGCCATTGACGGGCTGAAAAAGTAATATAAAAAAAGCACCGGTTTACCGGTGCTTTTTTTATCAAATCTTGCAGGCATCACCGCAGTCGTCGTCGGCAACAATCGCCTGCGCTTTTTTATCCGCGTCGTCCAGACGTTCCGCGTTACGCTCTTCCGCTTCATCCAGACCGTTAAAAACTAAGTTATCGAGATCAATTTCCATGTTGCACCTGCTCTGTTCGGTTTTTGATACTGGCACAGTATAGGGTAAAAAACGTCGGCAATGTACCTCGCAGCACATAAGGATAATCCCTGCCATACTCAGTGCTTTATCACCGAGGAGCGCTCATGATTACACTCTGTAAAACCTGCGGTACCTCCTATGATGGAAAGCCGGAGAGATGTCCGATTTGCGAGGATGAACGCCAGTATGTCCCGGTCAGCGGTCAGGCGTGGATTGATTACGCGACGGTGACGGCCACGCACGTGAATAAATGGCAGCAGCTGGAGCCCGCGCTGTTCAGTATCAAAACGGTTCCCGCTTTTGCGATTAACCAGAGGGCGCTGCTTCTGCGCACCCCGCACGGCAATATTCTTTGGGACTGCATTGCCAACCTTGACCCGGCAACCCAAACGCTCATCGCCGCGCTCGGTGGCCTTCACGCCATTGCGATTTCGCATCCGCACTATTACACCACGATGCAGGAGTGGGCCGCGGCTTTCGATGCGCCGGTCTACCTGCACGCCAGCGACCGCGAATGGGTGATGCGCAACAGCCCGGCGATTCATTTCTGGGAGGGGGAGGCGCTGGAGATTTGGCCGTCCGTCACGTTGCTACGTCTCGGCGGCCATTTTGCGGGCGGAACGGTACTGCACTGGCAGGAGGGTGAGGGCGTTTTGCTGGCGGGGGATATTTTGCAGGTCACCCCGGGGAAAGATGCGGTGTCGTTTATGTGGAGCTACCCGAATATGCTCCCGCTGCCTGCCCGTACGGTTGAGGACGTTACCCGGCGCCTGGCGGGAAAATCGTTCGCTCGTCTCTACGGCGCATTCGAAGGGCAAAACATCCCGGCGAACGCCGACAACATTGTGCAGCGGTCGGGCCAGAAATATATTGCTTGTCTCAGGTAAAGTACGGTGGGTAAACTTTACGAGTGTGATCGCGATCATACCTAAACGAAAACAGATAAAAGAGAAATTGCTATGCAACATATCATTGAAGGTTTTCTCAGCTTTCAAAAAGAGATTTTCCCGCAACGTAAAGAGCTCTTTCGCAGTTTAGCGTCCAGCCAGAATCCCAAAGCGCTGTTCATCTCCTGCTCCGACAGCCGTCTGGTTCCTGAACTGGTCACCCAGCAAGAGCCGGGACAGCTTTTTGTCATTCGTAATGCTGGCAACATTGTCCCGCCTTTCGGGCCGGAGCCGGGCGGCGTATCTGCAACTATCGAGTACGCGGTGGTGGCGCTGGGCGTGACGGATATCGTGATCTGTGGCCACTCCAACTGCGGCGCGATGAAGGCGATTGCCGATAACGCCAACCTGGAGCCAATGCCAGCCGTATCGCACTGGCTGCGCTATTCCGACGCGGCGAAAGCCGTGGTAGAGAAGAAAAGCTGGGACAAGCCTATCGATAAAGTGAATGCGATGGTGCAGGAGAACGTGTTTGCGCAGCTGAGCAACATCAAGACCCATCCGTCCGTCGCGGTGGGCCTGCGTAATAACTCACTTCGTCTGCACGGTTGGGTGTATGACATTGAAAGCGGCAAAATCCTTGCCCTGGATAAGAACACCAAAACGTTCGTATCGCTGTCGGAAAACCCGGAGGTCTTCTTCGAGTAATCACCGATAGCAGGGCATGGAAGCCCTGTCAGTTCTCCACGTACGGTAACCGACGCCGTCTCCCCGAGGCAGGTTTTTCAGCCGCCTTCGCCATCGCCTCTGCAATCTCCGCACACTCCGCCAGCCCCTGAACGAAGGGACTATCGTGCATCAGCCACGGTATCGCACCGAAAGCAATGCGCCCGCGAACCGTTTCAGGCGCTTTAAGCGTGTAATCCTCACCAATGTCGGGTATCTCGTCGCCCGTCTCTGCCAGCTGTTTACGCAGCGTCGGGAAAGGCAAGTCCTTTGTTTTGAGCGGCTTTTGTCCGCGCGCGTCAATAAACACGTCGAAACGATAAACGCTCTCTTTGGTGGTAATTACCGTCCGATCGCTGCCGGCATCGAGCGTGTAATCATCGCCAAGCGCCGCCACGCTAATGATGCCGGCCTCGCGAAGCGCAAGCAGCCTGCGGATAGACTGCGGCGGAATGGCGGCATAGTTGTCGATAAACACGCGGGCGAGGCCCTGCTTAAAGCGCTCTCTGTCCTCTTCGTTGAGGTGGGGCACAATCTCCTGAACCACCTCATGCAGTCGAAGGACGGTATAGCGCCAGGCCACGGTGCGCCGTTCGCGTTTGTTGCGTTCAACCTCACTGAGGTTCTCTTCCGCCCAGGTAAAGGGCCCGTGCCGTTTACGGTCCTCAAACCATGCCTCACGAAGGCTGTCGGCATCCTGGTTACGCAGAGAAATTTTCTCGCACCACGCCGGGTCAGCGAGCTCGAGCTCTTTCACCATCAGGGAAAATATGCGGTCAAGCAGGCCGTCCGATCCTTTGGCTATCTCGTGTTCAACCACAAATTCGGTCAATACCGACAGCGGTTCGTAAGGGATTGGACAGTAAAAATCGGCTTCCGGCAGAATGCCCGTGCGGGACATCAGCGTAATGTTTAACCCTTCACTGCCCTTGTCGAGGAGGAATTTACCGTCACGAAACTCACCGTGCTGCATTACCACCGCCATAGCCGCGTCCAGACCGCTCAACGACGTTCCCATAATGCCCACGCGGCAAGGGGGAATGCTGGCGTCCATCAACCCCGACCACGGGCTGGGGAAGAACGTGCGCGTGGCTTCCTCCTCATCTGGCCAGACGTGGCCGGTGGCGATAACCGCCAGGTCAAACCGATCGGGCAAAGTGGTGTCGTTGACGGAAAGCGTTACGCCGGTTGTCGAGGGGATGATGTCCGTTACCTTCGCGGATTCATGGACCGTAACCTGGAACCCCAGCTTTTTTGCCTCTTTCACGATTGAACGCAAGCTGTCGCGAAAATACTCTCCCAACAGGAGTCTGGGCAGGAACTGCCGGTCATGCAGGCTGGCTTTATCAACCTTAAAGCGCGCCAGATGGGTGTCGCTCTGTTCCTTGAGCCAGTCGAGGTAGGTCATAAAAATGGGCGGAATTTCTATGCCTCGCAATGTTCGCCAGCATCAGCCGGGAATTATTGTCGTCGTTATAGGGCATGCCCACGCCGGCTTCATCGGCCTGTTCGAAGACGGATACGGAGAGCGGGGTGCTGTTATTAAGCAGATGATAAAAGGTGTAAATCCCTGTAGGGCCGGAGCCGATAATCGCGATATTCTTCATTGACGCGCTTCCTGTATTTATTCCATAAGAAAAGCGTAGCAGGAGAATAATGATGAAAATAAGCGATTAAGAAAATTCAGGGTAAAAGGAGAGAATTTGCACCATTTCAGGACTGAAATGGTGCGTCCGAGTGGACTCGAACCACCGACCCCCACCATGTCAAGGTGGTGCTCTAACCAACTGAGCTACGGACGCAGAATGGTGCGTTCAATTGGACTCGAACCAACGACCCCCACCATGTCAAGGTGGTGCTCTAACCAACTGAGCTATGAACGCAACGTGTTGTCGGTGACAACGGGGACGAATATTAGCGGCACAGCATCAAGGAGGCAAGAGGGAAAACGCATTTTTCTCTCTGATTTCACGCGATTGCTTCATTACCGCGCAAAGTGAAGAGAAAGTAGCCGCCAGCTGGCGGCTACTGCGTAGTTAACGCGCAGCGCGCTGCAAAATTACCGTTGACGGCTGGCGCTGCAGGAAGCGCATGCGCATCATCATCATGATCGCCGCCGACGTCAGTCCGATGATAAAGCCCATCCAGAATCCGGCTGGCCCCATGCGATCAACGACCAGATCGGTCAGCGCCAACACGTAGCCAGTAGGCAGACCCAGCACCCAGTAGGCGATAAAGGTAATAAAGAAGATCGAACGCGTGTCTTTATATCCGCGCAATACGCCACTGCCAATCACCTGGATGGAGTCAGAAATCTGATACACCGCAGCCAACAGCATCAGGTGCGAAGCCAGCGCCACCACGTCCGGGTTGTCGTTATAGAGCAGGGCGATCTGCTCGCGCAGCGCCACCGTAAACAGCGCCGTACAGATGGCCATGCAAACACCGACGCCGAGCCCGGTGCGCGCGGCCGTTTGCGCATCCAGGGTGGAGCCCTGTCCCAGGCGGAAGCCAACGCGAATCGTCACCGCCGCCGCCAGCGACATCGGCAGGACGAACATCAGGGAGCTGAAGTTGAGCGCGATCTGGTGTCCGGCCACGTTAACAATCCCCAGCGGGGAGACCAGCAGGGCAACCACGGCAAAGAGCGTCACCTCAAAGAACAAGGCCAGCGCAATCGGCAAGCCTAGCTGCACCAGGCGCGTCATGATGCTCCAGTCCGGCGTGCTGAATCTGTTCTCGTTACGAATATCGCGCATTGAACGGGCGCGTTTCACATAAGCGATCATACTGAAGAACATTACCCAGTAAACCGCAGCCGTCGCCACGCCACAGCCGACGCCGCCCAGCTCCGGCATGCCGAAATGGCCGTAGATAAAGATGTAGTTCACCGGAATATTCACCAGCAGGCCGATAAAGCCCATCACCATTCCGGGCTTGGTTTTCGCCAGCCCTTCACACTGGTTACGGGCGACCTGGAAAAAGAGGTAGCCGGGCGCACCCCAGAGCAGGGCGCGCAGATAGCCCACGGCTTTGTCTGCCAGCGCCGGGTCAATATTATGCATGGCGCGGATGATATGACCCGCGTTCCAGAGCACGACCATAATCAGTACGGAGACAAACCCTGCCAGCCAGAAACCCTGACGGACCTGATGGGCAATACGCTCGCGACGACCCGAGCCATTAAGCTGAGCGATAACCGGGGTGAGGGCGAGCAGCAGACCGTGGCCGAACAGGATGGCCGGCAGCCAGATTGACGTGCCGATAGCAACGGCCGCCATATCGGTGGCGCTGTAGCCACCCGCCATTACCGTATCCACAAATCCCATTGCGGTCTGGGCCACCTGCGCGACGATCACTGGTATAGCCAGTGCCAATAGCTGGCGCGCTTCATTCATGTACTTCTGCACGTGAACACCTTTATTTTGTAGTTATATGAGAGACTAAAAAAGCCGCCGAAACGGGCAGCAAGAAGAAAATGCAGGGGGGTGCCAGCTATTGTAGCGGGCTTTAGCTATTTATCTAGTGAAAAAATCGCCAGAAAATGCGCTCCGCTGGCAACCTGTTTTTCCAACTGTTATTGTGGTGGGATTAAACGGTGTCACCACCGTCCGGAAAAAACAGGAGTTGTAAGCATGTTTACTGGTATTGTGCAGGGCACCGCCAAAGTGGTGTCCATTGATGAAAAACCTAATTTTCGTACTCATGTTGTAGAGCTGCCGGAATATATGCTCGACGGCATCGAAACCGGCGCCTCGGTTGCCCATAACGGCTGCTGCCTGACCGTCACCGAAATTAATGGCAACCAGATTAGCTTTGATTTAATGAAAGAGACGCTGCGTATTACCAACCTGGGCGAGCTGGTGGTGGGGGACACCGTCAACGTTGAGCGCGCGGCGAAGTTCAGCGACGAGATTGGCGGCCATCTGATGTCCGGGCACATCATGACCACCGCCGAAGTGGCGAAAATCGTTACATCAGAAAATAACCGTCAAATCTGGTTTAAAGTGCAGGACCCGTCATTAATGAAATACATCCTCTATAAAGGGTTTATTGGCATTGATGGGATTAGTCTGACGGTGGGAGAAGTTACTCCGACGCGTTTTTGCGTGCATTTAATTCCCGAGACGCTGCAGCGCACCACGCTGGGTTCGAAAAAACTGGGGCATCGCGTGAATATCGAAATCGATCCGCAAACCCAGGCGGTTGTAGATACCGTTGAGCGCGTGCTGGCCGCAAAAGAAGCCGCAATAATTAAAGCTGTAGAAGAAGAATAAAAAATAACCCCGGCTGGCCGGGGTTATTTTTCTAGCGTGCGACCCGCAAGCCGTGTTCAATCCCACGGCTAAAAACAACCTGCCAGAGCTGAATATCTCGCGCGCGAAACGCCCCCGCGCAGGCATTCAGATAATAGCTAAACATCCGCTTGAATCGTTCAGAATAGTTGCCCGCAATTTCAGGCCAGGCTTCCTGAAAACGTGCATGCCACGCCATTAACGTGGTGTCGTAATCCGCGCCGAAGTTATGCCAGTCTTCCATCACGAAATGGGATTCGCTGGCGTTGGCAATCTGGCGTACGGACGGTAAACAGCCATTCGGAAAGATGTATTTGTTGATCCACGGGTCAACGTTATTGTCGGTCCGCTTAGAGCCGATGGTGTGCAGCAGGAAAATACCGTCCGGTTTCAGATTACGGTCCACCACCTCGAAATAGGTGTCGTAATTTTTCGGCCCGACGTGCTCGAACATGCCCACGGAAACGACCCGGTCAAACTGTTCGTTCAGGTCCCGGTAATCCTGCAGGCGGATATCCACATCAAGCCCCAGGCACCGCTCCTGCGCCATTTTTTGCTGTTCAGCGGAAATGGTGACGCCGACCACGCTGACGCCGTAGTGCTTCGCCATAAAATACGCCAGCCCGCCCCAGCCGCAGCCAATATCCAGCACGCGCATACCGGGCTGCAACTGCAATTTCTCGCTAATCAGGCGCAGCTTGGCCTGCTGAGCCTCTTCAAGCGTCGACGCCTCTTTCCAGTAGGCGCAGGAGTATTGCATGAAGGGGTCCAGCATGCGGCTGAACAGATCGTTGCCGAGATCGTAATGCTCTTTGCCGACGATCCAGGCACGCTTTTTACTTTGCAGGTTAAAGAGACGGGCAGAGGCGACACGCAGGGTGTCTTTAAGATTACGGGGGAGCTGTTTTTCCAGACCAGCACGCAGCACGCTGGCGAAAAAAGTGTCCAGCCGTTCGCATTCCCACCAGCCGTCCATATAGCTTTCCCCCAGGCCTAGCGACCCCTCGCGCAACACGCGTTTAAAAAAATCGGGATGTTTAACCTGAGGATCCGATGGGGATGATCCGTTGATAGTGATGCCTGCCCGACCTAACAGTTCACTGACGATCCGGGACCAGTTATCGTCCGGAACGCTGACTTCTTCTATACACGATGAACTCATAGCTTCTCCATCACCCTACTGTGATCAGAACCTTAAAACAGCGTAGACGCTTTTTTGGTTTGTGAGAAATCTCACGGTAAATACCGCGAGGCTAGTATCCGACGTAGAACAGAGGAAGGGAGATAACCCTTGCCGAAATGCCTTCCATGGTAAAACGGGAGCACTCCGGCTCCCGTTAACACATAATATTTATCGTATTTAATCGAACCAAATTTAGTATAGGCCTCAAAATTTGGTGATTCAATAGAAAATTCTTAGCAACCTAATCACTGAAAATTAACATAGTTTCTGGCGCGATTAGGCATGCGAGGTTTCTACCTGCGTGCTCTCATCCTGCGCGGAAGCCTGCATGCGATAGCCTATGACGGCCAGCGCAACGGTAGCCAGCATCACGCTGGTTGTCGTCAGCAGCGGCGTGGCAATCAGCGCGGAGACCACCAGGCTTGCCAGGAAGCACAGCCCCAGCTGCAGGGTGTTCTGCAGCGCAGCCGCACGGCCTGTCGCCTGCGGGAACGGACGCAGCGCCTGCGCCACAACGATAGGGTAGATCGCCCCGTTCGCGATGGCCATCACGCAGAATGGAATCAATATTTCGGCCAGACCCGCGCCCGGAATAAACCCAACGGCCCAGGTGCCAATGACGCTCAGCGCATAGAGCACCAGCAGCCACGGCAGCATCTGCTGGCCTTCCCATTTTTGCAGCGCCGCGCGACAGCCGTACCCGCCCACCAGGAACGCGATGGTCTGCGGAACGTAGCTCAGGCCAATGGCCGCCGGGCTATAGCCCATATCGTGCAGAATAAACGGCGAGCCGGTCAGCCACGCGAAGAAGCTCGCCGAGCAGGCGGCATAGATCAGAACGTTGCCGCGATACGCTTTCGCGCTCAGCAGGGAGGTGAAGGTAATCGGCTTCGCGTCTGCGTGCGCCTCTTTTTTATGCGCGGGCTTGAGGGCGAACGCCGGCAGCATCAGCACCAGCGTGATGGCAAACAGTGTGGCAAAGATGGCCTGCCAGTCAAAGTGCGCGAGGATCCAGCTTCCCAGCAGCGGGGCGAGGGCCGGTGAGAGCCCTACCAGCGGCATGATGGTGGCGAAAATACGGTTAGTGCGGTTCGCCGGATAGTAATCGGTGACCAGCGCCTGCCAGGTCACGGCCGCGGCACAGACGCCGACCGCCTGAACAAACCGCAGCACCAGCAGCCAGGTGGCATCGCGCACCCATAGCATCCCCAGGCAGCCCACGGCAAAAATGGCCAGCCCCAGCAGCAGCACCGGTTTACGCCCAAAGCGATCCGAAAGCGGTCCCCAGAGCAGCTGCGCGAAGGCAAAACCGGCCAGGAACAGGCTCAGGCTGGCGCTGATGGCGGCAGCAGGGGTTTGCAAATCTTCCTGCATGGCGGCAAACGCCGGCAGGTACATATCGGTGGCCAAAAAGCCCAGCACGCTTAAGCCGCCGAGCCAGACTAAAAAACCTTTCCTGGGTTGCACTGTTTTATTCTCCTGAGGAGGCAGGTATATGTTGGCGCTGAGTGTAGGGAGTGCAAAGCCGCTTGTGAAACGCTAATATTTGGCGGGTGCATTCAAATTTTTTGCAGGCAGAAAATGTGGTCCGATTATTCTCTTGAAGTGGTCGATGCTGTCGCGCGTAACGGCAGCTTTAGCGGAGCGGCGCAGGAGTTGCACCGCGTCCCTTCAGCCATCAGCTATACGGTGCGACAGCTTGAGGAGTGGCTGGCGGTACCGCTGTTTGAACGGCGGCATCGTGATGTTGAATTAACGCCCGCAGGGGCGTGGTTTTTGAAGGAAGGACGTTCTGTTATCAAAAAAATGCAGATCACCCGCGAGCAGTGCCAGCAGATCGCGAACGGCTGGCGGGGGCACCTTTCCATTGCGGTGGATAATATCGTTAAGCCCGAGCGCACCCGGCAGATGATTGTCGATTTTTATCGGCATTTCTCTGACGTAGAACTGCGGGTCTCGCAGGAGGTGTTCAACGGCGTCTGGGATGCGCTGGCGGACGGCAGGGTAGAGATGGCGATTGGCGCGACCCAGGCGATCCCGGTCGGGGGACGTTACGCCTTTCGCGATATGGGGATGCTGAGCTGGAAATGCGTGGTGGCAAGCGATCATCCGCTGGCGGCGACGGAAGTGCCGCTGAGCGATGATACGCTGCGCAGCTGGCCGTCGCTGGTGCTGGAAGATACCTCCCGCTCGCTGCCGAAGCGAATTACCTGGCTGCTGGACAACCAGCGGCGGGTTGTCGCCCCTGACTGGGGATCGTCGGCGACGTGCCTCAGCGCCGGGCTCTGCGTAGGCATGGTGCCCGCCCATTTTGCACGTCCGCGAATCGACACCGGTGAGTGGGTTGAGCTAACGCTGGAGAATCCGTTCCCGGATGCGGCCTGCTGCCTCACCTGGCAACAAAATGATGTCTCGCCGGCGATGGCCTGGCTGCTGGACTATCTGGGGGACAGCGAAACGCTTAACCGGGAGTGGCTGCGGGAGCCAGACTGACTGGCTCCGCAATGAGATTAACGACGGTAGTCGCGGAACGGGCCATCCGCAACGGAACGGCGTTCGATGAGGCGAGGATGAACTTCAATGGACTGCGACTCTTCACGCTTGTTGACGATCCTGTCCAGCAGCATATTGAAGGCGGTTTCACCCAGCGAATCTTTCGGCTGGTGAATGGTGGTCAACGCTGGCGTGAAGAAGCGCGCGTTGCGCACGTTGTCATACCCGATCACGGAGATGTCCTGCGGTACGCGCAGACCCAGCTCGTCGGCCGCACAGAGGGCGCCCATCGCCATGATATCGCCCCCGCAGAAAACGGCGGTTGGACGGTGCGGCTGGGAGACGATCTGCTGCATCGCGCGGTAGCCTGATTCCGGCTCAAAGTCGCCCTGCACGATCCAGTTTTCCGGCACGGTGATTAGCGCTTCTTCCATCGCTTTCATAAAACCGGCCAGGCGGCCCGCGCCGGTGTTGCGTTCCAGCGGACCCGGGATCACGCCAATCTCGCGGTGGCCGCGTTCGATCAGATAACGGCCCGCCATGTAACCGCCTTCGAAGGCGTTATCGATAACGGAGTCGGTGAAGTCGGCGCGCGCTTCGCCCCAGTCCATCACCACCATAGGGATATGGCGATACTCTTCCAGCATCGACAGCACGGATTCCGGGTACTCTGAACACATCACCAGCAGGCCGTCCACGCGCTTTTGCGCCATCATCGACAGGTAGGCGCGCTGTTTTTCAATGCTGTTCCAGGCGTTGCCGAGAATCAGGGTATAGCCTTTCTGGAAGCAGTTTTTTTCTACCGCTTCAATGATCTCGGCAAAATAGGCCGCTTCGCTGCTGGTCGCCAGCAGACCAATAGACTTGGTGTGATTAACCTTGAGGCTGCGCGCAACCGCGCTTGGCGAGTAGTGCAGCTCTTTGATCGCTGCCCAGACGGCGTTGCGCGTCTCTTCCGCCACAAAACGGGTTTTGTTAATTACATGTGATACGGTTGTAGTGGAAACGTTTGCGCGTTTTGCTACGTCTTTAATTGTTGCCATTAAATGTCACTCCAGACCATATCCTAAACTCCTGAAAAACTTGAAGGTAAACGTTTGCCTTCTCTCACCCTTATCACGCAATTTTGAATTGCGGCACGCCGGGAAAACGACACGGGACGTCAGGAGGGGGTCAATGGCCGGTACGCTAATAAATTTAGCGTGGAATTTTGGCCTATCTTGATGAAAAGGGGAAGAGGTAAAGTGTTTATCAGCTTAAATCCAGGAAGATTTTTGACGTAAACTGTGCAAAAATGAGCAAGCTCACTTTTCGTGGGGGGATTAAAAGGAGAAAAATTGATGAGTTCCGATCTGAAGTTTTCGCTGTTCACCACCGTTATTGTGCTGGCGCTGATTGTGGCGGCTGGCCTGACGGCTGCGCTGCATTGATTTACGCGGGGGGAGAGCCTTCTCCCTCCCGAACGCTCCGATTGTTACTTCTCTGGCAAAAATCTTTTGCCATTTTGTTAACTTCTCATTTTTTGTGATTGATGTCATGCTTTCCGCTTCTTTGTTCTGTGTCACCACATGACACGGCATCCGGAGTTGACGCATGAAAATCAATTTTCCCCTGCTGGCCCTGGCGATTGGCGCTTTTGGGATTGGCACCACTGAATTCTCCTCGATGGGGTTACTGCCCGTTATCGCCCGGGGCGTGGACGTCTCGATCCCGGCCGCCGGGATGTTAATCAGCGCCTACGCCATCGGCGTGATGGTAGGAGCGCCGCTGATGACGCTTCTGCTTTCGCACCGTGCGCGCCGCAATGCGCTGATTTTCCTGATGGCGATTTTCACCCTGGGCAACGTGCTTTCGGCCATTTCGCCGGATTACACCACTCTGATGCTGTCGCGCATTCTGACCAGCCTCAACCACGGTGCCTTCTTTGGTCTGGGCTCGGTCGTGGCCGCAAGCGTGGTGCCAAAACACAAGCAGGCCAGCGCCGTGGCCACCATGTTTATGGGGCTGACCATCGCTAACATCGGCGGTGTTCCTGCGGCAACCTGGCTGGGCGAGGTCATTGGCTGGCGGATGTCCTTCCTGGCGACGGCCGGACTGGGCGTGGTCGCGATGGTGGCGTTATTCTTCTCCCTGCCAAAAGGCAGTGCGGGTGAACGCCCTGATGTACGCAGAGAGCTGTCGGTGCTGATGCGCCCGAAGGTACTCTCCGCGCTGCTGACCACCGTGCTGGGGGCAGGAGCGATGTTTACCCTCTACACCTATATTTCGCCGGTCTTACACGACATTACCCACGCAACGCCACTCTTTGTTACCGCGATGCTGGTGCTGATTGGCGTCGGCTTCTCGATTGGCAACTATCTCGGCGGGAAATTTGCTGACCGTTCCGTGAGCGGCACGCTGAAGGGCTTTTTAACCCTGCTGATTGTCATTATGGTCGCGATCCCGTGGCTGGCGCAGAATGAATTCGGCGCGGCGATTGCGATGGTTGTCTGGGGCGCTGCCACCTTTGCCGTGGTGCCGCCGCTGCAGATGCGCGTGATGCGTGTCGCCCATGAGGCGCCGGGTCTCTCGTCTTCCGTGAATATCGGGGCGTTCAACCTCGGCAATGCGCTGGGTGCCGCCGCCGGAGGCGCCGTGATTTCAGGCGGTCTGGGGTACAGTTTTGTGCCGGTGATGGGGGCGATTATTGCCGCGCTCGGCCTGCTGCTGGTGATGATGTCCGGCCGAAAACAGCCTGAAGCGGTTTGCACGGCTGAATAAGCAAAAACGCAGAAGGGTTACCCCTTCTGCGTGTCTCTTACGCGGCGAAGTTCTTCGCGACAAAGTCCCAGTTAACCAGAGCCCAGAAGTGCTCCAGGTAGTTCGGGCGCGCATTGCGGTAATCAATGTAGTAAGCATGTTCCCACACGTCCACGGTCATCAGCGGCGTAGCGCTGGTGGTCAGCGGGGTGCCCGCGTTAGACGTGGACACGATAGCCAGTTTGCCATCCGCCTCTTTTACCAGCCACGTCCAGCCAGAACCGAAGTTCTTAATGGCGGCATCGGTAAACTTCGCTTTAAACTCAGCAAAGCTGCCAAAGGCGGCGTTGATGGCGGCTGCCAGTTCACCGGCAGGTTCGCCACCGGCATTCGGTGCCAGGCAGTGCCAGTAGAAAGTGTGGTTCCACACCTGAGCCGCGTTGTTAAAAACGCCACCCTCTGAGCTGCGAACGATCTCTTCCAGCGTTTTGCCTTCAAAATCGGTGCCCTTGATGAGGTTGTTCAGGTTAGTGACGTACGTCTGATGATGCTTGCCGTAGTGGTATTCCAGGGTTTCCGCAGAAATGTGCGGTGCCAGGGCGTCTTTTGCATACGGTAGTGCAGGTAATTCGAACGACATTGCTTCTCTCCTTATTGTATTTTGTGTTGCCAATAACCCTACAGACAACAAGGACAGGTTAGCAAATTGAAAGGGTATGCAAAAGAGGAACTTAACCTGCCGCAGATGCGGCAGGGCAGGGATTAACGAATGGTTTTTGGCGTCATGACGCGACGCGCGCCGACGTAATGACGTACCCAGTAATCTTCGCTGAGCGAGGTGATCTGAATGTCCTGACCGCTGCGCGGAGACTGGATGAATTTCCCGTTGCCGACGTAGACGCCCACGTGGTCAGCCGTACCGCGACCCTGCGTGCGGAAGAAGACCAGGTCGCCGTTTTCCAGCTCACCCCGGTTAACCGGTGACGCATCGCGCAGGTGATACATCTCATTGGCGGTACGTGGAATACGGAATTTAACCAGATCTTTATAGGCGTAATAGACGAGGCCGCTGCAGTCGAAACCGGTACGCGGCGAACTGCCGCCCCAACGATAAGGTTTGCCAATCTGCCCCATCAGTTTATTCATCGCGGTTTTTTGCGCTTTTTGCACACGCACTTTATGCACATCCGCCAGCTTTGTTACCTTCGTGCATTTTGCTTTATGGCCTTTACGGGTAATGCATTTTTCTGTAACGAGGTTAGCGGCGGTCTGCGAAGCTTTATTTTTGGCGGTGCGGGTAGTGCGGGAAGATTTTGTTTTCGTCTTGCTGGAAGCGGTTTGTTTAGTCTGAGCGGTGGTTTTTTTCTTGTCGTTCTTGTTGCTGGTTTTTTTCTTACGTTCTGTGGCTTTAACCAGATGGCTTTTTTGTACAGCAGATTGCCGCGCCTGCTGAGAGGCGTTTGCCGCTGGCGTTAACGTGAGTGATGTAAACAGTAAAGCACAGAGCGTGATCGAGATTTTAGTTATCCGCGCCACTGGGCAGTCCCCTGATATATGCAGGTCATCAATAATACCCGCGTGTGATTTACAAAGCCCGTCGATTCTAATCCATAAAAACCCGAGAAGTTAATAGCATTTTTCAATCTAAAAACGTGTTTCGTTAGCAAGTGCAAAAAAATTCATCGTTCTGACGCACAATTGTTCACTCCCTAAGCAAAACCCTGACGGGCGAAGGGGTAAACACCATTTGCAATGCAACTTTTGTGGAGTCGGGGTAAAATATATAAACGTGACGAAAATGTTATTTTCCGATGCCAGCCTGACCCGCTACAATGTCAGACTATTGCCGTAACAGAAGTTAAAGGAAGCAAGACATGAGCACCACTATTGAAAAAATCCAGCGCCAGATCGCTGAAAACCCGATTCTGCTGTATATGAAAGGTTCTCCGAAGCTGCCAAGCTGCGGCTTCTCCGCGCAAGCGGTTCAGGCGCTGTCAGCCTGTGGTGAGCGTTTTGCTTACGTTGATATCCTGCAGAACCCGGACATCCGCGCTGAGCTGCCAAAATACGCTAACTGGCCGACCTTCCCGCAGCTGTGGGTAGACGGCGAGCTGGTGGGCGGCTGCGATATCCTGATTGAGATGTATCAGCGCGGCGAACTGCAGCAGCTGATCAAAGAGACGGCGGCGAAGTACAAAACGGAAGAACCGGACGCTGAATAATTTTCTGCGTTAATAAAAAAGCGACCTGAAGAGGTCGCTTTTTTTTATTCTTCACTGTCGCCCATCGGCAGCGGCCAGCCGCCCAGACGCTTCCAGCGGTTGACGATCTCACAGAATAGCTCTGCGGTGCGCTCCGTATCGTATAAGGCGGAGTGCGCCTGGGTACCGTCAAACGGTATACCCGCCGTAATGCAGGCTTTGGATAAAACCGTTTGTCCCAGCGCCAGGCCGCTTAGCGCGGCGGTGTCGAAGGTCACGAAAGGGTGGAAAGGGTTGCGTTTGAGCGATGCGCGTTCGGCTGCGGCCATGGTAAAGCTGTGATCAAAGGTGGCGTTATGGGCTACCATGATGGCGCGGCTGCAGTTGCTCTCTTTAATGCCTTTACGCACCATTTTAAATATGGCGTGCAGCGCATCATATTCACTGACTGCACCACGCAGCGGGTTATGCGGATCGATACCGTTAAACGCCAGCGCCTCCGGCTGTAAGTTTGCCCCTTCGAAAGGTTCAATGTGGAAATGCAGCGTGGTGTCCGGTGTAAGCCAGCCCTGTTCATCCATCTTCAGCGTGATGGCGGCAATTTCGAGCAGCGCATCGGTTTTAGCGTTAAATCCGGCTGTTTCTACATCAATGACAACGGGATAAAAACCACGAAAACGGTCGCACAGACCGCTAAATTGAGCGTTATCGGACATCAGGGTCTCTTACAAGGGGAAAAAGCAGTGCGCATTATGGCAAATTTTGCAGGGTGATGCAGTAAAACTACGGGCGCATGTTGCGCCCTGAAGGATCAGTTGCCCAGACCGCGACCCGCGTCTTTGGCTTCAATCAGCTCGATCTTGTAACCGTCCGGATCTTCTACAAAGGCAATAACGGTGGTGCCGCCTTTTACCGGGCCGGCTTCGCGCGTGACGTTACCGCCGTTGCTGCGAATGCGTTCACACGCCTCGGCCGCGTTATCCACTTCCAGCGCGATATGGCCGTAGGCGGTGCCCAGCTCATAGCTGTCCACGCCCCAGTTGTAGGTCAGTTCAATGACCGCTTCATCCGTTTCCGGGCCGTAACCCACGAACGCCAGCGAGTATTTATATTCCGGGTTTTCGCTGGTGCGCAGCAGCTTCATGCCCAGGACGTTAGTGTAGAAATCGATAGAACGTTGCAGATCGCCAACGCGCAGCATGGTGTGAAGTAGGCGCATAATTTCCTCATTAACCAATGGAATAGACTATTTTTTTGAACAGAAACGATGTTTTAGTATAGCGGCGAAGTGTCGCCGCTATCAATGAACAATGGCGAGATTACAGAGAAGGGTAGTCGGTGTAGCCTTCGGCGCCGCCGCCGTAGAAGCTCTCAGGACGCTGCGGGTTCAGGGCCGCTTTCTGCTGCAGTCGAGCAACCAGATCCGGGTTGGCAATATAGTCGCGGCCAAACGCCACGGCGTCGATCAGCCCTTTATTAATCAGATCTTCGGCTTTCTCAGGGGTATAAGCACCCGCACCGATGATCACCCCGTGGAAGCGCTCGCGCACTTTCTGACGGAAGGCTTCCGTATAAGGCTTACCGCCGGCCCAGTCCGGCTCGGACATGTGCAGATAGGCAATGCCGCGCTTCGCCAGCTCTTCAATCAGATACAGCGCGTCCGCTTCTTCATTCGGACCGTTGTCGACGTTCTGGAACGTACCGATTGGGGAGACGCGGATACCGATGCGGTCCGGGTTCCACTCCTGACAAACGGCATCAACCACTTCCAGCACCAGGCGGGCGCGGTTTTCGACGCTGCCGCCGTACTGGTCGGTGCGATGGTTAGACGACGGTGACAGGAACTGGTGCAGCAGGTAACCGTGCGCGGAGTGCAGCTCAACCAGGTCAAAACCGGCTTCGCGGGCGTTAGCAACGGCCTGGCGGAAGTCGTTCACGATACCCGGGATCTCATCCAACTCCAGCGCGCGTGGCGTAGAGGTGTCGACGCGGATCGCGTTGCCGTTTTCATCGCGCAGGGAGGTGCGGGTGTTCGCGTTCAGGGCAGACGCTGAAACCGGCGCCTGACCGCCAGGCTGAATGCTGCTGTGGGAGATACGACCGGTATGCCACAGTTGGACCGCAATGCGACCGTCTTCAGCGTGAACACCCGCGGTGATTTTCTGCCATGCGGCGATCTGCTCCGGGCTGTGCAGCCCCGGCGCACCCGCATATCCCTTGGCCTGAGCAGAAATCTGCGTGGCTTCAGTGATGATCAGGCCAGAGCTGGCGCGCTGACGATAGTATTCACCCATCAGTGGGGTTGGGATATCACCCGGCTCAATGCTGCGCAGACGGGTAAGCGGAGCCATAAACACGCGGTTTGGCGCGGTGACGGCACCCACTTTTAAGGGGGTAAATAATTTTTCAGCTGACATAACGACTCCTGAGTAGACCAGTCGACTAGTAATAACGTAAATAAAAACGCCTGCTAAGCGCCAGGCGCAGTAATCGTACTTATCACATGTGCCAGCGCGCTTTCGAGCGGCACGGCACTGCGAGAAATTTTAGCCTGCAGGTTGGCGCCTAACCAGAGGGAGTAGAGCACCTGAGCCTGCGTTAAGGGATCCCCTGGGAAGGCGAGCGTATTTTCTTCGCGCCCCTTCGCCAGCGCCTGCGCCAGCAGGGCGATAACGCCGCTGGCGCCTTTATCCATTGCAGTGCGCATATCTTCTGAGAGATCGCACACTTCGGCAGAGAGTTTAACCGTCAGGCATCCGCTGATAATGCCCTGCTGACAGAACTGGTTCAGCGTTTCCTGGTAGTAGTTCAGAACACGATCCCGATAGTTACCTTCCCCCGTGGCGAAGTGGGTCGCGAGGCGCTGGTGGTAAGCAGCATAGTGCCGCTCCAGCATCGCCACGCCAAAGGCCTCTTTGGACCGAAAGTAGTGATAGAACGACCCTTTCGGTACCTCAGCGGTTTTTAATAGCTCGCTCAACCCCATACCGGTGAAGCCGCGGTGCATGCACAGCCGCTCGCCGGTCGCCAGGAGATGTTCGCGCGTGTCGTGTTCAGTATTTCTGCTCATGGATTCACTCTAATAGACCGTTCGGTCTAATGCAAGCGCTGTTATCGGCGACACGCATTCAGAATGTCCAACTGTTGCTGATAAACACTTGATTTAACGTCCATCATGCCCAGCACCGTCGAGAATAAATTGTCCTGCGAAACCGCATTTTTTGCTGCGTGGTCGCGTAAACACTGCGCGTTGATGCCAAAGTTTTTCGCATAGTCCGGGGACAGCCAGAACATAAACGGAATGTGCGTCTGCTGCTCCGGCGCCAGCATGTACGGCGTGCCGTGCAGATAAATACCGCTTTCACCGAGCGATTCCCCGTGATCCGAGAGGTAAATCAGCGCGGTGTTCATGTTCGCCTGACGGGCTTTCAGCGCATCAATGGTTTTGCTGACCATGCTGTCGGTATACAGGATGGTATTGTCATAGGTGTTCATCAGCGCCTGATGGTCGCAATCCTGAATTTCGTTGGTGTCGCAGGTGGGGGTGAATTTACGGAAATTATCCGGGTAACGGCGATAGTACGCCGGGCCGTGGCTGCCCATCAGGTGGATAACCAGCACCGTGTCCTGCTTCAGACCGTCCAGCACGTTGTCCAGGCGGTAGAAATTCACGTCATCAATACAGGACTGGTCTTTGCAGAACTGATCCAGCTTCCACTGCGTCATGTCGGTATGGGGAATACGATCGCAGGCACCTTTACAGCCACCGTCGTTGTCGCGCCACAGGAGGTTGATACCCGCATGGTTGAGCACGTCGAGCAGCCCTTCCTGATGGTGCGCCAGGTCGGCATCGTATTTGCTGCGCGTCATACCGGAGAACATGCACGGAACGGATACAGCGGTTTCAGTGCCGCACGAGGAGGCCTGCGGGAAGTTAATCACATCCTGCTTTTTCAGCTCGGGGTTGGTTTCACGCCCGTAGCCATTGAGGGAGTAGTTCGCCGCGCGCGACGCTTCGCCGATGACCAGCACCAGAACGGTTTTCTTCTGCTGACCCGTAATCAGCGCGCCTTTGTGCGCATCTTCGCCAATCCGCACCAGCGTTTTATCGCCGGCAAACCAGCGCATCTTGCTGTATTTCACCACGGCGCTGACGTAGTTCGCCGGAGTGACCATTTTGACGATGCTTTTGTTATTGCGGAACAGCGACGCGTAATCTTTATAAAACACCGCGGCGATAAGAATAATCACCAGCAGGGCACCGAGCATCGCGGCAACACGCGTCAGCAGGGCGTACCACCATTTGCCGGTACGAATGCGGGTCAGCGCCAGCACCAGGGATGGAACAAGACCGGCTATGACAATCCACAGAATCATCTGCGGGGTCACCAGCGCGGTGGCTTCCTGGGAGTTAGTTTCGAACACGTTCACAATCATGTTCTGATCGATGACCGCGCCGTAGGTAAACATAAAGTAAGTTGCCGCAGCGCACCCGACAGTTAAGACGATCATCAGCGGCTTACGGATATACGGGATATTGAGCAGGCTAAATACAATGACCCAGCCACAAAACAGCACCACCGGCACGGATGCGGCGAAGAGAATATCGTGCAGATGCGCAGGGGCAATAATGGCCCAGCTGCGCTGGATAAACAGCCCGTTAAGCAGCGTAAAAAAGAGTGCACAGCCCAGAGTAAATTTTATGTCGTTACATTGTAACTTTTTACTTAACCACATCGATCGTAAAACCTGTCATTGTCATGATGTGGCGAGTATAAAGAGGGAAGATTAGTGAAACCTTAATGCCACAAAACTGTGGTAAAGCCCTTGCACGCGGCGCTTTTAGCGTCTTCACTGTAGGTGAGAGAGGTTAACCGGAGGTGAGTGTGGCAGAGCAACTGGAGTTTTTCCCCATCCAGAGCCCGTGCCGGGGGATTTGTCAGTCAGATGAACGCGGTTATTGCCGCGGGTGCATGCGTACCCGTGACGAGCGTTTTAACTGGCAAAACTTCAGCGACACGCAAAAGCAGGATGTGCTGCGCCTCTGCAGACAGCGACTTCTGCGCAAAATCCGCGCAAACAAAGCCTCTGAGACCGAAGAACCCCAGCAACCTTCACTGTTTTAATGCGGTAATTGCGTATACTCATGACATCACGTCCTTGAGGAAAATGTTATGGTTCAGCGTATTACCCTTGCCCCCCAGGGGCCAGAATTCTCCCGTTTTGTGATGGGCTACTGGCGCCTGATGGACTGGAATATGTCCCCCCTCCAGCTGGCAAGCTTTATTGAAGAGCATATCGATTTAGGGGTAACAACCGTCGATCATGCGGATATTTACGGTGGCTATCAGTGTGAAGCCGCCTTTGGCGAGGCGCTTAAGCTGGTTCCGGCACTCCGGGAGCGCATGGAGATCGTTACCAAATGCGGTATTGCCACCACGGCCAAACCGGAGCATGCCCTCGGCCACTACATCACCGACAGCGCCCATATCATCAAGAGCGCCGAGCAGTCGCTGGTCAATCTGGCAACCGATCATATCGACCTGCTGCTGATTCACCGTCCGGACCCGCTGATGGATGCCGACGAGGTGGCGGAAGCCTTCCTGAGTCTGCATCAGAGTGGGAAGGTGCGTCACTTCGGCGTCTCCAACTTTACCCCGGCCCAGTTTGCCCTGCTTCAGTCTCGTCTGCCGTTTACGCTCGCCACTAACCAGGTTGAGATCTCCCCGGTGCATCAGCCGCTGCTGCTGGATGGCACGCTCGACCAGCTGCAGCAGCAGCGCATTCGCCCGATGGCCTGGTCGTGCCTCGGCGGTGGACGCCTGTTTAATGATGATGCGTTCCAGCCGCTGCGCAATGAGCTGGAAACCATCGCCCTCGAGCTGAACGCCCAGAGCATAGAGCAGGTGGTTTACGCCTGGATCCTGCGTCTGCCGTCAAAACCGCTGCCGATTATTGGCTCCGGGAAAATTGAACGCGTCCGTTCCGCGCTGGCCGCCGAAGAGCTGCAGATGACCCGCCAGCAGTGGTTCCGCATCCGCAAGGCCGCGCTGGGTTACGACGTGCCTTAAACCGCAAGAAGGTGACTTTCCGGTGAAATCTGTGCCCCTGGTATACACTTAAGGGGCAAAAAATAACCAGCGGAGGTCATATGAAGCGTTTTACTCTGGCATTGGTCACGCTGGTTGTTTGCGCAGGGGCGCAGGCAGCCAGCGACGAAGTAGAAATGAATCTCGTCACCTCACAGGGTGTGGGTCAGTCCATCGGGACGGTGAAAATCACCGAGACCGATAAAGGGCTGGAATTCGCACCCGATCTTAAAGCACTCCCGCCGGGCGAACACGGCTTCCATGTTCATGCCAAAGGGAGCTGTCAGCCAGCCATGAAAGAGGGTAAACCGTCGGCAGCGGAAGCAGCAGGGGGCCACCTTGACCCGCAGAATTCAGGTAAACATGAAGGGCCTGATGGTATGGGACACCTGGGCGACTTGCCGGTGCTGGTGGTTAACAATGACGGTAAAGCCACGGATCCGGTCGTGGCCCCGCGGCTGAAAAAGCTGGATGAGGTCAAAGGCAAAGCGCTGATGATCCATGTGGGCGGCGATAACATGTCCGATCAGCCTAAACCGCTTGGCGGCGGCGGGGCGCGCTATGCCTGCGGCGTAATCTGATCCCCAATCGTTCCCGGCGGTGGCGCCTGTTCCAGCTGCGACAGCGAGCAGTGCAGGCGCCAGATTATCGAGGCCAAATCGCGGGCTGCGGGAAGATGATGCCGGGCAAGGGTGTCGCAGATCCGCTGCAGTTCAGCCAGTGTGGCCTCCAGAGGCCGCTGCTGAACGCCGCGCTCGCTCATCACATCGCGTAGCAGAGAGATACACACATCACGTACCTGCGACAGCGGATCGGAGCGCGTTTCCCATGCGCGAAGCTGCCAGACCACGTGCGAGCAGTTCAACAGCACCACCCCCCAGCGCAGCAGCCAGCGTCGGGACAGCGCGTCCTGGCTGTTATTTAACTGGCTAACGTGGTGATAAACCAGCGATTCATACTCGCTTTCTTGCAGATGCGGCTTGCGGCTGAGCTGGTCGACAAACCCTCTGCGCAATTCACGGATATGTCGACGGCTTTTGCGTGCGTCAGAGCCGGGACGCAACACCGCGAAGGCCAGCCACGCCAGCCCGACGCCAAGGATCTTTGCCAGGTTGTCATTCAGAAAAGCGGCGTAATCATACACCGGCGGATTCGTCACGGAGATAAACGAGCCCATAAAGACAATCAGCTGCCCCCACAGACCCGCCAGTTTCGGCATTTGCAGCTTAAGGAGCTGCATCGTAGTTAACAGCGGAAACAGGAACAGCAGAAACTGCCAGAGATCGCTTATCTGCACCATCAGGCCAAACTTCACCACAAAACTGAACAGTGATAGCAAAACAAGCGTTCGCAGCAGCAGTGTAAGCGAGTTAAACGGCGAGGCCGCGACGGAGTAAAGCACGCAGCTGATAGCGGCAAGCGTTAACGCCGCAGAACCTGACTCCCACTGCGTGGTAATGCTCCACGCCCCCACCAGCATCAGTGCGCTGAAGGTGCGAAAACCGCTCCACAGCGCTTCCAGATAATCGGTGTGACGTGCGAGAGCCGGGCTGCCGGGAACGGCGAACTCCGTGACCGGGGTAGCATTCTCTACCGCCTTAATCCAGCGGCTGCTGCGCAAGTATAGCCGACAAAAGTAATTCAGCCGCTGCCAGAAGGCGCGATGGCGATAATCAAATTCATCCATCGGGGCGAGCGGGGCGATGATCTTCGCGACGGTATAGATGTCCGCATCCGGTCGCGCGAGCGCCGCGAGCAGGGTTTCGATTACCGCGCGGGTGTTTTCTGGCGGTGTCGGCCAGTTGAGCAGCATTCGGCGCAGGCTGGAGATAGCGCTGGTCATACGCAGCTGCTGGTGCAGTAAATAGTTAAGCAGCGTGTTCTGACGGCGAAAACGGTAATGGCTCCAGAACGCCTGAATTCGCAACAGATTCATGGTCAGGATCTGCCCGATAACCTTTTCATGCGCGAGGCGGATGTCATCGCTGGTATCCGGTTGCCACAGCAGGCTCGCATGTTCCAGCAGCCGGGTATGCATGGTTTTCAGCGCAGTGATAAGCGCAGTGCCGTCAGAGGTGCTGGGCAGGATCATCATCATAAATCCGCCGCAGAGGATCCCGACAATGACTTCGCAGACGCGCGCCTGTGCGATATCCCATAGCTCGGTGGTGTCGAGCACGTTGACGACCGGGAAGGCGATAATGGCGGCGGTATAGCCCGCCAGCTGGAAAGCATAGGCCACGTTATTGGTGAAATGGGCGCAGGCCCAGGTACAGCAACCCAGCCATGCCGCCATGCTCAGCAGGAACAACCACGGATCGTTCAGCGTGTGGCCCGCGATAATTAACGCCGCGGTGGCGCCCAGCAGGCTACCTGCGATACGGCCAAGGCTTTTGCTGATCACCCCGCCAACGGTGGGGAAGCTTACCACCGCCGCGGAGGTCATCGCCCAGTAGGGTTCATCCAGGTTCAGATAATAGGCAACAGTCAGCGCCAGGCACATGGCAATGCCGTTACGCAGCGCGTAGCGCCACTGGGGGCGCGTCGCTTTCATCCATGGCGTGTTTTGCCAGGAGAGCGCCTGCAGCTTCATTAACGGGTTCCGATAGAGACAGTGCAGGTGGTGCCGGAAACCAGCGTGATGTCCTCGGGTAAACGGTCAAACTCCACGCGCACAGGCACGCGTTGAGCCAGGCGCACCCACGGTACGTTCGGCTTGATGTCCGGCACCAGCCCGGAATCCGTTTCAACGCTTTGATCATAAATGGCGCGGCCAATGCTGGAAACGTGACCCTGTAACTTTTGCGGGCCACTATACAGCGTTATGGCGGCGGGTGCGCCTTCATGTATATGACGAAGCTTAGTCTCCTCGAAATAGCCCACGACGTAAAATGAGTGGCTGTCGACGAGAGCAAAAACCGGCTGACCGGCGGAGGCATAATTTCCCACCCGGGCGGAGAGGTTGGTCACCCATCCGTCGACGGGGGCGGTGACCACGGTTTGGGTTAACTCCCACTGCGCCTGCTTCAGCGTGGCCTCAGCCACGTTGACGCTCGCCTGCATGGCCTTGACGTTGATATTGGCGGTATCTAAATCTTCCGCGGAGATGTAGTTTTTCGACAGGTGACGGCGGCGATTGGCCTCATTATTGGCCTTTGCAAGGTCAGACTGGGCTTTTGCCAGCTGCGCCTGGGCGTTCAGAATTGCAATGTGATACGGGGTGTCGTCGATGCGGAATAACACCTCTCCCTTTTTAACGTACTGGTTATCCTTAACCAGCAGCGTTGTGATACTTCCCGAGACCTGGGGGGTGATGCTGACCTGCTCAGCGCGAACTTTGCCGTCACGGGTCCAGGGGGACTGCATATAATAATTCCACAACCACCAGCCAGCAGCCAGGGCGAGGACAAGAACGAACAGGGTGGAAAAGTACTTCAGCGTTTTCAGAGGCATATTCACCACACGATCAGAACAGCAAGGCCCAGGCATACGGAGAGGGCAAACAGGGAGAGATCCATCAGCATGGGGTGCCAGATTTCGCCGGAGTACATCCAGTCGCGAAGCAGGCGATGCGCGATGAGCCAGAGAACAAAGCCCACCAGCACGGCTTTAAACAGGGGAGGAAAGTAGACTGACGCACCGAAGATCAGGTCCTGAAGGGGTAAACCTTCTGAGCGATGAAAAAAGATCACAGGCAGAAATCCTTTGCAGTGAACAGAATGCCGCGTTGGCTTGTCTGAGTATGAAGAAGCATCATAATTCAGTGTAAGTCATACTTTTGAGTCCGATGAATGCAGTATTGCATTTGTTTTGCCAATACAAATGCTGCACACTATTCTAAAATCAGTATAATAACTTAGCAAGCTAATTATAAGGAGATGAAATTGGAATCGCCATTAGGTTCTGATCTGGCAAGGTTGGTACGCGTCTGGCGTGCTCTGATTGACCATCGCCTGAAACCTCTGGAACTGACGCAGACGCATTGGGTCACGTTGCACAACATTCATCAGCTGCCGCCCGACCAGTCGCAAATTCAACTGGCTAAAGCGATAGGCATTGAGCAACCGTCGCTGGTGCGCACGCTTGACCAACTGGAAGAGAAGGGACTGATCTCCCGGCAAACCTGCGCCAGCGATCGTCGCGTCAAGCGCATTAAGCTGACGGAGAAAGCGGCGCCTATCATCACTGAAATGGAAGCGGTGATCACCAAAACGCGCGGTGAAATCCTTTCAGGCGTTTCACCGACGGAGCTGGAAATGCTCATCAGCCTCATTGCGCGCCTTGAGCAAAACATTCACGAGCTACAGTCTCGCGACTGACCAGACAACAGGGCCTTGCATCTGCAAGGCCTTGTTTTTACTTAAAGACAACGACGCGGTTACGGCCCGTCTCTTTCGCTTCATACATCGCCTTATCGGCACTTTCCACGCACGCTTCTGCGCTTACCGACGAAGAGGTTGCCGTAAACACCCCCATGCTGATGGTAATCGGCTCTGGTAACTGACCCTCGCTGCTAATTTTATCAAAACCGCTTAGCTTCAACCGAATGCGCTCCGCCACCTGATATGCGTCTTCTGCGGAGGTGTTTGCCAGCATCAGGACAAACTCTTCGCCGCCGATTCGCGCTGCGATATCCTGCGGACGTACGGAGTCCATCAGCAGATTGGCGACAAACTGCAGGACTTTATCTCCCTGCAGGTGACCGTAGTTGTCGTTGATACGCTTGAAACGATCGAGATCGCTGACGATAACCGAAACCGGACGGCTGGGTTTGGCGATGCCCAGCGCCTGGTTTAACGATTCATAAAAATAGCTGCGGTTATAAAGGCGCGTGAGCGGATCGCGAATCGAATTTTGATACGACTGCTGATACTTCAAATGGGAGTCACGATACAACCTGAAGACATCATAGAGCAGCACAAAAATAATAATCAGCGTCGCGACGGTTTCAAATAATCGGGCGCGATACCAGGATATATCTTCTGCATGTCCGCCTACCAACAGCATAGAGAGCGTGACGACATAGCAGACACACAGAAAATTACCGCCTACCCAGAACAGATTACGCACGCGCGTAATAAACATCAGCGTGGCTAGTGTCACGACCCAGAGAACGATTAATGAAATATTAATGCTGTGGCTCCAGAGAACCATAAACTGCCGCGTTTCATTATCAACCAGATCGAGGGATAGAAACGGGGAATGGCTGGAATACATCCAGGCCAGAATCACCATACATGCGGTAAAAAGAAATGAACCGCTAACGATGATGATATGCGCCAACCGTGAAAGGGGCAGATTGCGCGTGGGATAAAGTAATGCCGAAACGATCATCAGCACCGCCATTAAGAGGTGGCGGAACATATAGTAGATCATCGCATCGTTGTAGTTCACAACGTTGAATTGATAGAGATCCAGCCACGCCGGAAAGCTGGTCAATGTTCCGACCATCAGCAAGGCCGAACCGGCAAAGGCAAATGAGATGGCAATCAGATAGAGCCGCCGCTTATCACACCAGTATTTCATTGCCATAAAACAGGCAATAAACAGGTGAAACACGAGTAAAAAAATGGTGAGTGTGGGGAACAAAAGAGGCGAAAAGGATGGAACCCAGTCAACCAGTTTTGAAAATAAAGCCTGTAATATTCCGATGACGACAAAGCAACCGAAACAGAACGAGATATAACGACCTTTTACAGAACGACTATTCGCAAGCATATAAAGTTTTACAAATTAAAATAATTATGAAGAGATGATTGCGAAGAGTTTAATCAATTAGCACGCTAAATACTTTGCGCAGAAACAATATATGGCGCGTTTAATAATGTGTGGGGTGAATGTATTCTGTAAATATATTTGTGAGGGTGATATATATTGTAAATGGATGTGGCCTGATGACCACATCCATTTTTAATTAACGCGGAGAAACGGTAACCTGGCTGCCATTGCTCGCCAGCACGACGCGTTGACCCGCAGAGAAGCGGGTGTTGCCCTGCTTCTGAACAACCATAATGGTGCTGCCGTCGTCTTTACGAATTTCCAACTCTACGCCCTGGGTTTTGTTCATCGCGCCCTGAACGCCCTGACCCGCGACACCACCCGCTACAGCGCCCGCTGCGGTTGCCAGAGAACGGCCCGTGCCGCCGCCAACGGTATTACCCAGGAAACCACCCAGTACAGCACCGCCGATTGCGCCCATCACGTTGTTTTCATCACCACCCTGAATTTGTACAGGACGGGCGTTAACAACGGTACCGTAAGTCACGCTCTGAACCTGTTTTGCTTCAGAAGCGCTGTAAACGTCGCCAGACAGCGAGCTGTCGTTCACACAGCCAGCCAGGGTTAAACCAATCAGCGAAACGCCCAGTACACGTACAATCATTTGAATCTCCTGTTCACCAAAAACGCCCATCTGGAGGCATCCGTTATGGCTAAATTATATGGCATAAAGAGCCATAGTTCATATCTTTGCACTAACAATAAGAAAATTGTACTTGAATTTGACTTAACGAGACATAAACAGGAGCCACTCGCCATACCGGCAAGACATTGTTAAAAAATATTATCGTCGGATGGCAAAGGAGCGCTGTTTATGGTTGAGTGGATATCCTTAGCCCACGCAACGTAAGGAAAGCGCATGAAATCGGGTCGCTACATTGGTGTGATGTCGGGCACCAGTCTGGATGGGGTAGATGTCGTTCTGGCCGCCATTGACGAACATATGGTGGCACAGCAGGCGAGCCTGACCTGGCCAATCCCCCTTTCGCTGAAAGAGGACATTCTGAGCATCTGTCAGGGGCAGCAGTTAACCCTCTCCCAGCTTGGTCAACTTGATGTTCGGCTGGGGGCGCTGTTTGCGGATGCGGTGCAGGCGTTAATGCAAAAAGAACACCTTCGTCCCCAGGATGTGGTCGCCATCGGGTGTCACGGACAAACCGTCTGGCATGAGCCGACTGGCGACGCGCCGCATACGTTGCAAATCGGCGATAACAACCAGATTGTGGCGAAGACGGGCGTAACGGTCGTCGGGGATTTTCGTCGCCGCGATATTGCCCTTGGCGGCCAGGGCGCGCCGCTGGTGCCTGCCTTCCATCAGGCGTTGCTGGCGCACCCTACAGAACGCCGCATGGTGCTCAACATAGGCGGGATTGCTAACCTCTCGATGCTTATTCCGGGGCAGCCCGTTCGCGGCTACGATACCGGCCCGGGGAATATGTTAATGGATGCCTGGATCTGGCGGCAGTGCGGTCAACCGTACGATAAAAACGCCGAGTGGGCGAGCGAGGGTAAAGTGGTTCTCCCGCTGCTGCAGTCCATGCTCAGCGACCCTTATTTTGCCTTACCGGCGCCGAAAAGCACGGGACGAGAATACTTCAACTTTGGCTGGCTCGAGCGCCAGCTTGCGCTGTTCCCGGCACTCGCCCCGCAGGATGTCCAGGCGACGCTTGCCGAATTAACGGCCGTGTCGATCTCTGAGCAAGTGCTGCTCAGCGGCGGCTGCGAACGCCTGCTGGTGTGCGGCGGGGGAAGCCGAAACCCGCTGGTGATGGCGCGTCTTGCCGGGCTGCTGCCGGGCACTGAGGTGACCACGACGGACGAGGCCGGCATCAGCGGAGATGATATGGAAGCGCTGGCTTTCGCCTGGCTTGCCTGGCGCACTATCGCAGGGCTGCCAGGGAATTTGCCGTCGGTAACCGGCGCGCGCGAGGCCAGCGTCCTCGGAGCGATTTTCCCTGCAAATCCTCGTCATAATCAGAGTTAACTGAAATTCAGCGCGGCGCCTCGTCGTTAGAATGGAATAAAACAGGGGGCAGCCATGCCCTCCAGGACCAGGAAAGTCTTCGGAATACGCCCATGAAAAAACTTCTTCTTATTGCCGCGCCTTTATTGCTGTCAGGATGCAGCGTCTATAATCAGTTCCTTGAGCGCATGCAGACCGATACGCTGGAGTATCGCTGCGATGAAAAACCGCTGACCGTGAAGCTGAATAACCCGCGTCAGGAAGCCAGCTTCGTTTACGATAACAAGCTGCTAACCCTTAAACAGGGTATCTCGGCCTCCGGGGCGCGTTATTCGGACGGCATCTATGTCTTCTGGTCGAAAGGCGACAGCGCCACGGTCTACAAACGCGACCGCATTGTGCTGAACAACTGCCAGCTTGAAAATCCGAAGCGTTGAGATTTTTACAGGGGCGGCGCACAATAGCGCCACCCAATCTCAAGATCAGCTAACGCCATGTCAGATAACGACGAACTACAGCAAATTGCGCATCTGCGCCGTGAATACACCAAAGGCGGCCTGCGTCGCCAGGATCTTCCCGCTGAACCCCTCGTGCTTTTTGAGCGCTGGCTGAAACAGGCCTGCGACGCGAAGCTGGCCGACCCAACGGCCATGGTCGTCGCGACGGTAGATGAAAACGGTCAACCGTATCAGCGCATCGTCTTGCTTAAGCATTACGACGAGAAAGGGCTGGTGTTCTATACCAATCTGGGCAGCCGCAAGGCGCACCACTTAGAAAACAACCCGCGCATCAGCCTGCTGTTCCCGTGGCACATGCTGGAACGTCAGGTGATGGTCACCGGTAAAGCGGAACGTCTCTCGACCCTTGAGGTGGTGAAGTATTTCCACAGCCGCCCGCGCGACAGCCAGATTGGCGCCTGGGTATCAAAACAGTCCAGCCGGATCTCTGCCCGCGGCGTGCTGGAAAGTAAATTCCTGGAGCTGAAACAGAAGTTCCAGCAGGGGGAAATTCCGCTGCCAAGCTTCTGGGGCGGCTTCCGCATTCCGATTGAGCAGATGGAATTCTGGCAGGGCGGTGAGCATCGCCTGCATGACCGCTTTTTATACCAGCGCGAGAATGGCGGCTGGAAAATCGACAGACTGGCCCCGTAATCCCCGAAATTTGTTGATTTAAGCGCTAGCGCACACCGCGCTTGCGCTTTATTCTATGGTCCTTTCGCATCAGGCGAAAAGTCGTGTACCGGCAAAGGTGCAGTCGTTTATACATGGAGAATTTGATGGCAAGCAGTAACTTGATTAAACAATTGCAAGAGCGGGGCCTAGTGGCCCAGGTGACGGACGAGGAAGCGTTAGCAGAGCGACTGGCGCAAGGCCCGATCGCGCTCTATTGCGGCTTCGATCCCACCGCTGACAGCTTGCATTTGGGGCATCTTGTTCCATTGTTATGCCTGAAACGCTTCCAGATGGCGGGCCATAAGCCTGTTGCCCTGGTGGGCGGCGCGACCGGTCTGATTGGTGACCCGAGCTTTAAAGCCGCGGAGCGTAAGCTGAATACCGAAGATACCGTGCAGGAGTGGGTGGATAAGATCCGCAAACAGGTTGCACCGTTCCTCGACTTCAACTGTGGTGATAACTCTGCCATTGCTGCTAACAACTACGACTGGTTTGGCGGCATGAACGTGCTGACCTTCCTGCGTGACATCGGCAAGCACTTCTCTGTTAACCAGATGATTAACAAAGAAGCGGTTAAGCAGCGTCTGAACCGTGACGATCAGGGTATCTCCTTTACCGAGTTCTCCTACAACCTGCTGCAGGGCTATGACTTTGCCTGCCTGAACAAGCTGCACGGCGTCTCTCTGCAGATCGGCGGCTCTGACCAGTGGGGGAACATCACCTCCGGTATCGACCTGACCCGTCGTCTGCATCAGAACCAGGTCTTCGGCCTGACCGTTCCACTGATCACCAAAGCAGACGGCACCAAATTCGGTAAAACCGAAGGCGGCGCGGTGTGGCTCGATCCGAAGAAAACCAGCCCGTACAAATTCTATCAGTTCTGGATCAACACGGCGGACGCCGATGTTTACCGCTTCCTGAAGTTCTTCACCTTCATGGACATTGCAGAGATCAATGCGCTGGAAGAGGAAGATAAGAACAGCGGTAAAGCGCCGCGTGCCCAGTACGTGCTGGCGGACGAAGTGACCAAACTGGTTCATGGTGAAGAGGGCCTGGCTGCGGCAAAACGCATCACCGCAAGCCTGTTCAACGGTACGCTGAGCGATCTGAGCGAAGCGGACTTCGAACAGCTGGCGCAGGACGGCGTGCCGATGGTTGAGATGGAAAAAGGGGCTGACCTGATGCAGGCGCTGGTGGACTCTGAGCTCCAGCCTTCCCGTGGTCAGGCGCGTAAAACCATCGCCTCCAACGCTATCACCATCAACGGTGAAAAGCAGGCTGATCCGGAATACACCTTCGTTGACGGCGATCGTCTGTATGGCCGCTACACGCTGCTGCGCCGCGGTAAGAAAAACTACTGTCTGGTCTGCTGGAAGTAAGTAAAAGTCTCGAGGGGCGTGGGAAACCACGCCCTTTTTGTTTGTTCAGGGTTTGGTAAGAAAAAGATGAAGAACATCCTCGCCATTCAGTCCCACGTTGTGTTTGGACATGCTGGCAATAGCGCAGCGGAATTCCCGATGCGCCGCCTCGGTGCCAACGTCTGGCCTCTCAATACCGTGCAGTTCTCTAACCACACGCAATACGGCAAATGGACCGGCTGCGTGATGCCGCCTTCGCACCTCACAGAGGTTGTGCAGGGTATTGCGGATATCGACCAGCTCAAGCGCTGCGACGCCGTTCTGAGCGGCTACCTCGGCTCAGCGGAGCAGGGGGAACACATCCTCGGCATCGTGCGTCAGGTGAAAGCGGCAAACCCGGCGGCAAAATACTTCTGCGACCCCGTCATGGGACACCCGGAGAAAGGCTGCATTGTGGCGCCTGGCGTAGCGGAATTTCACGTTCGCCATGCGCTGCCCGCCAGCGATATCATTGCGCCCAACCTGATTGAGCTGGAAATCCTCTGCGAGCATCCGGTTAACAGCGTAGAAGAGGCTGTACGCGCGTCTCGCGAGCTGATAGCCCAGGGGCCGGAGATTGTGCTGGTAAAACATCTCGCCCGCGCAGGGCTGACCCAGGAGCGTTTTGAGATGCTGCTGGTGACGAAAGATGACGCATGGCATATCAGCCGTCCGCTGGTGGATTTCGGCACGCGTCAGCCGGTGGGCGTGGGTGATGTGACCAGCGGGCTACTGCTGGTGAAACTGTTGCAGGGTGCAACGGTGAGAGACGCGCTGGAGCACGTGACGGCAGCGGTGTACGAAATCATGATTGCGACGAAACAGATGCAGGAATATGAACTGCAGGTGGTCGCGGCACAGGATCGTATCGCGAAGCCGGAGCACTATTTCAGCGCCACACGGCTATAATCGTCCAGAGTTCGTAGGCCGGGTGAGCGTCAGCGCCACCCGGCAACACAGACGGCTCGCTTAATTCAACCCTTCCGCTTTTAGCGCAGCGGCCACTGCTGGACGCTCCGCCACGCGCGCCATATACGATGCGATATGGTCCAACCCTTCCAGGTTCAGCTTAACCGCACGCGCCCAGCGCAGTACGGTAAACAGGTACGCGTCGGCAATGGTGAAGCGTGAACCACAAATCCACTGATCGTCTTTCAGCGATTCGTTAACATACTGCAGCTTTTTCTCCAGCAGAGCTCGCACGGTCGGCTTGTACTCTTCCGGCGTATCCGGGCGGAAGAGGGGGGTAAAACCTTTGTGCAGCTCGGTGGCGATATAGTTCAACCACTCCAGCGTTTTATAACGTGCGACGCTGCCGGTAGGGGCAAGGAGCTGGCGATCCGGTACGTTGTCCGCCAGGAACTGCATAATCGCCACGCCTTCGGTCAGCAGAGTTCCGTCATCCAGCAGCAGGGCCGGAACCTGCCCTTTTGGGTTAATCGCAAAAAAGTCATCCCCGTTTTCCAGGCGCTTTTTCATCAGATCAACGCCATCCAGCGTGAAATCTTTGCCGCTCTCGCGCAGGGTGATATGGGAAGCAAGAGAGCACGCGCCCGGTTTGTAGAACAGTTTCATCGGTAACTCCTTTTTGCTGAGGTTTCAGCTATGTTAGTGCGCGAAGGGACAAAAAAAAAGCCGCTAATCTCTTAGCGGCTTCTGTTCTGTCGTTTCTCTCAGATATCACGCGGTAGCGGTTTTGTTCGCTTCCGCCGTCTTGTCGTCGTCCTGAGTCATTCGATTCAGTTTCGGCGCGGTCAGCAGCATCAGCGCCGCGATAACCGCCGTAGCGATACCAATCTGCATGAACACGGTACCGTAGACGTTCAGGGAGAGCAGCGGATCGGTCACGTTTTCTGGCACAGCCATCAGGTTCGCGATCTTACCGGCGATGATCGCCGCACCAGCAGTGGTCAGGAACCAGCTACCCATAATGAAGCCCATCAGACGCTGTGGAACCAGCTGTGCAACCATCGCCAGACCCAGACCGGAGATCATCAGTTCGCCGATAGACTGCAGCGCGTAGCTCAGGATCAGCCAGTTAACGGACACGATACCGGCGTCGGACGCAAACTTAGTCCCCAGCGGCAGCACCAGGAACGCACCAGAACAGAGCACCATACCCACCGCGAACTTGTGCGGCATTGGCAGACGATCGCCCATCTTGTTATAGATTGCGGCCAGAATCGGGGAACCGATCATGATCCAGAAGGGGTTCAGCGCCTGGAACTGCTCGGGTTCGAATGCGATACCCAGGATAGAGTGCTCAACGTTACGAATAGCGAAGAAGTTCAGAGAGGTTGGCATCTGGCTGTACAGCACGAAGAAGATAATCGCTTCCAGCATCAGAATGAACGCCACAATCATCTTACGACGGGCTGCACCCTTCATAGCGAACGCTTCTTTTGCGAAGATGACCACGATGCCCAGCGCAACTACGCCCAGAACGGCACGAGCGATACCCTGGTTGTGCAGCAGCCAGGTGGCGATCGCCGCCAGGACGACAACGCCCACGATGGTAGCCAGCAGCTTGCCCATGTGGACAGGCTCGAAGTCAGGTTTTGAACCGTAGTCTTTCACCCAGTTGCGGCAGAACAGGAAGTTTACCACGGTGATCAGCATACCCACGAAGCTCAGCGCAAACGCCACGCTCCAGCCGAATTTCGCGGCCAGCCATGGGGTTGCCAGCATGGAAAAGAAGGAACCGATGTTGATGGACATGTAGTACATGGTAAATGCACCGTCCAGACGTGGGTCATCTTTGCTGTAGCAGGTTGAGAGCAGGGAAGACGGGTTCGCTTTGAACAGGCCGTTACCCACGGCGATGGTTGCCATGCCCATGTAGACCACAGCCGCATCATGTCCTGACCATGCAACCAGACCATAGCCAATAGCCAGAACAATGGCACCCAGCATAATGACGCGCTTAGTACCGAGAACTTTATCACCCAGCCAGCCGCCGATAGCAACCAGACCGTAAACGAGGGCACTAAAGGAGGAGAACAGCGTGATGGAATCGGCTTCGGACATACCCAGCTGTTTAACCAGGTAAACCGCCATGATCCCTTGCAGGCCGTAGTAACCAAAACGCTCCCATAACTCGATAGAGAAGATGAGATAAAACGCTTTCGGTTGTTTAAAAGCGTTCAGACTCACGCTTTCATCTGTTGGTTTATTGTTTGCAGTCGACACATATACCTCTTTTTTTACATCCCATATTAACGGGGGTGTTCATAGCGTGATGGCCGTAGCCCATCCGCCTTATAGTTATATTGGGAGGAGAAACGGCGGGTAATGTTCACTATCCTGCCCCGTCTGGCAATACGTTTGTAATAATCTGTTACATATATCTTGAGCGGTATAATTGTCGGCTTCTACAAATGTTATTTAGCGTTAAATTTTATACGATAACTAAAGGTAGTTTTTTCGACTGGTATACACCCATTGCGATGGGGTTTTGGCGATATGTTCTGCTATTTGCCGCTTGTTGTAGTGATATAGCCCATATTCTGAAAAATAGCTGGTCTGATCTTCCGGGTAAACGCATTTAAATCTTGCCCGGCAAAGGGTTTGCGATGACTTTGACTACAAAAAATCAACATGACGTTATCAGAGTGATCGCGATCACAGATGTATAGAAATTTTTGGCTATGAAAAAAGTATTAACCTGTTTGAGCGTTATAGAGCCGAACAAGTGACAAGTCAGAAGAAAGTAAGAGCGGACAAATAACGGCCAAAAGAAGAACGAACGGTAGTCCTTCTTTTGGTAGGGGATTATGACGATCAGGGATAGACTTTTTCTTTATATTCGCAAAGATCTTCAATAACGCAGGAGCCGCAGCGCGGCTTTCGGGCTATGCAGGTATAACGACCGTGCAAAATCAGCCAGTGGTGGCAGTCAACCTTGAATTCGGCAGGAACCACTTTTAACAGCTTCTCTTCTACCTGCTCGACATTTTTCCCTGGGGCGAAATTTGTCCGGTTTGAGACGCGGAATATATGCGTATCAACGGCGATGGTCGGCCAGCCAAACGCGGTATTGAGCACAACGTTCGCGGTTTTACGCCCCACGCCCGGCAAGGCTTCCAGCGCGGCGCGATCTTCCGGTACTTCGCCTCCGTGCTGTTCCAGCAGGATCCGACAGGTCTTAATCACGTTCTCGGCTTTGCTGTTAAACAGGCCGATGGTTTTGATATAGGACTTCACGCCTTCCACGCCCAGCTCCAGCATGGCCTTCGGCGTATTGGCGACCGGATAGAGCAGGGCAGTGGCTTTATTGACGCTCACGTCGGTCGCCTGCGCAGAGAGCAACACCGCGATCAGCAGCTCAAACGGGGAGGTAAAATTCAGCTCCGTCGTCGGGTGCGGGTTCTCGTCCCGCAGACGGGTCAGGATCGCAATGCGCTTTTCTTTATTCATGAGGCCTTCTCGGGTGTCCCTTCCAGAACGCTGCGCTCAGCCGCGCGGCGCTTACGTTTCTCATCAATCAGGTATTTTATTGCCAGCATCATGCCGAGGCCAATAAACGCGCCGGGCGGCAGCATCGCCAGCAGGAACGGCGTATCGGTGTGAAACACCTCAACGCGCAGCGCTTTAGCCCAGCCGCCCAGCAGCGCATCTGCGCCGTCGAACAGCGTACCGTTGCCGAGGATTTCACGCAGCGAGCCCAGCACGAACATGGCGCACGTGGCGCCCATGCCAATGGAAAAACCATCCAGCGCCGACATGGCCGGGCTGTTTTTCACCGCGAACGCTTCCGCACGCCCGACCACGATACAGTTGGTGACGATAAGAGGAATGAAGATCCCGAGCGACTGGTACAGACCAAACGCGTAGGCGTTAATCAGCATCTGGACAATACTGACCACCGACGCAATGATCATGACGTAAATCGGAATACGAATTTCCGACGGCGTCCAGCGTCGCAGGGCAGAGATGGAGAGGTTGGTCAGGGTCAATACCAGCGTGGTTGCCAGACCCAGACCGAGCGCGTTAGTGGCGGTGGATGTCACCGCCAGCAGGGGGCACATGCCCAGAAGCTGTACCAGCGCGGAGTTGTTTTTCCACAATCCCTGGACAATAACCTCTTTAACCTGGCTCATGATTACTCCTCACAGGCCGGAAGATTGTTGATCTGCGCGGGCAGCGTTTCAGCGTACAGCCCGGCTCGTTTTACAGCGTTTACCACCGCCCGCGGGGTGATGGTTGCGCCCGTGAACTGGTCAAACTCGCCGCCGTCTTTCTTCACCGCAAACGCGGTGTCATCTTCACCATGGATCACTTTACCGGCAAAGTGCAAAATCCAGTCGCTCAGACGGGTTTCGATTTTATCGCCCAGGCCCGGCGTTTCATGATGTTCCGTCACGCGGGTGCCCAGGATGGTACCGGAGAAATCGCTGCCCACGAGCAGCTGAATGGCGCCGGAATAGCCGTCAGGCGCGGTCGCTTCCATCACCGCGCCGACGGGTTTATCCCCTTTGCGGGCGATAAAGAGGCGGTGCGGGCCTTTCCCAAGCTGCGGCGCGTCTACCACAAAGCAGCTTTTTTGCAGGTCATTATCGTAGAAATCGGACGGGATCACCTGATCGAACAGCGCCTTTTGCTGCTTCGAGGCCTGTTCTTCGATGGTCGTTTTGGTCAGCGCATTAACCAGTGCCGTCAGCCCCGTCAGGACCGCGGCGAAGACAGCCAGCGTGACGCCGTGTTTTTGCATCGTTTTTAACATGGCGAAACCCTTAGCGATGGCCGTACACGCGCGGACGCGTGTAATAGTCGATGAGCGGAACGGTAATATTGGCGAGCAGGACGGCAAAGGCCACGCCGTCCGGGTAGCCACCGAAGCTGCGGATGAGCCAAACCAGCAGGCCAGCCAGCGCGCCGAAGATCAGGCGTCCGCGGTTAGTCGTTGAGGCCGTCACCGGATCCGTCAGGATAAAGAAGGCACCCAGCATGGTCGCGCCGGAGAGCAGGTGCATCTGCGGGCTGGCCAGGGATTCAGGAGAGAATACCCAGCCCAGCGTGGCACAGACCGCCAGCGTCACGAGGAAGCTGACCGGAATATGCCAGCGGATGGCCTTCTGCTGCAACAGGAACAGGCCGCCCAGCAGATACGCCAGGTTGACCCACTGCCAGCCGGCTCCCGCCAGCACGCCGCTGTAGATGGCGGACTTCATGATTTGCTCAACGCTGTGCCCGGCGTGCAGGGACGTTTTAAACGTATCGAGCGGCGTCGCCTGGCTGATACCGTCCACGCCCATACGCAGCGCGTTCATATCAGCACCCAGCGCCGTATGGCCGGTAAAGATCACCTGCAGAGCATCCATAAAGCCGGGAACCGTGGCTGCAATCTCGTGCGGTGGCAGCCAGCTGGTCATCTGTACCGGGAAGGAGATCAGCAGCACCACGTAGCCAATCATCGCCGGGTTAAACGGGTTATGACCGAGGCCGCCATAGAGCTGTTTGGCAATAATCACGGCAAACACGGTGCCGAGCACCACCATCCACCACGGGGCAAGCGGGGGAATGCTGATGGCCAGCAGCAGGCCGGTCAGCAGAGCGGAGTTGTCCGCCAGGATGCGGGAAACCGCCATCTTGCGCAGCTTCAGCACGAGGGCTTCCGCGGCGACGGCGCTGGCGCATCCAAGAGCTATCTGGAACAGAGTTCCCCAGCCGAAAAACCAGCACTGAACGGCAATGCCCGGCAGCGCGGCCAGGCAGACCAGCATCATGATGCGCGAGGTCTGGCGCTGATTGTGGGTGTAAGGGGAACTTGCGATTCTGAAAACCATTTAATCCTCGTTTACGGCTTGCTGTGCGGCTTTCTTTGCCTGAACGCGCGCAATGGCGGCGGCGACGGCGGCCTTGCGCGGGTCATCGTTGGCGGCCTGCGGCTGCTCTTCCTGCTGTGCTGCTTTGCGCGCTTTGGCGCGGGCTATCGCCGCTTCAACGGCGGCTTTGCGTGGGTCGACCGGTGCTTCAGGTTCTGCGGCTGGCGCCTGCTGCGCTGCTTTGCGCGCTTTGGCGCGGGCAATCGCCGCTTCGACGGCGGCTTTACGCGGATCGACCGGTTCCTGTTCAACCACCACTGGCTGCTCCCCAGCCTTGCGCGCTTTGGCACGGGCAATCGCCGCTTCGACGGCGGCTTTGCGTGGATCGATTTCAGCTTCCGGCTGCGCCGCTTGCGCTTTTTCCGCCTGACGGGCGCGGGCCGCAGCTTTACGCGCTTCGCGGGCGGCAATCGCTTCGCTGTTATCCGGTTTTTCACCGGCCTGGATCACCAGCGTCTGGGCGGCACTGGCTTTTTTCTCGCGAACGCGCGCCAGTGCGGCGTTGATTGCATCCTGATCCTTCCCGGCAGGCTGAACGGCGGCCTGCTTATGTCGCTCCTGACGAGCCATCTTCTCACGTTCGAGACGCGCCTGACGCGCTTCGAAACGTGCCTTGGCTTCCGCGGCGCGTTTTTCTTCCATGGAGATGGCATTAATCTCGGCCTTCTCCTGGCGGAAGTACTGCACCAGCGGAATGTTGCTTGGGCAGACCCAGGCGCAGGCGCCGCATTCGATGCAGTCGGCCAGGTTATGGGCTTTGGCTTTATCGTGCTGCTGGCCTTTGCTGTACCAGTACAGCTGCTGCGGGAGGAGATCCGCCGGGCAGGCATCGGCACAGGCGCTGCAGCGGATGCAGCCTTTCTCTTCCTGCTCCTCCCCCATTTCGGTTGGGGAAGGGGCGAGCAGGCAGTTGGTGATTTTCACTACCGGAACGTCGAGCCACGGCAGGGTAAAGCCCATCAGCGGACCGCCCATGATCACCATCTGGTCGCTGGCAGGGCAAAAATCAGCCTGTTCCAGCAGATGGCGCACCGGCGTGCCGAGGCGCGCCCAGACGTTACCCGGACGAGAGACAGACTCTCCGGTCAGCGTTACCACGCGCTCGGTCAACGGCTCGCCGTCAATCACCGCACGCTTGACGGCGTAAGCGGTGCCGACGTTTTGCATCAGCACGCCGATATCCGAAGAGCGTCCGCCGTGCGGGACCTGCTTACCGGTGAGGATTTGCGTCAGCTGCTTTGCGCCGCCAGAGGGGTACTTGGTCGGAATAACGCGCAGGGCGATATCATGGCTACCGGCCAGTACGGCGCGCAGCATTGAAATAGCCTGCGGTTTATTGTCTTCGATACCGATCAGCACTTCCCGCGGCTGCAGAATATGCGCGAGGATGCGGATGCCTTCCACCACCTGGGCGGCGCAGTCCTGCATCAGACGATCGTCGGCGGTGATGTACGGTTCGCACTCGGCGGCGTTGATAATCAGCGTCTGAATCTTATCGCCACCACCGCGCAGCTTGACGCCGGTCGGGAAGCCCGCGCCGCCAAGCCCCGCGACGCCGAACTGATGAATACGCTCAATGAGCGCTTCGCGGCTCTGGCTGCGGTAGTCGCTCCAGCCGTCACGGTCAATCCAGCGATCTTCGCCGTCGGCTTCAATAATCACGCTCAGTTCCGACAACGCGGACGGATGCGCCACCGTATGAGGGGCAATTGCCACCACTTTCCCGGAAGTAGGGGCGTGTACCGGCAGCATACGTCCGCGTCCGAAGGTCAGCGGCTGACCGCGCAGCACCGTATCGCCTTCTTTCACGCACAGCTCGCCCTCAGCGCCAATATGCTGCTTGAGCGGCATGACGTAACGCGTCGCCAGCGGAATTTGACGCAGCGGCGTGCCGTTGGACTGGGTTTTCATCTCTGGCGGATGGATACCGCCGTCAAAGTCCCAGATCTTCTCTTTTCTGAAAGCAGAAAATAACTTAAGCATGTTGTTCCACAGGAATATTACGAACCGGAATGGTTTGAAGATCCCACTTCCAGCTTTCGGTAGTCGTTTCAACCGGGCGCAGCTCTATACATTGCGTCGGGCAGGGGGCCACGCAGAGGTTACAGCCGGTGCAGAGATCCGCCACAACGGTGTGCATGGCGCGCGTTGCGCCAACAATGGCGTCGACCGGACAGGCCTGAATACATTTGGTGCAGCCGATGCAGTTTGCTTCGTCGATCACCGCGAGGGCACGGACCGGCTCCTGGACTTCCGCATCGCCATCAACGGGCTGCGGATCGACGTTAAGCAGGGCGGCAATTTTCAGCATCACCGCTTCGCCGCCGGGCGCACAGCGGTTAATTTTTTCACCCTGAATGCCTACCGCTTCAGCGTAAGGGCGGCAGCCTGGGTAGCCGCACTGTCCACACTGACTTTGCGGCAAAAGCTCATCAATTTTTTCAACAACAGGATCGTCCTCTACCGCGAAACGGCGGGAGGCGTAGCCCAGGATAAGGCCAAACACCAACCCCAGGACGCTGATAGAGGCGATGGCAATCCAGATAGCACTCATTACAACTTCACCAGACCACTAAAGCCCATAAAGGCCAGAGACATTAAACCCGCGGTCACCAGCGCAATGGCATTACCGCGAAATGGCGCAGGGATATCCGCTGCTGCCAGACGTTCGCGAATCGACGCGAACAGCACCATAACAAATGAGAAACCGACAGCGGCGGAGAAGCCGTACAGCGCCGACTGCATGAAGTTATGGCCAAGGTTGATGTTCAGCAGCGCCACGCCAAGCACCGCACAGTTGGTGGTGATCAGCGGCAGGAAGATACCCAGCAGGCGATAGAGCGCCGGGCTGGTTTTGCGTACCACCATTTCGGTAAATTGCACCACCACCGCGATAACCAGAATAAAGGCCAGCGTACGGAGATAGGTTAACCCCAGCGGGATGAGGATCCAGGTATCAATCCACCACGCGCAGATGGACGCCAGCGTCATGACGAAGGTCGTCGCCAGCCCCATGCCCATCGCTGTTTCCAGCTTTTTGGAAACGCCCATAAACGGGCACAGGCCAAGGAACTTCACCAGAACGAAGTTGTTAACCAGCACGGTGCCGACAAAGAGCAGTAAGTAATCGGTCATTATTTAGCCTGAAATAAAAAAGCCGCCTATTATCGGACAAACCGGGGCAGGCGACAACAGGTTATCTGTAAGGTTATTACGGGTTCACGAAGGTGTTTTTCACACGCGTTGAACGTTTGAAATAGGGCACCAGCAGCGCCGCGGCCAGTAACGGGAAAAGCAGCTGGCGGACAGCAAGCGCGTCAGACACGGGCGAGAAAGCAAACGCTTTAACCGCCAGCAGGACCGAGACCAGCAGCCAGATAATGTAGTGCTTAGGCACACTCTTGCGGCGCTTAAAGAAGGCGATAGTCAGCCACAGGGTGTAGTACCACATCCCAATCGCGAAAACGAACGACACAAACCACATCGCTATATTCAGCACGCTTTGCGACATCAGGGTCTGAATAGCGTGAGGGGTAATCAATGCGGTGGTATAAAGCAGCAGCGCAAGCGATGCGCTTAATAAGGCAACCAGCAGCCATGCCAGTGGGGCGATTAACCAGCCTCCGATGCGTTCTCCAGGCGTTGCGGTCATGAACTCTCCCATTATCTGCGCGAAATGTTGTACAGCCAGTTTGCAGGGCGGAGAGTATATAACATTTCGCGCGGATGGCTACTTTCTTATAAAACGTAACGCCATACGGACTTCGGCACCTCGCCGACGTTAAACAAGCGTCCGCCGGAGACCAGCTCCGCACGGCGATGGTCAGCGGCGCGATACATATTGATAATGTCCTGATTATCCGACAGGGTGTAGTTCAGATGGTCAAACAGTTTTTCCAGGCTCTCAAGCGAATTGATCTTGCGAAATTTTAATAAATAGTCCTGAACTGTCATATTAATAATTTTCCATATAAAAGTGAGTAATACCAGTTAAGGTAATTCGGTCAAATAATAAACGGATTAATACAGACGTAAACAGCCCACTCAGATAACGCGACGAAATTAGGAGTTTTCTTTGCTGAAATTCAGGCACCGAAGGTGATGCCTGGAAGAGAAGGTTAACCGCGTTCACCAGGGCTGGCAATACGAAACTGACACATTATGTCACTCTTTAAAGCAGCAACCGGTTACTTAGGATGGGTGACGGCAGCAGGCTCCGGCGGCTGGTAGTTATCAATATGGCTGGCTACGCCGAGCAAAATGACCGAAACCCCAAGAACAATCCATCCCGCTAATTCAATGATTCGATTAATAATTGATGCCATGATTCACTGTTGTAATTTATCCATAAATACAGGTCGCAAATGTTACAGCGCTGTTTCTCTGACGGCAAGCGCTTTGGGAACGATTCCCTTAAACAAAATCAGAAGGTTAATACTATGTAACAAAAATAGCCGGTACAGCCTGCTATTTTAAGCGCCATGGCTCATTATTAATGAGGACAATGCCAGAAAAGCCAGTATGAAATAAGAAATGCAAAAAGAGGACAACACGATGAGTGATAACATCCGCGTCGGGCTTATAGGCTACGGGTACGCGAGCAAAACGTTTCATGCGCCTCTGATAGCCGGAACGCCGGGAATGGCGCTGGCGGCGGTATCCAGCAGCGACGCCGCCAAAGTCCACGCTGACTGGCCCGCAGTGCCGGTTGTCTCCGAGCCTAAACACCTTTTCAACGATCCGAATATCGATTTAATTGTTATTCCCACCCCGAACGACACGCACTTCCCGCTGGCGAAAGCCGCGCTGGAAGCCGGGAAGCACGTCGTTGTTGACAAACCCTTCACCGTGACGTTGTCACAGGCGCGTGAGCTGGAGGCGCTGGCAAAAAGCCTGGGCAGAGTGCTGTCCGTTTTCCATAACCGCCGCTGGGATAGCGACTTCCTGACGGTAAAAACGCTTCTCGGGGAAGGCACGTTAGGAGAGATTGTTTTTTTTGAATCACATTTTGACCGCTTCCGTCCGCAGGTGAGAAACCGCTGGCGCGAGCAGGCCGGTCCGGGCAGCGGCATCTGGTACGATTTAGCCCCGCATCTGCTGGACCAGGCCGTGAATCTGTTTGGGCTGCCGGTGAGCATGACGGTCGATCTGGCCCAGCTGAGGCCCGGTGCGCAGACAACGGATTACTTCCACGCGGTGTTGAGTTACCCGCAGCGGCGGATTGTGCTGCACGGCACGATGGTCGCGGCCGCGGAATCTGCCCGCTATATCATCCACGGCACGCGCGGGAGCTACGTGAAGTTTGGCCTCGATCCGCAGGAAGACCGCCTCAAAAACGGTGAACGTCTGCCGCAGGAAGACTGGGGCTATGATATGCGCGACGGCGTCGTGACACGGACGGAAGGTGAGGAGCTGGTTGAGGAAACCCTGTTAACGATCCCGGGTAACTATCCGGCTTATTATGCTGCCATCCGCGATGCGCTTAACGGCACGGGGGAGAACCCTGTTCCGGCCAGCCAGGCGATTCAGATTATGGAGCTGATTGAGCTGGGGATCGAATCTGCCAAACATCGCGCCACGCTCTGTCTGGCATAAGTTTTGACGTTGTTGTAGGCCGGGTAAGGCGTAGCCGCCACCCGGCAAAAGGGTTTACGCGGTTGCCACCTTATCCCGCAGCGCCTGCTTCTCTGCAGGCGTAAGGAAGGCGATCTCCAGCCCGTTGATCTGCGCCTGGCGGATCTGCTCGCGGCTCAGGCCCGCCTGCGGTGCGGCGATGTTGTACTCGTGGATGATATCCACGCCCTGAACCGCCGGGTCGTCCGTGTTCAGCGAGGCCAGCACGCCGTGCTCAAGGAACGTTTTCAGCGGGTGCTGCGCCAGCGTTGCCACGGTGCTGGTCTGAATGTTGGACGTCAGGCACGACTCAATGCCGATGCGCTGCTCCGCCAGGAAATCCATCAGCGCGCGGTCTTCTACCGCCTTCACGCCGTGGCCGATACGCTCGGCGCCCAGCTCGCGGATGGCCTGCCAGATGCTTTCCGGGCCCGCTGCTTCACCCGCATGGACGGTAATGTGCCAGCCGGCATCGCGCGCGCGGTTGAAGTGGGAGAGGAACAGGCTGCCGGGGAAGCCCAGCTCATCGCCGGCGAGGTCGACGGCGGTGATGGCATCGCGGTGCGCCAGCAGCGCTTCGAGCTCCTGCAGGCAGGCGGCTTCGCCGAACGTGCGGCTCATAATGCCGATCAGGCGGGCCTGAACGTCGAACGTTTTACACCCTTCGCGGACGCCTTCAATGACGGCCTCCACCACGCCTGCAACGGGCAGGCTGTGGGTCATCGCCATATAGCCCGGCGAGAAGCGCAGCTCAACGTAGTGCAGGCCGTTACGGGCCGCGTCTTCAATGTTCTCAAACGCCACGCGGCGGCAGGCATCCAGCGAGGCCAGCATCTTCACGCCCCAGTCGAGTTTGCTCAGGAAACTGACCAGGTCCGGTTCATTGGAGGTGACCTGTACGTGTGGGATCAACGACTCAAGCGTCTGAGCGGGAAGCGTTAAGTTGAACTGGCGGCCAAGATCGAGGATGGTTTGGGCACGAATGTTACCGTCAAGGTGACGATGAATATCAGTTAAGGGCAGGCGTGTATCAATCATGGTCGCACTCTTTTCGGGTTAAAGTGCGCCATATTATAAAAACAAAACGGGGTAAAAAGCTATTTGCGCAAGGGAATATTCCGTTGCGCAAACAAATTACAGGAGCGTGTTGATCCCGGCGATGAGGCGCTGCACCCCTTGTTCCAGCTTGCTGCGTGGGCAGCCGGCGTTAAGGCGCACGAAGCCGTTACCCTCGTTTCCGTACGTGTATCCCGGCATGATGGCGACTTTTTGCTGCTCGATCAGCACTTTTTGCAGTGCCCTGTCGTCAATGTTCTGCGGGCGCAGGTCAATCCAGGCCAGATAGGTTGCTTCCGGCGGCTGCCAGTTCAGTTTCGGAAAAGCACTGTTTAATTCCTGTGCGATATACAACAGATTCTCTTCCAGATAACGACGCAGGGCATCAAGCCACGGCTCTCCCTGCTGATAGGCGGCGATATGGGCCGTCAGCGCCAGCACGGAAGGGGAAGATAGCCCATCCCGTCCTTTTAGCGCGCTGAGATAGCCGTTACGGCTCTCTTCATCGCCGATCAGGCCGTATGCGCCCGTCAGTGCCGGAATATTAAAGCTTTTCGAGCCGGAGGTGAGAAGCGCCCATTTGCCGCGCGCTACCGCATTCCACGGGGTGTGGCGATGCGCCCCCCACACCATGTCCATATGAATTTCATCGCTGATAACCGCCACGTCATAGCGTGCGCAAAGCTCTGCCATATGGGTCAATTCTTCAAGAGTCCATACTTTTCCGGTCGGGTTCTGCGGGCTGCACAGCAGCAGAATTTTGTTTTCCGGTTTCGCCAGGGCCGCTTCAAGCGCCGCTATATTGCCCTGCCAGCCAGTCGCCTGCTTTTCCATCTCAACAGCCACTACCTGACGCGCATTGCCTCCAATGGCGTTGTAAAACGCATCGTACGCCGGGGTGTGAACCACCACGCCGTCACCGGGCTTTGACCAGAGGCGGATCAGCTCTGACACCATGTAGATGACGGAAGGGCCATAAACGATGGTTTCTTTATCAATGCGGCTGTTAAAGCGCTGCCGAAACCAGTGCTCAACAGCGGCAAGAAACTCGTCGTTTTTCCAGCGGCTGTAGCCCAGCACGCCGTGGTTGATGCGCTGATGCAGCGCGTCGGTAATGCAGGGGGCGGTGGCGAAGTCCATATCCGAGATGGTGAAGGGCAGCAGATCCGCCGCGCCAAAGCGGTCGGCGACGTAGTCCCACTGCGTACACCAGGTGCCGTGACGATCCACGACGGTAGAAAAATCAAACATGACGTTAATCCTTAAAGTAAAACCCCCTCATGAGAGGGGGTTGAGGCATCAGGCTTCTACTGTTCGCATCAGGGTTGCCAGCTCATCTTTCACCGACTGAACCTGCGGGCCGATAACCACCTGCAAATTGTGCTGATTTAACTGTACCACGCCGATGGCCCGGTTGGCTTTCAGGGCGTTGGTATCTACTTTTGACATATCCGCCACCGACAGACGCAGGCGGGTGATGCAGTTATCCAGCGAGGTAATGTTATCCGCACCGCCCAGCGCAGCCAGAATGGCAGGGGTGTTATACCCGGATTTGCCCACAGTACCGGCCACCGCCTGCTCAACGCTGGTGGCGGTATCGGTATCGCGGCCCGGCGTTTTCAGGTTAAAGCGGGTGATGGCGAAGCGGAAGATACCGTAGTACACCGCGAACCAGATAGCCGCCACGACCGGCACCAGATACCACTTGGTTGACAGGCCGTGCAGGATCCCGAACACCACGAAGTCAATCACGTTGCCGTCGGTGTTGCCGATGGTGACGCCCAGCACCGCCATCACGGTAAAGCCGAGGCCGGTCAGCAGCGCGTGGATGAGATACAGCACCGGCGCAACAAACAGGAACAGGAATTCGATAGGCTCGGTGGTGCCGCCCACGACGCAGGCAATCACGCCGGAGATCAGCAGCCCTTTAATTTTATGTCGGTTTTCCGGGCGCGCGCAGTGATACATCGCCAGCGCGGCACCCGGCAGGCCGCCGAGGAAGGCCGGCATTTTACCCTGAGACAGGAAGCGGGTGGCGCTTTCAGAGAAGCCGTGGGTAGTCGGACAGCTCAGCTGCGCCTGGAAGATGGTCAGCGCACCGCTCACGTCGTGACCGCACACCTCCATGGTACCGCCCGCTTCGGTGAAGCGAATCAGGGCCACCAGGATATGCTGCAGGCCGAACGGCAGCAGCAGACGCTCGCCGGTGCCGAAGATCATCGGACCAAAATCTCCCGCGCCGTTGATGATGCGGCCAATGCCGTTGATGCCCATCGCAAAGACCGGCCAGATCAGCGGAATGATCAGGCCGAACAGACCCATGACCACCAGGGTGACAATCGGCACGAAGCGGGTACCGCCGAAGAAGGCCAGGGCATCCGGCAGGCGGATATTGTGGAAGCGCTCGTGCAGCATCCAGATAATGACCCCGGCGATCACCGCTCCGAGGATCCCGGTATCAATAGACTGAATACCAATCACGCTCTGAATGTTGTTGGCCTTCAGCACGGCAGCATCGGTCGTCGGCAGAATGCCTTTCGCGGTCAGCCAGAAGTTAACCGCCAGGTTCATCACGGCGTAACCCACAAACCCGGCAAACGCCGCGACACCTTTATTCTCGCGGGCCAGGCCCAGCGGGATGGCGATGCAGAACATCACGGGCAGGAAGCTAAACGCGAAGGAGCCGACCTTACTCATCCAGATAAAGATCGCCTGCAGCACGGGAGTACCGAGGAACGGGATCAGCGTGATGACGTCTTTACTGCTCAGCGAACTGCCGATCCCGAGCATGATCCCGCAGAACGAGAGGAGCGCCACGGGCAGCATAAAGGTTTTACCCAGTTGCTGGAAAAACTCCCACAGCGATATTTTTTGTGCTGTTTTCGCCGTCATAAAACGACTCCTTTATAGTTAAAATCAGTTTGCCTGCTTCAATGCTGCGAGAAGATAAAACGTTTTATCAAAGTTTAGTGCGCGCTAAATCACATTCTCAGGCTTTGACTGGTAGTATAAAGATAACGTATTGATAAAACGTTTTACCGATCTCATTTCAGGGAGTCACGCTGACACATGGCTGTAGCGAAAAAAGTCACCATCAACGATGTCGCGCTGGCGGCGGGGGTTTCCGTCAGCACCGTTTCTCTCGTGCTCAGTGGTAAAGGGCGCATCTCGCCCGCAACCGGTCAGAGGGTGAACGAGGCGGTTGAACAGCTGGGCTTTGTGCGTAACCGTCAGGCGTCGGCGCTGCGCGGCGGGCAAAGCGGGGTGATTGGCCTGATTGTCCGTGACCTGACGTCACCTTTTTATGCGGAGCTGACCGCCGGGTTAACCGAAGCGCTGGAAGCGCAGGGGCGGATGGTCTTTCTGCTGCACGGCGGGCGCGAGGCCGGGCAGCTTCTCTCCCGTCTCGATATGCTGCTGACCCAGGGGGTTGACGGAGTGATCGTCGCCGGAGCGTCGGGCGTGGGTAGCGAACTGTGCGAGCGTGCCGCCGAAAAAGGCGTGCCGCTGGTGTTCGCCTCGCGCGCCAGCTATCTGGACGAGGCCGATACGCTGCGCCCGGATAACATGCAGGCCGCGCAAATGTTGACCGAACATCTTATTCGCCGCGGGCATCAGCGCATTGCCTGGCTGGGAGGGAAAAGCTCCTCCCTGACGCGCGCCGAGCGGGTCGGCGGCTACTGCGCGACGCTGATTAAATACGGCCTGCCGTTCCACAGCGAATGGGTCGTGGAGTGTGAATCCAGCCAGAAGAAAGCGGCGGAAGCGATAGGCGCGCTGCTGCGAAGCAATCCGACGATCAGCGCCGTGATTTGCTACAACGATGTGATTGCCATGGGGGCCTGGTTTGGCCTGATCCGCGCCGGGCGTCAGAGCGGCGAGGGCGGGGTGGAAACCTTCTTCGGCCATCAGGTGGCGTTAGGGGCGTTCGCCGACGTTGGTGAAAACGCGCTGGACGATCTCCCCATCGTCTGGGCTACCACCCCTGCGCGGGAGATGGGCTACACGCTGGCAGACAGAATTATGCAGCGCATCGACAACATGGATGTCCAGTCCGGGCACCAGATTGTGGCGGCGCGGCTGGTGACGGTGAAATAACTCAGCTCTGCTGCGTAAGCGGGTTGAGCGTCAGATGTGTCTCCAGGGCTTCTACAAATTTTCGTACTTTTGCCGGGATCAGCCGGGAGGTCGGGTAAACCGCCCAAATGGCCAGCGATTCCGGCTGAGCATCTTCCAGGACGATCCGCACGAGTTTACGCTCAGCAATGGCAGGCTCTACGTACCAGCGAGATAAATTTGCGATGCCGAGTCCCCCCAGACAAGCCTCGAAAATCGCCTCAATAGAGTTAGCCGAGAATCGGCCTGACACCTTTTGTTTGTAGCGCTGTTCACCCTTTTCAAATGACCAGTGTGTCGTATCTGAGGTGGTCAGGCAGCTATGTCCAGCCAGATCGTTAAGCAATTTCGGTGAACCGTACGCGGCGAGATACTCCGCGCTGGCGCAAAGCTCGCGGGGGTTATCACAGATGCGGTGTGCGACTAACCGGTTATCGCGCAGCGGTGCAATGCGTAACGCCACGTCTATGCCTTTCCCGACAATATCAATTTGCTCATCGGTTGCCAGCAGGTCGACCTGCAGGGCAGGATGTTGCTGCATAAACAGCGGCAACATCGGTGCAACGATCTTGCGTCCAAACGCCGCTGAGGCGGTAATGCGAAGGCGTCCGGACAGGTGCGTACCATCAGGAAACAGATCGGCCAGCGCGTTATTTTTATCTTCCAGCAACGCCTGCGCATGAGGCAAAAAAACGTCACCATCGCTGGTGGGTGAAAGGGATCGCGTGGTGCGATGCACCAGCCTGACCCCCAGCTCAGCCTCAAGATTGTTAAGAGAGCGTGACGCCGCCATGGCACTCATTGAGAGCCGACGCGCGGCGCCCGCCAGGCTACCCGCCTTAATCGCTTCGACAAACACTTCAACGTCTTCCAGTTTCATTGTATCGCTTTTCGTTATGCTGCCTTATCAAAGTACATATCTACAGTATTTATCGTTACGCTGCCATAGTCTCTTCACAACCTGAAAAATATCAATCTGGAGTGAAGATGAAAAAGTTGAAAACGGTTCTGGCATTCAGCAGCCTGTTACTGGTAAGTGCCGCCTGGGCTGACGCACCTGCGCAGGTGAAGCAGCAGGTCCCCGGATATTATCGTCTGGCGGTAGGGGAATATGAGGTCACGGCGCTGTTCGACGGCTATAACGACCTTTCGCCGTCATTACTCCACGGTCTTTCAGACGACAAGGTTCGTAAACTGCTGGCTCAGCATAAAATCGATGCCGAACGCATGCCGACCGCTTTTAACGCTTTCCTGGTTAATACCGGTAAACATCTGGTCATGATTGACAGCGGAGCGGGGCACTGCGTGCCGGAAACGGCCGGCCAGCTGGTTAACAATATGAAAGCATCAGGCTATCGTCCCGAGCAGGTTGATACCATTTTCCTGACTCACCTGCATCTTGACCACGTGTGTGGCCTGAGCGATGCAGACGGTAAAGCGTTGTTCCCCAATGCCACCGTCTATGTACCGCAGGGGGAGGCCGACTACTGGCTTGATCCTGCAAAAGAAGCGAGCGCGCCGGCTAATGCGAAAGAGTATTTTGCTATCGCCCGAAAAGCATTGTCTGAGTATAAAGCCTCCGGACATCTTAAAACCTTCGTTCCGCCAGCTTCGCCGATCCCGGAAGTCCAGACGGCCTATGCCGTTGGCCATACGCCCGGCAGTACCGTTTATCGCTTTGCGTCGCAGGGGACGGCTATTAACTTCATTGGGGATCTGATTCATGCGCCAGCCGTCCAGTTCCCGCATCCTGAAGTGTCTATTCGCTTTGATGTCGATTCGAAAAAAGCCATCTCGTCCCGGGCGCAGGAATTTAACGCCCTGGCGAAAGACGGCGAGTGGATGGCCGCTGCGCATCTGCCTTTCCCCGGTATTGGGCATATCACCGCCTGGCAGCAGGGCTATAGCTGGAACCCTGTAAATTACGGTCCTTATCAACGTGCGGCCAACGTGCCTCTGCTGAAATAAAGTAAGGTTATGAATATGAAAAGTTACACCGTAACGGCAAACGGCATTCGCCAGTTTGTGGTTGAAGAGGGTGAAGGCGCGCCGGTTATTCTTCTGCACGGTTTTCCTGAAACAAACTATGCCTGGCGCTACCAGATACCTGTATTGTCCCGGCACTACCGCGTCATCGCGCCGGATTTGCGAGGATATGGCGAAACGGATAAACCGGCTTCTGGCTATGATAAACGGAACATGGCCCGGGACATCCGTGAGCTGATGCGTGCGCTGGGGTTACAGAAGGTGGTGCTGGTGGGGCACGATCGCGGGGCGCGCGTCGCGACGCGGTTTGCAAAAGATTACCCTGAGCTGGTGGATCGTCTGGTGGTCATGGATAACGTGCCAACGCGTATAGTGGCGCGCGATTTGAATGCGTCCATAGCCCGCGCATACTGGTTCTTCCTGTTCCATCTTGTGCCCGATCTGCCGGAAGCGCTGATTGCAGGACGTGAAAATATCTGGCTGCGCCACTTTTTCTCAGACTGGACCTACGATCCGTCAACCATCAGCGGCGAGGCGTTTGACACCTATGTTCGCGCGTATCAGGCGCCCGGAGCCGTGCGAGGCGCGATGGCTGACTATCGCGCCAACGCGGAAGACGTGGCGCAGGATCTTGCCGACGCTGACGTGAAAATCGCCTGTCCGGTAATGTCGCTGTGGGGCAATGATTTTCACGCGGTCGGAAAGCTCTTCGATATGCAAAGCGTCTGGGCTGAAATGGCGGATAACCTGCGGGCGCACGGTATCGACGAGTGCGGCCATCTTCCTCAGGAGGAACAGCCTGAGAAAGTTAACGCCTTGCTGCTGGATTTCCTGGAGGGATGGAAAGGTTAAGGGCAATAAAAAACCCCTCTTGCGAGGGGTTTTGAGGTTTACTGCTGCGGTGCCGCCGGTACGGCTGGCGCTGCGGGTTCAGCCGGTTCCGGCATTCCCAGCGTCGGCATACCAAACATGCCAACAAACTCTTCCAGCGGCATTTTGTCGCCGTTCAGCGTTACCTGGCCGTTGGCATATTGCAGGCTGGTGGAAATGGTGTTGTCTTCCACTTTGGTGATGCGGAACATCTGACCCATCGCCGCCAGACCTTTCACCTGCTGGTTCGCCAGCTTGCCGGCATCTTCATCGCCGTAGCCTTCCAGCTTCGCAATCTGGGTCATAAACTCGGTCGCCATATCCATCGGGATGGTCAGCTTGCTGTCGAGCGACTTCACGCTGCGATCCACTTCCTGCGCCAGCGTCTGCGGTTCACCCGTGGCGGCTGCAGGATCTTTCAGGAACAGCGACAGGTTAAAGCTGGTTTCGCCTTTGCTGTTTTTCCAGCTCAGCGGCGCAACGGTGACCACCGGCTGGCCTTTCAGCAGGATTGGCAGGTTATTGAAAAGCACCGCCATCGCCTGCTGCTGGTACACTTCCGGGTTCTGCTGCAGCGCGGCGTCGGTCAGCAGCGCCTGGCTCTCTTTGCTGTATTTCTGGCTAAATTCGTGCCATGCCTGGCCGTCGATATTGCCGATCTTCAGCGACAGCTTGCCGGTGCCCAGATCCTGATTCTGCACTTTCAGGCTCTTCAGCGTGTAATCCAGCTGGGTATTGATGCTCTTACCGTCTTTGGATACGTCGGATTGACCGTTAACGTCCATGCCTTCCAGCACGGCCATCTCTTTTCCTTCAATTGCGATAGCAATCTTATCCACGGAGAGCTTCTGATCGCCGATACGCTCTTTAAAGTCGGTCATACGGCTGTTGCCGTCGGCTTTCAGGTTGTTGAAGGTGAGCTGAACTTTTTGGTTATATTCGTTCACGGCGTTGACCAGGCCGCTTTCCGCTTCACCCGTCATGGAGAAGACGTTGCCGTCCCGATCCGCATCAAGTTTGAAATGGCCACCGCTGAAGGCGACTTTTTCGTTCTCTTTCTCGTAGTTCAGCGGTTTCAGCGCGATATCAGAGCTGGTATCACCGGAGTAGCTAATACGGGTGTTAATGTCGAAAGGTGATTCATTCTTCGCCAGGTCAAACAGCGGTTTAGTGACGTCGTTATTCACCAGTACGGTATGAACGGACGCCATGGACGGGATCAGGTTAAACGACTTTAGCTGCGCCAGCGGCAGCGGACCGTGGCTTACCACTTCATCCAGCACCACGCTCTGTCCCGGCTTCAGCCAGCCGTTTGCCGCACCGGCCACCGGCTTCACCACCAGCTGCATGCGGCTGGTGAACACGCCGCGCTGATAGTTCTGGTAGCTCAGCTCCAGACCCGCCTCCGGCGCGCTGCGCTTAATTTCTCCGTTAGCCTGCGCCACCATCTCAGCCAGACGGCCTTCCAGCTGTTTCCCGGTAAACCAGGAGGCACCCGTCCAGACCACGCCTAACGCTACAATCACTCCAACCGCTACGACCGATTTTTTCATTGCGACTATCCCTAAAATGAAACCAGGCGGTAAAAACCGCCCGGAGATATTAAGCCTTCAACTAGCTTAGCAAGAGTTGTTAAAAAATTCAGTAAGTGCTTAAAGCTTATTAAAAACGCGCGCCAGGCGACCGGTGCCGCTTACGCTGACCGGGGACTCATTGGCTGCAACGAATGCTGACTCGCCAGGCTGGAGAACCAGACGCTGCTCGCCTTTGCGCAGCGTTGCTTCGCCCTCGACGCAGAACAGGATCGCCGCGCTTTCCTGTGCGATTGTCGTTTCCGTCTGATTGAGGTCGTGCAGGGAGAACGCAAAATCCTCAACCGGAATCGGGAAGTCCAGCTCTGCACCGTTTTTCACCGGCTGAGTCAGCAGCTCCGCGGCAGGCTTCGCTACAAACTTCACGTTGGCAACCAGCTCAGGGATGTCGATATATTTCGGCGTCAGGCCCGCGCGCAACACGTTGTCAGAGTTGGCCATCACCTCCAGCGCTACGCCCTGCAGGTAGGCGTGCGGGGTTTCCGCGAACAGGAACATCGCTTCGCCCGGGTTCAGCTTCACCACGTTCAGCAGCAGAGGGGAGAACAGGCCGCTGTCGTCAGGGTAAAACTCGGAAATCAGGCGGATGGTCTCCCACGGTTCCCCTTGCTGGCTGTTCAGGGCCGCTTTCAGCACCGCCAGCGCGTGAGATTTCTCTTCACCCTGCATATTCAGCAGGCTGGCAAACAGCTGGCTGAGCGCGTCCGCGTTTGGGTTTTCGAGGAAGTGGGCAATAGCCTTGTTGGCACCCGCGACCGGCTGCAGCAGGGAGATAATCTCTGAAAACTCGCGGAAGGCGTTCATCGCCAGGAACGGGGTCAGCGCAAAAACCAGCTCCGGCTTGTGGTTAGGATCTTTGTAGTTACGCTCGGCGGCGTCCAGCGGGATGCCCGCCGCGTTCTCTTTGGCAAAGCCGATTTCAGACGCTTTTTTGTTCGGGTGAACCTGGATGGAGAGCGGCTGGTCGGCGCACAGCACCTTAAACAGGAACGGCAGTTCGCCAAAGCGCTGAGCCACCTTGTCGCCCAGCAGTGCGGCTTTATCGGCATCAATCACGTCACGCAGGCTGCGTACCTGGCCGCTGGCGTCTTCAATTTTTGAGCTGCTCTTCGGGTGCGCCCCCATCCACAGTTCCGCCATCGGCAGGTTGTTCGGGTTCGCGATACCGTAGAGATCCGTTAACGCAGTTTTACTTCCCCAGGCGTAGTTTTGCACTGAGTTAATGAGTTTTTGCATTATCAAGCCCTGATTCAAATGTGGAATTAACTCCGGGTATTAAAGCAATAAACTACGTGGAAGTAACCTGTGGATGTAAAAAGTCGTACTAGTCTCAGTTTTTGTTAAAAAATTGTGTAGGATAAGCTGACTCGCTTTTAAGCCGGGCAGCGGAACATCTGCCCTGAATAAACAGACCGAAGCAGTAAGTGAGAGAACAATGTCGAATAAACCCTTCCATTATCAGGATCCTTTCCCCCTCAGTAAGGATCAGACCGAGTATTACCTGTTAACCCGCGATCACGTCTCCGTCTCTGAGTTTGAAGGACAAGAGATCCTCAAGGTGGATCCGCAGGCGCTGACGCTGCTGGCGCAGCACGCTTTCCACGATGCCTCCTTTATGCTCCGCCCCGCGCATCAGCAGCAGGTTGCCGATATTCTGAGCGACCCGGAAGCCAGCGAAAACGACAAGTACGTTGCCCTGCAGTTCCTGCGTAACTCCGATATCGCGGCGAAAGGCATTCTGCCTACGTGCCAGGACACCGGCACGGCGATCATCGTCGGTAAAAAAGGCCAGCGCGTCTGGACCGGCGGTGGTGACGAAGCGGCGCTGGCGCACGGCGTCTACAACACCTACACCGAAGACAACCTGCGCTACTCGCAAAACGCGGCGCTCGATATGTACAAAGAGGTCAACACCGGCACCAACCTGCCCGCGCAGATTGACCTCTACAGCGTCGACGGTGACGAGTACAAATTCCTCTGCATCGCCAAAGGCGGCGGTTCAGCCAACAAAACCTATCTCTACCAGGAAACCAAAGCGCTGCTCACTCCGGGCAAGCTGAAAAATTACCTGGTTGAGAAGATGCGTACCCTCGGCACCGCGGCGTGCCCGCCGTACCATATCGCCTTCGTGATTGGCGGAACCTCGGCTGAAAGCACGCTGAAAACCGTCAAGCTGGCCTCAACCAAATACTACGACGGACTGCCTACTGAAGGTAACGAGCACGGTCAGGCGTTCCGCGACGTGCAGCTTGAGCAGGAGCTGCTGGAAGAGGCGCGTAATCTGGGCCTCGGGGCGCAGTTTGGCGGCAAATACTTTGCCCACGACGTGCGCGTGATCCGTCTTCCGCGCCACGGTGCCTCCTGTCCGGTCGGGATGGGCGTCTCCTGCTCTGCGGATCGCAACATCAAGGCCAAGATCAACCGCGAAGGCGTGTGGATCGAAAAGCTGGAAAATAACCCGGGCAAATACATCCCGGAAGCGCTGCGTAAAGCGGGTGAGGGTGAAGCGGTTCGCGTTGACCTGAACCGTCCGATGAAAGAGATTCTGGCGCAGCTTTCTCAGTATCCGGTCTCGACCCGTCTCTCCCTGAACGGCACGATCATCGTGGGCCGCGACATTGCGCACGCGAAGCTGAAGGAGCGTCTGGACAACGGCGAAGGGCTGCCGCAGTACATTAAAGATCACCCGATCTACTACGCGGGCCCGGCGAAAACGCCTGAAGGCTATGCCTCCGGCTCGTTAGGCCCCACCACGGCAGGGCGTATGGACTCGTACGTTGATCAGTTGCAGGCCAACGGCGGCAGCATGATCATGCTCGCTAAAGGCAACCGCAGCCAGCAGGTGACGGACGCGTGCCACAAGCACGGCGGCTTCTACCTCGGCAGCATCGGCGGCCCGGCGGCGGTTCTGGCGCAGGGCAGCATCAAGAGCCTGGAGTGCGTGGAATACCCGGAGCTGGGTATGGAAGCGATCTGGAAAATCGAAGTGGAAGACTTCCCGGCGTTTATCCTGGTGGATGACAAAGGCAACGACTTCTTCAAGCAGATCCAGTCGTCCCAGTGTTCGGCGTGCGTGAAGTAAATTGAAAAAACCGGGTGGCGCCGCCGCCACCCGACATCAAAAAGAGCGCACAAAGCGCCATACCGTTTCTCAGAAGTCATCAATACTTATCCCTTAAGCATGTGAGCAATCCCTCTTTTGCTATCAAGGAGAAAGTAATGACCACGGTACGCCATGAGAAAGACTCGATGGGCGCCATCGACGTCCCGGCCGACAAGCTATGGGGCGCGCAAACCCAGCGTTCGCTGGAGCACTTCCGTATTTCGACCGAAAAAATGCCCGTCTCGCTGATTCAGGCGCTGGCGCTGACCAAACGCGCCGCCGCGAAAGTGAACCAGGATTTGGGCCTGCTGGACGCCGATAAAGCCACCGCCATTATCAACGCCGCAGACGAAGTGCTGGCGGGCAAGCATCCTGACGAATTTCCCCTCGCTATCTGGCAGACCGGTTCCGGTACCCAGAGCAACATGAACATGAACGAAGTGCTGGCGAACCGGGCGAGCGAGCTGCTGGGCGGCGTGCGCGGCATGGAACGTAAGGTCCACCCGAACGATGACGTCAACAAAAGCCAGAGCTCTAACGACGTCTTCCCGACGGCGATGCACGTGGCGGCGGTAATCGCCATTCGCGAGCAGCTTATTCCGCAGCTCAACGTGCTCAAATCCACGCTTAACGAGAAAGCGCAGGCCTTCCGCGACATCGTCAAGATTGGCCGTACGCACCTGCAGGACGCCACGCCCTTGACGCTCGGCCAGGAGATTTCCGGCTGGGTGGCGATGCTGGAACACAACCTGAAGCATATCGAGAACAGCCTGCCGCACCTGGCGGAGCTGGCGCTCGGTGGGACGGCGGTCGGTACCGGGTTAAACACCCATCCAGAATACGCGGTGCGCGTGGCGGAGGAGCTTGCTGCCATCACCGGACAGCCGTTCGTCACGGCGCCCAATAAGTTCGAAGCGCTGGCGACCTGCGATGCGCTGGTCCACACCCACGGCGCGCTGAAGGGACTGGCGGCCTCGCTGATGAAAATTGCTAACGACGTGCGCTGGCTGGCCTCGGGCCCGCGCTGCGGCATCGGTGAAATCAGCATCCCGGAAAACGAGCCGGGCAGCTCCATCATGCCGGGTAAAGTGAACCCGACCCAGTGCGAAGCCATGACCATGCTCTGCTGCCAGGTGATGGGCAACGACGTGGCCGTCAACATGGGCGGTGCGTCCGGCAACTTCGAGCTGAACGTCTATCGCCCGATGGTGATCCACAATGTGCTGCAATCTGTTCGTCTGCTGGCGGACGGGATGGAGAGCTTTAACGAGCATTGCGCGGTGGGGATTGAGCCCAATCGCGAACGCATCAGCCAGCTGCTCAATGAATCTCTGATGCTGGTCACCGCGCTCAATACCCATATTGGCTACGACAAGGCCGCCGAGATCGCCAAAAAAGCCCATAAAGAGGGGCTGACGCTGAAAGCCTCCGCCCTGGCGCTGGGCTATCTCACGGAGGCGGAGTTTGACGCCTGGGTTCGCCCGGAAGCGATGGTCGGTAGCCTGAAATAATCATCCCGCCACGTACAGGTGCAGCCGAGGAATAATCAGCTGTAGCGGCTGCGCCTGAGGTCTGTAACGGTGCTGAACATTGTCAGCATCGTAATTCAGCAGTTCCCCGATATCGGGTACTACCGCGCCCTGATCGGCATCGTAAAGCGCAATCAGCGGCGTCGGGCAGGCATACTGCACCTGCTTTTGCTGACCGGAATACCAGACGCGAGCGATAGGCTGCACCTTCACCGGGCGCTTTATCTTCAGGCGCGCATCCACCGGCAGCGAGGCGATGCTGTGGTACTCCTGCTCCAGGCGCTCAATCCACTGCTCCCGCGACCAAGGCGCGACGGTGCGCGGCGTCTTCAGGCTTTTTTCCAGCTGGGCCAGAATCTCATCCCGGGTGAAGTTTTTAATGATGTGCTTATTCGCCCAGCCGAAGCGCAGCGTAGCGGGGTGACGCAGTACCGTCAGCGTCCGATAGGCATTCAGGGTAATCAGCCCCGGAAGCTGTCGGTGCACCCACTCAAACCGCGCGGCAGGGGCGAGGCCGGACTCTTCGGTGATGATCTTTTCAAAGGCCGCTTTCAGGGTGTTGATATGCGCAATCTGGCTTTCCAGCGCTTCGCGCGATGTCGCATCGGTTTGCAGGCAGATGACCCCCGGCAGGCGCACGGCGGCCTTGCTGCTGCGGTTTTCTGACTGCTGCTGGATAAACAGGCGACGATAGTGTTTTAGCGCCAGCTCAAGGGCCGCGCTGCCGATGTGCTGTTCGACCTCGATGGTGTCCAGCGGATCGTGCTCGGCTCCCTTAGCCACTTCCGGCAGGGTAAAGACGCGCGCGGCCAGCAGGCGGCAGGCCTGCAAACGCTCGGTCAGGGTCAGGAGTTCGTGTTCTATTTCCCGAAACGTGCCGTTAAGCCGTTCGATGAGATCGTAGTTCGCCATAAACACTCTCATTAGTTACAACATACTTATCATATAGCACAGCACGCCGGGTCCGGCCAGCGTGCGGTTGAGGTCAGACAGGAACGGGAAGGGCGATGTTATGGTACACCGGCCAGCTAAAGCAGAAGCGCGCGCCGCCGAGCTCGCTCTCCTCGCAATGCACCGTGCCGCCCATCGCCTGCGCGATAGAGTAGACAATCGCCAACCCCAGGCCGCATCCGCCGGTGGCGCGATCGCGGCTGGGATCGAGGCGGACAAACGGTTCAAACACGGTCTCTCGCGCTTCCGGGGCAATTCCCGGTCCGTCGTCCTCCACCGTCAGGCTGGCCCGGTTGCCCTGCAAATCCAGGCCAATCTGGAGCGTACTTTCACTGTAGCGCATGGCGTTGTTCATCAGGTTGTCCAGCACGCGCTCCATCAGGCGCATATCGAGCGCGCCGTAGTCACCCGGCGTGACGCGCGTCAACAGCGTGCGCTGCGGGTTTACGCTCTGAACGTCATCAATATGGGTTTGCAGCCAGGCGGGCAGATCCGGCGTGGTGAGGTTCAGCTCGTTTTGCGGGCGGTCGAGACGCGCGTAGGTCAGCAGCTCCTCAATCAGCGCTTCAAGCTGGCCAATGTCGCGGTTAAGCGCCTGATTCTCTGCCTCGGTCAGATTTTCGCTCATCTCCAGACGGTAGCGCAGGCGAACCAGCGGCGTGCGCAGCTCGTGCGCAATTCCGTCGATCAGCTGCTTCTTACTGGCGATCAGGGCGTTGATGTTATCGGCCATCTGGTTAAAGGCCACGCCCAGACGCTCAAAGCTGGAACCGCTGTCGAAGTGAATGCGTTCAGTAAAATGCCCCTCGCCAAAACGCTGCGCGGCGGATTCCAGCTTCAGCATGTCTTGCCAGTGGGGCCGCATCCAGATAAAGACCGGAAATGCGAGCGAAATGGCGATAAAGGCCATCAGCGCCATGTCCAGCAGGCGCATCTGATGGAGATAATAGAGATAGGGCACCGGCCCGACGGCCAGCACATAATGGCTGCGAGGAATGCGCTGGATAAAGGTGTATTTCTCATCCAGCGCGACGATGTCCCCGTCGCGCAGACGCTGCATGGCGGGCGGATCCAGCTCAAAATCTTTCAACGGCTCAATGCGTAAATCGAATGACAGATTAAGATCCAGCTCTTTCAGGGTTTTCGCCCAGTCGTGTGGCGGGATCTCTCTTAGCTCGCTGCGCATCAAATAGAGCGAGCTTTTCATCAGATCGTCCAGCGACTGCCGGCCCGCACGTTCGGCGGTGAATTTATAGACCAGCCCGACCAGCATGGTCATCACCAGGAAGCAGACAAACAGTAAAAGATAAAACTGCACAAACAGCTTTTTCATTAAATATCACCGGGACATCAAGTAATTAACTACTTTGTTTTTACCTTCAGGGGCACTATAGGGGCATTTGCATATCCGCCAAAGCGCTGATTCAAAAATGGTACATGATCGCTATCGAGAACATTTATCCTCGCAGAGTATACATGGAAGACCATCTCTGCATTCTCATCACCCATCTGATTCGCTATAAAAGCAGGATTAGCACCTGCCGACAACATCCAGCACGCGTATGTATGACGCAGCTGATAGGGGCGTCTGCGGCGAATGCCCGATCGTTTTATCGTTCGGTAGGCCTGTCTTCTCTTTGAGTTTTGAAGCAATTTCTCGGCTGAACAAGCTTGATCATATTATTAATACCGAAACGAAAGAGGTTAGTCATTGCGCCAGCAAAATGGGCCGGTGGGAAGCTGGTGGTAGGAAACAATTTCTTCATGTGGCTCGTGAGTGGGTGTAGAGCGCAGTTCAGATTTATTTGCCAGGCTTCAAATAAGTATTCACAGAGAGCCATTTTCACAACGGCTCCCGGATAAAATTACTTCCTGTAAAGGTCGCCTTGACCGGACCTTGCTCTTTCCCAGATTTCATCATCAGAGAGTGTAGTTTCTATGAGTTCAATCGGTGCGCCATTGTCATTAATCATGGCAACAAAGAAACCGTCAATGGGCTCATAGGGACCAAGAATTACTTCTTCATCTTCGATAGCTCTTAGCAGGTTGTCCACTTTGAAGGCGACGTGAGGCACAGTTTTTATCAGATTGTGGAGTGGAGAACTGTCTTTAAATCTATGCCACTGCACACGAAACTGACCTGGATTATCAACTGTATACATCCCGGCTTTTTCGCTGTATGCACCTTCAAAAACGCCATCCTGTAACGGGATGCCGAAGTGATGAAAAGTATACTTTACATTTGATTTCATTCTTATCTCGCTAACTAATTAATGACAATGTAATTGAGCATAGGATGTAACTACTGTGGGCAATGTACTAAATATAAACAACTAAAGAATACCATACATGAAATTCTTCCAACACGAGCGCATTTGTAAGTGGATTTAAAAGGGATATCCCTACAGCGGATAAATCACCTGCTATTCCCTTGAGTGGATAAATAGACGTTCAAGACTTACATCGACAGATGCATTAAACCTGTAAGGGAATCGATTTAACTGCTGGTAATTTTGAAATGATCAATCTGATGCGAGCGTTTGTTTCTGAAGGTGTTGAATTTTTTACAAACTTATGCAGCAAGCGGTTTGGTTCAGTTTGTACGGGGGCATTACTCCTGGCGCTCACCGGAAAGCTAAATGGAAAAAGAGTGACCACGCATTGGGCATGTGCGAAAACCCTTTCCGCCAGGCATCCCCAAATAATCGTAGAGGCAGATGCGTTGTAACGAGCCGTTAATAGCTTTGCGAACGGGAGAGAAGCTATAGCCTTTCCAGTAAATTGCAGGTTTTCTGCACACTAAACTGCACAAACAGCTTTTTCATTGGATCTCACCGAAAAAACGCTATGTGCAGAATATACATGAAAACCCTTCGGGTTTTTCACGTCTGTTGAGCGTGTTATATGGCTTTCGCGCTGTTTTTTACCTTGGCGATGAGTTTTTCGGTCACGGCCAGGCCTTCCGCAATGTGCGTATCAATCACATCCGCCCCGTATTCGCTGATGAGATCCAGCAGTATTTCGTAAGACTGGATGAGTTCCAGCAGGTCAAAGAGCGCTTTTTGATCGGTGCGTGAGGGTGAGGTGTGGTTAAGGGTTGCCTGATTAACAATCCACTCAAGATTGGTTTTTATCGCTTCTACCTGATCGTAGCTATACATAATTCATGGGCTTAAATCCTCATTTCAAGATTTCTGGGAGCGATGTCGTGAAAGCTTCACGGCGAAAATGAGTAAAACGATCGCAAGAGCGGGATGAGCTGAAGAAAGGAGAGTCGAGAAGCTAATTATGGAATAGTTTGCGTGCTTAGCAAGTTAAATGTTGCGCAAACGTAAAAATAAATGCGCGAAAGGAGGGCGTTTTCGCGCAATGCCTTCAATTCGCGCAGATTATCCTATCCGACGATCAGGTTTCCCAGGCGTGTGGGGCGAACAGATAACCCTTGTTACGCACGGTTTTAATGCGGTAGGGCTCGGTGGCGTTATCCTGCAGTTTTTTGCGTAATCGCGAAATCGCCACGTCAACGCTGCGATCCATACCGTCATAGCTCACGCCACGGAGGTTTTTCAGCAGCGCGTCGCGGTCCATGATTTGCCCGGCATGCGTGGCCAGCTCCCAGAGCAGGTCAAAGTCTGCGGTAGAAAGGGCGATAAGCTCGCCGGAAAGCAGGACCTGGCGGTTAACCGGGTCAATAGACAGCGTACCGAAGCGCAACGCTTTGTGCGGCGTCAGGGACGGCGCGGGCGCTTCGCGTTCGATGCTGGCGTGCTGGCGCAAATGCAGGCGCAGGCGGGCCAGCAGGACGGCAGGCGGTGTGGTTTTCAGAATGTAATCATTGGCGCCCATCTCCAGCGACAGAATATGGTTCATATCGCTGTCCAGTGAGGTAAGCAGAACGATAGGACCATCCCAGCGGGCGCGCAGGTCCCGGCAGAGCGTCATGCCGTCTTTGCCTGGCAGCATGATGTCCAGCAGCACTAAATCCGGGTTTTCACGGACGACCACCTCTTCGGCACGATCGCCGCGAGGCTCAACAATGACGTCCATATCATGTTTACCCAGATAGGCGGCGATCAATTGCCCGACTTCGGGTTCGTCTTCAACATATACAATCTTATTCATACAGCGTCTGTTTTCGTGAAAAAAGCCAAAATACACCGCGGAACCTTAACCTTCCATTAATCTTTCAAAATTAACGCCGCTTCCGTTATTCTGACGTTTCTTGTTATTTGATTGTTATAGGAAAAAATATGGGGCTGGTGATCAAAGCCGCGCTGGGGGCGCTGGTGGTGTTACTGATTGGCATTCTGGCAAAAACCAAAAACTACTATATTGCCGGGCTGATCCCGCTATTCCCGACCTTTGCGCTGATTGCCCACTATATTGTGGCCTCTGAGCGGGGTACGGAAGCGCTACGCACGACCATCGTGTTTGGCATGTGGTCAATCATTCCGTACTTTCTCTACCTGCTTTCCCTGTGGTATTTCACCGGTTTTCTGCGGCTTCCCCTGGCGCTGGGCGGGGCAGTGGTCTGCTGGGGGCTCAGCGCCTGGGTGTTAATCTTCTTCTGGAGCCGCTTTCATTAGCGCAGCGGGCGGCCGCCGTCCACGGCAAAGGTTCTGCCGGTGACGTAGCAGCTGGTGAGCAGGTAATCCACCAGGTCGATCACCTCTTTCTCACCGGGCGCTATTTTCATGAGCGACTTATTCAGCGCCTGCTGGCGATACTCCGCATCATCGTGTTCGTTAAACAAAATCATCGCCGGGGCGATGGCGTTCACCTTTACCTCGGGCGCGAGCTTGCGGGCAAAGGAGCGCGTCATGTTATCCAGCGCGGCTTTGCTGGCCGCGTAGGCGATATGCTTGTCGCTGCCGCGCTCCACCACATAATCGGTAAAGTGAATAATGTCGCCCGCCGCATGCCCGTGGCCGCGCAGCAGATCCTGCAGCGCGTGATTAAGCAGATAAGGGGCGTTAACGTGGATCTGCAGCATGGCGGAGAGCGTATCGCTGAGGGACGTGCCGGGCTTCTCGGCACACCATGCGCTGGCGTTATGGATCACAGCGCGCAAACCCGTCGCGGTGGATTTAACCTGTTCGGCAAAGGCCAGAATGCCTTCGTCGGTGGAAAAATCAGCCTGAATGCAGATCGCTCCGGCTTTGCGCAGCCCCTCAATCGACGGGTATTCCGTACGGTAGCTGACAATGACCGGATGGCGAAGGTTGAGAAAGTGATGGGCGAGGGCGAGGCCGATACGGCGGCCTCCACCGGTGATCAGTATTGGGCGAAGCGGTGCATTTCCCATCGTATTCTCCTTTACAGTTCAACAATGGGAAAGACAGTGCTATCCCATTAACATCCAGGTTGCCGGTACGGCAGCAACCAGTAACAGCCCGATTAAGGCCATTTCACGGCGTTTCAGCGCGTTCTCCAGCTGATGCGTGCGGCGGGCATAGATAAACACCAGCAGACCCGGCGCATACAGCACAACCGACAGCAGCAGATGCATCGGCCCGGAAGCATACAACAACCACAGGCCGTAAATACAGGCCCCTACGCCCACAACATAGTGCGCCGGACGCGTGGCGATTTTTAACAAATACGCACCCACTAAGAAATAGGGTACCAGAATCATCTCCGAGGCGATGGTCAGCAGGGTGTTATAGTCTGAACCTGTGAGCCAGATCAGCACCAGACAGACCTGAACGCTGATGTTGGTCAGCCAGAGTGAGGCTGATGGCGCATTATTTTGGTTTTGACGGGCAAACAAGCGTGGAAACGCCTTGTGCGTCGCGGCCAGGAACGGCACTTCAGCCGCCATGATGGTCCAGCTCAAATAAGCGCCGCAGACGGAGACGATCAGCCCTGCGGCAATCACCACGTCGCCCCACGGGCCGAGCATTTTCACCATCAGTCCTGCCATGGACGGGTTACGCATTTCGGCCAGTTCAGGACGCGCTACCACGCCCAGCGAAAGCAGGGTCACCAGCAGATACACGCCCAGCGCCGCCAGGACGGCCAGCAGCGTGGCGCGGCCCACATCGCGCTTATTGCGCGCGCGGGCAGAAACCACGACGGCACCCTCAACGCCGATAAATACCCACAGGGTAATCAGCATCGTGTTTTTCACCTGCTCCCAGACCGGAACGCCCAGCGCAATGCCGCTGAAATCAAGCGAAAACACGTCAAGACGAAACGCGATAAAGGCCAGCACGATAAACAGGCCAAGCGGCACCAGCTTCGCCAGCGTCGCCACCAGGTTGATGCTGGCGGCGGTCTGGACACCGCGCAAAATCAGCCAGTGAACAATCCACAGCAGCACCGAGGCGCCGACGATAGACTGCCAGGTATTGCCGTCGCCAAACAGGCGCAGCTCAGGGGTATCGGTAAAGAAACTGAGCGCCGAGAAGACAATCACCAGATAAGAGACGTTGGCGATGACCGCGCACAGCCAGTAGCCCCAGGCGGAACAGAAGCCGATCAGCTCGCCGAAACCTTCACGTGCATAGGTGAAAATGCCGCCGTCCAGATCCGGGCGAATGCGCGTCAGCAACAGCATGGCAAACGCCAGCAGCAATATCCCGACACCGGTAATGCCCCAGCCAATGAGCAGGGCGGCAGGGCTTGCGACGGCCGCCATGTTCTGCGGTAAACTGAATACGCCCGCGCCCAGCATTGAGCTCAATACAAGTGCAGTTAAAGCACTCAGGCCAAGTTTCTTTTCCATTGGCTTCCTGTTATGAAAAGTCCCAATCCAGAATAATTATTTCGCTAAGGCGCATAAAAATGGTGGATCACACTAAGGCGCGGGATTTTACGGAGTGTAACGAAAGCATGCAATGATGTGTGGCAGATTTTCAAAAAAAGTAACAAAAAAGGCGGCATTGCGCCGCCTTTCATCAACGGTTTTGTTACTTGTACAGATCGGCGCTGATGGTCACGTTGTTACCACGTTCCTGCCACTGGCGGGTGATGTGGTAATACTTCGCCCCTTTCTTCGCCGCACGCTTCGCGACCTGATAAGAGACTTCCGTCATATTGCCGTAGTTGCCGGTAAACTTGATGCTGTCGAACGGCACCATCTGCGCGGCAGTGGCTTTGTTCAGCTCTTCAATTTTGGTGCCGTCCGGCAGCGTCACGGAGTAACGGCCACCTTTCGTGGACTGCGTTTCAAAGAAACGGCCCACTTCAGCGCTTGGCGCCGCAGAGGTCGCTACGCCCGGAATTTCAACTTTCTTCGCTTCTTCGCCGCCTTTGGCTATCGCCGCGCGACCCGCTTCAGAATCCGCAGGGATGGCATCCGGGCTCTGCAGAACGCGTTTTTTCGCATCTTCTTTGTAGATGAATGCGGTAATGCGCTGGTTGCCGCCCTGGTTAGCATCCACCTGACGCACGATATAGAAAGAGTAGGCACCTTTTTCTTTCGCGGCTTTGGTGATGGCATCGTTCACTTCTGGCTGGCTGCGATAGAAGCCCTGAACGGTAACGGTGTCGTAAGGTTCCAGCTCAATGGCCTGGTCTTTCGGCAGCTCAACGATACCGTTGATCACGCGATTTTTCGGCGCGTCAGCCTTTGGTGCATTATCTTTATACAGCGCAATGGTCACGCGCTGGTTACCGCTGTTGCCGTAATCGGACTGGTCAACTACGTAAAACGAGGCCGCCCCGTTTTTATCCGCGGCTTTTGATGCGGCGGCGACGGCATCGCCAATAGAATTATAACGACCCACAATGACCGTATGGTCAAAAGGTTTTAACGCTGCCGCTTGCTCTGGCGTTAACTCTGTTGCGGCATTCGCAGACAGGGCGGTCGCACAGAGAAGTGCGGACGCCAGGAGTGTGTTCTTAAGCTTCATAAAAATAATCCTTCGCCTTGCGCAAACCATGTACTGGTATTGTTGTTAATTTGAGACGGCCCCGATTATGGCATTTAAAACCCGTCGCTGTCTGCGCCATTTTTCACTGCCTGTGCTCACTCAATTACCGAATTCGATAACATTTAGTGATATGTTGAAAAAACAGGCGTTTGACAAGCAAAACTGATAAAGCATATGACTTTTACAAGTTAATTTAATGTTAATAACTTGTTCTCTTATGGCGCTATATCATGTTTTTACCGCTTCGTTTGCGCGATTTATCGGTTCTGGCGATGAATTTAAGGTAAATATCACTGTCAGTGACGCCGATCGCTTATTTTTCACAGATAAAGTAAGAAATAGTGTTTTCTGGCGGTAGATCACAAGCGCTATTTTCAGTAGGTTATAGACAGTTTGTTACTGTTTTATTTTGCGGGGTTACTCATTTCTCGTCGCTATCATGCTGGCGAAAATTGATACAAACCGCGGGCATTTATCGACAAACCATCATCAAAAACCGATGGAAGGGAAAACTATGCGTATTGGGGTACCAAAAGAACGGTTAGCCAATGAAACCCGCGTAGCGGCAACACCGAAAACGGTGGAGCAACTGCTTAAGCTGGGTTTTACCGTCGCGGTTGAAAGCGGCGCAGGCAAGCTGGCGAGTTTCGATGACGAAGCCTTTATTCAGGCTGGCGCGGAAGTGGTGGACGGTGCTGAAGTCTGGCAGTCGCCCGTGATTCTGAAGGTCAACGCGCCGGAAGAGAGTGAGATTGCGCTGCTGAATCCAGGCACCACGCTGGTGAGCTTCGTCTGGCCTGCACAAAATCCTGAACTGATGGAGAAGCTGGCGGCCCGTGGCGTGACCGTGATGGCGATGGACTCCGTGCCGCGTATTTCGCGCGCGCAGTCGCTGGATGCGCTGAGCTCCATGGCAAACATTGCCGGCTACCGCGCCATTGTTGAAGCAGCCCACGAATTTGGACGCTTCTTTACCGGCCAGATCACCGCGGCGGGGAAAGTCCCACCGGCGAAAGTGATGGTGATTGGCGCGGGCGTGGCGGGTCTTGCCGCAATCGGTGCGGCAAACAGCCTGGGCGCTATCGTGCGCGCGTTCGACACCCGTCCCGAAGTGAAGGAACAGGTTCAGAGCATGGGGGCCGAGTTCCTTGAGCTGGACTTTAAGGAAGAAGCGGGCAGCGGTGATGGTTACGCGAAGGTGATGTCCGAAGCCTTTATCAAAGCCGAAATGGAACTCTTCGCCGCGCAGGCAAAAGACGTCGACATTATTGTTACCACCGCGCTTATTCCGGGTAAACCGGCGCCGAAGCTGATCACCCGCGAGATGGTCGACTCCATGAAGCCGGGCAGCGTGATTGTCGACCTGGCGGCGCAAAACGGCGGTAACTGCGAGTATACCGTTGCCAATCAGGTGACCACGACCGCTAACGGCGTGAAGGTGATCGGCTATACCGACCTGCCTGGCCGCCTGCCAACCCAGTCGTCTCAGCTGTACGGCACCAACCTGGTTAACCTGCTGAAGCTGCTCTGCAAAGAGAAAGACGGCAACATCACCGTCGATTTTGACGATGTGGTGGTGCGCGGCGTCACCGTCGTTCGCGAAGGTGAAATTACCTGGCCTGCGCCGCCTATTCAGGTTTCAGCCCAGCCCCAGGCTGCGCCAAAAGCGGCACCCGAGCCAAAAGAACCGGCAAAACCGGCCTCTCCGTGGCGCAAATACGCCATTATGGCGCTGGTCATTATTCTGTTTGGCTGGCTGGCTGACGTCGCGCCGAAAGAGTTCCTCGGCCACTTTACCGTCTTCGCACTCTCGTGCGTTGTGGGTTACTACGTGGTGTGGAACGTCTCCCATGCGCTGCATACGCCGCTGATGTCGGTGACCAACGCTATCTCCGGGATCATCGTGGTAGGGGCGTTGCTGCAGATTGGACACGGCGGCTGGATCAGCTTCCTGAGCTTTATCGCGGTGCTGATCGCCAGTATCAATATTTTCGGTGGCTTCACCGTGACTCAGCGCATGCTGAAAATGTTTCGTAAAGGCTAAGGGGTAGCATATGTCTGGAGGATTAGTGACAGCCGCATACATTGTTGCTGCAATCCTGTTTATTTTCAGTCTGGCGGGGCTTTCCAAACACGAAACGTCTCAGCAGGGAAATAACTTTGGTATCGCCGGGATGGCGATTGCGCTGATTGCCACCATCTTCGGGCCGGATACCGGCAACGTGGCGTGGATCCTGGTGGCGATGATCATCGGCGGCGCGATTGGTATTCGCCTGGCGAAGCGCGTTGAAATGACCGAGATGCCGGAGCTGGTGGCGATTCTGCACAGCTTCGTGGGCCTGGCAGCGGTGCTGGTGGGCTTCAACAGCTACCTGTATCACGAACCGGGCATGGAGCCGATTCTGGTCAACATTCATCTGACCGAAGTGTTCCTCGGTATCTTCATCGGTGCAGTAACCTTCACCGGTTCTATCGTAGCGTTCGGCAAGCTGCGCGGTAAGATCTCTTCTAAACCGCTGATGCTGCCTAACCGTCACAAGCTGAACCTGGCGGCGCTGGTGGTGTCGTTTGTGCTCCTGGTGGTCTTCGTGCGTACCGAAAGCGTGGGCCTGCAGGTACTGGCGTTGCTGGTGATGACCATCATCGCGCTGGCGTTTGGCTGGCATCTGGTGGCGTCCATCGGCGGTGCGGATATGCCGGTGGTTGTCTCGATGCTGAACTCCTACTCCGGTTGGGCAGCGGCGGCTGCGGGCTTTATGCTGAGCAACGACCTGCTGATCGTCACCGGTGCGCTGGTCGGTTCTTCCGGTGCCATCCTGTCTTACATCATGTGTAAGGCGATGAACCGTTCGTTCATCAGCGTTATCGCCGGTGGCTTCGGTTCTGACGGTTCTTCTACCGGCACTGACGAAGAAGTGGGTGAACACCGTGAGATCAGCGCGGAAGACACCGCGGAAATGCTGAAAAACTCGCATTCTGTGATCATCACCCCAGGCTACGGTATGGCGGTGGCGCAGGCGCAGTATCCGGTGGCGGAAATCACCGAGAAGCTGCGCGCGCGCGGTATCAAAGTTCGCTTTGGTATTCACCCGGTGGCCGGACGTCTGCCGGGCCACATGAACGTACTGCTGGCGGAAGCGAAGGTGCCATACGACATCGTGCTGGAGATGGACGAGATTAATGATGATTTCGCCGACACCGACACCGTGCTGGTTATTGGTGCTAACGACACCGTTAACCCGGCGGCACAGGACGATCCGCGCAGCCCAATCGCCGGGATGCCGGTTCTGGAAGTGTGGAAGGCGCAGAACGTCATTGTCTTCAAACGCTCGATGAACACCGGCTATGCTGGCGTGCAGAACCCGCTGTTCTTCAAAGAGAATACCCATATGCTGTTTGGCGACGCCAAAGCCAGCGTGGATGCGATTCTGAAAGCGCTGTAATTCGCTTTCTCCTGACAAACCGCCCTTTCGGGGCGGTTTTCCTATTTCTGCGGCCAGCGTTTCTCCTCTGTCTATACTTTACCCTTTGTGTAATACGAGGAGGTGTAATGCAATTTCTGTCCCGCTTCGACATCATCGCGCTGATGATGACGCCGACATTCTGGATAGGCGCCGCCACGGTTGTCTTTGTGACGCTGCTGGTGTACTGGCTGCTAACGCGCCTGATCGCATTCGTTAAGAAAGGCATCACCACCTGGGGCGACAAGCACCCGACCACCAACCGGATGCGTTTTATCCTGACCGATATGCTTAACCGCACCAGCCGCTTCCTGCTGTTTGTGGTGGCGCTGCTCTTCAGCCTGCGTTTCGTTGACTTGCCGGATCATCTCTTTGGCACCGTGAGCCACGCCTGGTTCCTGGTTTTCGCCATCCAGGTGGCGCTGTGGATGGATCAGGGGGTGGTGTCGTGGCTTCGTCACGTCATGCTGGCGCCCGGAAGCCATAAAAACCCGGTCACGCTGGTGATCACGGGGCTTATTCTCCGTGCCATCGTCTGGTCAGTGATGCTGCTGTCTATCCTTGCTAACGCGGGCGTCAACATCACTGCTCTGGTTGCCAGCCTTGGGGTAGGGGGTATTGCCATCGCCCTCGCCGTACAAACGATCCTCAGCGACGTGTTTGCCTCGCTCTCTATCGGCTTTGATAAGCCGTTTGAAATTGGCGATTTTGTGGTGTTCAACGACGTGGCGGGGACGGTAGAGCACATTGGCCTGAAAACGACCCGCATCCGCAGCCTGAGCGGGGAGCAGATCGTCTGCGGTAACGCCATTTTGCTTCAGCAGACGCTTCACAACTACAAACGCATGCAGACGCGTCGCATCGTCTTTACCTTTGGCGTTGCCAGCGACACGCCGCCCGATAAGTTGCGCTACGTGGGGGATATGGTCAGGCAGATCATTACCGATGTCGGCGAGACAAAATTCGATCGTGCCCATTTTCTGGGATTCGACCGCGACCGCCTGACGTTTGAAGTCGTCCATATTGTTAATACCGCGGATTACAATAAATACATGGACATCCAGCAGGAGATCAATATCCGTATTCTTGAAGGGCTGAACGCCCAGGAGATTAAGCTGGCGCTGCCCAGCATGGTATTGCACGCGCCGTGGATGCAGGATGAGTCAGGTGAACAGCCGAAGCCGGTAATGGAGAGCTGATGAGAAAAGCCCGCCGGAGCGGCGGGCTTTGATGTTTACGTTAATCGTCTTCCGGGTCGTCCAGCTCAATCGGCGTCTGATACTCATCCGGCTTGATGACCAGCAGGTCGCAGCGCAGATGGTCGATCACCTGTTCGGCGGTATTGCCGAGGAAGGCAGCAGAGATACCGGTCCGGCCAATGGTGCCCAGCACCACAATCCCGGCCTGCAGATGTTCGGCTAAATCCGGGATCACCTCTTCAGGCAGCCCTTTTTCCACGTGCGTCATGTTCTCGTCAATGCTGAACTTCTGGCGCAGCGCTTTCATCGCCAGCAGGTGCTGACCGCGGATCGCGTCGTTATAGACGCTAGGGTCAAATTCCGGCAGCTCAATGGCGATATTGATCGGGGTAACCGGATAGGCGCCCACCAAATGCACTTCGGTATGGTTAACCTGATCGGCAAGCTGGATGGTCTCCTTCACCAGCTTCTCGTTGAGCGAATTGTGATAATCCTCTTCGCTCGCGAGATTCACCGCCACAACGGCTTTCCCGCCTTCAGGCCACGGCTGGTCTTTCACCATCCAGACCGGGCAAGGGCATTTACGCAACAGATGCCAGTCGGTCGGAGTGAAGATTACGGACTCCAGCTTGTCGTGCTGGTGCGCCATCTTCAGCAGCAGGTCGTGCCCACCGGCAACCACTTCCTGGATAATGGCCTCAAAAGGTCGGTTATGCCAGACCACTTTAATATCAATAGGCACGCCCGCTTCCAGGTAATACTTCGCCTGTTCACGGATCCACGCGGTACGCTGGCTGATGACGCCCTGACGCATAGCGGTGCGCTCGTCAGGCGACAGAAGGGTGGTCATCTCATACGAGAAGTCATAGATCGGCAAAAACGCTTTGATTTTGCCACCAATCCGTTGATGTAAATACACAGCACGTCGTAATGCCGGCTGATCGTCCTGATTCGGATCGATAGCTACCAGCATGTTTTGATACTTGGCCATACAGGTCTCCTTACTACTGTCACCACAGTCTGTAATTAAAAGAGTAACCTATATATCCTGAATGAAACAGAGGGGAGCTTTTGCCAGATCAATAATTCATGAAAATTTATCAGAGGAAAAGCACGGTGGATGTCACCGCGATAAACGCAATGAACAGCAGCACCATCACAGCTATCGCAAAGGTCGTGGAATCCTGAACGTAGGTTTTTTCCTCCCCCTTCATCGGACCGACAAGCATGATCCAGATGAATATAAAGGTCACTGAGGCGATCACGACTGAAACGAAAAACAAACTTTCTCTCAATTCATAACCTCAACGACAACCTTTCAGGCGCTGTGTGGGGACGTGCTACGGTGAAAATGTCTTAAAGCGGAAGCGATGATACCAGACCAATAAATCACGTGTATTTATCAGTCTGGTTATCAAAAGGCGGAGAGTTACGCCACGTTGCGGGCGTGTCCGGCAAGAACGGCCAGCGCTTCGCCGTTTTCAATAGTGATGTATTTACCCTTAACGGCCAGCATTCCGCTCTTCTGGAAACGACCCAGCAGACGGCTGATGGTCTCAACGGTCAGGCCCAGGTAGTTACCGATATCGCCACGGGTCATGGTCAGACGGAACTCACGCGGCGAGAAACCGCGCTCGGCGAAGCGGCGGGAGAGGTTGTAGATAAACGCGGCCAGGCGCTCTTCTGCGTTCTTTTTGGAAAGCAGCAGAATCATGTCCTGATCGCCTTTGATCTCGCCGCTCATCAGACGCATCATCTGCTGACGCAGGTTAGGCATCTTACCGGACAGATCGTCCAGGGTTTCAAACGGAATTTCGCAAACCATTGAGGTTTCGAGTGCCTGAGCAAAGCTCGGGTGGTGACCAGTACCGATGGCATCAAAGCCCACCAGATCGCCTGCCAGGTGGAAGCCGGTGATCTGCTCGTCACCCTGTTCGGTGATGGTGTAGCTCTTGATGGTGCCAGAGCGGATAGCATAGAGCGATTTCAGTTCGTCTCCCGCTTTAAACAGCGTCTGCCCTTTCTGAATCGGCTTTTTGCGCTCGATGATATTATCAAGCTGATCGAGTTCATGCTCATTCAGGGTAAACGGGATACAGAGCTGGCTGATGCTGCAATCCTGGCAATGGATAGCACAACCGCCAGACTGAATGCGTCGTATAATTCGCTTTTCCGGGATCATAGGTTTGCTCAAGCCTTAATTGATATTGGTCAATTTTAACATCTTTTTGGTAAGTACGTAAGCCTGACAAACCCTCAATAAGGACAAGAGACGGCAACGTGTTGCCATCTTCTTGAAATTCCACAGCTTGATTATGGATTTTTAGCCTAACCGGTAGAAAATTAAGCACAAAAAGCCTGGGATCTACAGCAAGAGATACCCTTCGTGACGCAGTAACCACTCCTTGCGCTGCACGCCGCCGGCATAGCCGGTCATGGTGCCGTTACGGCCAATGACCCGATGGCAGGGCACCACAATGCTGACCGGATTAGAGCCATTGGCGGCACCCACCGCGCGTGCGGCGCCTGCGCGGCCTAGCTGCTCCGCGAGCTGGCCGTAATGCATGACCTGCCCGCACGGAATCGACCGCAGCGCCTGCCACACTTCGCGCTGAAAAGGGGTACCTGCCGTGGCGGTTGGCAGAGTGTCAATGATGCTGAGATCGCCTTCAAAATACGCCGCCAGTTTGTCGCTCAGCCCGCCCGGGTTGGTGGCGCTGATGCGTTCATAACCCTGTGCGCGGTAATGAATATCAAGCAGTTCCTCCATGCGGTCGCTGTGCTCTTCCCACTCAACGGCGCGCAGGCAGAACTGCTCGTCCGCGATCACCCACAGCGGCCCGAGCGGCGTCGCAATTTTATCTTCGAGTAATCTCAGCATTTTCAATCCCTTAATTTTGCCTCGGGTATATCCCCGGCCCAATCGGCAGGCCGACAAGATACCATGCCACCAGCATCACCAGCCATACCCCTAAAAAGATAAGCGGGTAGGGTAAAACCAGCGAATAGTAGGTACCCAGTCTGGCCTCGGGCTTATAGCGCTGCAGGAAGCCTAAAAACAGCGGAACGAAAGGTGAGACGGGCGCCAGCGGGATCACTGAGGAGTCCGCGATGCGGAACAGGATCTGGGCAAACGCCGGGTGGAACCCGAGCATCATGAACATCGGCACGAAGATCGGCGCCAGAATTGACCAGATGGCGGAGCCGCTGGCAATAAACATGCACAGCAGGGATGACAGCAGCGCCAGCCCGACAAACGCCGGTACGCCGCTTAATCCGGCAGCCTCCAGCGCGTCGGTCAGGCCCACGGCCATAAACTTGCCCATGTTGCTCCAGTTAAACATCGCCACAAACTGCGCCAGCGGGAATACCATCACGATAAAGCCCGCCATCTCTTTCATCGGCTCGATCATCAGTTGCGGCAGATCGCCCTGACGGCGGATTTTGCCGGTAGCGATACCGTAGGCGAGCGAAACGACAAAGAAGAAGAGAATAATCAGCGGCACGATGCCCTGAATAAACGGCGACGGCAGGACGGTATGCTTAACCGGATCGCGCAGTATGCCGTTTTCCGGCACCACCATCAGCGCCACCAGCGCGATAAACGCCAGCGAGACCAGCCCGGCCACGCGCAGGCCGAAGCGCTGCTCTTTGCTTAGCGTCTCCAGCTTTTCATCGCTACGGCCTTCCCATTTGCCCAGACGCGGCTCGACGATCTTATCGGTAATCAGCCCGCCGACAATCGTCAGGACAATCACCGAGCTGGCCATAAAGTACCAGTTGTCGATCACGCTGACGTGCATGGCCGCATCAATGGTTTTCGCCGCCTCCGTGCTGATGCCCGAGAGCAGCACGTCGGTGGTGACGATCAGCAGGTTGGCGGTAAACCCGCAGCCCACGCCCGCAATGGCCGACAGCAGACCCGCCACGGGATGGCGCCCGACGGCGAGGAAGATCAGCGCCCCCATTGGCGGCATAATCACCAGCGCGGCATCGGATGAAATGTGGCTGAAGAAGGCGATAAACAGCACCATGTAGCTGGCATAGCGCGCGCTGACGTGGGACGCCATTTTTACCATCAGTGCGGGTAACAAGCCCACGCGTTCAGCCAGCCCGGCGCCCAGTACCAGCGCCAGAATGGCCCCCAGCGGAGCGAAACCGCTGAAGTTTTTGATGACGTTCGGTAAAAACCAGTGCAGCCCGTCAACGCTAAGCAGGTTTTTCACCGCCACCAGGCTGCCGTCTGCCGGGCTGCGCACGCTGACGTCAAAGGCCGAGAGCACGGCGGTGGCAACCATCAAAATCACAATCAGATAGATAAACAGCAGGAAAGGGTGCGGCACTTTATTGCCGATCCTTTCAACCCAGCCATAGAGCTTACCGGATGGGGAATGCGAAGGTATGGATGACATACTCATGGGCGTTCCTCGGGAGTGTTGTGTTGTTGTGTTGTGTTTTTTTATTTTAAAGGTGACGGTGTCACGCCCGGTGGGATCGGACACGCGTACGGTTTTTCTTCTATTTGTTGTTCGAACTCTTCACGGCATGTTTTCAGCAGGTCTGCATCCTGCAGCAGATTGAGCGCGGTTGCGCCCATCACTTTCCCGGCCAGCAGCATGCCTTTGTGGGCGATGGAGGTTCGTCCTTGCGCCACCAGTTGCCAGGTGTGCAGCGGCGTGCCGACGGTAAAGCAGGGGCTGAAGCACTGGGCGACCGGCATTTTCCAGCTGACGTCACCCACGTCCGTTGAACCCGCCAGCACGTTATCGGTGATGGCATAGGGCGCGACTTCATCCACCAGCAGCGTCTCCTGATGGCGGCGGGCAAAGGCTTTGCCTGCTTCTCCCCCCGTGGCGGCAATGTTTTTCAGGCTGTTCTGCAGATCGTTTGGCGTCAGCGTGGCGCGGATTTCGCGGGCAAAGTCGCGCTCTTCATCGGTCCACTCCGGCGTGCCGTAGTGCTGCAACGCGCGGTACATCGCAGCCTCAAGCGTGCGGTTCGGCAGGTAGCTGGAGCAGGCCTTATCAAAGCGGCATTCCACGGTGGTTTCGGTCATCATTGCCGCGCCCTGGGCAATTTTTTCGATGCGTTGGTAGATCTGCTGCGCGTCGGCCATCTCCGGGGCGCGGATCAGGTACAGCACTTCAGCCTGCGCCTGCACCACGTTGGGCGAAATCCCGCCGGTGTCGGTGATGGCGTAATGGACGCGCGCTTTCTCTATGATGTGCTCGTTAAGGAAGTTGGTGCCGGTAGTCATCAGCGTCACGGCGTCCAGCGCGCTGCGCCCTAAATGGGGCGAGTTGGCTGCATGTGCCGCCACGCCGTGAAAACGCCAGGCCGCCTGAATGTTGGCGAGTGTGCTGACGTTAAACATCCCGGCAAAGGCCTCCGGGTGCCAGGTGACAGCGGCATCAACGTCATCAAACAGACCTTCACGTACCATAAAGGTTTTCCCGGAGCCGCCTTCCTCACCGGGACAGCCGTAAAAACGCACCGTTCCGCTGCCGCCGTGCTGCTCCAGCCAGCTTTTTACCGCCACCGCGCCCGCAAGCGCCGCGGTACCCAGCAGGTTATGCCCGCAGCCGTGGCCGTTCGCCCCCGGCGTGGCGGATTGCGCCGTCGCGCAGTGCGCCTGCTGGCTTAGCCCGGCCAGCGCGTCGTACTCGCCCAGCAGAGCGATAACCGGTTTTCCGCTGCCGAAGCTGGCGATAAACGCGTTGGGGATACCGCCTGCCTCGCGGGTCAGCGTAAAGCCCTCGGCTTCCAGCTCGTCAGCGAGCCGTCTGGAGGACCAGAACTCTTCAAAGCGAGTTTCGGGATGATCCCAAATTGCGTCGGCAATATCGGTTAGCGTCTGACATCGCGTATCGATTGCATCGGCAATAAAAGCGTAGTTCTCCTGCATTACACACCTCGCGTCCACGGGAAATTGAGCGCAGTTCGCGCCAGCGTTTCAATGGCGACAGCCATGACCTGCTCATCGAAGTCGAATTTTTCGTTGTGATGTCCGGCGCTCAAATCCGTGCCGAACACCATATACGACGCCATGCCGCCGTTCTGCTGCACGCGGGCCATCATCAGCGTGGCGTCTTCAGAGCCTGCTGGCGCTTTCACCTTATCGATTGCGTGCACAATTCCGGAAACCTGGCTCGCCTGTTCACGCAGGTAATCAACCCAGGCCGGCGTCGGTGCGCTGGAGGTGGCGGCCCCCATCAGGCGCATCTCCGCGCTCACGCCATAGAGCGCGGCCGCGCCGGTAATGACAGCCTGCGCGCGTTCAAAGACATACTGGTTTATTGCTTCGCTTTCGCCGCGGGTTTCAACCTTAATCAGTGCATTTGCGGGCACCACGTTGCGGCCGCTACCCGCCTGCATCACGCCGACGTTGACGCGGGAAGCGCCTTCGCTGTGCGGGGCGATGCTGTGCAGGGCGAGGGCGGCCTGCGCGGCGGCAAGCAGGGCGTTACGTCCATCCTCCGGTTTGCCGCCCGCGTGTGCGGCAACGCCGGTAAAGTTCACGTCGAACTTGGTGGTTGCCATAAAGTTATCGCTGCCGCAGATCGCCGTTCCGGCGGGGACGCCGGTACCAATATGGATGGCGGTAAAATAGTCCACGCCGTCCAGCGCCCCGGCGGCGACCATGGCGCGCGCGCCGCGGGTGCCTTCTTCGGCAGGCTGGAAAATCAGCTTGACGGTACCGTTGAGCTGCGCTTCGTTCTGCTTAAGCACCTTTGCCAGCCCCAGGCCAATGGTGGTGTGGCCGTCGTGCGCGCAGGCGTGCATCATTCCCGCGTTGCAGGAGGCAAAACCGTCGCGGAACGGGCGATGGCTGTCGTCGAGCGCTTCGCTTAAATCAAGGGCATCCATGTCGACGCGAAACGCCAGCGTCGGGCCCGGTCGTCCGGTATTCAGGGTCGCCACAATGCCGGTAAATCCGCCTTCAAACGGTGCCAGCCATTTCTCAGGCGCGCCCTGTGACCGCGCACGGGCAAACTCTCGCGAAAGGGTGGCGTCATCGGGCAGCCCCATACGGCTTTCGGCATCGATCACGTCGCGACCCATCGCCAGTTCGTAGCCCAGGGAGTCAAGGATTTCCGCGACCTTTGAGGCGGTACGGAACTCTACCCAGCCGGATTCCGCAAAATGGTGAAAATCGCGACGCCATGCGATCATCTGGGGGGCTAATGTCTGGATGTACTGCGCCAGTGTGTCCATATCTGTTCCTGTCATCATTAAAAAATGTGAACTGCTTCACGTCATGATAGTTTTTACTTATCACTAACCGTTTTTTCACAGTTTTAACCGTTCAGGAATTACCCTCGCACATCCCTTTCCATTAAAGTAGATGACAGTTTCTTTACTCTGATAAACAACGGTTATCGGTTGGGCTATGTCATTTCAGATTAAATTTCATCAAATCCGGGCGTTTGTTGAAGTGGCGCGTCAGGGCAGCATTCGCGGTGCCAGCCGGACGCTGAATCTCTCGCAGCCGGCGCTGACCAAATCCATCAAAGAGCTGGAGGAGGGCATGGCGGCGCAGCTTTTTGTTCGCCGGAGTAAAGGCGTTGCGCTGACGGAGTGCGGGGAAGGGTTTTACCAGCGCGCCAGGCTGATTCTGGAAGAGCTGCGTGCGGCGCAGGATGACATTCGCCAGCGGCAGGGAGATCTGGCCGGGCAGATCAATATCGGGATGGGGGCCAGCGTGTCACGCAGCCTGATGCCCGCCGTCATCACCCGTTTTCACGCCCAGCACCCGCAGGTTAAAGTGCGAATTATGGAAGGGCAGCTGGTGTCGATGATCAATGAATTACGCCAGGGCGAACTGGACTTCACCATTAACACCTATTATCAGGGGCCTTACGACCATGAATTTACGTTTGAAAAACTCTTCGAAAAACCGTTTGCGGTATTTTGCCGGGAAGGGCATCCGGCGACAGGGGCAACATCCATTAACGATCTGCTGCATTATAACTGGACAATGCCAACGCCGCGGGGAAGTTATTATAAACAATTAGAAGATCTATTTAGCCACCGCTCGCAAATACCGCGGATTGGCGTAGTGTGCGAAACCTTTTCTTCCTGCATTAGCCTTGTTGCACAAAGTGATTTTTTAAGTATCCTTCCGCAGGAGTTAGGCTGTGATCCGCTGCTGGCGCACCGTCTGGTCATTCTTCCGGTTGCCGAGTCGCTTCCAAAAGCCGCATATTATTTAATTCAGCGCCGGGATTCTCGTCAAACTCCGCTTGCCGAATCATTAATTACGCAATTCAGAAGGGAGGCGAGGAAAATAGTTTCAGAGTGAATGTCGCATAATAAAAAAACAGAGTCTGCCCGACATCAGACAGACCCTATAGTACACACAGCAGTGCGTCCTTTCGCAAGTCCTGGGTATTATATCCATGAGGCAGGTAAATTTAGTTATAACACCTTTCCCGAAAAATGAAAGGAAGGTGAATGACTGATTTTAGAAAAATTTAACGCAAATCACCTATTTTACTGTTGTTGGGGTTTTAGTTAAGTCAGGTTTAAGTACATTTTATAATGACTATATATATTCATCGGGTTAATATTTATCTCGTGCCTCATCTTCTAAGGGTTATTGAGACACCTGTCTGGCGCAGGTATAGTACAAGCCCAGATGTAGCCGGAGGATTTCCATGAACCCTGACGACAAATCCCTTTTTCTTGACGCCATGGAGGATGTCCAGCCCCTGAAACGCTGCACCGATATCCACTGGCAGCAAAGCCGTAATACCCGGGCTCGCCAGGACATCGATACCGAACAGCTCGACAACTTTCTGACCCTGGGTTTCCTTGAGCTATTGCCGCTTGACGAGCCGCTGGCGTTCCAGCGCGAAGGCGTCCAGCAGGGCGTTATTGATAAGCTGCGTTCGGGTAAATACTCCCGACAGGCCAGCTTAAATCTGTTGCGTCAGCCCGCTGAACGCTGCCGCCAGATGCTGTATTCCTTTATTCGCCAGGCCAGTCGTGACGGATTACGTAACCTCATCATCATCCACGGGAAAGGGCGCGAGCAAAATTCGCATCCTAATGTGGTGCGTAGCTATCTGGCACGCTGGTTAACCGAGTTCGAGGAAGTGCAGGCGTTCTGCGTGGCGCTGCCGCATCACGGCGGCAGCGGGGCTTGCTATGTTTCCCTGCGAAAATCCGACGACGCGAAGCAGGAGAACTGGGAACGGCACGCCAAGCGTAGCCGTTAGCGGGCGATATCTTCGCCCGCCTGAGGCTTAGAAGGTTTCCCAGTTACTGTCGGGGGTGGCGTTAGCCGTTGCCGGACGCAGCAGCTGCGGTGTTTTAACGTTGGCCGGGCGCGGGGCGGTGGCGTTTGCTTTACCGTTCAGACGAAACGCGGCCACGGCCTGACGCAGCTGTTCGGACTGATCTTCCAGCGCCGCTGCCGCCGTGGCGGACTGCTGCACCAGCGCGGCGTTTTGCTGCGTTACGCTGTCCATCTGCGACACGGCCAGGCTCACCTGCTCAATTCCGCGGCTCTGTTCATCCGATGCGGACGAAATCTCGCCCATGATATCGGTGACGCGGGTGACGGCGGCGACAATCTCCTTCATGGTCGCGCCCGCTTCGCTGACCTGCTCAGAACCGGTGTTCACCCGGCTGACGGAGTTCTCAATAAGCCCTTTGATCTCTTTGGCCGCCTGCGCGCTGCGGCTGGCCAGCGTACGAACTTCACCGGCGACAACCGCAAACCCGCGGCCTTGCTCGCCTGCGCGCGCGGCTTCCACCGCGGCGTTAAGCGCCAGAATGTTGGTCTGGAACGCAATGCTGTCAATCACGCCGGTAATATGAGCGATTTGCTGCGAACTGTCGGCAATTTCGTTCATGGTGCGCACCACGTTATCCACGACGTGGCCGCCGCGAGCCGCTGTTTCAGAGGCATTCTTCGCCAGCAGCGTCGCCTGACGGGCGTTATCGGAGTTCTGTTTAACCGTTGCGGTCAGCTCTTCCATGCTGGCGGCTGTCTCTTCGAGCGAGGAGGCCTGCTCTTCGGTGCGGGCGGAGAGATCGTTGCTCCCTGCGGCAATTTCACCCGCGCCGGTGTAGATGGAGTCGGTGCTGCCGCGTACGGCGCTGACGGTCGTCACCAGCGACTGCTGCATCTCGTGCAGGCCAGCCGCCAGTTGGCCCATCTCATTGCGGCCAGAGAGGGTGATATCCTGCGTCAGATCGCCTCCCGCAATGGCGCGAATATGGTTCATGATGGCGTTGAGCGGTTTTAACAGCAGGTGCTGTAAACCCTGCCAGATCACCACCAGCACGGCGATAACGGCCAGGAAAATGGCTGCCAGCGTCCACTGCATCTGCGTGAAGCTGCTTTGGTTCTCTTCGGTTGCCGCCTTCAGCAGCGTGTTGTTTTCGGCGCGCCAGCGGTTATAGACCGCTTCCATGTCGTCCTGGGCCTGCTGAGCGTCCAGATCGCCATAGGCCTGGTAGTTGTCGGCACGCAGATACTCAATCGACAAACGCATCACCTCGTGCATCTGATTCCATGACTTCTGCATCTCGTCGGTTAACGCCGCATTCTGGCCGTTAACCTGCGGCATTTTCTGCCATTCTTTGTTATAGGCTTCAGCTTTAGCCAGCGAGTCGCCTGCGGTGCCGAGCAGTTTGTTAATCGCGGCAAGGGATGCCGGGTCGCGCTGGTTCTTCAGGTAGCGGATTGCCACGCGGGTGACGGTAACGCGCGTTTTCACCAGCGTGTTCACGCTGTCGCTCAGGCTTTCCTGCTGGGCATTCAGCACGCCGGAGTTCTGGAAGTTATGGCGATCGTTGCTGACGGCAGAGTAGAACAACCCTCCCGTGACAACTTGCAGCAGACAGAATATGGTGAGGGCAAAGATAATTCCGGTAATCACGTGCAGATTTTTCAGCATAGCGGTCGTCCGTTAGAAAAGATGCAGAGGTACACCCATACTATCGTCGTATAGAATTTAAACTTTAATTTAACTCGCGCTTAACTTAGGGCTTCGGTCAGGAACCTGTTGTAAATCCGGATCATTTTATGAGGAAGGTTAACATGAGCAGCATTGATAAAAGCGGGACGTACGCGCTAGGAACGCGAACGGTTAAACGACTGGGCTACGGGGCAATGCAGCTTGCCGGGCCGGGCGTATTTGGCCCGCCGAAGGATAAACAGGCCGCGCTGGACGTGCTGCGCGAAGCCGTGGCGGCGGGTGTGAATCATATCGATACCAGCGATTTTTACGGCCCGCATGTGACGAACCAGCTGATCCGCGAGGCGCTTCATCCTTACCGGGACGATCTTACCCTCGTCACCAAGATCGGTGCCCGTCGCGATGACAAAGGGGCCTGGCTGCCGGCCTTTTCCGCGCAGGAGCTGACCCAGGCGGTGCATGACAACCTGCGCAACCTGAAGCTGGATGTGCTGGACGTGGTGAACCTGCGGATCATGTTTAGCGCACACGGCCCGGCAGAAGGATCGATTGCTGAACCGCTTTCCACCCTCGCAGAATTACAGCAGCAGGGGCTGGTACGCCACATTGGTCTGAGCAACGTCACGGCCACGCAGGTGGCGGAAGCGCGGAAGATGGTGCAGGTCGTCTGCGTGCAGAACATGTACAACATTGTGAACCGTGGCGACGATGCGCTGGTGGATTTACTGGCGCAGCAGGGGATTGCGTATGTGCCGTTCTTCCCGTTGGGAGGCTTCACGCCACTGCAGTCCACCGGCCTGCAGGCCGTCGCGGATTCCCTGGGCGCAACGGCGATGCAGGTTGCGCTGGCATGGCTGCTGCAACGGTCGCCGAACATCCTGCTGATCCCCGGCACGTCATCCGTGGCGCATCTGCGGCAAAACCTCGCGGCGGGAGAGGTGCAATTGCCGCCTGAAGCACTTGAAAAACTGAATGCGCTGATGGGTTAATCACAGCATGGGCAAAGCCGGAAGGACACTTCCAGGCTTTGCCTGCTCAGACTCCGCATTGACTTTTTTGTCTGTGAAGCGCTAACGCTTCTGCCACAATTTCCTGCTTGCTTTTTCGCGTCTCAAAGGCGGTGATTCTGATGTATTCCATCAGGTCAGGCTCAATGCGGGCGCTCAACATCCTGAGATCGGCCTCCTTTGCTAAACCGCGGGCAACTCGCTTGTCGGGATAGTCACGGGCTGGCATAGAAAACGTCCTCCAAAAGTCTTGATAATTCGTGCCCTAAAATATGCGTCATTCTGATATCGAAGTCAATTAATAGTGTTTGCATAGTGATTTTATGATCTTTTTTCACATAAAGTGATTTTGAAGTGTTTTCTAATGACTTTTTTATGACTTTTGGTTGGCCCATCTGCGATCGCCAGCAGGAGAGGTTGCTAAATTAAATCCGCTCAAACTTCAACGCGTTTGCGGTCTTTGTCGGAAATGACCTTGATCCTGTGCCGTAATCCGTAATACTGTGTTTATATACAGTATCTGGCGGGAAAGGCATTTATGGACACTCTCTTTTCTTATCATCCAAAGCAACTTATTGAATTACCTTTATATCTTGAGCGTGTTGCCTGTGGCTTTCCAAGCCCTGCGCAGGATTATGTGGAGGATCGTCTCGATCTTAACCGGCTGGCGGTCAGGCACCCCAGTGCGACCTACTTTATCAAAGTGAGCGGGGACTCCATGATCGGCGCAGGGATTAGCGACGGCGATCTGCTGGTGGTAGACCGCTCGTTAAATGCCGAGCACGGGGACATTGTTGTGGCGTCGGTCGGCGGCGAGTTTACGGTGAAAGAGCTACAGACCCGCCCGGTTCTGCGGCTGCTGCCGCGTAATGCCCGCTATCAGCCGATCGCCTTTCAGTCCGAAGAGGAGCTGCAAATCTTCGGTGTCGTCACTCATACGCTCAAAACGCATAAACATGTTCGCGCTGGTTGATGTGAATAGCTTCTATGCCTCCTGCGAGAGGGTGTTTCGCCCCGATCTGGTGGGTAAGCCCATCGTGGTGGTGTCCAATAACGACGGCTGTATTATTTCGCTGTCGCGGGAGGCAAAGCAGTTCGGCATAAAAATGGGGGAGCCCTATTTTAAATTCAAAGAGAAGGGGTATCCGTCGCGGGTTTACGTCTTTAGCTCCAACTATGCGCTGTATGCCGATCTCAGCAGCCGGGTGATGCAGACGCTGACCGATCTCGCGCCGGCCATTGAGATCTACTCCATCGATGAAGCATTTGTGAACGTTTCGGGTGTCAGCAACTGCATCTCGCTGGAAGCATTCGGTCATCAGATGCGTACGCAGGTCTTTAAAAACACAGGCTTAAGCGTGGGCGTCGGGATTGCGCCGACTAAAACGCTGGCGAAGCTGGCCAACTATGCGGCGAAGCGGTGGTCAGCCACCGGTGGCGTGGTCGATCTCTCGGATCGTGGACGGCAGCGTAAGCTGCTGGCAAAGGTTCCGGTGGAGGAGGTGTGGGGCGTAGGACGACGCATCACGAAAAAGCTTAACGCGATGGGGATAACCACGGCGCTGGAGCTGGCGGAAGCGTCATCCTGGGTCATCCGCAAACATTTTAACGTGGTAATGGAGCGCACGGCGCGCGAGCTTCGAGGTGAGCCCTGCCTCGATCTGGAAGAGTTTACTCCCACGAAGCAGCAAATTATCTGTAGTCGTTCGTTTGGACACCGTATTACGCAGTACGAGGAGATGCATCAGGCCATTTGCGCCTATGCAGAACGTGCTGCGGAAAAACTGCGTGGCGAGCATCAGTATTGCCGCTTTATCAGCGTGTTTGTGCGCACCAGCCCGCATGCCGACAACGAAATTTATTACGGGAATCAGGCTTCCGTCACCCTGATGACGCCCACCAATGATTCGCGCGATATCATTCGTGCCGCCACTGAGGCGCTGGGTCGTATCTGGCTTGACGGATATCGCTATATGAAAGCGGGGGTGATGCTGGCAGACTTTTTCAGCAGCGGCGTTGCCCAGCTGAATTTGTTTGACGATAACCGCCCGAGCGCCAACAGCGCCGCGCTGATGCAAACCATCGACAGCTTAAATCATTCCGGCAAAGGGAAAATATGGTTTGCCGGGCAGGGGATTGAGAAAGCCTGGGCGATGAAGCGGGAGATGCTGTCACCGGCCTATACGACGCGGTACGCGGATTTGCCGGTAGCGAGATGAAAGGCGGCTATGTGTGACAAAGAGCCGAAGACGGTTTACGGACGCCGCTCCTGTGCAGCGTCCATAGCATCAGGGTTAAGGGCTTACTCAACCGTTAACGCATCGACAACCTCGACCACGCTTCTCACGCTGCGGATATTCCCGATCCCCGTGCCGAGCGCGATATAACCTTCATCGGTGTTATTTTCCAGCATGCCCAGGCGCAGGCCCCGCAATCCTCCCATCGCCTTGCCCAGCGCTTCATTGCTTGCGCCAGCTTTATCCATCGCCGCCAGTTTATCCGCCAGCTTGCCGGGGAGAGAACAATAGTAGTGAGGGACGGTGCGGAAAAGCAGCAGGTCCAGGCCGTTGGCGGCAACAATTTTCTCTTTGACCTCCTGCGGCACGCGGCTTTCTACGGTACTGATAAAGACCGAACCGGCAAACACGCCTTCCGCACCTAACGCATGCGCCGCTCTGGCGGTGCGGCGATCGGTAATACCGCCCGCCGCCATCACCGGAACATGCTTCACGGCATCGGCAATCAGCGGCACGATGGAAAAGGTACCCAGCGCCGTTGCGGGTAGCGTCCCGCCCTCGTCAAAACCGGTGGCGACGATAATGTCTGCTCCCATTTTTTCAGCCAGAAGGGTGTTCTCCGGCGTGGGATTGATGTCGCGGTAGATAATGGCGATACCCGCCTCTTTTAACTCATTGAACAGCGCAGGAATAATGCTGCCTTCACCATAGCCCGTATACACCACGGCCCTGACGCCTTCCTCTTTTATCACCTTAAGAATTGGCCCGGTCCAGACGTCGTTAACGGCGGTGGGGATCAGGTTCACGCCGAAGGGTTTTTCGGTCAGCCGTTTGGTTTTGCGAATTTCTTCCCGCATTTTTTCGGCGGTTTCTTCCGGCGTGGAGACCGCGGTATCGGCGGTTAACCCTGCGTTGGGGCCGAGCACGCCGAGTCCTCCTGCATTGCTGACCGCGGCCACTAAACGGGCATCAGTAAGCCAGGATAACGGTCCCTGAATAACAGGCTTTTCGATCCCCAGGATCTGACAGATACGGTTATTTTTCATAGCAGAACATTCCTCACGTTTGAATGGAGGAGAGTGTAGGGCGGAAGATTGTTAGGAAAAATAGCCAAAAAGATTCATCACTGTTATAAAATAAGTAACAATCCTGACATTCCTGTGACGGCAAAAGAGACAACCAATGCAACTAAATCTCTTTGAATCGATTAGAGTTTTCATTGAAATTGTCGAGTCGGGCAGCCTGACCCAGGCGGCGGAAAATCTGCAGATCCACCGTCCGGCGGTCACCAAAGCGTTACAGCATCTGGAGCAGCACAGCGGCACGCGTTTGCTGCAGAGAACAACGCGGCGGATTAGCCTGACGCCGGACGGCGAGGCGTTTTATCGCCGAAGTAAACCCCTGCTGGCGCAGGCGGACGATTTACTGGAGTCGTTTGGCACTGGCCGGGCAATACACGGTCAGTTGCGGGTGGATATGCCCATCGCTTTTGCGGCGCTGAGGGTCATACCCAACCTGCCGGATTTTTATCGGCAGCATCCTGAAATCGACATCATACTGAGCAGCTCTGACCGCCGTCGGGATATGCTGCGCGATGGCCTGGACTGCGTGCTGCGAGTGGGGGAGCTGGACGATGGTGACTATGTCGCGCGCAAAATCGGGAACATTAAAATCACGACCTGTGCCAGCCCGGCCTGGCTGGCAAAACACGGTACGCCAGAAACGCTGGATGATTTATACAAACATCAGGCCATCAACTGGATTAATAACAACAGCAGAAAAATTCAACCCTGGACGTTTACTACGCCAGAAGGCATTGCGGAAATAACGCTGCCCGGCAAGCTGGTCGTGGATAACTCCGAAGCCTACATCGCGGCGGGCCTGGCCGGGTTAGGGTTAATACAGGGGATGAATCTTTTTCTGCAGCCCTATATTGACCGCGGCCAACTGGTTGAAGTGTTACCGGAGCATCGCTCCCCGGATCGTAAATTGTCGCTTCTCTATCCACACCGCCATCTCTCCCGCAAGGTGCGGGCCTTTACCGAGTGGCTGGAAAGTTTAGTGTAAAACCGCCACCGGAGAGGAGCCCGCCAGTTCATGACACCGCGCGCCAGTCTGTTTCATGGCATTCAGCAGGTGAGGCGTGGGTTCGTTTGCGCAGTTTAGCCGCAGCAGCTGACGGAGGATGAGATCCCCCGGATCCTGAGGAACCGTTTTGCGCTGACTGCTGTGTAATCTGCCGGGGAACGATTGAGCCTCAGCTCACCTTTCTTCTGCGGCTTTGCGCTGACTCCCCCACTGTAACAGCAGGCTAAACGACGCGGGTAATACGGTCAGCGTTACCAGCGTCGCGACCAGCAGCCCGCCGATAATCGCATAGGCCATTGGCCCCCAGAATACCTGATGAGAGATCGGAATCATGCCCAGAATGGCGGCGCAGGCGGTCAGACAGATGGGTCTGGCCCGATGCTCCGCGGCCGCCACAATCGCGGCATCGTTTGCCATCCCTTGAGTAAGATTACTGTCTACCTCGCTAATCAGTATCACCGCGTTACGCACGATCATCCCCGCCAGGGCGATGACGCCCAGCAGCGCGACAAATCCCATCGGCGTGCCGCCGGGCAGCATAGCCAGCACGATCCCCGGTAAACCAAACGGGGCCATCAGAAGCGCCAGCAGCATCCGGGAATATCGGCGCAACTGAAGCATCAGCAGCATCAACATGATGACAAGCGTCACCGGAAGAACGCTAAAAACGGAGCTGTTCCCCTTATCTGATTCGGCAACCGCGCCGCCTTCTTCTATGCTGTAACCGGCAGGCAGCTCCGCGCGCAGCGTGTCGATCGCCGGACGCAGCGCCGCCGATACCGCTTCGGCCCTCAGCCCCGGCGCGAGGTCAGTTTGCACCGTAATAAAAGGCAACCGCTGTCGACGCCAGATGACCGGATCGTCCACGTTCCAGACCAGCGTCGCGACGGCGCTGAGCGGAATTTTTTTACCGTCATTCCCCTGAACGGTCAGCGAGGAGAGGGTGGCGGTGCTGTGACGTTCATTGTCCGTGGCCCGTAGCACCACGTCGACAAGGCGATCGTTATCCCTGACCGAGGTGACAACGCTGCCGGACCAGAGGGTATTCAAGGTGCGGGCGAGAGCTTCTGACGATATTCCTGCCGCCCTGGCCGCCGTCTGATTCACCTTCAGAGTAATGATCCTCTCCGGCTCTCCGGCCGTCTGGTTAACCTCGCGCGACAGCGGCGATTGGCCAATCGCGTCGGCCAGACGGTTCGCAAGCGCCCGGACCTGCCGATAATCAGGCCCGCTCACCCGGTATTTGATTGGCCAGCCGACGGGCGGCCCAAGCTCCAGGGGCGACACGCGCGTGATGATGTCGCTAAACTGCGCCGCCAGCAGCCTGTTCAACTGCCCATGCAGACGATCCCGCGCCTGAAGATCCTTCGCCACCACCACAATCTGGGCGATGTTTTCATTTTCCAGCAGCACGTCCATCGGCAGGTAAAAACGGATGGCTCCTGACCCGACGTACGTCGAGTAGCGCTCGATATTGCTGTTGCCGGCCAGCGCGTGTTCCAGCTTTTCCACCTCTCTTAACGTTTCGGGCTGCGACGCGTTGGCCGGAAGCGTCAGGCTGACCAGCAGCTCAGGCCGGTCCGACGCGGGGAAGAACTCACCCTGCATAAACGTCGTGCCGTACACGGACAGCCCCAGCGCGGAAAGCGCAATCAGCACGGTGGCGAGCCGGTGACGTAGCGCCAGCCCTAAAAGCCGCCCGTACCCGCGCGCGATCCTTCCAGGGCCTGCCGCGCGATGTCTGACCTTCTCCGGCAGCAGCCACGTACCCGTCAGCGGCGAAAACAGGATCGCGACAACCCAGGAGCAGAGCAGGGCAATCAGCACTACCGCAAACAGGGAAAAACAATATTCACCGGCGCTGGAGGCCGCAAAACCAACGGGAATAAACCCGGCAATCATCACCAGGGTTCCGGTGAGCATCGGGAAGGCCGTCGTTTTGAATGCATGGGTGGCCGCATGCCGACGGGAATCTCCGGCTTCCAGACGGGAGACCATCGTTTCGACGGCGATCATGGCGTCATCCACCAGCAGACCCAGCGCAATGATCAGCGCCCCAAGCGAGATACGCTGAAGCCCGATGCCGGCGAGCATCATGCCGGCAAATGTCATGGCGAGCACCAGCGGAATGGCCGCAGCCACCACCAGCCCCGCCCGCAAACCCAGCGAGACAAATGAAACCGCCAGCACGATAACAACAGCTTCAATAAGCACCCGGACAAAACCACTTACCGCGTCACTGACCACCGCCGACTGATCGGCAACTTTCACCATCTCAATACCGTGCGGCAGCCCGGCGCTGAGGACTGTCATTCTGGCGTTCAGCGCGGCGCCAAAACGCAGCATGTTGCCCGTTGGCGCCATTGACACCGCCAGCCCGATGGCCGGTTTGCCGTTTACCCGGTACGCGGGGGCCGGTGGCTCGGCGGCTTCCCGGGTGACAGTGGCGATATCGGTCAGCGGAATATAGCGATTGTTAATGTGCAGCGTGACGGCGCGTAAACTCTCTTCGGACGTGAGCGCCCCGCTGACCTTGATCGCGATGTTCTCCTGCCCGGTACGCATAACGCCAGCTGGGACAACCGCGTTTTGCGCCCGCAGCGCATCGGCGACCGCCTGAATATCCAGTCCCATACCCGCCAGACGGGCCGGAGAAAAGGCGAGAACCATCTGATCCTGCTGTTCGCCCAGCAGGGTGGTTTTGCCGATATCTGGCAAGGAGGCGAGCTCACGACGTATTGTCTCAACGCGATCCCGCACTTCCCGTAAGGTATAGCCGTCGGGAATAAAGCCGTAAATCGTGCCGAACGTATCGTCAAATTCGTCGTTCACGGCCGGGCCCTGAACGCCTTCCGGTAAAGACGGCGCGATGTCCTGCATTTTTTTGCGGATCTGATACCAGATGTCCTGCACCTTTTGCGGTGGGGTATTGTCACGGAGATTCAAATGGATAACCGTGCTCCCGGCACGGGTTTCACTTTCGAGATAATCAAGCCAGGGCGTTTCCTGCAGCTTTTTTTCAAGCGTATCGGTCAGCAGACGGGTGGTGTCCGTTACGGACGCGCCCGGCCACTGCGCGGAGACGACCGCCGTTTTAATGGTAAAAACCGGATCTTCATTACGCGGCAGTTTTTCATAGCAGAACACGCCCATCGCCACGATCAGCAGCATGAAGAAACTGACCATCTGCTGATGGTTAAGCGCCCATGCGGACAGGTTAAATTTCGCTTCCGGTTTCGTGTTCATGGCTGAACCTCCCCGGGTACCACCGGCTCTCCGGAACGGAGTTTGCTCACGCCAGCCGTAATCACCCGGTCGTCTGGCTCAAGGCCGGAGGCGATAATCACCGAGGAGGCCGTATAGCAGGCAGGCACCACCGCGCGCAGCTGCGCCTGCGAATGCGGGTTAATCACGAACACCGCCGGTCTATCTCCTGTTCGGCTCAGCGCCGATGCGGGAATGACGTAACCTCGCGGGCCAGTCGAGGGCAGGGTGACGGTGACGCTGGCACCCAGCGCTAGCGCCGCTGGCGGGTTTATCAGGGTGGCTCTGACGCGCCAGGTGCGGGTCTGAGGATCGGCCTGCGGGGTGATATCCCGCAGCACGGCAGATGCCTGTATCGACGGGGCGCTGAGCAGGGAAACCCGCAATTCCGCCTTATCCAGCGGCGGTATCGCATCGGGCGTGGCGATATCAAACGCTACGTCGCGGGCTTCGCCGGTTGCCAGCGTAAGCACCGTCTGTCCCGCGCTGACAACCTGGCCCGCAGAGGCGCTCACCTCGGTGATCGTGCCGGTTTGTGGAGCGATAAGGCGCGTCCAGCCAAGGCTTTCGCGGGCGTTACGCCACGCGGCCTCGCTACTTTTTAATCGCGCGCGGGCGACAAGCCAGTCCGCGCGGGCGCTGTCGAGTTGCGTGCGGGCTATTGCGCCCGTCGGCATGAGCTTTTGCATTCGGCTGACGTTAAGCGCGGCAACCTGCGCTGAGGCTGTGGCCCCTTCATAGTCGGCCGTTGCGCTGTCGAGCTGATTTTGTCCGGTGGTATTTTCAAGTGTGGCCAGCAGCTGTCCGGCATTAACCCGATCGCCAATATCAACGCTGCGCGTCAGTATTCGCCCCCCGGTTTGAAAGCTCAGCGTCGTTTCATCGCGGGCATGGATCTCACCGGTCCTTTCCAGCGCGGGGAGGGTTTGGGCTGTACGTACGACGACGTAGCGCACCTTACGCACTGGGGCAGGCTTATTTTCCTGTTTGTCACCGCAGCCGGTGAGCGGAAAAATCACCAGCGCGAGCAGGACCAGAGGGAGAAAATTTACCCAGGAAAGAGTGCGCGCCACGCCGTACAGATGGTGCAGGCAGTGGCGGAGGGAGAGAACAAATTCGTCTGACATAACGCCGCTCCATAAAGATGAGGGCGTTATTAAATGTGCGCTACGTCGAGAAAGATTCGATGTTCTGTCAAGGGTTTATCAAGAGTGGATATTTTTATTACCGGACGGCTGCCAGGGTAACAAAATACGCACAGCAAGGCCGCCCGTTTCCGGTAATGAGGCCTCGATCGTGCCCCTATGTGCCTGACAAATCGCCCGGGCGATAGACAAACCGAGGCCGCTGCCGCCGGAATGCCGCGCGCGGGACTGCTCCTCACGGCTAAAGCGCTTAAACATGTCCGGTAAGAACTGGGGGGATACGCCCGGTCCGTCATCGTGAAATTCAATGGCGTAATGCCTGCTGGCGTAGTGCAGCGCCACCTCAAGATGGCCGCCTTCGCGCCCGTAGCGTAGTGCATTTTCAATAAGGATAGTAAATACCTGCCCCATGCGGAACGCATCGCCTCTGAACGGGCACGTACGCGGGTTACGCAGCGTAATCGTAAAATGATGCGCTTCGGCCTGCGGCATGATCCAGGCCGCCCGCTCCTGAATAAGCTCATCCAGAGAAAAGGCCTGCTCTTCCAGCACCAGATTTCCCGCGTCCGCTAACGAGAGAAGGTGAAGCTCATCGGTCAGGCGATTAAGATGCTGAAGCTGTTTCATCACCATTTCCAGCTGCATCGGGCTGGCATCAAACACACCGTCCAACATGCCCTGCAGACGACCAATGGCGGCCGTCAGGGGCGAACGCAGCTCGTGCGCCATCGCGACGTGCGAGGCGCGGAGCTCTTTTTCATAGCGGGCGAGTTGCCCCGTCATGGAGTTAAAGTCGTTTGCAAAGCTGACCATTTCCGCTGGCGCATCCTTGACCAGTTCAGCCTGACGGCCAAACTGCCCGTCGGCGACATCTTTGGCGGCATCGCGAAGACGGCTGAACTGCAGCGCCAGCGGTCGGGCGTGTTTTAACCCCATCACCACAATAAACGGGATCATCACCAGCACCAGCAGGGCCACCGTAACCCAGTCCGCAGAGGCGATGGATGGCGTGGAATAACTCAGCCCCCACCAGGTATCCACAATGCTGTGGAAGCGGGCCGGATCGGCCTGTGGGTTCTGGCTGAGCGTCAGAAATTCCTGCCGGACCGCCGCTGGCATTCTGCCCATTATCCAGTAGTTCTGTACCGCATAACGTAGCCACATGCAGGTGGCAATGACGATCACGCTGCCGATGGCCAGTGCCAGGATACGCGCGCAAATCCAGCGCCAGAGAGAGGAGTGCCGGTTTTTTATCATGGTTGTCTGAACCTGTATCCCACGCCGCGAACGTTAATCAACACGCCGGAAATACCCGCCGCTTCGAGTTTTTTACGCAGGTTATAAATATGGGTGTCCACCACGCGCTCCAGCGCCTCGCTTTCCGGCAGACAGTGTTCCAGCAGGTACTGACGGGAAAAGGGGCGTGCGGGAGAGCGCAGCAGCGTTGCCAGAAGCGAGAATTCCGTTGGCGTAAGATCGAGCATCACGGGCGCGTCGCCGCCGTTATCCACGCTCGCCACAATGGCGGCCACATCCACCTCCAGCGTTTGCCAGCGAAGGATCTCGTCGTCTGTCTCTTTTTTACTGCTGCGTCGCAGCACCGCCTGTACGCGAGCCACGACTTCTCCCGGATGATAGGGTTTCACAACATAATCATCGGCACCGTACCGCAGGGCACCAATGCGATCGGGGGTGTCGCCCATGGCGGTGACCATGATCACCGGTACATCGCTTTTACGACGCAGTCCGGCCAGCACTTCGGTGCCGTTAAGCCCGGGCAGCATCACGTCCAGCAGGATGAGGTCGGGTTTCCACCGCTGCGCCATATCCAGCCCGGAAAGACCGTCTCCGGTAATGGTGACATCGTAATTTTCACGACGTAAATAGGCTTCAAGCACGCCAGCCGCATCGGCGTCATCTTCAATAATCAGCACTCTTCTGGACAACATCCGTTCACCTTGACCGTTTCTTAACACTATCCCGACGATTCATTGATTTAGCCAAACCATACTGCGCCAACATTGTGTGGCAGACCCTGAATCAGCAGACGCCAGCGTCTGCGTGGAGAACAGTATGATAGCGATAAAAAAAGGCCTGTATATGACCGTTCCGCTTCTGATGGCCGTTGCCTCAGGTGTGCAGGCGGATGATGACGCCGCTTCCGGCTCTTTAACCGTCGGGCTGGGCGGTCACTATGCCCCCCGTTATTCAGGCTCAGACAAGCAGGTGTGGCAGGTGGTTCCTGTGCTGCAGGGGCGCAAGGGTGCTTTCTTTATTGATGCACAAAAAGGAGTGGGATATGACCTGCAAAACGACAGCGGTTGGTACCTGGAACATACGCTGGGTTACGACCTCGGGAGGGCAGAGAAAAATTCTGGCTGGCGTGAGGGCGCAAACAATCTGAAGGGGATGGGGGACATTGATGCCACCCTGAATACCGGCCTGGCCGTCGGCTGGCAGGCTGCGTCCTGGCTAAGCGTTGAGGGTAAGGCGACGCTACCGTTAACGGACAGCCAGGGCGTAAGTTATCAGGCGTCCGTTACGTTGATTCCCCTACAAAACAGCGAGGACACGATCGCCCTTCAGTCTGCGGCTCTGTTTGGCGACAGCCGTTATCTGAATACCTGGTATGGGGTCAGCGAGCAGCAGAGCCGCCGCACCGGCTATCGCCGCTATTCAGCGCCGGGGGGATTTTATGGCGTCGACACCAGCCTGACCTGGAGCCATCAGTTCGATGCTCACTGGGGAACGGTCCTGAGCGCGGACTATACCTGGCTTGGCGACCATGCGAATGAAAGCCCAATAGTGATGCGGCGTAATGAGGGGTCTGCAACCGCCGCTATCACCTGGACATTTTAAAATCGCGGAGCACGAGCGGACGAGAAGATTATTTCTTCTTATCCATCATCGTTTTTAAATCGGCAAACGGGTTAAACGTGGCGACACCCACGTCTTTTTGCGCGTCTTCACCGGCGACTACGGTGGTGCCGTACTGATCCGCTTCGGTGTATTTTGAATGCTCGTGATCGTGGCAAAACAGGCACAACAGCTCCCAGTTGCTGCCATCTTCCGGGTTGTTAGTATGGTCATGATCGATATGGTGAACCGTCAATTCACGCAGGTTGGAATAGACGAACTCCCGCGAGCAGCGTCCGCAGACCCAGGGATAGATTTTTAATGCTTTCTCGCGATAGCCGCTTTCCAGTCGCGCGTAGTTTTTAGGGATCAGAGCCATTGCCGGTTTTACCTGCCATGAAAAAAGTGGGGGATATTATATCCATTATGGAGCGGAATGACGAACCCCGCTATTCCGTCAATTTATTTGATGCTTTCCGTTAAATAAACGGCATTTATTCTTACCGGGTAATGCGTAAAGTGGACAGAACGCAACGCATTATCAGGACACAGGGTTATGAAAAAGATCGGTTTTTTATCGTTTGGTCACTGGACGCCTTCTCCGCAGTCCGGCACGCGCTCGGCGGCAGACACGCTGCTGCAGTCCATCGACCTGGCCGTGGCCGCTGAAGAACTGGGCGCGGACGGTGCCTATTTCCGCGTGCACCACTTCGCCCGTCAGCTTAGCTCGCCGTTCCCTCTGCTGGCGGCAATAGGTGCGAAAACGAAAACCATTGAAATCGGTACGGGCGTGATTGATATGCGCTATGAAAACCCGATGTATATGGCCGAGGATGCGGGCGCGGCGGACCTGATTTCCGGCGGCCGTTTGCAGCTTGGCATCAGCCGCGGCTCTCCGGAGCAGGTCATTGATGGCTGGCGTCATTTCGGCTATGTCCCGCAGGAAGGGGAAAACGAAGCGGACATGGCGCGCCGTCATACCGAGGTGCTGCTTGAGGTGCTGCGCGGCGAAGGGTTTGCAAAGCCGAATCCACAGCCGATGTTCCCCAATCCGCCTGGGCTGCTGCGCCTGGAACCGTATTCTGAAGGGCTGCGGGAGCGTATCTGGTGGGGCGCCGGTTCAAATGCGACGGCGGTATGGGCCGCTAAGCTCGGCATGAACCTGCAAAGCTCAACCCTGAAAGACGACGAAACCGGCGAACCGTTCCATATTCAGCAGGCAAAACAGATCCGCGCGTACCGTCAGGCGTGGAAAGAGGCAGGGCATGCGCGCGAGCCGCGCGTCTCGGTCAGCCGCAGTATTTTTGTCCTGATGGACGACCGCGACCGGATGTACTTCGGCGCCAGCCGCAACGACAGCGATAGCGTTGGGTATCTTGATGAAAAAACGCGCGCGATCTTCGGGCGCAGCTATGCCGCGGAGCCGGACAAGCTGGTTGAACAGCTGAAGAAGGACGAGGCGATTGCCGAGGCTGATACGTTATTACTGACCGTACCGAACCAGCTCGGTGTGGATTACAATGCGCACGTGATTGAGTCCATTCTCAAACATGTCGCACCGGCAATGGGCTGGCGCGATTAAGTATTCCGCCGTCAGCCGTGAGATCGTAATGGAAAATCTGGCCCTCTGGTATCGCCGTTTTGGCGAGCCAGAATCTGTTCTGCAACCTGAAACTGCGCCGCCGGGCGCGCTTGCGCCAGGATACCTCCGTGTGCAAATGCTGTATGCGCCGGTGAACGCGTCCGATCTCATTCCCATTACCGGCGCTTACCGTCACAGAACCCCGCTGCCCGCCGTCGCGGGGTATGAAGGCGTCGGCGTTGTCATTCAGGCGCCCGCGTCTTTTGCGCATCTGCCGGGTAAACGCGTTCTGCCGCTGCGCGGGCAGGGCACCTGGCAGCGCTATGCGGATTGCCCGGCAGAGTATGCGATCCCCGTGCCTGATGATGTCGATTCACGCCTGGCCGCGCGGGCCTATATCAACCCGCTGGCGGCGCAGATGATGTTGAGCCACTATCCACCGCGGGGAAAGCGGGTGCTGCTCACGGCCGCCGGTTCGGATTGCGCCATCCTGCTCGGGCAGTGGGCGCGTCTGGCGGGGGCAGAGGCGGTGTACGGTATTCATCGTTCGCCCGTTCACGCTGAACGGCTGGCGGCGATGGGGATCGTTCCTGTCGCACAGCATGACATGCAGCGGATTCTCTCCGTTGCCGCGCGTGCCGACGTCGTTTACGATGCAACCGGCGGGGCGCTGGCGGAAGCGATCCTGAGCGTGCTGCCGGAGCAGGGCATATTTGTCTGCTACGGGCTGCTCTCCGGGCAGACCTTCCGCCAGCAGCGGCCCCTGCCGCGCGTGGCGTGGTTCCATATTCGTAACTATCTGGATGGGCTCAGCGCAGAGGCGTGGCGCGCGGAGTTCGATCAAATCTGGCCCCGGATGCGCGCCAGTGAATACAGCCCCGGAACGGTGTACCCTCTGACGGACTGGCAGAGGGCGCTCAGGGCTTACCGTGAAGGAGGAAGGGCAAGCAAGCCCCTCATGTCGATGGCGGAATGACGGCTATTGATGGCTCATATCGTTCAGCAGCACGGCGATGCTTTGCCCGCCCGCCGTCTGTTCCAGACCAATCTTCACGATGATGGTCAGCGGAACGGAGAGCAGCATGCCTACGGGACCGAGCAGCCAGCCCCAGAAAATCAGGGACAAAAAGACGACCAGCGTCGAAAGCCCCAGCCCACGCCCCATCATTCGTGGTTCAAGAATATTCCCGAATACCAGGTTAATCGCCAGATAGCCGGCCAGCAGAATCAGCGCATCATAAAATCCACTGAACACCAGCACCTGAAGAATAGGGGGGATTGCCGCCAGCACGGAGCCGATGTTAGGAATGTAATTGAGCGCAAATGCCAGTAACCCCCAGACGAACGCAAAGCGGACGTCCAGCGCCACCAGCATTCCCCAGACCACCACCCCGGTGACCAGGCTGATGACGGTTTTCAGTACCAGATAGCGTGAAACGCTGTCCAGCGCGCGCTGAATAGCTCCCATTCCTTCAACCGGACGAACCATGATTTGCTGTAACTTTGCGGGCAGCTGTGGCACCTCCAGCAGCATGAACACCACCGTTAAAAACAGCAGGAAAATGGAGGTCATGGCATTGGAAAGCTGCGTCAGCAGGCCTGTGACGATGGTCATGGCCGCATTAGGGTCGATATATTTAAGAAGCTCCTCAACCGAAACTTCTATTCCCGCGCGCTGAAGCCAGGGCTCAAGCTGCAGCAGCGGTATCGCCAGCGAGGAACGGTATTTCGGCAGCGTTCGCGCCAGTTCGTTCAGCGAGGTACCCAGATACGCAACCAGTAACACCATGGCGAAAATAATGATGCTAATTAGCAGGGTAATTGCCAGCACGCGCGGGATGCGCAGCCGCGTCATGCGCCGGACCAGTGGGTTAAGGATCACCGCAACAAACAAGGCCAGAATAAAGGGCACAATGATGTCGGCGGCAAAACGAACGCCCGTGAGTATGATCACCAGCATGCCCAGCATGATGACAATTTTTAACCCGTTGAGGGTAATAATGGGTTTAGCCATGGTGACTCCAAAAAATGCTTTTTATTTATAATAGAGGGTAAACGTCCTGCAATAAACTAACCAAAATCAAACGGGATGGGTAAAGAATTGAAAAGACTTTGAGTAAAATTTTCAGTTATGGTACAAATTTGGCGTGTTCAACTACCGAGGACAATTTTCATCCGCAAAGACGAGAAGCAACAACGCGGATAATTGTAATTTTATGGACAATTTGTTCAGGACCTATTCTTCAAACAACGCTGCTCTATTTTCTACCTCCTTCTGCCTGATTGCTGGTGAGCAACACTGGCGCACCGCACTATAGTCATCTCTTCTGCCTGAGCTGGCGCTACGCGCTTAGCTGTCTGATTTAATTTCATATTTTTTTGGTTTGCTGCATGCAGCGGGCCACGATGGATTATATTCTCAAGCAGGAGAAAAACATGTTTTACTGGATCTTATTAGCCCTGGCTATCCTCGCTGAAATTACCGGCACGCTGTCAATGAAATGGGCAAGCGTCAGCGAGGGCAATACCGGTTTTATTTTAATGCTGGTGATGATATCCCTTTCCTATATTTTCCTCTCATTTGCGGTGAAGAAAATTGCGCTGGGTGTGGCCTATGCGCTGTGGGAAGGGATCGGTATTTTATTGATTACGCTGTTCAGCGTTCTGATATTCGACGAAACATTAACAACAATGAAGGTCGCCGGGTTAACGACGCTGGTCGCGGGTATCGTGCTGATTAAATCAGGTACCCGTAAACCGACAAAACAGCAGAAGGAGCAGAACCATGCAACAGTTTGAATGGGTTCATGCGGCCTGGCTGGGCTTCGCCATCGTGCTGGAAATTCTGGCGAACGTTCTGCTGAAATTCTCTGACGGTTTTCGCCGTAAGGTTTATGGCCTGATGTCGATTGCCGCAGTGCTGGGGGCGTTCAGCGCCCTGTCACAGGCGGTCAAAGGTATCGATCTGTCTGTGGCCTATGCGCTGTGGGGCGGTTTTGGTATCGCCGCCACCCTGGCCGCAGGGTGGGTGCTTTTCGGGCAGCGTTTAAATAATAAAGGCTGGATAGGACTGATTTTGCTGCTGGCGGGCATGATCATGATAAAACTCGCCTGATCAATCGGTAACCCTGATTCACAGACAGCCGCGCTGGCTTACTCTTTAGCCAGCGCTTCCAGCTTATCGCGAAAACCGGTGACGGATAAGGCCCGGTTATCGGCTCGCCAGCGGTCTTTCGCCGCCGGGGCGGAGCTTTGAACCCCAATCAACTGCCAGCCGTTATCGGTTTTCAGCATCAGCGGTGAACCGCTGTCGCCCGGCAACGTATCGCACTGATGGGAAAGCACGCTGGTCTGCGCCCAGCCTGTCACGATACAGTCCGTGTGGGTGTAAAGCGAATCCAGATGATCGACCGGGTAGCCTGACTGCGTTACCTTGCGGTCGGCGGCTTTCAGCGCGGCGGTGAGCGCCGCTTTATCGCCATCAAATAACGGCAGCGGCGTAATGCCCGAAGGCGGGTAGCGCAAAATAATCAGGCCAAAATCCCATGAGGCTGCCGCGGGCGGCACAATCCAGCCGTCTCCATCCGGTTTAAGACGCTTCCCAAGAGAAGCATCAACCCGGCCTTCAATGCCGTGGATTTCATAGCGCCAGATCCCTTTTTGCGACACAAATCGTAAGACAACCGCTTTGTCTGGCTTACCGTTGGGTGGCGTCAACAGGCAGTGGCCCGCCGTCAGCGCTAATTGCGGGGTGATTAACGTCGCGGTACACAGGTTGCCGCTAGCGGTTTCCAGTTGGCCTATAGCATCCCAGGGAGCCTGGGTAGGATCGGTGACGCGAGTACGATCGTCATGACCGAAAAAAAGCGTCTTTAGCTCTTTCGCGCTAATGGCGTTATCACCGCCATCATCCGCCTGTGAAAATCCAGAAAAAAGGCCAAACGTTCCCAGCAACAACACAACAGATTTACGCATATCACACTCTGGTGGGGGTAATTATGATTATTAAAAGTGAACCCTATGAAAATACTATAGACGGGACGGCGCTAAAGTGGGAGTAAAATCAGCGTGCTACAGTCAGGAAAGATAAAAGCGGCTTGCGATGAGCGCGCATAAAATAAGCAGGATAAGAATCAGCTCAAACCGATAGCGTCGCAGCATACGCCCTCCGGATAAAAAAAACGGCGCAGAACCTTTTCCGGTTCAGCGCCGGTTTACCAACGTGCCCCGCAGGGCCCGGTTAAGCTTGTACGCTTACGCAGCTGGCTGTGCAGCTGGTTTAGCAGCTTCGTGTTTTACTGCTTTTTTGTGATGCTTTTTCGCAGCCTGGGCTTTCTGCTCTACGGCTGGTTTAGCGGCTTTCTTGTGGTGCTTTTTCGCAGCCTGAGCCTTCTGCTCTACGGCTGGTTTAGCGGCTTTTTTGTGGTGCTTTTTCGCAGCCTGCGCTTTTTGCTCTGCAGCCGGTTTAGCGGCTTTGTGGTGTTTCTTGTGATGTACGGTTTTTGCTGGTGCCGCGGTGGTCGTTGCAGCAGGCGCCGCAGCAGCTGGTGCAGCAGTGGTTTCAGCAGCAAACGCAGCAGAAGACAGACCCATAGCAGCGGCAACAACCAGAGCTAATACTTTTTTCATGTTCATACCCTCGAATTTGGTTTTTCATTTAACCCCACTGCGGGGCCGTTGAAATAACTATATCCCTGTAAATTCGGGGTTTCCGTGAGTGATTGGTATCCGCGTGTAACCATATGTACAAGGCCGGGGAAGAACCCCGGCCTTATCATTACAGGTAGCGTGAGGTCAGGTGTTCGCGGAAGTAGCGGATATTCAGATCTTCCCCCGTCGCCTGGGTGATTAACTGCGATGTGCTAAAGCGGCTACCGTGCTGCCAGATGTTCTGACGCAGCCACTCAAAGAGGGCGGAAAAATCCCCTTCAGCGATGGAGGGCGCCAGTCCCGGAAGCGCGGTCTTTGCAGCATGGAACAGCTGCGCGGCATACATCGCGCCCAGCGTGTACGACGGGAAGTAACCAAACCCGCCGTCGGTCCAGTGGATATCCTGCATGCAGCCGTTGCGGTAGTTATCTTTGGTGGATAATCCGAGCCAGGCCTGCATTTTCTCGTCCCACAGGGCGGGGATATCGTCCACCTCAATCTCGCCGTTGATCAGCGCCCGCTCAATCTCATAGCGCAGCACCACGTGTGCCGGGTAGCTCACTTCGTCCGCATCGACGCGGATATAGCCCGGCTTCACGCGCTGGTTCCAGGCGATAAAGTTCTCTTCGCTGAACGCCGCCTGGCTGCCAAAGCGGGCGTGCACCGCAGGGAGAAGATGCTTGAGGAAGGCTTCACTGCGTCCCAGCTGCATCTCAAAGAACAGACTCTGGGATTCGTGGATCGCGGTTGAGCGGGCCAGGGCAATAGGCTGTCCTGCCCACGCGCGCGGCAGGTTTTGTTCGTAGCGCGCGTGTCCGGTTTCGTGGATCACGCCAAACAGCGCGCTGAGCAGCTCGTCCTCATCATAGCGCGTGGTGATGCGCACATCTTCCGGTACGCCGCCGCAGAACGGGTGCGCACTTACGTCGAGGCGACCGCCGTTAAAATCGAAGCCGAGCATCTTCATGGCTTCCAGACCCAGTTCGCGCTGGGTTGCCGTCGGGAAGGGGCCCTGCGGCGGAACGAACGACCGCTGAGCCTGTTTCTCCACCGCGCTTGCCAGCAGGTCCGGCAGCCAGGTTTTCATATCACCAAACAGCACGTCCAGGCGCGCGCTGGTCATGTCCGGTTCAAAAATATCCAGCAGCGCGTCGTACGGCGTACAGCCTTTGGCTTCTGCGCGCAGGCGGGCTTCTTCACGGCTGAGTTTCACCACTTCTTTCAGGTTGGCGGAAAAGCCCTGCCAGTCGTTGGCGGGACGCTGCGTACGCCAGGCGTGCTCGCACCTGCTGCCCGCCAGGGATTTGGCTTCCACCAGCGATTCCGGCAGCAGGGTAGCCTGCTGATACTGTCGCGTCATTTCCCGCAGGTTGGCCTGTTCGACGTCATTCAGATCTTCCCCTGCTGCGGCCGCTAACAGGTCGCCGACTTTTTTATCGGTCAGGATCTGATGTTGCAGGACGCTCATCTCTGCCAGCGCTTCACCGCGCGCGGCGCTGCCGCCGGGCGGCATCATGGTGAACATGTCCCAGCTGGCGATGGAGGAGAGGTGCGAGAAGCGTGAGAGGCGCTGGAAGGTTTTCACAAGTGACTGATAGGCTGATGTTTTTTGCAATTCTTATTTCCTCATGCCGGGGATGTGTTTCAGGGAGCATACAATGAAACAGACCAAATTCCCCAACATTTCCCACATGGAGGAAATCTGTGCCGATCTCCTCCGTTGAAACCGTCCCCGGCATTCCGGGTGACGGTTTTCGGTGGGCACTCAGGACTTATCACGCATAACCTGTTGCAGGATCGCCAGTGCCTGGTTGAACTGGGCATCCGGAATGGTCAGCGGATAAAGGAAGCGGATCACGTTGCCGTACTGGCCGCAGATCAATAACAGCAGGCCCTGGGCGAGCGCCTTTTGCTGTATCGCCTGCGCGATGGCGGCCGAAGGCTCACGGCTCTCGGGATCAAAAAACTCCGCCGCAATCATCGATCCTCTTCCCCTTATCGCCACGAGCGCAGGGAAGGTGCCCTGAATCTCCTCCAGTGTGGCTTTCAGTCGATCCCCCAGATGGCAGGCGCGGGCGCACAGTGACTCGTTGTCGATAATCTTCAGCACCGCGTGCGCGGCGGCCACCGCAAGCGGGTTGCCTGCATAGGTCCCCCCCAGACCGCCGGGCGCCGGCGCGTCCATGATTTCGGCGCGACCCACCACGCCAGACAGCGGCATTCCGCCTGCCAGGCTTTTCGCCATCGTCATCAGGTCGGGCTTGTCCACGTAGTGTTCCATGGCAAACAGTTTACCCGTACGGGCGAAGCCGCTCTGCACTTCGTCGGCAATCATCACGATCCCGTGCTCATCACAGATTCGGCGGATGGCGGCCACCAGCTCTGGCGGGGCGACGTTGAATCCGCCTTCACCCTGAATGGGTTCAAAAATAATCGCCGCCACCTGTTTCGCCTCAATATCCGCTTTGAACAGGCGTTCTATCGCCGTGATGGCATCCTGCGTCGTGATGCCGTGCAGCTCTGAGGGATACGGCACGTGATAAACCGACCCCGGGAAGGGGCCAAATCCCAGCTTATAAGGCGCGACCTTGCCGGTTAAGGCCATGGTCATATAGGTTCGGCCGTGGAAGCCTCCGCCGAAGGCAATCACGCCCGGTCTGCCGGTGTGAGCCCGGGCGATTTTAATGGCGTTTTCCACCGCTTCCGCGCCCGTGGTGAAGAACGCCGTTTTGGCCGGGCCCTGCACCGGGGCCAGCTCGTTAAGTTTCTCGGCTAATGAAACATAGCTTTCATACGGCACAATCTGGTAGGCCGTGTGGGTGAACTGGTGAAGCTGTTTTTCCACTGCGGCCACCAGTTCAGGATGACGATGGCCTGTATTCAGCACCGCGATCCCGGCGGCGAAATCAATATAGTCGTTGCCTTCCACGTCGGTGAGGGTGGCATTCTCCGCCGTGCGGGCAAAGAAATTACACATTACGCCTACGCCGCGCGGGGTGGCAGAAAGTCTGCGCTGATGAAATTCCTGGTTACTCATGTCAGATACCCTTTTGTCGAAACGATCATACGCCAAGACGATCGCGCAGGCTGTAGTACGCCGCGCCCATCGCCGTGAATGGAATCCGCAGGCTGCGGCCGCCCGGGAAGGGGTAGTGCGGGAGGTTGGCAAACGCATCAAAGCGCTCAGCGTCACCGCGCAACAGTTCCGAGATCAGCCGCCCGGCCAGATGGGTGCAGGTCACGCCGTGGCCGCTGTAGCCCTGCATGTAATAGATGTTTTTATCCAGACGACCAAACTGCGGCATACGGGACAGGGTCAGCAGGAAGTTGCCCGTCCAGCGGTAGTCGATTTTGACGCCTGCCAGTTGAGGGAAGGTTTTCAGCAGCTTTGGCATCACCAGGCGCTCGACATCGTCCGGATCGCGCGCGCCATAGACGACGCCACCGCCGTACAGCAGGCGGTTGTCGGCGGTGAGGCGGTAGTAATCCAGCAGATAATTGCAATCTTCCACGCAGTAGTTATTGGGGATCAGCGTGCGGGCGACCTCTTCCGGCAGCGGAGCGGTGGTCACCACCTGGGTGCCGCAGGGCATGCTGCGTTTTGCCAGCTCCGGTTCTATCTTATCGCCCAGATAGGCATTCCCGGCGACGATCACGTAGCGGGCCGTGACCTGGCCATGCTGCGTGCTTACTACTGCTGGGCTGGTGTGCTGAATGGCGGTCACCGGAGACTGTTCATATACACGCCCACCGTTCAGGCGAATGGCGTCCGCTTCGCCGATCGCCAGGTTCAGCGGATGAATGTGCCCCCCGCTGCGGTCCAGCAGCGCGCCGGTATAGCGGTCGCTGTCGACTTCCCGGCGGATGGCGCTGGCGTCCAGCAACTCCAGCTGCGTGTTGCCGTAGCGTTCCCAGTTGGCTTTTTGCTCCTCCAGCGTCTCCAGCTGCTTATGGTTTAGCGCCACAAACAGCCCGCCGGGACGATAGTCGCACTGGATCTGATAGCGCTGGATACGCTCCCGAATAATTTCCCCGCCTTCAAACATCATGCTCCCGAGCACTTTGGCGGCATCGGGCCCGTAGTTTTTCTCGATCACGTCGATATCGCGGCTGTAGGAGTTAACCAGTTGGCCGCCGTTGCGTCCGCTGGCGCCGAAGCCGATGCGCGCACCTTCAAGGAGCACCACGTCGTAGCCCATTTCGGCGAGATGCAGCGCGGAGGAGAGGCCGGTATAGCCGCCGCCCACCACGCACACGTCACAGCTGATCGACTCGTTAAGCGTCGGGAAAGGTTCATAAGCATTCGCGCTGGCCGCGTAGTAGCTGGTGGTATGTTCGGTCATGATTGAGGCTCCAGGGCAATCCAGATGGTTTTCAGTTCGGTAAATTTTTCCAGCGCGTGCAGGGACTTATCGCGACCGTTGCCGCTCTGCTTATAGCCGCCAAAGGGGACGGTCATATCACCGTCGTTGTAGTTATTGACGAAGACCGAGCCGGCTTTCAGGCGGCGGCTCATGCGGTGCGCCCGGGAGAGATCGCGGGTCCATACCGCCGCGCCAAGCCCGTATTCACTGTCGTTGGCCAGCGTTAAGGCTTCCTCTTCGGTTTTAAAACGGGTGACGACCAGCACCGGCCCGAAAATCTCTTCCCGGCACAGCGGGGAGGCAGGGTCGATGTCGACAAAAATGGTGGGACCGACTGCGGAAGGCCATGATTGTTCCCGCCCGTCCAGCAGCAGCGTACCTTTCCGGGTTCCCTCGCGAATAAACGTGTGGACGGTATCGGCGTGCGCAGCGTCGATGAGCATGCCCATCGTGCTGTCGGGGTCGAGCGGATCGCCCGGCTGCCAGTGGCGGGCCTGCGCTTTCAGCCTTGCCAGAAAATCATCGGCGATGCTGTCTTCGAGCAGCAGGCGGGTACCGGCGATACAGACTTGCCCCTGGTTGTAAAAAATCCCGGCGGCGGTCGCGCTCACGGCCTTGTCCATGTCCGGACAGTCGGCAAAGATAATGTTGGCGCTCTTGCCGCCGGCCTCCAGCCAGACGCGCTTCATGTTGCTTTCTCCCGCGTCCTTCAACAGCTGCTTGCCGGTACGGGTAGAGCCGGTAAACGTCAGCACTTCGACCTCCGGATGCAGTGCCAGCGCCTGGCCCGCTTCATGGCCGTAACCGCTTATCACATTCAGCACGCCGTCCGGCAGGCCCGCCTCTTTCGCCAGCCCGGCCAGGCGCAGGGCGGTGAGCGGTGATTTCTCCGACGGTTTTAATACCACGCTATTGCCCGCGATCAGCGCCGGGCCCAGCTTCCAGCAGGCCAGCAGCAGCGGGAAGTTCCAGGGGACGATGGCCGCGACAACCCCGATCGGCTCGCGCACGATCATCGCCAGCTCGCCCGGACCCGTAGGCGCCACTTCGCCGTAGACTTTATCCGCCGCTTCGGCGTACCAGCGAATGGCGCGAGCCGCGCCGGGAATATCGTCGCGCAGGCTGTGGCGGATGGGTTTACCGGTGTCCAGCGTTTCCAGTAAGGCCAGCTCTTCGCCGTGGCGCTCCATCAAATCGGCGAGCTTATTCAGCACGGCCTTGCGCTGCGCCGGAGACGCCTGTGACCAGTCGCCGCGCTCAAATACCTCACGCGCGGTCTGAACCGCGCGGTCCACGTCCGCCTGCTTGCCACGGGCCACGTTCGCCAGCGTCTGTTGGGTAGCGGGATTGACGGTTTCAAACGTGGCATTATCGGCGGCGTCACAATAGGCACCGTTAATAAATAACCGGGTCTCAATGGCGCTGTTTTTTGCTTTATCCTGCCAGTAAGTCAGGTGCTGAAAATGCATATTCACTCCTTTCTTTCGCAATCAGATAAATAAAGGCATGGCCGTTTCAGGCAATACGAAGCCGTGGGGCATCCCGGGAATTAACCCGTTGAATGCCGACATTGATCGTTTTTATTTGTCCCGGCGTAAGCGCGCTTACGCCGGGACTGAGTGGTAATTAGAACGTGGTGGGGGTGTGGGCACTGATAATGCGGCAGATGCCTGCCGAGGTATTGCTGAAGCTGTGCGGTATGCCGGTATTGATGGCATAGCTCTGCCCTGCAACCAGGTGATAAGGCTGGCCATTAATGGTCAGCACTATTTCACCTTCCAGTATCGTACCGATCTCCTCACCCTGATGTTTGATCCTCTCTCCGGTCGTGGTTCCAGGCTGGTAAGTTTCAAAAATCATCGCCAGCGTACGGTTCGGATTTCCGTTATGAACCAGCTTCATCGAAACCCCCTGACTGCCTATTTCGATAAGGTCTTCCTGATTAATAACCACCTGCGGTTCATCAGGTTTTTCCGGTTCCGAAAAGAATTCCGAGAGCGACAGCCCATAGACTTTCAGCAGCTTTTGCAGCGTACTGATGGCAGGACTCACTTTGTCCTGCTCAATGGTGCTGATGGCACTGTGTGTTAACCCAGACAGTTCGGCGGCACGCCGCTGCGAGAGACCCAATTGCTGGCGGATCTCAGACAGACGTTTCCCTGGCGCCAGTCCGTCATCGCTCATAGTTGCATTTCCTTTACGGTAGTGGTCAAAGCCGTTGCTTCTCGGCAATGTGGCTTTGACAGGCGGTGATAAAACCATCAAACAACATACGTGAGAGGGCGTACTCGCTGCTGTTCCATTCGGGGTGCCATTGCACGCCGAGGGCAAAAGGGTGGTCATGAACGCTGACCGCTTCCACCAGCCCGTCCGTCGAACGGGCCTCCACGCGAAGCCGTGGTCCTAACGTTCGTGCACCTTGCCCGTGTAACGAGTTTACCCAAAATGTGTTACAGCCAGGTATTAATTGAGACAGCAGTCCTCCCTCCTGAACCTGAACCTCATGAGAAGGGGCGTATTGTAGCTCAACCGGCAGTTCAGGATCTTCCCGGTGTTCAAGCAGGTCGTTCTGCTCGAACAGGCGGCGATACAGCGTTCCTCCCGTCGCAACAACCAGTTCCTGCAGCCCCCGGCAGATGGCGAAAATGGGGATGCGCCTTTCGAGCGCGGCGGCAATCAGCGCCATACTCAGAAGATCTCGCCCGGGATCGGCGTCAGGCTCATCGCCGTTTTCACCATAAAGGTGCGGCTGCACGTTACTTGGGCTGCCCGGCAGGTAAATCCCGTCCAGTTGGCAGCAGAGCGGTAAGTAGCTCTGGCTCTGCCAGCGCATGGGGTAAGGCAATCGGTAAGCCCCCCGCGTTAATAATGGCATTCAGGTACTTTTCTTGCAGGGTCTGGGTCTCATGACCCTTAAGCCTGTTTCTGCACATCACTACGCCAATAACTGGCTTGTTCATTATATTTTCCATGATCGCCCTCACAAAGTGGACTAAATTTAGGCCATTCTCGCCTGTGAAACGGCCTTTTCGTTCAATATTTTCTCAATCTAGCAACGGGATCTGCCTTTTGCAAACTTAATTTAACATTTGACAAACAATTTGTTTGCATACAGATTCGATAGGGTGGACATTATATTTGACAGTCCAGAGCAGCGAACGCAAATCCCAAAAACGGTGGTAAATCATGGAAACCAATATCGTAGAAGTTGAGAACTTTGTGCAGCACACGGATGAGAGGCGGGGCAGCGCCTTTACGCAGGAAGTGAAGCGCTATTTAGAAAAGTATCCTGACACCCAATTTATTGATGTCCTTCTGACCGACCTGAACGGCTGTTTTCGCGGCAAGCGCATCCCGGTTGCCGGACTGAGCAAGCTTGAAAAAGGCTGCTATTTCCCGGCATCGGTTTTCGCCATGGACATTTTGGGTAACGTCGTGGAAGAGGCGGGCCTGGGGCAGGAGCTCGGCGAGCCGGACTGTATCTGCGTGCCGGTGCCGGGTACCCTGACGCCGTCCGCCGCCGACCCGGAATACATTGGTCAGGTGCAGCTCACCATGGTTGATGAAGATGGCGCTCCCTTTGACGTTGAGCCGCGGAACGTACTCAACCGACTCTGGCAGCAGCTGCGCCAGCGCGGTCTGTTCCCCGTGGTAGCGGTAGAGCTGGAGTTCTATTTACTTGACCGTAAACGCGATGCCGACGGCTATCTGCAGCCCCCCTGCGCGCCGGGCACCGACGTGCGCAACACGCAGAGCCAGGTCTACTCGGTTGATAATCTGAACCACTTTGCTGACGTGCTGAACGACATTGACGAACTGGCGCAGCTGCAGCTGATCCCCGCCGACGGGGCCGTGGCTGAGGCCTCCCCGGGCCAGTTTGAAATTAACCTGCATCATACGGAAAACGTGCTCGACGCCTGCGATGATGCGCTGGCGCTAAAACGTCTCGTCAGGCAGATGGCGGAAAAACATAAGATGCACGCCACGTTTATGGCAAAGCCGTATGAAGAGCATGCAGGCAGCGGGATGCATATTCACATCAGCATGCAAAACAACCGAGGCGAAAACGTGCTCGCAGACGCCAGCGGCGAGGATTCCGCGCTGCTGAAACGCGCGCTGGCCGGAATGATCGATCTGATGCCCGCGTCCATGGCGCTGCTGGCGCCGAACGTCAACTCCTACCGCCGCTTCCAGCCGGGAATGTACGTACCGACGCAGGCGTCATGGGGACACAATAATCGCACCGTTGCCCTGCGTATCCCCTGCGGCGATCGCCATAACCATCGGGTCGAGTACCGCGTGGCGGGAGCAGACGCGAACCCGTATCTGGTGATGGCGGCGATTTTTGCCGGCATTCTGCACGGGCTGGATAACGATTTACCCCTGCAGGAAGAAGTGGAAGGCAATGGTCTGGAGCAGGACGGACTGCCGTTCCCGATTCGTCAGAGCGATGCGCTGTGGGAATTTATGCAAAACGATCATCTTCGCGAGCGGCTGGGCGAACGTTTCTGCCACGTCTATCACGCCTGCAAAAATGATGAATTGCTGCAGTTTGAACGCCTGATTACCGAAACAGAAATTGAGTGGATGCTGAAAAACGCCTGATGACGTGCCCCGGTTAGGGGCCGCTTTGTTTCACCGCATACGTATCACCAAACGGCCTGCGCGGAGCCTGGCCGAAACGTTCGCTGGCACGCCAGCTATCTCCCGGGAGTCGCGTTATGGAGCGCAGGCGGCACAGGGACTTTCTTAACGACACTGTGTGACGAGGTAGGAAATGATGCAGATGTTCAACTATCCGCAGGGCGAAGGGGGCCAGTCAGGCGCCTGCTGTGAGTGCGAGCGAGAGACGCTGCGCTGGTACGATCGCGTATGTTCTTTACAACTTCCCCCTTTGCTAAGCAGGTTTGCGTTACGGTCAGCGCGATTGCAAACCACGGTAAGCATGGGGGGGATGGTTTATGGCGACTAATACCTCTCTTGACTCGCCGCGCATGGCCGGAAGAACCCGGCTGCGCAGTTCCCTCAAGCTCTGGCAGGTTGTCATGATGGGGCTGGCTTACCTCACTCCCATGACCGTGTTTGATACCTTCGGCATTGTGTCCGGAATCAGCAACGGCCACGTGCCCGCCTCGTATCTGCTGGCGCTGGCGGGCGTCATGTTTACCGCCATCAGCTACGGCAAACTGGTGCGGCAGTTCCCGGAAGCGGGCTCCGCGTATACCTACACGCAGAAATCGATCGGCCCCCACTTAGGCTTTATGGTCGGCTGGTCATCGCTGCTGGACTATCTCTTCCTGCCGATGATCAACGTGCTGCTGGCGAAGATCTACCTTTCCGCGTTGTTCCCTGAAGTCCCGCCCTGGGTCTGGGTGGTGGGGTTTGTGACGATCCTGACGCTGGCGAACCTGAAAAGCGTTAACCTGGTCGCCAACTTTAACACCCTGTTTGTGCTGGTGCAGGTCGCCATCATGGTGGTGTTTGTCATACTCGTAGTGCATGGCCTGCACAAGGGTGAGGGGGTCGGCACCGTCTGGTCGCTCCAGCCGTTTATCAGCGAGAACGCGCACCTGCTTCCTATCATTACCGGCGCGACTATCGTCTGCTTCTCTTTCCTCGGCTTTGACGCGGTCACCACGCTGTCGGAAGAGACGCCAAACGCGGCGCGGGTGATCCCCAAAGCCATTTTCCTGACCGCACTGTATGGCGGGCTGATATTTATTGTTGCCTCGTTTTTCATGCAGCTCTTTTTCCCGACGATCGCGCGCTTCAAGAACCCGGACGCCGCGCTGCCGGAAATTGCGCTGTACGTGGGCGGCAAGCTCTTCCAGTCGGTGTTTCTGTGCACCACGTTTGTGAATACGCTCGCTTCAGGCCTGGCCTCGCACGCCAGCGTCTCACGCTTATTGTACGTGATGGGGCGTGACAACGTCTTTCCTGAGCGGGTGTTTGGCTACGTGCATCCGAAGTGGCGCACTCCGGCCCTGAACGTGATTATGGTAGGGATAGTGGCGCTGTCGGCCCTGTACTTTGATCTGGTGACCGCGACGGCGCTGATCAACTTTGGCGCGCTGGTGGCGTTTACGTTTGTTAATCTCTCGGTGTACAACCATTTCTGGCGGCGTAAGGGGCTGAACAAAACGTGGAAAGATCGGCTCCACTATTTCCTGCTGCCACTCATTGGTGCCGCAACGGTCGGCGTGCTCTGGATCAACCTCGAAGCGACGTCCCTGACGCTTGGCCTCATCTGGGCGGCACTGGGTGTCCTTTACCTGACCTGGCTCACGCGCCGCTTCCGAAAACCGCCTCCACAGTTTGAAGCCGGTAAGATAGAGCAGGCCTGGGATTCCTGAACGTGAAACGGCACCAGTAAGCTGGTGCCGTTTATCTGGATCGGGCATCAGCCCGCAGGATGATTATCTCAGGCGTTTATGAAGGCTTGCGCCCACCAGCAGTGCGGCACAGAGCATCAGCGCGATAAACCCGCCCACGCCGTTCCAGCCGTAGTGATGCCAGAACACGCCGCCCAGCGTCCCGGCGATGCTTGAGCCCAGATAATAGCTAAACAGATACAGCGACGATGCCTGGCCTTTGGCGCGACGCGCGCGCGGGCCAATCCAGCTGCTGGCGACGGAGTGAGCGGCGAAGAACCCTGCGGAGAAGAGCAGCATCCCGGCAAAGATAAGCCACAGGGAAGAGAAGAGCGTCAGCAGCAGGCCGAGCAGCATCACTGCGGTAAACACCAGCATCACCGGCCCGCGGCCAAAGCGTGCCGTCATCGCCCCGGCTTTCGGCGAACTCCACGTACCGGTGAGATAGGCCACGGAAAGCAAACCCACAACGGCCTGATTCAGATGCCACGGCGAGAGCATCAGGCGGTAGCCAATATAGTTAAACAGCGTCACGAAGGAACCCATCAGCAGGAATCCCATCAGAAACAGTCGCGGTAAACCTTTGTCACGCCAGTGCAGGCGGAAGTTGATAAACAGCGTTTTCGGGCGCAGAGACGTCGGGCGAAAATGGCGCGATTCCGGCAGGATTTTCCAGAACATCAGGGCCGATGCCAGCGCAAAACACCCGATCACCGCCAGCGCAATGCGCCAGCTAAAGAAGTCCGTGAATACCCCGCTCAGCAGACGCCCGCTCATGCCGCCAATCGAGTTCCCGCTGATGTACAGCCCCATCGAAAAGGCAACAAAGCTCGGGTGGATCTCCTCGCTGAGATAGGTCATCCCGACTGCCGCCACGCCGCTGAGCGATAGCCCGATCAGCGCGCGCATCATCAAAATGCCGTGCCAGCTGGTCATCATGGTCGAGAGTAACGTACAGACCGAGGCCAGCATCAGGGCGGTTACCATCACCTGTTTACGGCCAACGGCGTCGGAGAGCGGGCCGGTAAAAAGCAGGCCAATTGCCAGCATCCCGGTTGAAATGGAAAGCGAAACGCTGCTGCTGGCGGGCGATACGCCAAACTCATGGGAGAGAACGGGCAGAATCGGCTGAACGCAGTAGAGCAGGGCAAACGTTGCCAGACCGGCGGAAAAGAGCGCCAGCGTGACGCGCATAAACTGGGGGGTACCACGTTTGATGAACTGAACCGGCTGCGATGCTACAGGCAAATCATTAATATCTCTGGCCGGCTCGATATCAATGGTAGATGTACGACTCACACAGTTTCCTTGCTTAAACATCCCCGTGATTTCTGGTGACGGGTATGACCACACCTTCAGGGTAGGAAAATGTAAATATTCTGTCTAATATATTAATAATCTCAAATGATACTTTAAAAATATGAATATCGAGCTGCGTCATCTTCGCTACTTTGTCGCCGTCGCCGAAGAGCTGCATTTTGGCCGCGCGGCGGCACGACTGAACATTTCTCAGCCGCCCTTAAGCCAGCAGATTCAAATCCTCGAACAGCAGGTCGGGGCGCGTCTTCTGGCCCGCACCAACCGCAGCGTGAGCCTGACGGCAGCGGGTAAGCAGTTTCTGATCGACAGCCGACAAATTCTGAGCATGGTCGACGACGCCGCTGCCCGGGCGGAACGGCTCTATCTTGGGGAAGCCGGGGAGCTGCGGATCGGGTTTACCTCGTCCGCGCCGTTTATCAGCGCCGTCTCGCAGACGCTTTCGTCATTCCGCCGTCATTTTCCGGACGTGCATATTCAGACGCGCGAAATTAATACCCGCGAGCAGATTGCGCCGCTGAACGAAGGTGCGCTCGATCTGGGGCTGATGCGTAATACCCAGCTGCCGGACACGCTGGCGTGGGAGGTTATCCTGCGCGAACCGCTGATGGCCATGATCCCGAACGATCACCCGCTGGCGTCGCGTCCGATGGTTTCGCTGGCAGAGCTGGCAAAAGAGCCGTTTGTCTTTTTTGACCCGCAGGTCGGGACGGGCCTGTATGACGATATTCTGGGGCTGATGCGCCGCTACGATCTGGCGCCGGTCATTACCCAGGAAGTGGGAGAGGCGATGACCATTATCGGCCTGGTCGCCGCCGGGCTGGGCGTGTCGATACTCCCGGCCTCCTTTAAGCGGGTACAGCTACGCGAGATGCGCTGGGTTGCTATCGCCGAGGAGGATGCCGTTTCGGAGATGTGGCTGGTGTGGTCAAAACATCGCGAACAGAGTCATGCTGCCCAGCGCTTCAAACAGCGGTTAATCCAGGCTTCCGCGGTCTGATATTTCCCTGGAAAACGGGTAAAAATGTGCGGTAAATCACAAGGCTAAGTAAATATTTGACGACACCCATGGAAGTGCTTCACCATAGCCAACAGTTTATTTCGAAGCTCGAAAATAAGGGAGTACGAGGTGGTTGCTGATAGTCAGCCAGGGCATATTGATCAGATTAAGCAGACCAACGCTGGCGCGGTGTATCGCCTGATTGATCAGCTTGGTCCGGTTTCGCGTATCGATCTGTCGCGCCTGGCACAGCTGGCACCTGCCAGTATCACCAAAATTGTCCGCGAAATGCTGGAAGCGCACCTGGTCCAGGAGACGGAAATTCAGGAGCCGGGCAGCCGTGGTCGTCCGGCGGTCGGTCTGGTGGTCGAGACGGAAGCCTGGCACTACCTCTCGCTGCGCATCAGCCGCGGAGAGATCTTCCTTGCACTACGCGATCTCAGCAGCAAGCTGGTGGTGGAAGACCGGCTTGAGCTGCCGCTCAACGCCGAGGAACCGCTTCTCGATGCGATTGTCTCCCATATCGATCGCTTCTTTATTCGCCATCAGCAGCGGCTTGAACGCTTAACGGCGATTGCCATCACCATGCCCGGCATTATTGATACCGAAAATGGTATTGTTCACCGCATGCCGTTTTACGACGATGTTAAAGAGATGCCGCTGGGCGAAGTGCTGGAAAACCATACCGGCGTCCCGGTCTATATTCAGCACGACATCAGCGCCTGGACGATGGCGGAAGCGCTGTTCGGCGCGTCGCGCGGTGCGCGGGATGTCATTCAGGTGGTCATCGACCATAACGTCGGGGCGGGGGTGATCACCGACGGACGGCTTCTCCACGCCGGGAGCAGCAGCCTGGTGGAAATTGGCCATACCCAGGTCGACCCGTACGGTAAACGCTGCTACTGCGGGAACCATGGCTGTCTGGAGACGATCGCCAGCGTGGAAAGCGTGCTCGAACTGGCGCAGGTGAGGCTCAGTCAGTCCATGAGTTCCTCGCTGCACGGCCAACCCTTAACGGTGGATTCCCTTTGCGCCGCCGCGCGTCAGGGGGATCTGCTGGCGAAGGACATTATTACCGGGGTGGGTAATAACGTAGGCCGCATTCTGGCGATTATGGTGAACCTCTTCAATCCGCAAAAAATCCTGATCGGCTCACCGCTCAGCCAGGCGGCGGAGATCCTTTTTCCGGCGATTACGGCCTGTATTCAGCAGCAGTCGCTTCCCGCCTACAGCAGAAATATTGCGGTAGAAAGTACCCAGTTTTCCAACCAGGGCACGATGGCCGGCGCGGCGCTGGTCAAAGATGCCATGTACAATGGCTCGCTGCTTATCCGCCTGTTACAGGGTTAACTCTTTTCCGCAGATGTAAGAAAAATTGCGCTATCTCAAGCCGGGTAGCGCACGCATCCCGTAGACTTCCTCCACTGAATTATTTACCTGGTTGATATTTTCGAAGCATACCCAAGAGGTGGAGTGAGTCATGCTTAAGCGTTTCTTTGTTACTGGTACAGATACCTCTGTCGGCAAGACCGTTGTATCCCGCGCATTGCTGCAGGCTCTGACAGCAAGCGGTAAACGCGTCGCTGGGTACAAACCGGTCGCAAAAGGGAGTAAAGAGACGCCAGAGGGATTGCGAAATAAAGACGCCCTGGTGCTGCAAAGCGTCTCGTCACTGGAACTGCCTTACCACGCGGTCAATCCTATTGCGTTAAGCGAAGATGAAAGCAGCGTGGCGCACAGCGGCCCGATCAATTATTCCCTGTTATCCGACGGGCTGGCGAACCTGAGTGAGCAGGTCGATCACGTAGTCGTCGAAGGAACGGGCGGCTGGCGCAGCCTGATGAATGATTTACGCCCGCTGTCTGAATGGGTCGTGCAGGAACAGCTGCCGGTAGTGATGGTAGTGGGGATCCAGGAAGGGTGTATCAACCACGCGCTGCTGACGGCGCAGGCGATTGCCAATGACGGCCTGCCGCTGGCTGGCTGGGTGGCAAACCGTATTAATCCAGGCCTCGCGCACTACGCGGAGATCATCGACGTACTGAGCACCAAACTGCCTGGCCCGCTGGTGGGCGAGCTGCCTTATCTGCCTCGCGCCGAGCAGCGCGAGCTAGCGCAGTACATCGATCTCTCTGCCCTCGGTGGCGTGTTGACCGTAGATCGAGTCGTGGCGTAACGTCCGCGACAGTACGGACGCTATCACGCAGGCGACCAGTAAACCGGGCAGTAAAAAATACTGCCCGGTCATTTCACAGACCATCAGCGCCGACATAATGGGTGCATGCGTGGTCGCAGCGAGCAGCGTTGCCATCCCGGCCAGCCCCAGCAACATGGCCGTCTCAGAACCCGGCAGCCACAGCGCGAAAAGCTGCGCGAACAGCATCCCCGTAGCCATACCGACAAACAGCGTAGGCGTAAATACCCCGCCCGGCGCACCCGAACCGCTGCTTGCCAGCACCGCCAGCAATTTACAGATGAACACGCCAGCAATCACCGACAGCAGCGGCGGGGCGAGCAGAAAAGCCTGAACCACGCTGTAGCCGTTTCCCCAAACCTTCGGCGTCAAAAGAGAAAGCAGTCCAACAATCAAGCCGCCGAGCGCCAGCTGCCACGGCGGCGAAAGCCTGAGGCGCAGGAACAGCCCGTGGCTGAACGCCATCAGCCACATCAGCAGCGGTCCGCAGAGACCTGCCAGCAGCCCCATCGCGACCAGCAGGGCATAATCTGCCGCGGTGAGAATGCCGCTCAGATGGACCTCGTAGAGCGTACCGGCACCCGGTGCCAGGAGTTGCGTCGTAAGAAGCGCCACCACCGCCGCAATCACCACGGGGCCGAGCGAGGCCAGCATCAGCGTGCCAAACAGAATCTCTGCAATGAACAGGCTTCCCGCTAACGGAGCATGGTAGGCGCTGGCCATCCCGGCGGCGGCGCCACAGGCGATCCAAAGCTTCCATTCCGATTTGGGCGTAAAGCGCCGGGCAAAAAAGGAGGCGGCGAGGGCGGCAAGCAGGATCATGGCCCCTTCGCGGCCGATGGCGCTTCCGCTGGCAACGACCAGCAGCGAAGCAAGAGATTTAACGAGGCTCGCGCCGTAATCAAACTGACCGTCGCCGGTCTCCAGCGCTTCCATATAATCGGTGGGGGCATGAGGCCGCTGGGCGGTCAGGCGCTGCCATCCCCAGAGCAACAGCCCGGCAGCCAGCCCGCCCAGCGCGGGCGTCAGCGCGCGCCTCCAGGGGGAGAGCGACGCGGCGGCATTCACCAGGCTGCCGCTGTCGTTGCTCAGAAGCAGCCACTCCAGCAGGTACATGCTGTGGCGGAACACCGCAACGGCCAGCGCGGCCAGCACGCCGGTGACGGTGGCAATCAGGAGTCGGCGAAACATCGCACGGATGTCGGGGTACGTATGAAGACGTTGCATGGGTCGCGATTAAACGGGGACGATACAATATTGTGGCGGGAAATCGTGGGGTTAGCAAAAGGTATGCGTGCGAAAAAGCCGGGCGATGCCCGGCCGGAAAAATTAGCTCTCGCTATGAATATTCAGCGCCCGGCGCGTACGCCCTGAACTCAGATACTCGGCAATATAATCCTGCGAAATCTCGCCGTTGTAGCGCCCGTCCTCATCCACGATCGGCATCCAGCTGGTGTTGCTCTCATACAGGCGTGACAGCACCACGCGCAGGTTGTCTTCGGCTTTGCCGGTCATGCGGAACGGATGCAGGATGTCGGCGCAGGTCCCGCTGGCGTTACGCGCTTCGCGACGCTTCACAAAGCCCAGCGGCTTGCCGTGCTCGTCAACCACGGTAATCGCGCGAATATCGTTATCATCCATGGTTGCAAAGGCTTCCGGGAGCGGAGTCGAACCGCGTACCGTAATGGTCGGCTGCTGGTCGGTGACGTCGCCGGCGGAGACCAGCAGCAGGCGCTTCAGCGTGCGATCCTGACCGACAAACGAGCCGACAAACTCGTTCGCCGGTTTCGCCAGCAGTTCATCCGGGCTGGCACACTGGACGATTTTTCCCTGACGGAATACCGCAATGCGGTCGCCGAGCTTAAGGGCTTCGTCGATATCGTGGCTCACCAGCATGACGGTTTTTTTCAGCTTGCGCTGCATCTCGAGGAACTGGTTCTGGATCACCTCACGGTTGATCGGGTCCACCGCGCCGAACGGTTCATCCATCAGCAGTACCGGAGGATCCGCCGCCAGGGCGCGAATAACGCCAATACGCTGCTGCTGGCCGCCGGACATCTCGCGCGGATAGCGGTGGAGGAACTTGTGCGGATCCATTGCCACCATATCCATCAGCTCTTCGGCGCGGGCTTTGCAGCGCGCTTTATCCCAGCCCAGCATGCGCGGCACGACGGTGATGTTCTCTTCAATGGTCATGTTCGGGAACAGGCCAATCTGCTGGATCACATAGCCGATGTTGCGGCGCAGGGTGACGGTGTCCATCCCGTTGGTGTCCTCGCCATTAATCAGGATGTTTCCGCTGCTTGGGGTGATGAGGCGGTTAATCATCTTCAGGGTGGTGGTCTTTCCGCAGCCAGACGGGCCGAGCAGGACGCACATTTCTCCTTCGGGCACGTTCAGGTTGACGTTATCGACGGCCTTAAAGGTCTGGCCGTGCTTCTGTGAAAATTGTTTGGTGAGGTTTTCCAGTTTTATCATTATCGAATCCCCTTTGGAGTCAGAACCACCTGCAGACGGTGCAGCAGCCAGTCGAGCACAATCGCTAAAAGACAGATCATCAGCGCGCCCGCAATCAACATACGAATATCGCTTCCGCCGATGCCGTTAAGCAGCAGAAGGCCAAGTCCGCCCGCGCCAATCACGGCGGCAATCGCCATCACGCCGATGTTCATCACCACGGCGGTGCGGATCCCGCCGAAAATCACTGGCAGCGCCATCGGAATTTCCACCCAGCGCAGACGCTGCCAGAACGTCATGCCGATGCCGCGTCCGGCTTCGCGCAGGCCCGGCGGCAGGCTGTCGAGCGCCGTGTGGGTGTTACGCACGATCGGCAGCAGCGAGTAGAGAAACACCGCCGTGATTGCGGGCAGGGCGCCAATCCCCTGACCGATCAGCGAAAACAGCGGGATCATCAGGCCAAACAGGGCAATGGACGGGATGGTCAACACAATGGTGGCAATCCCCAGCACCGGCGTCGCCAGCCACTTGTGACGGACAATCAGAATGCCCAGCGGGACGCCGATGATAATCGCTAAGCCCACGGCCAGCGCCACCAGCCACAGATGCTGCAGCGTCAGGGTTAACAGATAGTCCCAGTTGTCCAGAATGTAGTGAACGGTATCCATAGCGCCTCCTACAGCAGCTGTTTGCTACGCAGGAAATCGCGGGCGACCTGCTGCGGTGACTGATGGTCAATATCCACCTTCTTGTTCAGCTCGGTGATAACGTCGTTGTTGAGCTGGGCCGAGAGGGTATTAAGCGCCTCTTCCAGACCGGGATTGGCCTCCAGGGTGTCCTTGCGCACCACCGGGGTGACCGCGTAGCTCGGGAAGAAGCCTTTATCATCTTCCAGCACTTTGAGATCAAAGCCCTTCACGCGCCCGTCGGTGGTATAAACCAGCCCGGCGTCGACGAAGCCGTCGCGCACAGCGTTATAGACCAGACCCGGGTCCATCTGGCGGATTTGCGGACGGTCCAGATCCATCTTATAGGCCTCCTGCAGTGGCTTCATGCCGTCGCTGCGCCCGGCAAATTCAAGGTCTAAGCCCAGCAGCCAGTTTTTGTCCGGGTTGGTTTTGCGAACCTGTTCAATTTTCGCCACCATCTCCGACATGGTGTTGATATGCTCCGCCTCGGCGCGCTTGCGCTGCATGGCGAAGGCGTAGGTGTTGTTCATGTCGGCGGGTTTGAGCCACACCAGACCGTGCTTCGCATCCAGGCGCTTCACCGTCTCCCAGGACTCCTGCGGGGACATGCGCTTGTTGATGTGGTTGAAGATGATCAGCGACGTGCCGGTGTACTCCCAGGTCATATCAATCTGCTTGTTGATCATCGCGTTGCGGGAGATCACCGTGGCAATATTGGTTTTTGGCTGAACCTGAAAACCTTTCTTTTGCAGGTACTGTACGGTCATCGCCGAGAGAATGTGCTGCTCGGTAAAGCTCTTGGTCGCCAGGATCAGCGGGGCTGCCATCGCCTGGCCGGTGAACAGCGCCGCGGCACACAGCGCCGCCAGGCTGGATATCAGTCTCATAAAAGCTCCTTGTTATTGTTATCGAGCGAGATGGGGACTCATCACGCGACCCAGCGCCGCCAGCAGGGTGTCGAGGATCAGGGCGAACAGGGCGGTGGCCGCCGCGCCGAGGATCAGGGTTGGGAAATCGTTCAGGTAAATGCCCGGGAAAATCAGCTCGCCGTAGCTGCTGGCGCCAATCAGAAACGCCAGCGGCGCGGTACCGACGTTAATGGCGGTGGCGATGCGGATCCCCGAGAGCATAACCGGCCAGGCGTTGGGCAGCTCAACCTGGCACAGGCGCTGCCATTTGGTCATCCCAATCCCGTTTGCCGCTTCCAGCAGCGACGACGGGACCGAGCACAGCCCGGCGTAGGTATTGCGCACAATCGGCAGCAGCGAGGCGAGGAACAGGGCGATGATGGCGGGCGTATCGCCGATACCAATCACCACCATCGCCAGCGCCAGCACGGCCAGCGGCGGCAGGGTGTTGCCGACATTAAAGATTTGCATCACGTATTCGGCGACGCCCCGCGCGGCCGGACGGCTCAGCAGAATACCGGCCGGAATGCCCACCAGCAGGGCAAAAAACATCGACGAGAAAACCAGAATCATGTGCTGTTGCCCGAGGTAGACCAGGTCAACCTGGCGCGCCTTGATTGTCTCAAGCCCGATTCCCCAGACGAGGAGGGCTAGGACCACGAGAATGGCGCCGACAAACAGCAGCGAGCGTTTGAGTAATGGGTGCATTGCGGTGTGTCTCCCTGTGCGCATGCGTTATAGCAACCACCGGTTGCCTGTTGTTATGCCATGTTTCGGCAGGGGTAATTGACCTATAGCAAGCGTTTGGGAAGGGTTCCAGCGAAGGGGGAAAATCAGTAACCCTATGAAATTAGTGACAACCTTAATTAAAGCCTTATGGCGTAAGGGCTGGTTGCGTGCCGGGCAGAATAGTCCTAAAGCGAATTTTCAATAGTGACAGTGTCACATATCAAAGGGCGCCCTTACGCCGAGAGTCGTTGGTTATTTAGATAGAGGCACGAACCCGGCGAACGCGAACCGAGATGCTAATGATAGAAAAAATGGCAACAATCGCGAGCATCAGCCCAAGCGCCAGCATGGCGTTAAATCCAATCCATCTGAACAGCAGCAGCCCAGCAATCCCTCCGCTCATAAACGAGAAAATAGTGGTTAAGTGAGTTTTCAGCTGACTTTTTTGTGCCGCGGTATCCTTCGAGTAATCCCTGCGAAGCATCGCCACCAGCACGGAGGCCAGTGATATGCCTGCATCCGTTAGCGTGCCGGTAATGTGCGTCGATCTCACCCGCCCTCCGGAGAGCTGCGTGGAGGTTGAATTATGAATGCCCATCAGGCCGCACAGAAAAATAATAATCTCGCGGTTGCTCGTGAGGGCGTGGAAATACATCTCGTAGAGAGAGATGCCGGTCAATAGTACCCCCTCGACGAAAAGGATTTGGCAAAAAACCAGCCTGATATTGTGGATAATGCCCCAGAGTACAATAAGACGGGCAAGGATGGCGCCGGTGACAAAAGAGAGAATAATCGAGCCAAAGAAAATCATATCGCTCAGATCGGTGGAGGAGACTTCGCTGGATAATTGTGAGGTATTGCCGGTCATGTGAGAGGGGAAAAAGCCAAATGCCCCAAGGGCGATGGCGTTAAGCAAACCTGCCGAGGTCGCCAGCCAGAGGGCAAGCCGACGATCCTCCTTATGCGTTCGTTCTTTCTTGAGTCTAATCAGCAAGAATACCTCCGGGTTGAGCTTTGCCTGAATAGTCAGGCTAGCAAAGCGGTGCAACGGGCTGTCCAGGATATGGCTTAATTATTATTCCCTCTGACGCCAATCAGGGTTTAGTAATTAAATAAAATATCCTTGCTCAAGGTGGGGGCGTAAATAATTTATATCATGCCGTTATTGCCGTGACGCAAAAACGCCGGGCGCTGGTTGAGGCGCTCATACCAGGTCTCAATCGCCGGCACGTGGGGCTTGTCAAACGGCGTCATCTTCCAGCGATTCACTGACAGCCCAAGCACCACGTCCGCAAGGGTAAACGTCTCGCCCGCCGCAAAGGCCCCGGTGCGCTGCAGCTGGTTTTCCAGAATGGTGATGCAGTGATTCCACTCTTTTATTCCCGCCGCAATGCGCGCAGGGTCGTTAAAGTCCGGGTTTTTTCGTCCCAGCGCCGGGAAGACATAGCGCCAGGCGTTATTGAATTCAGTTGCCTGCCAGTCCATCCAGCGCTCAACGTTGGCGCAGGCCTGCGGCTCTGCAGGCAGCAGATCGTGACGTCCGGCCTTGCGCACCAGATAGCGGCAGATGGCGTTGGACTCCCACAGCACGAAATCGTCATCCATCAGCACCGGCACCATGGCGTTGGGGTTCAGCGCGCGGAAATCATCCGTTTCTGTTGAGGCAAAACCGCTGCCGTAGTCTTCCTGCAGGTAAGGGATGCCCGCTTCTTCACAGGTCCAGAGCACTTTACGAACGTTGATGGAGCTGGTTTTACCGAGGATGTTAATCATGACGCCGCTTCTCTTCAGGGGGATTAATCATTTAAAAACAATACACCCTTTGCGCGAAGAGGGAGGGATAATATTGAGTGAGGAGTGCTCTGTACGGGCAGGTCAGCGCGTTTTAAGCGGAAACGTTACGTCTTCAGGGGGCGTAATGGCGGTTATTCCGCGCCGTTTTCTCCAGAGGCGCCTGCTTGCTTAATGCCTGGAAAAAATTTAGGCTAGCCTCAGAGATATGCTTGCTCATTAAAGGCTTAGAAATGGAAAAAATAACCCCTGAATATACGTCCGTTGACTTATCTCGTTGGGCAAGGAAGGAACATTTTGAGATTTTTCAGGGGTTCGCTCAGTCGACGTTTAACCAGACGGTTTTAATCGATATTACTGCGCTGTTAAAACATATCAAAGCGGTCGGCTGGAAATTTTACCCGACTATTATTTTTCTCATTTCGAAAATCGTCAACAGTCATCCGGAGTTCCGTATGGCCATGAAGGACAATGAGCTTATTATATGGAACGAAATTCATCCAAACTATACCATTTTCCATAATGAAACAGAGACCTTTTCATCATTATGGAGCCATTATGATGGCAATATTCAGCACTTCCAGAAGACCTACGCTGAAGACATTGCGCGCTACGGTAATAATTTTTCTTATTGGCCTAAAGAAGAATCCCGGGAAAATATTTTTTTCATATCGGGTATTCCCTGGGTGAGCTTTACCAGCTTTAACGTCAACGTTGCGCACATGAAGAACTTTTTTGCCCCTATGTTTACGCTTGGAAAATACTATGAACAAGATGGCAAAGTATTATTGCCCCTTGCCGTTCAGGTTCATCATTCCGTGTGCGATGGTTTCCATGTGGCAAGACTGTACAATGAATTACAAGAGATGATTGATGCCTTGCCGCAATCCGGCGCGTGACGTTAATAAAAAGCCGCAAGCAGCATGCTGCTTGCGGCGTCAGGCTCGGTGACGATGTGGCAATCAGGCAGCTTTTACCGCTCTGATTTTTTTACTGTCAGCCGCAGGGGCATCGAGAGCAGGGAGCTTGCTGGTGCGCAGAATATGCTGCACGGTCTCTTTCTGCTCGGCGAGATACAGACCTAGATTTTCAGCCTGCGTTTCATCCATCTGCATTCCGCTTTGCAACAGCCAGTCGGTGAACGCGTCTGCCATATCGAGCAGCTTGTCGTGAGCGTCAGCCTCTTTCTTACTGGCAAATGTCATTTTCTCTTCACCTTTTCTTACGACAACATATTTTATTTCAACAGCCATCACGCACCTCTCATACTGTATTTATATACAGTATAACAGCTTCGGGATGATGTTGCAGTAAAAAGTGAGCTACTGGTGCATCGGCTGCGTTTCACGGCCGCCGATACTGCGTCGCCATGCGCCAGGTGCCTGACCGAATTGGCGCTTAAAGCTGCGGTTGAACGACTGCTGAGAGTCAAACCCGAGCGCGATTGCCACGTTCAGGATGGGCTCATCGCTGTGGGCTAAGCGCTCAACCGATTTTTGCAGCTTTTGCGCGCGAATATAGCCGGCAAGGGGATAGCCCGTATGCTCTTTAAACAGGCGCTGGAGGTGCCATTTCGAGTAGCCGGAGCGCCTGGAGACGGTCTCAATGTCCAGGCGACTGTCGAGGTTGTTATCAATCCAGTCGAGTAAATCATGCATAAATGCGCCAGTGTTCATCAGGTTTCCCCCACGCAGCGATAGAAAGGTATCTTTGTCTGTTGCATTTTAAGGTGGCCTGGTTTCGCGATAATTGCAAGTTTTATTGTTGCATTTAAATCCTTGCCCGAAACGGGCCTTTTAACGCCGCCTCAAATAGCACATAAAGTGCAACAATTATTCTTGCACTTAGTTAGGCGCATTCCTACAATCGCCGCGATAGTGTATTCGAAACTGTTACAGTTTTGTGGCGATGAACGACACAAATGGCCTTAAGCCAGCCCGGACAAAGGAAGTGGCGCGGCACCTCCCGCTGCGTCTTGCCCGGCGGCTACAATTACCGGAATAAAAATAATGAGCCTGCAAAAAACCTGGGGAAACTATCATCTGAATGCGCTGGGAGCGATGATGCTCTCCGTGCTGCTCGTCGGATGTGATGACAGCGTCGCGCAAAACGCCGCGCCGCCCGCGCCCGCCGTTAATGCTGCAGACGTGGTTGTGAAATCCATTAGCCAGTGGGATAGCTTTAACGGACGGATTGAAGCCGTGGAAAGCGTGCAGCTTCGTCCCCGTGTCTCTGGCTACATCGACAAAGTGAATTTCACCGACGGCCAGGAGGTGAAAAAGGGTGAGGTGCTGTTCACGATTGATGACCGAACCTATCGCGCCGCGCTGGAGCAGGCGCAGGCGACGCTGGAGAGAGCCAAAACGCAGGCCAGCCTGGCGCGAAGCGAGGCTAACCGTACCGATAAACTCATCAATACCAACCTGGTATCCCGTGAAGAGTGGGAGCAGCGCCGTTCGGCCGCCATTCAGGCGCAGGCCGATATTCGCGCAGCCCAGGCTGCGGTAGACGCCGCGCAGCTGAATCTCGACTTCACCAAAGTGACGGCTCCTATTGATGGCCGCGCCAGCCGGGCGTTAATCACCAGCGGCAATCTGGTCTCCGCGGGCGACAGCGCCAGCGTGCTCACCACCCTGGTCTCGCAGAAGACGGTTTACGTCTACTTTGACGTAGATGAGTCAACCTATCTTCACTATCAAAATCTCGCCCGCAACGGGCAGGGGGCGTCCAGCCACCATACGGCGCTACCGGTTGAGATTGGCCTTGCCGGCGAGGAGGGCTACCCCCATCAGGGCAAAGTGGATTTCCTTGATAATCAGCTCACGCCGAGTACCGGTACGATCCGCATGCGCGCGCTGCTGGATAACGCGCAGCGTCAGTTCACGCCGGGACTCTTTGCCCGCGTGCGCCTGCCGGGCAGCGCGGAATTCCAGGCCATGCTTATTGACGACAAAGCGGTACTGACCGATCAGGATCGCAAGTATGTCTATATCGTGGATAAAGAGGGTAAAGCGCAGCGTCGCGATATTACGCCGGGGCGTCTGGCCGACGGTTTACGCATCGTGCAGCAGGGGCTGAAACCTGGCGATAAGGTCATCGTTGACGGTCTACAGAAAGTGTTCATGCCGGGTATGCCGGTGAACGCGAAAACCGTCGCCATGACCGCCAGCACCGCCCTCAACTGATCACTTGACCTGAGAATCCTTCCCATGGACTTTTCCCGCTTTTTCATCGACAGGCCGATTTTCGCTGCCGTACTGTCGATTCTGATTTTTATCACAGGATTAATCGCCATCCCGCTTCTGCCGGTGAGTGAATATCCTGACGTCGTACCGCCAAGCGTACAGGTGCGCGCGGAGTATCCGGGCGCCAACCCGAAAGTGATTGCAGAGACCGTGGCGACGCCGCTGGAAGAGGCGATCAACGGCGTCGAGAACATGATGTACATGAAATCCGTTGCCGGCTCGGACGGCGTGCTGGTTACTACCGTCACGTTCCGTCCGGGTACCGATCCGGATCAGGCGCAGGTGCAGGTGCAAAACCGCGTAGCGCAGGCCGAGGCGCGTCTGCCGGAAGACGTGCGGCGCCTGGGCATCACGACGCAGAAGCAGTCGCCAACGCTGACGCTGGTGGTGCATCTGTTCTCGCCCAACGGCAAGTACGATTCACTGTATATGCGCAACTACGCCACGCTGAAGGTGAAGGACGAGCTGGCGCGTCTGCCCGGCGTCGGCCAGATTCAGATTTTCGGCTCCGGTGAATACGCGATGCGCATCTGGCTGGATCCGAACAAGGTCGCGGCCCGCGGGCTGACCGCCTCGGACGTGGTCACGGCAATGCAGGAGCAGAACGTGCAGGTCTCTGCCGGGCAGCTTGGCGCCGAGCCGCTGCCGAAAGAGAGCGATTTCCTGATCTCCATTAACGCCCAGGGTCGTCTGCATACCGAAGAAGAGTTTGGCAACATTGTCCTGAAAACGTCGGAGGACGGTTCGGTCGTCCGCCTGCGTGATGTGGCGCGTATCGAAATGGGTTCCGGCAGCTATGCGCTGCGTTCCCAGCTTAACAATAAAGACGCGGTCGGGATTGGTATCTTCCAGTCACCGGGGGCGAACGCCATCGATTTGTCTAACGCGGTGCGCGCCAAAATGGACGAGTTGTCCACCCGTTTCCCGGAAGATATGAAGTGGGCGGCACCTTACGATCCGACGGTTTTCGTGCGCGACTCCATCCGTGCGGTGGTGCAAACCCTGCTGGAAGCGGTGGTGCTGGTTGTACTGGTGGTGATCCTGTTCCTGCAAACCTGGCGCGCGTCGATCATTCCGCTGATCGCGGTGCCGGTGTCGGTGGTGGGGACGTTCAGCATTCTCTATCTGCTGGGCTTTTCGCTTAACACCCTGAGTTTATTCGGGCTGGTGCTGGCGATTGGTATCGTGGTGGACGATGCCATCGTGGTGGTGGAAAACGTCGAGCGAAACATTGAAGAGGGGCTTGCGCCGCTTGCGGCGGCGCATCAGGCGATGCGTGAAGTCTCCGGGCCCATTATCGCGATTGCGCTGGTGCTGTGCGCGGTGTTCGTGCCGATGGCGTTCCTCTCCGGCGTAACCGGTCAGTTCTACAAGCAGTTTGCGGTGACGATAGCGATTTCCACGGTGATCTCCGCCATCAACTCGCTAACGCTCTCTCCGGCGCTGGCCGCGCTGTTGTTAAAACCGCACGGCGCGCCGAAAGACTTCCCGACCCGGCTTATCGATCGCCTGTTCGGCTGGATTTTCCGTCCGTTTAACCGCTTTTTCCATCGTAGCTCTAACGGCTATCAGGGGCTGGTGGGCAAAACGCTTGGCCGACGCGGCGCGGTGTTTGTGGTGTATCTGCTACTGCTGTGTGCCGCGGGCGTCATGTTTAAAGCGGTACCCGGCGGGTTTATTCCGACACAGGATAAGCTCTACCTGATTGGCGGCGTGAAGATGCCGGAAGGCTCGTCGCTGGCGCGCACCGACGCGGTGATCCGCAAAATGAGCGAAATCGGCATGAATACCGAAGGCGTGGACTACGCGGTAGCTTTCCCGGGGCTGAACGCGCTGCAGTTTACCAACACGCCGAATACCGGGACGGTGTTTTTTGGCCTGAAGCCGTTCGACCAGCGTAAACATTCCGCGGCGGAAATTAACGCGGAAATTAACGCGAAAATCGCGCAAATCCAGCAGGGCTTTGGTTTTTCCATTCTGCCGCCGCCGATTCTGGGGCTGGGTCAGGGGTCTGGCTACTCGCTGTATATTCAGGATCGCGCGGGTCTGGGCTATGGCGCGCTGCAAAACGCGGTGAACACCATGTCTGGTGCGATTATGCAGACGCCGGGAATGCACTTCCCGATCTCAACCTATCAGGCTAACGTTCCGCAGCTGGACGTGCAGGTTGACCGCGATAAGGCGAAAGCGCAGGGCGTGTCGCTGACCGATCTGTTCGGTACGCTGCAAACCTATCTGGGCTCGTCGTACGTGAACGACTTCAACCAGTTCGGGCGCACCTGGCGCGTGATGGCGCAGGCAGACGGGCAGTTCCGCGACAGCGTGGAAGATATTGCGAATTTACGCACCCGGAATAGCCAGGGCGAAATGGTGCCGATTGGCAGTATGGTGAAAATCACGACCACCTACGGACCGGATCCGGTTATCCGCTACAATGGCTACCCGGCGGCGGATCTGATTGGCGATGCCGACCCGCGCGTACTCTCGTCCGCGCAGGCGATGACGCAGCTGGACGCGATGTCTAAGCAGATCCTGCCGAACGGAATGAACATTGAATGGACGGATCTGAGCTTCCAGCAGGCCACGCAGGGCAATACGGCGCTGATCGTCTTCCCGGTCGCGGTACTGCTGGCGTTCCTGGTGCTGGCGGCGCTGTATGAGAGCTGGACGCTGCCGCTGGCGGTGATCCTCATCGTTCCGATGACCATGCTTTCCGCGCTGTTTGGCGTCTGGCTGACCGGGGGCGATAACAACGTCTTCGTGCAGGTGGGGCTGGTGGTGCTGATGGGGCTGGCCTGTAAAAATGCGATTCTTATCGTGGAGTTTGCCCGCGAGCTGGAAATTCAGGGTAAAGGCATCATGGAAGCAGCGCTGGAAGCGTGCCGCCTGCGTTTACGTCCGATTGTGATGACCTCCATTGCCTTTATCGCCGGGACCATTCCGCTGATCCTCGGCCACGGCGCGGGCGCAGAAGTGCGCGGCGTCACCGGGATTACGGTCTTCTCCGGGATGCTGGGCGTGACGCTGTTTGGTCTGTTCCTGACGCCGGTCTTTTACGTGACGCTGCGTAAGTTCGTGACGCGCGGCAAAGAGGAAAGAGAGGTTCTGCCTGCGTAGGGATATCGCAGATAACAAAAAACCGCACTCACTATGAGGGCGGTTTTTTTTTGCGTAAATTACTAGGCTTTTTTGTACTGGGCAATCAGTTCAGGTAAAGGATCGCACCCGCTGGTATCGGCTTTTTTGACCTCGTCCAGCGCGCTTGCCACGGTGTGGCGCGCTAATACCGCGAGCGAGGCCTGCTCTGCTTCTTCGGAAATAGATTTGAAGTACCAGCAGGCGTTCGCGCTGACCACGCAGCGGGCCGGCACATCCGGGCGCGACGCCCAGAGTTTTTTATCTTCGGTGACTGAAAGGTAGATATCGCGCAGGGTAATCTCTTCCGGCGGACGTCCAAGATGAATTGAGCCGTTGCGGCCAAGCGTTGAGACGATAATGCCGTCACGCGTGAGTGGAACCATCAATTTGCGGATAAAGCTCGGGTTGGCTTCCAGGCCGTAGGCCAGAATCGCACTCGTCGAACGTTCACCTAGTTGCTCCGCCATCGCTACGCTGAGAACCATCTGCAAAGCTGTCGGGAAGCGGTAATCTAACATTTCTCTTTCCTGGGTTGCGGTGAATCTTGTTCTTTTTGGCACCGCAGAGGTGAATAAGCAATAAACAACAATATAACAAATACGGTAATTTTTTTGAAGCAATCTGCGGCATTTGCGATCAAACACCCTGTTCCGGTTTAGCTATACGTGCGGTTCGGGAAGTCAACCGTCACCAGCAGGCCACCTTCTGCGGAAGTACTCAGGTTTACGCTGCTGCCGTGCTGCTGTGCAACGGCTTTGACAATGGCAAGCCCCAGTCCGCTCCCGCTTTGCAGCTGATTGGGGTCGCGGAAAAACCGGTCGAATACGCGCTCGCGCAATTCAACCGGGATACCCGGCCCTCGATCGGAGACGCGTAGCTGGGCTGATTTATCTGCTGAGCGTACCTCTACCTGAATCCGCCCGCCCTCAGGACTGTACTTCACGGCGTTTTCAATGAGATTGTCTATAAGCGACATCAGACGCTCCCTGACGCCAGCGATCCAAATCTCATCCTCAGCGAAGAATTCCAGCTCAATCTTGCGCCCGGACGCTAGCGGCTCCAGCGCAGCCATCCGCTCTTGTATGAGCGAGGTTAGCGGCACGGGCTCCATCGCGGTGTCAATGCGCGCTTCACTGTGCATCATCAGCAGCAGCTGGTTGACGAGACGGGCCGCCCGGCTATTGCTGCGCACAATCCCTGCGAGCAGTTGCCGCTGGCTCTCGCTGCTCACCCAGGACTGCAGCGCCTCCACGTTGATGCGCATCGCGGCCAGCGGCGTACGCAGTTCGTGCGCGGCGTCCGCAATGAAAACCCGTTCGCGTTCCGCGCTTTCCCGCACTCTGGCAAGAAAGTCATTAATCGCGTCCACCATCTGGCGGAGTTCCTTATGCCCAGGAACAGCCTTTAAAGGGGAGAGATCGTCAGGCGAACGTAATGAGATCTCATTAACCACCTTGCTCCAGGGGCGCATCGCAATGCGGATTGACAGCCACGCAGGAAACAGAAGAAAAGGAATGCACACCAGCAACGGCATAATGTAGTAGCCCCGCGAGTTCAGGTAGATAAAGAAGTTCCAGCTTCCGGCAGGGGTGAAAAGGGTAACCTCCACGTCGGAGTGGGGGGATTTAAGCGTGCGGCTCGTCCAGGCGTGGCCTTCACTCTGAACGCGCTGCAATTCGCCCAGTCTGGTGTTTTTTACCCCCGTAGGTGCACCATCAGAAGAAAAAATAACCTCGTTGTTTTCGCGAACGAGCAGGTTAATCGACAGCTCCGGATCTTCACCGCCGCCATAGCCTTCCCGCAACGCTTTGCTGAATGCTTCCAGGACGTCATTACGATCCTGCGGGCGCTCGTCACTGAGATCAACCAGAGTAAAAATGGTTTCGTAAGTTTTACTTCCCGTGAGTATCGGAGGGCTACGCAGGTCTTCCAATAATATAAAGGTTAAAAAAAGACACCACAGCAGGGTAAGCAGCAGCATCTGGGCGATGATAATTCGCCGTACCAGCGTTGGGCGCCTCAGTTGGTGCCAGACATTTCGCATTAATCTGTCACCTTCTGGATAGCGACGGTATCAATGACATACCCGACGCCCCGCACCGTTCGTACATAGCCGTCACCAATTTTTCGCCGCAAATTCCCCATATGCACGTCGAGGGCATTGCTGAGATTTTCCTTCGCGCCAAATATCCTCTCTTCCAGGAACCGCCGCGTGATCACCCGGTCAGCGCGCAGCATCAACGTTTCAAGCAGCGCATATTCACTGGCCGTCAAATCAACGTGACGCGCGTTCACCGTTACGCGACGCGTCGGGATATGAAGCGATAAGCTCCTGATTTCTATCGCTTCATTTTCAAAACCGTAGCTGCGTCGCGCAAGGGCTCTGACTCGCGCCAGCAGTTCAGCGAGAACGAAGGGTTTGACAAGATAGTCGTCTGCGCCAGCATCCAGCCCGCACAGGCGATCCTGCAGGGTGCCTCGCGCCGTCAGGATAATGACGGGGATCCCCTTAAGCTGCTGGCGCAAACGCGTCATCAGGCTCATGCCGTCGCCGTCGGGCAGCCCCAGGTCGAGAAGAATAAGTTCCGGCACGCCGACCTCAAGCTGATGCAGCGCATCCTCTTTACGGCGAACCCATATGACATCAAATCCTTGATCTGAAAGGGCGATACGTACGCCATTGCCGAGATCCAGGTCGTCTTCGATTAGTAAGATTTTCACATTGGTAACTGTATCAACAGTGAATGAAGAACAACTTAAGAAAAAAACGGTAGCAGGAAATCCGTTCGGTTGACAGCGCCCGCACGCGCTTCAGCCTTTCTTCATTTTCGGCTCATAAGAACCTCAGGGTGAGTATTCAGAATGAGTGCTCTGGCGTGTAAACCGCTTGCATTGCAATCATTTGAATCCAAAGGACTTCTTCAATGAGTAACATCGAACTGCGTCATACTATCCCCTATTTACTTCCGAGCCGCAGACTGAAAAACATCGTGCCGGGCGTTATTCTGGCGTTACTGGCTACCCCGGTACTGGCGGCAGAGCAGAAACAGGGCAATGTCTTAACCCTGGGGGGAGGCGTGGACGTCGCGCCACGCTACTCGGGTTCGGATAAAAGCCGGGTCTCGGCAGTTCAGGTAGTAGATTATTCCATGGCAAATGGTTTCTTTATCAGCACCACGCGGGGTATCGGTTACGGAAACAACATTGGCAACCTGGATTACAACGCCGCAGTGAGCTACCGAACAGGCCGTAAAGATAAAGACGTGAGCAGTGATTCGATCAGCTCCGGCAGCGACTACCTGCGGGGGATGGGCGATATCAAAGGTTCCGCTATCGTGGTGCCGGGGCTGGGGTATAAGGTGACCGACTGGCTCAATCTGCAGCTGCAGGCTGAGATCCCGGTTTCTGAGAGAGACAACGGTGAGGCGGTGCATTTCGGCATTTCCAGCCCGCTCTACACATCGTCGAAAAATGCGGTGACGCTGGGGCTGACGGGCAGCTGGGGTTCCGGCAAGTACATGCAAACGTACTATGGGGTTAATGCTGCCCAGTCCGCCGCATCGGGGTTTGCCCGACATGACGCCGGAGCGGGAATTTACGCCTGGTCGATAAACCTTGACTGGACCTACAGGCTCACTTCGCGCTGGAGCGTTCTCACCTCCGCGGGCGTAACGCAGTTGACGGGGGATGCGGGTGATAGCCCGATCGTGCAACGTAAAACGTCGCCAACGGGAAGCCTGAAGGTGACATACAGTTTCTGATTGCGGGTTGCTTATAAATATGAGCGCGCAATAGCGACGAATTTGAACCGCCCCGGAAAGATGATGGGGCGGTAGTTTTTAAATGATGTTTAACAGCAGTTAGAATAATGAGTTGACTGACGTTTTATTAAGAACTGAGAGGCATCGACCTGACTCCGGAGCATTTGGAAACCAGAACCTCACTGAGAAGTGTGCCAATATTACGTGGCTATCATCCCTGTCCGGAGAATAAAGTGCTCGGAAAATTATTGTTAAAGTACATGCCAGGGTTACAAAATTTGTTAGCCTACGATAAAAGCTGGCTAAAACATGATGTTAAAGCTGGATTATCCGTTGCGGCTGTAGCGCTACCCGTTGCTATTGCTTATGCTGAATTGGCGGGTGTTGGGGCAATCGTGGGGCTCTATTCCTGCGTTTTACCGATGATAGCTTATGCACTGTTTGGTTCTTCACGTCAGCTTATTGTTGGCCCTGATGCAACGACCTGCGCCGTGATTGCAGCCGTCGTGTTTCCTCTTTCTGCAGGCAATCCTGAACTGCACTGGCAACTGACGATCGTCATGACATTGATGATGGGCGGGTGGTGCCTGCTTGCCAGTAAATTCCATCTGGGTGCACTTGCCGATCTCCTTTCTCATCCCATTCTTACAGGGTTGCTTAATGGCGTAGCCGTAACGATTATTGTCGGGCAATTAGGCAAGGTTTTGGGGATCAAGCTCGATGAAGCGCAGGTTATTGAGAAAATACTGGCCTTGCCAGGCCGACTTTTAGACAGCCATGTATTAACAATAGGGATATCACTTTTAACGTTAATTATTTTAATGGTTATCAAAACGTATCGCAGCCACTGGCCAGCACCTCTGATTGCCATTGTGATAACAACGATACTGGTATGGGGAACATCTGCGCAACAGTATGGTATTGCCACGATTGGGGGGGATGGCTTCCAGCCTGGTTTACCCGTCGTTAACTGGGGGGCGTTCCAGCCCGGTCCGATGCGAGAATTAGTGATCCCGGCGCTGAACCTGGCTTTAGTAAGTTTTGTCAGTCTGATGCTGACCGCTCGCAGTTTCGCCGCGAAAAATGGCTATGAAATTAATGCTGATGCAGAGTTCCGGGCACTGGGTATTGCGAACATTATGTCTGGGCTATCTCAGGGATTTGCCATCAGTGGGGCCGATTCCCGGACCGCGGTTAATGATTCCGTTGGGGGGAAAAGTCAGCTGGTTTCCATAGTCGCAGCCTTACTGATAGGTTTAGTGGTGGTATTTTTCACGCAGCCATTACAATTTATTCCGGTATCTGCATTAGGTATTGTTCTAATGTATGCATCGTGGTCATTAATTGATTTACGTGGGTTATGGAACCTGAGGCGAAGAAATAAACAGGCATTTCGCCTGGCCTTCTTTACGTTTGGCTGTGTTTTAATCATCGGTGTAATTCAGGGGATCGGCCTTGCGGTGTTGCTTGGCCTGTTACAGTTCCTGCGTACGGTATTTCGTCCCTCTGAGCACTTACTGGGGACTGACGAAAATGGAATGATCCACTCATTAGGGAATACAACCGATATTAAAATGGTCCCGGGCGTGCTGATGTATCGATTTAACTCACCGTTGACCTATTTTAATGTGGCTTATTTTAAACGTCGGGTATTGAACCTGGTTGATGGTGCAGCAGTACAACCTAAATGGGTGGTTATTGATGCCGTGGCTTGCTTCACCTATTCAGATATCAGTGTCCTGGCAACCATTAATGAGTTAAAGCGTGACCTGAAAGCCCGACAGATTATGTTAATCCTTGCGGGCAGGAAAACGGAATTAACACGTTGGTTTAAAGAAAGTCGGCCAACGATGAATGATGATGACATGATTCTGGCGCCAGACCTCTATTTGGCACTCCGGTTCATTCAAAGCAAAGAGAGTGTGAGTGAATCAGGTGGTGATGCACAACCAAACCCTGGTTAAAGGCTTGCTCGCCACCCGCGAGCAAGCCATATCCCTTAGCGGTACAGCGTCTTTTCCGCAACCGGAACAACCAACGCCGATCGCCAGTCCGCCAGTGTCAGCTGCGCAAGCCTGCCGAGCGCGATATAGAACGGATGCCCGGCGTTGTCGACAAACACCGACAGAAAGCGGGTGCTCCACGGCAGCAGATGCCACGCCAGAAGCCGATCGCACTCAGATTCGCGGCCATTCTCGGCCAGCCATGCCGCCAGCAGCAGCAGGGTGCCGAAATGATCTTCCGGTTCATTTTGCTGCATCTGAAACGCGATATTGTTTTCCCGCATCCACTGGCGCAGCGCGAGGGTCGAATCGCCAAACAGCACGGATTCACGGTCCAGCCAGACGGAACTCCACGGCGGAGCGGGCAGGGCATAAGGACCAATAAACAGCCGTTGCCAGGCATCCATCAGCGGCTCATCGGAAGATGAAGCAAAGGTTTCGGCAACGGGCAGCAGCGTTTCCGGCGGCAGGGGCCAGTCCTCTATCCATTCGCCAGCGGTAAGTGCCTGCACCAGCGGGGCTGTCTGCTCGCTGTCAGGCGCGAAGTAAAACAGCGCGCCCAGTACGCGAGCGCTGAACGCGAACGAGTTACGGTGTGAGACGTCTTTCATTAAACCTTCCTTGCTCGCGCGGTTATGTCCGCGCGACGTGATTAACCATTAATACAGACCAAAGCATAAACCAGGGTCATAGAATTCACCTTTTACACCTTCTCAATCTGTACCAGATTGGTGTGCTGCGGGTTGCCTTTTGCCAGCGGTGACGGGCGGTGCGTGGTCAGGGTGTTGATACACGAGCCGTGGTCGATACGATCGCCATTCATATTGGCATCGTGCCAGGCTCCCTGGCCCATAGCGCTTACGCCTGGCATGATGCGCGGCGTGACTTTCGCTTCTATTCTCACCTCACCGCGATCGTTAAAGACGCGCACCGTATCGCCGTTTTTAATGCCACGCTTCGCGGCATCAACGGGATTCAGCCAGACCTCCTGGCGGCAGGCCGCTTGCAGCACGTCGACGTTACCGTAACTCGAGTGGGTGCGGGCTTTAAAATGGAAGCCAAACAGCTGCAGCGGGAACTGCGCGCGCTCGGGCGCATCCCAGCCGTCAAAGGTGGATGCATAGACGGGCAGCGGGCTGATGGTCTCATCTTTTGCCAGCTCCCAGGTCGCCGCAATATCAGCCAGCTTGCTGGAATAAATTTCAATCTTGCCTGAGGGCGTTTTAAGCGGGTTGGCTTCCGGGTTCTCGCGGAATTTTTTATAGGCCACAAAGTGTCCGTTCGGATCTTTGCGCTTATAGATGCCCATTTTTTTCAGCTCGTCATAGGACGGCAGTGTGGGATCTTTTGCGAGCATTTTGGCATACAGATACTGCAGCCACTCTTCCTGCGTTCGCCCTTCGGTAAATTTCTGATGGATATCCGGTCCGAGGCGTTTCGCCACTTCGCTCATGATCCAGTAGATAGGCTTGCGCTCAAACTTCGGCGCGGTCACGGGCTGGAGAAAAATCAGGTAACCCATGTTCCCGGCGTAATCGTTAGGGATAATGTCTTCCTGCTCGACGGTCATTAAATCTGGCAGCAGGATATCGGCGTATTTCGCCGATGAGGTCATAAAGTTGTCGATCACCACGATGGTTTCGCACTTGCTTTCGTCCTGCAGAATATCGTGGGTTTTATTGATATCGGAGTGCTGGTTAATAATGGTGTTGCCCGCGTAGTTCCAGATGAACTTAATTGGCACGTCCAGCTTATCTTTACCGCGCACCCCGTCGCGCAGAGCGGTCATTTCCGGGCCGCGGGCGATGGCGTCCGTCCAGCTGAAGCAGGAAATTTGCGTTTTGACCGGGTTTTCCGGCAGCGGCATACGTTCGATAGTGATGGTGTAGGTCGACTCACGGGCGCCGCTGTTGCCGCCGTTGATCCCCACGTTGCCGGTCAGAATCGGCAGCATCGCGATGGCGCGGGAGGTCAGTTCACCGTTCGCCTGACGCTGTGGTCCCCAGCCCTGGCAGATATAGGCCGGCTTCGCGGATCCAATCTCGCGGGCCAGTTTAATGATGCGGTCTGCAGGAATGCCGGTGATGCGCGAGGCCCACTCCGGCGTTTTCGCCGTGTTGTCCTCACCCTGGCCGAGAATATACGCTTTATAGTGACCATTCGCGGGGGCACCTTCCGGCAGCGTTTTTTCATCGTAGCCAACGCAGTATTTGTCCAGGAACGGCTTGTCAACCAGGTTTTCGTCGATCAATACCCAGGCAATCCCCGCCACCAGGGCGGCATCGGTACCCGGACGGATCGGGATCCACTCGTCTTCGCGTCCGGCTGCCGTATCGGTGTAGCGCGGGTCGATGACAATCATGCGTGCGTTAGAACGCTCGCGGGCCTGCTCCAGATAGTAAGTAATCCCGCCGCCGCTCATGCGCGTTTCCGCCGGGTTATTGCCGAACATCACCACCAGTTTGGTATTTTCGATATCCGAGGTGCTGTTGCCGTCATTGCTGCCGTAGGTATAAGGCATCGCGCAGGCGATTTGCGCCGTGCTGTAGGTGCCGTAGTGGCTCAGGAAACCGCCGTAGCAGTTCATCAGGCGCGCCACCAGCGAAGCGTAAGGGGAGGAGCGGGTGATATTGCCGCCGACAATCCCGGAGGAGTAATTAATATACACCGCTTCGTTGCCGTACTTACTGACCACGTCTTTCAGGCTGGCGGTGATGGCGCTCAGCGCTTCGTCCCAGCTGATGCGCTCGAACTTGCCTTCACCCCGCTTACCCACGCGTTTCATCGGGTAGTTCAGACGGTCAGGGTGGTTGATGCGGCGGCGAATGGAGCGCCCGCGCAGGCAGGCCCGCACCTGGTGATTGCCGTAGATATCCTCACCGGTGTTATCCGTTTCGACCCAGTACACTTCGTCATCGCGGACGTGCAGACGCAGCGCACAGCGGCTGCCGCAGTTGACCGAACAGGCGCCCCAGACCACTTTATCTTCTGCCGGTTTCATTGCATTTTGTACCGCGGCTGCGGCGCTTTTCAGTCCAAAAGGCAACGAAATTCCGCCAGCGGCAAGCGCCAGAGAACCTATCGCCGTAGATTTCACGAGTGTTCGACGGCTAATCCCGCCGTGATGTTCGATATCGGACATGGCTCACCCCACCATTGTGATTACATATTATTTTTCCCGAAACGATAACCGGGCTAATGATGGGGTGAGTGTTACTTATTTGGAGGTATTAAATATTAATCCTTGTCAAATCAAAGGGGATTGACGGTGATTTACTGAGGTTCAGCCGGTGCATTATCCTGATTGCCGGCCACCGCCCCGCTGCCCGTACGGGTGTACAAAATTTTAAAGGTGTCGTTGGCACAGTGGCCCACCACCTGAGCGTCCGGCTGGTCAGCCTGATCGTTCGGCACAATGTTCAGCGTAAAACCTGACTCCGGCACGCCGTTGTTGATGATCTTCTGCTGAATGTCGCTTTTCACGCGCTCGCAGGAGTCCGGTGCCGCCAGCGCGGCCGTTGAGGCACTCATTAACAGCAGGGCGGTAATCCAGGGTAACCGTTTCATCTGTAGCTCCTTTTCTCTGTGTAGAGATTAATTTTAGCAGGCTTCGTGTAAACAACTGTATTTGCTAATATGATTGGGAATAATCTCTCTGTATTGGTAAAGAATGTGAAGAAATATGCAGCGATAACGCTCCTGGCAGCTACTCTCGCAGGGTGTGATAACAACTCCGCGCCGCTGTCGTTTACGCCCGAGATGGCGAGTTTTTCGAACGAATTTGATTTCGACCCTCTTCGCGGCCCGGTCAAGGATTTTACCCAGACGCTGTTCAACGAGAAGGGTGAAGTGTCCAAACGAGTCACCGGCACTGTGTCGGCGGAAGGGTGTTTCGATACGCTGGAGCTGCACGACCTGGAGGCTAACACGGGCGTAGCGCTGGTGCTGGATGCCAACTACTACATCGATGCAGAAACCCAGCAGCGTAAGGTGAAGCTGCAGGGCAAATGCCAGCTGGCCGAACTGCCGTCAGCTGGGGTGACGTGGGATACCGACGACAACGGCTTCGTGGTGGCCGCACATGGTAAAGAGATGGAGGTGAAGTACCGCTACGATGCGGATGGCTACCCGCTGGGCAAAACCACCGTCTCCGGGGATCAGCATTTATCGGTACAGTCGACGCCGTCTAAGGATCTGCGCAAAAGAATGGATTACTCGGCCGTGAGCCTGTTAAACGATAAGCCGCTGGGCAACGTGACGCAGAGCTGCGACTACGATCGCCACAATAACCCGGTGAGCTGCGATCTGACGATCACGGACGACAGCGTCAAACCCGCCGTTGAGCGCAAGTACACCATCAAAAACACGATTGAGTATTACTGAGAATGAAACCGCGCAGGCTACTGCGCGGTTGGTTTCAGCAGGCTGGCACCTGACGGCTTGTGACCGGCCAGATGCTGATGCTGGAAAATGCACATGCGGATGGTATTCCGGTATTCACCATTGATAAAGAACTCATGAATCAGCTCGCCTTCTACCATAAAGCCCAGCTTGCGGTAGATATGGATCGCTTTTTCGTTCTCTTTATCCACGATCAGATAAAGCTTGTAGAGATTAAGGACGTTGAATCCGTAATCCATCGCCAGCTTCGCCGCCCGGGAGGCCAGGCCTTTCCCCTGGTGCTCCGGCGAAATAATGATCTGGAACTCCGCCCGGCGGTGAACATGGTTGATCTCAACCAGCTCCACCAGCCCGGCTTTGTCGCCTTCACACTCCACCACAAAACGACGCTCGCTCTGATCGTGAATGTGCTTGTCGTAAAGATCCGACAGCTCGACAAAGGCCTCGTACGGCTCTTCGAACCAGTAGCGCATCACGCTGGCGTTATTGTCGAGCTGGTGGACAAAGCGCAGGTCTTCACGCTCCAGCGGCCGGAGTTTTACGTCACAGGGCGCCGACATTATGGGGCTACCGTACGACCAGTGCGGCGATCCAGGCAGCGCAGGGTGTTCGGCTCCCAGTAGGCATTGACGTTCGCACTTTGCTGACACTTATCGCGTGCGTCAAAGGCGACATCTTCTTTGTCCCATTCTTTTTCAGCACGTTTGTTGACCTTCTGACGAAGGCTGCGGGTGTCATTCCATTGTTCTTTGTCCATCGCGGCGTTCTGGCGGCTTTGCGCGCTGTCACCAGACTCAATAATGAGCTTGCTGGTTTCCGCTGTCGCAGAGGCGGCAAAGGCGAACGATGACAGCGCCAGCAGGGCTGTCAGACAAAGGCGTTTGCTTAATGTAGTCATAGCGTTTCCTTTTAAATGGGTGCAGATGAGCAAGTTTCCCCGTTCAGATTCTACACCAAAGAGCAATAACGGCATACCCGCGACACGGGTATGGAAAAGTAAAAGATATCTTCAGGTACGCTGCCTAAATGAATCGTCACCTGAAGTGAAACAGGCACAAAATGATGGGTTTTAGGGGGACGAGCAGGCGACCGTTTTTGTGATCGTTAGCCGATTTTATGATCATCATACTTGTATGGTAGTTATATGAGTGGGTAAATTTCCGTCATCACAACGAACGATGTAAGGAAAGGAATTATGAAGATTGTCGCGGCTGACGTGTTTGTTACCTGCCCGGGGCGGAACTTTGTCACCCTTAAAATCACTACCGATGAAGGGATCGTTGGCCTCGGTGACGCCACGCTGAACGGGCGTGAGCTCTCCGTTGCTTCCTACCTGAAAGATCACCTCTGCCCGCAGCTGATTGGCCGCGACGCGCACCGTATCGAAGATATCTGGCAATTCTTCTATAAGGGCGCCTACTGGCGCCGCGGGCCGGTCACCATGTCGGCAATTTCCGCCGTGGATATGGCGCTCTGGGACATCAAAGCCAAAGCGGCCAATATGCCGCTCTATCAGCTGCTGGGCGGCGCATCCCGTGAGGGCGTAATGGTCTACTGCCACACCACCGGGCACACCATTGACGACGTGCTGGAAGATTACGCCCGCCATAAGGAGATGGGCTTTAAGGCGATCCGCGTCCAGTGCGGCGTGCCGGGTATGAAAACCACCTACGGCATGGCTAAAGGGAAGGGGTTGGCCTACGAGCCCGCCACCAAAGGCGACTGGCCGGAAGAGCAGCTCTGGTCCACCGAGAAATACCTCGATTTCACGCCAAAACTGTTTGACGCGGTGCGCAGTAAATTTGGCTTCAATGAGCATCTCCTGCATGACATGCACCACCGCCTGACGCCCATCGAAGCGGCGCGCTTCGGCAAGAGTATCGAAGCGTTCCGCATGTTCTGGATGGAAGACCCAACGCCTGCGGAAAACCAGGAGTGCTTCCGCCTGATCCGCCAGCATACCGTCACGCCAATTGCGGTGGGCGAGGTGTTCAACAGCATCTGGGACTGCAAGCAGCTTATTGAAGAGCAGCTTATCGACTATATCCGCACCACTATCACCCATGCGGGGGGGATCACCGGGATGCGCCGCATCGCGGACTTCGCGTCGCTCTATCAGGTGCGTACCGGCTCGCACGGCCCGTCCGATCTGTCGCCGATCTGCCACGCGGCCGCGCTGCATTTCGACCTGTGGGTGCCGAACTTCGGCGTGCAGGAATATATGGGATACTCCGAACAGATGCTGGAAGTCTTCCCGCACAGCTGGCGCTTTGATAACGGCTATATGCACCCGGGCGAGAAGCCGGGGCTGGGCATTGAGTTTGATGAAAAGCTGGCGGCGAAATACCCGTACGATCCGGCCTATCTGCCGGTGGCCCGTCTCGAAGACGGCACGCTGTGGAACTGGTAACCGAGGAGCGAACGATGAAAAGCGTAGTGATTCAACAGCCGAACCAGCTGGTGATTGAAGAGCGTCCGCGCCCGGAGCCAGGCGCAGGGGAAGTCCGCGTCAAAATCAAGCTGGCCGGGATCTGCGGGTCAGACAGCCACATCTACCGCGGGCATAATCCGTTTGCAAAATATCCGCGCGTGATTGGCCACGAGTTTTTTGGCACGATCGACGCCGTGGGCGAGGGCGTAGAACCGTCCCGGTTAGGGGAGCGCGTTTCGGTGGATCCGGTGATCAGCTGCGGGCACTGCTACCCGTGCTCCGTCGGCAAGCCTAACGTCTGCACCTCGCTGGTGGTGCTGGGCGTCCACCGCGACGGCGGATTCAGCGAATATGCCGCCGTGCCCGCTAAAAATGCCTGGCGCATCCCGGATGCGATCCCGGATAAACACGCCGTGATGGTTGAACCTTTCACCATTGCCGCCAACGTGACGGGGCAGGCTAGCCCTACCGAACAGGACGTTGCGCTGATCTACGGTGCAGGGCCGATGGGACTGGTCACCGTACAGGCACTGAAGGGCGTCTACAACGTGAAGCAGGTTATCGTCGTCGACAGAATCAATGAGCGTCTGGCCATGGCCCAGCGCAGCGGCGCGGACTGGGTCTTTAATAACGGCGAAACGTCGCTGCAGGCCGCGCTGGACGAAAAAGGCATCAAGCCGACGCTGATTATTGATGCCGCCTGTCATCCGTCGATTTTGCAGGAGGCGGTCACCCTGGCTTCCCCGGCGGCGCGCATCGTGCTGATGGGCTTCTCCAGCGAGCCGAGCCAGATAGCCCAGCAGGGGATTACCGGTAAAGAGTTGGCGATCTTCTCCTCGCGCCTCAATGCCAACAAATTCCCGGTCGTCATCGACTGGCTTGAAAAAGGGCTGATCGACCCGGAAAAACTGATCACCCATACCTTTGACTATCACCATGTAACAGACGCCATCGAACTGTTTGAAAAAGACCAGCGGCAGTGCTGCAAGGTTTTACTGACGTTCGGGCAATAACCCTACACGCGGTTAAGAGCCCGCGAAGACGGGCTCTCAGTGGTACGCATCTTACCTTTTAGAGATAGCCATTATGACGCAAGCACAACCTCAAAGAACCACCTCAGATCTGGTGAAAGCCGCCGTCTCCGGCTGGCTGGGCACCGCGCTGGAGTTTATGGATTTCCAGCTCTACTCGCTGGGGGCGGCGCTGGTATTTCATGAAATCTTCTTCCCGGAACAGTCGGCCGCGATGGCGCTGATTCTGGCGATGGGAACCTACGGCGCGGGCTACATCGCGCGTATCGTCGGGGCCTTTATCTTCGGCAGAATGGGCGACAGCATTGGCCGTAAAAAGGTGCTGTTTATCACCATCACCATGATGGGGATCTGCACCACGCTGATTGGCGTGCTGCCGACCTACGCGCAGATCGGCATTTTTGCGCCCGTACTGCTGGTGACGCTGCGTATCATTCAGGGGCTGGGCGCCGGGGCGGAGATCTCCGGGGCCGGGACCATGCTGGCGGAGTACGCCCCGAAAGGGAAACGCGGCATCATCTCCTCGCTGGTGGCGATGGGGACTAACTGCGGGACGCTGAGCGCCACGGCGATCTGGGCCATTATGTTCTTCGCCCTCGATCGTGAACAACTGCTCGCCTGGGGCTGGCGCGTGCCGTTCCTTGCCAGCGTCGTGGTGATGATCTTTGCCATCTGGCTGCGAATGAACCTCAAGGAGAGCCCGGTCTTTGAGAAAGTAAACGATGCAGAAACCGTGCAGCCGGACACCTCGCTGGGTTCAATGGTGAAAAGTAAATCCTTCTGGCTGGCGACCGGCCTGCGTTTCGGTCAGGCGGGCAACTCGGGGCTGATCCAGACCTTCCTCGCGGGCTATCTGGTCCAGACGCTGCTGTTCGATAAAGCGATTCCTACCGACGCGCTGATGATAAGTTCCATTCTCGGGTTTATCTCCATCCCGCTGCTGGGCTGGCTTTCCGACAAAGTGGGGCGCAGGCTGCCGTACATTATCCTCAATTTCTCCGCCATTATTCTGGCGTACCCGATGCTGTCGATTATCGTCGATAAGAGCTATGCGCCGGGGACAATCATGCTCTCGATCATCGTTATCCATAACTTCGCCGTGCTGGGGCTGTTTGCGCTGGAAAATATCACCATGGCGGAGATGTTTGGCTCGCGAAATCGCTTTACCCGTATGGCTATCTCCAAGGAGGCGGGCGGTCTGGTGGCGGTGGGCTTTGGCCCGGTACTGGCGGGGATTTTCTGCAATATGACGGGTTCCTGGTGGCCGATTGTAGCCATGCTGGTGGCTTATTCCGTGATTGGGCTGGTTTCGGCGTTCCTGATGCCGGAAGTCCGCGACCGCGACCTCAGCGCGGCTGAAGATGCCGCCGAGGCCGCGCCGAAAGAGCGCGTGGGTTACGGCGCGGTTTCCACGCGACGCTAGCGGTTTATATCTTTCGTGACTTATCACACAACTTTTTGTTTATGTCACACCACCTGAGCAAAAGTTAATATAAATCAAAAACTCAAACGGCAGTATCAGTATGGTTGATGGCAGTAATTTTTTACCCCGACTGCCATTCTAGTTGGTGTAGTCAGCAGGCGCTGCCGCTCTGGACTGGGGGCGGCAGCGATCCACAGCTTTCTAATTAGCGAGTCTTAATCATGGAAAACACCTTATTACAGGCCAATGCGACGCTGCCTCAGTACGATCGCGACAGCCTTAAAGCACGCATTGTACATTTAGGCTTCGGCGCATTTCACCGCGCGCATCAGGCGGTGTATGCGGACATCCTCGCGGCTGAACACGGCAGCGACTGGGGCTATTGTGAGGTTAACCTGATTGGCGGCGAGCAGCAGATTGCCGACCTGAAGGTGCAGGATAACCTCTACACCGTAGCGGAAATGTCTGCCGATGCCTGGACGTCCCGCGTGGTTGGCGTAGTCAAAAAGGCCCTGCACGCGCAGGTCGACGGGCTGGAAAGCGTGCTGGCGGCAATGTGTGAACCGCAGGTGGCGATTGTCTCGCTGACCATCACCGAAAAAGGCTACTGCCACTCTCCGGCAACCGGGCAACTGATGCTCGATCATCCTTTCATCGTTGCCGACCTGCAAAACCCGCATCAGCCGAAATCTGCGCCGGGCGTGGTGGTGGAAGCGCTGGCGCGCCGTAAAGCGGCAGGGCTGCCCGCGTTTAGCGTGATGTCCTGCGACAACATGCCGGAGAACGGTCACGTGATGCGCAACGTCACCTGCGCGTACGCCCGGGCGGTAGACGGCGAGCTGGCGGACTGGATCGAGGCTAACGTTACCTTCCCGTCAACCATGGTGGACCGCATCGTACCGGCGGTCACACCCGATACGCTGGATAAAATCGCGCAGCTGACCGGCGTACGCGATCCGGCGGCGGTGGCCTGCGAGCCGTTCCGCCAGTGGGTTATCGAGGATAACTTTGTGGCCGGGCGTCCGGAATGGGAAAAAGCCGGAGCCGAACTGGTTTCAGACGTGATCCCGTTTGAAGAGATGAAGCTGCGCATGCTCAACGGCAGCCACTCTTTCCTGGCCTACCTGGGCTATCTGGCGGGTTATCAGCACATCAATGAGTGTATGGAAGACGAACACTATCGCGTCGCCGCGCACGCGCTGATGCTCAACGAGCAGGCGCCGACCCTGAAAGTGAAGGGCGTCGATTTAGAACGCTACGCTGACCTGCTGATCGCCCGTTACAGTAACCCGGCCCTGCGCCACCGTACCTGGCAAATTGCGATGGACGGCAGCCAGAAGCTTCCGCAGCGGATGCTGGATCCCGCGCGCTGGCACCTGGTGCACCAGACGCCTTTCCCACTGCTGGCGCTGGGCGTGGCTGGGTGGATGCGCTATGTCGGCGGCGTGGACGAGCAGGGTAACGCCATCGACGTGAGCGATCCGCAGCTGGCGGTGATTCAGGCGGCGGTGAAGGGAAGTGCCGAAGGGGAAAGCCGGGTTAACGCGCTGCTCGGCATTGAGGCCATTTTTGGGAAAGAGTTGCCGCGAGAAAAAGCCTTTACAGATGCCGTGATGAGCGCGTATCAGACGCTGCTGCAGAAGGGGGCAAAGACCACGGTGGCGGAGTACGTGTCCCACCTGTAATTCAACACATGCCGCCGTTCGCGGCGGCATGTTGGCGCACAATTTAGTGCATACCCAGACGAATCAGTTCAATTGGTTCGAACTTACCTTCGCATCCTTCCACTTCCACCGTTTTGCCACGGCGCACCTGCGCGGCATCCAGCCCGTCGCTGTGGATCGCCTTAATCACGCCGGTTTTGCCGGTGCCGCTAATCATGACGCGGCTGCCGGTGGTGATTGCATTGCGGTTACGGTCGTATGTCATCATGGTATTTTCTCCTCTCTAAACTATCCGTTACGGCGCTATTTCAGGTTTTGCCGTTCACGGGGCACTATAAATACGCCTGTCTGCCAGTCATGTTTTTGTTTTTGATCAAACTCACACTTTTTTCTTTATTACATGGGGCATTGACGCTTCACGACGGCAATTTACAAAGCAGACCGTAATTTTCACTTATTGATAGTTTCTACGGGGAAGCGTTGAGGATTGGTTTATATTCCCGATGCCATTCTGGTTGCAGGAAATAACCCTTCATCGGAATAAGGAGTCAGGCTTATGTATAAGAAGATTTTGATGCCTGTTGACGTGTTTGAAATGGATTTAAGCGACAAAGCGGTTCGCCACGCGGCTAACCTCGCGAAGGCCGAGGGCGCGTCGATTACCCTGGTCAATATTCTGCCTGCCAGCAGTCGGTCTCTGCTGCGCGGATTCAACGCCGATATTAAAAAGTTTGAAGAGTATATGAGCGCAGAATCCGGGAAGAAAATGAACGAGTTAAAACGACTGTTCGATATCTCCCCGGAGAATATTCACACTCTGGTTCGTTTTGGCAGCGTCCGCGATGAAATTATCAAGCTGAGCAAAGAAGGGGAATATGACGTGATTGTCATCGGGTCAAAAAAACCGGGCATCACCACTCATCTGCTGGGGTCAAATGCGGAATCTATTCTGCGCTACGCCACAATTCCGGTGTTAGTCGTTCGCTAATTACGGCGCCGCCCGCGAAAAGGGCGGCAAATATCACTCTTCGCTAAACCACTCGCTATTTTCCTGACGAATAAGCTGCACGGATTCGCCTATCTCCTGCAGATGCAGGGTCATCGCTTTTTCCACGCCGTCCGGGTCGCGTTTTTCCAGCGCGCTGAAAATATCGTGATGCTGGCGGAGCAGCATTTCCGGCGGGGAGACGTGATCGAGGCTCATGTAGCGCACCCGGTCAATGGTGGCCTTGATATTCTCGATGGTATCCCAGGCCAGCTGGCAGTCTGCAATTTGCGCCAGCTTCTGGTGAAACTCATCATCAAGCTGGAAGAAATCGTTGAGCTGTTTACGGTCAATCGCAATGCGCTGCTGATGCAGGTTTTGCTCCAGCAGGTAACACTGGTTGTCATTAATGAGCGTCGCGGCACGGCGCACCACAGCGCATTCAATCGCCTGGCGTACGAAACAGCCGTTGCGCACCTGTGAGAGTGAAATTTTGTTCACGTAGCTGCCGCGCTGCGGGCGGATCTGAATCAGGCCGTTCTCCGCAAGCTTAATAAACGCTTCACGCACCGGCTGACGGGACACGTCAAAACGCACGGAGACCTCTTTTTCAGAAAGCGGCGTTCCCGGTGGGATCAGGCAATGGACAATATCACGTCGCAAAATGCGATAGATTTGCTGGTTTACGGGCTGGGTGGGATTGAGTTGCGATTCAGCGGCCATGAGTTGTCATTTCTCAGAGAGTTAGCCCGAACATACTACCATTCTTTTATGACCCGAAACAGACCCGGCCCGCGGGCCGGGAAGGGCTTATTTAGCCACGATGGACGCTAAGTCCGGCAAAACTCTGGCTGACCGGCATCATTTCCACGGTATTGATGTTGACGTGTTTTGGCAGCGTTGCGACCCACCAGACCGTTTCGGTGACGTCTTCCGGCGTCAGGGCGTTGGCGTTTTCGTAGGTTTTATCCGCTTTCGCATCATCGCCCTTGAAGCGCACGTTGGAGAATTCGGTGCCGCCTACCAGCCCCGGCTCGATATCGGTGACGCGAATGGCGGTACCGTGCAGGTCGGTGCGCAGGTTCAGGCTGAACTGGCGCACAAACGCTTTGGTCGCGCCGTAGACATTACCGCCCGCGTAAGGCCAGCTCCCGGCGGTAGAACCGATGTTGATAATGTGGCCGCGGTTGCGCTCGACCATGCCCGGCAGCACCGCGCGGGTCATGTAGACCAGCCCTTTGTTGTTGGTGTCGATCATGTTTTCCCAGTCTTCAACGCTGGCTTTGTGGGCAGGCTCCATGCCCAGCGCCAGACCGGCGTTGTTGACCAGCACGTCGATGGCACGCCACTCTGCCGGCAGGCTGGCAATCATCTCTTCAATGGCCGCACGGTTACGCACGTCCAGCTGCGCGGTCAGGATGCTGTCACCTAAATCGTCCTTCAGCTCCTGCAGGCGCTCCTGACGACGGCCCGTTGCAATCACCTTATGCCCGTTGGCGACGAAGCGACGCGTGATGCTTTCACCAAAACCTGCCGTTGCCCCGGTAACTAAAATAATCATCTCACTGTTCCTCAACGCTTTTTGTGTGGTACTAACATAGCACGCCCGCAGAGGGTGCGTTAAGGCAACATTTGTATGACGGCGTTGCAGGCGATGGCGGCCTGGCCTACTCTGGGAAGATATTCGTTCGGAGGAGTGAAAGATGACGGCCACCAACCCCTTTTTTGACATCAGCCTGCTGCCTTACCAGGCTCCCCATTTTGATACCATCAAAGACGAGCATTATCGTCCGGCCTTCGATGAAGCGCTTCGCCAGAAGCGGGCGGACATAGAGGCGATAGTCTCTCACACCGCTGCGCCAGACTTCACTAACACCGTGCTGGCGCTGGAGAAAAGCGGCGTCATGCTTGCGCGCGTCAGCAGCGTTTTCTTCGCCATGACCTCCGCGCACACTAATGCGTACCTGCAGGAACTGGAGGAGCAACTCTCCACCGAACTTGCCGCGCTGGCGAACGACATCTGGCTGAACGACACTCTTTTCGCCCGCGTCGAGAGCGTCTGGCAGGACCGCGCCGCGCTGGATGCCGAATCCCGTCGGCTGGTCGAGGAGACGTACCAGCGCTTTATTCTGGCCGGCGCGCGCCTGAATGAAGCGGAAAAAGCCGAGCTGAAGGCGCTGAATACCGAGGCCGCGTCCCTGACCAGCCAGTTTAACCAGCGCCTGCTGGCCGCTAACAACGCGGGCGGGCTGGTGGTGGATTACGCGCACCAGCTTGAAGGCCTTAGCGCCGAAGAGATTGCCGCCGCGGCGCAGGCCGCCGCGGAAAAAGGGCTTAACGACCGCTGGCTGATCCCGCTCCTGAATACGACACAGCAGCCTGCGCTAGCCGCGCTGCGCAATCGGCAGACGCGCGAAAACCTGTTCAACGCCGGCTGGACGCGCACCCAGAAAGGGGATGAAAACGACACCCGCACGCTGATCCTGCGCCTTACGGCGCTGCGGGCGCGCCAGGCCCGTCTGCTCGGCTTTGAGGATTACGCCAGCTGGAGCATCGCCGACCAGATGGCGAAAACCCCGGCCGCCGCGCTGGAATTTATGCGCGGGATTGTGCCCGCCGCGCGTGCCCGCGCGGAACGCGAGCAGGCCGATATTCAGAAGGTCATTGATGACGAGCAGGGTGGCTTCACCGTGCAGGCCTGGGACTGGGCCTTTTATGCCGAGCGCGTGCGTCAGGCGAAATATGCCCTCGATGAATCGCAAATTCGACCCTATTTTGCGCTCAATACCGTATTGCAGGATGGCGTATTCTGGGCGGCCAGCCAGCTGTTTGGCATTCGTTTTGTGGAGCGTTTCGACATTCCGGTTTATCACCCTGACGTCCGCGTATGGGAAATTTTTGACCATACCGGTGAGGGCATGGCGCTGTTTTACGGCGACTTCTTCGCCCGCGATTCCAAGCAGGGCGGGGCCTGGATGGGCAATTTCATCGAGCAGTCCTTTGAGTTTGCTGCCCGCCCGGTGATCTACAACGTCTGCAACTACCAAAAGCCGGGTAACGGCGGCGTCGCGCTTCTCTCCTGGGATGACGTGATAACCCTGTTCCACGAGTTTGGCCATACCCTGCACGGTCTGTTTGCCAGCCAGCGCTTCGCCACGCTGTCCGGTACCAATACGCCGCGTGATTTCGTTGAATTCCCGTCGCAAATTAATGAGCACTGGGCCAGCCATCCTCAGGTGTTTAGCCACTATTCCCGTCATTACGAAACCGGTGACCCCATGCCGGACGCGCTGCGGGAAAGCATGCTCAACGCAACCCATTTCAACAAGGGTTATGACATGACGGAGCTGCTGAGTGCGGCGCTGCTGGACATGAACTGGCACGGCATCAGCGAGGCCGTGTCGAGCGTTGAAGAATTCGAAGCCGCGGCGTTGAAAAAAGAGGGGCTGGATCTGCCCGCTGTACCGCCGCGCTATCGCAGCAGCTACTTTGCCCATATCTTCGGCGGCGGCTACGCGGCGGGGTATTACGCCTACCTGTGGACGCAAATGCTGGCGGACGATGGCTATCAGTGGTTCGTGGAGCAGGGTGGATTGACGCGTGAAAACGGGCAGAAATTCCGTGAGGCGATTTTGTCTCGCGGCAACAGCGCTGATTTAGCCGAACTTTATCGAAACTGGCGCGGACACGATCCGAAGATTGAACCGATGCTGGAGAATCGCGGGCTGAGCGCATAAAGTCACTTTTAGCTAAGAAGATAACCGGGCCTCGCGCCCGGTTTTTTTATAGGTCTGAAAGCCCAAAAATGGTCAAAAAAAGAACTAAAATTTACATTTATTAATGCTTTGAAATATATTTATATTAAATGTGCTTAAATTTAGGCGCTTTTACCAATCTCAATTTTATAATGCTCGCAAGTTTATTTAATTATTTATGCTGACTGAAACATGGCCGTTAATTGCATATAAGAATCATCGCAAAAAGATGATTATTATATTTTTATCTCAGCCTAAAGTATTAATTTTCTCTGCCGATTAGCATGGGTGTGGTCGTGGTGGAAACCCATTTCCATTAACCACAAAAAATAAGCCGTTATTAAAATTCATCTCCAGAAGATGAACCTATGCTAATTATTAAGGAAGAGTCATGTTTAAAAATCTCAACATCGGCACCCGGCTTACCATAGCATTTGGCGCAATTGTGGTTTTAATGTCAGTCGTCTGCGGGCTGCTCTATTTGAGCTTTGACAGAGTGACGGCCGTCAGCAAGCTCAACGTTCATAGCTATAAAGTGGTCGATAACCTTCGCTCCGTAACCGAAAACCTGATCAACATGGAAACCGGCATTCGCGGTTTTGCGCTCACCGGTAATCAGGACGTTCTTCAACCCTTCACGCAGGGGGATGAGAGGTTTAAAAGCAAAGTTGACGAAATTGCAGGGCTTACGCGTGATAACCCGTCGCAGCAGCAAAAATTAACCACCCTCTCCAGGCTTGAAGAAGAATGGAAAAGGTCATTTGCGCTGCCGTTAATCCAGCGAAGAGAGAGTGTATCCCGCGGGGGCGAAGAGATGGATGCGTTCATCAGTAGCCTGGAGCGTAATACCGGAAAAGAGCAAATGGACGCCATGCGGGGTGTTATTCAGCAAGCGCTGAACGACGAGTACCGCATTATGGCTGAACGTCAAACCCGACTGGCTGAAGAACGCTTCCGTACGCGCATGATGATAATCCTGGGAATGATTGCGGCGGTTGTCACCGCGCTGCTGACGGGCATTTTGCTGTCGCGCAGTATTCTCCGACCGCTAAAGCAGGCCGTGAATACGGCGAACACCATTGCCGCCGGCGATCTCACCTCAACCATACGTATTACCCGGATGGATGAAACCGGCACGCTGCTTGCGGCTCTGGACAACATGCAGACCCAGTTGAAAACCCTTGTCACTGAAATCAAAGAGGCCGCGACGTCGGTGGATCTGGCTGCCGGTGAGATCGAGCAGGGCAATATGGAGTTATCGTCTCGTACCGAGGAGCAGGCCGCGGCGTTGCAGCAGACTGCCGCCAGCATGGAACAGCTGACGATGACCGTTCGGAACAATACCGAGGTCGCGGAGCATACGGCAACGTCAGCAAGAAAGACGGAAGCACTGGCACGTGAAGGTGAGTCTGCCGTGGGCGAAATGAGCGAAACGATGCAGAATATCTCGGCTAACGCCCTGAAGATAAAGGAAATCACCAGCGTTATAGAAGGGATTGCTTTCCAGACTAATATTCTGGCGCTGAATGCGGCGGTCGAGGCTGCACGTGCCGGTGAGCATGGTCGTGGCTTCGCCGTGGTGGCGACGGAAGTCAGAAATCTCGCTCAGCGCAGCGCAACGGCGTCCAAAGAAATTGGGGCGCTGATTGAGCATGCCGTTGAGGATGTCGATAACGGTGTGTCGGTGGCATCCAGAACGGCAGAGACGATTTTGCGGGCTGCGAGCAACGTGGCTACGCTTGCTGAAACTATGGACAGTCTTTCAATGGCCTCGGTTGAGCAAATGCAGGGCATCATGCAAATCAGCGCAGCTGTCACCCAGATGGATGGCGTGACGCAGGGTAATGCGGCGCTCGTTGAGCAGTCCGCAGCGGCATCGCAGGCGCTGACCGAGCAGTCCAGGGCACTGAAGCAGATGACGGAAAACTTTGCTATTTGAGCAGCAAAAGCATAATCAAAAGGTAAAGCTCCGGCGTTTTAAACGCGAATTTTAATCAAACCAGCAACGGGGGCGCTAATAAAAAGGGGCGTCCCCGTGAATAATGAAGAAAATAGCCGAGCGTCAGTGACAAATTAAAAATACTGACTACGATTTCGTAATACGAAAATTTAAAAGGAGTTTCTGATGGCGATTGCTGTGGTGACAGTTTTACTCTTCCTGTTGATGTTCCCGGCGGCTATTCACATTTTGCTACAGCTCGTTGGAGGCTGGTGTGACGCGTAGCTTCCCTGGTTAATCCGGTCTTTTGGGCCGTCATCTGATTTTCAATAAGCAGCGCTACGCTACATTTTTAATTTTATTGTACGATCGTCTGGACGCGGGTCATCGCGAAACGCGAGCCGGATAATTTACAGGCAGGAAGTATGTCTCTTCGTTCGCTGCGGGCGTTATGCCTGACAAGTTTTTTCATTGCGGATGTCCGTGATGGCCTTGGTCCTTTTCTCGGTATCTTTCTGACAGAACGCCACTGGAGTCCCGATGATATCGGCATCCTGATGACTGCCGGTGGGCTGGCGGGATTGCTGGCTACGCTCCCGGCGGGGGTAATTACTGACACTTCGCGGAACAAACGCGCCGTACTGGCGCTGCTCTGCACTTTGATCACTCTCAGCACGCTGCTGCTCTGGTTTAGCCAGCAGACCAGCGTTGTTGCCGTCTCACAAATGGTCACCGGCATCTGCGCGGCGTTTGTCGGGCCGCTCATCGCCGGGATTACGCTGGGCCTGACCGGCCAGCGCGGGTTCAGCGTGCAGATGGGCAAAAACGAGGCGTTCAATCACGGCGGTAATTTTGTCACCGCAGTGATAGCAGGCGGTATTGCCTGGTACTGGGGCGTCGGGGGGATTTTCCTGCTGATGACCAGCACGACGCTGCTGACGCTCTGCGCGCTGCTTGCCATCCGCAATGGGGACATTGATAACGATGCGGCGCGAGGGCTTTCATCCTCAGGTAGCGTTCCTGTCCCCGGCTTCGCGGTGCTGATTAAAAACCGTGCGCTGTTTGTGACCGGGCTGACGCTACTGCTGTTCCACCTGGCGAATGCCGCACTGCTGCCGATGCTGAGCATGAGGGTGGCCGCGGCACCCGCCTCGATCAACCCTGGCCTGTACGCGGCAGGCACCGTCATCATCTCGCAGGCGGTGATGATCCCCGTTGCCATCTGGGTTGCAGGCCGAATAGAACGCTACGGCTACTGGCGCTTGATTATGCTGGCGCTGCTGGTTATGCCGGTGCGCGCGGCGCTGGCGGCATCGACCGACGCGCCGTTAATGATGATCCCGGTACAAATTCTCGACGGTCTCGCCGCCGGGATCCTGGGTGTCGTCGTACCGTCGTTTATTGTGGTGCTGCTGCGCGGAAGCGGGCACGTAAATGCCGGGCAGAGTGTGGTGATGCTGATGCAGGGAGTGGGGGCAGCCATGAGCCCGGCGTTAACCGGCACGATCGCCGGTCATTACTCGTTTGCGACGGCATTCAGTGTCCTGAGCGCGATTGCGCTGGCCGCCGTCCTGCTCTGGTGGCGCGTTGCTCACCGAAGCTGGGAAACAAACGCGCCGGATGAAGCTTAGCCCCACCCGGCGTAGCATTTAAGCCAGTTCGTTAGGGCACGGTTCACCCTTTTCTAACTGCTGAAGATTCCCCAGCGTGGTTTCCGAAATGCTGATCAGCGCTTCGGCAGTCAGAAACGCCTGGTGGCCGGTAAACAGGACGTTATGGCAGGCAGACAGACGGCGGAACACGTCGTCCTGGATCACATCGTTGGACTTGTCTTCAAAGAACAGATCGCGCTCGTTCTCATACACGTCCATCCCCAGCGCGCCAATTTTCTGGGTTTTCAGCGCTTCGATAGCAGCCTGAGAGTCAACCAGACCGCCGCGGCTGGTGTTGATGATCATCACGCCGTCTTTCATCTGGTCAAACGCCGCCTGGTTAAGCAGGTGGTAGTTTTCCGGCGTCAGCGGGCAGTGCAGGGAGATCACGTCGGACTGCGAGAACAGCGTTGGCAGGTCGACGTACTCCACGCCCAGATCCAGCGCTGCGGCGCTCGGGTACGGATCGAATGCCAGCAGACGCATGCCGAAGCCTTTCAGAATGCGCAGGGCAGCCACGCCAATTTTACCGGTGCCGATCACGCCCGCGGTTTTGCCGTACATGGTAAAGCCGGTCAGCCCTTCCAGCGAGAAGTTGGCGTCACGCGTACGCTGATAAGCGCGGTGAATACGACGGTTGAGCGACATCATCATGCCAATCGCATGTTCTGCTACCGCTTCCGGGGAGTACGCCGGGACGCGAACCACCTTCAGACCCAGCTCTTTTGCCGCGTCGAGATCCACGTTGTTAAAGCCGGCGCAGCGCAGGGCGATATACTTCACTCCCTGCTTTTTCAACTCTTCCAGCACCGGACGACTGCCGTCATCGTTAACAAAAATGCAGACGCCTTCACAGCCGTGCGCCGTTTTGGCGGTTTTTTCGGACAGCAGAAAGTCGAAAAATTCAAGCTCAAACCCGTAAGCTTCGTTAACATGTTGCAGATACTTTTTGTCGTACTGCTTTGTGCTATATACCGCGAGTTTCATAAGACTTTCTCCAGTGATTTTGCATTCACGTTAGCATGATTAAAATTATCTTACAATTTCTAAAATATTATTGAATTCAATAAGTTCTATCAATTATTCTAGAGCATATATACACCCTAACTCCATGATATTCTTAGTACGAGAAATCTTCGGCGCGACTCGGTTCAAATTAGGTTGGGCAAAACGGAGTGGGTAACGGGTGCGAAAAACGCATATCGGTATTACTTGAAAGAATGGCAATAGGGTATGAAAACTGCAATCCTTCCGGATGTGATGGGACGATATTAGGAACCGGATGAGTTTCTGAAAAGAGGGAGAATGATGCATGTCGCAACAAGTGGAGTTATCCTTATCTGCGCCGATGTTGCCTGTTTTGTACTATTTTATAGCATCTATTGCGGTTTTCTTCTTACTGTTGATTGGAAAACTCAAGGTCAATAGGCTCCGTAAATATCCATTGTTCATTGCCTATACGCTGTTTGTGATAGCGATTGCAGCCATCCAGATTAATGTTTTTGCCAACGGCTATGAGTTTGTTCGCGGTTTTTTACATATCGATTTTGATCCATGGCGGTACGATTCAGTGTATTGGGGGTCGTTGATATTTGCCATGCTCTACCTATTGGCAATGCCCAGGAACAGGTATTAGTTACGCAGTGTTTTCCCGTTTTTACGTCTGAGATAATGCGTAACCCACTGAATCTAAAATGTGTTCTTTAGGTTACGCATAGCAAAAAGTTTTCTCATACTCTTTACAGCATCTATCCTTTATCTTGTGGTTAACTTCAACTCAACCGCCAAACATGCGACAATATTCGGCATTGCCGGCTTAATTCTTTCGAAAAATCAGGACATTAACTGCCCATGAAGGGTAAATACAAAGCCGCCATTGCGGTTTTACTGCTGTTGATTTTGGTGCCGCTGACGCTGCTGATGACGCTCGCCCAGTGGGTGCCGACGCTCGCCGGGATCTGGCTCCCCGTCGGGACGCGCATTGCTTTCGAAGAAAGCCCAAAACTGACTCGCCACGCGCTGGTGATCCCCGATCTTCTCTATCTGGTGGAAGACTGCGAAATTGCCCGCATCGATAACGTGACACTGTCACATCCTAGCCGCTGGAAACTGGATATCGGCGCGCTGGATCTTAACACCGTCTGCCTGAGCAAAATTCCCCAGTCTGCACCCTCAACGGTCGCCCCCAAAACGCTGGCACAATGGCAGGCTGTGTTGCCCAATACCTGGCTCACCATTCACCGTCTGACGCTCTCGCCCTGGCAGCAGTGGCAGGGCGAGCTCAATGCGTCACTGACGCCCTCCAGCCAGGAGATCGCTTACCGAGGCGAACAGGTCAGCATCAAAGGCACGCTTCGCGGCCAGACGCTCTCGGTCAGCCAGTTTGATGTTCAGCTCCCTGACCAGCCGCAGCCGATTAAGCTGGTGGGCGAGTTCATTTTGCCGCTGGTGCCGGACGGCGTGCCGGTGAAAGGCCATGCGGTCGCGACCTTTAACGTGCCACAGTTAACGTCTCTGGTCGATGCCGATCTCGACTGGGAAGACAATCAGGGACAGCTGGTGGTGATGGCGCGGGATAACCCCGATCCGCTTCTCGACCTGCCGTGGCAGATCACGGCGGAACAGCTGAACATCAGCGACGGGCGCTGGAACTGGGATCTTTCGGGTATGCCGCTGAGCGGGCGCGTGTCCCTTCGCGCCGACAACTGGCAGCAGGGGCTGGAGAAAGCCACCCTGACCGGACGACTGAACGTGTTGACGCAAGGCGATGCGGGTAAAGGTAACGCGGTACTGAACATTGGGCCCGGCAGGCTCAGCATGGAAAACAGCAACATGCCGCTGCATCTGAGCGGCGAGGCGAAGCAAAACGATCTCATTCTTTACGCCAAATTGCCCGCCACACTGACCGGCAGCCTGTATGAACCGCAGCTTGCTTTTGAGCCCGGCGCGCTGCTCCGCTCGCGCGGGCGCATTATTGACTCACTCGATATCGATGAAATCCGCTGGCCGCTGGCGGGCGTGAAGCTCACCCAGAAGGGCGTGGACGGGCGTCTGCAGGCTATTCTGCGTGCCCATGAAAACGAGATGGGCGGTTTTGAACTCCACCTGGACGGTCAGGCCAACGACTTTTTACCTGATAACGGCCTGTGGCAGTGGCGCTACTGGGGAAAAGGCGGCTTTACGCCGATGCATGCCCGCTGGGATGTCGCCGGGAAAGGCGAGTGGCGCGACAACCTTATTGAACTGACGGCGCTCTCCACCGGTTTTGACAAGCTTCAGTACGGCACCATGGAGGTCAGCAAGCCGCGTCTGGTGCTGGATCGGCCTGTACGCTGGCTGCGCGATGCCGAAAAACCTGCATTCAGCGGCGCGCTGTCGCTGAATGCCGGGCAAACCCGGTTCTCCGGCGGCAGCGTATTGCCGCCCTCGGTCCTGACCTTCAGCGTCGACGGTACCGACCCGACTGTTTTTCAGTTTAAGGGCGACCTCCATGCGGACAACATCGGCCCGGTACAGGTGAACGGACGCTGGGATGGCGTGCGCCTTCGCGGGCAGGCCTGGTGGCCGAAACAGTCGCTCACCGTCTTCCAGCCGCTGGTTCCGCCGGACTGGAAAATGACGCTGCGTGATGGACAACTCTATGCGCAGGTTGCCTTCTCGGCGGCCCCCGATCAGGGCTTTGAGGCGGGCGGACACGGCGTGCTGAAATCCGGCAGCGCCTGGATGCCGGACAACCAGATCAACGGCGTCGATTTTGTGCTGCCGTTTCGCTTCAGCGAGGGGACCTGGTCCCTGGGCACGCGCGGCCCGGTCACGTTGCGCATTGGCGAAGTGGAAAACCTGGTGACCGCGCGCAACATTACCGCGGACCTGCAGGGGAATTACCCCTGGACGGAGGACAACCCGCTGCTGCTCACCAACGTTAAGGTGGAAACGCTCGGCGGGAAGATCACCATGCAGCAACTGCGGATGCCGCAGCACGATCCGGCCCTGCTGCGCGTGGACAATATCTCCTCAAGCGAGCTGATCAGCGCCGTCAACCCGAAGCAGTTTACCCTGTCGGGCCCGGTGAGCGGGGCGCTGCCGTTCTGGCTGGACAATGAAAAATGGATCATTAAAGATGGCTGGCTGACCAACCCGGGGCCAATGACGCTGCGCATCGACAAAGATACGGCAGACGCCATCGTGAAGGATAATATGGTCGCGGGCGCAGCGATTAACTGGCTCCGCTACATGGAAATTTCGCAGTCGTGGACGAGAATCAATTTAGATAACCTGGGTGAATTAACCATGCAGGCGACCATCAAGGGGACCAGCCGCGTGGACGGCAAAAGCAGCTCCGTCAATCTGAACTACACCCATGACGAGAATGTCTTTACCCTGTGGCGCAGCCTGCGTTTTGGCGACAACCTGCAAACCTGGTTTGAGCAACACGCGGCGATTCCCGGTCTCCGCAGTTCGACTGGCAAGGAAAGTGAGGAACAACAATGAAAAAGATGGCTGGTGCGCTCACCGTTGCCGCGCTACTGACTGGCTGTACGCCGCGCATTGAAGTCGCTGCGCCAAAGGAGCCGATTACCATCAATATGAATGTCAAAATCGAACACGAGATCCACATCAAGGTCGATAAAGACGTTGAAGCCCTGCTGAAATCGCGCAGCGATCTGTTCTGAGGATGCCATGAAACGATTAGCGTTGATTTTACTGGCCCTGAGTATAAACGTGCAGGCGGCTGCGCTGACCTTAAACGATGCCCGCGCGCAGGGGCGCGTGGGTGAAACCCTGAGCGGCTATCTTGCTCCGATCCAACAGGATGCCGAAACGCTGGAGCTGGTGAATCGCATTAACGCAGCGCGCACGGAGAGCTATCAGAAGCTGGCCGACAGCAATAATTTGCCGGTTGATGAAGTGGCGAAAATGGCGGGGCAAAAGCTGGTGGCCCGCGCGCAGCCGGGCGAGTACGTGAAGGGCATTAACGGTAAGTGGCTGAAAAAATAGCTAGCGGTAGCGCTTGCGGTATTCACCCGGCGAGACGCCAAAACGCTGCTTAAAGGCCGTTGAAAAGTGGCTATGGTCGGTGAATCCCCAGCTGTAGCCAATGCCCGCCAGCTTTTCATCGTCGCCGGTTGACTGCAATTCCTGCGCGCAGAGATCCAGACGACGGTTTTTAATGTACTGCGCTACCACCAGCCCCTTCTCGGCAAACATGCGGTAGAGGCTGCGTACGGACATTCCGCTCTCGGCGGCAATCCATTCCGGACGCAGCGATTCAGACTGAATATGGTTGTCAATCAGCGCCACAACGTGCTGAAACTGGCGCTCCTTGCGCGGCTGAATCACGTCGCGCTGCTGGAACGCGGGGCGCAGCAGGCAGACCATCGCCTCAAGCGCCGCTTCACTCTCCCGGTCACTCAGGTCGGGGTTGTTCATACTCTCCATCAGCAGGCGATGGCTCAGCTGTACCGTGGGTAAGGTGCGGGAAAGGGCGAGCGCGCAGCTTACCTCCTGAAAGCGGCACTGCTGCTCGATAATCTGACGGGGAACCAGCAGCGAAATCTGGCGGGACTTTTCCAGCCAGTTGATCGAGCAGGGACGAGAGGCGTCAATCAGCGTGATATCCCCGGTTCTGAGCACCGCGCGACGCTCATCCTGCTCAATTTGCGCGCTGCCTTCAAGCTGGAAGACGGTGTAGAACCAGGCATCATTACTCTGTGCGATCTCCCGTCGGGAGCGGAACAGGTTAACGCCGCCGGCGGTGACGGTACTGAGCTTCAGGCTGCGCGCGTAGCTGGTCTCCAGTTCGCCGAAGAATTTGCCTTCGGTGGGCTGGGCGTTGAAACGCCCGCAAACCTGGTTAATTTGCGCCAGCCACTGCTGGTACTGTTCCTGCTCGCTTGCACACGCCATCGTTTCTCTCGCTGCACCGTCAACGTTTTCGCATTGTTGCATTTGTGTTGCATTTTGTCAGAGCTATGAGGCTGACTATAGGAAAGAACACTCACCGGTAACAGCGATATAAGCGGCGATTATCGCGATTTGCGGCACCTGTCACAGGTGGCAAAGCGAATGTCACAGAGACAAAAGCGAGAATGCAAAACCCCACATAGACTGGATGAACACCCTGCGAAGAATAACGAAGGAGTATCCTATGTCTGAATCACAGGTGGCTGTTCTGCCTGCCGTGCAGCAGTTTTTAGACCGACACCACGGCCTGTGGATTGAAGGGCGTCAGGCCGCGTCGGACAGTGAAAAGCGGCTGAATGTCTACAATCCGGCCACGGGCGAGGTGATTGCCTCGACCGCCGATGCCAGCGTCGATGACGTTGACCGGGCCGTTATGTCCGGCTGGCGCGCCTTTGTCGCCCGCAGCTGGGCCGGAAAATTACCGGCGGAGCGCGAGCGGATCCTGCTCCATTTCGCCGATCTGGTCGAACAGCACGGCGAGGAGCTGGCCCAGCTTGAAACGCTGGAGCAGGGCAAATCAATTAACATCTCCCGGGCTTTTGAAGTGGGCTGCACCCTCAACTGGATGCGCTATACCGCCGGGCTGACCACCAAAATTGCGGGCAAAACCCTCGATCTTTCCATCCCGCTGCCGCAGGGTGCGCGCTACCAGGCGTGGACGCGTAAGGAGCCGGTTGGTGTGGTGGCCGGGATTGTGCCCTGGAACTTCCCGCTGATGATCGGGATGTGGAAAGTGATGCCAGCGCTGGCCGCGGGCTGCTCTATCGTCATTAAGCCGTCTGAAACCACGCCGCTAACCATGCTGCGCGTGGCGGAGCTGGCCAGCGAAGCGGGCATCCCTGACGGGGTGTTCAACGTGGTAACCGGGAGCGGCGCGGTGTGTGGCGCAGCGCTGACCTCGCACCCGCATATTGCAAAGGTGAGCTTTACCGGCTCGACGGCAACGGGTAAGCAAATTGCCCGCGCGGCGGCGGACACGCTAACCGGAGTGACCCTGGAGCTGGGCGGGAAAAACCCGGCAATTGTACTCAAGGATGCGGACCCGGCGTGGGTGATCGAAGGACTGATGACCGGCAGCTTCCTGAACCAGGGGCAGGTGTGCGCGGCGAGCTCGCGCATCTACATTGAAGCGCCGCTGTTTGACACGCTGGTGAGCGGGTTCGAACAGGCGGTGAAATCCCTGAGCGTCGGGCCGGGCATGTCGCCGGAGGCGTTTATCAACCCGCTGGTGTCGCGCGCCCACTGCGATAAGGTGCAGACCTTCCTCGACGAGGCGACGTCGCGCAATGCGGAGCTGATCGTCGGTAATCGCGGCCCGGAGGGCAAAGGCTATTACGTGTCGCCTACGCTGGTGGTGAACCCGGATGCCGCGCTGCGGTTAACCCGAGAAGAGGTGTTTGGTCCGGTGGTCAACCTGGTGCGGGTATCCGACGGAGAAGAGGCGCTCCAGCTGGCAAACGACACCGAATATGGCCTGACGGCCAGCGTCTGGACGCAGAATATCAGCAAGGCGCTGGAGTACACCGACCGGCTGCAGGCGGGTACCGTGTGGGTGAACAGCCATACGCTGATTGACGCCAACCTGCCGTTCGGCGGGATGAAGCAGTCCGGTACAGGACGTGATTTTGGCCCGGACTGGCTGGACGGCTGGTGCGAAACCAAGTCGGTTTGCGTGCGGTATTAAAAAACAAGCCGGGTAAGGCGTAGCCGCCACCCGGCTTTATTTACAGCGACCACCGATCCCGCCCGGCCTCTTTCGCCCGGTACAGCGCCGCATCGGCGCGGGCAATAATCTCGGTACCCGCAAGCCCCTCGACCATGCCCGCAATCCCCATACTCACGGTGACACGATCGCTGACGGATGACGCGCTGTGCGGTATCGACTCCGCGCGCAGGCCGTCCTGAATGCGTACCGCAACTTTTTCCGCGATATTTTCCGGGCAGTTAAACAGGATCACCACAAACTCCTCGCCGCCGTAACGTGACACCACATCGTCAGGCGTTCGCACTGACTGCTTCAATACCCGCGCCACGCGCGTCAGACAGTCGTCACCCGCCTGGTGACCGTAGGTGTCGTTGTAGCGTTTGAAATAGTCAATATCCAGCATAATCAGCGAGAACGGTTTCTTCTGCTCAACCGCGTTCTCCAGCACCACTTCCATCTTCCGGCGGTTGGCGGTTGTGGTTAACGGATCCTGATGCGCCAGCGCATCCAGTCGTGAGATCAGCAGCTGGTTTTGCTGGTTACGTCGCCAGGCCTCGTCAAACCAGCTTAAGAGGATGAAGCGCCCGCAGATCAGGATCAGCGAAAAGACGCTCCAGATGATAACGAAGTGAAGATTAAGGCCATCATTCAGTGCCCAGCTTGCAATCGGCAGGGTTATCCAGAGCGGGAGCACGAAGGCGAGCAACCCCACAGGGTAAAAGTAGAGGGCCGTTAACCCAGCGAGTAATAAAATAACGCACAGCGGCCAGACGTGGGGCAGCAGTAAATCGGTGATAAACCAGAAGCATGATATCGACCAGATAGCGCTACAGATACACAGCACTACGCTGATACCGGCGATGCGCCGCCAGCCCATAAGGATCAGTGCAGCCGAGAGGATAATAATGCCGAGCATCGAAGCGTCGACCATTTTCATCATATGCGGCAAGTGGGGATAAAGGGGATCGCTGGCGTTAAGCAGAACATGGCGCAGCAGAATCATCACGGCGAAGCTGATGTTGACGAAAGCCAGCCAGGGCAGGTTCATCGCCAGCCCGTGCATAACCATGGCGTGGCGCGTCGGCCAGGTTGCTCGTTCCAGCGTCGGTTTTTTTCTTTTTTCCATAAAGCCCTTTCCCGTCCGGGGGAAAAATCATGCAGGTGAGATATCAGTAACTATAAGCAAGCCAGGACGATCCTCAAACGCCAGGGCAAAAAAAACCGGGCAATTGCCCGGCGGATGGTTATTTTTCGTCTTTTTTCTTCCCGAGCGTTGGCGTCTCGTCGAAGAAGTTCCACGGTTTAAGCAGGGTATGCACCCATTCCGTCGGCATGATCGGCCACTCTTCCGCGCGTGCGACGTGGGTGGTGCCAGTGGTCATCCACACCACGTCGTCCTGGTCGTTGAGCGACTCGTTATCCTTGCTGTACTGGCCCAGACCCGTATCGTGGATGGAGCGGTTAGGGAATTTCCCTTCCGGATACAGCTCGTCCGGGTGGTAACGCGTCACCCACAGCTGTTTATCCATAAAGCTCAGACGATGGTAGATCCACTCGTCCGGCGCAAATTTCGCGCCGGTCGCCACCGGATGGGTACCGCCCGCGTAAGGGATAATCTGGTACGAGACCGGGTTGCCCATGCGGTTCTCCTTGCTGGTGTTGCTCAGCAGTCGGATGGTGCCCGGGTCAAACTTCTGTGCCGCCTGCTGTTCGGTATCAATATCGTACTGATTGACCTGCATGGTGCTGGTGCGCGGGCCGCCGGCGGTATTCGGCTTCACTTCCGGGTCCATCGCCACCAGCTTGTTGTTGATGCCGTCCACGTCCATATCAAGACGGAAGTTATAGATGTGCTGGTGCGTGGTGCCCACGATATTATGACCGATCAGCGTGCCGTACTTTGTGTCGTCTTTGGCGGTGGCATCATGCATGGTTTTCGCCTGCACGCCTTTCACCGCCTCGATACCCGTTGCACCGGCGTCAATGCCGATGGTGCCGTTTTCGTGGAACACCCAGTCGAAGATGTAATCGTAGTTGCCCACGGTACTCACCCAGCGCACCACCAGCTCGCGGCGTTCGGCGCTGACGTTCGGCTTGCCCATCTCCTGATGTTTATATTCTGGCCCCGCGTAGCGTTCGAAAATGGCGATCGCGCGCGGGATCTCCATCGGCGTGCCGGTGTAGTCCGGGATGGTTTCGTTGAGCATCACGGCGTTGGACGGCACATCTTTACCGCGCACCAGCGGCGAGGTCAGGGTGCCCATGCCGTAGTCGCCGGAGTCGAGATAGGCCTTGAAGTACCAGCCCACTTCCGGATCGCCGTAAGGGACAATCATGCCGCCGAGCGATCCCTGATACATCACCTGACGCTTTTTCCCGTTGTCGTTATACGTGACGGTCGAAATCATCGGGCCGACGCGGGAATCCAGGCTCAGGTGGAAATCCCAGTTCTGCCAGTGCACCATGTCGCCGGTAATGGTGTAGTTCTTGCCTTCCGGCTCAATGATGTCGAGCGGCTTTTTCGGCGTCTCGACACGGTCGCGGCCGTCATAGGGGCGCGGAGTCATCGGAACCGACACAACAGCACCTTCTTCAATCTTCTGGATTTTTTTCTGCTCAAGATCGACCACGGCCACGAGGTTCTCGATCGGGTGCGCCCAGTAGTTGCCGTCGCCGACGTCCAGATAGCTCACCACCTTAAGCAGGCGGTCTTCCTGCTTCAGGCCGTCTTTACCGTCGAAGTAGCCGACGGTAAGCGGCGTGGTGATCACTTTTTTCGGGTCGGTGATGCCGTGTTTTTTAAGCACCTCGGCAAACTCCGGGCTCTCGTTAATGATCTGCTGAACCGCGGTGAAATCATCCAGCAGCACCATGCCATGCGCGTCCTTCACCGGCTCCCAGCGCAGGATTTTTTTATCCTTCAGGTCCACTACGCTTTCGATAACGTGCTTGCCGTCGAGCATGACGATCTTCGCCTGGCGAGGGGCGTCCACTGCCGTACCGTTGAGCACAAAGTCCCACACTTTGGCTTTCTCTGGTTCCGCAAGGGCGATCTGAGTAAAGCGGGTATTGGGTTTAAAATCCGCAGAGGCTTTCACAACCCCGACAGCCTGCTTAATTTCGTCCGCCGTGAGCGCGTTTAGCGGGTGAGGACGTTTTTCAACCTGGAAGGTCTGGTCAAGACCAGACTGGAAAACATCGTTGATGAAGGTCTCTGAGATAAAGGCTTTTTTGTCCTTCATCACTACCGGCACTTCAAGCTTGAGGGGGTGACCGTTGACGATGGCCGTCTTTGCGCCCGGTTTGACCTTCACGAAGGCGCCGTCTTTCGCAATGGTGAACATCTGTGCGTAATCATCCCACTGAACGTCCGCGCCAAAATCCTGCAGTGTTTTGTCCATCGGGACCATATGCGCCTCGCTGCCGTGGGCGAAAGCAGGGGATTGCCAGGCGCAACAGAGCGCAACGGCCATGGCCAGTGCCGTTCTACGGGCAGAAAAAGAAGAATTGCTTCCCATCGTAGACCTCATCTTGTTGTGTTTTTAGGGTTTATTGTGTTGTGACAGCCTTATCCTGACAGGCGCCTGAGAAAAGCGTTTGCCTGCATCTGCCAGGTTATTTGTTGGTCTTGCCAGGTTAAAAAAGGCGCTGAGATAAATCACAGGTCGTGCAGAGCGATCTCCTCTCCCCGTTGGGGAGAGGGGCAGGATGAGGGCGAACGTTAGCTGAAATCACCCCGCTGGCGCGCCACCAGCGTCAGAATGGAGTAGAGCGCCACGGCCTGCTGGTGCTGGTTGAAAATCTCTACCGCCCATTCCACCACGCCGGTCGGTTTTTCCTCGGCAGTACGCTGTTTCTTCAGCGTTTTGCGCTTGCAGGTCAGACGCACCTGGATGGTGTCGCCCGGCTTGACCGGCTCGATAAAGCGCAGGTTTTCCATGCCGTAGTTGGCAATCACCGGCCCGACGCCTGCATCAACGAACAGTCCCGCCGCGGCGGAGATCAGGAAGTAGCCGTGAACCACGCGCTCGCCAAAGATCGACTCTGCCGCCCCGATCTTGTCCATATGGGCGTAGAAGTGGTCACCGCTCAGGCAGGCAAAATTGACGATGTCCGCCTCCGTCAGCGTGCGGCGCGGCGTCAGCAGGCTGTCGCCCGGCTGCAGTTCCTCAAAGTATTTACGGAACGGATGGACGCGATCTTCCTGCACCGCTGCGCCACGCACCCACTGTTTGCCGATGGCGGCCAGCATCGTCGGGCTACCCTGAATTGCGGTGCGCTGCAGGTAGTGCTTCACCGCGCGCAGGCCGCCCAGCTCTTCGCCGCCGCCCGCGCGGCCAGGGCCGCCGTGCATTAGCTGAGGAAGCGGGGAGCCGTGGCCGGTAGACTCTTTTGATGATTCTTCGTTAAGGATCTGAATACGCCCATGGGCGCGCGCCGCGCCGGCAATAAACTGGCGGGCAATGTTCAGGTCTGCGGTGACAAGCGTCCCCGCCAGGCTGCCGCCGCCCGCGCGGGCAAGCTGCATGGCGTGCTCTGCACTGCGATACGGCATCAGCGTGGCGACCGGGCCGAAGGCTTCAGTATCGTGCACCGCCGGGGTTTCATCCGGCTGCGGGCAGAACAGCAGGGTCGGCGGGAAGAACGCCCCCGCGGCCTGCAAATCCGCTTTGCCGCCCAGACGGATCTGGCAGCCTGCGGCGACCAGCCGATCCACTTTCTCCTGCACGTCTGCGCGCTGTTCAGCGTTGACCAGTGCTCCCATCTTCACTCCTTCCTGCGCCGGGTCGCCCATTACCACCTTTTCCAGACGGGCAATCAGCGCCTGGCTCACGGCATCAACCTGGCTTTGCGGGACGATAATCCGGCGAATGGCGGTACATTTCTGCCCGGCCTTGGCGGTCATTTCGCGGACCACCTCCCGAATGAACAGGGCAAACTCCGGCTGCTCCGGCGTGACGTCTTCACCCAACACGCAGCAGTTCAGGGAGTCGGCTTCCATGGTGAACGGAATCGAATTCGCCACAATATTCGGGTGCACGCGCAGGCTTTGCCCGGTGCTGGCGGAGCCGGTAAAGGTCACCACGTCCTGGCTGTCGAGCTGGTCGAGCAGATCGCCCGCGCCGCCGCAAATCAGGCTGATGGCGCCGTCCGGCACCAGTCCGCTGTCCACGATGGATTTGACCATCGCCTGCGTCACCTGCGCGGTAGCGGTGGCGGGCTTGATGATGGCGGGCATCCCGGCAAGCCAGGTCGGCGCGAGTTTTTCCAGCATTCCCCAGCAGGGGAAGTTGAAGGCGTTGATGTGTACCGCCACGCCGGATTTCGAGGTCAGAACGTGGCGCGCCGCAAAGCCGCCTTCTTTCGACAGGGTGATTAGCTCATCTTCCGGCCACAGCGTGTCGTCCGGCAGCTCGCGGCTGCCCAGGCTGGCGTAAGTGAAGAGGGTGCCGATGCCGCCTTCAATATCGACCCAGCTGTCCGCCTTCGTCGCGCCCGTCTGGGCGGACAGGGCATAAAACGCCTCTTTTTCGTCGAGCAGGTGTTTCGCCACCGCTTTCAGCATGGCGGCACGTTCAATAAAGGTCATGGCGCGCAATGCCTCGCCCCCATGCTCAATGGCATAGCGACGGGCGGCCGCCATGTCCAGCCCTTCGCTGGTCACTTCCCAGAGTGCTTCGCCGCTGATGGCGTGATGAATCGCGCGTTCGCGGCCCCGGCCAGACTGCCAGGTACCGGACAAGAAGCTGGCTAACTGCTGCATCGCTTATCTCCAAATGTTTCGTGATTTCACTATTAATAGTTTGATCGCGAATCATAAAAATCAAGCTGTGTTTTTAATGAATTGTTAACGTTGTGATCTAGCTGGACGAATCGCGTCGCGTAAAGGCGCTTTGTAAAAGGCATGGCGTAAAAGCCTTGCGAGCAGCATCACAAAACCGGGAAACAATTCTTGGGGTTATATTTAACCTTTGTGTAACTTTTAAAAAACAAAGTGATTCAACATTTCGCTTTAATTTGCAAACTAACGAATCATAAAGGTGATGACGTGACGCAAGAACAACGGTTTGAGCAGCGCATAGCGCAGGAGACGGCGATTGAGCCTCAGGACTGGATGCCGGAAGCCTACCGTAAAACGCTGATCCGCCAGATTGGTCAGCACGCGCACTCCGAAATTGTCGGCATGCTCCCGGAAGGGAACTGGATTGCCCGCGCGCCGACGCTGCGCCGAAAAGCGATCCTGCTGGCGAAAGTGCAGGACGAAGCCGGACACGGGCTTTACCTCTACAGCGCGGCGGAAACGCTGGGCTGCGCGCGGGAAGACATCTACCTGAAGATGCTCGACGGCAAGATGAAATACTCCTCCATCTTCAACTATCCGACCCTGAGCTGGGCTGATATCGGCGTGATCGGCTGGCTGGTGGACGGCGCGGCCATCGTCAACCAGGTGGCGCTGTGCCGAACCTCCTACGGCCCGTATGCACGGGCGATGGTGAAAATCTGTAAAGAAGAGAGCTTCCACCAGCGTCAGGGTTTTGAAGCCTGCATGGCGCTGGCGCAGGGCAGTGAGGCTCAGCGTCAGATGCTGCAGGACGCCATCAACCGCTTCTGGTGGCCGGCGCTGATGATGTTCGGGCCGAACGACGACAACTCGCCGAACAGTGCCCGCAGCCTGGCCTGGAAAATCAAACGCTTCGGTAACGACGAGCTGCGCCAGCGCTTTGTCGACAACACGGTTCCGCAGGTGGAGATGCTCGGCATGACGGTGCCGGATCCGGACCTGCGTTTCGATGAAGAGAGCGGACACTACCGCTTCGGCGAGATCGACTGGCAGGAGTTTGACGAGGTCATTAACGGGCGTGGCATCTGTAACCACGAACGTCTGGCCGCGAAACGCAAAGCCTGGGACGACGGGGCGTGGGTGCGGGAAGCCGCGCTGGCGCACGCCGAAAAACAACGTACCCGTCAGGCCGCATAAGAGGAAATAACCATGAGCAATGTCTACTGGCCGCTGTACGAAGTGTTCGTACGCAGCAAACAAGGGTTATCCCACCGTCATGTGGGCAGCCTGCATGCCGCCGACGATCGCATGGCGCTGGAAAATGCCCGTGATGCCTACACCCGCCGCAGCGAAGGGGGTTCTATCTGGGTGGTGAAGGCGAGTGAAATTGTGGCCTCCCAGCCAGAAGAGAGCGGCGAGTTCTTCGACCCGGCGGAAAGCAAGGTTTACCGCCATCCAACGTTCTACACCATCCCCGACGGCATCGAGCATATGTGAGGCAAAGAATGAACTCAGTGACTGCCTATGCCCTGCGTCTGGGCGACAACGGTCTGGTGCTCTCCCAGCGTCTCGGCGCCTGGTGCGGCCACGCGCCGGAGCTGGAAATCGACCTCGCGCTCGCCAATATCGGCCTCGACCTGCTGGGGCAGGCGCGCAATTTTCTGACCTATGCCGCGGAATTAGAAGGCCAGGGCGATGAAGACACGCTGGCGTTTGGCCGCGACGAGCGCCAGTTCCGCAACGTCCTGCTGGTGGAGCAGCCGAACGGCAGCTTCGCCGACACGATTGCCCGTCAGTACCTGATGGATGCCTGGAACGTGGCGCTGTACGAACGCCTGACTCAGAGCAGCGACGGCCAGCTTGCTGCCATCGCCGCCAAAGCCATTAAAGAGGCACGCTACCATCTGCGCTTCAGCCGCGGCTGGCTGGTGCGGCTGGGCGACGGGACCGAAACCTCCGCGCAAAAAATGCAGCAGGCCATCGACAGCCTGTGGCGGTTTACGGCGGAGCTGTTTGACGCCGATGAGGTCGAGCTTGAGCTGATTGACGCCGGCGTGGCGGTGGATCCGCGAACCCTGCGCCAGCCGTGGGAAAGCGAAGTGTTTGCTGGTCTGAAAGAAGCCTGTCTGCAGGTTCCCGCAGAGGTGGCGTACCGCACCGGGGGCAAGAAGGGGCTTCATACCGAACATCTGGGTCCGATGCTGGCGGAAATGCAGTATCTCCAGCGCGCGTATCCCGGTCAGCAGTGGTAAAGGAGAACGCTATGCAACGCCTCGTCGACATCGCGCCTGCGCAAATCCCGCAGATCTGGTCGCTGTTAAGCCAGATCCCCGATCCGGAAGTGCCGGTGTTAACCATCACCGATTTAGGCATGGTGCGCAGCGTGAAGGCGCAGGGGGAAGGCTGGGTGATTGGCTTCACGCCAACCTACTCGGGCTGCCCGGCAACGGAACACCTGCTGGGGGCGATCCGCGAGGCGATGACCGCGCATGGCTTCACTCCCGTGCACATCGTGCTCCAGCTTGAACCCGCCTGGACCACCGACTGGATGACCGCCGACGCGCGCGAGCGCCTGCGGGCGTACGGCATCAGCCCACCCGTGGGGCATAGCTGCCACGCGCACGCCCCGGCAGAGGTGAGCTGCCCGCGCTGTGCCAGCACCGACACCTCCCTTATCAGTGAATTTGGCTCGACGGCCTGCAAAGCGCTCTACCGCTGCAATACCTGCCGCGAGCCCTTCGACTATTTCAAATGTATTTGAGGCTGCCATGACAACGTTTCATTCATTAACAGTGGCAAAAGTGGAACCCGAAACCCGCGACGCGGTAACCATCACCTTCGCGGTGCCGCAGGCGTTGCAGGAGGCCTACCGCTTCCGCCCCGGCCAGCACCTGACCCTGAAAACGACGCTGGGCGAAGACGAGCTGCGCCGCTGCTACTCCATCTGCCGCAGCACCGCGTCGGGTGAGATCAGCGTGGCGGTCAAAGCCATCGACGGTGGGCGCTTTTCCCGCTATGCCCGGGATGAGATCAAAGCGGGCATGGCGCTGGAGGTGATGGTTCCTCAAGGGCAGTTTGGCTACCAGCCGCAGCCTGAACGTGAAGGCCACTACCTGGCAATTGCCGCAGGCTCCGGGATCACCCCGATGCTGGCGATTATCTCCGCCACGCTTTCGATCGAATCCAACAGCCATTTCACCCTGATCTACGGCAACCGCAGCAGCCAGAGCATGATGTTCCGCCAGGCGCTGGCGGACCTGAAGGACAAATACCCGCAGCGGCTGCAGCTGGTCTCCATCTTCAGCCAGGAGCGGCTGGACAGCGACCTGCTCTTTGGCCGCATCGACGGGGAAAAGCTGCAGGCGCTGGCGAAAACCCTGATCAACTTCTGCCAGTACGACGAGGCATTTATCTGCGGCCCGTCGGCGATGATGGACGACGCCGAAGCGACGCTGAAGGCGCTGGGGATGCCGGAAAAATCCATTCACCTTGAGCGCTTTAACACCTCCGGAATCACCGTTAAGCGCGCGGTGCACGTGCAGGCGGAAGGTCAAAAAGTGACCGTGCGCCAGGACGGGCGCGACCGTGAAATCACCCTGACGGCGGACGACGAAAGCATTCTTGATGCCGCCCTGCGGCAGGGGGCAGATCTTCCGTATGCCTGCAAGGGCGGCGTGTGCGCCACCTGCAAATGCAAAGTGCTGCGCGGCAAGGTGGACATGGCAACCAACTACAGCCTGGAGCCGGACGAGCTGGCCGCCGGGTACGTACTGAGCTGTCAGTCGCTGCCGTTAACCGCCGACGTGATTGTCGACTTTGACGCGAAGGGGATGGCATGAGCGAGCTGATTGTTACCCGTCATGGCCGCGTGCTGCAGCTGACGCTGAACCGTCCGGCGGCGCGCAACGCCCTTAACAACGCGCTGCTGGCGCAGCTTGCGGAACAGCTTGAGGCTGCCGCCGTGGATGCCGATATCGCCGTCTGCGTAATTTACGGTAGCGAGCGCTGCTTTGCCGCCGGGGCCGATCTCAACGAAATGGCGGAGAAGGACCTGCCCGCCACCCTGAACGATATCCGCCCGCAGCTATGGGCGCGCATTAACGCGTTTAACAAACCGCTGATTGCCGCCGTGAACGGCTTCGCGCTGGGCGCAGGCTGCGAGCTGGCGTTGCTGTGCGACGTGATCATTGCTGGCGATAACGCCCGTTTCGGCCTGCCGGAAATCACGCTGGGCATCATGCCCGGCGCGGGCGGCACCCAGCGTCTTATCCGCAGCGTCGGTAAATCCCTTGCCAGCAAAATGGTGCTGACCGGCGAGAGCATTACCGCAGAGCAGGCGCTGGGCGCCGGGCTGGTGAGCGATCTCTTCCCGGCGTCTCTGACACTGGAGTACGCCCTGAAGCAGGCGGCGCTGATGGCGCGCCACTCTCCGCTGGCGCTGCAGGCGGCGAAGCAGGCGCTGCGCCAGTCTCAGGAGGTGCCGCTCCAGGCCGGGCTCGCCCAGGAGCGCCAGCTGTTTACGCTGCTTTCCGCCACCGAAGACCGCCGGGAAGGTATCGACGCCTTCTTACAAAAACGCACCCCCGACTTTAAAGGACGCTAATTGTGGAATTTATTCTCAGTCACGTAGAACAGGGCGTAATGACCATTACGCTGAACCGTCCGGAGCGTCTGAACAGCTTTAACGACGTGATGCACCAGCAGCTTGCCGAGTGCCTGAAGCAGGCCGAACGCGATGATGCCATCCGCTGCCTGCTGATCACCGGGGCAGGACGCGGGTTCTGCGCCGGTCAGGATCTGAACGACCGTAACGTCGACCCCAACGGCCCGGCGCCGGATCTGGGGATGTCCGTGGAAACCTTCTACAACCCGCTGGTGCGCCGCCTGGCAAAGCTGCCGAAGCCGGTCATCTGCGCGGTTAACGGGGTGGCGGCTGGCGCGGGAGCTACGCTGGCGCTCGGCTGTGACATGGTGATTGCCGCCCGGTCGGCCAACTTCGTGATGGCCTTCAGCAAGCTCGGCCTGGTGCCGGACTGCGGCGGCACGTGGCTGCTGCCGCGCGTGGCCGGACGCGCCCGCGCCATGGGGCTGGCGCTGCTCGGGGACAAACTCAGCGCCGAGCAGGCGCAGGCGTGGGGGATGATCTGGCAGGTGGTGGACGACGACCAGCTCTCCGCCACGGCGCAGCAGATGGCGCTGCACTTTGCCTCGCAGCCGACCTTCGGCCTGGGCCTGATCAAGCTGGCGATCAATGCTGCGGAAACCAACACCCTCGACGCGCAGCTTGACCTGGAGCGCGACTATCAGCGTCTGGCCGGTCGCAGCGACGACTACCGCGAGGGCGTCAGCGCTTTCCTCGCGAAGCGCGCGCCTAACTTTACGGGGAAATAAGATGCTCAACATACGGACTGTCGCCGTGATTGGCAGCGGCACGATGGGCGCGGGGATTGCAGAAGTGGCGGCCAGCCACGGGCATCAGGTGCTGCTCTACGATATTTCCAGCGATGCGATATCCCGCGCTATCGACGGGATCCGCCAGCGTCTGGCCTCCCGGGTGACGCGAGGAAAACTTTCCGCCGATGCCGGGAGCCAGATCCTCGCCCGGCTGCTTCCCGTCACGGATATCGACGCGCTCTCCGCGGCCGAACTGGTGATTGAAGCGGCCTCGGAACGGCTGGAGGTTAAAAAGGCGCTGTTTTCGCAGCTGGCGGAAATCTGCCCGCCGCAGACGGTGCTGACGAGCAATACCTCTTCGATCTCCGTCACGGCGATTGCTGCGGACATCCACCATCCGGAGCGCGTCGCCGGGCTGCACTTCTTCAACCCGGCGCCGGTTATGAAGCTGGTGGAGGTGGTCAGCGGGCTGGCGACCTCCCCGGAAGTGGCCGACGCGCTGTGCGAGCTGGCGCTGAACTGGGGCAAGCAGCCCGTGCGCTGCCAGTCGACGCCGGGGTTCATCGTCAACCGCGTCGCCCGTCCGTTCTATTCCGAGGCCTGGCGCGCGCTGGAAGAGCAGGTGGCCGCGCCGGAGGTGATTGACGCCGCCCTGCGCGAAGGCGGCGGCTTCCCGATGGGGCCGCTGGAGCTGACCGACATGATTGGTCAGGACGTTAACTTCGCGGTGACCTGCTCGGTATTTAACGCCTTCTGGCAGGAGCGTCGTTTTCTGCCCTCGCTGGTGCAGCAGGAGCTGGTGCTGGCGGGCAGGCTGGGCAAAAAAAGCGGGAAGGGCGTTTATGACTGGCAGGGCGACAGGCCCGGGGTGCGCTGGGCTGATACCGTGAACGACAGCTACAGCCCGATGCGCGTGGAAAAAAGACGTGACGGTGTCACGGAAATTGATGATGTGTACCTGATTGAAACGCAGGGCGAAACCGCGCAGGCCCTGGCGCTGCGGCTTAACGGCCCGGTGGTGGTGGTGGACCGCATCGAGCGCGATGTCGCGGTCATCGCCGCAGCCGCCAGCAACCCGCATACGGCGACGCAAAAGACCATCCGCTTCCTGCAGCAGCAGGGGCTTCGGGTGGTGCAGATTGCCGATTATCCCGGCCTGCTGGTCTGGCGCACGGTGGCGATGATTGCCAACGAAGCGCTGGATGCTCTGCAAAAAGGGGTCGCCAGCGAGAAGGACATCGATACCGCCATGCGCCTGGGCGTCAACTACCCGAGCGGGCCGATCGCCTGGGGCGAGCGTCTGGGCTGGCAGCGCCTGCTGACGCTGCTGGAGAACCTGCAGCGCCATTACGGCGAAGAACGCTATCGCCCCTGTTCCCTGCTGCGCCAGCGCGCGCTTCTGGAGAGTAGCTATGAGTCATAACGCCTGGCACAACGCCCGCGCCATGTACGAACGGGACGCCTGCGCGCAGGCGATGGGGATGGACATTGTCGATATGGACGACGGCTACGCGGTGGTGTCCATGACCATCACCCCGCAGATGCTCAACGGCCACCAAACCTGCCACGGCGGACAGCTGTTTTCGCTGGCAGACACCGCCTTTGCCTACGCCTGCAACAGTCAGGGGCTGGCGGCGGTGGCCTCCGGCTGTTCGATTGATTTTCTGCGTCCGGGCTTTGCCGGGGACACGCTCACCGCCACCGCGCGGGTGAAGCATCAGGGCAGGCTGACCGGCGTGTACGACATTGAAATTCAGAACCAGCAACAGAAAACCGTCGCCCTTTTTCGCGGAAAATCTCACCGCATCGGCGGCAATGTGACAGGAGAGGCCTGATGCGTGACGCATTTATTTGTGATGGCGTTCGAACCCCGGTGGGGCGCTACGGCGGGGCGCTTTCCGCCGTTCGGACTGACGATCTTGGCGCCGTGCCGCTGCGCGCGCTGCTGGCCCGCTATCCGCAGCTCGATCTGGAGCGGATTGACGACGTGATCTTCGGCTGCGCGAACCAGGCGGGTGAAGATAACCGCAACGTGGCGCGTATGTCGTCGCTGCTGGCCGGGCTGCCGCAGACGGTGTCCGGAACCACCATTAACCGCCTGTGCGGGTCGGGGCTGGACGCAATTGGTTTTGCCGCACGCGCCATTATGGCGGGCGACGGCGACCTGCTGATTGCGGGCGGCGTGGAGTCCATGTCCCGCGCGCCGTTTGTGATGGGCAAAGCCACCGCCGCGTTCCAGCGACAGGCGGAGATCTTTGATACCACCATCGGCTGGCGATTTGTGAATCCGCTCATGCATCAGCAATTTGGAACTGACAGCATGCCGGAAACGGCAGAGAATGTAGCGGAATTGTTAAATATCAGCCGTGCCGATCAGGACGCGTTCGCGCTGCGCAGCCAGCAGCGTACCGCGCAGGCGCAGCAGAACGGCATTCTGGCGCAGGAGATTGTGTCGGTGCAGGTGCCGGGGAAAAAAGGGGCGGTCAACGAGTTCAGCGAGGATGAACATCCCCGCGCGGACACCACGCTTGAGCAGCTTGCCGGGCTAAAAACGCCGTTCCGCAGGAACGGGGTGGTCACGGCGGGAAATGCCTCCGGCGTCAACGACGGCGCAGCGGCGCTGATCGTCGCCAGCGAGCAGATGGCGCTGGCGCAGGGGCTGGTCCCGCGCACGCGTATCGTGGCGATGGCGACGGCAGGCGTGGAGCCACGTCTGATGGGACTCGGCCCGGTACCGGCCACGCGCAAGGTGCTGGAGCGCGCCGGACTCAGCATTAACGAGATGGACGTGATCGAGCTTAACGAAGCTTTCGCCGCGCAGGCGCTGGGCGTGCTGCGTCAGCTGGGATTGCCGGATGATGCCGCACACGTCAACCCGAACGGTGGCGCGATAGCGATTGGTCACCCGCTGGGGATGAGCGGCGCCAGACTGGCGCTGGCCGCGAGTAATGAACTGCACCGACGCGGCGGGCGCTACGCGCTGTGTACGATGTGCATCGGTGTGGGTCAGGGCATTGCCATGATCCTTGAGCGTGTTTGAGCATAAAAACAATGTGAGTACCCTACAATGACAAATACAACAAAGCTTGATCCGATCGAAACTGCGTCCCTTGACGAACTGCAGGCGCTGCAGACCGCGCGTCTGAAATGGACGCTGCACCACGCCTATAACAACGTGCCGATGTACAAACGCAAGTTTGACGCCGCGGGCGTTCACCCTGACGATTTCAACGAGCTGGCGGATATCCGCAAATTCCCGTGCACCACCAAGCAGGACCTGCGGGATAACTACCCGTTTGATACCTTTGCCGTGCCGATGGAGCAGGTGGTGCGCATTCACGCGTCATCCGGCACCACCGGCAAGCCGACGGTTGTCGGCTACACGCAGGGCGACATCGACAACTGGGCCAACCTGGTGGCGCGCTCCCTGCGCGCGGCGGGCGGCAGCGCGAAGGACAAAATTCACGTGGCCTATGGCTATGGCCTGTTTACCGGCGGGCTGGGCGCGCACTACGGCGCCGAGCGTTTGGGGGCGACGGTGATCCCGATGTCCGGCGGCCAGACAGAGAAACAGGCGCAGCTGATCCGTGATTTCCAGCCGGACATGATCATGGTGACACCGTCCTACTGCCTCAACCTGATTGAGGAGCTGGAGCGCCAGATGGGCGGCGACGCCAGCACCTGCTCCCTGCGCGTTGGCGTTTTCGGCGCGGAGCCGTGGACGCAGGCCATGCGTCGCGAAATCGAAAAACGCTTAGGCATTACGGCGCTGGACATCTATGGCCTCTCCGAGGTGATGGGGCCGGGTGTGGCGATGGAGTGTATCGAAACCGCCGACGGCCCAACCATCTGGGAAGATCATTTCTACCCGGAGATCGTCAACCCGAACGACGGCACGCCGCTGGATGACGGCCAGCAGGGCGAACTGCTGTTCACCACGCTGACCAAAGAGGCGCTGCCGGTGATCCGCTACCGCACCCGCGACCTGACGCGTCTGCTGCCGGCAACCGCGCGCAGTATGCGCCGTATGGACCGGATCGGCGGCCGCAGCGACGATATGCTGATCATCCGCGGCGTCAACGTTTTCCCGTCGCAGCTGGAAGAGGAGATCGTGAAGTTCGAACACCTTTCTCCGCACTATCAGCTGGAGGTGAACCGTCGTGGGCATCTTGATTCACTTTCCGTGAAGGTGGAGCTGAAAGAGAGCAGCTTAACGCTGACGCACGAGCAGCGTTGCCAGGTGTGCCACCAGCTGCGCCACCGCATAAAGTCGATGGTCGGGATTTCCACCGACGTGATGATTGTGAACTGCGGCAGCATCCCGCGCTCGGAGGGAAAAGCCTGCCGGGTGTTTGATCTGCGTAAAGTTGCGGCCAACGGTTAAAACACCTGGCCTTCTCCCCTTTGGGGAGAGGGCCAGGATGAGGGGCTTATGCTATGATTCATCCAGGACAAAAATAACAACAGAATGAATCACATGAATAAACTCGACGCCTTTATCCAGCACGCGGTCAGCTCGGTTCCCGTCAGCGGAACGTCGCTTATCTCCTCGTTATACGGTGACGCGCTTTCCCACCGCGGCGGCGAGATTTGGCTCGGCAGCCTGGCCGCCTTACTGGAAGGCATGGGATTTGGCGAGCGCTTCGTGCGCACCGCGCTGTTTCGCCTCAACAAAGAGGGCTGGCTGGACGTCTCCCGCATCGGGCGGCGCAGCTTTTACCGCCTGAGCGATAAGGGGCTGCGGCTGACGCGTCGCGCGGAGAATAAGATTTATCGCGCAGAGCTGCCCGCCTGGGACGGCAAATGGCTGCTGCTGCTTTCCGAAGGGCTGGATAAAACTACGCTCGCGGATGTGAAAAAACAGCTCATCTGGCAAGGATTTGGCACGCTGGCACCGAGCCTGATGGCCTCGCCGTCGCAGCATCTGGCGGACGTGCAGTCCCTGCTTCACGATGCCGGCGTGGCGGAAAACGTGATCTTCTTCGAAGCCCACTCGCCGCTGGCGCTCTCCCGCGCAGCGCTGCGTTCGCGGGTGGAAGAGTGCTGGCAGTTAACCGAGCAAAACGCGATGTACGAGTCGTTTATCAACTCGTTCCGCCCGCTGCTGCCTCTGCTGAAGGAGGCCGCGCCGGAGGAGCTGACGCCGGAGCGCTGCTTCCAGATCCAGCTGCTGCTGATTCACTTTTATCGCCGCGTGGTGCTGAAAGACCCACTGTTGCCGGAGGAGTTACTGCCCGCGCACTGGGCGGGGCAAAGCGCCCGACAGCTCTGCATTAATATCTATCAGCGTGTCGCGCCGGGGGCGCTGACGTTTGTCAGCGAGAAGGGCGAAACCTCCGTGGGCGAACTGCCCGTGCCCGGCACGCTCTACTATCAACGCTTTGGTGGTCTTACAAGCGCATAAGGAGTGAAGATGCCAGTTTATCAAATTGACGGTCTGACGCCGGTGGTACCTGACGAGAGCTATGTTCATCCAACGGCGGTGCTGATTGGCGACGTAATTCTGGGTAAAGGCGTTTATGTTGGCCCTAATGCCAGCCTGCGCGGTGATTTTGGCCGTATCGTGGTGAAAGATGGCGCGAACATTCAGGATAATTGCGTGATGCACGGTTTCCCGGAGCAGGACACGGTGGTAGAGGAGGAGGGGCATATCGGCCACAGCGCCATCCTGCACGGCTGCATCATCCGCCGCAACGCGCTGGTGGGTATGAACGCGGTGGTGATGGACGGGGCAGTGATTGGTGAAAACAGCATCGTCGGCGCGGCGGCGTTCGTGAAGGCGAAAGCGGAGATGCCTGCCAACCACTTGATTATCGGCAGCCCGGCGAAAGCGATTCGCGAGCTGAGCGAGCAGGAGATGGCGTGGAAGCGGCAGGGCACGCGGGAGTATCAAGTGCTGGTGGAGCGCTGCAAGCTAACTATGCACCAGGTTGAGCCGCTGCGCGAGGCTGAGCCTGACCGGAAACGGCTGGCGTTTGACGAGAACTTAAGGCCGAAGTCGGCGATGTAGGGGTAAGGCCGTCTTTTTTCGCCATATCCATCAGTAGCGCGATGCCAATATAGTTGCTCCAGTTAAAGATATTTTGCAGCACCACCACCGCATTGCCTTTCTTTTTGTCATAGCCGATGAAGCTGGAGTAGCCGCCGATATAGCCGACCTGATAAGTGATTTTTTCCAGACCGATAAAGTCGGTGGTCCAGGCAATGCCCTGCACCCCGTCGGGGCGTTGAATATCGGTATTTCTGACTTCGTCAAAGACGCTGTCCAGCAAGGAATTGTGGGTCGTAGAGACGTGATAGCGAGCATAGGCCGCCAGATCTTCGGCGTTACTGTACAGGCTTGCCGCCGCCACCATGTTGTTGGAAAAATGCCAGTCTGGCGTAAGCTGCCCGCGCGGGATGAATTTTGGCTGATCGCCCGCGTGGCCGAGCGCCCGCTGGGGGTATCCTTTGAGCTTCTGGGGCGTAAAGCTGCTGTTAACCATGTGCAGCGGACGGAAAATATAGCGCGAGGCTAAACTCTGAATATCTTCGCCGGTTTTGTGCTTCAGGATATAGCCAATCAGGGCGTAGCCGGTATTCGAGTATTGCGGCGTTTTATCTCTCGGCGCGCGCCAGTTCGCCAGATAACGCAGCACGTTATCGCTGTCCAGTTCACCGTAGAAATTATCACCCGTGCCTAAGTAGCGGATGAATTTTCCGAGCATCGGAACGTCCATATTCTGGCGCGGAAGGCCGGAGGTGTGGGTTACCAGCTCCAGCAGGGTGATTTTTTGTGCATCCTTACTTAGCGGCGTTCCCGGCGGTAGCAATGTCGCCAGGCTGTCGTCCCAGTTCAGTTGCCCCTCACTCACCAGACAGGCCACCACTTCCGCCGTGATCCCTTTGCTGAGCGAGCCGAGCGCAAACAGGGTATCGGGCCTGACCGGGTAGCGGTTGACCGCATCGGTAACGCCCCAGGTGTAAAACTGAGGCGAGCCGTGATTATGGATTACCGCGACCGTCATTCCTGGAACAGACTTTTGCGCCATGTAGTGACGCACCACGCTGTCAACGTCGCCATCCAGCGATTCATGGGTGAGGAGTTCCTGGGTACCTTCCGGGGAGGACATTTGCGAGAGCGTGCCACAACCGCTGAGGAATGGGATAGCAAGCAGAAGCCAGCGAATTTTTTTTGTGATGTTCTGCATACCTGATAGCGAGTGTGGTGGTCATTGGCGCGGCGGGAATGTATCACACTTAGCCTGTTTGAATGTAAACTTTCTGTACGGAGGCCGCCGCGTGGGTGGTCATAGCAGCTTTTCGGCCTGCTTTGAGGATTTCAGCATGACACGCTTTCATCAGCTTACCGCCACCCGCCTGGATGGCAGTCTTATCTCAATGGCCGACTATGCGGGGAAGGTGGTTTTGGTCGTCAATACCGCCAGCCAGTGCGGCTTTACGCCCCAGTATGCGGGTCTCGAAGCGCTATACAAGAAATACGCCGAGCAAGGGTTAGTGGTGCTGGGCTTCCCCTGCAACCAGTTTGGTAAGCAGGAACCCGGCGACGCCGATGAAATCTCAAAGACCTGTTACATTAACTACGGCGTCAGTTTTCCCATGTTCGGGAAAGTTGAGGTCAATGGCGCCGCAGCACATCCGATTTTTCGTTATCTGAAAAGCGAATTGCCTGGCGTGCTGGGTGGGCGGATCAAGTGGAACTTTACTAAGTTTCTGATCGGACGCGACGGTAAGCCGCTCAAGCGTTTTGCACCGATGACGACGCCAGAGAAAATGGAGGGGGCAATTGTTGCGGCACTGGGAAGATGAGTGTTTTTGTCGCCAGAGCCATCCATTTGCCGGGTATAGCCGAAATTCATTATGTCCGCTCTGTGCCAGGAGCGGACGTTGGTACAGGTAGCCCAGTAGTCGCCGCGATGGATGGGGTTACTGGAGCAGCATCGCCAGTAGCACCAGGCACAGCAGTATTACATAGATTCGTGCGTGCCATATGTCAGGTAAAGCAGGTATAACCCGACGGCTAAAAACTATTCCAGCCCAGCCCGTCAGTACCAACAGGCCTAAAATTTTCAGGCTGATAAAACCGAGAAATCCGCTTACCGGAATATTTTGCCAACCAATGACTGCATACGTCACGGCACCACACAGCGCGACAGGCAGAGAAAGCGGGTTAGAAGCGCTAATACATTCACCCATCGCATAGCCGTGTCGCCGTAATAATGGCACTGTCATCACGCTGCCACCCACGCCCAGCAATGCGGCTATCATGCCGATGATCACTCCGCCGCCCGTTACCACAGAAAGTGACAAGCGACGCGGGGAACTGCAGCTAAAAAAACCTTTGCGCAACAAACAATCGCCAATGGTTACCAGCATATAAAGAATGAACAGTGCGCGAACAATATTCTCGCTGAAGACTCCCGCCAGACAGGAACCCACGACAGCCCCGATGGCGATAAACCATAATAATGGGAACAATGTCTGCGCTGAAAGTTTGCCGGCGCGCCAGTTTCGATAGCTGACCCAGCCCGCGTTAAATATCATCACCGCCGTTGAGGTAGCAACCGCGATATGCATGGCGTTTCCTGCCAGCTCAGACTGCCGCAGCATCAGTTGATAAACAAATGGCACCACGACAAAACCGCCCCCAAAACCAAATAGCACCGTGGTGATACCGGTAGTAAAGCCTGCCAGTGCAATAATTGCGATATCGTTCAAGAGATTATCCCCGACCAGAAAATGAGCGAGCAGCTTATACCGGTAGCATCCTGCTTCCCATTTGCGCAGCGCTCAATTACCTTTGTAAATCGTTCAGACGGAGACCGGTGTGCGCAACGTAAAAATTGAAGATGTCGATAAGCTCGATCGTGAAGTGGTGGCGTTAGGCAATGACTATGCGCAGGGATTTATACTGCCACAACACCAACATCGCCGCGCGCAGCTGCTGTATGGCGCAACGGGTCTCATGTACGTCTCAACCTGTAACGGAGAGTGGGTTGTTCCCCCACAACATGCAGTATGGATCCCACCCGAAACCCCTCACGCTGTCCGGTTTGTAGGCGTGACCACGCGTAGCTTATATATTGAACCAACATGCGTGACGGGATCGATTAAGTATCGACACTGTAAGGTGATCAGCGTATCGCCATTGTTACGTCAGTTGTTGCTTGATGCCGTGGATTTGCCGCTGATGTATGACAGCGCACGCGACCGTGCGCTGGTAAATCTGCTGTTACTGGAACTGGCGGAAATGCCGGTTCGCGAATTCGATATTCCGCTGCCACAACATCCGGCACTGTTGGCTCTTTGTCAGGCGTTTTTACTCAACCCCTCAATCCATGACCCTGCTGAGCGCTGGGCCAGTACGCTGTTTATGAGCGCCAGTACCTTTCGTCGACTTTTCTTACGGCAAACCGGCATGTCATTTTCTGCATGGCGACAGCGAGCCTGTGTCGTCAGTGCACTGACGTTGCTGATAACAGGTAAACCGGTGAATGAAGTGGCACTCACTCTCGGATACGACAATGCATCATCTTTCGCCACGATGTTCCGCCGTGTCACGGGACAGCCGCCTTCGTATTATAGGCTTGATTTCAAAAGCTTCACAGGGCACCGTTCATAACGTCAGTTATGTGACCACAGCGGACGTTCTGAGCTATGTTAGCGTTAATCAGGTTATCTTGTGCTGAGTGCAAGTTTAGCCGCAAAGCACAAAAACAATCCTCCTGTAGCTCTGTCCATTCCCCTGACAACACTGCTTTTCTTCAGTATGGCTGATGCAAAGTGCGTGGATAAAATGAGCGTGACTGACCACATTGTCCCTATTGCGACATGAATGCTGACAAGTATAAAAGTCCATACAAAAGGGGAATGCCCGGCAGGTATGAATTGAGGTAAAAAAGAGACATAGAAAATACCCATTTTAGGATTGAGTACATTTCCCAGCATTCCTTTTATAAACCAGTTCCCCGCTGAAGGATTAACGCCATCGCCGTGATTGAAAGATGAACGTGGCCGCCTCAGCAGTTGTAAACCCAGCCAGCAAAGGTAAGTCGCACCACAAATTTTCAGCATGGTATAAGCGAGCTCTGACACCGCCAGCAGCGCTCCCAGTCCCAGCGCAACAAGTGCGCCCCAGATAAAACAGCCAGTATCAATTCCAAGAGCTGCCTGAAAAGCCTTCTTTCCACCTTCAGCACATGCCGTTCGTAGAATGAGTGCCGTATCCAGGCCCGGAGTGAGGGTGAGCAGTAGTGCAGCGAGAGAGAAGGCAAGGAGAGAATCAGTAACAGACATTTTCTTTATCCGAAAGAGTGGATGTTACCCCCTTACTTTGCGCCAATCAATTAGACAAAGGCAGTTATGTGAATAAATTGTAAATTGCTTTAATGAGACAAGCCCTGCTGGCATACCGGGCTACAACTCAGGACGCTTTCTCATGCACTGTCATGATGAATACCAATGGGTTCTTCTCCCGGTTTTCATAGAAATGAGGAACGTCCGTTCTGGCAGTTGCCGAACAGCCAGTTTTTATCTGATACACGTGATCCTGTACGCCGAGTGTGAGCGTGCCCGACTGAACATAAAACAGTTCAAGCGTTCCTTCCGCGTGGCCGGGTGACGCAAACTTTTCCCCGGGCTGCATTTCCCACATCCAGAGCTCGGTCATATCAGGGCCACCCGATCCTGCGAGCAATCTTGCTCTCCCGCCTGTTTCACCTTGCCACAATTCTGGGATCTCATCTTCAGCAATGAGATGCACGGTCGGTTTGGCACTGACATCCACAAAATCAGCCACCGAAACCCCCATCGCGGCAGCCAGGCGACATAACAGGGCAATGCTGGGATTCGCCCGGCATCCCTCTATCTCAACCAACGCTCCCTTACTTACACCCGCCTGACGCGAGAGTTCATCCAGGGAGATTTTCTTTTGCTTACGATACAGTTTAATTCGCTGCGAAACGGCTTCATTCACGGAGCTGGCGATCGAATTTGCATCGGTCATTAAATTGACTTTTTTGGTCATTGGTCATTATCATGGAATAAATTGGTCATTACAGGATTATCACGTGTTAACAGTATCTCCGTCAATTTCTCCTGAAATTTATCGTATTGCTCCCGGTTTTCGGGCGCTCAGTATCCGCGTAAAAGCTGCGCCAGTGCTTAATCCCGGCACTGGAGAAACGGCGCTGCGAGAAGCCTGTGAGGCGGTTCTGGCCGGTGAGCCTGCCTGGGCGGAATCTCATCTGGCGGCATGGGCCGACGTTTTTCAAAAATTTGGGGCTAAACCTAAACGCACCCCTTGCTCAGCGGATGCGTTACGCAAGCGCGTCTTACGTGACGGAACGATGCCAGCGCTCGATCCTGTCGTTGATCTTTATAATGCCGTCAGTCTCCGCTATGCCGTTCCGGTTGGTGGAGAGGATCTCTCTGCCTATCAGGGGGCGCCGCGTCTGACTGTGGCAAAAGGAACAGAACCTTTTGATACGGTCAAAGAGGGAGAGACCACCGTTGAGTATCCTTCACAAGGTGAGGTTATCTGGTGTGATGATATCGGCGTGACCTGCCGTCGCTGGAACTGGCGACAGGGGATCAGAACCCGCTTAGGCGTGGAAGCGCAGCAAATGTGGTTCATTCTGGAGAGTCTCCCGCAGATGCCGCTGGAGACGCTTCACGAAGCCGGAAAAATGCTGACCGACGGCCTGGAAAAAATGATGCCCGGTCTGTGGTTTGACGTTGCTCTCATCGAAGAACAACAGCAGTAATATCCTTCAGGAGAAACATGTATGTTTACCGGCTTGTCGGCATTTCCATTAACCCCAGTCACCGCCAGCGGCGTGGATGAAAAGGGTTTCAGCCATATCCTTTCCCGTCTTACAGACGCTCGGGTTGATTCTATGGGCATCCTGGGGTCAACCGGAAGCTACGCCTATCTGACCCGGGAGCAGCGCAAGCGCGTAGCAACGCTGGCCAAACAGCATGCAGGCAACATCCCCATGATGGTGTGTGTGGGAGCGGTCAGTACCGATGCCATTCTGCATCTGGCAGATGATGCACAGGCCGCTGGTGCAAATGCGCTGTTACTCCCGGCGGTCAGCTACCAGCCACTCCGTGACGAAGAAGTCTTCTCACTCTTTGAGACCGTTACCCGGCACGTGTCTGTACCGGTGTGTATCTATGATAATCCGGGCACGACGCATTTTACCTTTACGGATGAACTCCACGGTCGTCTCTCATCACTTGAGGGGGTTCGCTCGGTCAAGATCCCTGGCGTCCCGAATAGCCCCGCTGCAGCGACTGAGCGGGTAAAGGCGTTACGTCAACATCTGCATCCTGGCGTAACAATCGGTATCAGTGGCGACGCTTATGCGGGACTGGGATTAAACGCCGGTTGTGAAGTGTGGTATTCCGTGTGTGGCGGTCTGTTCCCTGAGATGGCGAAACAAATCACTGAAGCTGCGGCGGCAAACGATCGTCAACGCGTTACAGCCCTGACAACCCGCCTTGAGCCATTGTGGTCGCTGTTCCGTAAACATGGCGGAAGTATTCGCGTTATTGCTGCTGCGGCTGGCGTGCTTGGTCTTACCGACATGGATTGCCTGCCTCGACCTCTGCAACCATTGTCGGCTGGCGACATCGCGGATATTTCCCATGTAATAAGCATGCTGGAACTGAAGTGATCTCCGCAGGACTGGGTGTCTACCGGTCCTTACCGAAAAATTTTATTATTGAAGTGACTCTTCTTCGCCTGATACCTTATCTGCATCAGGAGAATAATGCTGGCAAACGCACGCCAGTTTATGTCCGTCAGGATCGCGCAGATAGGCAACATAAAAGTCGGGGCCGTAGGCGGTTCGTATACCGGGTACGCCTTCATTTTTCCCACCCGCACGGAGGCCCGCTGCATGGAAGCGTCTGACAATGTCCGCGTTATCTGCTCTGAAAGCGAACATTGTCCCGTTTCCCGCCGTCGCGGGTTGCTGGTCAAAAGGAGGACAAATGCAGAAGCTAAATTCGTCATCCGGATGATTTTCGTTTCCCCACATTGCCCAGCTATCAGTCCAGGCGGGCAGACGTGTATAGCCCAGCACGTTAAAAATAGCGTCATAAAAGTTCACGGCGCGCTGAAAGTCATTTGTCCCAATCGTGATATAAGCCAGCACTTTAAACATCCTCTTTTCCGTCAGTCTGAACAGAGATTATCTCAAAGTAGCTATCCTCATCACCACCCAGGCCAGGATCATCGGCATGCCTCAGCAGGAAGCCTCGGCGATAAAAAATGTTGGCTGACGTCATCATGTGCCGATAATACAAAAACTGTATGATTACACCTTCCAAAAAGGGAATGTATGTCTTTACCGCCACTGTATGCGCTGCGCGCGTTCGAAGTTGCCGCACGGCTGAACTCGTTCAGCAAAGCGGCTGAAGTCCTGAATATCACGCCGGGGGCGGTCAGCAGGCATGTCCGCACGCTTGAGATGTGGTTCGACTGCGAGCTGTTTAAACGGCAGGGACCGAGAGTGGAGGTCAGCGACGCCGGGCGTATTCTGGCCGGGCAGCTTAGCGAAAGTTTCTCGAATATTGAGTGGGCCTGTCGCGCATTCAAAAGTGAAAACCATCTTCTGCGCCTCAAGGCCCCCAGCACACTGACGATGCGATGGCTTCTCAATGTGCTTAAATCCTTTCGGGAGAATCATGCGAAGCCGAAAATCGAAATCGCCAGCGTCTGGATGGACTTCGACACGGTTGACTTCAGCCGCGAGCCCTACGATTGTGCGATCCTCCTCGGTAACGGCTATTTCGGCGAGTCAACGGAGAGCAGGCTACTGTTCAGTGAATGGCTTATTCCGGTTTGTACGCCGTCTTTGCTGGAGCCTGCCCGGTATCAGCTTCCTGAGTGCGATCTTATTCATCCGTCACCGGACCGACGGGACTGGAAGCGCTGGCTGAAAAGGACGGGCTTATTCCCCGGCCTCGACATGAGCGGCGGGATCGTGTTCGACACCCTGGAGCAGGGAAGCCTTGCGGCCATGCACGGACACGGCGTGGCGATGGCCGATCTCCGGCTCACGCTCGACGCGCTGAAAAGCGGCCTGCTCGCGCTGCCCTTCCGGGAGGCGATAGCAACAGGGGACGGTTACTATCTTGTCTGGCCGAAAAATTCGCTCAGAGGACAGAGTATTGAACGGTTGCTGGCCTGGCTTAACCTCAATTCGCCGGTCGTTCCTTCGCTGGATATCGTCTGTCTTGAGTATAATGAAAAGCGGCTGTCTTAAATCAAACAGGATATTCCTTACGGACTATCCTGTTTAATAAGTTTACGCGTAGGGTATATTCGCCATCTTTTTATATCTTTCCGGCAGTGCGCTATTCAGGTTAAGTAATTTATCCAGAATATAAAGCGCTGGCGTCCCCTTTGCGCGCTCTTCGTCGATCAGCGAAGAACGTAGCACATTGGCAGCCGAGGTCATTTTACGAAAATACTCTTCTGATTCCGGCGTCTGTACTTCACCGGACTCGGCGTAACGCACCCGTGGCCAGTCCGCGAAGTCAGGCTGGGGGAAGAGTCCGACGTCTTTTGTAATATGTGCTGAGAGTAGCTCCTCGGCATTGCCAGGAGCGTTCTGGGCAAATGAGAGCAGGTGCAGTCGATGTATAAATGGCGAAAGCGCTTCTGAACGATGACTTTCTGAGGAAAGTAAGGTGATTAGCGCAGGTATTTTTTCATCAGCGGTGCTTTTTTCTGGTGAGAGGGTTTTCAATAAATGGAATAAAACATCGAGTGTCATAGGTGCTCCATATCCGCACATTATTATTTATTGTTTTTACGTCGCTATCTGTTTTTGACAGCGGTATACCAGGGGTAAATGGATGGTATTTCAGTGCGGTTATGTTTGAAAAACGATAAATAGTTGGCATTAATGTGAGTTTTACTCAATGTGGCGCTCTGGGCTCCAACATTGCAGATCCTCTCACGGCAGCGTTTTGTTTCACAAATGCCTTAGCTTATCGGCTTTTCAGGATGGTATAACGTCGTGCAGCAATCGGCTTGCCGTTAATCGCCACATTCTCAAAGGCTTATATGAAACAAATTACTTTTAGTGACCTGCAGCAGCAAAGCGAGCAGGCCGCACATTCTCCTCGCTTACGCGCACACCGTAATTTACACCCTGACCTGAGCGACCCGGTGCAGCGCCTGGCCATTGCAATGGAACCCGGTACCTATGTCCGCCCCCATCGCCATCCGCACACGTTTGAACTGCTGACGGCGCTGAGCGGCCGCTTTCTGGTGCTGAATTTTGACGACAGCGGAAACGTGACCCGGCGCGTGGTGTTAGGCGAAGAGTGTAAAGTCCTGGAGATGGATGCCGGAACCTGGCATGCCGTGCTGTCGCTGGATAAAGGCGGCGTCATTTTTGAGGTAAAACACGGGGCGTATCAGCCCGTGCCTGAGCACGATACCGCCCCGTGGTCGCCTGCTCAGAACGCGCCAGGTACTGTAGAGTTGATGAAATGGTACGCCCAGGCGCAGGTGGGTGATAGGCGTTTTACCCTGTAATTTTCCTGTAGTGTTCCCGGCGCGCAGAAAAGCGCGCCAGCACCGTATGGTTTACTGGATGTCGCCGAGTCTTTGCAGGAATTCCTCAACCTGCTCAGGCGTAGCCGTGTCTGCCTGGTAAAGGATTTCGAGCTTAACGTTCTTCAACCCGCAGAAGCCAAATACCCCTTCGATTATCTGCGTCTGAATCGCCGTCGAATAGCCGTGTTTGTCGAAGCCGGTAAGATCGCTACCGCCGGTGGCAATCAGGCGGACGGGAACATCACGTAAGTTGCCCACAATCCGGCCGTCGTCGGCCACCTTATACGCCCAGTTCAGGGTTAACACGCGATCGAACCAGCCTTTCAACAGCGCGGGAACCGACCACCAGTACACCGGGAAGACGAATACCAGCATATCCGCGCGCTCGACGCGCTTTTGCTCGCGCAGAATATCGTCGGGAAGGGCGCTCGGATCGCCGTGATACAAATCGAGATCGGCGCGGGTCATCGCCGGATTAAACCCTTCAGAATGCAGATCGGCGATCTCAACCTGCGTACCTTCCTCGCGTAATTTCCCGGCAATACGGGCTGCCAGCGTATGGGATAACGAATTGTCGATCGGGTGTGCCGTCACGATCAGCGCGTTTTTAATGGCATGGGTTGCAGACATAGCGACCTCCAGATGGGGGAGAAGTGATGCCTATATTACTATTGGTAACTTAGGTGTCAATCCGCCCCCGGCGATCATTTTGTGCTATTCGCGTAGGTCTCCAGCACCCCGGTCATGGCGCCGCAGAGCATATCTTCTGCCACATTCCGGGCGAGCACGCCGTTGCCAGCCGAGGTGCTGAGCGCCTCCGCCGCGCCAATGATGGCCGTCAGTACCGCTTCTCCCTGAACGCCTTTTAAGACGATAAAAGGAGAAAGCGCGGTGCGCAGGCAGTCGGCGCATTCGGCCACGCATGCTTCCCGAAACGTCTGCAGCGCGCGAGAACCAGACAGCGCCGCGGCGATTGGCCCGGTTTCAGGTCCGGCGGCAATGGCACAGTCGATATAGGCGGCGCTGAAAAAGCGGATCGTCTTCTCCAGCGTTTTGCTGTCCACCGCCAGCGTCTCCCTGAATTTCGCCAGCTGCCGATCGCTATAGTCCTGATACAGTGCCATCAGCAGCCCCTCACGATCGCCAAAGTGGTCGTAGGGGATAGGCTTGGTCACGTTGGCCCGTTCTGCCAGATAGCCAAGGGTCAACGCCTCCGTGCCTTGCTGACGCACGATCCCTCGCGCAACCTCCAGCAGCTGCACGCGGCGGTCCTCTTTTCTTAAGCGCTTAACAACCATGCTTTCCTCGGTTTTATTATCTACTCATGGTAGTTTACACGTTTTCGGCAGGCTGCTGCACCCGTTGTTCCACAGAGCGGATCCGGCACTTTATAGCCCCAGATCGCTCAGAGAAGGGTGATCGTCCGGGCGTCTGCCCAGCGGCCAGTGGAACAGGCGTTCAGATTCTTTTATCGGTATATCGTTAACGCAGGCAAAACGGCGCTTCATCAGTCCGTCCGGTTCAAACTCCCAGTTTTCATTGCCGTACGAGCGGAACCAGTTGCCGGAATCATCATGCCATTCATAGGCATAGCGCACCGCGATCCGGTTGCCCGTAAATGCCCAGAGCTCTTTAATCAGACGATAGTCGAGTTCTTTTTTCCATTTCCGCGCCAGAAACGCCTGGGCTTCTTCACGGCCATTGGCGAATTCCGCACGGTTGCGCCATTGGGTATCCAGCGAATAGGCCAGCGCGACTTTCGCCGGATCCCGACTGTTCCAGCCATCTTCTGCCAGTCTGACCTTTTCGATCGCGCTTTCACGGGTGAAGGGCGGTAAGGGTGGGCGTGTGTTCATGGCGATTACCTCTGTATGATGGAGTAGACAGGTCTGTCTACTTGCGCTAATCTATGCCTGAAAAATAACGCTGTCAACATCCGTTTTGAGGCTACCGAAAAGTGAAAACCGAGCACGCAGGCAACGAAGCAAAAATCAGCGTCAGGGATAAAATATTACTGACGGCGCACGATCTTTTTTATTCCAATGGCTTCAGGGCGACGGGGGTGGATACGCTGATTAAAGAGGCGAAGGTGACCAAGGTGACGTTTTATCGCCATTTTCCGAGTAAAAGTTTACTGATTCTCGCCTACCTGCACTATCGACATGAAATATGGATTAACTGGTTTGAGACCACGCTGCGTCGACATCTTGATGAAGGCGAAATACCTTCTGATGCGATATCTGCAACCCTTTATGAATGGTTTATTTCGCCCGAGTTCCACGGCTGCGCGTTTATTAATGCCAGCGCAGAAGCCAAATCCGAAGATATAGAAAGCGAAATAAAAGCGATATGCCGCGGTCATAAAATCGAAACTAAGAATATGATTGCGTTGCTGACGAAGATCGCTGATGAGCGCGTCGTCAATGAAATCATGCTGCTTATTGACGGCGCCATTATTCATGCACAGATGGGCATGGATTCAGAGACGGTAATAAATGTGCTAAAAAGGGGATTAGAGGCGTTGACCGGTCAGAAATAAGTCCTGAATCTGCCGCAAGTATTACGGTAGCTGGAATATCGACTCACCGAATCGGTAAGCTATTTATCCAAAGGAAACGAAAAATATGAGAACGCAGAAACGATGCCTGGGATGCGTGGCTATCGTGGTTGATGACTACGATCGCGCCATTGAATACTACACCGACAGGCTGGGTTTTACCCTCGTAGAGGATACGCCCCAACCGGGGAAACGCTGGGTCGTCGTCTCACCCAACCCGGAAAGCGACTGCAATATCCTGCTGGCTCGTGCCTCCAACGAAAGGCAGGAAGGTTTTATCGGTAATCAAAGCGGTGGAAGAGTTTTCCTGTTCCTTCAGACGGATGACTTTTGGCGCGATTACCATGCCATGAAAGCAAAAGGCGTTCATTTCTGCGAAGAACCGCGTGAGGAAGAGTACGGTACGGTGGTGGTGTTTGAAGATATTTACGGCAACCGCTGGGATCTTTATCAGAATGCGCAACCGTGAATATCACCATAAATGATGTGTCATTCGCCTTTCGTCGTGCACGCTTCCCAGCAGAGCGTACTCAACATTATGGGGACGTCTGGCTCTCGTCCCGCTGTGCAAGCGACAGCGCGCTGGCGCTGGCAGGATCGAACAGCGATATGCTCTCAATCTGATTAAGCAAAATCACCTTGCGGAATGACATGGCGCTGCGGGGTTCAGAGTCGAGCGTAATGTCATGCTCCGCATACCACCTGCTGTAATTATTCTCGATACGCAGATTCATCGTCTTCGCATCCCGGTACCCGCTCAACATTGGGATCAGCACGATATTGGCCGTTTTTTCATATTCCAGCGTCGCGGTGTGGATCATGCCGACGTAAATCCGCCGCGACCGGAGTGTGACCTGCGCCAGCTCGCCTTGCTCCATACACTGATAGAGCAGTTGTTCAATCCCGCTCGCCTGCGCAAGCCGTTTGTAGAGCTTTTTCCGGCTCTCGCCGTCCAGCCTGGCGCTGCCTGCCCAGTTAGAGCGGTAGAGGCAAAACAGGATAGCAAACGCCAGCATCACGACCACCGGAGCCTGAATGCCTAAAAAACTCCAGTTCATAAAGTCGATTTGCCAGTCGGTGTATTTCGGTGAGGCAAAGTGAAAAGCGTTGTTGGCGGCGGAAAGGGCGAACAGCAGCAGCCAGAGCAATCCCGTGGCGATTACGCCCTGCAGAACGAAAATACAGCCGTAAAGCGCGACGAGAAAATAGACGTCCCAGCCAAAGGAACGCTTGATTTTAAAGCGGGTCGACAGGTCGCGGCTGGTGTACCAGTACCCGCAGACCATCAGCACCATAAATATCGCCGTTCCCATATCAGGCCCTCTTCAGCGTGTTGACGTGACGCAGAAAGTCCTGCCGCACCTCGTTGCTCTTGTAGTTAACCGAGGCGTTCCCGTCCTGGTCGATAATGATGCGATCGCCATCTTCCACGGCTTCAATAATTTCCTGCTGACTCATCACCTGCAGTAAGGATTCCGGGCTTGAGAATAGGGAGAGAAAGAAACGTTTCATGTCAGGCATCCTTATGAATAAAAAGGATAAGCCTGGAAGATGACGGCTGAATTTGCCTTAAGGATAACCTGAAAGTGAAAGCCGGGTGGCGGCTACACCTTACCCGGCCTACAAAAGCGTCAAATGATCGAGTTTTCAAATTGTTGATATTTATGGGTAATAAAAAATAAACTTGCACAAACTTGGACAAATAACGTTAATTGTGTAAGTTTTAATTATGCGATTACGCCACGTTGTTTACAGCCAGGATGTGACCCATGAGCACTTTGCCCTCTGTCGTGAGTCGGTTTATTGAGTACTACGCCGCACTGGATAGTCAGCCGCCGACCGCGCTGGTCGGGCTTTACCATTCGAATGCCACTCTTATCGATCCGTTCGGGGAGCACAACGGTATTTTCGCGCTTCAGCGCTATTTCACCCATCTGCTGGCAAACGTCGAGAAATGCCGTTTTGTCATCGATCCGCCGCTGTGCAGCGGGAACCGGTTTGTTGTCACCTGGGTAATGCACTGGTCGCATCCGCGCATTGCCGGAGGCGAGCCGCTTGAACTGCCCGGATGTTCGGTGGTGGACACCGAAAACAATCTCATCACCCGTCAGCGGGACTTCTACGATGCGGGAGAGATGATCTACGAACACCTCCCTCTGCTGGGCTGGGCGGTACGCGGCGTGAAGCGGAGGGTCAAATCATGAAGACGGTGCTGATTACCGGCGCAAGCTCGGGCATCGGCGCGGGGCTGGCGAAGTCCTTTGCCGCTGACGGCTACCACGTGATTGCCTGCGGGCGCGATCCTGCGAGGCTTGAAGCGCTACATCAGACCTGCCCCAATCTCACCGTTCGCCTGTTCGATATGACAGACAGGGACGCCTGTCGCCAGGCGCTCAGCAGCGTTTACGCCGATCTGGTTATTCTCTGCGCCGGTACCTGCGAATATCTCGACGGCGGCGTGGTGGATGCGGCGCTGGTGGAGCGGGTCATGACCACCAATTTTCTCGGGCCGGTGAACTGCCTGGCCGCGCTGCAGCCGCAGCTGGTTGCCGGTAACCGCGTGGTGCTGGTGAGCTCGATGGCCCACTGGCTTCCCTTCCCGCGGGCAGAGGCCTACGGCGCGTCCAAAGCGGCGCTGAGCTGGTTTGCCGACAGTCTGCGTCTGGACTGGGAGCCAAAGGGGATTGCCGTGACGGTCGTCTCTCCGGGATTTGTCGATACCCCGCTGACGCGGAAAAACGATTTTGCCATGCCGGGCAGGGTGAGCGTTGACGAAGCGGTCAAGGCGATCCGTACCGGGCTGGCGAAGGGCAAAATGCATATCGCGTTTCCGGCCGGGTTTGGCCTTATTTTGCGGCTGCTCTCCGGGCTGCCCGCGTTTTTGCAGCGCACGCTGCTGCGCAGGATGGTGCGCTCATGAACATTGCAATTATCGGCAGCGGCATCGCCGGGTTGACCTGCGCCTGGCGGCTGGCAGGGCATCATCAGGTAACCCTGTTTGAAGCGGGCACCACGCCCGGCGGCCATACCGCGACGGTTGACGTCTCAACGCCGCAGGGCACATACGCGATCGATACCGGGTTTATTGTCTACAACGACCGCACCTACCCGCGCTTTATGGGCCTGCTCAGCGAGCTCGGCATCAGCGGGCAAAAAACACAGATGAGCTTTTCAGTACACAACCCCGAGACGGGGCTTGAGTACAACGGCCACACGCTGACATCGCTGTTTGCCCAGCGCCGAAACCTGGTAAATCCGGCATTCTGGCGGCTGCTCGGTGACATCGTCCGCTTTAACCGCCTGGCGAAACAGGCCCTTGAAGGGGAAGTCGATCCGAACGCCACGCTGCAGACGTTTCTGGACCAGCACGGCTTCACGCCGTTTTTTGCGCGCCACTACATTCTGCCGATGGGGGCCGCGATCTGGTCGTCGTCGCTGCAGGAGATGAAGCGTTTCCCGCTGCCGCTCTTCCTGCGCTTCTTTCACCATCACGGCCTGCTGGATATCACCCAGCGTCCGCAGTGGTACGTGGTGCCGGGCGGCTCGCGGGAGTATATCCGCGCCATGCTGGAAAAACTGGGCGACCGCCTGACGCTGCGCCTGAACGCGCCTGTTCTGCGGGCGAGCCGCCACGCGCACGGGGTCACGCTCCAGCTTGAAAACGGCAGCCACACCTTCGACCAGGTGATATTTGCCTGCCACTCCGCCCAGGCGCTGGCCATGCTTGACGACCCAACCGCCTCAGAGCGCGAAGTGCTGGGCGATATCGGCTGGCAGCGCAACGAGGTTGTTTTGCACAGCGATCCGCGCTGGCTGCCGGTGCGGCAGCGCGCCTGGGCCAGCTGGAACTACCGCCTGAGCGCGCAGGAGCAGGCCAGCGCCTGCGTCACCTACAACATGAACATTCTGCAGGGTCTGCCTGCGGGCAGCCCACTGTTCTGCGTCACCCTGAACCCGGACGAGCCGGTGGATGAACGCTTCGTCCTGCAACGCTTTGTCTATGAGCATCCGCTGTTTAACCCGCAAAGCTGGCGTGCGCAGGCGCGCCGTGGGGAGATCAACGGTCATCACCGGAGCTGGTTCTGCGGCGCTTACTGGTACAACGGTTTTCATGAAGACGGCGTGCGCAGCGCGCTGGACGTGGTCAATGAAATAGCCGCCGGGGAGGGGAACTGACATGAACAGCTGCCTCTATCACGGCGTATTGCGCCACCGCCGCCTTCAGCCGAAAACGCATGAATTCAGCTACGGCGTTTTTATGGCCTGGCTGGATCTTGATGAACTGCCGCTGCTGGCGTCCGTCGGCGTGCGGCGCAACCGCTTTGCCGCCGCCGCGTTCCATGACGCGGACTATCCGCTCGGCACGCCGCTTAAAGAGAACGTGCTGAACAGGCTGGAGAGCCTGACCGGGGAACGTCCCGCAGGGCGGGTCATGCTTCTGACGCAGCTGCGCTACTTCGGGTTTCATTTCAATCCGGTCAATTTTTACTACTGCTATGACCAGGAAAACACGCTTCGCTGGGTGCTGGCGGAGGTGCGCAATACGCCGTGGAACGAGCGCCATTATTACGCGGTCGACGGGCAAAATGCCCGGCCCACGGAAAAAGCGTTTCACGTTTCCCCCTTCAACCCGATGGACATGGTCTACCACTGGCGCTTCAACAACCCGGACAACACGCTGCATATGCACATTGAAAATCATCAGGAGGCGAAGGTCTTTGACGCCACGCTGGCCCTGCGCCGGGAGCCTCTGACCCGTCCGGCGCTGCGCGCGCTGCTGCTGCGCATCCCGCTGATGACTCTGAAAACCGTTTTCGCCATTTACTGGCAGGCGCTGAGGCTGTGGCTCAAGCGCGTGCCGCTGTATAACCATCCCGTCAGCAGGAGTGAACGCTCATGACCGATCCCGTCTTTGCGCTAGAACCCGATATCCCGCGCAACGTCCGCATCGCGCGATGGCTGCTGTTTCGTCTGTTAAGCGGCATTCGCGGCGGCTCACTCACCCTGCGTGAAGGGGCGCAGACCTTCCATTTTGGCGAGACATCCTCCGCGCTGCACGCCGACGTGCAGATCCTCACGTCCGGCGTCTACTGGCGCGTCTTAACGGGCGGGAGCCTTGCCGCCGCAGAAGCCTGGATGGACGGCGAATGGGAGACCGCGCAGCTTACGCCGCTTCTGCAAATCCTGGCCCTCAACGGCGAGGTGCTTGGTCGTCTGGAGAACGGGTTCCGGCTGCTTGGCCGACCGCTGGAGCGGCTGCGCCACTGGACGCGGCGCAACTCCCGCGCCCAGGCCCGCGAAAATATTGCCGCCCATTACGATCTGGGCAACGCTTTCTATGCCCATTTTCTGGATAAGGAACTGCTTTACTCCAGCGCACTGTTTACCGCGGACGAGCAGGATCTGACGGCGGCTCAGCAGGCCAAAATGGCGCGCCTGTGTGAGCAGCTGGCGCTAAACCCGGGTGATCACCTGCTGGAAATTGGCACCGGCTGGGGGGCGATGGCGGAATACGCCGCCCGTCACTACGGCTGTCGGGTGACCACCACCACGCTGTCGCAGGAGCAATATATCTGGGCGACCGAGCGCATTGCCCGCGCCGGGCTGCAGGATCGGGTTGAGGTACTGCTCTGCGACTATCGCGACCTCACCGGGCAGTACGACAAGCTGGTCTCGATAGAGATGATTGAAGCCGTCGGGCAACGCTATCTGCCCACGTTCTTCCGTACCTGTCAGGCGCGGCTGCGCCCCGGTGGACGGATGGCGATTCAGGCCATCACCATTCAGGACCAGCGCTACCGCGACTACAGCAAAAGCGTCGATTTTATCCAACGCTACATTTTCCCCGGCGGCTTCCTGCCGAGCATTACGGCGATGAACGAACTGATGACGCGCCACACCGATTTCGTGGTGCGCAATCTCTTCGACATGGGACCGGACTACGCCCGCACGCTGGCCCACTGGCGGCAGCGCTTTGTCCACGCCTGGCAGGAGATTGAAAAGCTTGGCTTTGATGAACGGTTCCGCCGCATGTGGCTGTACTACTTCGGCTACTGCGAAGCCGGGTTTAACGCCCGCACCATCAGCGTGGTGCAGCTGACCGCCGAGCGCGTATGAGACGCTACCTTCAGGTCTTTCTGCTGGCCGTCGCGTTCGATCTCTACTGGGCGCTGGTAGTACTGTTTCGCGAACAGGGCCTGATTATCTGGCTCGGGCTGGCGATCCTGGCGTGCCTGCTCTTGCCGTCAGCATACCGTCTTTACGCCATTGGGCTGGCCGCGGCGGGCAGCCTGCTGGATGCGCTCTGGGCGCTGACGGGGCTGATTGCCTTCACGGGCGACTCCCTGATGCCACTCTGGATGGTGGCATTGTGGTTGATGTTCGCCGTGGTCTGGACGCAGCTTGCGCGTACCACCACGTTACCCGGCTGGCTGCTGACCCTGCTGGCGGCCGTGGGAGGCCCGGTAGCCTACCTGATTGGCGAGCGGTTGGGCGCCATCACGTTTCTGGAGCCAACCTTTATCGTCGTCAGCTGGATGGCGCCGGGCTGGCTGGTGCTGATGCTGTTTTTCCACCTGCTGATGGGGAGACAAAAATGAGGACTGCGATTCTGCTGTTTTGGCTCATGCTGGTTGTTCCTGGTGCTCAGGCCGCCGACTGGCTGGCCTGGCGCAAGGTGGGCGACGCCACGCTGACCTGGGGGCCGTTCACGGTCTATACCTCTCAGCTCCGCACGCCGGATGGCCGTTACAGCCGGGACGATCAGGATCAGGCGCTGATTATTACCTACGCGCGCGACATAGATCGCGATGAACTGGTTGAGGCGACCCGTGACCAGTGGCAGGCGCAGGGGATCCTGACGCAGGAACCGCAAAGTGAAGCCTGGCTAAGGATGCTCCAGTCCCTGTGGCCGGATGTCCGGCCGGGTTCACAGCTGGCGTTTGTTCTCAACGATAAGCAGGGGCAGTTCTGGTACCGCGCGTCGTCGGCGCAAAAATCCTTTATTCCGCTCGGTCCGCGCCAGTCAGAAGCGTTCAGCACCCGCTTTCTGGCCATCTGGCTCGATCCCCGCACGCAATATCCTGAGCTGCGTCAGCAGCTAATCGGAGGTAAAAAATGAAACGAATCCTGACGCTGGCGCTGGCGCTGGCATTCACGATGCTGCTGGCCGGCTGCAGTACGGAGGTGTCCGAGTATCGTCAGCAGCAGCCGCGGCTTGATATCTTCCACTACTTCCAGGGCAAAACCGAAGCGTGGGGCATGGTGCAGGATCGCAGCGGCAAGCAGATCCGCCGCTTTCACGTTGAGATTGCCGGGGACGTCATCGGCGATACGCTGACGCTGAACGAGCGCTTCGTTTACGACGACGGCGAGAAGCAGCAGCGGGTATGGCACATTCGCCGCGTGGGGAACGACCGCTACGAGGGAACGGCAGGTGATATTGAAGGGGTTGCCACCGGGCAGGCCGCAGGGAACGCCTTTAACTGGCATTACAGCATGAACGTGAAGGCCAACGGCAAAACGTGGCTGCTGAACTTTGATGACTGGATGTACCTGCAGGATGAGACGCATCTGTTCAATAAAACAGAGATGAAGAAATTTGGCGTCACCGTCGCCACGGTGACGCTGTTCTTTACCCGGAATACGGAAGCTTAGTCGCGAACATCGCCGGTTTTGCTGCTGGAGTAAATGAAGTACAGGGCAATCCCCAGGCACACCACCGCGCCCAGACGGCTCGGTGAAAACGGAATAGCGGGATTGTTCAACCAGCCAAAGTTATCTATCAGCATGCTCATGGCGAGCTGGCCGAATATCACCGCCACCGTGGCGACGGCGGTGCCGATGCGCTGCACGGCGAGCACCATGATCACAATGTAGGGCACGCCGAACATCGCCCCGAGAAGCTGCCATTTCGGCACGTCCAGCAGCGTGACCGTCTGCTTAGGCTCAAAGAAGAAAATGAGCAGGGCGGTCACCAGCGCGCCGACGGAAAACGTCAGAAACGCGCTCTTGAAAACGCCCACGCTGCTGCCGAGCTGTCCGTTAATTGCGGCCTGTATGCTCAGCGTCGCGCCGCCGCAGATGGCCAGAATTATCATCATCAGTGTCATGTGCTTACCCCTTTGCGACCAGTACCAGTGCGGCAATAATAAAAACCAGCGCCACGATGCGTCTTGCGTTTATCTTCCTGTGCGGCGTACCCAGCAGGCCAAAGTGGTCAATGATCAGGCTTTTAAAAACCTGACCTGCCAGAATGCCGATCATCGTCAGAGCGATGCCGATAGCGGGGGTGGCGATAGTCAGAATGATAACGTAAACAGGACCCAGCACGCCGCCGAGCAGCTGCCAGCCGGGCTGTGCGAAAAACGACGGACCGTTGCGCGGGCTAAAAAACAGCATCAGCAGAAAGGTCAGCGCGGCGCCGACCCCGAAAATGCTGAACGTGGCCCATAAATCGCCTACTTCTCCCCCTAACGGCCCCAGCAAACCCGCCTCGACGGAGAGGCCCATCCCGCCGGCAATCACCAGTAAAATCAATACAAACTGCATTATGCTTCCTCCATTATCAGGCGAAGAAGATTACGTCGGTAGACATGTGAGAAAAATGCCATAATGCAGGAAACACCTTTGCAGGAAATGCATTAATGTCAGATGCCGGAAGCATGAACCTTCGCTCACTGCTGCTGTTTATTGCCGTCTATGAAACGCAGAACTTTTCCGTCGTTGCGCGACGGGAGGGAATTTCTGCCTCGCAGGTGTCGCGGATTATTCATCAGCTTGAGGACGCGCTCGGCCAGCAGCTGTTCTATCGCAATACCCGGGCGGTGATCCCCACGGAAAACGGGCATCTTTTTATCCGCTATGCCCGGGCGATGGTGGATAACTTCGAAGAGGCGCGTCGGGAGCTGGATGAACGTTCGACCGAACCCTCCGGCACGGTACGCATTAACGGGCCGGTATTTTTTGGACAGAGGCACGTTGCACCCGGCCTGGCAGGCCTGGCCGAGCGTTATCCACGGTTAACCATAGAGCTGACGCTGACCGATGACTTTATCGACCCGCACCGGGATGCCGCCGACCTCATTTTTCGCATCGGCACGCTGACGGACTCGACGTTCCACGCCCGCATCTTCGGGCAGCAGCGCTACCATCTTGCCGCGTCGCCCGCGTATCTGCGTCAACACGGCGTACCGGCCGACCCGGCCGAGCTGAGCCAGCATAAATGCCTGGTGTATCGCGGTTCGTCTGGCCCTAATCGCTGGCTTGTGCGACGCAAGGGGGAGAATTGGGTGCACTATCCCGTCGCGCCGCTGATGACGTCCAATAATGCGGAGTCGCTGCTCATTGCCGCGCTGGGTGGAATGGGGATCGTCCTGTTTCCGGACTGGCTGATTGGCGACAGGCTGCAGCGGGGGGAGCTGGTCGCTCTTATGCCGGAAATGGCGTGCGCTATCAATACGGAGCCGCTGAATATTGCGGCGATCTATCCTCACGCACGTCATCCGCCCCTGAACGTCAGGGCGGTGATTGATTATTACGTGGCGTTTTTCGGCTCGCCGCCGTACTGGCAAACGTAAGGCAATTACGCGCCGAGCTCCTTGCGGATAATTTCTGCGCCGGCGCTGAGCGCTTTCAGCTTACCGTTAGCCACCTGACGGGAGAGGGGAGCCATGCCGCAGTTGGTTGAGGGGTAAAGCTTGTCGGCGTCGACGAACTGCAGCGCTTTACGCAGGGTGTCGGCGACCTCTTCTGGCGTTTCGACGGTGTTGGTTGCCACGTCAATCGCCCCAACCATCACCTTTTTACCGCGAATCAGCTCCAGCAGATCCATCGGTACGCGGGAGTTGTGGCACTCCAGGGAAATGATGTCGATGTTAGAGGTTTGCAGCTTAGGGAAGGCCTCTTCATACTGGCGCCATTCTGAGCCGAGCGTCTTTTTCCAGTCGGTATTGGCCTTGATGCCGTAGCCGTAGCAGATGTGTACCGCGGTTTCGCATTTCAGACCCTCAATGGCGCGCTCGAGTGCGGCGATACCCCAGTCGTTGACCTCATCAAAAAAGACGTTAAACGCCGGCTCGTCGAACTGGATAATATCCACGCCCGCGGCTTCTAATTCGCGCGCCTCCTGGTTGAGGATTTTGGCGAATTCCCAGGCCAGCTTTTCGCGGCTTTTATAATGCGCGTCGTAAAGGGTGTCGATCATGGTCATTGGCCCAGGCAGGGCCCATTTGATCGGCTTGTCCGTGAGCTGGCGCAGGTATTTTGCATCGTCCACGAATACCGGCTTCTGACGCGCAACGGCAGAAACCACGGTCGGCACGCTGGCGTCGTAGCGGTTACGAATGCGCACGGTTTGGCGATTTTCAAAATCGACGCCGCTCAGGTGTTCAATAAAGGTGGTGACGAAGTGCTGACGGGTCTGTTCCCCGTCGCTGACAATATCGATTCCCGCACGGATCTGCTCGTCAAGGGACAGGCGCAGTGCATCCTGTTTACCTGCCAGTAATTCCTGATCCTGCAATTTCCACGGAGACCAGAGCGTTTCAGGTTGCGCAAGCCAGGTCGGCTTAGGCAGGCTGCCAGCCGTAGACGTCGGGAGCAATGTTTTCATAATAAAAGACCTTTTTTGATGAATTAAAGCGTGTAGTTATCAGACCACTGCTCGAGAATGTGTTTATAAGGCTTAATGAAATATTCTTCGGTAAATCGACCCTGTTCAATCGCCAACCGGCTTCGCTCTTCGCGGTCATAAACAATTTTGGTTAATGAATGATCCTGCTGGTTCAGGTCCGGGCGATAAAACAGTCCCGCCGCCGAGTTCGCGTTATAAATTTCCGGGCGATAGATTTTCTGGAACGTTTCCATCGTGCTGATGGTGCCGATCAGTTCCAGATCGGTGTAATCGCTCAGCAAGTCTCCGGTAAAGAAGAACGCGAAAGGCGCCACGCTGTTCTCAGGCATGAAGTAGCGGACCTTCAGGCCCATTTTGGCGAAGTACAGTTCCGTTAACGATTCGCCATCCGGCGCGTACTCAATACCCAGAACAGGGTGCTGGTTACCGGTGCGGCGATAGGTGTCTTTGCTCGAGACGCTCAGGCAGATCACCGGGCCCTTTCTGAAGTTCTCTTTGTATTCCGGCGAGTTCACAAAATGGCGGAAAATATTGCCGTGCAGTTCGCCAAACTTTTCCGGAATACTGAAGTGCTGCTGGTTCTTGTTGTGCTCCAGCAGCAGGACGCTGAAATCATAATCCCGCACGTAAGAGGAGAAGTTATTCCCGACAATGCCTGCGATACGCTGGTTATTTTTTTTGTCGACAATATACGTCTGCAAAATCTCGATGGCCGGGAACGGCTTTTCCGCGCCAATGTTCAAATCGACAGAGATGATTTCAAGCTCAACCGCGTAGCGATCGGCGGTCGGGTTATCCCAACGCGCCAGGGCGTTAAAGCGGTTGTTGATCATCACCAGCGTATTGCGCAGGTTTTCCTGACGTTTTTCCCCACGCGCCAGGTTGGCAAAGTTGGTGGTTGTACGCGTATTTTCTGACGGGTTGTAATTCTCATCGAAGCAACTGCGCTTAAGGGTATATGTGAAAGCTTTGCTCATTGTGGTTATGCATCCTAAGTTCATGTTGCTAAGAAGTTACTAATGCATAATTTATGCCTGAGCCCGCGGCGTAGGGGAAGTGACTTAATTTCAATGCAACATGAGCGAAGTTCATGAAGTGTAATGCTCGCGGTGTTGCTGCCTTTCTTGCCGGGTGGCGCTGCGCTTACACGGCCTACGATTCTCCTAATGTCGCACTCTTTACTCAATTCCCGCTATAATCCCCAAAATTTCCAACCGGTTTAGAAACGATCATGACAAAACTCACCTTACAAGAGCAGATGCTGAAAGCGGGCCTGGTCAGCAGCAAGAAAGCGGCGAAAGTGCAGCGCACGGCAAAGAAATCACGCGTTCAGGCACGTGAGGCTCGGGAAGCGGTAGAAGAGAACAAGAAGGCGCAGATCGAGCGAGACAAGCTGCTGAGCGAGCAGCAGAAGCAGGCCGTACTCGCTAAAGAGTTTAAAGCGCAGGTGAAGCAGCTGATCGAGATGAACCGCATCACCGTGGCGAAGGGTAACATCACCTTTAACTTCACCGACGGTAATCTGATCAAAAAAATTGAGGTCGACAAGCAGACGCAAACCCAGCTGATCAACGGCCGTCTGGCCATTGCGCGCCTGGTGCTCAATGCAAACGGCGATTGTGAATACGCGATCATTCCGGCGGTGGTGGCTGATAAAATTGCCCAGCGCGATGCCGACAGCATCGTGTTAAACAGCGCGCTCAGTCAGGAAGAGCACGACGAAGACGATCCGTACGCGGACTTCAAAATTCCTGACGATTTGATGTGGTAAACCGCGTTCAAAACAGGGCGGCGTGGCGGGCGTTAACCGGCTCTCCGCTCACGGGATGAATAAAATTCAGCTCGCTGGCATGCAGCATCAGCCGGGGCGTTTCCTTAGCCCCCGGCGCGTCAAGACCGCCATACAGATCGCAGCCCAGAATAGGGTGCCCCAGCTGTTGGCAGTGGATGCGCAGCTGGTGGGTTCGCCCGGTTTCCGGCGTCAGTTCCACCCGCGTTAACGGCACTCCTGTTCCCCGATAAAAACGTTCCACCACCCGATAGCGGGAACGGGCGGGTTTACCGTTGATGGCGCAGATCGACATCAGCGGGAACAGCGCCGGGTCTTTGGCAATGGGCGCGTCTATTATTCCCTCGTCGTTTCCCAGATGTCCATAAAGCAGGGCGCTGTAGACTTTCTCCACGCTGCGCTGGCTGAACTGCTGGCAAAGCGCCGCATTGATGGCCTTATTGCGCGCAACCACCATCAGCCCGGACGTGCCGAAATCCAGACGGTGCACCAGCGTGCAGCCGGGGAACGTCTGGACCAGACGATAATGGACAGAATCGAGGTTTTGCGGGTTTTTGCCCGAGAGGCTGAGCAGGCCAGAAGGCTTATTAATCAGCAGCAGATGTTCATCCTGCCAGAGGATCTCAATGTCGTCGTGACACGGTGGGGCAATAAAAGAATCGATAATCGCAGACATCAGGCCGTCCGGCTGGAGAGTGGAAGCGGATGATAGCGAAATGCGGGGAAAAGAAAAACCCTCCCACCGGGCGGTGAGAGGGGGAAATCTTACGCGGCTACCAGGCTGTCGATGGCGGCTTTCGCGTCGGACTGTGCTTTGGTCGCCACTTCCGGACCGTAAGCGATACCTTCCGCGAACACAAAGTTCACGTCGGTAATGCCGATGAAGCCCAGGAACAGGCTCAGGTACGGCGCAACCAGGTCAGTTGGGGTATCTTTATGGATACCGCCACGGCTGGTCAGGACGATCGCACGCTTGCCTTTTACCAGACCTTCCGGGCCGTTCTCGGTGTAGCGGAAGGTTACGCCAGCGCGCGCCACCAGGTCGAAGTAGTTCTTCAGCTGGGTAGGAATGTTGAAGTTGTACATTGGGGCGTTGATGACGATAACGTCGTGCGCCTGCAGCTCAGCAATCAGCTCGTCGGACAGGGCCAGGGCTTCCTGCTGACGCGGGGACAGTGGCGCATCGCTTGGGCGCAGCGCGCCAACCAGCTCGCCGTCCAGGACAGGAATGGGGTTTGCTGCCAGGTCACGCACGGTGATTTCGTCTGCAGAATGCTGTTCACGCCACTGTTCAACGAAGTAATCAGACAGCTGACCAGACTGAGAGTACCCTGCCAGAATACTGGATTTCAAAACTAATACTTTGCTCATGGGTGATTCCTGTTGTTGCATTTGATTGAAGGGGGGTGCCCCGTTGCTTGTTGACACTTTATTCACAATCCTGCCACAGAGATAGCGCAATATATCGAAGTCTATGTTCGAATTTTTTGAATAAGGCGCTAAAAGCGTCAATGTGGTACTCTATAGCAATCATTAAAAAGAGATTTTATCCGGCAGAGCACTGCCCGTTAACGCTATGACAGAACAACAAAAATTCACCTTCCCGATGCTCCTGCAACAGCTCGATTCTCTGACGCTGCGCGATAAACAGCGCTTCGCCCGCCGTCTGCACGGCGTGAAGAAGGTTAAAAATCCTGATGCACAACAGGCCATTTACCAGGAGATGGCCAAAGAGATTGAACAGGCGGCAGGGAAGGTTGTGCTGCGCGAAGCCGCGCGTCCGGCGATCACCTACCCGGAAAACCTGCCCGTCAGCCAGAAGAAACAGGACATCCTTGAGGCCGTCCGCGATCATCAGGTGGTGATTGTCGCGGGGGAAACCGGTTCAGGCAAAACCACCCAGTTGCCGAAAATCTGCATGGAGCTGGGCCGCGGGGTGAAGGGGCTGATTGGCCACACCCAGCCGCGTCGTCTGGCGGCGCGCACCGTGGCGAACCGTATTGCCGAAGAGCTGCAGACGGAGCCGGGCGGCTGCATCGGCTACAAGGTGCGATTCAGCGACCACGTCAGCGACAACACCATGGTCAAGCTGATGACGGACGGTATCCTGCTGGCGGAAATACAGCAGGACCGCCTGCTGATGCAGTACGACACCATCATCATTGACGAAGCGCACGAGCGCAGCCTGAACATTGACTTCCTGCTTGGCTATCTTAAAGAGTTGCTGCCACGTCGCCCTGATCTGAAAATCATCATCACCTCCGCGACCATCGACCCGGAGCGTTTCTCAAAACACTTCAACAATGCGCCGATTATTGAAGTGTCGGGCCGCACCTATCCGGTGGAAGTGCGCTATCGCCCGATTGTGGAAGAGGCGGACGATACCGAGCGCGATCAGCTGCAGGCCATCTTCGACGCCGTTGACGAGCTGGGCAACGAGAGCGCGGGCGACATCCTGATCTTCATGAGCGGCGAGCGCGAAATTCGCTATACTGCCGATGCGCTCAGCAAGCGCGACCTGCGCCACACCGAGATCCTGCCGCTGTATGCCCGCCTGTCCAACAGCGAACAGAACCGCGTCTTCCAGCCACACAGCGGACGCCGCATCGTGCTGGCGACCAACGTGGCGGAGACCTCGCTGACCGTACCGGGGATTAAATACGTGATCGACCCGGGCACGGCGCGCATCAGCCGCTACAGCTACCGCACCAAGGTTCAGCGCCTGCCGATTGAGCCGGTCTCCCAGGCGTCTGCTAACCAGCGTAAGGGCCGCTGCGGCCGCGTGTCGGAAGGGATCTGTATTCGTCTTTATTCCGAAGACGATTTCCTGTCGCGCCCGGAGTTTACCGACCCGGAAATTCTGCGCACCAACCTGGCGTCCGTAATCCTGCAGATGACGGCCCTGGGGCTGGGCGACATCGCGGCGTTTCCGTTTGTCGAAGCGCCGGATAAGCGCAACATTCAGGACGGCGTGCGTCTGCTGGAAGAGCTCGGAGCGATTACCACCGACGAGCAGGCAACGGTCTATAAGCTGACGCCGCTGGGCCGCCAGCTCAGCCAGCTGCCGGTCGACCCGCGCCTGGCGCGCATGGTGCTGGAAGCGCAAAAGCACGGTTGCGTGCGCGAGGCGATGATCATCACCTCGGCGCTCTCCATTCAGGACCCGCGCGAGCGTCCGATGGACAAACAGCAGGCGTCGGACGAAAAGCACCGTCGCTTCCACGACAAAGAGTCCGATTTCCTCGCCTTTGTGAACCTGTGGAACTACCTCGGCGAGCAGCAGAAAGCGCTCTCCTCGAACCAGTTCCGCCGCCAGTGCCGCGTGGATTTCCTTAATTATCTGCGCGTGCGTGAATGGCAGGATATCTACACCCAGCTGCGCCAGGTGGTGAAAGAGCTGGGCATTCCGGTGAACAGTGAACCGGCGGAGTACCGCGAAATTCATATCGCGCTGCTGACTGGCCTGCTGTCCCATATCGGGATGAAGGATGCGGATAAGCAGGAATATACCGGCGCGCGTAACGCGCGTTTCTCCATCTTCCCGGGTTCCGGCTTGTTCAAGAAGCCGCCGAAGTGGACCATGGTCGCGGAGCTTGTGGAAACCAGCCGCCTGTGGGGGCGCATTGCCGCGCGCATCGACCCGGAATGGGTTGAGCCGGTGGCTCAGCACCTGCTGAAACGCTCGTACAGCGAGCCGCACTGGGAGCGCGCGCAGGGCGCGGTGATGGCGACCGAAAAAGTGACCGTTTACGGCCTGCCGGTGGTCGCCGCGCGTAAGGTCAACTACAGCCAGATCGATCCGGCGCTCAGCCGCGAGCTGTTTATCCGCCACGCGCTGGTGGAGGGGGACTGGCAGACGCGCCACGCGTTCTTCCGTGAAAACCTGAAGCTGCGCGCCGAGGTGGAAGAGCTTGAGCACAAGTCCCGACGCCGCGACATTCTGGTGGACGATGAGGCGCTGTTTGAGTTTTACGACCAGCGCATCAGCCATGATGTTATCTCCGCCCGCCACTTTGACAGCTGGTGGAAGAAGGCCAGCAAAGCGACGCCGGACCTGCTCAACTTCGAAAAGAGCATGCTGATTAAAGAGGGGGCGGAGTCGGTCAGCAAGCTCGACTACCCGAACTTCTGGCATCAGGGCAACCTCAAGCTGCGTCTGACCTACCAGTTTGAACCGGGCACCGACGCGGACGGCGTAACCGTCCACATTCCGCTGCCGCTGTTAAACCAGGTCGACGAGAGCGGGTTTGAGTGGCAAATTCCCGGCCTGCGCCGCGAGCTGGTGATTGCGCTGATCAAATCCCTGCCGAAACCGGTGCGGCGCAATTTTGTGCCAGCACCAAACTATGCGGAAGCGTTTCTGGGCCGCGTCACGCCGCTGGAACTGCCGCTGCTGGACGCGCTGGAGCGTGAGTTCCGCCGCATGACCGGCACCACTATCGACCGCGAAGACTGGAACTGGGATCAGGTGCCCGATCACCTGAAAATCAGCTTCCGCGTGGTGGATGATAAAAACAAAAAGCTGCTGGAAGGGCGTTCTCTCAGCGAGCTGAAAGAGGCGCTGAAAGGAAAAGTTCAGGAGACGCTTTCTGCGGTGGCGGACGACGGCATCGAGCAGAGCGGGCTGCATATCTGGAGCTTTGGCCAGCTTCCGGAAAGCTACGAGCAGAAGCGCGGCAACTATAAGGTCAAAGCCTGGCCGGCGCTGGTGGACGAACGTGACAGCGTGGCGATCAAACTTTTTGATAACCCGCAGGAACAGCAGCAGATGATGTGGCGCGGGCTGCGCCGCCTGCTGCTGCTCAACATCCCGTCGCCGATCAAGTATCTGCACGAGAAGCTGCCGAACAAAGCCAAGCTGGGGCTCTACTTTAACCCGTACGGCAAAGTGCTGGATCTGATTGACGACTGCATCTCCTGCGGCGTGGACAAGCTGATCCACGAGGCGGGCGGCCCGGTCTGGACGGAAGAAGGTTTTGCGAAGCTGCATGACAAGGTGCGCGCCGAGCTGAACGACACCGTGGTGGAGATTGCCAAACAGGTCGAGCAGATCCTCACCGCCGTGTTCAACATCAACAAGCGCCTGAAGGGGCGCGTGGATATGACCATGGCGCTGGGGCTGTCGGACGTGAAGGCGCAGATGGCGGGACTGGTGTACCGCGGCTTTGTCACCGGCAACGGCTTTAAGCGTCTGGGCGATACGCTGCGCTATCTGCAGGCGATTGAAAAACGGCTGGAGAAAATGTCGATCGATCCGCACCGCGATCGCGCGCAGATGCTGAAGGTCGAAAGCGTGCAGCAGGCGTGGCAGCAGTGGTTAAACAAGCTGCCGCCGGCGCGCCGCGACGATGAAGATGTGCAGGAGATCCGCTGGATGATCGAGGAGCTGCGCGTCAGCTTCTTTGCTCAGCAGCTCGGTACGCCGTATCCGATTTCGGATAAACGTATATTGCAGGCGATGGAGCAGATTTCCGCTTAACGTCCTTGCCCGGTTTTCTCCCTCTCCCACAGGGAGAGGGTCGGGCTGATGCCTTCACCCATTCACAATCGCCAGCGTAAACCCATCCCATCCCTTAACCCCCACCGTTTGCAGCGCGGTGGCGGTTAAGCGCGGGTTATCCCCCGTCATCTCGATAAAACGCCGCACGCCCAGCACGCGCGCGTCGTCGCTTTGCCCGTTAATGACCTCGCCGTCGCGGACCACGTTATCGCCGATGATCACCGTGCCGGGACGGGAATAGTGCAGCGCCCACTCCAGATAGCCGGGATTGTTTGGCTTATCGGCATCAATAAAGATCAGGTCGAACGGTGGAACGTCACCGAAATTCTCCAGCGAGTTCAGTGCCGGGCCTTCAATTAATTCAATACGATCGTTCAGCCCCGCGAGGCGAATATTCTGGCGGGCAACATCGGCATGCGTTGGGTCCGCCTCGAGCGTAATCAGCTTTCCGTCCGGCGGCAGGGCGCGCGCCATCCAGATAGAGCTATAGGCACCCAGCGTACCGATCTCAAGAATGCGTCTTGCCTGCGTCATGCGCACGAACAGCGCCAGCAGCTGTCCCTGATTGGCCGCAACATCGTGTTCGGGTAGCCCGGCGCGTTTATTGTTCTCAAGAACCTTCTGTAGAACCTCATCCTCAGGGATAAGCGAAGAAATCATGTAATTATCTACTGCAGACCATTGTTGTTGCATAGATTGACTCCTTAAGAGGGATTGCCGGGTGGCGGCTACGCCTTACCCGGCCTACGGGTGCGAAATGCAGGTCCGGTAAGCAAAGCGCCACCGGGCAGGTTTTCAGGCACTGACCCATCCTCCGCCCAGTGCTTTATACAAATCAATCTGCGCCAGCAGCAGGTTATTTTTGACCTGCACCACGCTGGTCTGGACCGAGTACAGCGTGCGCTGCGCGTCCAGCACGTCAAGATAGGATGAATAACCGTTGCGATAGCGGTTCTGCGCAATGCGCAGCGTCTCCCGGGCCACATCCTGCTGGGCAAGCAGCTCCGTCAGCTGTTCCTGATAGCGCGTAATGGCATCAAGGCTGTTGTTCACTTCGGCAAACGCGTTACGCACGGTTTTTTCATACGCATACAGCGCCTGGTTACGCTGGGACTGGGAAATATCCACCTGCGCGTTCAGCGCCTGGCGGTTCAGCAGCGGGGCGAGAATGCTGCCGCCTGCGCTCCAGAGCTGGAGCGGGTTGTCCAGCAGGCCGGAAAGGGTGCGATCCTGGATCGATCCGGTTGCGGTCAGGTTGATCGACGGCAGCAGGCTGGCGCGTGACGCGGCAAGCGAGGCGTCAGCCGCGACCAGCTGTCGCTCGGCCTGCACGATATCTGGCCGACGATTCAGGAGCGTGGAGGGCAGCTGTGACGGCAGCGTGAGCGGCGTCAGCGCCGCAAAGCTTTCGCTACGCGCTACCGCACCGGGATTGCTTCCCAGCAGCAGGCTCAGGGCATTCTCCTGCTGCGCAATCTGATGCCGCAGCACGGGCACCTGCGCTCGCGTTGAGCGAAGCTCGGAATCCGACTGCATCAGCTCCAGGCGCGAACTGTAGCCCGTCTCAAGCTGGCGTTTGGCAAGATTAAACGCCTCTTCGCGCGATTTCAGCGTGGATTCGGTCACGCGCAGCTGTTCATCAAGCGAGAGCAGGGTGACGTACCCGGAGGCAACGGACGAGGCGACGGTGAGATCCGCAGCCGCGGCGGCGGCTTTTTGCGCCTCCAGCGAGGCTTCGGCGGCATTGGCCACGCTGCGGTTGACGCCCCAGATATCAACGTCATAGCTCGCCGTCAGGCTGCCTCTGTACAGCGTGCTGTAAACCGGAAGCCCAGTGGCGGCGGATTGAGAACGGGCGCGCGTCCCGGTTACGCCCGCGTCGAGCGAAGGAAACAGGCTGCCGTCGGCGGCAAAGACCCGCGCCTGATATTCGTTTATCCGCTCGCGGGCAATCAGCACATCGCTGTTATTTTTTAGCGCCTGGTCCACATAGCGGTTGAGGTTGTTGTCATGAAAATTGCGCCACCAGAGCTGTTCCGTCGGGCTGGTTGGCCCTGAGACGGCGCGCCATTGAGCCGGAATTTGCAGGGTCGGCTGCGCCGGCTTGACGTCAACGGACTGGCATCCGGCCAGCATGAGCGCCCCCACCAGCGCGGCTATCGGGCGAAGGATCATGGCTTCGCCTCCCGCGTATCAATCGTCACCTGTACCGACATACCCGGACGCAGCAGCGCAGACTCTTCAGGCTTACCGAGCACCTCAATGCGCACCGGAATACGCTGGGCGATTTTGACAAAGTTGCCGGTGGCGTTGTCCGGCGTGATAGCGCTGAATTCAACCCCGGTCGCCGGCGAGATGCTCTCTACGCGGCCCTGATACGCTTTGTTGTTTAAGGCATCGACGGTAAACTTCACCGGCTGACCGACGCGCAGCTCCGCCAGCTGGGTCTCTTTGATGTTGGCAATCACCCAGTGCTGCGGCGGTACCAGCGTAGTGAGGTGCGTTCCGGCAGTCACGTACGCGCCGAGACGCACGGCAATCTGGCCGAGCTGGCCGTCCCGCGGGGCGATAATGCGGGTGTTTTGCAGGTCAATCTGCGCCAGCTCCAGCGCCGCTTTGGCGTTTTCAACATCTGCCTCCAGCGCGCCGCGGTTCACAATCACCGTCTGCAGATCCTGACGCGACATCTCAAGCGTGGCTTTCGCCTGGTCGATATCCGCGCTGCCCTGAGCCGCACTGGCCAGCGCGGCATCGCGCTCGCGAATGGAAAGCGACCCATCCGCCGTCAGATCCTTCACGCGCTTTAAATCCGCCTGGGTTTTCAGGCTCTGGGCGCGGGCATTTTTCAGCGCGGCTTCATTTTTGGCAATGGTCGCTTCGGCGCTTTTCCGCTGCTGCAGGTTGTTATTCAGCGCGGCAATTTTCATCGCCAGCTGCGCCTCGGCCTGATGCACGCGCTGACGATAGATGCGGTCATCGATCTGCAACAGCAGATCGCCTTTTTTAACCTGCACAAAGTCCTGAACCTTCACCTCGGTGATATAGCCGTTAACCTGGGGGCTAATGAACGTCGTCTGGCCGCGCACGTAGGCGTTGTCGGTAAACTGCGCGTGGCGGGTAAACGGCGGCAGCTGCCAGGCGTAAAGAATGACCAGCACGCCGACAATACCGATGGCAGCGGCGGTGAAAACGGAAACAATGCGCACATTTTTGCGGGTGTTGGCCTGCTCTTTGGCGGCATCCTGCTGACTCATAAACTCTCCAGAAATATTACAATTATTTGTTGCCGGTGGCGTTCTTCAGCGCCATACGGGCAGTAATGCGCAGGCGCAGCAAGCGCCATAAAATCCAGACCAGCGTGGCGGCAGCGATGCTTGCCGTCAGCAGATAAGTATCGTTATAGGCCAGAATATTTGCCTCAAGGGTGGTCACCGTCTGTAGCTGGGTAATGGCCTGCGTTCCCAGCAGCGTACTGTCGCCAATCAGGCTTTTATACATCTGGGTATAAAGCTGAATCCGCTCGTTGACCAGCGGGTTAAGCGTGGTGAGCTGATCCGCCAGCAGGCTGGAGTGGTATTTCTCGCGCCAGGTCTGGAAGGTGCCGAGAATCGCCGATCCCAGCAGGCCGCCGAGGTTCTGGCTCATGCCAAACATGACCGAAAAGCTGACCAGGTTACGCGGGTCGGCAATTACCCCGCCAATGGCGGCCAGCATGGCGGGCGCCAGGAAGAAGGCGCTGCCGAAGCCCAGCAGGAACTGGCTGACCATCAGCTGATCCGGGCGGGTCAGATTATTGGACTGGCTGTCCAGCAGCGAGGCAACAATCATCAGCGCCAGAGAGGTGATAATCGGCCACGCCAGCTTTGTGGGCTTGATGGTGAGGCAGCTGGTGACGATCCCGCAGACGATCCCGGCGAAAATGGACCACGCCAGATGGGTCATCTGCTCATTCTGTAACCCCACGTACTGCAGCCAGCCGATGACGCCGGTATTTTGCTCCGCCAGCACGATGCGGATCAGCAGCATGATCAGCCCCAGGCGAACGATGCTGCCGCTCGACAGCCAGCGGGTGTTCAGCAGTGGGTTGGCGCGGTTATGTTCAAACACGATGGCGGAAACAATCAGCACCAGCGATAGCGCCAGCGACCAGCCGATCCACGGCGCCTCGAACCACCAGTCCAGACGGCCTAAAGAGAGCACGGCGCAGAGCAGGGCCATTCCGGGAGCCAGTAAAAAGAAGGTGACAAAGTCTTTCTTCTCGAAGACCTTGCGTCGGTCACCCGGCGGCAGTTTTAAGGCGATTACGCAGGCCAGGGAGATCAGCGCCAGCCCCAGTTCAAAGAAATAGAGCCCGCGCCACTCGTCCAGCTGGAGAAGCTCAGTGGAAAACAGACGCGCCAGCGGAATAGCGAGCGACGATCCGGTGATCCCGATGGTAAGCGCCTTCAGGCGATGCTTCGCAGGCCAGGCCTGGATTTGGTAGTAAATCCCCAGCGAGCTGAGCGCGGCGGCCACCATCCCGTGCGCGGCGCGTACCATCAGCGCGGAGCTGAGGTCGTTAACGAACAGGTGGAAAAAGGTGACCAGCACGTAGAGCACCAGAAAACCTTCCGTAAAGGCGCGCAGGCCGTACTGTTGACGAAATTTGACCAGCAGCAGGTTAATGGAGATGTTGGTCATCACATAGACTGCGGGCAGCCAGGCGATTTCGGTCGACCAGGCCCCGAAGGTTCCCTGCAGGTTTTGCAGGTTGGCGGTGACCACCGCATTGCCCAGTGCCCCCGTCAGGCAAACCAGCAGCCCAACGACGCCATAGGCGACGCGTTTTGGCGTACTGTGCTCGGGGGTGGAAGGCGAACCCAGCAGGGCGGGTTTCTCATGGGGCTGCCACTCGCGAGGAGCATAAGGGTCGCGTTCGGGCAGGCGCATAACGTCATTACCTTAGAAATGATTGAATAATTAGCGGGCTAGCGATTCTACGTCTGCCGCAAATGATAATTCAAGTGAATATGATTTGCGCATGTTAATCAAATGTACGAAAGAAATTTAAGGAAAAAGAGCGGCCCGATGTCGCCGTTGTGTTGAGAACCTGAAGTCGCTACCCTGAAGGGATAGCGAGAAGGAGTTCATCATGGAACAGACCCATTTTCCCATCCTGCCGGATGCCACGCTGGCGGCCATTAATACTGTCGGTGAATGGCTGGCGCAGGACGACCTGAGCGGCAGCCGCCTGCACCCGGACGTCGATGCGGTAATTCTGGCAGGGAACGCGGTGATCCCGACCATTGAGGCAGCCTGCCGTATTGCCGCTCAGCGAGAAATCCCGCTCCTGATTAGCGGCGGTATTGGTCATTCAACCGCGTTTTTATATTCAGCTATCGGCAATCATCCGCGTTATCACACCTTACAAGTCGAAGGGCGGGCCGAAGCGAGCATTCTTGCCGACGTTGCGCGGGCGTTCTGGCAGATCCCCGAGGCGCGCCTGTGGGTTGAAGATCGCTCCACCAACTGCGGTGAAAACGCGCGCTTTAGCTGGAACATGCTGAAAGAGCGTCAGCGGACAAGCGGGCGCGTGCTGGTGGTGCAGGACCCAACGATGCAGCGCCGCACGATGGCGACGTTTGCCCGCGTGTGCCGCGATGAACCCGCATCACCGCAGTGGATCAGCCATCCCGGGTTTACGCCAGTGCTGCAAAACGGCACAGAGGGCGTGGAGTTTAGTGGGGGCAATGCCGGGCTGTGGCCCGTTGACCGTTATCTTTCACTGGTTATGGGGGAACTGCCGCGCCTGTATGATGACGTTAACGGCTATGGCCCGGCCGGGCGGGATTTTATCGCCCACGTTGAATTCCCTGAAACCGTCACCGCCGCATGGAGACAGCTTCAACAGGACCCAGTCCTGAAGGTGGCGCGTAAAATCATCTGAGCACGGAACAATCCCCTCGCCCCATTGGGGAGAGGGTTAGGGTGCGGGGAAAATCATAGCGCCGCAAACTTATCCAGCGTCCGCACCAGCTGCGTCACAAACCCATACTCATTGTCATACCAGGCAACGGCTTTCACCAGCTGCAGATCTCCCGCTTCTGACACCTCCGTCTGCGTGGCGTCAAACACCGAACCATAGTGCGAGCCAATCACATCTGACGACACAATCTCGTCATCGGTATACCCGAACGATTTATTCCCCTGGGTCGCCTTTTTCAGCGCGGCGTTGATCTCCTCGACCGTCACTTTTTTACCCAGAATCGCTACCAGCTCGGTTACCGATCCGGTTTTCACCGGCACGCGCTGGGCGTGACCCTTTAGTTTGCCGCTGAGCGCGGGGATCACCAGGCCGATGGCTTTCGCCGCACCGGTGGTATTCGGAATAATATTTTCTGCCGCCGCCCGCGAGGCGCGCAAATCTTTCCCGCGTGGGCCATCCACCAGCGCCTGGGTGCCGGTATAGGCATGAATGGTGGTCATGGTGCCCACTTTAATTTCAAACGCGTCGTTCAGGGCTTTTGCCAGCGGGGCGAGGCAGTTGGTGGTGCAGGACGCGACGGAAATAATGGTATCACTGGCGTCAATGGTATCGTCATTCACGCTATAGACGATGGTCTTCATCTCACCCGCGGGCGCCGAAATCAGCACTTTCTTCGCACCGGCGTCCAGGTGCGCCCGCGATTTTTCTTCTGAGGTATAAAAGCCGGTGCACTCCACGACGATATCCACGCCCGCGGCTTTCCACGGAATGTGCTTTGCCTCTTTTTCGGCGTACACCGCGATGGTTTTACCGTCGACAATCAGCGCATCCTCGGTGAAGTCCACGCTCCAGGGGAAGCCACCGTAGTTGGAATCATGCCTGAGCAGGTAGGCCAGGACTTTCGGGGAGGTGAGGTCGTTGATGGCGACGACGGTATTACTGTCCTGGGTTTCAAGAAGGCGGCGCAGCACAAGGCGTCCAATGCGTCCAAATCCGTTAATGCCAATTTTACTCATGGTGTTCTCCTGTGAACGTGTCGATACGACAGTTTGAACTCATCCAGGCTTAGACCATCACGGGCAGGGCAGCAATTGAAGATGCTTCATGCGAGGGGAAGTATTTGAAAAACCATACAGAAAAGTTAATGAATTTTTAAGGAAAGGAGATTATGTTGGCGCGGTGACTGTTTTATTTCAGGAAATCCCATGCGCACTAAATATACAAGCCTGCAAATCACGATTCACTGGCTGGTGTTTTTGTTAATCGTCGTCGCTTACTGCGCGATGGAATTCAGGGGCTTTTTCCCGCGTTCCGACCGACCGCTTATTAACATGATCCACGTCTCCTGCGGCATCTCGGTTCTGGTGCTGATGGTGGCGAGATTGCTGATCCGCCTGAAGTTTCCCGCACCGCCCATTCAACCTAAACCTAAAGCGATGATTACCGGTATGTCCCACCTTGGGCATCTGATCGTCTATCTGCTGTTTATTGCGCTGCCGCTGATTGGCATTGTAATGATGTATAACCGTGGAAACGACTGGTTCGCCTTTGGTCTGACGATGCCTCACGCGGCGGAGGGGAATTTTGACCTGGTGGATGTGCTGAAGGAGTGGCACGTTACGCTGGCAAACCTGGGCTATTTCGTGATTGGTCTGCACGCCTTTGCGGCGCTGATGCACCACTATTTCTGGAAAGATAATACTCTTTTGCGCATGATGCCGAATAAGCGTCAGTAGTCTTTAACTCTTGCCGGGCGGCGCAGCGCCACCCGGCTTGTTTTTTAACCCAGAAGAACACGCTCTTCATCAGTTAACGCCAGCGTCTGCGTTGACCCCGTCTCTGACGATTTCACCGCCGCTTCCAGAACAGCCATGACCGCTAACGCCTCGACAGGATGAACGGGATTGGCGATCTTCCCGAGCATCGCATCCCGCACGTTGATGTAGTACTGCCGCTGATCGCCCTTTGGCGTGGCAATCGTTTGGGGTTCACCATCAACTCCGAAGAACACCATGCTGTCGTCGTCTTCGCCCCAGGCGTCGCTGCCGGGGATTACGCCAGCCAGCAGCTGCGCTTCCTGCTGATCGATTCTGGCTTTCACCACGCTGCCTTTGTCCCCGTGAACGGTAAAGCGCGCCGTACCGCCAGCCACCAGCATGCTGGCGTGCAGAACCACCTTATGAGCCGGGTAATTGAGGACCACGTGCGCCCAGTCGTTAACCTCTGCGCCGTCGCGCAGCGTGGCGATATTTCCCTGAACAGACTCTGGCAGGCCAAACAGCTGAAGCGTCTGGTCGATCAGGTGAGGGCCCAGGTCAAACCACAGGCCGCTGCCGGGACCGTTCTGCTCGCGCCAGCGCACGCGCACTTCCGGGCGGAAGCGGTCAATATGCGACTCCAGATGTTTAACCTTGCCAACCGTGCCTTGCTCAATAATCTGCTTAATGCCGAGGAAATCGCTGTCCCAGCGGCGGTTGTGGAAAACCGAGAGCAGAAGCTGCTTTTCATCCGCCAGGGCAATCAGGTCCCGGGCTTCCTGCATATCCAGAGTGAAAGGCTTATCCACGACCACGTGTTTTCCCGAGTTCAGGGCCAGCGTCGCCAGCGGCGCGTGGGTGGCGTTAGGGGAGGCAATGACCACCAGGTCGACATCAGGATGTTGAATGGCTTCTTCGGGCGTGGCTACCACCAGCACATCCGGAAGATCGCGCTTCACTTTCTCTTCATCACGGGAAGAGACCACCGCCAGCTTGAGCCCGTCCACGGACTGGATCAGCGGGGCATGGAAGGTTTTACCGACAAAACCGTACCCGATCAGCGCAATGTTGATTGTTTGAACTTTACTCATGACCTTCTCCACGTTATTGCGCGCACACCGTGACCCGTAATGCGCCAGGGTCCCCAAGCTCAGGCCAGGGACGATCTAAAAAGAGTTGATGAATATCGGTGAGCCCGGAGACCAGATACGGCTCGCAGCGGTTAACTTTCAGGTGATCGGCAACAATCCAGTGCGCATGGCTTGCGGCGAGCATCGCGCGTTTCACCTCGGCATCCGCTTCTTTACCGGCACTCAGACCGAGTTCGGCATGAAGGGCGCACGCACCGAGAATGGCGATATCGGCCCGATAGCGTGACAGCAGGGACAACGTGGCGCTGCCGGCAAACAGGCGCTGCTTCGGGTCCCATTTTCCACCGAGCAGAATAAGCTCAATGTCTTCCCGGTCGCTAAAATGCTGGGCGATATCCAGCGAGGTAGTGATCACGGTGTGAGGTCCCTGCAGAAAAGTAGCGACGGCCATCACCGTACTGCCGGCATCCAGAAACAAGGTGGAACCCGGCGGAACCGCCTGCGCAACCTGTTTCCCCAGACGCTGCTTGGTTTCCGGCAACAGGGTATTGCGGCCCTGACGATTCATGGCCGAAAGATTCAGAGCAATAGCCCCGCCGTGATTCTTCTGGGCAAGCCCCTGATTTTCCAGATCGGTCAGATCCCGACGAACGGTATCCGCCGAAACCTGCAGCTTTTCTGCCAGCTCGGTGATGCTGGCCTGACCTTGTTCACTGAGAATATCAAGGACATAGCGTTGACGTGCGGTTTTGTGCATGGGCAGCAATCCTGCAAAATGTCGCAATAAATCGCATAATACAGCATTTTGACGCAGAAGGAAGGAGTATCGTAAACCAGGTTGATGTTTAATTATTGGAATTATATTAAGCGGATATCATTAAGCCGTTCTGAATGTTAACCACAGTGTTAATGTTATGTTTTAATCAACGATTTGGGTTATGTAACCAACGCATTGTCATTAACTGGTGGAATATGCTGATATGTAATTAAAATAAAGCATTTAATGTCTGATTTATGTTTTTTATTAGAATTATTTTTCAACAAATCGATGGCTCTTACTTAAGTTGACACTTCTTTGAAAATCTTTGTGTCTGACCCGCTCAGAAATTAACGCAAAAATGTGCGCAGAGGAGATTAAGAATTTTCCTTAAATTACAGTGTGTTTTGATGTTTCATCTGAAAGGCTATTTTCGGAGTTTTGTCCAGAAACCCCATGTTTTTTCTTATATGTAACACTGCATTAACATTGTGGGTGTAGTGGCCTATACCACATTTTGTTATGCTGCAAATCAACTTATGAAATAAGTAATTTCTTAAATTTAATAAGACAAAGGCGGATCTCATCTCCATCGGAAATGGGTATGGGGAGCTTTACCTGAAATTTAGCGAGGAAGTTAAATAAGATATTTGTCTAATTATCTGTACCTCTTTTTGGGTAATTGCTTGAGTATCACTCAGAGTCAGGGAGATAAAATGACGATATTACGCAAGCCTGTTTCACGCCAATTTATAGCTACGCTGGCGTTAATTTCATTAGCCCTAAATACGGCTTATGCCAATAGTGGCGCGGTAGGTATTGCCCCGATGGCAACGACGACCTTAAAGGAAAGTATTCTTTTCGCTATCGATCGCGATCCGTCAATTAGCCAGCAGGCCGCGCAGTTAGGTATTGGTCAGGCGCAAATAGACGAGGCGCGCAGCGGCTGGATGCCGCAAATAGCGTTGAACGGGAGTACGGGGCATAGCCAGACCACCGATTCCAGCGGTTCGCTGAAGAACTCTGCGGCCTGGGGGGTGAGCCTGACCCAGCTGATATACGATTTTGGCAAGACCAACAACAGCATCAGCCAGTCTTCCGCCCAGCGCGATAGCTACCGCTACCAGCTGATGAGCACGCTTTCTGACGTGGCGGAAAAAACGGCGCTCGGCTACGTGGAGGTCAAACGTTATTCCGACCTGCTACAGGCGGCAAAAGAGAATGTTCAGGCACTGAAAAACGTGGAGCAGCTGGCCAAGCTGCGCGCCGATGCGGGCGTGAGTTCCACCTCCGATGAACTCCAGACCCGCACGCGTATTGCCGGCATGCAGGCGACGGTGGCGCAGTATAACGCCGCATTGAACAGCGCCCGCGCAAGGCTCGCGGTATTAACCGGAATGCAGGCAGATCATTATTCGCCGGTCCCCGCAAACCTCGCCGTTGAGCCGGATTCGCTTAACCGCATTGATTATTCGTTAATACCGGCGGTAATGGCCGCGCAGAATATGGAACGTTCGGCCCAGTATGGCGTTGAAACGGCGAAGTCCCAGCACTGGCCAACCCTGAGCCTGAAGGGGGGACGCACGCGTTACGAATCGGACAACCGCTCATACTGGGACGACCAGATCCAGCTCAATATTGACGCACCGCTTTATCAGGGCGGCGCGGTATCCGCACGCGTGCGTCAGGCTGAGGGTGCACGAGCGATGGCGTCCTCTCAGGTCGATCAGGCGCGTTTCGACGTGCTGCAAAAGGCCTCCGTCGCGCAAGCTGACTGGACCGGCGCACGGGGAAGAATGGAGGCCGGGAAGCGGCAGCTGGAAAATGCGCTGCGGGCCCGCGAGGTTTATAAAAATGAATACACCCTGAGCAAGCGGAGCATTAATGATTTGCTCAGCGTTGAGCAGGATGTCTGGCAGGCCACGTCGGCGAAAATAATCGCCGAGTATGATGGCTGGAGTTCGGCAATTAATTATGCTTCCGCGGTTGATAATTTAATGCCGCTTATTGGAATAGAGAAAAACGCTGCCGCAAAATTACCCGATTTGAGTTAACAAAAGCCACGCATAGCTGCACGAAATAAGTCTGAAAATAATGGGTGTTTTTTCCCAGGGATAGCTACATCCGTCTGGTGGATATATCCACAGGGATCCGTACACCTGCAAGGAGAGGAATATGAGTAACGTAAAGGTTGTTGATGTCATCATTCGCAAAACGGCGGAGAAAACGAAATTAACCGGCGAAGGGAATCTGTCGGTCTCTATTTCATCGCCGAGCGTGCTTGAAATTCAGGGCTCTGCTCAGGACGTGGTGCGTTATGTCCGCCAGGGTAAAGACCTTCTCATTTATATGAAGGACGGCAGCGTTATTCGCTGCAATAACTATTTTGTTGAAGATCCTGAAACCCAACATCAGTCAGAGCTGGTGTTCAACGACGGGCAGGAACTGACTCATCTCTCTTTTGCCGATGCCGGGGAAGCATCAGGCGTTGCCGCTACTGAATTAACCGCGCAGGCCACACCCATTAGCAGCATTGAACCCTTCCTGGAGCAGGGAAGCGCCCTGAGCGATGCCCCGTGGGGCTGGATTGCAGGGGCGGCGTTAGGCGGCGGTGCTATCGGCGCACTGCTGGCCCACGGCGGTGACGGCGAAACCAAAACGAAAGTCATTGATAACACAAAAGAAGTGGAAAGCGCCACGCCGACCTTCCTGCTGTCGGACAAGGTGGGCGACAAGCAGGGAGTGCTGAGCGCAAACGCCCTCACGGACGATAACGCGCCGACCTTCAGCGGTACCGGTCAGCCGGGCGCGACCATCCAGATTAAAGACGGCAGCGGCAGCACCATCGCCAGCGCGATGGTCGGTAAAGACGGCACCTGGACGGTAAAACTCCCGACCCAGGCCGACGGAGAGCACACCTGGTCGGTGGTGCAGATCGACGGCAGTAAAACCACGTCAGCGGGCAACATCACCGTGACCGTTTCTACGTCCGAGGCCACGCTTACGCTGGCGACAACGGCGGGTGACAACGTGATTAACGCCAGCGAACAGTCCGCAGGCTTTACGCTGTCCGGCAGCAGCCAGCATCTGGCGCAGGGAACCGACGTTTCCGTAACGCTGAACGGCAAAGCCTACACCGCTCAGGTGGGAGCAGACGGCGCGTGGAGCGTTAACGTGCCTGCGGCAGACGCGCAGGCGCTCAGCGACGGTACCTGGACCGTCAGCGTCAGCGGCAAAGACGCGGCGGGTAACACCGTGAGCGGAAGCCAGACGATTGGCGTGGATACCGCTGCGCCAACGCTCTCCGTCGATACGCTCGCGCAGGACAACATCATTAATGCCGCTGAGCACAACCAGCCGCTGACGCTGAGTGGTAAAACCAACGCGGAAGCCGGGCAGATTGTGACGGTGACGCTGAACGGCAAAAATTATAACGCCACGGTGGGCAGCGACGGCACCTGGTCCGTCACGCTGGCGGCCAGCGAGGTGCATGCCCTTAATGAGGGTCACCACACCCTGACGGTGAACGTCAGCGACAAAGCAGGCAACGGCTCGTCCGTGACCGCGGATTTCACGGTAGATACCAACGCGCCGGTCGTCACCATCAACACCGTCGCGGGCGACGATATCCTCAACACCAGCGAGCAGGGACAGGCGCAGATTATTTCCGGGCAGGCGAGCGGCGCGGCGGCAGGCGATGTCGTCACCGTGACCGTTGGCGGCCAGACCTTCACCGGCGTCGTACAGGTAGACGGCAGCTGGAGCGTGGGCGTTCCTGCCTCCGTCGTCGGCGCGCTGGGTGAGGGCAACCACACCATTGCCGTCTCCGTCACCGACGCAGCGGGGAACACCGGTAGCGCCATGCACGGCATTGCGCTGAGCGGCAACCCGCCGGAATTTACGATTGACGCCATCAGCCAGGACAACGTGCTGAATGCCCGGGAGGCAATGCAGCCGCTGAGCCTGAGCGGCACCAGCAATCTGCCGGACGGCAGCGCCGTTACCGTGACGCTGAACAACGTCAGCTATCAGGCGACCGTCGAAAACGGTATCTGGACGGTTCAGGTGCCGGTATCCGACGTCCTGAATCTGGCGAACACCCTCTATAGCGTCAGCGTCAGCGGCACCGACAGCGTGGGTAACAGCGGCTCCGCAGAGGCGAATCTGCTGGTCGATACCGTGCTGCCGAAGGTGATCATTAACACCTTTGCGGGGGATAACCTGGTTAATAACGCCGAAGCGGGAGTGGACCAAACCCTCAGTGGCCGCGTTACCGGCGCGGCGGCGGGCGATACGGTGTCTGTTACCGTTGGCGGTAAGAGTTACAGCGCCACGGTGGGCAGCGATCTGACCTGGAACGTCACGATCCCTTCAGCGGATCTTCAGGCGTTCGGCGACGGGGATTTGACCTTTACCGCCTCCGTGACCAACGGGCACGGTAATACCGGCACCGGCGAGCGCGATATCAATATCAACGCGGAACTGCCGGGTCTGCGCGTAAATACCATTTCCGGCGATGATGTGATCAACGCCATCGAGCAACAGCAGGATCTGACCGTCACCGGCGCCAGCACCCATCTGGCCGCAGGTACGCCGATTGTCGTCACCATCAACAACGTCGACTATCAGGCCGTGGTGACCGCCAGCGGCGGCTGGAGCATTGGCGTTCCTGCTGCGGATCTGCAAGCCTGGACGGCCGGAGGTATGACGGTCAGCGTCAGCGCGGAAGATGCCTGGGGCAACACCGTTGCGGCTGAACACCCGATTGAACTCGATCTCAACGCCGTGGCGGTCACCATTGATACCGTCTCCGGTGATGACCTGCTGAACGCGGCAGAAAAAGGGAGCGACTTAACCCTCTCCGGCCAGACGCAGGGCGTGGAGGCGGGGCAAACCGTGGTGGTGAAATTTGCCGACCAGACTTTTACCGCGCAGGTGCAGCAGGATGGCTCCTGGAGCCTGACCGTCCCGGCGAACGCCATGGAAACGCTGATTGACGGGCGGGCGCAGGTAAGCGTCAGCGTGACTAACGTCAGCGGCAACAGCGCGGACGCCTCACGCGTGGTAACCGTCGATACGCAGCCGCCCGCCATTACGCTCGATAATCTGACCGACGACAACATCATCAATGCGGCAGAAGCGCAGCAGGATCTGGTGCTCAGCGGCAGCACAACAGCTGAAACGGGGCAGACGGTCACCGTGACGCTGAACGGCAAAAACTATCAAACTACCGTGCAAGCTGACGGCACCTGGACGCTGAACGTGCCTGCCGCCGACGTTGGCGCGCTGGCAGACGGCACTGTCACCGTGACGGCCTCCGTCAGCGACGTGGCAGGTAACAGCAGCAGTACGGACCGCGTTGGGCTGGTGGATGCCACCGTGCCGCAGGTGACCATTAATGACTTTGTCACCGACACCAACACCGTTAACCAGCTGGCCCATTCTCAGGCGCAGATCCTGAGCGGCTCCGTCACTGGCGCGGCGGCGGGCGATTTGGTCACCATCACTATTAATAACGTGGACTACACCACCGCGGTGGACGCGGCGGGCAACTGGAGCCTCGGCCTGCCTGCATCCGTCGTTCAGGGGCTGACGGACGGCACATGGACCATTAACGTCTCCGTGACCGATCGCTCCGGCAACACCGGCAGCAGTTCTCTGGATGTGGTGGTGAATACCGTGACGCCTGTTATCGGTATTAACACCCTGGCCGTAGATGACGTGATCAATGCGGCAGAGAAGGGTGAAGATCTGCTGCTTTCCGGTACCAGCAACCAGCCGGAAGGGACCACCATCACTGTAAACCTGAACGGTATCAACTACACCACCACCACTAACGCTAGCGGCAGCTGGAGCGTCACCGTGCCTGCCTCTGCGGTGAGCGCGCTGGGCGAAGCCAATTACACCGTGACGGCGAGCGTTACCGATAATGTGGGCAACAGCGCCTCAACCTCGCACGATGTGCTGGTGGACAGCGCGTTGCCGGTCGTCACTATCAACACTTTCGCGACCGACAATATCGTCAACGCGGCGGAAGTCACCGCAGGGCAAACCCTGACCGGGAAGGTCTCTAACGCGGCATCGGGCGATACCGTCACGATTATCCTCGGTGGTCAGACATACACCGCTACCGTGCAGGACGATCTCTCATGGAGCCTGCCGTTAACCGAGAGCCAGTTAACCGCGCTCGGCAACGGCGAACTGGCCGTATCGGCCAGCGTCACCAACGCGCACGGCAACACCGGTTCGACTTCGCTGGACTTCACCATCGACGCCCAACTGCCGGGCCTGCGTATTGATACCGTGGCGGGTGATGATGTCATTAACGTCATTGAGCACGCTCAGAACCTGATTGTTTCCGGTTCAAGCACCGATCTGGCAGCGGGCAGCACCGTCACGGTGACCATTAACGGCAAGATCTATTCCGCAACCGTACTGGCGGACGGTACCTGGCAGGCGGCGGTTCCGGCAGCGGACGTGTCCCAGTGGGCGGACGGTTCGCTGGATATCAAGGCAAGCGCGCAGGACCCTTCCGGCAACCCGGTGACTATCGGCACCGTCGTGGACGTCGATCTCGCGCCGGTCGCCGTCAGCATCAACAGCGTGACCGCGGACAACGTGCTCAACGCGGCAGAAAAAGGTCAGGATCTGGTGCTTTCCGGCTCCTCCGCGAACGTAGAAGCGGGCCAGACCGTCACCATCACCTTTGCGGGTAAAACCTACACCACGACGGTGAACGCCAACGGCGACTGGACGTACACCGTACCGGCAGCCGATTTGAGCGGCCTGAAGGACGGCGACGCCAGCGTGCAGGTCAGCGTGAGCAACCTGAACGGCAACGCGGCGTCGTCTGCGCAGGAGTTCAGCATCGATACCGCCGCGCCAACGGTGACCATCAATACCATCAGCGGCGACAACATGCTGAACGCGGCTGAGGCAGCGCAGGATCTGACCCTGAGCGGAACGTCCACTGCCGAAGCGGGCCAGACGGTTACCGTAACCTTCAACGGCAACCAGTACACCGCGCAGGTGCAGGCCGACGGCAGCTGGACGCTGGTCGTGCCGGCAGCCGATCTGGCGGGCATCACCGACGGCAGCGCGGCGGTCACGGCGACCGTGTCCGACAAAGCCGGCAACCCGGCCAGCGCGGATGCCTCCGTGCTGGTGGATACCACCGTACCGCAGATTAGTTTCAACATCGTCGCGGGCGACGACATTGTGAATATTGCCGAGCACGGCCAGGCGCTGATCGTCTCCGGCAAGGTCACGGGCGCGCAGGCGGGTGACGTCATTACCGTCACCCTGAACGGCAAAGACTACACCGCGATGCTGGACGCGTCCGGAAGCTGGAGCGTGGGCGTTCCGGCGGCAGACGTGGGCACGCTGGCTAACGGCGAGCAGACGATCTCCGCGACCCTCACCGACAAAGCGGGTAACAGCACCACCGCCACGCATGAATTTGACGTCTCCCTGGCCGCGCCGGAGATTGCCATCAATACCCTGGCGCTTGACGACGTGATTAACGCGGTCGAGAAAGGCCAGGATCTGCTGATTTCGGGCACCAGCAACCAGCCGGAAGGTACAGCCATTACGGTGATCCTGAACGGCATCAGCTACGCCGCGACCACCAACGCCAGCGGCGGCTGGAGCGTAACCGTTCCGGCGGCGAACGTCTCTGCGCTGGGCGAAGCGAGCTATACCGTCACGGCAGGCGTGACCGATAGCGCAGGCAACGGCGCGAACGCCAGCCATAGCGTGCTGGTCGACAGCGCGCTGCCACAGGTTACCATTAACGTAATCGCCATCGATGACGTGATTAACGCGGCGGAAGTCGCTTCCGGACAAACCCTGAGCGGGAAGGTGAGCGGCGCGGCGAGCGGTGACACTGTCACCCTTTCAATCGGCGGCAATACGTATACCGCGACGGTTCAGGACGATCTGAGCTGGTCGGTCAACGTGCCGTCCGCGGTCTTAACCGCCATCGGTAATGGCGATCTGACGGTGTCAGCCAGCGTCACTAACGGCCACTGCAACACCGGCTTCGGCGAGCGCGAGATCACCATCGACGCCAATCTGCCGGGCCTGCGCGTCGATACCGTGGCGGGCGACGACGTGATTAACAGCATTGAGCATGCGCAGAACCTGATTATTACCGGCTCCAGCGACGGCCTGGCAGCGGGCGCGGCGCTGAGCGTGATCGTCAACGGCAAAACCTACGCGGCCACGGTGCTGGCAGACGGTACCTGGACGGCGGCCATTCCGGCGGCAGACGTCAGCGCGCTCGGCGCAGGCACGGTCACCGTGAAGGTCGAGGGAAATAGCGCGGCAGGCAACCCGGTCTCCATCAGCCACGACGTGAAGGTCGATCTGGCGACGGTTGCTATCAGCATTGACGCGATTGCGACCGACGATGTGATTAATGCGGCAGAAAAAGGCGCAGATCTGGTGCTTTCAGGTTCTACCAGCAACGTGGAAGAGAACCAGACGGTTTACATCACGTTCGGCGGCAAGTCCTACACGGCGAAAGTGGATGCCAGCGGCAACTGGACGGCGACCGTGCCGTCGGCAGATCTGGCTGGCCTGAAGGATGGCGACGCCAGCGTGCAGGTGAGCGTCACCAACGTGAACGGCAACAGCGCCTCGGCGGGACGCGAATACGGCGTGGACGCCACCGCGCCGACGGTCTCCATCGAAATCGTCAGCGACAACAACATCATCAATGCCGCCGAAGCGCAGCAGGATCTGGTCGTCAACGGCGTCTCTAACGCCGAAGCGGGCCAGACCGTGACCGTCACGCTGAACGGCGTGGATTACACCACCACCGTGCAGGCAAACGGCAGCTGGAGCGTGACCGTGCCTTCTGCTGATGTGGGCGCGATTACCGACGGGAACTATACCGTCAGCGCCGCCGTGTCGGACAAAGCGGGCAACCCGGCCTCCGCGGCTCGCGATGTGCTGGTCGATACCACCGTGCCACAGCTGACCATCAACACCGTTTCCGATGACGACGTGATCAACAGCGCCGAGCACGGGCAGGCTCTGATCGTTACCGGCTCAGTGACCGGCGCGGCGGCGGGCGACGTGGTGACCGTCACCATCAATAACAAAGATTACACGGCGACGCTGGATGCGTCCGGCAACTGGAGCGTGGGCGTGCCTGCGGCGGACGTCGGTGCCCTGACCGCCGGGGATTACACCATCACCGCGGCGCTGACCGACAAAGCCGGAAACAGCAACAGCGCGACGCGCGAGGTGGAAGTCAACCTGAGCGCGCCAGTGCTGACCATCGACACCGTCTCCGGTGACGATGTGATCAACAGCAGCGAGAAAACGCAGGATCTGACCATCACCGGTACGGCTTCCGGACTGGCGGCGGGCGCGGTGGTGAACGTGATGCTCAACGGCAAAGCCTACAGCGCCACGGTTGAGGCCAACGGCCAATGGTCCACGACGGTTCCGGCGAGCGAAGTGGGGCAACTGGGTGAAGCGCTTTACACCGTCACTGCCTCCGCAACGGACAGCGTCGGCAACGGCACCAGCACCTCGCACACCGTCAACGTGGAGTCCGTTCTGCCGGGCGTCACGATCAACACCGTGGCAGGCGATGACGTCATCAACGCGGCGGAGCTGGCTGCCGGCCAGACCATTAGCGGTAAGGTGGTGAATGCCGAGGCGGGCAACACCGTGACCGTAACGATTGGCGGCAACAGCTACACCGCAACGGTGCAGAGCGATCTGACCTGGTCCGTCGATGTACCGGAATCGGTCCTGACGGCGCTGGGCAACGGCGATCTGACTGTAACCGCCAGCGTGACGAACGGCGTGGGCAACAGCGGCAGCGGCGAGCGTGAGATCGCGATAGACGCCAGCCTGCCGGGCCTGCGCGTGGACACCGTGGCGGGCGACGACGTGATCAACAGCATCGAACACGGACAGAACCTGATTATTACCGGTTCCAGCAATGGCCTGAGCGCAGGCACGGCGCTGACCGTTACCGTCAACGGCAAAACCTATCCCGCGACGGTACTGGCGGATGGTACATGGAGCGCGGCTCTCCCTTCTGCGGACGTAAGTGCCCTGGCAGCGGGCACGGTCACCGTGACCGTTGAAGGCCAGAGCAGCGCGGGCAATCCGGTTTCCATCAGCCACGATGTGACGGTGGATCTGGCGAACGTCGCTATCAGCATCGACGCCATTGCCACCGATGACGTGATTAACGCGGCGGAGAAAGGGGCGGATCTGGAGCTCTCCGGCACCACCTCAAACGTGGAGGAAAATCAAACCGTCACCATCACCTTCGGCGGCAAGAACTACACCGCCACGGTGGACGCTGAGGGTAAGTGGACCGCCACGGTGCCAGCGGCAGATCTGGCGGGCCTGAAGGACGGTGACGCCAGCGTGCAGGTAAGCGTCACCAACGTCAACGGCAACAGCGCCTCTGCGGGCCGCGAGTACAGCGTGGATGCCACCGCGCCATCCGTCACCATTAATACTATTGCGACCGATGACATTCTGAACGCCACGGAAGCGCAGTCTGACCTGGCGATTTCCGGCAGCAGCACCGCCGAAGCGGGCCAGACCGTGACTGTGTCGCTGAACGGCAAAGACTACACCTCAACCGTCAGCGCGGACGGCAGCTGGACGCTGAACGTTCCGTCGGCGGATCTGGCGGCGCTTAATGACGGCAGCGTCACCGTTACCGCATCGGTCAGCGACAAGGCGGGCAACCCGGCATCCGTAAACCATAACCTGACGGTGGACGTGACCGTCCCTGCAGTCACCATCAACGCCGTGGCGGGCGACGACGTGATTAACGTCGCCGAGCACGGTCAGGCGCAGATTATCAGCGGCACCGCCACCGGCGCGGCAGCGGGCGATAAGGTCACCGTGACTATCGGCGGCCAGACTTACACCACCGTACTGGACGCGGCGGGTAACTGGAGCGTGGGCGTTCCGGCGAGCGTGATTTCCGGCCTCAGCGACGGCACCGTGACCGTCACTGCGTCTGTTACCGACGCGGCGGGCAACACCGGCAGCGGCACCCATAACGTGACCGTCGATACCGGTCTGCCATCGGTCAACTTCAACGCCATCAGCGGCGATAACGTTCTGAATGCGGTGGAAAAAGGTCAGGATCTGAGCGTCAGCGGCACCAGCGCCAACCTGGCGGAAGGCACCGTGGTGACCGTGACCCTCAACGGTAAAAACTACACCGCAACGACCGCTGCGGACGGCACCTGGAGCCTGACGGTTCCGGCTGCGGATCTGGCCGGTCTCGGTCAGGCAAGTTACACCCTCAATGCGACCGCCACCAACGGCGTGGGCAACAGCGTGAGCAGCGCTGCGAACCTGCTGGTCGACACCGCGCTGCCGACCGTCACCATCAACACCGTGGCGGGCGATAACGTTATCAACGCGGCGGAAGTGGCGGCAGGCCAGACCCTGAGCGGTACCGTGGCGAATGCCGAAGCGGGCAACACCGTAACCGTGACCATTGGCGGCAACAGCTATACCGCAACGGTGCAGAACGATCTGAGCTGGTCCGTGAACGTGCCGTCTGATGTGCTGACCGCACTCGGCAACGGCAGCCTGAGCGTGACGGCAACCGTCACCAACGGCCACGGCAACACCGGCAGCGGCGAGCGTGAGATCGCGATAGACGCTAACCTGCCGGGCCTGCGCGTGAACACCGTGGCGGGCGACGACGTGGTCAACAGCATTGAGCATGCGCAGAACCTGATCGTCACCGGCTCCAGCGACGGGCTGGCGGCGGGCACTACGCTGACCGTTACCGTGAACGGCAAAGACTATGCGGCGACGGTGCTGGCGGACGGCACCTGGAGCGCGGCGGTTCCGTCTGCGGACGTGAGCGCGTGGCCGGAAGGCACAGTAAAAATCAGCGTCACTGGCGACAGCGCGGCGGGTAACCCGATTACCATCAGTCACGATGTGACCGTCGATCTGGCCTCTGTTGCCATCAGCATCAACGCCATTGCCACCGACGACGTGATCAACGCTGCGGAGAAAGGGGCGGATCTGGTGCTGTCCGGCGCGACCACCAACGTGGAAGCCGGGCAGACCGTCACCCTGAGCCTGAACGGTAAAATCTACACCACTACCGTAGAAGCAGACGGCAACTGGACCTATACCGTGCCGGCTGCGGATCTGGCGGGCCTCAAGGACGGCGACGCCAGCCTGCAGGTGAGCGTCACCAACGTGAACGGCAACAGCGCCTCGGCGGGCCGCGAGTACAGCGTGGATGCCACCGCGCCATCCGTCACCATCAATAAGATGGCGACTGACGACATCCTGAACGCCACGGAAGCGCAGTCTGACCTGACGGTTTCCGGCACCAGCACCGCCGAAGCGGGCCAGACCGTGACCGTGTCGCTGAACGGCAAAGACTACACCACAACCGTCGGCGCGGACGGTAGCTGGACGCTGAACGTTCCGGCAGCGGATCTGGCGTCGCTCAGCGACGGCAGCGTCACCGTGACCGCGAGCGTAAGCGACAAGGCGGGCAACCCGGCATCCGTAAACCATAACCTGACGGTGGACGTGACCGTGCCTGCGGTGACCATCAACACCGTGGCGGGCGATGACGTGATCAACCTCGCCGAGCACGCGCAGGCGCAAATCATCAGCGGCACCGCCACCGGCGCAGCAGCGGGCGATAAGGTCACCGTCACGATTGGCGGCCAGACGTACACTACCGTGCTGGACGCGGCGGGGAACTGGAGCGTGGGCGTTCCGGCCAGCGTGATTTCCGGTCTCAGCGACGGCACCGTGACCGTCACTGCATCTGTTACCGACGCGGCGGGCAACACCGGCAGCGGCAGCCATAACGTCACCGTGGACACCGGGCTGCCGTCCGTGGGCTTTAACGCCATCAGCGGCGATAACGTCCTGAACGCGGTGGAAAAAGGTCAGGAACTAAGCGTCAGCGGCACCAGCGCCAACCTGGCGGAAGGCACCGTGGTGACCGTGGCCCTCAACGGTAAAAACTACACCGCAACGACCGCCGCAGACGGCACCTGGAGCCTGACGGTTCCGGCGGCGGATCTGGCGGGTCTGGGCGAAGCGAATTACACCCTGAGCGCAGCCGCGACCAACGGCGTGGGCAATAGCGTCAGCAATACGGCGAACCTGCTGGTCGACACCGCGCTGCCGACCGTCACCATCAACACCGTGGCGGGTGATAACGTCATCAACGCGGCAGAAGTGGCGGCAGGCCAGACCATCACCGGTAAGGTGGCGAACGCGGAAGCCGGTAACACGGTGACGATGAACATTGGCGGCAACAGCTACACCGCGACGGTGCAGAGCGACCTGACCTGGTCCGTGAGCGTGCCGGAGTCCGTCCTGACGGCCTTGGGCAACGGCGATTTGACCGTGTCGGCGACCGTCACCAACGGCCACGGCAATACCGGCGCGGGCGAGCGCGAAATCGTTATAGACGCCAGCCTGCCGGGTCTGCGTATCAATACCGTGGCGGGCGATGATGTGATCAACAGCATCGAGCACGGACAGAACCTGATCGTCACCGGTTCCAGCGACGGGCTGGCGGCGGGCACCACGCTCACCGTGACCGTTAACGGCAAAACTTATGCGGCCTCCGTGCTGGCGAACGGTACCTGGAGCGCGGCGATCCCGGCCGCAGACGTGGGTGCCCTGGCAGCAGGCGCGGTGACCGTCACCGTGGCAGGCCAGAGCAGCGCGGGTAACCCGGTCTCCATCAGTCACGACGTCACCGTCGATCTGGCGGCCGTGGCGATCAGCATCGATGCGATCGCCACCGACGACGTGATTAACGCGGCGGAGAAAGGCGCGGATCTGGTGCTCTCGGGCAGCACCTCGAACGTGGAGGAAAACCAGACCGTCACAATCGCCTTCGGCGGCAAAACCTACACCGCGAAAGTGGATGCCGACGGCAACTGGACGGCCACCGTGCCTTCCGCGGATCTCGCGGGCCTGAAGGACGGCGACGCCAGCGTGCAGGTGAGCGTCACCAACGTGCACGGCAACAGCGCGACGGCAGGCCGCGAGTACAGCGTGGACGCGACCGCGCCGACCGTGACGATTGATACGGTGGCAGGTGATAACGTGATTAACGGCAGCGAAGCGGCTGCGGGCGTGACCATCTCCGGCACCACCACGGCGGAAGCCGGGCAGACGGTCACCGTGACGCTGGGCGGCAAGAGCTATAGCGCTCAGGTGCAGCAGGGCGGTATCTGGAGCGTCAACGTGCCGGGCACCGACCTCTCCGCACTGGCCGATAACGGTTACACCCTGCAGGTCAGCGTGAGCGACGCCGCGGGTAACCCGGGCAGCGCGGGCAAAGCGATTACGCTTGATACCACACCGCCGTCCGTCAGCTTTAAGGCTGTGGCGGGCGATGACGTCATCAACAGCGTGGAGCACGGGCAGGCGCAGATCGTGAGCGGAACGGCAACCGGCGCGAGCGTCGGCGATAAGCTGGTCATCACCATCGGTTCGAACCAGTACACCACCACCGTTGACGCCAGCGGCAACTGGAGCGTGGGCGTTCCGGCCAGCGTGATTTCTGCCCTGACCGACGGCACCGTGACCATTAGCGCGACCATTACCGACAGCGCGGGCAACAGCAGCACCCAGACTCACGATGTGGTGGTGAACACGGCTTCCGTGGCGCTGACGGTGAACACCCTCAGCGGTGACGACGTCATCAACGCGACAGAAGCGGGTAGTTCGCTGGTGATTAACGGCTCCAGCGCCCAGTTCGCCAGCGGGACGCAGGTCACCGTGACGCTGAACGGCAAGACCTATACGGCCACCATCCAGAACGACGGCAGCTGGACGACCACCGTTCCGGCCGCAGACGTGGGTGCCCTGGCCGATGGCGCGAGCTATCAGGTATCCGTGTCGGCGCAGGACAGCGCGGGCAACAGCGCCTCGGCGACGCACGGCATCAGCGTGGATACCACCGCGCCTGTCGTGAGCATTGCGACGCTGTCGGGTGACGACATGCTGAACGCGCTGGAAGCGCAGCAGCCGCTGACGGTACACGGGTCGTCCAGCGCGGAGGCGGGCCAGACCGTCACCGTGACGCTGGGCGGCAAAACCTACACTGCGCTTGTGGGCAGCGACGGCACCTGGACGCTCGATGTGCCGGCGGCAGATCTGGCTATCCTGAGCCAGGGGGCGCTGACGGTCACCGCTTCGGTCAACGACAAAGCCGGTAACGGCGGCCAGACCACGCACACCTTAACGGTGGATACCGCTGCGCCGACCGTGACCATCAGCACCGTGGCGGATGACGATATCGTCAACAACGCGGAGCAGTTGGCGGGTCAGACCATCCGCGGCACCACCACGGCAGAACAGGGCCAGACGGTGACCGTTTCCTTCAGCGGGCACAGCTATCAGGCGACCGTCGGGGCGGACGGAACGTGGTCGGTCTTCGTGCCGGGGCGTGATTTCCTCGGCCTGAGCGACGGGGATTACACCATTACCGCGTCGGTAAGCGACAGGGCGGGCAATCCGGGTAGCGCAACGCATGACGTGACGCTGAACGGCGATGTCCCAACCATCACCATTAACACCTTTGCGCAGGACGATGTCGTCAACGCGGCCGAACACGGTACGCCGCTGGTCGTCAGCGGCACCACCGACGCGCCTGCGGGCCAGACGGTGACCATCACCCTGAACGGCAAAACCTACGCGGCGACCGTGCAGAATGACGGCACCTGGAGCTACACGGTGGGCAGCGCAGACGTCACCGCGCTGGCAGACGGCGGTTCGTACGTGATTAAGGCGCAGGTCAGCAACGCCATCGGCAACAGCGGCAGCGATAACCACACCGTCACCGTCGATCTCACCGCGCCGTCGATGGGCATCAGCATTGATTCGCTGCAAAACGACACCGGCCTGAGCGCGACGGATTTCATCACCAACGATAAGCAGGTAGTGGTCAACGGCTCCCTGACCGCGCAGCTCGGTAATAACGAGAAGGCGCAGATCAGCCTCGACGGCGGCACCACTTGGATTGACCTGACGGTGACCGGCACCACGTGGCGCTACACCGATGGCCGCACCCTGACGGACGGTACGTATCAGTACCAGGTACGGGTGATCGATAGCGCGGGCAACGTGGGGGCAACGGACAGCCAGGACGTGGTAATTGACCTGACGAAGCCTGCGGCAACGACCATTACCGTGGATTCCGTCACCCAGGATACCGGCCTGTCCGGCAGCGACTTTATCACCAGCGACAACCAGATCAGCCTGAAAGGGACGCTCGGCGCGGCGCTGGGCAGCGGCGACCACGCGCAGATCAGCCTCGACGGCGGCGTCACCTGGACCGACGTCAGCGTGAGCGGCCTGACCTGGACCTACGTGGACGGTCGTACGCTGGCCGACGGGGATTACAACTACCAGCTGCGCGTGATTGACGACGCGGGCAATATCAGCGCCACCGCCAGCCAGGTCGTGACGATTGATACGGTTGCGCCGGACGCCAGCAAAACGATCGCTATCGACAGCATCAGCGACGATACCGGCCTGAGCAGCAGCGACTTTATCACCAACGATACGTCCCTGACGCTGCACGGCTCGCTCGGCGCGACGCTGGCCGACGGCGAGTATGCCCAGATCAGCATCGACGGCGGCGTCACCTGGCAGAACGTGATTGTCACCGGCAACAGCTGGTACTACGTGGACGGACGTACGCTGGGTAACCAGACCTATGACTACTACGTGCGCGTGGTGGATGCGGCGGGCAACGTGGGCGCCAGCGCCCATCAGCAGGTGACCGTCGATACGGTCGCCCCGGATGCGGCGATTACGGTGACGGTGGATAACATCACCGTGGATACCGGCTTCGACAATAACGACTTCCTGACCAGTTCGACCTCGTACACCCTGCATGGCACGCTTGGCGCAGAGTTAGGAGCGGGTGAGTACGTGCAGGTGAGCATGGACGGCGGCAGCACCTGGGTGTATGCCACGGTAAGCGGTACCCAGTGGCGCTATAACGACACGCGCACCCTGGCCGACGGCGATTACAGCTATCAGGTGCGGGTAGTCGATCAGGCGGGCAACGTCGGTGCCACTACCACCCAGACCGTGACGGTGGATACCCAGGCGCCGCAGTACGGCATCACCATCGACAGCATCAGCGATGATACCGGGCAGTCCGGGAGTGATTTCATCACTATGGACACCACCCTGACCATCAACGGCTCGCTGGGCAGCGCGCTGGCGAGCGACGAACGGGTGCAGATCAGCCTCGACGGCGGGAATACCTGGTCAGACGCTACCGTCACTAACCAGCGCTGGAGCTATACGGATACCCGCAATCTGGCGGACGGGGATTACACCTACCAGGTGCGGATCATCGACCAGGCGGGCAACGTCGGCTCCACCGCCTCTCAGGTGGTGACGGTGGACACCACGCCGCCAGCTACGGTAGGCACGGTGGTCAGCTATACCGACGGGGAAGGCGAGCGTCAGGGCACCTTTGGTAGCGCGGTGGCAACGGACGATAACGCACCGCTGATCAACGGTACGCTCAACCGCGCCCCTGAAGACGGCGAGATCGTCCAGCTATACCGCGACGGCGTTCTGCTCGGTCAGGTGACCATGAACGGCAGCGCAAGCTGGTCCTTCCAGGATAACGGCCTGAGCGATGGCAACCACACGTACATCGTGCGTGTGACCGACAAAGCCGGTAACTACACGGAATCGGACGGCTTCGTGCTGAACGTTGATACCAGTATCCCGACCACCACGGCGGCGATTACCGCCCAGACCACCTCGGATACCACCCCAATCGTCAGCGGTACCGTCTCCGCCGACCTGGTGAACGGTGAATACCTGGTGGTGACGGTGAACGGGAAAACCTACACCTCCCAGACGGGTGGTGCCGTAGTAGTCGACCCGGATCACAATACCTGGTACCTGCAGATCCCGGACGGCGATGCCCTGAGCGTGGCGGGCTACAGCGTGACGGCGCAGGTGAAGAGCAGCGCGGGTAACGGCAATACCACCGGTACGGCGACCGGCAGCCTGGTGATTGATACCACCTCGGTGAATACCGACTGGGCAACCACGGCGGGGAACAGCAACAACTCCACCATGACCCTCGGCATGAACAGCAGCGGTCTGTGGAATATCATTGCGAACACTCAGGCTTACTCCAGTAGCGATAGCTCGACCTATGCCGGCAATACGCTGACCAACACCCGCGGCTACTACGTGGTGAGCCAGACCGCCGCCGACTTTGACCGTAACGGCACGCAGGATATCTTCGCGACCGAGAATACCTACGCCGGGTCTACTCAGGTGATGTGGACCTACGATGGCAGCACCTATAACGCCAGCCAGCTGGCGATGGGGACCACCATCTGGTACGGCGGCGTGATTGCGTACGATAAAACCGGCGATGGCTATCTGGATCTGGCTTACGGCGATGCCGGTATGGACTCACTGACCTACCTGGTGAACAACAACGGCGTTCTGTCGCCGGACGGCACCGGCGGGGAGGGCGGTTTCTACGGTCATTTCGACTCCGGGCGTGAAATCTCCGGCGTCGACCTGAACAACGACGGTACGGTGGATATCGTTCAGCACACCAACCGCAGCGGCGCGTACTCGCTCACCGTGATCAACAACAATGGCAACGGCACGCTCTCCATCGGCCAGAACCTGACCAACGTGTTTGTGGTAAACGCCGCGAATACCACCACGGCGGCGTCTATGACGTGGGCGGATTTCAACGGTGATGGCTACATGGATCTGTACCTGGGCAGCAGCTACAACAACAACGGCGGGGTGATCTACTACAACGACGGTACCGGGAAGCTCTCAACCACCAAGAGCGCGGTGGAAGCCTCTAACGCCACGGCGGGGTATCTCTCGGTGGCGGTGGACTGGAACGGGCGGGCAGATGGACATCGTCAAGCTCAGCACCTACGGCGGTTCACAGACGGCAACCCTGTTCACCAACAACGGCTACGGTTCCAGCTGGACCGCCAGCCTGCTTAAAACTGGCCTGGCCTACGCCACCGGCGTGGCGGCAGTGGACTACAACTGGGACGGCGCGAAGGATCTGCTGGTGTCGCAGCAGAACGGCAAGGTGGTGCTGGTGCAAAACAGCGCCAAAATTGCTGACGGTACCGCGATGCACCTGCACATTGTCGACAGCGAGGGCATCAATGCCTTCTACGGCAACACGGTCAATCTGTACAACGCCGCGGGCGTGTTGGTGGCTTCGCAGATCATTAACGCCCAGTCTGGTATTGGTTCGAACGATACCTCTGCGCTGGTGAGCTTCTACGGGCTGGATCCGAATGAAACCTATTCGGCCGAGATCCTGAAGATCACCAACGGCGTGTCGGATAACGTCACCTGGAGCGGTCTGGAAGCGGGCAACGGCAAAGAGGGCTACGTCCTGACGGCCGAAGCGGCCACCGGCGGCCACAGCGGGACCCTCACCGGGACCGGGTATAACGACACCTTTATCGCAGAGGATGGCACCTATACCTACAACGGCTCCGGCGGCTGGAATACCCATTCCGACTACGACACCTGGAGCAACACCGGCGGGATGGACGTGGTGGATTACCGCAATGCGACTTCCGGCGTAACCGTTGATTTGCGTCTCTCTACCGCGCAGGACACCGGGTTCGGTACGTCACGACTGCTCAACATTGAGGGCATCAACGGCTCGAACTTCGACGACGTCATTACCGGCAACAGCGGTGATAACCAGTTCGAAGGCCGAGGCGGGAACGACACCTTCAATATCGGCAGCGGCGGTCACGATACGTTGCTCTACAAGCTGATCAACGCGTCGGACGCGACGGGCGGTAACGGTCACGACGTGGTGAACGGCTTCACCGTCGGCACCTGGGAAGGGACCGCGGACACGGATCGTATTGACCTGCGCGATCTGCTCTCTGGCAGCGGCTATACCGGCACGGGCTCGGCGAGCTATGTGAACGGCGTGGCCACGCTGGACAGCAGCGCGGGCAACATCACCGATTACGTCCGCGTGGTGCAGAACGGCAGCAATACCGAAATCCAGGTGGATCTGGACGGTACCGGCGGCCAGTTCTCGCCAACCACCCTGGTGACGCTGAACGGCGTGCAGACGGACCTGGCGACGCTGCTGGCGAATCATCAGCTGTTAATTGCGTAAACCAACGCCGCGGGGAGTAATCCTCGCGGCCTTTTGGCGTTTCTTTACACGAATGGCGTTAACCCGGAGATTATGAAGACACATCCACAGTACGAACCCTGGCTGCAGGGCATGCTCATCATCGCGAAGCACTACCGGCTGGACTTTTCGGTGGAGCACGTTCGGGTCACGATTAACCATGAAAGTCAGTCTCCGCGCCAGCTGGTGCTGGAGGAGATGGCGCGCCAGCTAGGGCTGGGAATGCGCGTGGCGACGGATGCAACATCTCTCGATCCGTGGCGCCTGCCGCTGCTGGCGGAATTCACTGGCGGTCAAATCGCGGTCATTAACCGCATGGACAACGAAGGCAACGTCAGCCTGCAGTTCAGCGGCGACGGCGGGCTGGAGACGACGCTAACGCGGGACGCGCTCGGCTCACGGTTGAAAACGCTGCTGGTGCTGCGCCCGCTAGAGTCCACGCCGGATGCCCGCGTGGACGACTACATCAAACCGTATGAGAAAAACTGGTTCTGGCAGCTGGCGCTGAAGGATTGGCGCCGCTACAGCGACATCATGCTGGTGGCGCTGGTCGCTAACGTGCTGGCGCTCTCCGGCATGGTTTTCTCCATGCAGGTGTACGACAGGGTGGTGCCGTCGCAGTCGGAGGCCACGCTGTGGGTGCTGTTTGGCGGCGTCATGCTCGCCATCGTGTTTGAATTCATCATGCGCATGCTGCGCGTGCATATTTCGGACGTGGTGGGGAAACGCGCCGACCTGCGCATCTCAGAACGCGTCTTTGCTCACGCGCTGCGAATTAAAAACGGGGCGCGCTCCAAATCAACCGGATCGTTTATCGCCCAGATCCGCGAGCTGGAGTCGGTGCGCGAGCTCATCACCTCGACCACCATTGCGGCGATCTCCGACCTGCCGTTCTTCCTGCTGTTCGTCTTTATTCTGTGGATGATTGGCGGCCCACTGGTGCTGGTAGTCCTGCTCGCCGTGCCGCTGCTGCTTATTCCGGGCCTGCTGGTGCAGCGCCCGCTGGGGAAACTCTCCAGCGAAGGGATGCGTGAATCCGCCATTCGTAACGCGACGCTGGTGGAGGCGGTGCAGGGCATTGAAGACATCAAGCTGATGCGCGCCGAGCAGCGTTTCCAGAACCAGTGGAACAACACCAACGACGTGGCCGCCAGCGTCGGCATGAAGCAGCGCTGGCTGACGGGGCTGCTGTTGACCTGGACCCAGGAGGTGCAGTCCATCGTCTATGCGGTGGTCCTGCTGGTGGGCTGTTACCTGGTCATCAGCGGCGACATGACCACCGGTGCGCTGGTGGGAACCTCGATTCTTGCGTCTCGCACCATCGCGCCGCTGTCGCAGATTTCTGGCGTGCTGTCGCGCTGGCAGTCGGCAAAGGTGGCCCGAAAGGGGCTGGACGACCTGATGCAGCGCCCGATTGACGATCCGCAGCACGGGAAGAAGGTGCATAAAGCGCACCTGCGCGGGGATTACCGGCTGGAAGACGTCGGCTTCTACTATGACGAGGAAGAGAAACTCACCGTGCTGAACATCGGCAAACTGCACATTCGCGCCGGTGAGCGCGTGGCGGTGCTCGGGCGTAACGGCTCCGGTAAAAGCACGCTGCTGCAGCTTCTGGCGGGCATGCAGGAGCCGCAGCAGGGGAGCATTCTGCTGGACGATATTGCTCTCAATCATCTGGACCCGGCCGACCTGCGTCGCGACATGCAGCTGCTTAGCCAGCAGGCGCGGCTGTTCTTTGGCTCCGTGCGGGACAATATCCTGATGGGGAACCCGCTCGCCACCGACGATGAAATTCATCAGGCGCTGGTCAATAGCGGCGCGCTGGAGTATGTGCGTAAGCAGAAAATGGGGCTGAACACCATCATCAACGAGGGCGGAACGGGCCTCTCCGGCGGACAGCGTCAGGCGCTGCTGCTGGCGCGCGCGCTGATCACTGCCCCGAATATCCTGCTGCTGGATGAGCCTACCGCCTGGCTGGACGAGATGAGCGAGAAGCAGTTTATTCAGCATCTTCACAAATGGCTGGGTAAGCGCCGGACGCTGGTGGTAGCAACCCATCGCCTGCCGATTCTGGATTTGGTCGACCGCATTATTGTGCTGGAAAACGGCAAGGTGGTGATGGACGGTCCACGCGACGCGATCCTGCATCAGCACGGGCTGGCGCCGCAAAAGGCGGCACAGCGCACCGTGACCATGAAGCCGGCGGCTGTTGCAGAGGAGGGGGCGGCATGAACGATTTCTCCCGTTATAACAGCCGTCTGAAAGAGCCGCTCCTGCCGCGATCCTCGCTGGTGGCATGGTCGCTGTTCGCCCTGCTGGCGGTGTTTATCGCCTGGGCGAGCCTGTTCCAGCTGGACGAAGTCACGACCGGCAGCGGCAAGGTGATCCCGTCCTCCCATGAGCAGGTGATTCAGTCCCTGGAAGGGGGGATTATCCATAGCCTGCTGGTTCGCGAAGGCGATATCGTTGAGCGCGGTCAGCAGCTGGCACAGCTTGACCGGACTAAGACCGAGTCCAGCGTGCTGGAGAGCGAGTCTCGTCTGAACGCGGCGCTGGCAACGGCTGCGCGACTGAAGGCCGAAGTTAACGACACGGAACTCGCGTTTCCCGAGGAACTGGACGATGACGTTGAGCTGGTCAAACAGGAAACGGCGCTCTATCAGTCCCGTCGCGAGAGCCTTGAAAAAGGGCTGGCCGGCTTACGTCAGGGCGCCGAGCTGGTGCAGCGCGAGCTGTCGTTGACCCGTCCGCTGGTGACCCAGGGGGCGGCCAGCAAGGTTGAGGTGTTACGTCTTGAGCGTCAAAAAAATGAGCTTGAGAATAAAATCACCGAGATGAAAAATCAGTATTACGTCCGCGCCCGTGAAGAGCTGGCGAAAGCCAACGCGGAGATTGAAGCCCAGCGTTCGGTGATGAAAGGGCGTGAGGACTCCCTGACCCGGCTGACCTTCAACGCGCCGGTACGTGGGATTGTGAAGGATATTGACGTGACGACCGTGGGCGGCGTTATTCCCCCGAACGGCAAGCTGATGAGCCTGGTCCCGCTGGACGACCAGATGGTGGTTGAGGCGAAAATCTCGCCGCGCGATGTCGCGTTTATCCACCCCGGCCAGAAAGCGCTGGTGAAAATTACGGCCTATGACTACTCCATCTATGGCGGGCTGGAGGGCGAGGTGACCATGATTTCGCCGGACACCCTGCAGGACGAGGTGAAAAGAGATGTCTACTACTACCGCGTCTATATCCGCACCGACAGTAACCACCTGACCAATAAGCAGGGCAAAGACTTTCCGGTCTTTCCAGGGATGATTGCAACGGTAGATATTAAAACCGGCAGCAAAACCATCCTGGATTATCTGTTGAAACCGCTGAACAAGGCAAAAGAGGCGCTGCGCGAAAGATAAAGATTGGCGTTCGGGATACCGAACGCCATTTGTATTATACCGTTGACGTTACGTTGTTTGGGTGGCGTCGCTCCTTCGGCACCACGTTAATGTAATGAGTAACATAGGCGAAATATAATCCGGCATAGTTTTCGACCAGTTCGAAAAACGCCGGATACACCGACAGGCGACCGTCACCACGATCTTTAAGATAACCTGCCTCATGCGCCGATTTGATAATCCGGTTGACGTGGATCCGGGAGACAAAGAATTCTTTAGCGAGCGTGCTGGCGGAGTATTGAATAACCGCGCCGTGGGCGGATTTGTTTTTTATGGCCTGCAGGTAAAGATACAGCATAATCATGCGGCCTCCATCCTTATCAATAAATAACCCCACTTCCGGTAAAACTTTTCTGAACGTTAATCCCCGAAAAAGATATTCTGCCGCGCGGCGGAAGAAATTATTTCTCAATGTGTCATTATCCAGCAGGTTTACATCAATATTAAACGTCGGGTAAAGAATGCTGACGGGTAAAAATGCACCGGACATATAGCGTTTGAGTTCATTCAATCCTTTTTCGGTTGGGGCAATTCTCGTTTTTCGCCGGTCTTCCGTACAGCGCCAGGTCCTGATGCGTCCCGTGGTTCTGAGTAACGTAATGATCGCAATAACGCTGTTGGGGCTGGCTATTTTATAGCGGGAACATAACTCTTTTATCTCTGAGACGGATTCGGCCTGATTGCCAAATATAAAACAACACATGGAAAGAATAATGTTAAACCGTGATTCCTGAAGCATTGTCTTGTAGAACAAGGGTTGTTTTTTGTAGATGGCGTCATTGATTGTGTAGTGCTCTAATATTGCCTCACTAAACCGCGGGTTGCTTTTTATAACATCCCTTCGATGTAGCAAGGCCCTGGATGAGATGTGATTATCCATAGCATTTTTCTCGTATTTGATGAGCCGATAGATGAAGTATCCAGCCTTCTTTTTCGGAATTTTCATTATACCTGAGAAAAAGTGGCTTGCGGTCGGTATTTTAAAAGAAATATAGAGTTATATTTATGCGTGGAAAAGGGTGATTAACGCAAAGATGTTACAGTGCATGGCGTTGATAACAGTATCTTAACCTGATGGTGTATTGTAAAATTATTATACACACCGCTGTTGGTTTACATACTCATAATAATAATGGCGCTTTCGTGCCCAGGAGCAGGTTATGACCCACCCAATTTCTCTCAGGAATGATGCGCGCAACGAGCAAAGATTTGTCATTTCAACCTGCGGCTTTACGTTTCAGGGATATCACCTGCTGCTCAAAAAGTATGGCATAGAGACTGCGCATATTCACTTTGATGGAGATGCGTTATCTGATCCTGACAAGGAAAATATCCTTATTCATCAAAACGCTCACATCGTAGTGTTCCTGGGAAAAGGTACGGTAGCTCTCCTGGAGAGCCTGACGCGACTGGCATCCGTACTCAATGCACTTCCTGTTATTCGTCGTGTTACCCTGTATGGTGATATACCGGACAGCTGGCTGTATCGAACCCTGGGTAGTCTTCTAAATAACAGTCATCAATTATCATTGATTCGCATAGCCAGCGTATCTGATGTAATAACCTGTTTCCACACCCACAATAATGGCTTTAAGGACCGCTCGCGCTTATTACGCGATTACTATCTGGACTGTTCTTCGTCAGAAAAGCTCAAATGGCTGACAAGAAGAGAGGTTGATGTTTTATTGAACTTCTATCGCGGCATGTCTATAAAAGACCTGTGCGACAAACTGAGGCTTTCTAATAAAACGGTTTACACCCATCGTAAAGAAGGTCTGCAGAAATTACATTGTATCAAGCGATGGTTGAATGAACCGCGCAATGTAAAAGTGGAAAGGCGGATTAAAAGCCAAAATCAAAGAGTGGACTTCACGGATAAAGAAGCGGAAGTTTTTAATGCGCTGGTGAAAAGGGAGATATTTCCCGCCTACCAGATCATTACCGATCGTGACAAGAAAGGAGTGGGGTTTGAGATACTTATTCGCTGGAATAAGAACGGTAAAATAGTCAAGCCAGCCCGTTTTCTGAATGATATCGCTAATTATGAAGTATGGTTAAAGATTACGGCTATGGTGATCCACGCCGCCGTGTCCGGGATTAATAAATATAACGGTAAATTCTATTTTTCCGTTAATATTCCGCCTCGCCTGGCGTCCGGGAACGCGTTGCCAGAGATGGCCAGGAAAGCCATCGGCATGCTGCTTAACCCCCAGTGGGCAGAAAAGCTGGTCTTTGAATTCGCGGAAGATATTGATGTAACGAAAGATAAAAGCATCCCAGAAACCATGCGGCACCTGCGTAAAACGGGGTGCAGACTGTTTCTTGACGACTGCTTCTCAAGCCATCATGCCATGTTCCCCGTGAGGCAGGTGCATTTTGATGGGCTGAAACTGGATCGGGACATCGTCGATCATTTTGTGGCGAACGACAACGATTATAATCTGATTAAAGCGATACAGATTTACAGCGATATGACCGGAACAGCTTGCATTGCAGAGGGCGTTGACAGTGAGGAGAAGTTTGAAAAATTAGTCGAGCTGGGTGTGAAAAACTTTCAGGGATATTATCTCTCGCGCGCCGTGAAAGAGGAGGAATTAGACCGCATGGTGAGATTGTTCAGCTAAAAAATAAAGCCCCGAAGGGCCTTGTTTATTTGCGTCCCAGCAACAGGCCAAGCACAATACCAACCGCACCCGCGGCGATAAGACCGGTGAGCGGGTTATTTCTGACCGCTTCAGTCACGTCAGAGACAGCATCGCTGGCCTGTGCGGCATATTTTTTCGCAGCGCCTTTTACCTGATGCTTCGGTGAATCAACGAATTCACCGAACTGCTGCTGGGCTGAACCTGAAAGTTCATCAAATTTATTTTTTGCTTTGTCTTCTGCAAACTGGGTGTTTTTATCAGTACCGAAATCAGACATTTTTGCCTCCTTTTGTTGATAGTTAAAGGATAGCCTCTCTTTGAAAAGATGAGAGGCGGAACGCTAAATTTCGGAGGGAATTGGCCGGTTTTCGGATATATCTACACCAGAAGAGGCCGTTATTTTTCGTTCTCATCATGGCCGTAATACAGTTTGCCAATGCGGATAAGCGGGCGGCCCTGAGACTTGCGGTGCAGGTTGCTGTCCCGAAGGGAATACACGCAGCCGCAATATTCCTGCTGGTAAAACTGTTCCCGCTTGCTGATCTCAATCATGCGTGATGAGCCGCCCTGTTTGCGCCAGTTGTAGTCCCAGTAGACCATCCCGGGATAGCGCGCTGCCGCACGCTGGCCGCAGTCATTGATCTGCTGCATATTCTTCCAGCGAGAGATCCCCAGCGAGCTGCTGATTACGCTGAAACCATTTTCCGCCGCGTAGAGCGCCGTACGCTCGAAGCGCATATCGAAGCACATGGTGCAGCGGACGCCGCGCTCGGGCTCCCACTCCATGCCTTTTGCACGCTCGAACCAGTTATCGGTATCGTAATCGGCATCAACAAACGGCACGCCGTGTTTTTCTGCAAAACGAATGTTTTCTTCCTTACGGATGAGGTATTCCTTTTGCGGATGGATATTGGGGTTATAGAAGAAAATGGTGTAGTCAATGCCCGAGGCCTGAATAGCTTCCATGACTTCACCGGAGCAGGGGGCGCAGCAGGAGTGCAGCAGAAGTTTATCGGCGCCGTTTGGCAGGGTGAGCTGCGGGCGGATGAAGGGGGTTGTACTCATGTTGTTCTACAATATGTTAATGAAATTTATGGAATTGTAGCACAAGTTATTAATGTCTTCAGACTGTACTGGCGGGAATCGAGGATCCGCCTGGTCGGGATCCTCGCGCTGAGCGGTGCCGCTATTCGGCAAATTTGAGCAGCGCTTCGCCGTCAAGACGGTAGCGCACCCATTCGGACTGCGGCAGCGCGCCAATGCTCAGATAAAAATCGATGGCGGGCTGGTTCCAGTCCAGCACGCTCCATTCAAGGCGGCCACATTGCCGTTTTACCGCGAGTTGAGCGATATGTTTCAGCAGCGCTCTGCCTGCGCCTTTACCGCGGTAGTCCGGGGAAATGTACAGGTCTTCCATATAAATCCCGTTGCGTCCAAGCCAGGTCGAATAGCTGGTGAAGAACACGGCATAGCCGGCGATCCTGCCGTCAAACTCAGCGATCAACGCCTCGGTTTTACTGCCCGCACCAAAGAGGGTTTCCCGGATCTCGTCCGGCGTGGTTACGACCTCTTCGGGGGCTTTTTCATATACCGCCAGCTCATAGATCATGGCGTAAATAGCCGCTGCATCTTCGGGACGGGCCTGACGAAGGGTTATGCTCATTGTTTTTCCTGTTATTTGCACGGTTCGCGATTGATGGCGTTAAGCATACGGAGTATTGTCCGAAGAATTAAGTGCAATGAACTCAACAAATGATGAATATTATGCATCTGGCGCTGAGACGTCTTGATTTAAACCTGCTGCCCGTTTTTGACGCCATTTACCGCCACCGTTCCGTTCGCCTCGCAGCCGACGAGCTGGCGATGAGCACCTCGGCGCTGAGCCATGCGCTGTCGCGTCTGCGCACGGCCCTTAACGATCCGCTCTTTTTTCGGGAAGGGCATCGTATGTCCCCCAGCGTGTACGCCTCTCAGCTTGCGCCTTCTATTGCTTCCGCATTGTCGTTCCTTAATCAGGAGCTGACCCCGCAGCCGGAGTTTGACGCCGGCAGCAGTACCGAAAGCTTGCAAATTGGGATTACGGATTTTACCGCGCTATGTATTTTTCCCGCCCTGATGCACAAGCTGCAGACTGCTGCCCCGGGCTTGCGTTTCGAATTGCGCTATCTGCCGCACAGCCCGGCGCTGACGGAGCTGCTGGCGGGCGAGGTGGATCTGGCGCTCGGTTTCAGCACCGAGGACGATATCCGCCATCCGGAACTGGAAGAGATCGGCTGGTTTGAGGATGAGTATGTGGTTATCAGCAACGCAAGCCGGACCCGGCTGACGCTGGAGGATTACCTCGCTGCCCGACACCTGGTGGTGACGCCGTGGAATGAAAAGCAGGGCGTCCTGGACGTGCGGCTCGAGCAACTGGGCTATACGCGGCACATTGCGATCAAAACGCCGTCGATGCTGAGCGCGCCATTTATCGTTGCGGAAAGCGACCTGCTGATGGCCATTCCTCGTTACGCCGCCGAGAAGCTGGTTGCGGCGGCGGAACTGAGGATTTTTGCCTTGCCGTTCTCTATTCCCAAATTTGAGGTGAAAATTTACTCGCATAAGCGCAGCGGCCAGCGGGGGGCGACCCGATGGCTTCAGGAGGAGCTGCAAATGCTGGCGCAAGATGGCAGGGGGATGAGTGCCGGATAAGCTCAGCCCGATCTAGATTTCACGTTAAAAGTAAGTTTACATATGTAAGATAACTCATATACCATACCCCCCTATAGTATCAGGAGGGCATATGCCGCACTCACCCGAAGATAAAAAACGTATTCTGACGCGCGTCCGCCGCATTCGGGGCCAGGTTGATGCCCTTGAACGCGCGCTGGAGTCGGGCGACCCCTGTCTGGCCATCCTGCAGCAAATTGCCGCCGTGCGCGGCGCTGCCAATGGCCTGATGGGCGAAATGGTTGAAATACATCTCAAAGACGAGCTGGTGACGGGAGACACAACGCCGGATCAGCGAGCCGTACGCATGGCGGAAGTCGGCCATTTGCTGCGCTCTTATCTAAAATAAATCCACACACCTGACAAAAAGGGAAGACATGATGAAATCTCGCGCAGCTGTTGCATTTGGCCCCGGCCAGCCGCTGAAAATCGTCGACATCGACGTCGCACCGCCGAAAAAAGGCGAAGTGCTGATCAAAATCACCCATACCGGCGTGTGCCATACCGATGCGTTTACCCTCTCCGGTGACGATCCGGAAGGCGTCTTCCCGGCTGTGCTGGGTCATGAAGGCGGCGGGATTGTGGTGGAAGTGGGCGAGGGCGTGACCAGCCTGAAGCCAGGCGATCACGTTATCCCGCTGTACACGGCGGAATGCGGAGAGTGTAAGTTCTGTAAATCCGGCAAAACTAACCTCTGCCAGGCCGTGCGCGCCACTCAGGGGAAAGGGCTGATGCCGGACGGCACCACCCGTTTCTCCTACAACGGTGAGCCAATTTATCACTACATGGGTACCAGCACCTTCAGCGAATACACCGTTTGCGCGGAGATCTCGCTGGCGAAGGTCAACCCGCAGGCGCCGCTGGATAAAGTCTGCCTGCTGGGCTGTGGCGTAACTACCGGCATTGGCGCGGTGCATAACACGGCAAAAGTCAAAGAGGGCGACACCGTGGCGGTGTTTGGTCTCGGCGGCATTGGTCTGGCAGTGATTCAGGGTGCGGTGCAGGCGAAGGCCGGGCGTATCATCGCGGTCGATACCAACCCGGAAAAATTCAAGCTGGCGGGTGAAATGGGCGCGACCGATTTCGTGAACCCGAAAGATCACGAGAAACCGATTCAGGACGTCATCGTTGAGATGACCGACGGCGGCGTGGACTTCAGCTTCGAGTGTATCGGCAACGTCAACGTAATGCGTTCTGCGCTGGAATGCTGCCACAAGGGCTGGGGTGAGAGTATCATCATCGGCGTGGCCGGGGCAGGCCAGGAGATCAAAACCCGTCCATTCCAGCTGGTGACCGGACGCGTCTGGCGCGGCTCCGCGTTTGGCGGCGTGAAGGGGCGTACCCAGCTTCCCGGCATGGTGGAAGACGCGATGGTCGGTAAAATTCGGCTCGACCCGTTCATTACCCACCGTTTACCGCTGGAACAGATCAACGAGGCGTTCGATCTGATGCACGAAGGAAAATCCATCCGTACCGTCATTCATTTCGGCGACAAGTAACTCTTCTGCCAGCGGTTTTTAGCCGCTGGCATTTCTTTAATAATCTTCTCTAAAGTGTGACCAGTGCGGCGTTTTTAGCCGTAATCTAAATCTCTGCCGTGCCGATGACTATCTAACAGGCGTGTTTTTGCGCATCTTACCTATAAGAGAGTCGACGGTCATGGACAACACTTCTTCGATGCAGGCGCAGCGCAAGCTGAGCTTCCTGCATCACATCAGGCTGGTTCCGCTGTTTTCCTCCATTCTCGGTGGCATTATTCTGCTGTTTGCCTTGAGTTCGGGTCTGGCGGGGTATTTCCTGCTACAGGCCGACAACGATCAGCAGGACGTTACGTCCGAAATTCAGGTGCGTATGGGGCTGTCGAACAGCTCAAACCATCTGCGCACCGCGCGTATCAATATGATCCACGCCGGCGCGGCAAGCCGTATCGCGGAGATGGAGGCCATGAAGCAGAACATCCGTGAGGCGGAAACTCGCATTAAACAGTCCCAGGATAGCTTTACCGCCTATATGCATCGTTCCGTGCGCAGCGCTGCGGACGAAGCGCTGGATGCAGACCTGAAGGCACGCTACGACGCCTATATTGCGGGCCTCCAGCCGATGGTCAAATTTGCCAAAAACGGCATGTTCGAGGCGATCATCAACCACGAAAATGAGACCGCGCGCCCGCTGGACGACGCTTACAACGCCGTTCTGCTGAAGGCGATTAAGATCCGCACCGACCGCGCCAATGCGCTGACGGCGCAGGCGCACAGCCGCACGCAACTGGGCCTGATGTTTATGGTGGGCGCGTTTGCGCTGGCGCTGGTGCTGACCGCGATGACCTTCGTTGTGCTGCGCCGCACGGTCATTAATCCGCTGCAGCGTGCAGCGAAACGTATCGAGAATATCGCCAAAGGCGACCTGACGATGCCGGACGACGTGGCCGGACGCAGCGAAATTGGCCGCCTGACGCGCGATCTGCAAACCATGCAGCACTCCCTTGAAACAACGGTCGGAACCGTCCGTCAGGGAGCGGAGGAGATCTACCGGGGTACCAGCGAGATCTCTGCCGGTAACACCGATCTCTCATCACGAACCGAGCAGCAGGCCGCGGCGATTGAGCAGACTGCCGCCAGCATGGAGCAGCTGACCGCGACGGTGAAGCAGAACGCCGATAACGCCCATCATGCCAGCAAGCTGGCGGAAGATGCCTCCGGGAAAGCCAGCCGCGGCGGCCAGATGGTCTCCGGTGTGGTCAAAACTATGGGCAATATCTCAAGCAGTTCGAAGAAAATCTCTGAGATTACCGCGGTGATCAACAGCATCGCCTTCCAGACCAATATCCTGGCGCTTAACGCGGCGGTGGAAGCGGCGCGGGCGGGCGAGCAGGGACGCGGGTTCGCCGTGGTGGCCAGCGAAGTCCGTACCCTGGCAAGCCGCAGCGCCAACGCCGCAAAAGAGATCGAAAGCCTGATCAACGAATCGGTCTCGCTGATAGATCAGGGTTCCGGTGAGGTCGTTGCCGCAGGCAATACCATGAATGAGATCGTCGAGGCGGTGAAGCGCGTCACCGACATCATGCTGGAGATTGCCGCCGCGTCTGACGAGCAGAGCCGCGGTATCGTGCAGGTCAGCCAGGCTATTTCGGAGATGGATAAAGTGACTCAGCAGAACGCCTCGCTGGTGGAAGAGGCCTCCGCGGCGGCGGCGTCGCTGGAAGAACAGGGCGCGCGTCTGACAGAGGCGGTCGGGGCGTTTCGTCTGAGCGGCAAGGCTCAGGGGCGTACTCAACAGCAGAACTCTGCGGCAGTAAAACCTGCCGCACTACGTCCGGCGGTAGCGAATAACGGTGATAACTGGGAAACGTTCTGAGTCGCCGGCCGTGTCGGGTGGCGCTTCGCTTTCCCGACCGACAAAAAAGGGACCTTTCGGTCCCTTTTTTCATCCGTTACTGCTTATCGGGTAACGCGTACGCGATAACGTAATCACCACGATCCGGCGACTGGCGAGCGCCCCCGGCGTTAATGACGATGTACTGCTTACCGGTTTTCGGCGAGACGTAGGTCATCGGGCCGGACTGGCTGCCGACCGGCAGGCGGTCCTTCCAGATCTCTTTCCCGGTGGCGGTATCAAACGCGCGCAGGTAGAAATCCTGGGTACCGGCGAAGAACAGCAGGCCGGACTGGGTTGACAGCGACGCGCCCAGCGTTGGCATCCCGATTGGGATTGGCATGTGCATGCGAATGCCCAGCGGGCCGGTATCTTCCACGGTACCAACCGGTACCTGCCACACCAGCTTGCCGGTTTTCAGGTCAACGGCCGACATGGTTCCGAACGGCGGCTTCTGGCACGGAATGCCCAGCGGCGACAGGAAGCGCTCGCGCATTGCGCCGAACGGCGTGCCGTCCATCGGGACAATCCCCATCTCAATGCCGCTGGCGTTTTTCGCGACGTTCGCGCGCGGCACCATGTAGTTTGCCAGCCCCAGACGCATATCGTTGACGAACATCAGGCTGTTGTTCGGGTCAACGGAGACGCTGCCCCAGTTCATTCCGCCGAGCGAGCCGGGGAACTGCAGGGAACGGTCGAGACCCGGCGGGGTGAAGACGCCCTGATGACGCATCTCTTTAAACTGAATGCGGCACAGAAGCAGGTCGACAGGCGTCGCCCCCCACATGTCGGACTCGGTTAACGTCTGGTTGCCAATCATCGGCATGCCCACGGAGTACGGCTGGGTCGGAGAGTAGCGTTCACCTTCAACGTTACCCGCCGGAACTGGACGTTCCTCCACCTTCGCCACCGGCTTGCCGGTTTCACGGTTGAGCATAAAGATCATGCCCTGCTTGCTGGTCTGCACCAGTACAGGCGTGGTGCCGCCTTTGCCGTCCGGCAGGTCGTACAGCAGCGGCTGGGAAGGCAGGTCGAAGTCCCACAGGTCGTGGTGGGTGGTCTGGAAATGCCAGCGCACCTGTCCGGTGGCGGCGTCGACCGCGACGATGGAGGAACTGTACTTATCGTCCAGCGCGGTACGCTCGCCTGCCCAGAAGTCTGGCGTGGCGTTGCCGGTTGGCAGGTAGATCAGGTTCAGCTTAGCGTCGTAAGACATCGCAGACCAGACGTTCGGCGTGCCGCGGGTATAAGTCTGGCCTTCCGGCGGCAGGCCGGTCAGGTTCGGATTACCTGGATCCCACGCCCAGGCCAGTTTACCGGTGTGAACGTCGTAGGCGCGCACCACGCCCGGCGGCTCGCCGGTGGAGAAGTTATCCGCGACGCGACCGCCGACAACAACGACGTTCCCGGCAACCAGCGGCGTGGAGGTCTGCTGATAATAGCCCGGCTTGATTTCGCCCATGCCAACGCTCAGGTCAACGGTGCCATGGTCACCAAAGTCATCGCAAACCTTGCCATTATCCGCATTGATGGCAATCAGACGGGCGTCGGTGGTCGGCAGGAACAGGCGGCGAGGGCATGCCGCTGGCGACGTCCCGGTCTGTGACGCTGTCACGTTTGCATGATCTTCAAAGTAGCCCAGACCACGGCAACGCTGCCAGTTCGGCGCGGTGGCTTTCGAATCATAACGCCATTTTTCTTTACCTGAATCCACGTCCAGCGCCAGCACTTTACTGTACGGGGTACAGACATAGAGCGTGTCGCCAATCTGCAGCGGCGTGTTCTGATCTTCCGCACCGGAGCCGTTGCTCTGCGGAATATCCCCGGTGTGCGCCACCCAGGCGACTTTCAGATCGCTGATGTTTTGCTTGTTAATCTGGTCCAGCGCGGCGAAGCGGTCGCCGTGGGTGGTGTTGCCCCAGTGTTCCCAGTTTTTCTGCTGTTCGCCGGGAGCAACGGGTTTCACCGGAACGGGCTCGTTCGCCGCCACGAGGGTTTGAGGCTTAAACATCCAGCCGAGGCTGACCAGCATCGCCAGTGCGAGAACCGCCGCAACGCCATAAGCCGGGGCTTTATTCGCTGCGCCGCGGTTGGCCGCGCGCAGGAAAGGCCAGACGATGGCGCAGAGGAAGGCCAGTACGGCGAAGGTGAACAGGCGCGAGAAGAGCGGCCAGAAATCCCAGCCCGCATCGCTTACCGCCCAGAACAGCGAGGCAATAAACGCGATGCCGTAAAGCACGATCCCGCTGCTGCGATTGAGGAAAATCAGGAGCGCGGCAATGACCATCACCACGCCCATTATCACGAAGTAAAAACTTCCGCCTACGGCGGCGAGCTTGAAGCCCAACCCGCCAACCGCCAGACCGATGAGCAACATCAGTCCGGCAAGGAGCCACTGCAAAATACGAGGTATCCCGCGCGGCGCGCTGCCAAATGCCATTTCTGTCTCCTTTGAATCTCTCCGCATTGCCGGGTGTGTACCATCTGGGTAATAAGTGCGGGGAGAGTAATGATTAAAACGAGTGAATTATTGTTTATGTAACGATTCGCGAACCAAATGGTGAATTCGCCGTTATGATAAAACTGTTAATTTGTTTTACGCAATTGTTAATGAATCATTCCGCATTATTTGATTAACGCACAGCCCAGTTCCCTCTCCCACAGGGAGAGGGAACTGGGTGAGGGGGGAAGGGAATCAGACAGGCATAGATTTACGGATAGCGCTCAATAGCGTTTGTGCGCCCGTGGAAAGGGGAGTATCCACCCGGGTCAAAATACCGATGGGTTCACCCGCACCCGGGGAGGCGATCGGCAGGGTGGTCAGCGTGCACTGACGCAAATCATCTTTTACCGCACCGGATGGGACGAACCAGACGTAGTCATAATCCAGGGTAAGCTGGCGCGAAAGAGAAGCCGAAAGCGTTTCGATGCACCCTGAGGGTAGCGTACACCCCTGCATCTGCAGCAAGGTTTCGGCGGCCTGGCGCGGTACGGTCCCTTTCGGGCAAACCACCACCGGCCACTCCATCACCCGGCTTAACGTCACCGTGTCCTGCAGCAGAGGATGATCGGGTCGAACCACCAGCTTCAGGGATTCCAGGAACAGCAGTTCATAATTGAGACCGCCCATCAGCTCGGGGTCGGACATTCGACCGATACCAAGATCAAGCTCACCCGATTTCAACCCCGCGAGCAGCATGGTGTTATTCATGGTGGCAACCTGAATAGTGGTATTTCGCTGCTGCTTGTGGAACTGACCAATAACGGGCGGTAGGATCCCCAGCGCCGCGGTTGGCAGGGCGCCGACGCGCACCACCTCGCTGGTCTGCTCTTCTTTTCGGTGCAGGGACTGGCCTGCGGTGTTGAGCGCATCCAGCACCTTCACGGCGTGCGTCAGGAACTGTTCGCCCACCAGAGTCAGCTGTGCCCCCAGCCGACCGCGGTCAAATAGACGGGCACCGGTCAGCTGTTCCAGCTCGTTAAGGGTTTTTGAGAGCGCGGGCTGGCTCAGGTTAAGAGTTTCAGCCGCGCGCCCCAGCGTTCCCTGTTGAGCGACGGCCACAAATGTATGCAAATGGCGCAAGCGTATGCGCTGACTGAACAGACCATTTTTTTCCATAGGCGATGTTAAAAACAGAGCGATGCGGGTGACAAGTTAAGTTGTTTAATTTTGATAACTTGATAGCAAAATATTTTTAACATTTGATCTGTTTGAGTTACAACATGTTTTTTCAGGCGAGGTGGGTGATGAACGTCCTTGTTCATTTATTGCTCACTGCGGAGGGATAAACTACAAACCGGTTTAGATCACGCCGTCGCCGCCGTCAGAGCACCATACCTGACCGGAGGTAAAGGAACACTCATCCGAGGCCAGCGTGACGTACAGCGGGGCAATCTCGACGGGCTGTCCCGGACGACCCAGCGGGGTATCACCCCCGAACTCCTTCACTTTCTCCATCGGCTGGCCGCCGCTGGACTGGAGTACCGTCCAGTACGGGCCGGGGGCGACCGCGTTGACGCGAATGCCTTTCGGACCCAGCTGTTTGGCTAAGGATTTGGTAAACACCGCCAGACAGGCCTTCGTCTGGGCGTAATCCAGCAGTACGGGGCTGGGCTTCACCGCCTGAACGGAGGAAGTGTTAATGATCACGGACGACGCTTTCAGGTGGCGCAGGGCGGCCTTGGTGATCCAGAAGGGGGCGTAAACGTTGGTTTTAAACGTCGCGTCAAAATCTTCAGTGGTCAGCTCTTCAAGGGATTCCCGGAACTGCTGGCGGCCTGCGTTGTTGACCAGAATATCCAGCCCGCCCAGCTTCGAAACGGCTTCTTCGACCAGATTCTGGCAAAAGGTCTCGTCCCGGACGTCTCCGGGCAGCGCGATGGCCTTGCGGCCTTCCGCTTTGATCAGGTCGATGACCTCGGCGGCATCTTTCTCTTCTTCAGGCAGATAGTTGATGGCGACGTCTGCCCCTTCACGGGCGTAGGCGATAGCCACTGCGCGTCCAATCCCGGAGTCACCACCGGTGATCAGCGCTTTTTTGCCGGCAAGGCGGCCATGCCCTTTATAGCTTGTTTCACCGTGGTCGGGTACAGGCTGCATTTCAGACGCCAGTCCCGGCGGCGTTTGCGGCTGTTCCGGGAACGGGGGTTTCGGGTAAGCGTTCGTACGTTGTGTAGTATCACTCATAGCTGACTCCTTAAGCCAAGGGGTGAGATTTGATGGATAGTTGCAGCGTTAACGCTTCGCTGAATTATTTCTGCAAACGATCAACACGAACGACGGCAGGCGATGATTTTTTATCAAGCGAACCGTTGATACTGATCATCTGATCGGGTTTTACCGTTCTGCCGTCGAAGACTGCCTGGGGAATAATAACGTCGATTTTTCCGGTTTTATCCTGGAATACAAACTTATCGCCGCTACCGTCAATAAGATTACCGCGCAATGAAATTGTCGCGCCATCGTGCAATTGTTTTGCCTGATCGATGGTCATAATACGCGCGTCATCGGTTCCACGATATCCGCTGTCCAGCGCGTGGGGCGGTGGCGGTGCTTCACCTTTTTGTAACCCTCCGTTATTATCTGCCCATGCAACTGGAACCAGAAATATCAAAAAAGCGGAAATAAGTGATAATTTCATCTGATATCCTTCATTTTTGAGTGTCTTGACATATTAAGTATTGTTGCTATTCCTTTATGTGGCAAATGTGATAAGTCTTAAAAAGATTTTCTTTGGAAATCAAAACTATCTTGAAATAAGCGAAACGGTGACAACGACTATGAAGCATGAAAATGAAAAGTTACCCGGGATAGATGAGAGTTATCGCTTGTTGAGGTTTGAATATTCATTTCGCCAGGTGGGTTTTGTGGTCCTCCTGGCTATTATCATCGCAGCGGTTGCTGGTCTGTTTTCCAGCGGGGTAGTGAGCGATACGGCCAAAACCAATTCCGCTAACTCATTGAGCATAAACTATGAACGCTTCGGCCGGCGGGAGACGGAGTCAAGAATGCAGGTCACCTTCCCGGTGAAGACGGAGGGCAGCTATACCCTCAGCCTGACCACCGACAGCAGCGACGTGTACGAGCCCGGCAGCGTCTGGCCGCAGCCAGACAAAATGTATAGCCACGGCAAAACCCTCTATTTGGTCTATGACGAACTGCAAAAATCAGACAACTTCTCTGTTTTATACTTCACGACACCTTCCAGAGCCGGTAAATGGAACACCGTCATCCGCGTCAACAACGAGCCGGAGATTAACCTCTGGCAATTTATTTACCCCTAGGAGGCTGATATGGATATGGTCTTTCGCGCGCTGGCGATTTATCTGTTTCTCGTGGTGGTATTTAAAGTGGCAGGGCGACGGGCGCTGCTGCAGATGACCAGCTTTGATCTCATCCTCCTCTTAATTATTAGTGAGGCGACGCAACAGGCGCTTTTGGGGCAGGATTTCTCGGTTACCGGTGCAATGATTACCATTACCACGCTGGTGGTTGTTGACATTATATTTGGCCTGATGAAGAAATATTTTTCCCCGGTGGAGAATATTCTTGATGGGACCCCTGTGATTCTGGTTGAGAATGGCGTTCCATTAGCGGATAAGCTAAAAAAAGTCGACGTATCTTGTGATGATATTCTGGTGTCAGCGCGTCAAAATAATGGCATTACAGAACTTGGCGAAATTAAATATGCCATACTTGAGCGCAATGGACATATTTCAATCATTCCTGTTGAAAAATAAGAGGCGGCAAGATGAGCAATCTTTTACACGACAGTCATTATACCGTGAGTGAACTCACCAAAAAGCTGGCGAGTAAATTAACCGATGCCGGGCTGCGCTTAACCACCGCGGAATCCTGCACGGGAGGAAAGCTCTCGGTGGCGCTGTGTGCAGAGGAAAACACGGCCGATTTTTATGACGTCGGGCTGGTTGTGTTCAGCGATGAAGCCAAATCGCGGATCCTCGGCGTGCGTCCGGAGACGCTGGCGCGCTATACCGCCGTCAGTGAACAGACGGTGACCGAGATGGCCGCCAGCATCCGCGACATTGCCCAGGCGGATATCAGCATCGCCATCAGCGGCTACGCGGGTCCGGAAGGGGGCGATGACGGCACGGCGGCGGGAACGGTCTGCTTTGCCTGGAATATCTGCGGTGAGACGAAAACCCGCACCGTCCTTTTCTCCGGCGACTGCCAGGATGTGGTGGAAAAAGCGGTGCAATTTTCGCTCGCTGAACTGGTGACAACATTGTCGGACGGCAATAACGGCTAAATTCACGCGGAGGTTCTATGGCGGTCATAGTGATTACCGGCGGGACGGCGGGCGTGGGAAAAGCCACGGCGCTGAAATTTGCAAAGGCAGGTTACGATGTGGGGCTTATCGCCCGCGATGAAGCCAGCCTGCACTCCACCCAGGAAGAGCTGCGCCGCTTCGGCGTTAATGCCCACGCGGTGCAGGCGGACGTCGCCGACAGCCAGGCGGTGGTGGATGCGGCTAACGAGATCGAGTATCGCCTCGGGGCGATTGATGTCTGGGTCAACAATGCGATGGGGGCCGTACTGGCGCCGTTTCGTACCCTGACGCCGGATGAGTTTCGTCGCGTGACAGATGTTACCTATCTCGGTTTTGTTAACGGCACCCGCGCCGCGCTGGAGCTGATGGTGCCCCGAGACAGGGGGGTGATTATTCAGGTGGGGTCCGCGCTGGCCTACCGTTCCATCCCTTTGCAGTCGGCCTACTGCGGGGCCAAAGCGGCGATCCGCGGGTTCACCGATGCGGTGCGCACGGAGCTGATGCACGAGAACAGCCGGGTTCAGCTTTCCATGGTGCAGATGCCGGGGCTCAATACGCCGCAGTTCGAATGGGCAAGGAATAAGTTCGCCTGGGCGATGCGACCGGTGCCGCCGGTCTTTGAGCCTGAAGTGGCCGCCAGCGCCATCTTTAAGGTTGCGCAGAAACCGGTGCGCGAGCTGTGGGTGGGCAGCAGCACTATCCAGTCCATCGTCGGGCAATTCTTCTTTCCGGGCTACCTTGACCGTCTGATGGTAAAAAAAGCCTGGGAAGGCCAGATGACCGACGATCTGAACGCAGCGGATCGGCGGGACTATCTCGACCAGCCGATTGACGACCTGCACAAAATCCATGGTCGTTTTACCGACGAAGCGAAGAACCGCGCTACGTCCGTCACCTCCGGTATGCCGGGCAAGGTGGCGCTGGGGGCCCTCGCGGTGGCGGGGATTATGCTGACGCGTCTGATAACCCGCCGGAAACGCTAATCAGCGCAGCGCGCTGCGGTGCGTCCAGAACCAGCGGTAGCCGTAGGCGCCAATACTGAGTTCGACGGTTTTGCCGCAAACCAGCGCGTCGTCGTAGCGTTTGTCCGCGAGGCAGGCGGTCCAGGTGGCGTTGCGGATCCCTCTGGCGGTGAACTGCACCGGCTGGTCGCTGAAGTTAACGAAGGTCAGAATGCTGCGCTCGTCGGTCTCGTAATAGATCCCCAGCACCGCGTCATGATTGAGGGTGATGAGGCGAAAGGGCGCCACGGCAATTTCGGGGAACTCCGAGCGGGTATTGGCAATATCAATAATCCGGTGGAGGAGCGAGTTGCGGTGGAGCAGCGAATCGGCGACGTTGATTTTCTGATAGCGGTAGGGGCCGTGGTCGATTATCGGCGCAATAAATTTTTCAGGATCGGCCGCCGAAAAACCACCGCCCTGTGAACCTGCCCACTGCATTGGGGTGCGGACGGCGTAGCGCTCCTCCAGTTCAAGGTCGTCACCCATGCCGATCTCATCCCCGTAGCGCATCACCGGGACGCCCGGCAGGGAAAAGAGCACCGCGTGGCAGAACGCCAGCCGCTTTGGATCGCCATTCAGCATCGGAGCCAGACGTCGGCGGATCCCACGCTGGTAGACGTTCATCTCCTCGTCAGGGGCGAAGGTGTCGAGCACGAACTGTTTATCTTTCTGGCTAATCCCTTCCAGATCCAGCTCGTCATGGTTGCGCAGCCAGTTGGCAAAACAGCATGAATCTGGCGGGACGATCATTTTCTTCACCGCGTTGCGCAGCGGGCGGGCGCTTTTTCTGGCCAGGCTGACGTAGAAATACTTGTTGAGCCAGAAGTTGAGCACCAGATGCAGGCGGTCGTTATTGCCGAAATAGTCTTTATAAACCTCAACGTCTACGTCCACTTCGCCGAGCAGGATCGCGTCCGGATTACGCTGCTCGATAAGACGGCGCATGTGCTCCAGGATCCACAGGCCCTTTTTCTCGTCACCGCTGCCCGCCTGCTTCGTGAGGTGTGATGCGGCATCCAGTCGAAATCCCGATACCCCCAGTTTGAGCCAGAAGAGGATAATATTCTCAATCTCCTTAAGCACGGCGGGCGAGGTCAGGTTCAGGTCCGGCTCGTGGCGGTAGAACATGTGCCGGTAATACTGTCCCGCCTCGTCGTCCCAGCTCCAGACGCTCTTTTCCACGCCGGGAAACATGGGGGGCGTATCGTCGTCGTCGTTATCCGACCAGATATAGTAATCGCGATAGGGCGAGGCGGGGCTGCGTCGGGCCTGCTGGAACCAGGGATGGGCGTCCGAGGTGTGCTGGATCAGCAGCTCAATAATAACCTGCATGCCCAGCTCCCGGGCCTGTTCGATAAAGGCGATGATATCGGCCAGTTTTCCGAAGCGGGGATCCACCTGCAGATGGTCGCTGACGTCGTAGCCCTCATCGAGAAAGGGCGTGAGGTAAAACGGGGTGATCCAGATAACCGTCGCCCCCATGCGGCGAATATAGCGCAGCTTGGCCGCGATCCCGGCGATGTCCCCGCAGCCATCGCCGTTCATATCGTAAAAAAGCGCGGTATCAATCTGGTAGATAATGGCCCGTGTATGCCAGTCCGTCATAGCGTTCCTCAGTGATAGCCTTCAGTATCCGAAACTTTGCCCCGGAAGACGTAGTAGCTCCAGGCGGTGTACACCAGAATCACAGGAATTATCAGCAGGGTCCCGACCAGCATAAACAGCTGGCTGGCGGGGGGCGCCGCGGCTTCCCACAGGGTGATGCGCGGCGGAATAATGTTTGGCCACAGGCTGATACCCAGGCCGCTAAATCCGAGGAAGATCAGACCCAGCGTCAGCAGGAAGGGGCGCGAGTGGCTGGCCGGGTTGCGGGTCAGCCGCCAGATCAGCACGCTAAACAGGCCTACCAGCAGGGGAACCGGCAGGAACCAGAAGAAGTTGGGCAGGGTAAACCAACGGTCGGCCACGTACTGCCAGCCGAGCGGCGTCCAGACGCTGACAACCGCGATCACCACCATCAGGGCCAGCAGCACGTGGCGGGTTAGCTCGCGCATGCGGCGTTGCAGGGCGCCTTCACTTTTCATGATAAGCCAGGTGGTGCCCAGCAGCGTGTAGGCGACCACCAGGCCGATACCGCAGAAAAGGTTAAAGGGCGTCAGCCAGTCAAGCGGCGAGCCCGCAAAGCGTCTTCCCTCTACCTCAAAGCCGTTGATCACCGCCCCCACAACGATCCCCTGGCTGAAGGTGGCGAGCAGAGAGCCACCGGCGAAGGAGTAGTCCCAGAACTTGCGGTGCGAAGGCGTCGCTTTAAAACGAAACTCAAAGGCGACGCCGCGAAAGATGAGACCGATCAGCATCGCTGTAAGGGGGATAGTGAGCGCATCAATGATCACCGCGTAAGCCAGCGGGAACGCGCCGAACAGCCCCGCGCCGCCGAGCACCAGCCAGGTCTCGTTGCCGTCCCATACGGGCGCTACGCTGTTGACCATCACATCGCGCTCTTTCGCATCGCCCACGAAGTTAAACAGCAGGCCGATGCCCAAATCAAAGCCATCCATAATGATGTACATCAGCGTGGCAAAGACGATGATGGCAAACCAGATAACAGAGATATCGACGCCCATCAGTTTCTCTCCTGTTCCGGAACAGACTCCGCGGCAGACAGCGGACGGGCGGGGGTGCCCGACGTGTTTGACGTCAGCGTATCGACGGGCTGCGGGCCTTTCTTAATCAGCCGGATGAGGTACACATAGCCCACGCCAAACACCGACGAGTAGACAACGAAGAACGCCAGCAGGCTGATGCTCATCTGCAGGGTGCTGTGCAGGGAGACCGCGTCAATCGTGCGCAGATAACCGTAAACCACCCACGGCTGGCGGCCCACTTCGGTGGTCACCCAGCCGGCGAGCAGCGCCACCAGACCCGCGGGCCCCATGCAGAGGGCAAACCACTGGAACGGACGCGAGTGGTAGAGCCGATGGCGATAGCGGAGCCAGAGGCTGACCAGACCGAGGGTAATCATCAGCAGGCCCATTCCGACCATGATGCGAAACGACCAGAAGACGATGGTCGAGTTTGGGCGATCCTCTTTCGGGAAGTCCTTCAGCGCTGGGACCTGCTTATCGAGGCTGTGCGTCAGGATAAGGCTGCCGAGCGCGGGGATCTCAAGACCGTATTTGGTGCGCTCCTCGTCCATATCGGGCAGGCCAAACAGCAGCAGCGGCGTGGCCTCGCCGGGCGGATTTTCCCAGTGCCCCTCAATGGCGGCAATTTTGGCTGGCTGATGCTCAAGCGTGTTCAGGCCGTGCATATCGCCCACGACGGCCTGAATGGGGGCAACCAGCAGCGCCATCCACATCGCCATGGAGAACATGGTGCGTATGGCAGGGGTATCGTTACCGCGCAGCAGGTGCCATGCGCCCGACGCGCCGACAAACAGCGCGCTGCTCAGAAATGCGGCGATGGCCATATGAATCAGGCGGTAAGGGAAGGAGGGGTTAAAGATAATCGCCAGCCAGTCCTGCGGAATGACCTGCCCGTTCTCGATAGTAAAACCCTGCGGGGTGTGCATCCAGCTGTTTGAGGCAAGGATCCAGAAGGTCGACATCAGCGTGCCGAGCGCCACCATGCAGGTTGAAAAGAAGTGCAGCCCAGGGCCAACCTTGTTCCAGCCGAACATCATTACGCCAAGAAAGCCGGCTTCCAGGAAGAAGGCGGTTAACACCTCGTAGGTCAGCAGGGGACCGGTAATACTGCCTGCGAACTGGGAGAACCCGCTCCAGTTGGTGCCGAACTGATACGCCATGACCAGTCCGGAAACGACACCCATCCCGAAGTTAACGGCAAATATCTTGAGCCAGAAGTGGTACAGCGAGCGCCAGACGTCGTTTTTGGTGCGCAGCCACATGCCTTCAAGCACGACCAGATAGCTGGCAAGACCGATGGTGATCGCCGGGAAAAGAATGTGAAACGAGACGGTAAAAGCGAACTGAATTCTGGCGAGATGAAATGCATCAAGTTCGAACATGGTCCGTACCTCTGAAGCGATGGGGCACGAGAATTGCCGGGCAGGTCAGGATGCCCGGCAAAACCGATTACGGTTTACTCTTTCCGGCACCCAGCTCGGCACCGGTCAGCGGGTCGGAATGGGGATCGGACTTGGTGCGGGCAGACATCGCCTTAATCAGGGTTGCCTGTTCAGCTGTGAGCGTCACGCTGGCGCTACCGTCTCCGCCATCAACCGCAGGCTGGGGGGACTCAACGTAATCAAAGTGCTTATCGCTGTTCCAGCTTCCGCGAACCTCTCCACCTTCAGACATATTGTAGTACTTGTTGGTGAATTCCTCGATTGGCGGCAGTTTTCCCGGCGGGAAATTATTACGAATGGACTGCAGCGCCTTCTCAAAGGAGAGCTGATGCGCCGCCTCACGCGTCATCAGAAACGCCAGCGCATCCTTCACTCCGGGATCGTCAGTGACGTTAATCAGCCGTTCATAGATGATTTTCGCCCTGGCCTCTGCCGCCACGTTCGAGCGCAGATCCGCCGTCGGCTCGCCGATGGTATCGACGTAGGCTGCCGTCCAGGGCACGCCCGCGGAGTTAGTGAGCGGGGTACCGCCGCCGTAGAGCAGGGAGGTGATGTGGCTGTCGTTACCGTTTTCGGTCATGGACCGATACAGTTCAGCCTCATTTTCCACCCCTTCCGCCAGCGCGCCTTTGGCACCTTTGTTCAGCATACCAACCAGCGTACCGATGATTTCGAGGTGGCTTAGCTCCTCGGTGGCGATATCCATCAGCATATCCTTGCGGCCCGGATCGTCATCGCTCAGGCCCTGAGTGAAGTAACGGCAGGCGGCAGCCAGTTCGCCCTGCGGCCCGCCAAACTGTTCCAGTAAAAGGTTAGCAAGACCGGGGTTGGGTTCGGCGACGCGAACCGTATATTGAAGCTGTTTGACGTGTCGAAACATAGGCACTCTCCTGTGGATTATTTTTTCGCTTCGACACCGTCTGCGTCTGAACGCAGCAGGAACTGTTCCGTCGTTTGCGGGATATGGCGAATCAGCCAGTCGGCCATTTCGCGCTCTTCTGCGAGGATCGTCTCAATGGCAGGCACGGAGGCGGTATCGCCCGCTTTTTTCGCCGCAGCGAGCAGGGAGGTGTAGCAGGCGATTTCAAACTGTTCGAAGACATAGCCGCTGATCGAGCCCTTAACGATCTCATCGGACGGGAACATACCGCCGATGGATTGACCCAGGGCCGCCATTTTGCTCATCGAGTCTTTTAAGACCGAACGAGAAATATCATTACGGTCGAGGATTTCCTCCAGCAATGTAATTTGCCGTTTTGTCTCATTAATATGTTGCTCAATTCTGGCGCGAACATCAGGATAATTATCAATACGGCTGGCCATGGACTCCAGCATAGATTCGGCTTGCTTTTCCATTGCATGGGCATCGCGTAGCCAGTCATGGTAGTGTTCTACGTGATTCATCATTGTATCCTCATTAGGGGTTCGCTTATTTGGTCTCACTTTCAGCAGCCTGATCGGCACGTGCGGCACTGTAGCCAGATAAGTGGCCGACAATATTGGCGTAAATGCTGATGATAATGACCCATAGTACGCTATTCTTCCACCATATTACGGAAGGGATAGCGAGAATGAACCATATTATTGCTGCCGCTAAATGGCACCGTTTAATTGTCCTGGGACTGATGCTCATTTTATTTAACCTGTCTTATCGCGTCATTTCTGCGCTTTTTGGTTAATATTGCCAACGGCCAGGTCGGTGAGTTTAAGGTCGGTCTCTTTCTCTTCTTCCAGCGTTTCGGCAAGAAGTTTAACGGCTTTTTTGTAGCCCAGTTGTTCTGCGAGGGTCGCAAGGGTACCGTAGCTGGCTATTTCGTAATGCTCCACTTTTTGCGCAGCGGCAATTAACGCGGCATCACGCACTTCATTTTTTTCCGTACTTTCGATAACTTCGTTGGCTTCTTCAATTAAGCCTTCCATTGCCACGCACTTCATGCGCTTGAGCTTAATACCGTCTTCCTGTTCGACGATCTGGTCAATACGTTCAATCTGACCCTGCGTCTCCTCCAGGTGCGCGGTGAAGGCGGCGCTCAGCTTCTCGCTGGAGGCGGCGCGAGCGAGTTTGCTTAACGCTCGGGTAAGTTGTTTTTCAGCGCTGTAGGTATCGGACAGAAGATGAATAAATACATCCTCAACACTTTTCATATTCATAATAATTACGCTCCGGTAAAATAAGGAAAGGGTACTGCGAGCTTTTCAGCCCGCAGCATGCTCTCAGGTTTTATTAAAAGAGTACTAAATAAGATCAGGAGTTATCAGATTTACGGCCTCCGCCGTGACTGTTCTGTCCCCCTTTCTTACCCGCTTCAGATGCGCGTTGCGGATCGTTTTTGAAATTACCACCGCTGTGCTGGCCGCCTTTACGTCCAGCTTCTGATGCTCTTTCACGGTCTTCAGCGAAATTACCGGAACCACCACGATGCTCTGCCATATTAAACCTCATAGTCATATATTGGTTATGTCAGTACGATACGAAAATATTCCGTATCACTCGTCGTTCGAGTAATAACTCTAGTCGCTATGAGGCATACGTCAAATTCGTTTCGCCATTAGCGGTTGCGTTATATTTAATTATTGCTGCGTTTGCGCTTCGCTTGGTTTGGAAATATGGAAGTGTGGGAAGGACTTGTAAACAAATGTTCGGATTAGTCCTAAGTTTCATTTAAAAATCGGAAGGTTGAGGCCAATAATAATGGCGTAGCAAAAACGAATAATTTGCAAGCGGTGATTAGGAGAAAATTACCCCTTAAGGGCTAGAAAAAAATAGCCGCTACGAATCATAAGGAAAATCCTGGAAAAAGATGACGAGGCGGCTAACAGGGGTCGGTAGCACACGGTTTAACCACTGGCGTCTTAAGATCACAAATCAGAAATTCTTCCCCCCGGAAGGAACGGCCTTCTCTACACTCCAGGTAATATTCACTGGAGGCATGACATCATGGCGAACACCATCACGGCTGATGATATTCGGGAACATTTTTCGCAGGCTATGTCGGCGATGTACCAGCAGGAAGTTCCGCAGTACGGCACCTTGCTTGAGCTGGTCGCGGACGTAAACCTGGCGGTTCTGGAAAATAATCCACTATTACATGAACAACTGGCGAACGCCGACGAGCTGGCACGCCTGAACGTGGAGCGTCACGGGGCGATCCGCGTCGGTACGGCACAAGAGCTTTCCACCCTGCGTCGCATGTTTGCCATCATGGGCATGTTCCCGGTCAGCTATTACGATCTTTCTCAGGCGGGGGTACCGGTCCACTCAACGGCGTTTCGTCCGGTTGACGATGCGGCGCTGTGCCGCAATCCGTTTCGTATCTTTACCTCACTGCTGCGCCTTGAGCTGATTGAAAACGTGGCGTTACGCGAGCGGGCGGCAGAAATTCTTTCTCAGCGGAACATCTTTACGCCGCGCTGTCTGGAACTTATTGACCTCCATGAGTCGGAAGGGCACTTTACCGAAGCGCAGGCGCACGAGTTTGTGCAGGAAGCGTTAGAAACCTTCCGCTGGCACCGTCATGCAACGGTCGACCAGGAGACCTACCTGGCGTTGAGTAACGAGCACCGCCTGATAGCTGACGTGGTCTGCTTCCCGGGGTGCCATATCAACCACCTCACGCCGCGCACGCTGGACATTGACCGTGTGCAGGAGCTGATGCCGAAGTACGGGATTGAGCCCAAAATTCTGATCGAAGGGCCGCCGCGTCGTGAAGTGCCGATCCTGCTGCGTCAGACCAGCTTTAAAGCCCTCGAAGAGCCGGTGCTTTTCGCCGGGGAACATAAAGGCACCCACACCGCGCGCTTCGGTGAAATTGAACAGCGCGGCGTGGCACTGACCCCGAAAGGCCGTGAACTGTACGATAGCCTGCTGGCCCAGGCCGGAACCGGAAAAGATAACCTCACGCACCAGCTGCATTTGCGGGAGATTTTCAGCGCCTTCCCGGACAGCGAAATGTTCCTGCGCCGTCAGGAGCTGGCGTATTTTCGCTATCGCCTGACCCCGGCGGGAGAAGCCCATCGTCACGCGTTTCGTCCGGGGGATGACCCGCAGCCGCTGATCGAGCGCGGGTGGGTGGTGGCCCAGCCGATAATTTACGAAGATTTCCTTCCGGTCAGCGCGGCGGGGATTTTCCAGTCCAATCTCGGGAATGAAACCCAGGCGCGCAGCCACGGGAATGCCAGCCGCAATGCGTTTGAAGCCGCGCTCGGCTGCCCGGTGTATGACGAATTTACGCTCTACGAGGAGGCGGAAACGCGCAGCAAACAGCGTTGCGGTTTGCTCTGAAATCGTTACTCTTCAGGGGTGTGATGGAAAAAATAAGGTCGTTATGCAAAATCCTTCCGCCCCTGTGGTTGAAACGCGCCAGGGCGCACTGTCTGGTTTAACCGATGAAAACGTTCACCTCTGGCGCGGTATTCCTTATGCCGCACCGCCCGTTGGCGACTGGCGCTGGCGCTCACCCCGGCCGCCGGAACGCTGGGATGGCGTGCATGCAGCTACCGACTTTTCGCCCTCAAGCTGGCAAAGCACTGAATATTGTCAGGAGCTGGGCGGGGGCGATCCCGGCCAGTTTTCTGAAGACTGCCTCTATCTGAACGTCTGGTCCCCTATCGACCGTACCGGGCCGCTGCCGGTCATGGTCTGGCTGCACGGGGGGGGGTTTACGATCGGCGCCGGAAGCCTGCCGCCGTATAACGGCAAAGCCCTGGCATCCCGCGGGGTGGTTGTCGTCACGATTAACTACCGTCTCGGCCATCTCGGCTTCTTCGCCCATCCCGCTCTGGAAGGTGAAGAGGAGCGGGTGGTGCATAATTTTGCCCTGCTGGACCAGATCGCCGCGCTCGAATGGGTGAGGGATAATATTGCCGCGTTTGGTGGCGACCCGAATAACGTGACCCTGTTTGGTGAATCCGCCGGCGCGCGCAGCGTGCTGTCGCTGCTGGCCTCGCCGTTGGCGAAAGGACTATTCCATAAGGCGATAGTGCAAAGCGGGTACACCTTGCCGGACACGCCGCGCGCGCAGGCCCTGCAAAAAGGGGAAGCGCTGGCCGCCCACTTCGGGCTGGAAAATGCGACGGCAGAGCAGCTGCGCGCGATCCCGCCCGAGGCGTTCTGGCCGCTGACCGCGCCGCTGAACGTCGCCCCGGCCCCTATCGTTGGGGATTGCGTTCTGCCGGAAGCGATGCTGGACGTCTTTTTCGCCGCCCGCCAGCATCCCGTGCCGGTGATGATTGGCTCCAACAGCGATGAAGCCAGCGTGATGGCGGTGTTTGGTGTCGATCTCGCCGGGCAGATCCAGAAGCTTCGCCGGGAGCGCCGCTTCGGGCTGGGGCTCATCAAGCTGCTTTATCCGGGCGTGAAGGGCGACGAGGAGCTCGGCAGGCAGGTGTGCCGCGACATGGCCTTCACCACTATGGGCTACGTGGTGATGCAGGCCCAGCAGCGTGTCGGCGGGCTTTGCTGGCGCTACTGGTTTGACTATGTGGCCGAAGCGGAACACGCCACCTATATCAACGGTGCCTGGCACGGCAATGAGGTGCCGTACGCGTTCGATACCCTCGGGCAGGTGGAGCCTTCGCGCCAGTACGTTAACGAACGGGATCTGGCGTTTGCCGCCCAGGTGGCTGATTACTGGGTGAGTTTTGCGCGCGATGCCGGAACGCATGACACCCTTCACGGGCCGACGCGCTGGCCCGCCTGCCGCAAAGGACGGGACGTGCTGTTACGTATTGGTGTGAATAAACATGCAGGTTTCAGGCTTGAAAACCGCTTTATGCGCGCCCGCATGAGCCTCTTCAAGCGCGTGATGAAGCACCACGTCAGCCTCGATTAAGCAAACAGGCGCGAAACGCCGCCAGACCATTCTCCTGACAAGGCGTTTCGCGCAGCACCAGCCGGTAGCTCGCGCCGGTTTTAATGCTGGTCTCATAGGGCCGCATTAGCCTTCCGGCGCGGATATCTTCTGCCACCAGCGTTTCGTCGGCAATGGCTATGCCCAGCCCCTGAATGGCGGCGGTAATGGCGAGATCCATCGTATCGAAGTGTTGATTTTTGTGCATAGCAAAGCCCGGACCTTCCTGATTCGCCAGCCACAGTGACCAGTCTGTCTTATCCCTTGTCGGATGAAGAAACGTCAGCGAACCCAGCGCGGCACCCGCTCGCACGGGGCTGAACACCGGCGTCAGCGCCTCTTCGAACAGCAGATCGCCTGCGCTCATGTGCGTGCCGAAGACGATGGCGGCATCGTAAGATTCGGTTTTGAAATTGACGTTATGATCGGTCGTGGTGGTGAGCGCGATCTGCAGATCCGGCTGCTCGCGCTCCACTTCCAGCAGGCGCGGCACCAGCCAGCGCATCGCGCAGGTGGGGGCCTTGAGGCGGATCACCGTGTGCTGGCTGCGGGCCTGGTCGGCCACGCTCAGCAGCTGTTCGAAGGAGGACTGCAGTTCGGGAAGCAGTGCGCTGCCCTGCGGGGAGAGGCGCAACCCGCGCGCGTGGCGCTCAAACAGCGGAAAGCCAAACCAGGCTTCAAGGGAGGCAATCTTACGGCTCACGGCCCCCTGCGTCAGGCAGAGTTCCGCGGCGGCGTGGGTAAGATTCAGATGACGCGCGGTGACTAAAAATGCGTCGATGGCATTGAGCGGGAGCGAACGGCGTGACATTGAAACACCTCAGCTATGCATTTTTCTCATGGCTATTATGACAACAATTCGATTGTCCCGGCAACGGAGTTGTTGTTTGAATAGTTATGCAATATCCATGAGAAGGGAAAGAGGATGACTTTACGAACGCCGGTGCAAACGCGCTCCAAGCTGCCAGACGTGGGGACCACCATTTTTACCGTTATCGGCCAGCTTTCGGCCCAGCATAACGCCATCAACCTTTCTCAGGGGGCACCGAATTTTTCCTGCGACCCGAAGCTGATCGCCGGCGTTACCCGCGCGATGGAGGCAGGGCATAACCAGTATGCGTCGATGACCGGCCTGCAGCCGCTCAAAGAACGCATCGCCGATAAGATTGCCGCGCTCTACGGCACGCAGTATAACCCTGCCAGCGAGGTGCTGGTCACCGCCAGCGCCAGCGAAGGGCTCTATTCGGCGATAAGCGGGCTGGTGCACCCTGGCGATGAGGTGATCTACTTTGAGCCGTCGTTTGACAGCTACGCGCCGATTGTTCGTCTGCAGGGGGCAACGCCTGTCGCCATCAAGCTCACGGTGCCGGATTTTGCCGTCAACTGGGATGAGGTCCGTGCGGCAATCACCCCGCGCACGCGCATGATCATCATCAATACGCCGCACAACCCGAGCGGCCAGGTCTTCTCCGCTAATGACCTGCAGCATCTGGCAGCGCTGACGCGCAATACCGACATCATTATTTTGTCTGACGAAGTGTACGAACACGTCGTGTTTGATGGGGAACCGCACCACGGGATGGCCACGCACCCGCAGCTGGCGGAGCGTAGCGTGATTATTTCTTCTTTCGGAAAAACCTATCACGTCACCGGCTGGCGCGTGGGTTATTGTGTGGCGCCAGCAGAGCTGATGGACGAGATATGTAAAGTCCATCAATTTTTGATGTTCTCTGCCGATACGCCAATGCAATACGCGTTTGCAGAACACATGACCGATCCGCAAACCTGGCTGTCGCTGTCGGCGTTTTACCAGCGTAAGCGCGATCTGCTGCACGGCCTGCTGGCCGATTCGCCGTTTACCCTGCTGCCGAGCGCCGGGTCGTTCTTTATGCTGGCGGACTACAGCCAGTTCAGCGACGAGCGCGACAGCGAGCTGGTGAAGCGGTTGATTGTTGAGTACGGTGTTGCCACCATTCCGCTGTCGGCGTTTTATGCCGACGGCACGGATAATAAATTGATTCGTCTCTCTTTTGCGAAAGATGAGGCGACGTTACGGGCAGGTGCTCAAGCCCTGTGTCGGGTTAAACCACGCTGAGCCTATCCCATTAGGCTATTTTATTCGCCATTTTGGCACCGGGCAGTGCTCGAAATCCTCACGTACTACATGTACGTTCCGGTTTCTGTGCGCTGTCCGGTACCAAACTGTCTTCAACAATTACGCCTACTGGGATAGGCTCTGAGGAGTATGAGATGAAATTACGCGCGTTAGTTGTCGGCATGGGATTGCTGTGTACCTTTTCCTCCTTCGCGGCCACCGAGCTGCGCTACGGTCTGGAAGCGGAATATCCGCCGTTTGAAAGCCGTAATGCGGCAGGCGAACTGGAAGGGTTTGACGTTGAGCTGGGAAATGCCATCTGCAAAGCGGCAGCGCTGAAGTGCAGCTGGGTCGAAACCTCGTTTGACGCGCTGATCCCGGGGCTGGTGGCGAAGAAGTTTGACGCCATCAATTCGGCGATGAACATTACCGAGCAGCGCCGCAAGAGCATCGATTTTACCCAGCCGATCTACCGCATTCCGTCTCAGCTGGTGGGCAAGGCCGGTACGGCGGTCGAAGCAACGCCTGAAGGGCTGAAGGGGAAAACCATCGGCGTGCTGCAGGGGTCGATTCAGGAAACCTATGCCAAAGAGCACTGGGAAAAGCAGGGTGTCACCGTGGTGTCGTATAAAGATCAAAATATGGCCTGGGGTGACCTGCTGAATGGCCGCATTGACGCCTCGCTGGTCATGTCCGCGGCCGGGCAGGCGGGTTTCCTCAGCAAGCCGCAGGGAAAAGGGTTTGGCTTCATCGGCAAACCGGTGTCTGACGACACTATCCTCGGCAGTGGGATCGGCTTTGGGTTGCGCAAAGGTGACGAGGCCACCAAAAAGCAGCTTGATGCCGCCATTGATAAAGTACGTGCCGACGGCACGATCGCCAAACTCGCTGATAAGTACTTCCCGGGTATCGATGTCAGCGTAAAATAACCGCCTCATTGGCCCCGTCAGCTGATGTCCTGACGGGGCATTTTTCTACACATTTTCCAGGCTTTCTTTACACCACTTTCGGGCCGTTCTGGTCGACAGAAAATATTTCTCACTTTGTTCAGATAATCACCGGCCAACAATTGGATTCTTAACCATTTTTGTTTAGGCTGTGCGTTCTTTCTTGCCGTCATTTCGCCGAGCGCGAAACACATTCACACGACCATAAGGACGTTTTTCCAGGCATGAATCGCAGACGTTTTCTAAAAGGCTCGCTGGCTGTGGCAGCCCTGAGCGGCACCTCCGGCCTTGCTTCCCTGTTTTCCAAAGCGGCATATGCGGCTGACTCTGACATCGCTGACGGTCAGAGCCGTCGGTTTGACTTCTCCGTACTGCAATCCATGGCGCATGACCTGGCGAAAACCCCGTGGGGTGGCGCGCCGCGTCCGCTGCCGGAGACGCTGGCGACCATGACGCCGCAGGCGTATAACGCCATCCGCTACGATGAAAAACAGTCTCTGTGGAACAACATTGAAGGGCGTCAGCTGGACGTGCAGTTCTTCCATATGGGAATGGGGTTCCGCCGCCGCGTGCGGATGTTCTCGCTGGACCAGTCTACCTCTATGGCGCGCGAGATCCACTTCCGCCCTGAGCTGTTCAGCTACGGTGACACGGGTGTCGATACCAAACAGCTGGAAGGGCAAAGCGACCTCGGCTTTGCGGGCTTCCGCGCCTTTAAAGCGCCTGAGCTGGCGCGCCGCGATATCGTCTCTTTCCTCGGGGCGAGCTATTTCCGCGCGGTGGACGACACCTACCAGTACGGGCTTTCCGCGCGCGGTCTGGCGGTAGATACCTTTACCGACACCCCGGAAGAGTTCCCGGACTTCACCTCCTTCTGGTTTGAAACCGTCAAGCCTGGCGATACCACCTTTACCGTCTATACGCTGCTGGACAGCCCGAGCGTCACCGGTGCCTATAAATTCGTGATCCACTGCGAGAAGAGCCAGGTGATCATGGAGGTGGAAAACCATCTCTACGCGCGTAAGGACATTAAGCAGCTGGGCATCGCGCCGATGACCAGCATGTTCAGCTGCGGCAACAACGAACGCCGCATGTGCGACACCATTCACCCGCAAATCCACGACTCCGACCGCCTGGCAATGTGGCGCGGCAACGGGGAGTGGATCTGCCGTCCGCTCAATAACCCGCAGAAGCTGCAGTTTAATGCCTATCTGGACAAAAACCCGAAAGGGTTCGGCCTGCTGCAGCTCGATCGCGATTTCTCCCACTATCAGGACGTGATGGGCTGGTATAACAAGCGCCCGAGCCTGTGGGTTGAGCCGCGCAATGACTGGGGGAAAGGATCTATCGCGCTGATGGAGATCCCAACCACCGGTGAAACGCTGGATAACGTGGTCTGCTTCTGGCAGCCGGAAAAACCGGTGAAAGCGGGCGACGAGCTGGACTTTAAATATCGTCTCTACTGGAGCGCGCAGCCGCCGGTGCGTTCCCCGCTGGCCAACGTTTACGCGACCCGCACCGGCATGGGCGGCTTCCCGGAGGGCTGGGCGCCGGGCGAACACTATCCGAAAGTGTGGGCCCGTCGCTTTGCGATTGATTTCGTTGGCGGCGACCTGAAGGCCGCTGCGCCGAAGGGCATCGAACCGGTGATTACGCTCTCCAGCGGTGAAGCGAAGCAGGTTGAGATCCTTTACGTTGAGCCGTTTGACGGGTATCGCATTCTGTTTGACTGGTACCCAACGTCGGATTCGACGGAGCCGGTGGATATGCGCCTGTTCCTGCGCTGCCAGGGCGATGCCATCAGCGAAACCTGGCTGTATCAGTATTTCCCGCCAGCGCCAGATAAACGTCATTACGTTGATGACCGGGTAATGCGTTAACGATCGATTCCCTCTCCCTGTGGGAGAGGGTTAGGGTGAGGGGCAATGACCGCAACACAATCCGAAACTATTCCCGTATCTGACGCGCTCGAGCTTCGCGCCGTCGAAGAGCGTTACACCGCCGAACTGCATAACCTCGTCGTCAAAAACAGAGCCTATCTGCAAACCGCCTTTGACTGGGCGCAGCACGTGGGCAGCGAGGACGATACCCGACGCAACGTGCAGAGTAACCAGTTGCTGCACCAGCGCGGCTACGCCAAAATGTTTTTGATCTTCAGGGAGGATGCGCTGGTCGGCGTCCTGTCGTTCAATGCGATTGAGCCTGCCAACAAAGCCGCGTATATCGGCTACTGGCTGGATGAAGCACATCAGGGGCAGGGGATCCTCTCGCAGTCGCTGCAGGCGTTTATGGGCTACTACGCTGAGCGCGGTGAGATCCGCCGTTTTGTGATCAAGTGTCGGGTGGCGAATCAGCACAGCAACAGCGTGGCCCTGCGCAACGGTTTTACGCTGGAAGGGTGCCTGCGGGAAGCGGAATACCTCAATGGCGCCTATGACGATGTGAACATCTACGGCAAAATTTATACCCTATAGCGCCCCCAGCAGCGGCGTGCGGGTGATGCGCTGGTCGCCGTTGATCACCTTTTCACCGCGCAGGTGAATGCTCTCACCAGCAAAGGCCTCTATCACCGCATCGTCGGTGATTTCTACCCGATGCTCAATCAGCACGTCGCCGCTGATCCGCGCGCGTCCCTGAATCACCACTTTATCATCCAGCATGATCGGCCCGCCGCGCAGCCATGCCTGACCGCCGATCAGGACGTGGTGCTTGATGATGCAGTTTCCTTCCACCACGGCGTTCTCGGCAATCTGAGAGCTGTAGCGCACGGTAGGGATGGCGTCATCGTCGAAACCGGCTATCACGCGGGCGTTGCCGTACACTTTGGCGCAGTCGCACACCCAGACGTTGTTGAGTTCGTTACCTTCGAGGATCGCGCAGTCGAACACTTCGGCGCGGTGCTCAACAAACGCGTTATTCACCATCGCCTCGCCGTATATTTGTGCCTGATGCACAATGCGCGATCGGCTTACCGTCGCCTTGCCGTAGATTTGCAGGATCTGGTCGTGGTCCGGCGTGAGGCCTTTAGCGGCAATGATGACGCTGTTGTGCAGGACGCGTGCGTCGCCGTAAAGATGGCACTCACCCCGTACGCAGGAGTGCTGAATAGTGACGTTGTCACTTATTCGCGCCCCGTGGCTGACCTCTGCGGCGTCAAGCCAGCAGTTATCGCCGATATGCGCGTCATGGCTGACGGTGCACGGCAGGGTCAGGCGCGCGTTGCCGGACACGGTTGCGCCAGCGAATACCACGCTGTTTTCATCGTAGATCCAGCAGTCTCCGTCCTGCGCAAGGGCGCGCTCATCGTCAATCCAGCCGCCTTTCGTGCCGGCCTTCACATCGTTAAAGTCCACCGTAGCGATAATCTGCCGCAGCGTCGTTGAGTGGGATGTTTCGCCATTTTTCCATTGCCAGAGCCGGGTTTCATCGTTGAGCCGATACTTATTCATCGTGGGGTCCCTGATATGCGTCTTCACTAAACGTAGCAAACTTTCGGCTTTCCGTTGTGCTGGCATCCGTTGCTGAAACTCCTTAAAATGGCATTTAAAATACATTTTAAAAATTCAAATTAATGAATAAATTAAACAAACCTGAACAGGCGCTTAACCTTCCCGCAGGCTATTTTGGCATGGTGCTGGGCATCATCGGCATGGGTTTCGCCTGGCGATACGCCAGCACCCTGTGGCCGGTGACGCGCTGGCCGGGTGAGATTCTGGTCGCTCTCGCAGTTGCCTGCTGGTTTTTACTGACGACGGCGTTTATTACCCGTGCGATCCGTTTCCCGCACAGCGTGCTGGCAGAGATGCGCCACCCGGTAATGAGCAGCTTCGTCAGCCTTTTTCCGGCGACCACCATGCTGGTCGCCATCGGTTTTGTGCCCTGGTTCCGCCCGGTATCGCTGGCGCTGTTCGGCGTGGGTGTGGTGTTACAGCTTGCTTATTCCGCCTGGCAAAGCGCCGGGCTCTGGCGAGGCAGGCACCCGCAGGAGGCCACCACGCCCGGATTGTATCTGCCGACGGTGGCGAATAATTTCATCAGCGCGATGGCGTGCGGTGCTCTGGGGTTCAACGATGCAGGGCTCGTTTTTCTCGGCGCGGGCGTCTTTTCCTGGCTCAGCCTGGAGCCGGTGATCCTCCAGCGTCTTCGCAGCGCCGGGGAGCTTCCCACCGCGCAGCGCACCGCTTTAGGCATTCAGCTGGCGCCCGCGCTGGTGGCGTGCAGCGCCTGGTTTAGCGTCAACGGTGGGGAAGCCGACACCTTCGCCAAAATGCTGTTCGGCTACGGCCTGTTGCAGTTGCTCTTTATGCTGCGCCTGCTGCCGTGGTATGTGTCTCAGCCGTTTAACGCCTCCTTCTGGAGTTTCTCGTTTGGCGTGTCGGCTCTGGCTACCACCGGGCTGCATCTGGGTCACGGCAGTTCGTCTGGATTCTTCCACGCCATTGCCGTGCCGCTGTTTATCTTTACCAATCTCATCATTGGGATGCTGTTGGTCCGTACGTTTATTCTGCTGATTCAGGGCAAACTTCTGGTGCGCACTGATAAGGCACTGCTTATGCAATCTGAGGAAAAATAATGGCTGTCGATGAAAATTACTTCACAGAGAAATATGGCTTAACCCGTACGCATTCAGAGGTGCTGTACAGCGCGGGGATCGTAAAGCCCGGCAAGACATTGGATCTGGGCTGCGGAAATGGCCGCAACAGCCTTTACCTGGCGGCCAACGGCCACGAGGTGACCGCCTGGGATAAAAACCCGATGAGCGTTGATAACATTGAGCGTATCAAGGCGGCAGAAGGGATTGAGAATCTGCACACTGCCGTCAAAGATCTTAACAGCCTGAGCTTTGACGGCGAGTACGACTTTATTCTCTCCACCGTGGTGCTGATGTTCCTGGAGGCGAAAACCATTCCGGGCCTTATCGCCAACATGCAGCGCTGCACCAAACCCGGCGGCTACAACCTGATCGTTGCCGCGATGGACACGGCGGATTACCCGTGCACCGTCGGCTTCCCGTTTGCGTTCAAAAGCGGTGAGCTGAGCAGCTACTACGAAGGCTGGGAGCTGCTCAAATACAACGAAGAGGTTGGCGAACTGCACCGCACCGATGAAAACGGCAACCGCATCAAGCTGCGCTTTGCCACCATGCTGGCGCGCAAGACCGCTTAACGGGCGGCCAGCAGGCAGATCTGCAGGGCAGTCTTGTAAGACGCCTCGAACGACGACAGCGGCAGGAACTCAAACTTCGAGTGGAAATTATGCGCGCCGGTGAAGAAGTTCGGGGTGAGTAGCCCTTTTGCCGACAGCGCCGCACCGTCCGTGCCGCCGCGCATAGGGATCGGTTTTGGGGTGATGCCGAGCGATTCCATCGCCTCAAACATCAGGTCGATGGCGCGCCGGTCTTCACCAATCGCATTGCTGATATTGCTGTAGGTATCTTCAATGCGATAGTCGACCTTCGCCGTCGGGTGTTGGGCGGCAATCAGCGCGGCGACGTCCGCAATCTGCTGCTTGCGGGCGTCAAAGCTGGCTTTATCAAAATCGCGAATATTAGCCTTTAGCACGGCGTCGTTCTGTCCGGCCTGAATGCCGTTAAACCAGATATAGCCCTCGCGGCCCTCGGTGCACTCCGGGGTTTGCTGGCGGTCGAAATGGCTAATGAAGTCGGTCGCCATCAATAACGGGTTCACCAGTACCCCTTTGGCGGACATCGGGTGCGCCGTCACGCCGGTGAAGTGGATCTCTGCCGCTGCCGCGTTAAAATTCTCGTAAACAATTTCTCCCAGCTCACAGCAGTCGATGGTCCAGGCAAAGTCCACGTCGAAGCGTTTCAGATCCAACGCCTTGGCGCCGTTCAGGCCAATCTCCTCGTCGGGCACAAACGCGACCACAATGTCGCCATGCTGATGCGCAGCGGTGAGGTTTTCCAGTACGGTCATTACCACCGTCACCGCCGCTTTATTGTCTGCGCCCAATACGCTGGTACCGTCGCTGAAAATAATCTCCTCATTCGGATAAGCCAGAATTTCCGGGTGCTCGTTCACGCGCAGCCAGATGTCTTTTTCCTTATTCAGACAGAGATCTTCACCATTAAACGTTAATATTTGCGGATGAATATTCGGTGATAAACCGACGTCTACGGTATCAATGTGGGTAATAAAGCCGATGCGCGGCGCGCCGGGCACGTTGCCTTTTTTCACTGCCGTCACGGTCGCGAATTCGTCAATCACGATGTCGTCTAATCCCAGCTGCGCCAGCTCCTGTGCCAGCTCGCGCGCCATGTCGTGCTGGCCCGGCGTCGAGGGCAGAGTTTTCACTTTCGGATCGCTCTGGCTGGTAATCGCAAGATAGCGGAAAAAACGGTGCGTTAATTGTCTGGAAAGCGGCGAGCCCATAGTGTTTTCTTCCTTATTTATTTTTCGGGTGTTTGCCACTTCACTTTAATGTTATTTATGAAATGGCAAAAGAATTAATTAGCCGTCGAATTAAAAAGACAGGAATAAATGATGACAAGCAAACGCACAACGTTAACGCTGGCACTCGCTGCGCTCACGGTCAGTTCCACCGTAGCCGCGAAAACGCTGGTGTATTGCTCCGAAGGGTCACCGGAAAACTTTAATCCCCAGTTATACACCTCGGGCACCAGCGTGGATGCCAGCGCAGTGCCGGTCTACAACCGGTTGGTCGATTTCAAACCCGGCACCACGGAGCTGGTGCCGAGCCTGGCAGAGCGCTGGGAGGTGAGCGACGACGGCAAGGTTTATACCTTCCATCTGCGTAAAGGAGTGAAGTTTCAGAGCAATAAATTCTTCACGCCGACCCGCGATTTTAACGCCGATGACGTGATCTTCTCGTTTATGCGCCAGAAGGACGTGAACCATCCCTATCACAACGTCTCAAACGGCAGCTATTCCAACTTCGAAAGCCTGGAGTTTGGCAGCCTGATTACCGCTATTGATAAAGTCGATGACCACACGGTGCGCTTTACCCTGGCGCACCCTGAAGCGCCGTTTGTTGCGGATCTGGCATGGTATTTTGCCTCGATCCTCTCCGCGGAGTATGCCGATGCAATGTTGAAAGCGGGCACGCCGGAGAAGGTGGATATGCAGCCCATTGGCACCGGGCCGTTTAAGCTGGCGCAGTATCAGAAGGATTCCCGCATTCTGTTTACGGCGTTTGCCGACTACTGGCAGGGGAAATCAAAGCTGGACAGGCTGGTCTTTACCATCACCCCGGATCCCTCCGTGCGTTTTGCCAAAATTGAGAAAAACGAATGCCAGGTGATGCCGTTCCCGAACCCGGCGGATCTGCCGCGTATGAAGGCTAATAAAGATATTACGCTGATGAGCAAGGCCGGGCTGAACACGGGTTTCCTGGCGTTTAATACCCAAAAACCGCCGCTGGATAACGTGAAGGTCCGTCAGGCGCTGGCGATGGCCATCAACAAACCGGCCATTATTGACGCGGTGTTCCACGGTACCGGCACCGCGGCGAAAAACCTGCTGCCGCCGGGCGTCTGGAGTGCTGACAGCGAGCTGAAGGATTACGATTACGATCCTGAAAAAGCGAAAGCGTTACTGAAAGAGGCCGGTTTAGCCGGCGGCATGAGTATTGACCTGTGGGCGATGCCCGTCCAGCGGCCCTATAACCCGAACGCCAGACGGATGGCGGAGATGATTCAGGCTGACTGGGCGAAGGTGGGGGTGCAGACCAAAATTGTCACCTACGAATGGGGCGAATATCTCAAGCGCGTGAAGGACGGTGAACATCAGGCTGCCCTGATGGGCTGGACGACGGCCACCGGCGATCCGGACAACTTCTTTGGCCCGCTGTTTACCTGCACCTCGGCCAACGGCGGTTCGAATTCGGCGAAGTGGTGCTATAAGCCGTTTGATAAAATTATCGCGGAAGCAAAATCAACTACCGATCGCGACAAGCGCGTAGCGCTGTATAAAGAGGCGCAGCAGATCATGCATGACCAGATGCCGGCGGTCATGATTGCGCATTCAACGATCTTCGAACCGGTGCGCAAAGAGGTGACAGGTTACGAAATCGATCCGTTTGGCAAACATTTGTTCTGGCAGGTGGATATTAATCAGTAATTTTCTCTGCCCGGTACGCTGCCGGGCACTCTTTTCGCAATTTGTGCTCCCCACGTCATTTTTTGTCACAACAAACTCACCGAACTTTTGCTATAACTTCAAATGCATACTTGCAGATTACATGGAAAACTATCATGCGTACTCAAACTTTTTTTAAAGTTGCAGTGCTTACGGGTTTATTGGCAGTGGCGGGCTGTTCTTCAAAAGTCGCGGCTCCAGAACAATATTCAGGCTTTTTAAAAGATTATTCCGGCTTGCAGCAGACGACGTCTGCAACGGGTAAACCAACGCTGCGTTGGGTTGACCCTTCCTATAACGAAGCCAACTATGACAGCATTATCTGGACGCCAATCACCTATTATCCAACGCCAAAACCGACGACTCAGATCGGGAAACAAACCCTTGATGAGCTGCTGAATTACACCAATAACAAAATGAAAACGGCTATTGGTACCCGTAAGCCGATTGTGACCACGCCGGGTAAACACAGCCTGATTTTCCGCGGTGCTATCACCGGGGTGAGTTCGCAGAAAGAAGGACTGCAGTTCTATGAAGTGGTGCCGGTCGCGCTGGTAGTAGCAGGTACGCAGATGGCTACCGGCCATCGCACCATGGATACCCATCTCTACTTTGAAGGTGAGCTGATCGACGCGGCCACCAATAAACCGGTGATGAAGGTGGTTCGTAAAGGTGAAGGTAAAGAGCTGAATAACGAAAGTACGCCGATGACCTTTGCGACGCTGAAGCAGGTTGTTGACGACATGGCGACGGACGCCACCATGTTTGACGTGCATAAAACAGCGAAATAACGTTAAGCGGCCTGCATTGCGCAGGCCGTTTTTTTTTACGCCGTACGCAGGCGCCTGAACCAGGTCTCTGGTTTCGTGAACATCACCATATTCCCGCCCAGAATCAGCAGCAAACCGACGATACCGTTGATGTGCCAGACGTAGCCTTCATACACCGTTGAGATAGAGAGCGCCACCAGCGGGAAGAGCAGCGTACTGTAGGCCGCTTTCCCGGGGCCGATACGTCCCACCAGCGTGAAGTAGGCACCAAAGGCAATCACCGAGCCGAAGAGGGCCAGATAGAGCAGCGCGCCCATATAGGTGACCGTCCATTCCGGGGTAAAACTGTCGCCTCTGAAGAGCGCAATACCCCCCATCACCAGCGTGCCGTAAAGCATAGCCCAGGCGTTGGTGGTCATGGTTTCCAGACCTCTGCGCTGATGGCGCATGCTGATCATATTGCCCAGTGAGAAGCCGTACGTGCCGAGGGCGGAAAGGCCAATGCCCGTCAGGAGCGATACGCTCCAGCCGCTGGCCAGCAGGTCGTCCCAGAAAAGGGTCACGATCCCCACAAGACCTAGCGCCGCCGCCGTCCAGAAACGCGCGGGCGGGCGCTGTCCAAAGAAAATAAAACAGTTAATGGCGTTGTAGAGCACCGCCATGGAGAAGATCACCGATTCCAGCCCGGTGTTGATGTGTGCCGCCGCGGTATAAAAACACCAGAAGTTAAAGCAGAAGACGCAGCATCCCTGAAGCATGCAGAACAGATGATCCCGCAGCGCCAGCTTACGCAACCGGCGCAGGGCAAGTAACACCACCATCATCGTGGCGCTGGCCACCGCGAAACGCCAGAAAATAGAGACGGGGGCGGGTACGGGACCCTGCTGCAGGAAAATGGCAATCCAGGTGGTTCCCCAGATGATCACCACCAGTCCGTATAATAACGCGTTCATATTTTTTCTCTTCTCAAACCACGGAAGCCCGCAGTATGGCGCTGTCCTCGGTCTGGGGCTTTCACCGGCTTGCGGTAGACTTGCAAAATCTTGCGCTTTTTTCTTTTCCGGGGGCTGGCAACGGGGGACAACAGTTCTTAGACTGACAGTTCACTCAATAACGCGCTAACGGTTATGTCTCACGCTTACGATACCTTTGAAACGCTTCGCCAGCAGAATGCGGTCCTGCGGGAAACGGTCGCGCTCAATTCCGGCATTCAGCTGGCGGCGTGGTACAACAAGCACGATACGATAACGGTTAAAAGCAATCATCATACCCTTAGTCTGTACGTCGCCGACGGTTATGAGAGCTATCAAAAGACGCCGGGCGGCTGGAAGAACGGCGGGGGACCGGACCGTTTCTGTCTGATGCCGAAAGAGAGCGAATCGACGTGGGATATCCGCGATGACCTGTCGTTTGTCCATCTCTACTGCACCGATGAACACCTGCGCGATGTGGGCGAAAAAATCTGGGATAAACGGCCCCTGTCGCTGACTCTGGACGAGCGCATTTTTGGCAGCGACCCGAAGATCACCGCGCTGTACCGCCAGTTTCTGCTCGGCTGCGACTGGCAGCAGCAGGCCAACCAGCTCACCCTGAGCACGGCCTCTACGCTGCTGTTGACCCACCTGCTGCAAAACTACGCCAACGTTCAGTGGAAGCTCCCGGTCGTTACCGGCGGGCTATCGCCGTTTGTTCTGCGCAACGTGCTGGCTTTTATTGAAGAAAACCTCGGACAGCCCCTGACGCTGGCCGATCTGGCGGCGCAGGCCGCACTCAGCGAATACCATTTTGCCCGCATGTTCCGCCAGTCGACGGGGCTGGCGCCGCATCAGTACGTTATGCAACGGCGCATGGAAAAAGCGAAAAACCTGGTGCAGCATACCTCGACGCCGCTGACGGATATCGCGCTGGCCTGCGGGTTTAACTCCGCCAGCCACTTCAGTAACCGTTTTCGCAGCGTCATGGGCATCACGCCGTCACAGTTGCGCGCGGCGAGCGCGTGAAAACAGGGCATAGCTTACGCCGCCCAGCACCAGCCCCCAGAATGCCGAGCCGATGCCCAGGATCGTGACGCCGCTTGCGGTCATCAGAAACGTGACGATAGCCGCGTCGCGCTCCGCTTCATGATTCAGCGCCTGATATAAACTCCCGCTGATGGTACCCAGCAGCGCCAGACCGGCCAGCGTCTGGATCCAGCTGAGCGGCAGCGCAGCCATTATCCCGGTGATGGATCCGCCGAACACTCCCGCCAGCAGATAAAACCCGCCGGCCGCGATGGCCGCCAGCCAGCGTTTACCGGCATCGGGGTGGGCATCCGGGCTTTGACAGATAGCGGCGGTAATGGCGGCTATGCAGATGGAAAAGACGCCGAAGGGGGACAGCAGCAGCGCCAGCCCGCCCGTAAAAATAATGAGCGGTGAGACCGCCAGCGGATAGCCGGACGCTTTCATGGTCGCGAAACCGGGCGCATTTTGCGAGGCCATGGTCACCAGGAAGAAGGGCAAGCCGATGCTCACCAGGCTGGTGAAGGTGAACGTGGGCGCAATAAACTCAGGTGTCACGAAGGAAATGGTGATTTTATCCGTGACAACGTCACCTCCCGCCCACGCCACGATCCCGCCCACCAGCAGCGTAACGACGATTGCATAGCGCGGTGCCAGCGCTTTCGCCAGCAGCCACGCGGCAATCATGCTGCCGCACAGCAGAAAGTGCCCGTCCAGATGGGCAAACGCATGCAGCCCAAACTGCAGGAGTACGCCTGCCAGCATGGCCGCAGCCAGTGAGTGTGGGATCAGCTTCATCAGGCGGGCGAAAAGCCCGGTCATGCCGCAGAGTAAAATGAGCGCGTTGGCGAAGATAAACACGCCGATTGTCTCGGCCAGCGTCACGCCGTGCAGGCTGGTGGCGAGTAGCGCCGCGCCGGGCGTAGACCAGGCGGTCAGCACCGGAGCTTTATACCACCAGGAGAGCGCCAGCGTGCTGACGCCCATCCCAACCCCCAGCGCGGTCATCCAGCCCGCAATCTGCTGCGCGCTGGCGCCTGCCGCCGCGGCGGCCTGCCAGATGATGGCTGCCGAACTGGCGTAACCGACCAGAACGGCGACAAATCCAGCCAGTACGACTGGAACGAGATGAGAGGTAGGGCGCATAGAAACTCCGCTGTGCGTTATAACGTCCGAGATAAGGTAACACTGTGCGCTATAGCGTACAAGTGGTATGCTCAGGGCCATCAGGAGGGAGCATGGACATTACACAACATCTTGCAGCAACGCTGAAAACGCTGCGCCAGGCGCGCGGCTGGAGTTTGTCGAAGCTGGCGGACGAAACGGGCGTGTCGAAAGCGATGCTCGGGCAAATCGAGCGCAATGAGTCCAGCCCGACGGTGTCGACGCTGTGGAAAATTGCCACCGGGCTGAACGTCCCGTTTTCCGCTTTCATTACGCCCGAGGCGGACAGGCCGGCTGTGTTTGATTCACAGCAGCAGGCGATGGTGGTCAAACCGCTCTTTCCCTGGGATGAGACGCTCCGGTTCGATCATTTCTCCATCACGCTGGCACCGGGTGCCCTGAGCGAGTCCACGCCGCATGAGGCAGGCGTGATTGAACATGTGGTGGTCATCAGCGGCGAGCTGGAGATGAACATCAACGGTGAGTGGCAGACGGTGCATGCCGATTCGGGCGTCCGTTTTGCCGGTGATAAACCGCACGCCTACCGCAACAGCAGCGACAGGCCGGTGCATTTTCACTCTCTGATCCATTATCCCCGCTGAGGCTACGCAAAACTGTTTCGCTGGCGCATACTTCTGACTACAATAGCCGCCATTTTGACCATAACGGATAACGACGAAGTATGCGCCTGCAATCCCATCATCTTGAACTTTTAAGCCCGGCCCGCGACGCCGCCATTGCCCGTGAAGCGATCCTTCATGGCGCTGACGCCGTCTACATCGGCGGCCCTGGCTTCGGTGCCCGCCATAACGCCAGCAACAGCCTGCGCGATATTGCCGATCTGGTGCCGTTCGCCCACCGTTTCGGGGCGAAAGTGTTCGTGACCCTGAACACCATTCTTCATGATGATGAGCTGGAGCCCGCGCAGCGTCTGATTACCGATCTCTACCAGACCGGCGTCGATGCCCTGATTGTTCAGGATATGGGCGTGCTTGAGCTGGATATTCCGCCTATCGAACTGCATGCCAGCACCCAGTGCGATATCCGCACGGTTGAGAAGGCGAAGTTTCTCTCCGACGTGGGTTTTTCGCAGATCGTTCTGGCCCGCGAGCTGAACCTCAATCAGATCCGCGATATTCACCAGGCAACCGACGCGACGATTGAATTCTTTATCCACGGCGCGCTGTGCGTGGCCTATTCCGGCCAGTGCAACATTTCCCACGCCCAGACGGGCCGCAGCGCCAACCGCGGCGACTGCTCGCAGGCCTGCCGTCTTCCGTATACCCTGAAAGACGATCAAGGTCGCGTGGTGGCGTTCGAAAAACACCTGCTTTCCATGAAGGATAATGATCAGACCGCCAACCTGGGCGCGCTGATCGACGCGGGCGTGCGTTCCTTCAAGATTGAAGGACGTTACAAAGATATGAGCTACGTGAAGAACATCACCGCGCACTATCGCCAGATGCTGGACGCCATCATCGAAGATCGCGGTGACCTGGCGCGCGCCTCGGCCGGTCGTACCGAACATTTCTTTATTCCGTCAACGGACAAAACCTTCCACCGCGGCAGCACGGACTATTTCGTGAACGCCCGCAAAGGGGATATTGGCGCGTTTGACTCACCGAAGTTTATCGGTTTACCGGTCGGTGAAGTGCTGAAAGTGGCGAAAGATCACCTGGACGTTGAAGTGGCCGAGCCGCTGGCGAACGGCGACGGCCTGAACGTGATGATTAAGCGTGAAGTGGTGGGCTTCCGCGCCAACACGGTCGAAAAAACCGGCGAGAACCGCTACCGCGTCTGGCCGAATGAAATGCCTGCCGATCTCTACAAGGCAAGGCCGAACGCGCCGCTCAACCGTAACCTGGATCATAACTGGCAGCAGGCGTTGCTGAAAACCTCCAGTGAGCGTCGCATCGCGGTGGACATTGAGCTGGGCGGCTGGGAAGAGCAGCTGATCCTGACCATGACCTGCGAAGACGGCATCAGCGTAACGCATACCCTTGATGGTCTGTTCGAGGTGGCAAACAACGCGGAGAAAGCGCTTAACAGCCTGAAGGACGGCGTAGCGAAGCTGGGCCAGACGATTTACTACGCGCGCGCCATCGAGGTTAATCTGCCGGACGCGCTGTTCGTGCCGAACAGCCTGCTGAATCAGTTCCGCCGCGAAACGGCAGAGATGCTGGATGCCGCACGCCTGGCGCAGTATCCGCGCGGCAGCCGTAAGGCCGAATCCGTTCCTGCGCCTGTGTATCCGGACACCCATTTATCGTTCCTGGCCAACGTTTACAACCATAAAGCGCGTGAATTTTATCATCGCCACGGCGTGCAGCTTATCGACGCGGCCTATGAAGCGCACGAAGAGAAGGGCGATGTGCCGGTGATGATCACCAAGCACTGCCTGCGCTTTGCTTTTAACCTGTGCCCGAAACAGGCGAAAGGGAATATTAAAAGCTGGAAGGCCACCCCCATGCAGCTGGTCAACGGTGACGAAGTTCTGACCCTGAAGTTTGACTGCCGTCCTTGTGAAATGCATGTTATCGGCAAAATGAAAAACCACATTTTCAAAATGCCACCGCCGGGCAGCATCGTTGCGTCCGTGAGCCCGGACGATCTGATGAAAACTCTTCCGAAACGCAAAGGCAGTTAATTACCTTACGTGCGTGTCCGGTTTGCGCGATTTCTGCCACAGGTGGTGTTCGCGCAAACCCTCCGCTGACTCTTCCGCTACACTGCGTAACTCGTCACTGTCGGCCTCATGCCGCAGCTGATGCTCCACATTCTTTACCCAAACATATTCATGGCCTTTGTGCCCGGCCATCAGCTGGCCAGAAAAGAGGGCACAAATAAGCATGATAAAAGATAGCCCTTTTTTGAACATAAATTCACCCAATAAGAACAGCGCGGGTTAATCATGCCAATTATTGTTTGGGGTTATTATTCAATATTTCAAAATAGCGCAAAGAAAATGTCAAATAACGTGGGTTCATAATACCGATTAGGATTTTTCTTAAAATATATGTGCGTTTTTGTAAACCTCCTATTTCTGGTCCATAGTTGGATGTTCGCTTTAAGGATAAATCCTATATAATAGTGAATCTCTGGCTAAGGAATGGGTCATTCATAAATGAAAAAAATAATAGCGTTTTCGCTTCTGGCTGTTGCGGTAGGTGCCGTTGCAGCGATTCGTTATGCAGGTAATGACGAACCAGAATATATTCAGTCCGCTGAAATTCGCGTTGGTTCCTATTTAACCAGCGACTATGGACGCGTAGCCTGCACTAGTAAAAGAGTAAATGAACAGCGCTGGGAATTAGACTGCACCCATCCGGCACGGGGAAAAACATTCCAGTTTGCGGTATATCCCTCTGAAAAGGCTCCCTATGGCGTATCGCGATCGTTTTATCTCGAGGCCCTTAACGATGATGCCAGGCAGAGCGCTGAGCAGGGCCTGATGCGCTATTTGCAAATCAACACCAGCGCGAGTTAACTAGGCTGTTTAGCTTTCGTTGAGACAGCCAGTGTTAGTTTGTATGAGATCCGCTGCCCGACCATGGAGCGTCGGGGACGTAGAGACCAAAATACAAATCTATCCATGCAAGCATTTACCGCCAGATAATGGCGGTTTTTTTTGGCGCTTTTGCCGCTAGCGGGCAGTATCAGAACGTGAAAATTGTTTGCGATACTGAGCCGGGGAAAGCGCAAACTGCTGACGAAAATGATGACGCAGCGTCGACGCCTGACCAAACCCGGTCTGTTCCGCGATGCTGTCGATGCTTAAACGGCTGCTCTCCAGATAATCTTTTGCTCTCAGCAGGCGTTCATTAAGCAGCCAGCGAGCAGGCGTCGTGCCCGTTGCCGCCTCGAAGCGACGAAGAAAGGTGCGCTGGCTCATGCCGACCCGACGAGCCAGGGAGTCGACGCTGTGCGGCTCGACAAGATGCGTGTGCAGAAAATCAAACAGCTGGCCCAGGCGCTGGCTCTCACGCAGCTGCGCCACCGGGCGACTCAGCTGCTGCGGCTGTGAACCATCCCGGTGAGGGGGGATCACCAGCCGACGCGCCACGCTGTTGGCGGTTTCCAGCCCATAATCCCTTCGTACAACATGAAGGCAGAGATCGATCCCCGCCGCGCTGCCCGCGGAGGTCAGGATATCGCCCTCGTCCTGGTAGAGCACATCCTCAACCACCTCGATGTGAGGGTAGCGGACCTTAAGCGCGTCAATGTAGCGCCAGTGCGTCGTGGCTTTACGTCCGTTCAGCAGCCCCGTAGCGGCCAGCACGAACACGCCCGAGCAGATGGACAGCAGCTGACATCCGCGCGCGCTGGCCTGGCGCAGCGCCTCGCAGAGCGCCGGAGGAACCGGTGAGTCCAGCCCCCGCCAGCCGGGAACCACGATCAGGTCCGCCGACGCAAGCAGGCTCAAGTCCCCATCGGTAACGATGCGGATCCCGCCGGTCGCCCGCAATTCTCCGCTATCCACGCTCGCCACCGCAAAACGATACCAGTCGTCGCCCAGCTCCGGACGCGGCAGGCCAAAAATCTCAACCGCCACGCCAAACTCAAAGGTACATAGCCCGTCATACGCCAGCACCACCACCTGCGGGCGGGTAACCTGTCTTAAGTTTGTCATCTTTTTGCTGTTTTCTGGCATAAGCGAGCGCATTCACGGGCTGAATTTGTGGATAGAGTAGTGTTAACACAAACGCCAAAGATGAGGAAGGATCATGAGCTATGTTACTGAATTTCCGGCTGCCGAGCCGCAGGAAGCCGTTACCCATTTTCTGCGTCGCCTGAGCGTCGAAACCGACTGCGCCGACGTGCATCACGCCATCGCCAATAATGAGCAGGACTTCGTGCTGCTGCACGTGGTGGGGAGCCCGGAACAGTTTGCCCGCCGCCACGTACCGGGCGCACTGCATATGCCCTGGAGCCAGATGACCGCTGAGCGGATGTCTCAATGGCCGGAAGGGACGCTGTTTGTCGTCTACTGTGCGGGGCCACACTGTAACGGCGCGGACAGGGCGGCGCTGAAGTTGGCGCGTCTCGGGCTGCCGGTCAAAATCATGCTCGGCGGCATCACCGGCTGGGAAGATGAACGCTACGCCTTTGCCAGCCAGGCGCACGCTGACGCGCTGTGAAGATGAATTTTTTTCAACACCCGTGAAATTTTCTCGTTTGCCGGAAACGGTCAGGTATGACATCTTTTTTGGACATTTAGACATCCAGAAGTCTAAAGATTCAAATAATGAATTATCACTGCGGGCAATTAATACCGGCAGACTGAGGAGATTTCCATGCAACGACAGCACGCCCCATACCGCGCCGACGTAGTCGGCAGCTTTTTACGCCCGGATGCCATCAAGCAGGCTCGCCTGAAGTTCGCCAGCGGCGAGATTGATGCCGGACAGCTTCGCGCGGTGGAGGACGAGGCTATTCGCCACGTCGTCGAGCAGCAGTGCGCGTGCGGCCTGCATGTGGTGACCGACGGTGAATTTCGCCGTGCCTGGTGGCACTTCGATTTCTTCGACGGTCTTCAGGGCGTTGAGCGTTACGATTCCCAGCAGGGGATTCAGTTCAACGGAGTACAAACCAAAGCCCACGGCGTGCGCGTGACCGGCAAGCTGGGCTTTGGCGACCACCCGATGCTGGAAGACTTCCGCTATCTGAAAAGCATCAGCGGCAATGCCCAGCCGAAGATGACCATTCCCAGCCCAAGCGTGCTCCATTTCCGCGGCGGGCGCAAAGACATCGACGCGACGGTGTATCCGGATCTGAACGACTATTTCGACGATCTGGCAACCACCTGGCGCGACGCCATCCGCGCATTCTACGACGCGGGCTGCCGTTATCTGCAGCTGGACGACACCGTCTGGGCCTATCTCTGCTCGGACGACCAGCGTCGTCAGATCCGCGAGCGCGGCGACGATGCCGATGAGCTGGCGCAAATCTATGCCCGCGTACTGAACAAGGCCCTGGAAGGCAAGCCGGAGGATCTGACCATCGGGCTGCACGTCTGCCGCGGTAACTTCCGTTCAACCTGGATTTCCGAAGGCGGCTACGAGCCGGTGGCGGAAGTGCTGTTCGGGACGGTCAACGTTGACGCATTCTTCCTGGAATACGATAACGACCGCAGCGGGGATTTCGCGCCGCTGCGCTTCGTTCGCCCGGGCAAGCAGCAGGTGGTGCTGGGCCTGATTACCACGAAAAACGGTGAGCTGGAGAACCCGGAAGGCGTGAAGGCCCGTCTGGAAGAGGCGGCGAAATACGTGGCGAAAGAGCAAATCTGCCTCAGCCCGCAGTGCGGTTTTGCCTCCACCGAAGAGGGCAACAGCCTGAGCGAGTCCCAGCAGTGGGATAAGGTCCGTCTGGTGACGCAGATCGCCAGCGAAGTCTGGTAAAAGCGCTTCCTCAGCGCTGCATTATAAAAGTGCAGCGCTGTGCCATTCTGAGTCGTTCTCTTTACATCCTGCCGTCTGTCTCCTGCAATAGCGCTTCCTCCATTCTGGCATCCTTTTTGCTCCTGCTTCGCTGACACCTTTATTTCCGCGTCCATGCCGTAACGGACGTTTTCGCACAGCGTTCTTTTTCAGGAGTGAAAATATGCAGCGTCGTACCTTATTAAAAGCCTTTGCGTTATCCGCGTCCGTCGTGGCGATGGGAATGAGTTTTGGCGTGCAGGCGGCCGACACCATCAAAGTGGGGATCATGCACTCTCTGTCCGGCACGATGGCCATCTCCGAAACCCCGCTGAAGGACGTCGCCCTGATGACCATCGACGAGATCAACGCCAAAGGCGGCGTGCTGGGTAAGAAACTGGAGCCGGTGGTGGTGGATCCAGCCTCAAACTGGCCGCTGTTTGCCGAGAAGGCACGCCAGCTGCTGAGCCAGGATAAAGTGGCAGTGGTGTTCGGCTGCTGGACGTCGGTTTCGCGCAAATCCGTGCTGCCGGTGTTTGAGGAGCTGAACGGCCTGCTGTTCTATCCGGTGCAGTATGAAGGCGAAGAGATGTCGCCAAACGTCTTCTATACCGGCGCGGCGCCGAACCAGCAGGCCATCCCGGCGGTGGAATACCTGATGAGCGAGGACGGCGGCGGGGCGAAGCGCTTCTTCCTGCTGGGTACCGACTACGTTTACCCGCGCACCACCAACAAGATCCTGCGCGCGTTCCTGCATTCGAAAGGGGTTGAGGATAAGGACATCGAAGAGGTTTACACCCCGTTTGGTCACAGCGACTACCAGACCATCGTCGCCAGCATCAAGAAATTCTCCGCAGGCGGCAAAACCGCCGTGGTGTCGACCATCAACGGCGACTCCAACGTGCCGTTCTACAAAGAGCTGGCTAACCAGGGGCTGAAGGCCACCGACGTGCCGGTGGTGGCGTTCTCCGTCGGCGAAGAAGAGCTGCGCGGGATCGACACCAAACCGCTGGTGGGTAACCTGGCGGCGTGGAACTACTTTGAGTCCGTGGATAATCCAACCAACCAGGCGTTCGTCGCGGATTACAAAGCCTATGCGAAGGCGCACAAGCTGCCGAATGCCGATACCGTGGTGACCAACGACCCGATGGAAGCGACTTACGTGGGGATCCATATGTGGGCACAGGCGGTGGAAAAAGCGGGCACCACCGACGTGGATAAGGTGCGCGCGGCGATGGCCGGTCAGTCATTTAAGGCGCCGTCTGGCTTTACGCTCACCATGGATGCTACCAACCATCATCTGCATAAGCCGGTCATGATCGGTGAAATTGAAGGCAACGGCCAGTTCAACGTGGTCTGGCAGACGGAACAGCCGGTGCGCGCCCAGCCGTGGAGTCCGTTCATCGCCGGGAATGACAAAAAGCCCGACCAGCCGATGAAAACCGCCAGCAACTAGGCCATTGCCTCAGGGAGAAACGTCATGAACGCCATGCGCATGTTCATCGCTCTTGTATGGCTTTCCGGACTGCTGCCAGGGATGGCGCAGGCATCGGATGCCGATCGTTTTGTTGCCGCCAGCCGCGGCCAGCAGGCGGAGCTCCTCACGCAGTGGGCCGCCGCGCCGGATGCCGCCAGGCTTCCGCTGCTTCAGTCCCTGCAAAAGGAAAACCTGTATACCGACAGCCAAAAGCACGCCTTTGCGAAGCGTAATGGCGAAATGGTTTCGCTCGGTGACGCCCGCGCGGCAGTAGGGCAAACCAAAGCCGTACGCCTGACAAACCGGCTGCGCGTGCTGGCTGCAACGGCCATTGCCACGCATCAGCTTGTTAGTGACAGTGTCACCGAAAGGCGGGCGGCAGCCCGGCAGCTGCAGCGGGATGCTCAGCTCGACATGCTCGCTTTTCTGGAAAAGCGCGCCGGGGATGAAGCGGACGCTGTGGCGCGGCAGGCGCTCCTGCTGGCGGTAGCGAATCTCCAGCTGGCGAGCCCGCAGCCGGAGGTGCGCCGCAGGGCCGTCGAACTGCTGGGCCAGTCAGACGATCCGGACGTACAGTCCAGACTCACGCCGTTTACCCAGGCGCAGACCGAGCCGGACGCCGGCGTGCGCGCGGCCGCAGAAGAGAGCCTTAGCCAGATTACGCATCGCCTGATGTGGGGCGATCTGCTGGGCCAGGCGTTTATGGGGCTTTCTCTGGGGTCGGTGTTGCTGCTGGCCGCGCTGGGGCTCGCGATCACCTACGGCCTGCTGGGCGTCATTAACATGGCCCACGGCGAGATGCTGATGCTGGGGGCGTACGCCACGTGGATGGTGCAGCAGGCAATGGCCGGGCTTGCCCCTCAGTGGCTGGCGCTCTATCCCGTTATCGCCTTGCCGGTGGCATTCTGCCTGACTGCGGGCATTGGAATGGTGCTGGAGCGCACCGTGATACGTCACCTGTACGGTCGTCCGCTGGAAACGCTGCTGGCGACCTGGGGGATCAGCCTGATGCTCATCCAGCTGGTGCGCATGACCTTTGGTGCCCAGAACCTGGAGGTGGCAAACCCGGCATGGCTTTCCGGCGGGGTGCAGGTTTTTGCAAACCTGACCCTGCCGTGGAACCGCATTGTGGTGCTGGGCTTCGTGCTGCTGGTGCTGTTCTTCACCTGGCTGATTCTGAATAAAACCCGTCTTGGTCTGAACGTGCGCGCGGTGACGCAAAACCGCAGCATGGCCGCCTGCTGCGGGGTACCGACCGGGCGCGTCGATATGCTGGCGTTTGGGCTGGGCTCAGGGATCGCCGGGTTAGGCGGCGTGGCGTTATCCCAGCTTGGTAACGTCGGGCCGGAGCTTGGTCAGGGGTACATCATCGACTCGTTCCTCGTAGTCGTTCTCGGTGGCGTAGGCCAGCTGGCAGGCAGCGTGGCCGCCGCGTTCGGGCTGGGCATTTTCAATAAAATCCTTGAGCCGCAGATGGGGGCGGTGCTGGGCAAGATCGTGATTCTGGTGGCGATCGTCCTGTTTATCCAGAAGCGCCCTCAGGGGCTGTTTGCGCTAAAAGGGAGGGTGATTGACTGATGAGCCAGCCGCTGACCTTAACGCTGGCGCGTAAAGCGCCGCGAACGACACAGATTGCAGGCAGCCTGCTGGTGGCGTGTTTGCTGATTTTACCGTTTTTCGCCTTGCTGCCCGCGACGCATCCGCTGGCGCTGTCGACCTGGATGCTGACGCTCATTGGCAAGATCCTCTGCTATGCCATCGTTGCGGTGGCGCTGGATCTGGTGTGGGGCTACGCCGGCATGCTCTCTCTTGGACACGGCATCTTCTTCGCCCTGGGCGGCTATGCGATGGGCATGTACCTGATGCGCCAGGCGTCAGGCGACGGCCTGCCCGCGTTTATGTCGTTTCTCTCCTGGAGCGAGCTGCCGTGGTTCTGGTGGGGCACCCAGCACTTTGCCTGGGCGCTGGTGCTGATCGTGATGGTGCCGGGTTTGCTGGCGCTGGTGTTTGGCTGGTTTGCCTTCCGCTCGAAGATCAAAGGGGTTTACTTCTCGATTATGACCCAGGCGCTGACCTACGCGGGCATGCTGCTGTTCTTTCGTAACGAAACCGGCTTTGGCGGCAATAACGGCTTCACCGGTTTTACCACGCTGCTTGGGTTTTCGGTGACGGAAACGACCACCCGCATCGCGCTGTTCCTGGCGACGGTGCTGTTGCTGCTTCTGGCGTTGGGCACCGGATTTGCGCTGGCGAAGAGCAAGTTTGGCCGCATCCTGACCGCCGTGCGCGACGCGGAAAACCGCCTGACGTTCTGCGGGTACGATCCGCGCGGGTTCAAGCTGCTGGTGTGGACGCTCTCCGCCGTGCTGTGCGGCCTGGCGGGGGCGCTGTACGTTCCGCAGGTGGGCATCATTAACCCCGGTGAAATGTCGCCGACCAACTCGATAGAAGCCGCCATCTGGGTGGCGCTGGGCGGGCGCGGCACCCTGGTGGGGCCGGTGATTGGCGCGGCGCTGGTGAACGGGGCGAAAAGCTTCTTTACCGTTGCCATGCCGGAGTACTGGCAGCTGTTTCTGGGGCTGATTTTTATCGCCGTCACGCTGTTCCTGCCGCGCGGCGTCTACGGTCTGTTGCGTAAGGGAGAGAAATAATGCAGCCAACGGAAGAGTTATTTACCCGCCAGTTGCCCGGCGATCGCTACCGGGACCAGACTGACCCGGTGCTTCAGCTTGAGGCCATTAACGTCAGTTTCGACGGCTTCCAGGCGCTGACCGATCTCACCCTGAATATCGGCGTGGGCGAGTTGCGCTGCGTGATTGGCCCCAACGGGGCGGGTAAAACCACGCTGATGGACGTGATTACCGGCAAAACCCGGCCCAAAAGCGGGAGAGCGATTTACGACCAGTCTATCGACCTGACCGGGCTGGAGCCTGCGGCCATTGCCCGTCAGGGGATTGGCCGAAAATTCCAGAAACCCACGGTCTTTGAAGCGCTGACGGTGTGGGAAAACCTTGAGATCGCCATGAAAACCGATAAATCCGTCTGGGCGAGCCTGTGGGCAAAACTCAACGGCGAGCAGCGGGACCGCATTGACGAGATGCTGGTTCTTCTGCGTCTTGGTAGCGAGCGGGACCGTCGCGCCGGGCTGCTTTCGCACGGGCAGAAACAGTTCCTGGAGATCGGCATGCTGTTGGTGCAGGACCCGCACCTGCTGCTGCTGGATGAACCCGCCGCCGGGATGACCGATGCGGAAACGGAATACACCGCCGAGCTGTTCAAAACCCTGGCGGGCAAGCATTCGCTGATGGTGGTGGAGCACGACATGGGCTTTGTTGAAACGATTGCCGACCACGTCACGGTGCTGCATCAGGGGCGCGTGCTGGCGGAAGGCTCGCTTCGCGAGGTGCAGGCCAACGAGCAGGTGATTGAGGTCTATCTGGGCCGCTAAGGAGCGATGATGTTACAGGTTAACGAACTGAATCAGTACTACGGCGGCAGCCATATCCTGCGCGGCGTGAGCTTTGAAGCCGCTGCCGGCGAAGTCACCTGTCTGCTGGGGCGCAACGGCGTCGGGAAAACCACGCTGCTGAAGTGCCTGATGGGGTTGATCCCGGCGAAAACCGGGGAGGTCATTTGGCAGGGTAAAACGATCACCCACAGCAGGCCGCACCAGCGGGTGCAGTCCGGCGTGGCGTATGTCCCGCAGGGTCGCGAGATTTTCCCGCGCCTGACCGTGGAAGAGAACCTTCTGCTCGGGCTGTCGCGTTTTTCCGCCCGCGAGGCGAAGCAGGTTCCTGACGAGATCTGGCAGCTGTTTCCGGTTCTCAAAGAGATGAAGCACCGCCGCGGGGGCGATCTCTCCGGCGGGCAGCAGCAGCAGCTGGCGATTGGTCGCGCGCTGGCGAGCCGTCCGCAGCTGTTGATTCTGGACGAACCGACGGAAGGCATACAGCCTTCCGTCATCAAAGAGATTGGCCAGGTGATCCGCACCCTGGCAAACAGAGGCGACATGGCAATCCTGCTCGTCGAGCAGTTTTACGACTTTGCCGCCGAGCTGGCCGACAGCTATCTCCTGATGTCCCGCGGCACTATCATTCAGCGCGGGAGGGGCGAAAATATGGAGCAGGAGGGCGTTCGCGGGCTGGTTGCGATCTGAAATGTTATAATATAACATCCTCATTCTTATAAAACGGAATGAGGGCGTTACTTTGGCTGCACATATTGGAAAATTTGCCATGACTCTGGGGGCGCTGCTGGTCAGTGGCCAGCTGTTTGCTCACTCGCACGGCCATCAGATGACCGAAGCGGAACAGAAAGCGGCGAACGGCGTGTTTGAGGATAAAGACGTGAAGGACAGAACGCTGTCCGACTGGGATGGCACCTGGCAGTCGGTGTATCCGTTCCTGCTGGACGGTTCGCTGGATCCGGTCTTCAAACAGAAAGCGCAGAAGGATAAAAGCAAAACCTTTGACGAGGTGAAAGCGTACTACCGCAAGGGATATGCCACGGACGTGGATGCCATCGGTATTGAAAATAACGTAATGGAATTCCACAGAGGCAAGGCGGTCAGCAGCTGTCAGTATGACTACAGTGGCTACAAAATTCTGACCTACGCATCGGGCAAAAAAGGCGTTCGCTATCTGTTTGAGTGTAAGGATGCCGACAGCAAGGCGCCGAAGTTCGTGCAGTTCAGCGACCACATCATCGGGCCGAAAGCCTCATCGCACTTCCATATTTTTATGGGCAATACCTCCCACGAGGCGCTGCTGAAAGAGATGGACAACTGGCCAACCTATTATCCAAACGAGATGTACAAAGAGCAGGTGGTGGAGGAGATGCTGCACCACTGATGCGTTATTGCCGGGGGGCGGCTTCGCCTTACCCGGCCACTATTTTTTACGCCGCTTTGGGGGATTCGTTCCACGCCTTCACGCTCATTCCCCGCAAAATCATCAGCCAGGCAACGACGATGGCAACCATCATGATTGCAAACAGCGACCAGTGCGGCAGGTTGGTCAGGATAATGCCGGTGATCATCGGGTTTGCCGCCGCGCCGAGCCAGCCCAGCGCCTGCGCGGAAAAATAGCTCGCCTTCATCCCCGGCGGGGCGATGTTGTCGATCAGCATGTATTCACCCGGTGCGTAGATAATCTCACCCAGCGTAAAGATGGCGGCGGCGATGCCCCAGTAAATCAGGTTCTCCCCGGAGAGCATAAAGCCTCCCAGACCCAGGATAAAAAACAGCGTTGCGGCGGTCATTAAAGGCCGAATATTGCTGGCGGAGATCTTCCGCCCCAGCGCGTACTGCAGCGTCACCACCACGGCGGCGTTAACGGGCAGCACCACGGCGACCACCTTCTGGGCAAAATCGCTGTCGGCATTGGCGGCCAGTACGTATTGCGAAATGCAGCTGGCGAACGATCCGCCCACGTAAGACGCGAGCAGGCCGGAGAGGGTGAACCAGAACAGGGCGCGATCTTTCAGCAGCACCGACGGCTGCCAGGGCATCTTCTCCTCGGCGGTATCCAGCGCGACGCTTTTTTGCACGAAGAAATGTATAAACCCGAGCGGCAGCGCTGCGCAGAAGGCCGCCAGCCAGAACGGCAGCTGCAGGCTGTACATCACCAGCAGGGTGCCAATCGGCGGCCCTATCGTCCAGCCAATGTTCAGGAAGCTGTAGTTGAGCGAGAAGACGCGCGCTTTCTGGCTGGAGGTCAGCACGTCCGAGAACCAGGCTTTCAGCACCGTCGAAAAGACGGAATAGGCGCAGTTGATCAGGGAAAAGAACAGCACTACCAGGGTGACGTTATCCACCAGCGGAATCGCGACAAAACCGGCGATAAAAGCCACGATCGCGATCAGCATATAGCGTTTTTTATCAAACTTATCGGCCAGAATGCCAAATCCCAGGCTGAACACCACGCCAACGGTCAGCGCAATCGTCAGGGCATAACCAATATTCTCGACGCTCATATTAAACACGCGCGTGAGATAAATGGTCATGAACGGCAGCGTTGCCCCCCGACCGATGGTTAATAACAATGACGATGCCAGCAGCGCTGCGGTTGAGCGCCTGAGAGATGGTTTCATATTCCTTCCCGACGGTTGCTTATGCTTTTTTTAGACGAGTGTTAACAGGATTACCATGACATAAGGGGCTTGTATAGCACCCGATTTATCCCTAAGTGCTTCAGCTGCCTGCCAGAAATAATGATCTTCTCGCGGCACACTTTTTTCTGTTACCTTGAAGTGTTAACAAATTATTAATAATTCAGGGGCAGGGTATGACGCGTAAAGACGGACTGCTGGCGTTGCTGGTGGTCGTGGTATGGGGGCTCAATTTTGTGGTCATCAAGCTGGGATTGCACAACATGCCCCCGCTGATGCTGGCCGGTTTGCGTTTTATGCTGGTGGCGTTCCCGGCGCTCTTTTTCGTCGCCCGTCCGAAAATCCCGTTAAAACTGCTGCTGGGCTACGGTCTGACCATCAGCTTTGGCCAGTTCGCGTTTCTCTTCTGCGCCATCAAGTTCGGCATGCCGGCCGGTCTGGCCTCGCTGGTTTTACAGGCGCAGGCGTTCTTTACCATTATTCTCGGCGCATTTGTGTTTGGCGAACGCCTGCAGGGCAAGCAGCTGGCGGGGATAACGCTGGCGGTATTTGGCGTGCTGGTGCTGATTGAAGCCAGCCTGAACGGTCAGGATGTGGCGCTGCTCGGGTTTATGCTCACGCTGGCGGCGGGGCTGAGCTGGGCGTGCGGCAATATTTTCAACAAGCTGATTATGCAGCACGAGGCGAGGCCTCAGGTGATGTCCCTGGTGGTCTGGAGCGCATTGATTCCGATAATCCCGTTTCTGGTGGCGTCGTTTATTCTGGATGGCCCGGAGGTGATGCTGAACAGCCTGGTCGAGATCGATCTGACCACGATCCTTTCTCTCATCTATCTGGCGTTTGTCGCCACCATCGTGGGCTACGGGATCTGGGGTTCGCTGCTGGGGCGCTATGAGACCTGGCGCGTCGCGCCGCTGTCTTTGCTGGTTCCGGTAGTGGGGCTTGCCAGTGCGGCGATACTGCTGGATGAAACGCTGAGCGCGCTGCAGCTGCTCGGTGCCGTGCTGATCATGGCCGGGCTGTACATCAACGTGTTTGGCCTGCGGGTTCGCCGGGCGGCGCGGGTAAGGGGATAGGGCATAAAAAAGCCCCGCGGCTGCGGGGCAAAAACGAATCAGAGGCCGTGCTGATTATAATAAGGCACGCCTAATTCGTCGGATTTGTCGCTACCAGCACCCATGTGGTTGAAATCATAAGGCGACTGGTCATGTGCTGACGGCAAAATCATCGTGTCATGATTATTTTGCTGCGTTGCACCTGGGGTTTGCTCCGCGAAGGTCTGGCTGGAAAACAGCACCAGCAAGGCGAGGGCGGCGGAGGCGGTAACTTTCATTTTTTCCTCGGTTACGTCTTTTACAGGCGATGATTAACTACAGTGTTTTAACGGATACAGGTAACGGGATTCACCCGGCACGCTGGTAATTCGGTACTTATGAGGCGGCACGTCAAAATAGTTCTTGAACGTACGCGTGAGGGTTTGCTGTGATTCAAATCCGTAACGCTCCGCCAGATAAAGGATCGGTTCATTGCTTTCTTTCAGTTTCTGGGCAATTTCCGTCAGCTTGCGGCTGCGAATATATTGACCTAATGAATGACCGGTCTCTTTTTTGAACATCCGTTGCAGGTGCCATTTGGAGTAACCTGAACGCTCAGACACTTTTTCAAGGGAGAGCGGCGATTCCAGGTTATCTTCGATCCAGTCCAAAATGCTATGAATAGTGATAGCGTCAGTATTGCGTCTGGACATCGTCATACCTCTTTTTCTGTTTACGGCAGTATTTTCTTCAGCAAAAGCTCAAGGGTAGCCACTTCATCTGCCGTTAAGTTTTTTGTTAGTTCCTGATGCAGTGTTTGTCCTACTAATTGATGACATTGCTCGCACATAGCCGCACCATCGCTGGTGAGCCTGACCAGTACGCCGCGTTTGTCATTCGGGTTAGGGCTTCGTTCTACCCATCCTTTGCAGACGAGACGATCGAGCATGCGGGTTAACGCACCCAGATCGACAGAGAGCACCTTTTTCAGCTCAACCGGCGTGATACACACTTCGCAGCGAATGGAACACAGCACTTTGAACTGTGTTGCGGTGATATCCAGCGGTGACAGGTAGTCATTGAGCAGGCGATCTTTTTTCTGGTTAACCATATGAATAAGACGACCCAGCGGAACAACGTCGTTAAAGATATCACTGGTGCTTTTCACAATGGTTGCCCTGGCAAGTAGTTTAATCACGGCAGATATTATTGCTCAGGCAAGTATAAGTCAACTGAATGAATCAGCCGATGCCACGAATTGCTAAAACGTTTCATGAACGTTTTTTGCAACCTTTCAAATCAGGAAGATAACAAACGGGTATCGTTCCCAAAGGAAAACTATCGTTACGTTGCGCCGATGGCTGAACGTCACACTTTCACCCTATAATTGCGATGTTAAATGTGGATAAGGACAACGACGCACTATGTTGGATTTGATTAAAGCAATTGGTCTCGGGCTGGTGGTACTGCTGCCGTTAGCTAACCCGTTAACGACGGTGGCGCTGTTCCTGGGGCTGGCAGGGAATATGAACAGCGCCGAGCGCAACCATCAGTCGATGATGGCTTCGGTGTATGTGTTTGCCATTATGATGGTGGCCTACTACGCCGGACAGCTGGTGATGAACACCTTCGGGATTTCAATTCCCGGGCTGCGTATAGCGGGCGGGCTGATTGTGGCCTTTATCGGCTTCCGCATGCTGTTCCCGGCGCAAAAAGCGCACGAGTCTCCGGAGGCAACCAGCAAATCTGAAGAGCTGGAGTCCGAACCGAGCGCGAATATTGCTTTTGTACCGCTGGCCATGCCGAGTACGGCCGGGCCGGGTACCATCGCGATGATCATCAGTTCTGCATCGACGGTGCGCGACAGCTCTACCTTCCCGGACTGGGTACTGACCGTTGCGCCACCGCTAATTTTTGCACTTATTGGGGTTATCGTGTGGGCGTCTCTGCGCAGTTCCGGTGCGATCATGCGCTGGGTGGGCAAGGGCGGAATCGAGGCGATTTCCCGTCTGATGGGCTTCTTACTGGTCTGTATGGGCGTGCAGTTTATTATTAACGGCGTGCTGGAGATTATTAAGACCTACCACTGATGTCAGTGCCGGGTGGCGGATTACCCTTACCCGGTATGTAAAGTATTTATTAAATGAATACAAATAAATTCCGGAAAAATACTTTTTTAATTCAAACCGGGTTAAATGAGCATAGCCAGACTTGTCGCTCGTTAGTTCTTAAAGTAATGTACTGCACTCATTTCTTTTCAGGATAGTGTCATGCGTGCAAAATATTCTTTTATCGTACTCAGTACGTTGCTGTTTTCATTTACTGCCACTGCAGGCTTGTTCGATTCTGCGCCCGAATTTAAATGTGGTCGTGAGGATGCCGTTGCTGCTATGCAAGCAAAAATCAGAGATGATGCAATGAGTAAATTGCAGGAAACGTATCTGGCAACGCCTTCGCAATTTTATGGAAAACCACTTAAATCATACCAGGAAAAAGCAAATCAAATAGCCATTCATCTGGAGAATGTTACAACTAAACCATTTGATAAAAATGATTCAAACCGCAGTTGCTCCGCTAAGGTCACGCTCGCCATACCTACGGAAATCCTTGGGTTTATTGCAGCCTATCCTCAGAAACTAGAGCGGATAAATCAAGGTGGTGGCAAGGTGCTTAATAACAGTGTTCAATGGGATAATTTTGTATATATATTATCCCTGGCGGACAATGAGAAAGACATTTCAGCATCCTATGAATATTCTGACAGAGATTATGTCTCCCAATCATTGGTCGATATGACTATGCTGGCCATGAATAAATCCGAATTTGAGAAAGCCGATCTCAACAACAAATTAAACGATGCAGTGCTGGCCTATTCTGAGAACGATAGTCAACTCAATAATCTCTGGAAATCTCTTCCAGAGTCAGTCAGGGCCTCTATGAAAAAAGAACAGAATCTCTGGATTAACGAGAAAGCTAAAAAATGCGGGAAGATCAGTGATGCGTCTTCCACTGCCACGCCTGTTGAAACAAGAATTAATATCTATCAGTGCCAGGCTGACATAACCCATGAAAGATATGTCTATCTGGGTGGAGAGGAAGAAAGACAGTATTAATACTTATACTGTGGGTCAATCCGACCTGCTGATGTTGTCGATACGGTTATGCCACGCAAGTAATTTCCCCATGCAGTATGGCATCGTACGGGCGTCCTGATTTCAGGACGCCATGCGCCACCCGGCATAAATAAACCTCACCCGTGCTGCCCTTGTTCCTCCAGCGCCACCGGCCACTTGCGGAAGATGAGTACCGACCAGACGAGCGCGACGAGCGCCGGAATCGCCCCCAGATAGCCAATCGCCGACATCGATACGTGCAGGCTAATCTGATTGCCCACCAGCGCCCCCGCGCCAATCCCCAGATTGAAAATCCCCGAGAACAGCGACATCGCCACGTCCGTGGCATCCGGCGCCAGGGCCAGGACTTTCACCTGCATGCCGAGACCAATAATCATGATCGCCACGCCCCAGAACAGGCTCAGGATCGCCAGCTGGCTTTCGCTGCCTGACGCAGGCAGCAGCAGCACCAGGCACGCCAGCAGCAGGCCGATGGCGCTGCTCACCAGCAAGGAGGCATGCTGGTTACCCAGTTTACCAAACAGCACGCTGCCAATAATGCCCGCGCCGCCGAGAATGAGCAGTAAGAGGGTGGCAAAGTTTGCGCTAAAGCCCGCGACCACCTGCACAAACGGTTCAATGTAGCTGTACGCCGTGTAGTGCGCGGTAACCACGATAACGGTAAGCAGGTAGATACTCAGCAGCGCCGGGCGACGCATCAGCAGCGGCAGGCTTTTCAGCGAGCCGGAGTGTTCGCTTGGCAGCGCGGGCAGCAGCTTAATCAGACACACCAGCGTCACCAGCGCGCCCATGCCGATGGCAAAGAAGGTGGTACGCCAGCCGAAGTACTGTCCTACGATGCGGCCAATGGGCAGCCCCAGCACCATCGCCAGCGCGGTACCGGTGGCAATCAGGCTCAAGGCCTGGGCGCGTTTACCCGCCGGCGCGAGCCGAATAGCCAGCGACGCGGTGATCGACCAGAATACCGCGTGGGCAAAGGCAATGCCGATGCGGCTAATGACCAGCACCGTAAAATTCCACGCCATAAACGACAGGACATGGCTGGCAATGAACAGGGCAAACAGGCCGATCAACAGCCTGCGCCGCTCCATCTGGCTGGTCAGCAACATAAACGGCAAAGACATCAGAGCCACCACCCAGGCGTAGATAGTTAACATAATCCCCACCTGCGCCGTTTCCATCCGGAAGCTTTCTGCTATGTCAGACAACAGCCCAACCGGAACAAATTCTGTGGTGTTAAAAATAAATGCGGCAATGGCCAGCGTGACCACGCGTAGCCACGCGACCCTGCGGGAAACTGTGTTCGTTGTCATAGGGATGTCGGAGATTCGTTGCTGGAAAGATGAGAAGGCGATCTTAAAACGTCATACGGCGAAAACTCAACCATTATGTGACGCAGATCTCAATATTTACCTTATGAAAGCGGTAGCCGGGGGCGTTGTTTTCATTGAATATAAAAGTACGACACAGCAAAGACAGGCGGTAAGACAATGCAGGAGATTGATTTTTATCTGGTAGATGCATTCAGCAATACCTCGTTCGGCGGCAATCCGGCAGCGGTTTGCCCGCTGAACGAATGGCTGCCGGATGAGACGTTACTGAAAATGGCGCAGCAGCATAATCAGTCGGAAACCGCATTTTTCGTCTGCACTAAGGGCGGCATTGAGCTACGCTGGTTTACCACGCTCACTGAAGTCAATCTCTGCGGTCACGCCACCCTGGCCGCCGCGTACGTTCTGTTTAATGAACTCGATTACCCCGACTCGCGGATCCACTTTGATACCGCCTCTGGCCGACTGACGGTCAGCCGGGAGGGAGAGTGGATGACGCTGGACTTCCCGGCGTGCCCGACCCGTGAAGAGACGCCGCCGCCGGAGATGCTCGCGGCGCTCGGTATCCGCCATTACGTTGAAGCCCGTAAAGGCCGCGCCTGGGTGATTGTGCTGGAAAATCCCCGGCAGGTTGAAGCGCTTGCGCCGCGCTTTTCGGCAATGACGCCGGGCGAGCATAAAGTGAGCGTGACGGCACCGGGTGAAGGGGAATATGACTTTGTCAGCCGCTTCTTCTCACCGGGCGTTGCCGTTCCGGAAGATCCGGTGACTGGATCCGCGCACACGATGCTGATCCCCTACTGGAGCGAAAAGCTGGGGAAAACGGCAATGTTTGCCCGTCAGGTTTCGGCGCGCGGCGGGGATGTGCGCTGCGAGCTGAAAGGGGAGCGCGTATTGATGAGCGGTCAGGCGTCGTGCTACCTGAAAGGCACTGTGTATCTGCGCTAAAACTGATAACAAAAGAGGAAGAGACAATGCGGGAAATTGATTTTTATCTGGTGGATGCCTTCAGCGACAAAACCTTTGGCGGCAACGCGGCAGCGGTATGTCCTCTGGAAGAGTGGCTGCCGGACGAGACGCTTCTCAAGATGGCACAGCAGCATAACCAGTCGGAAACCGCGTTTTTAGTGCGAACCGACGGCGGATTTGAACTGCGCTGGTTCACCACGCTGCATGAAATTAACCTCTGCGGCCATGCGACCCTCGCGGCATCACACGTCATTTTTGAGTATCTGGACTATCCGCATACGGAAATCCACTTTACCACGCGCTTCGTAGGGGAGCTGACGGTCAAACGCAGCGGCGACTGGCTGACGCTGGATTTCCCCGCATGGTCCACGGAGGTTGTCGATAACCCACCGCCTGCACTGTTTAGCGCGCTGGGCATCCCGGCGGCAAAAGAGGTGCGCGTCGGGCGAGACTACTGCGTGGTGCTGGAGAGCCAGCAGCAGGTGGAGGCATTAATGCCGGATATTGGCGCGATGGTTCCGCTGGGCAAAATGGTCTGCGTAACCGCGCCGGGCGAAGGGGAATATGACTTCGTCAGCCGCTTTTTCTGCCCGGGCGAAGGGGTGCCGGAGGATCCGGTTACCGGGTCCACGCACAGCATGCTGATCCCCTACTGGAGTGAAAGGCTGGGTAAGACGTCGCTTAACGCCCGCCAGGTGTCGTACCGCGGCGGGGATCTTCGCTGCGAGCTGAAGGGCGACCGCGTACTCATTGCTGGTCAGGCCACCCTGTACCTGAAAGGGCGGATCTTTTTACGCTAGCGGCTGCGCGATAAGTTAATACTATGAAGTAGCCTGGCAGGCCTGCGCTATGTTGACATTGAGTTTCACAAATAAAGCAAGGAGCCTGCCATGTATTCCATTACCTCTGAATCTGCACGTCACCCGGACATTCTTATGCTGATTGCGGCCCTCGACCGTTATCAGAGCGAACTCTATCCCGCCGAAAGCAACCATCTGCTCGATCTTTCAGAACTGCCCGCGACATCCCTTATCCTGATGATCGTCCGCGACCCGCAGCTTCAGGCCGTTGGCTGTGGAGCTATCGTGCTCAACGGCGACGGAACGGGGGAGATGAAGCGGGTTTATATCGATCCGGCCCATCGCGGGCAACATCTGGCTGAGAAGCTGCTGGCCGCGCTGGAAGATGAGGCCCTGAGCCGTCACTGCCATACCGTACGGCTGGAAACGGGCATCAAACAGCATGCCGCGATTCGTCTTTATGAACGAAGCGGCTACGATCGGCGTCCGGCGTTTGCCCCATATGTGGACGATCCGCTCAGCCTGTTTATGGAGAAGGCGCTGGTTGAAGACGTTCGTTTAGCAGCGCTATAAAGGCTTCCAGCTGGCGGGTCATCGCCCCGCGTCGCCACACCAGCCAGGTAGTGAGCCAGCGCCAGTTTTCCGCCAGCGGCCAGGCTTCAACCTGATGGTGGCCCGGCATACTTTCCAGCATTGAGCGCGGCATCAGCGCGATGCCCGCGCCCGCGATGACGCAGGCGAGCATGCCGTGATAGGACTCCATCTCATGAATGCGTCCCGGCGCGGCTCTGTCTGCATGAAACCAGCTCTCCAGGTGTCGGCGATACGAGCAGTTTGCGCGAAAGGCATAAACATCGCTGCCGCTCACCTGCGCAGCGCGCGTTACCTCCGTCTGCCCGGCAGGGGTGACCAGCATCATCTCTTCCCGGTAGACCGGCATCCCCTCCAGCTCCGGGTGCGACAGCGGCCCGTCGACAAAGGCGGCGCTCAGGGTTCCCTCCAGTACGCCATCAATCATCGTCCCGGACGGCCCGGTAGACAGGGCAAACTGGATGCGCGGATAGCGCTGGTTAAACTGCGCCAGCGTCTCAGGGATGCGCACGGCGGCGGTGCTCTCCAGCGCGCCGAGGGCAAACAGCCCCTGCGGCTCATCGCCCGCGACGACCATGCGCGCTTCATCCACCAGCGCCATGATCTGCCTGCTGTAGCGCAGGAAGTTATGCCCGGCGGGAGATAAGCGTAAACGCTGGTTCTCACGAATAAACAGCTCCACGCCAAGATCGGCCTCTAGCTGGCGGATGCGGGTCGTCAGATTCGAAGGAACGCGATGCACCTTCTGCGCCGCCTGGGTGATGCTGCCCGTCAGCGCGACGGCGTTGAACATTTCAAGCTGGGTTAAGTCCATAGCATTCTCGTTTCGTGAATAAGGTGGTCAGTATTATTCATTTTTAAGAAATAGCAGAGTGAGCCACACTTAATCAACCGAAATGCGTGGAGAACATCATGAAATATTCATCTGCTACACATGCTCTGTCCGTTAACCCTGCAACGGGCGAAACGCTCGCCTCGTATCCGTGGGCGACGCAGGAAGAGGTTGAACGTGCCATCGCGCTGGCTGATGCGGGCTTTCGTCACTGGCGGTGCGAAAGCGTAGCCCACCGGGCGCAGAAGCTGCGCGATCTCGGCACCGCGCTGCGCGGTCGCGCGGAAGAGATGGCCCGGATGATGTCCCGCGAGATGGGAAAACCCATTCAGCAGGCGCGGGCGGAAGTGGCGAAATCAGCGGGCCTTTGCGACTGGTATGCCGAACATGGCCCGGCGATGCTGAATGCTGAACCCACGCAGGTCGAGAATGACAACGCGGTCATCGAGTATCGTCCGCTGGGGCCAATTCTGGCGGTGATGCCATGGAACTTCCCGCTCTGGCAGGTGCTGCGCGGCGCGGTGCCGATCCTGCTGGCAGGTAACAGCTATCTGCTCAAACACGCGCCCAACGTGCTCGGCTCGGCGGAACTTATCGCGCAGATTTTTGCGGACGCCGGCTTCCCTGAAGGGGTATTCGGCTGGGTGAACGCCACCAATGACGGCGTAAGCCAGGCGATTAACGATCGTCGCATTGCGGCGGTAACCGTCACCGGCAGCGTGCGCGCCGGGGCAGCCATTGGCGCGCAGGCGGGGGCGGCTCTGAAAAAATGCGTTCTTGAGCTGGGGGGTTCTGACCCGTTCATCGTTCTCAACGATGCCGACCTGGATCTTGCCGTGAAGGCGGCGGTAGCAGGGCGCTACCAGAATACCGGGCAGGTGTGCGCGGCGGCCAAACGGTTCATTGTGGAAGAGGGTATTGCAGACACCTTTACCCGACGCTTCGTTGACGCCGTCTCCGCGTTAAAGATGGGCTCGCCGGATGAAGAAGAGAACTACCTTGGCCCGATGGCGCGCTATGATCTGCGCGATGAACTGCATCAGCAGGTGCAGGCGAGCCTGGCAGAAGGGGCAACGCTGCTGCTGGGGGGAGAGAAAATCAGCGGTGAGGGGAATTATTACGCGCCAACCGTGCTGGCGAACGTCACCCCGTCGATGACGGCCTTCCGCCAGGAGCTGTTTGGTCCGGTCGCGGCCATTACCGTTGCGAAAGACGCGGCGCACGCCCTGACGCTTGCCAATGACAGCGACTTTGGCCTGTCTGCCACGGTCTTCACCGCCGACGCAGCGCTTGCGGATAAATTCTCTCGCGAGCTGGAGTGCGGCGGGGTGTTTATCAACGGATACAGCGCCAGCGACGCGCGCGTGGCCTTTGGTGGCGTGAAGAAAAGTGGCTTTGGCCGCGAGCTTTCCCATTTTGGTTTGCACGAGTTCTGTAATGTGCAGACGGTGTGGAAGGATCGCGTGTAATTTATTCGGCCCTCATCACGAGGGCCGTTGTCATTTATCTGCAATGGTTCTGTCATTTTCGTTTCGTAGACTCGCACGCGTCTAACGTCTTGTTACTGAAGAAAATTATGAACCTAACGCAAATTTTTCGCCGTATTGCGCAGCGTCTTATCCCTCGCCAGTTTGGCCTGCTGACGGGTATCTTTTGTATTATTGGCCTTTTCTCCGCGCTGCAGCTCTCCTCATCCTTTCTGCTGAACGCCTCCCTGAAGGAAGCTCAGCGCAATGAACGGCAAAACCTGCTGGCGTATCAGCAGCAGAGCAAGCTGGATCTGGCGCGCGTCTCCCTGCTGGCGGCGAGCGATCTGCTCAACCGCTCCGGCGTCTGGTTTATGCAGGATAAAGAAACCGGCTCGGAAGGAAGCTGGCACAGCCTGATGGACGACGCACAAAAGTCGCTGGCGGTTTCTCAGCAGGCATGGAAAGCCTGGCTGGCGCTCAGCCCGCCAAAAGATGAGGCGCTGATTAACAGTTACCAGCTTTTCTACGATGCCATTAAGGAGCAATCGGAAGCGCTTGTCAGAACCAACTCGATTGATGCCTTTTTTGCCGTGCCGGCACAGGCGTTTCAGACCGACTTTAACGACAACTACGCGCGCTATCAGCAGGCCAGCGAGACGCAGGCCATGCAGGGGCGTCAGGCTTTAATGGCGCAGCTCTCCGGTCTGCAAACGTTGTTCCTGCTGGCGCCGGTTCTGCTGCTCGCCATCGCCGCAGCCGTCTGGTTCGGTATGTCCAGGTGGGTGATTACGCCGTTGCGTCGGCTTATTGCACATATTAACCGGCTGGCCGCTGGAGATCTCTCCGGCACGCCGCCGGACGTGATGCGCTTTAACCGGGAGACGGGACAGCTTAGCGACAGCGTTGCCACCATGCAGCGCGGCTTGCAGCAGCTGGTGACGCAGGTCAGCCACGCCACAGCCACGATGGTGGAGAACATTGGCTCCCTCGCCGAGGGAAACCAGAAGCTGTACCAGCAGTCGGCGCGTCAGGCAAAGGAGCTGGAGGAGGTCACAGCGCATATCGCGGCGCTGGAAACCCACGTGGAAGGGAATACCGGCTATGCCCGCCTCGCCAGCTCGCGCGCGGATGAAGCGCGTCAGGCTGCCGTAGGAGGCGACCAGATGATGTCGACCGTGAATGCCTCCATGCAGGCGATCGTCGAGCGATCGTCAGAGATGCGCGGGATCGTGGCGATGATCGACAGCGTGGCGTTTCAGACTAACATTCTGGCGCTCAACGCCGCCATTGAGGCCGCCCATGCCGGAAACCAGGGGCGCGGGTTTGCCGTCGTCGCCCGGGAAGTCGGGCTCCTGGCGAGAAAGAGCAGCCACTCGACGCAGACCATTCAGGAGTTGATCAACCGCTCCGTGCAGGGCATTGAAGACGGCTCCCGCGCCGTGAATCTGATGGAAGAGAACCTGCAGCAGGTCACCGGTCTGGTGGGCAATTTAAGCAGTTTGCTGAATGAAATCTCGACCGCCACGCTCAGTCAGGGAGAAAGTATTCACCAGATGACGCGCCAGCTTCAGGCGCTGAATCAGGTCTCGCGCCAGACGGATCTGCTGGTTTCTGACGCCTCGGAGGCCTCTGAACGCCTGCAAAAGCAGTCCGATCTTTTATTGCAGGCCGTTTCGCGTTTTCGTCTTAGCGCCTGACGCAATACATTAGCCTCTGTTATACTCGCAGCCCGTTTTAGCCTGAGGGCAAGGAGCAAAGAGTGGCTGCGGTCATCCATAATGAGATGCTGGACGAGATTCTGGCGCAGGTTCGTCCGTTATTGGGAAAGGGGAAGGTGGCCGACTACATTCCGGCCCTTGCCTCGGTGAGCGGGAATAAGCTGGGCATCGCTATCTGTACCATAGACGGACAGCGATACCAGGCAGGCGATGCCACTGAACGCTTTTCTATTCAGTCTATTTCTAAAGTGCTGAGTCTGGTCGCGGCGATGCGCCAGTATGAGGAAGAAGAGATCTGGCAGCGCGTGGGAAAAGATCCGTCCGGTCAGCCCTTTAACTCACTGCTTCAGCTCGAAATCGAGCAGGGTAAACCGCGTAACCCCTTTATCAACGCCGGGGCGCTGGTGGTCTGCGATATGCTGCAAAGCCGCCTCAGCGCACCGCGTCAGCGAATGCTTGAGATTGTTCGTCAGCTTTCTGGCGTGGACGACATTGCCTATGATTCGGTGGTGGCGCGCTCGGAGTTTGAACACTCTGCCCGCAACGCGGCTATCGCCTGGCTGATGAAATCCTTCGGTAACTTCCACAACGACGTGGCGACCGTGCTGCAAAACTACTTCCATTACTGCGCCCTGAAGATGAACTGCGTTGAGCTGGCCCAGACGTTTCTGTTCCTTGCGCACCAGGGGCACGCGCCGCATCTCGATCAGGAGGTGGTTTCCCCGCTTCAGGCGCGTCAGGTTAACGCCCTGATGGCTACCAGCGGCATGTATCAGAACGCCGGGGAGTTTGCCTGGCGGGTTGGCCTTCCGGCCAAATCGGGCGTTGGCGGCGGGGTGGTGGCGATTGTGCCGCATGAAATGGCGATTGCCGTCTGGAGCCCGGAGCTGGATGAAACGGGAAATTCACTTGCCGGCGTGGCGGTTCTGGAGAAGCTGACCCAGCGCCTGGGACGTTCTGTATACTGATGTCTGACCTGGATCCCCTTTTTTCCCGCCTGGCGCGATCAACGTTTCGCTCGCGCTTCCGCTTGGGCAATAAGGAACGACAGTACTGCTGGGACAAAGGCCCCGAAACCATTGACCAGCATGCCGCCGATTTTGTCGCTAAACGCCTTGCACCCGCGCAACCCGCAAACGACGGCAAGCAGACGCCCATGCGTGGCCACCCGGTGTTTATCGCCCAGCATGCCACCGCGACCTGCTGCCGGGGCTGTCTGGCAAAATGGCATAACATTCCCCAGGGCGTGCAGCTGAGCGCGCAGCAGCAACATTATATCGTCAGCGTGATCCACCGCTGGCTGGTGATACAGATGAACGCCCAAAAATGATATTTAATGCGTTCTGCGCTTACCGCCTGCAGCCTCGTACCCGGCTGGCGGACGAGCAAATCGTCATAACGCATTGACGTGAAATGGATAGCGGCTTAACAGGACGTCGAACGCTGACAATGTCTCGGTTTAAGCTACGCTTTGAGTAACGCTTTACGTCAGGAGACATTATGAAAGCACCTGCAACACCTGAAAATGAAATTGACAGACTTAACGCGCTGCGCGAATCGGGTCTGCTTGAGATTGACAGTTCCCCGGCGTTTGACCGCTTAACGCGTCTGGCAAAACGCTTTTTCCAGGTACCGCTGGCCATGGTCAACCTTATTGATGAGCATACGCTGATCGTTAAGTCGGCGGATGGGCAGGCACCCGATTCCGTTCCGCGCAACATCTCTTTTTGTGGCCATACCATCCTCACCGAAGCACCGCTGATCGTCGGGGATATGCTTCAGGACGATCGTTTTGCGGATAACCCGCTGGTGGCCGGCGAACCTCGCGTGCGGTTTTACGCAGGCTTTCCGCTGCGCTTACGCAACGGCGCAAGCGTTGGCTCGCTTTGCCTGATTGACTACGCACCGCGGGAGTTCTCAGCGACCGATCTCGCCGTGTTGGGGGATTTGGGCGCGCTGGCTGAAGATGAGTTTGCGGCAATCAGCGCGGCGACCACGGATGAATTGACCGGATTATTCAACCGACGGGGCTTTAACCAGCTCGTGCGGTTCACGCTCTCCATCGCCCGACGCCGGGCTGAGCCGTTAACGCTCGGCTGGCTGGATCTGGATCGTTTCAAGGAGATTAACGATCGCTACGGGCACGAAGAGGGGGATAAGGCGTTAAAGACCATGGCGCAGCTGATGCGCGCTTCTTTCCGCGAAGCGGATATGCTGGTTCGTTTTGGTGGCGATGAGTTTGCCGTGCTGTTTGCTGATACGGATGAGAAGGGCGCGTGGATAGCCATGCAGTATCTCGCCGAGCAGGTCGAAAACTACAATGCACGCAAGCTACATCCGTGGTCGCTTCTGTTCTCCTGGGGGCTGAGCGAATTCGATCATAACGGCAACGACCTGCAGCAGTGGCTCAAAGATGCCGATGAAAAAATGTATGCCATGAAGCAGCAGCGGCAGCGGGCCAGATGACATAACAAAAGCATATGACTGTTCCGTTTGCGTTAATAAAATGTTAAATGCAAAGTGAGGGTATTCAACGTAAGGACAAAAAAATGAATACCTCACTGCAAATCAAAAACCTCACCCGCGACGACATTCTCACTCATCTTGATGCGCTGGCCGGGATCCTCGAAAACTGCGTAAACGGCGGCGCATCCGTCAGCTTTATGCTGCCCTTTAACCTGGAGAAGGCCCGTTCATTCTGGCTCGGCATAGCTGACAGCGTAGGGCGCAACGAGCGCGTGGTGCTGGCCAGTATTGATCCGCAGGAGGGCGTCATCGGCACGGTGCAACTGATTACCGACCAGCCGGAAAACCAGCCGCACCGTGCGGACGTGGCAAAGCTGCTGGTTCATGAAAAAGCGCGTCGAAAAGGGGCCGCAATGGCGCTGATGGAAGCGCTGGAAGCTGAGGCCCGGGCCAGAAACATTTCGGTTCTGGTGCTCGATACCTCCACCGGCAGCGGCGCCGAAACCTTCTACCAGCGTGCCGGCTGGCAAAAGGTCGGTGAGATCCCGCGCTACGCCCTGATGCCGGACGGCGCTATGACGGCCACGTCGGTGTTCTATAAATTCTTATAATTTTTACACAACCACGCCGGGGATTGATCGAAACAGGGTTTCTGGTCGTAAAGTTTTGATAAGTTATCGTACCAATCTTATCAGGCTGTATGACTAATCATAAAAGGAACCCTCTTGTGAACACGCTCAACCGTCGTGATTTTCCCGGTGCGCAGTATCCCGAACGCATTATTCAGTTTGGCGAAGGCAATTTCCTGCGTGCGTTTGTCGACTGGCAAATTGACCTTTTGAATGAACATACCGATCTCAACGCCGGTGTGGTTATCGTTCGTCCTATTCAGAGCGACTTCCCGCCGTCGCTGAACACGCAAGATGGGTTATACACCACCATTATTCGTGGCCTGAATGAGCAGGGCGAAGAGGTGAGCGAAGCCCGACTTATCCGCTCTGTTAACCGTGAAATCAGCGTCTACGACGATTACGACGCCTTTCTGAAACTGGCACACAGCCCGGATATGCGCTTTGTTTTCTCGAACACCACCGAAGCCGGAATCAGCTATCACGCGGAGGATAAGTTCGACGATGCGCCTGCCGTCAGCTACCCGGCGAAGCTAACGCGCCTGCTGTTTGAGCGCTTTAGCCACTTTAACGGCGCGCCTGACAAGGGCTGGGTTATCATTCCGTGTGAACTGATTGACTACAACGGTGACGCATTGCGTGAACTTGTGTTGCGCTATGCCCAGGAGTGGGCGCTGCCTGCCGCCTTTATCCAGTGGCTGAACGAGGCAAACCACTTCTGCTCAACGCTGGTTGACCGTATCGTAACCGGTTACCCGCGCGATGAAGTGGACACGCTTGAGGCCGGGCTGGGTTATCACGATGGGTTCCTGGACACGGCTGAACACTTTTATCTGTTTGTAATTCAGGGGCCAGCCTCGCTGGCTGGTGAACTGCGCCTGGATAAGTACCCGTTAAACGTGTTGATTGTCGACGACATCAAGCCCTATAAAGAGCGTAAAGTCGCCATTCTTAACGGTGCGCACACGGCGCTGGTACCGGTGGCCTATCAGGCCGGGCTGGACACGGTTGGCGAGGCGATGAATGATGAAGACGTGTGCGCTTTCGTCGAAAAAGCAATTTATGAGGAAATTATTCCGGTTCTCGATTTGCCCCGCGACGAACTGGAGTCGTTCGCCAGCGCGGTAACAGGGCGTTTTCGAAATCCCTACATCAGACACCAGCTGCTTTCCATCGCGCTCAACGGCATGACCAAGTATCGCACGCGTATTCTTCCGCAGCTGCTGGCAGGGCAGAAGGCCTCAGGTCAACTGCCAGCGCGTCTGACGTTTGCGTTAGCGGCACTGATCGCATTTTATCGCGCGGAGCGTAACGGAGAGAACTATCCGGTGCAGGATGATGCGTTCTGGCTGGAACGTTATCAACAGCTATGGGCGCAGCATCGCGATAATCAGCTCGCTACCCGCGAACTGGTGCACGCCGTGCTGAGCGTAGAAGCGCACTGGGAGCAGGACCTGACGAAGGTGGACGGTCTGGTTGACCAGGTGACGCGGGATCTTGATGCCATTCTGCTGAAGGGCATACGCGCAGCGGTGAAGCCGCTTTGCTAATTACGTGACCCGGCTTCGGCCGGGTTTAAACAGGCATTATTTTAGTTACAACATACTATTTACCCTGTTTTTAAAATCAAATGCAGCACCGTGCGGTTTTCATTCTTCAGGTGAGAGAGTGCAATGTTCCGTTAACATGCTTGCAACCGTGATGGGGATCACGTTTAATAGCCACGCTCTTTTCTTGCCTGAAACTCACTATGATTGTTCGTCCTAAACAGCACTGGCTACAACTGATTTTTGTCTGGCACGGTTCGGTACTCCCCAAAATCTATACCCGACTGCTGCTCAACTTCCTGCTTTCTATCGCCGTTATCCTGATGCTGCCGTGGTATACCTCGCTGGGCATCAAATTTACCGTGGCGCCATTTAGCATTCTCGGCGTGGCGATCGCAATCTTTCTTGGTTTCAGAAACAACGCCTGCTATTCACGCTACGTTGAGGCTCGCCAGCTGTGGGGGCAACTGATGATAGCGGCACGCTCGCTGTTTCGCGAGGTAAAAAACACCTTGCCGGACGATAAGCACCTGGGGGAATTTGTCCGCCTGCAGATCGCCTTTGCCAACTGCCTGCGCATGACCCTGCGCCGGGAAATGAACGCTGACCAGCTCTCTCGCTATCTTGCCCCGGACGTTTTAGCTCAGGTAATGGGCGCCAACTCGCCGGCGAACCGTATTTTGCTGGTCATGGGGGAGTGGCTGGCCGTGCGGCGGCGTAACGGGCAGCTTTCGGACATCCTGTTCCACAGCCTGAACAACCGCCTGAACGATATGTCCATCGTCCTTTCCGGCTGTGAACGGATTGCGACAACGCCAGTGCCGTTTGCCTATACGCTGATTTTGCACCGCACGGTGTATCTGTTCTGCATCATGCTGCCGTTCGCGCTGGTTGTGGATCTGCACTACATGACGCCGTTTGTCTCGGCGCTGATCTCATACACCTTTATCTCGCTGGACACCCTGGCGGAAGAGCTGGAAGACCCGTTTGGCACAGAAGATAACGACCTTCCGCTGGACGCCATCTGCAACATGATGGAACGCGATCTGCTGCAGATGAACGATGAAGAGAACATTCCGGAAAGGCTGATGCCGGATAAGCACTATCAGCTGACCTGATGGGCGTTCCACTCGTCGCGGGTGATCTCCCACAGTTCGGAGTCCAATATCCCGCTGACGTAGGCTTTCTTTTCCGTTCTGATGAGCCGCATGCCGCTGCTGTCTGAAATACGACGGGAGCGGCTGTTCGCGGCGGCCTTCGGCGCCCGCAAAACGGGTTTGTTGAGCGTATTAAACCAGTAATCCGTCGCGGCAATGCTGGCCTCACGCATATATCCCTGTCCCTGAAACTCCGGCGCCAGCCAGAATCCGCGGTTATTATCGTCAACATCGTACAGACAGATAATCCCCATCAACGCATCCGGCACCTCACGACGGCGGATGCTCCAGATCCAGGCTATCCCTTTTGCCATATCCGGCAGCGCGACATTATTCACATAGTTTTCCGCGCCATTATCCGGGTAGGGCCAGGGCACGGAAGAGACCAAATAGCGAACGATCTCCCAGCGCGGATACAGCTTTTGAATCTGAACCGCATCTTCGGCGACCAGCGGTTTCAGCAGGAGACGTTCTGTCGTGAGGGTCGGTATTGTCATCTGCGGATCTCCTTATTTAAGCGTTATGTTTTTGTTTGCGTTCTGGTATTTTCATCTCTATCACATTCTGGTGAGGCGTGCTGTGGTTATTCACTACCAAAAATGGGCAACGTCTCTTTCATGGCGAAATATTGAAGAGGTGATATGACGTTACGAACTGCTCATCCACAGGAAGCCGAAATACTCTGGAATATACGCAATCAGGCGATTCGTCACGGCTGCAAAACCAGCTACGACGCTGACGTGATTGCACGCTGGACGCCGGATCTTATGCCCGAGCATTACCGTCAAATGGTCATTGAATACCCTTTTTACGTGGTGGAAGACGAGAAGGGCGTCATTGCGGCTACCGGCTATCTGGATCTCGATACCCATTGCCTGGAGGCCATATTCACCTTGCCTTCAGCCACCGGAAAAGGCATGGCGACCCGAATTATCGAGGCGCTTACACACGAGGCGCGCAGCCGGGGGATAACCCGCCTGAGGCTGGATGCAACGCCTAACGCCCACGCCTTTTATCAGAAGCTGGGGTTTGTGACGCTGCGCGAAAACTATCATCACTCGCGTATGGCGGGGGCTGATTTACGCTGTTTTGAAATGGCAATCGACTTGTAATGTGAGGAACGCATGGCTGTCACGGTAAGACCTCTACGCGAAGATGACTATCCCCAGTGGCGACCGCTGTGGGATGGCTATACCCATTTTTATGATTGCTACCTCGAGGAGTCCGTTACCGCATCGACATGGGAAAGGGCGCTTTCAGCGCATTCACCGATGTTCTGCCGCGTGGTAGAGAAAGACGCAAAGGTCATCGGTTTCGCAATGTGTGTTCTGCACGAAGGAACCTGGTCAACCGCGCCCATCTGCTACCTGGAAGATCTGTTTGTTGATGCAGCCGAGCGCGGCGCGGGAGCGGGTAAGGCGCTTATTGATGCCTTGATAGCGGAAGGCAAGCGCGAAGGGTGGTCAAAGCTCTACTGGGTTACCCGGGAGAACAATCCGGCACGTAAACTCTACGATCGATACGGTGACGCTGACGATTACGTCCGCTATCGTCTCTCCCTTTAAGGCAACAGCGCCTGTGTTTGTATCACACTGTATCCGTGTTCCAGATACATACACAGGCTTGCAATAAACGCGTTTCCGCACATATCCGCTATACATTGAACTGTTGTTATATCCCCGTGAATTGTACTCAACCGGAGATACCAACATGTTCAGCAAACTCGCTTATTCAACGCTTGCTCTCACCGTTTCCCTTGGCACCGTCATGTCATGTCAGGCCGAAGTCACCGGCACTAACTTAGCGGCGGCTTTCGATCGTCCACAGCAAATTAACGCCGGCGATCTTAACGTCGGGTATGTCGACATTGGTCCTAAAGACGGCCAACCGGTCATTTTGTTACACGGCTGGCCCTACGATATTCACAGCTACGCTGAAGTCGCGCCTGCGCTGGCGGCAAAAGGCTATCGCGTGATCGTGCCTTCTCTGCGCGGCTACGGTACTACGCGCTTCCTGTCGGCAAAAACGCCGCGCAACGGCCAGCCTTCCGCGATGGCGAAAGATATCGTGAACCTGATGGACGCCCTGAATATCAAGCAGGCTGTGTTTGCAGGCTATGACTGGGGTGCCCGTACGGCCGATATCGTTGCGGCGCTGTGGCCAGAGCGCGTTAAGTCGCTCGTTTCGGTAAGCGGTTATCTCATCAGCAGCCAGCAGATTGGCAAACAGCCGTTGCCGCCAAAAGCGGAGCAGCAGTGGTGGTATCAGTTCTATTTCGCTACCGAGCGCGGCGCTGAAGGCTATGCCAAAAACACGCATGACTTCGCCCGTTTGATCTGGTCTCAGGCCTCACCTGACTGGAAATTTAGCGACGCTGTCTTTAACGCCAGCGCCAAATCCCTTGATAACCCGGATCACGTTGCGGTAACGCTCAGCAACTATCGCTGGCGCTTAGGGCTGGAAAAAGGCGAGCGCAAATACGACGCCTACGAGCAAAAACTGGCCACGCTGCCGAATATCACCGTTCCGACGATCACCATCGAAGGCGGAAACAACGGGGCGCCGCATCCGGCACCGCAGGCCTACGCGGGTAAATTCACCGGTAAGTATGAACACCGTACCTTCGGCGCAACCGTGGGGCACAATCCGCCTCAGGAAGATCCGCAGGATTTCGTCAAGGCAGTAGTTGACGCTGACAAACTCTGAAATGTGCTATTTTCAGTACGTTACCCTTCGGTCTGGAGATTTCGGTGGAGCATATTGATCATATCCTTGTCGTCGATGACGACAGGGATATTCGTGAACTGATTATCGACTATCTCGTTAAGTCCGGTTATCGCGCCTCCGGCGCGGCAAACGGCAAAGAGATGCGCGTCGTGCTGGACAAGCAGCATATCGACCTGGTGGTGCTGGACGTTATGATGCCCGGCGACGACGGGCTTACGCTGTGTCGGCAATTACGCGTCGGGAAATATAAAGATCTGCCCATCCTAATGCTGACGGCGCGCAACGAGGAGACGGACAGGATCCTGGGTCTGGAAATGGGAGCCGACGATTACGTCGTAAAGCCTTTCGTCGCGCGAGAATTACTGGCGCGTATCAAAGCGATTTTACGCCGTTTTCGCACGATGCCGCCCAATTTACAGGTGACGGAAGCAGGGCGGCTGGTGACGTTCGGCGAATGGCAGCTCGATACCGTTGCCCGCCACCTGATCGACCCGGAAGGGGTGATTGTGGCGCTCAGCGGGGCGGAGTATCGCCTGCTGCGCGTTTTCCTTGACCACCCGCAGCGGGTGCTGACCCGCGATCAGCTGCTCAACCTGACGCAGGGGCGTGACGCCGAGCTGTTTGAACGCTCAATCGACCTGCTGGTTAGCCGGGTTCGCCAGCGTCTGAATGAAGATGCCCGCACGCCCGCGTATATCAAAACCGTGCGCAGCGAGGGATATGTGTTTACCATGCCGGTCACCATCATAGAGGCTAACGAATGACGCTCTGGCCTCGCTCGCTGCTGGCCCGCTTGCTGATCGTCGTGCTGCCCGGCCTGTTGCTCGCCAATGCCCTGAGCCTGACGCTGGTCATGATAGAGCGAATGCACAGCGCCCGAACGGTAATGCTCGGTAATCTGGAATACGATGTCGCGACCAGCGTGGCTATTTTAGACCGCTTACCCGCCAGCGAGCGCGCGGCCTGGTTGCCGCGCCTTGAACGGGGTAACTACCGCTATATTCTGGGGCCGGGAGATCCTGGCAACGCGCCGACGGACAAGCGTTCCCGGGACGCCATCCGAACCTTAAAAGCGACGCTTGCAGCACAGTACCCGCTCAGCTTCACCGCCGTTCCCGGCGCCATTTCACATATCCAGGCGCATCTCACGCTACATGATGGCGCGCCGCTGACCATTGACCTGATCCCTCGGATGCCGCCGGTCGCCAGCTGGCTGCCCGTTGTTCTTATTCTGCAGTTGCTCGTGCTGGCTGCCTGCTCCTGGATCGCCGTACGCCAGGTGATACGGCCTTTTTCACAGTTTACCCGCGCGGTAGACACCCTGGACCCGGCCGCCAACACGCCAATGACGGAAAAGGGGCCGGTCGAGGTGCAGCGGGCAGCACATGCCTTCAACGCGATGCAGGCGCGCATTCAGTCCTATCTCAGGGAGCGGGCGCAGATCCTGGCATCCATATCGCACGATCTCCAGACGCCCATTACCCGCATGAAGCTTCGTGTTGAAATGGCGGATCAGCCTGACCTGCGCGACAAGCTCTTAAACGACCTTGATAATATGTCTCGTCTGGTGCGTGAGGGTATTGCGTATGCCCGGTCATCAGAATCACTGGAAGAGACCTCGCTGAAGCTGGAGCTGAACGCCTGGATAAACAGCATCGCCTGCGATTACCAGGACATCGGTAAAAACGTGCAGTTTCAGGCAGGCGAAAACCGTTTGCCCATCGTCACGCGTCCACAGGCGCTGCGCCGGGTGATGACCAACCTGCTGGATAACGCCCTGAAATTTGGCGACTATGCCACCATTAGCATTGATGACTCGACTGCCGGAGAGGTGGTGATTCACATCATAGACGGCGGGCCTGGGATACCGGATGCCGAGCTGGAGGCGGTATTACAGCCGTTTTATCGGGTTGAAACATCACGCAACCGCGACACCGGCGGGACAGGACTCGGCCTGGCGATCGCAGCGCAGCTCACCGCTCAGCTGGACGGAAAGCTAAAGCTGGAGAACCGCGCAGAGGGCGGGCTGGACGTTTCGATTACTCTCCCGCGCCTTTAATTGTACGGTTCTGTATCTCCCTGCGTGGCCGATACAGAGCCAGACAAAAACCCACGCTTTTACACATATCCTGAACACATCCGCACGATGAAATAGCCTCACTGCAGCATCGCAGGACTTGTATTGTGAGGTGTCTATGTTTCTGATAATTGCTTTCCTGGGCGGGATGATAAGCTTGCTCAGTCCATGTACGCTCCCGGTAATTCCTCTCCTGTTCGCCGGTTTTCAGGGGCAGCGGCGACATATTCTGGCGCTGCTCGCGGGGATGATCGTCATGTTCACCCTGGTGGCGATGGTCGTCACCGTCGCCAGCGAGTGGATAGCAGAGGCAACTATCGTCGGGCGCTGGATCGCGCTTATCGTCCTGGCCACGGCCGCGCTGGCCTTAATTTTTCCGGCCTTTGCCCAGCGTATCGCCGGGCCGGCAGTCATCGCGGGAAATGTCCTCAACACCCGAAGCGGGCAAACGCGTGGTATGGCATCGGCTTTTCTGGCCGGGCTTGCCGTCGGGCTGCTCTGGTCTCCCTGCGCGGGACCGATTCTGGGCGCCATTTTCAGCATCAATATTGCCGGACACTCGGCCATTGCCACAGGAGCCTTGCTGGCCGCCTATGGTAGCGGCTGCGCGCTGATGCTGGGCCTGCTCGTTTTCGGAGGCCGCACGCTGATGACGCCGCTGAGAGCAAGATCGGCGCTGATGGAAAAATTACGTCAGGGGGCAGGCGTGGTGATGTTAGCGGCAGTCGTCTTCAACGCAACGGGGATGACGTCTGTTCTGCAAGGCGCAAACGGCGTCGCGAATCGTCTTGAAACCGCGCTGCTGAATCTGGCAAAGCCCGCCGCGCAACCGGCGAAGCTTCAACCGGTCGTCATGACCGAGCCCAGCAGCCAGCTGCCTTCATTAAGCGGTGGGACAGGGTGGGTAAATGGTGACCCTGTCACGTCTGAATCGTTGCGCGGGAAGGTGGTTCTGATCGATTTCTGGACCTGGGACTGCATTAACTGCCAGCATACGCTTCCGCACGTGCGCGACTGGGCAACAAAATACCAGTCTCAGGGCCTGGTCGTCATAGGGGTACACACGCCTGAATACCCCTGGGAGAAACCGATCGCCTCGGTGAAAAACGCGGTAAATAAATGGCAACTGCCGTACCGGGTTGTGACGGACAACAACTATCAGATCTGGAACGCTTTCGGCAACCAGTACTGGCCCGCGCACTACTATTTCGATGCTAAAGGTCAGCTACGCTATACCTCGTTTGGCGAAGGCAATTATGAGCATCAGGAAAAGGTTATCCAGCAGCTGCTCAAAGAGGCCCGTTCATAGCGCCGTTCAGGGCTGACGCTGGGCAACCATAAACAGTCGAGGAAAAGCCAGCAGTATCTGCCCGTTTTCCTGGAGCGGATACTGCTCTTCCAGCAGTTCATGGTAGCGTTTCAGGAAACGTTGCTGCTCGCTCTCGTTCAGTTCCTGAAGCCACGGGCGTAAACCGGTCGCGCTGACCCAGTCAATAATGGCCTGGTGCGAACTCATTTTATGGAAATAGGTTGTCCGCCAGATATCCACATCGCAGCCGGCCTCCGACAGGATATCGTAATACGCATGCACGCCAGGCAGCGGCTCGCGGCCACGGTCCGGGTAGCCTTGCTCCAGCGCCACTTCACGCATCGCTACATGCGTGGGCTCAAGCCAGTTATCCGGCATCTGGATCGCCAGCACGCCATTGAGCGCGAGCAGTGACGCCAGATGCGGCAGGAGATCGTAATGGTCAGGTATCCACTGTAGGGATGCGTTCGCATAGATGAGGTTCAACGGCTGGCCTGGCCTGAACTGGCGGATATCGGCCTCAACGAACTGACAGTCGGGCAGTGCGCTGCGAGCCTCTTCCAGCATAGCCGGTGAGTTATCGACGCCGACAATCTGCGCTTTTGGCCAGCGATGCTGCAACAGCGCGGTGCTGTTTCCCGGCCCGCAGCCCAAATCGGCAATGGTGGCAACGTCACTCAGGGGAATTCTGGCAAGCAGCTCGGCGGCAGGGCGCGTTCGTTCAGCGCCGTATTGCAGATAAAGCGAAGGGTTCCAGTCGGCCATCTTTAGATCTCCGTTTTGCGTGTTTCAGCAAGGATAGCACAGGCCGACACCTGCACCGGGACAGGCGTCGGACGAGCGGCAGGTTACAGAATGCCTTTCAGTGCAATATGGTAGAGCAGCATGATGGTTTTTCCGTCGACGATTTTGCCCGTATCAATTCCCCGCAATGCCTCTTCAAAGGGCATTTCCAGCACGTCGATATCTTCTCCCTCCGCTTTGATACCGCCGCCTGCGCTGGTTTTGTCCTTCGGCTGATACTCGGCAAGATAGAAATAGAGTTTCTCCGTGACGGAGCCTGGGCTCATGTAGGCTTCAAAGATTTTCTGCACGCTCGACACGTTAAACCCGGTCTCTTCTTCCGCCTCTGCTTTAATGCGGCTTTCCGGATCCATGTTATCAAGCAGACCGGCCGCCGCCTCAATCAGATTGTCCTTATGGCCATTTATGAAGACTGGGAAGCGGAACTGGCGGGTCAGAATCACCGTTTTTTGGTCACGGTTGTAGAGCAGGATCGTGGCGCCGTTCCCCCGGTCATATACTTCACGCGTTTGCCGCTGCCATTCGCCATCGCGTCTTTGCAGGTCAAAGGTATATTTTTTAAGTAAGTACCAGTTATCGGACAGGGTTTCACTGTCAATGATGCGCACATCTGCACGTTTTGATTGCACGTTTTGTCCTCCTTACGTAGAGTAACTATCAATATCAGCATTATCGTGCATTTTCAAGATTAAACATGCAACATCAGGAATACATCATGCTCACCAGTCAGCGAAAACAGTTGATCCTTGAAAAGCTCGGCGCCGAAGGACAGGTCCAGTCTAAAGCACTTAGCGTTCTCTTCGACGTCTCTGAAGACACCATCCGACGCGATTTGCGCGAGTTGGCGGCAGAAGGGCGTTTACAGCGGGTTCACGGCGGCGCGCTGCCGTCGTCTTCCGCTACTGTGCCTTTCGCGGAACGACAGTCCGTTAAAATGGATGCCAAAAGAAAGGTGGCGCAGAAGGGGGCACAGCTGATTTCTTCGGGCCAGGTGGTGATCGTTGACGGTGGAACGACCACCTCAGAATTGATCGCTTTTTTACCGCGTGACCTTCGTATTACCGTGGTGACGCACAGTCCGAGCATTGCCCTGGGGCTTGTTAATCATCCTTTTATTGAGGTGATTCTGATCGGCGGCCGTTTGTATAAACACTCGATTGTCGCCGTCGGCGCGGCGGCCATCGAAGGAATCGAAAACATTCATGCGGATCTGTTCTTTATGGGCGTGACCGGTATCCATCCGGAAGCAGGGCTGACGACCGGAGATTTCGAAGAGGCGTGCATCAAACGTGCATTTTCCGGCAGAGCCGCCGAGACGGTTGTCCTGGCGTCGCCGGAAAAAATAAATACGGCGTCATCATTTGTTATTGGCGATGTGGCGCTGGCGAATACGATTGTCGTCGAAGGCGATACCGACCGCGGCTGGGTCAATGCTTTATCGGAAAAAGGGGTATCGGTCGTATTGGCCTGAGCGTGAGCCAGCCAGAAAACTGGCTGGCGCGGGTTATCTTTCTTCGGGGGCATGGCATACCGCTTCGATATTATGACCATCAGGCGCAATGACAAATGCGGCATAGTAATTTTTACCGTAGGAGCGCAATCCCGGTGCGCCATTGTCGCGTCCGCCTGCGCGCAGCGCGGCATGGTAAAAGTCATCAACCTGCTGGCGTGTCGTGGCCACAAAGGCCAGATGAAGCGGAGCGGGTTTATCATTCGACTGAAAAAGGCAAAGAGAAACATCGCCGGAACTCATTTCGACGCCATAGTAAGGAGAGCCTTCATCGACGAGTTCGACACCGAGCGGTTGAAGCGACATGAGGAAGAAGGTTTTACTTTTCTCATAATCGCTGACGCCGAATTTTACATGATCAAACATTATGGACTCCTCAAAAGTGATGGTGAAATGAGAAGTATAGAAAGAGAGTGGAGTCCAACACGATCAAGGGGTTGCGAATGTGACCGATATCAATACTCGCTACACAGCAGACCGTTTACTCCCTACGAATGTCCAACGCAGATAATCATAGAGCCAGTTAAAAAGCATCGTGTATGGCAGGAAAAACAGTACAAGGCCAATCTCAACAAAAAATGCCTCCGCGATCGTTAAATTCAGCATGAACATGGCCACAGGGATTAAGGAGATGATAAGGCCCGTTTCAAACCCAACTGCATGGATGGCGCGAACGAGAAACGTTCGTTGAAACTGATGTTTTTTCTGAAGGGCGTCAAAGAGCTTATTGAAGAAAAAATTCCAGACCGTTGCGGTAAGTGCAGATATCACCGACAACGAACCCGACTGGAGTACCGAAACGTTCATCAGCCACGCAAGAGACAGAGCGATGATAACGTTGGCCGTCACTTCAAAAATGACAGCGTGGAAAATCCTTTCTTTAAAGCTTTTATTGAGTTCGATTTCCATAGTCTACAGCAGCGGTGGTCAAAGCCAGGAGTATATCAAACGTCTTTTAACATTGGATAAACGTAGAGGTTGGGATTTGACAAGCTTTCAATGAACCGGGGCAATCACGACCGTAGAAAGGCAGATTTTGACTGGCATTACATTGGTGCGCATAATGTATATTATGTTAAATAAGAATGTTGCCGTGCCTCAGGAGGTATCCCTCCTCAGTCTTGAGGATTCACCGTTGGCCACGCAGTTTGTATGTAAAACCCACTGACGATTACGCCCATCTGTGAAAAAAACTCATAACACCATTCGATGGCGCATGCTGGTTCCCTTCATGTCAGTGCAATACCCTTTCACATACAGAATTGCTGGCAATAAAAGAAGGAACACAGAATGAAGTATGTGAATCTGGGTCGTAGCGGTTTGCAAGTCTCCCGTCTTTGTCTCGGTTGTATGAGCTATGGTGAACCTGAACGCTTGCCTCAACCCTGGTCCCTGGATGAAAAGGCGTCACGTCCGCTCATTCGTCAGGCGCTTGAAGCGGGCATTAATTTTTTTGATACCGCGAATATCTACTCGGGCGGAAGTTCTGAAGAGATCACTGGAAAAGCGCTGAGAGAAATGGCCAGACGCGATGAGATCGTTGTGGCGACAAAGACCTTCTTTCCGTGGCGCAACTCCCCCAATACCGGGTTTCTTTCCCGCAAGGCCATTTTTCAGTCTATTGACGATAGCCTGATGCGCTTAGGCATGGATTACGTGGATCTCTTTCAGATTCACCGCTTTGACCACTCCACGCCTGTTGAAGAGACCATGGAGGCTCTGCATGACCTCGTTAAATCAGGAAAAGTACGTTACATCGGCGCATCATCTATGGAAGCCTGGCGCTTTGCAAAAATGCAGCATACGGCAGAGCGTAACGGCTGGACCCGATTTATTACGATGCAACCGCAATACAACCTGCTTTACCGGGAAGAAGAGCGCGAGATGCTGCCCCTGTGTGAAGACCAGGGCGTTGGTGTGATCCCCTGGAGTCCGATGGCACGCGGCAGGCTCACGCGCGACTGGAGTGTCACGTCCCGACGAACGCAAAACGATGCCTTTGCGTTAAAAATGTATGAGAACGCAGCCCTTCTGGATAAGCCCGTTATAGATGTTGTTGCCAGCATTGCTGAAAAGCACCATGTGCCAAGAGCCCATGTTGCAATTGCCTGGTTGCTATCAAAAACAGTCATCACAGCACCGATCATCGGCGCGACGAAACCAGAACATCTTTCCACGGCTATCAGCGCACTGGACTTTTCACTTAGCGATGCCGAAATCATGGAACTCGAGGCACGCTATCTGCCGCACCCCGTCGACGGGATCATTCCTCCGCTTCCGGATACGCCACCTTCACTCACGCCGCCTTCAGCAATACAGGACTGTTAATGCCCTACCCTGGCCCGGCGTTGGTTCGGGCCCGCTGTTGGTGACAATGAACAACTCTTGATGTCCGGGTCGGATCGCCAGACAGGGAGACTTTACCTACAGTCTCCCTGTGACAGTAAGTATAAAGGTGGCCATCACCGTTTAACTTTTATCAAACTGACTTTCGGTAAACGGATCTGCGCGACCACCCTGCAATGGGATCCTGGCAAGCGCTGCATCGATTTCGCGTAACTCGCTGTCCGTCAACCGGACTTGCGGTGCACCGCTATTTTCTATCAGGTGCGGATATTGCGTCGTACCCGGGATGGGGACAATCCATGGCCGTTGTGCCATCACCCAGGCCAGCGCGAACTGAACCGGAGTGGTGTTTTTGCGGCGGGCCCACGATTGCGCAAATTCAAGCAGTACCATGTTTTTGGCCAGGGCATCGGGCTGGAAGCGTGGCAGGTTATGCCGCCGATCTGTGCTGTCGAACCGCTGATCTGGATTGACTGCCCCGGCAAGGAAACTCCGGGCGGTCGGGCAGTAAGGTACAAAGCCGATACCCAGCTCTTCGAGCGTTGGAAATATCCGCGTCTCCGGTTCACGCCACCACATGGCATACTCACTCTGTACTGCAGTCACAGGGAGTACCGCATGTGCGCGGCGGATTGTCCTGGCACTCGCTTCCGACAATCCCCAGTGTTTCACTTTACCCTCCTGGATCAACGCCTTCACGGTTTCCGCCACATCCTCAATCGGCACATTCGGATCGGGGCGATGCTGATAAAGAAGATCGATATGGTCCGTTTTCAGACGCTTCAGCGAGCCCTCTACGGCACGGCGAATATGGTCAGGATGGCTGTTGAGTGAGGTTGGCTTCCCCTCCTCCACGCCGAAACCGAACTTAGTGGCAATCACCACACGATCGCGAACGGGGGCCAGTGCTTCCCCGACAAATTCTTCACTGAGATGGGGGCCATACACCTCGGCAGTATCAAAGAACGTAATGCCTTGTTCGAAGGCGGCCCGGATGAGCGAAACCATGGCTTTACGATCGCGCGGACCACCGCCGTAATACCCCACCATAGGCAGACACCCGAGTCCCATGCTTGAAACCTCCAGCGAGCCGAGTTTACGCGTGGTTAAGGTCTCCTTCTGGACGGGAACAGCACCCGAAGGGGCGCCCGACGTGTCCTGACCAGCCGGTTTAGCCATCACTGCTCCGCTCCTGCCAAGGGTGGTGGCGGCCAACGCCAGACCGGCGCCGGCGATCAGAAAATTGCGACGATCCCGGGAAGCGGGTACGGAAGCAGAATGCTGGTCATGCATCATCTTGCTCATAAACTGGAACTCCCTATAGCGAAGAAAGGATTCATTAATTTGGTCATTACCAGGCATAAGCCTGGGGCGCTTCTCCCCCGGGTCCGGGCCAGATTTCGTCGAGACAGCTCATGGTGTCGTCTGATAGCGTGATTGTCGTTGCGTGAAGCGCCTCCCGGAGTTGCTCGACCGTACGAGGCCCGATAAGTGGCGCAGTAACGACAGGATTCTGCAGGAGCCACGCAAGCGCCACATCGGAAGGGGTTTCGCCGAGGTCCTCACATAATCCTTCGTAGGCTTCCAGCTGCGGACGATACTGTTCGATTAGACGGGCAAACGCGGGCCTCGCACGGCGCCCGCTGGCCATCTTTTTCAGTACGCCGCCAAGCAACCCTCCGGCAAGTGGACTCCAGGGAATCAGTCCCAGGCCAAAATGACGGCATGCGGGAATGACCTCCAGCTCAACAGTTCGGGCAGTCAGATTGTAGAGACTTTGCTCAGCAACCAGGCCCAGGAAATGGCGGGCCGTGGCCACTGACTGCGCAGTCGCAATGTCCCAGCCTGCGAAATTGCTGCTACCGATATAAAGCACTTTTCCCTGCTGAACAAGGAGCTCCATGGCCTGCCAGACCTCTTCCCATGGTGTATAACGATCGATGTGATGCATCTGATAGATGTCAATATGGTCGGTCTTAAGCCGTCGCAAACTGTCCTCGCAGGCCTTGCGAATATGATAAGCAGAAAGACGGCGATCGTTCGGACCCGGTCCCATAGGCTGATAGGCTTTCGTCGCCAGAACGATACGGTCACGGTGGCCACCCTGCTGGAGCCAGCGACCAATAATCTCTTCAGACAGCCCCGAACCTTGCTGGATATCGGGTGATTGCTCGGTGCCATACACGTCTGCTGTATCAATGAAATTGATACCCGCCTCAAGCGCTTCATCCAGAATGCGGGCGCTGGTTTTCTCGTCGGTGACGTCACCAAAATTCATGGTTCCGAGACAAAGGCGGCTGACTTTCAGGCCGGTGCGGCCAAGATGCGTATAGTTCATACACGGCTCCGTTAGGTGAATGTTCCGCCCTGACTGACGGCCAGAGCGCATAATTTTCAAGAATAACGAAGCACAATGTGTTCAGTGAGAGGCGATGGGTGGATGGACTTGTGAAAAAAATTCAGCAACGGATTAGCCCTGGTCGGTCTATGGTGTATATCATTTCCGTATCAACGCATTCGGCCTTAACGCACAAGGAAAACGATTCTGTATGCAAATAAGCAGAGCTGATGTCGCCGATCTCATTTATTTCATGGCTATTGCACGTCATCGCAGTTTCAGCCGTGCGGCGATTGAATTAGGTGTCAGTGCATCAGCGCTTAGTCATGCCCTGAAGGGACTGGAAACCCGGCTCGGGGTTCGCCTCCTTAATCGCACGACCAAGAGCGTTACCCCTACGGCTGCAGGTGAAGAACTGGTTCAGTCTGTTCTTCAGCCTTTCGACAAGATAGAAGGCGCGCTTGAATCGCTTAACCGGTATCGTAATACGCCTACCGGGCGTATCCGCATCAATGCAGCCGTTGAAGCGGCCAATCTTTTGCTTGCGCCGGTTATGCCCGCGTTTATGGATCGCTATCCCGATATTGAAATCGATATTGTGGCCAGCAACCGTATGGTTGACGTCACTGATGCGGGCTTCGATGCCGGTATCCGCTATGGTGGCACCGTCCCGGAAGACATGGTTGCCCGGCGTTTATCTGCCGATATTCGCTGGGTTATCGCCGCATCCCCCGACTACCTTGAACGTTACGGAACGCCTGAACATACGGATGATTTGTTACACCATCGCTGTATAAGCAATCGTCTCGGCGACGATCGGATTTATCGCTGGGAACTTGAGCGAGATGGCGAAACGTACCAAATCACTGTGCCTGGCTCAGTGACGGTCAACCAGGCTGAAACGGGTCTTGTGGCCGTATTAGGCGGGGCCGGCCTGATGTATTTTCCGGAGCCTCTTGTTGCACCCTATGTGAAGGATGGACGGCTCCGCCTGGTGCTTACGGAATGGTCCCCGCTGGAGGAAGGTTTTTATATCTATTATTCAAGCCGCCGGCAACTGCCAACCGGGCTTCGCCTTCTGATTGAGTTCATACAGGAGGCCAGGCCGCTGGGGTTGTGAAATAGCGCTTCCATACGGGACGATGCGTTATCGTCTTTATCGCCCCGTAGCGGATATCAGAAAATCAATCAGGGCCTTCACTCTTTTCGTTTTACCCGCGTTTTTGGGATAATAGAGATACACTGGCGGGTAGGTTTTCCAGTAGCTCTCCATCACGGGTATAAAGCGCTCCCTGTCCGGCTGTAACTGCCAGATGGGTTCAAACAAACGTCCAATTCCCAGGCCGTTACGGATCCCGTCTGCCATAACGTCAATATCGTTGCTGATTAACTGTCCGGGCATCTCAACCGTCAACTGCTCTCCGCGATCGTTCAGAATCAACGGAAGGATGCGGTTGTTAGTAATAAAACGGTAGCCAATCAGCTTGTGTTGACTGAGATCTGACGGCACCTCAGGCGTTCCATGCTCGCTGAGATAGGCTGAGGATGCATATAACCCTTCACGAAAGGGTTTCATTAACGGCCGCGCTACCACCCCACCCTCGAGGATATCGCCAAAACGGATCCCAAGATCAAAACGCTCTTCGATAACATTCACAGTACCGTCGTAAACCGAAATTTCCAGCTGTATACCCGGATATTGCTGACAGAATTTCGCCATTGCAGGCTTAAGAATTAACAGATAGGCAAAACGCGAGAGCGTGATTCGCACGATACCAGAGGGCTCCTGATTCTGGTCGCGAATGCTTTCAAGCGAATTTTCCAGCGACTCCACCGCCGCAGCGGTCTGTTCCAGCAACAGCTGCCCGGTTTCCGTCAGCTCAATACGGCGGGTCGTACGCACAAAAAGCGGATGGCCAATATGATCTTCCAGCAGCTTAAGCGCATTGCTGACGGAGGGAGGCGTAATTTCCAGTTTTCTTGCGGCTGCCGAAATATTGCCCTCACGTGCAATGCTCTGAAAGATCCGTATCTGGTTATACAGGGCGTTATTCATAATGTGTTCCTTAAGCAATTACTGCTTAATTATTAACTACAGCCTAAAGATGCTTAAGTCAATAATATCCCTTTAGTTCGTTTTTACTGATGCTGCGATCCACTGTTAACCACGTATTTTGAAATACACCTGTACTCATTCAGATGACATTCACGGCACAGAATGGATTAAGGTATTTATGTTTTTTTACTTTTGTTTAGTGCGGGATAGTCAGTGTAGCCCACCGCATCGTTCTGTCCCGGCGCATAGAAGGTTGCAGGGTCCGGAACGTTAAGATCGCTGCCGCACGCAAATCTTGCGGGTAAATCGGGATTGGCAATAAATGGAACACCATAGGCGATGAGATCGGCCTCACCCTTGTTAATTGCATCCTCACCGGTCTGAGCATCATATCCACCATTCAGAATAAATGTTCGCGAGAAACACTGACGAAGATAAGGTGCAATTCGCTGTGAACCTGCCACCGGAGCATCGGGCCCGGCAATACCTTCGGTTACGTGAAGGTAGGCGATGCCAATAGCGTCGAGTTGAGTCGCTAAATAACTGAATGTTTCAACCGGCGAAGAATCAGACATACCATGTAGCGACATGTTTGGACCAACCCTGAAACCAACGCGATCGGCGCCGAGCACTTCGCTCACTGCACTGACGACTTCCAGAGGAAAACGTGCACGGTTTATAATAGTCCCACCATAATGATCTTCTCGTTTGTTAGAACCGTCACGAAGGAACTGGTCAAGGAGATATCCTGAACTACCATGTATTTCTACTCCATCGAAACCGGCTTCAGAAGCTTTTTCAGCACCCTGACGAAACTGTGAGACGACATCGGCGATTTCACTTGTTAAAAGCGCGCGAGGGACAGGAGTTTGTGCTATTCCATTAGACGTAAAAACGTCTGCCTCTGCATTAATTGCAGATGGGGCAACCGGAAGGACACCATCATGGAACTCAGGATGCGAAACGCGTCCGACATGCCACAGTTGCGCAAAAATAATTCCCCCGGCTTCATGAACTGCATCTGTTACGCGACGCCATGCCTCAACCTGAGCGAGGGAATATATTCCCGGTGTTCTTATATATCCGGTACCTTGACGGCTAACCTGCGTAGCTTCAGATATTATCAACCCTGCCTGCGCCCGCTGCGCATAGTAAACAGGAGCCAGAGGAGCCGGGATCCATTTGTTACGGCTGATGTTATCGGGCGCATTTGATAAATATCCCCACCTGCAGGTAATCAGTGGCCACTGGGGGGAGATGCTACCCTTCTGGCTGCAGCGTCTTGATGACAGCCTTCCGCTGGCTGCAACGGGTCTGTCACGCACGCTAACGAGAACCTTCCAGGAACACGTTTACGTTACCCCGTCAGGTATGCTGACACTGCCGCACTTCCAGTTTATCTACGCGTTAATGGGGGCAGACAGGATCCTGTTCTCCGTTGATTACCCCTATCAGACCCTCGACGGTGTAAAAACATTTATCGACAGTCTGCCCGTCAACAAGGCTGAAAAAGAGGCCATCGCGTTTCGCAATGCGGAACGTTTACTGGGCATCATGGCGTAGTTCACGGGTTCATGATGACCGGGCACAATGAGAACAGTCGACCATTATTAGTTTTTGTCTAAAAGTGAATGAGCCTTTACTGCTCTAAAAAAAATAATGGTGTCACTCTATACTGGACTAAAAATTCACCAGCCTCTTTAACGTATTGAAATGAAAAATATCCTTGTTATTTCAGGTCATCCTGAGCTGAACCATTCCGTCGCTAACGCCACTATCCTTGATGAAGTGGCGACCGCCCTTCCCGATGCTGAAATTCGTCGTCTGGACTGGCTCTATCCGGACGGCAAATTCAATATCGCGGCGGAGCAGGAAAGTCTGCTCAGGGCCGATGTGATTGTCTGGCAGTTTCCTTTTTCCTGGTATGGGCTGCCCGGGTTAATGAAACAATGGCTGGACGAGGTCTTTGTCCACGGCTTCGCGCATGGCTCAGCGGCGAAACTGGGCGGTAAAAAGCTGCTCCTCTCCTTCACTACAGGGGCGCCACAGGCGCTCTATACCGCTGACGGTTTCTTTGGCCATGCCATTGAAGAGTATCTTATTCCGTTCGAGACCACGGCAAGACTGTGCAATCTTGAGCTGCTGGCGCCGGTTTATACCTGCGGTATCAGCTATGCAGACCGGGATGTCGACAAAATCGCGCAGCAAAAAACGCTTGCCCGGGAACACGCTTCAAGGCTTGTCGATCTGCTCAATTCCGTCGTGAATAATCCAGAGGGAGAATAACGATGCAGTATACCCGGCTCGGTAAAAGTGACTTACTGGTCTCCCGCATCTGTATGGGATGTATGGGGTTTGGCGACCCGTTAACGGGCCAGCATCGCTGGACGCTGGACGAAACAGCAAGCCGGGACATCATCCGCTACGGTCTCGAAAAGGGTATCAATTTTTACGATACCGCCATCGCCTATCAGAACGGCTCCAGCGAGCGATACGTTGGCCGGGCGCTGCGGGAGATGGCAAAACGCGAGGACGTGGTGCTGGCCACCAAGTTTCTGCCACGAACCGCCGCGCAAATTGCCGCGGGGATCGGCGGAAAAGAGGCAATAGCCCGATCGCTCGACCAGAGCCTGCAGAATCTTGGGATGGACTACATCGACCTCTACATCTACCACATCTGGGATTACAACACGCCAGTTATTGAGGTGCTTGAAGCGCTGCATGCCGCCGTTACTGCGGGCAAAGTGCGCGCTATTGGTATTTCCAATTGCTATGCCTGGCAGCTGGCGAAAGCGAACGCGCTTGCCGAACGCGAAGGGCTGACGCCCTTTGTTTCCGTGCAAAGCCACTACAACCTGATTATGCGTGAAGATGAACGAGAGCTCTTCGGTCTGTGCGCTGAAGATGATATCGCCATGACCCCCTATAGCGCGCTGGCCAGCGGTCGTCTCGCCCGGAAAGAAGGCCACACGCGGCGAGCCGCGGAGGATGATTATGCGCGCGGGAAGTATGACAGCACGGCTGAACAGGATCGGATCATTATCGAGCGCGTCGCCGAACTTGCTGAACGACATCAGGTGTCCATGACGGAAATCTCACTCGCCTGGCTGCTGACAAAGGTCACGTCACCTGTCGTAGGGGCCACAAAAAAAGATCACGTTGATGGCGCGGTAAACGCCGTAAATCTTCAACTGAGCCTTGAGGAAATCCGGTTTCTGGAAGAAACCTACCAGCCGCACGTTCTGACGGGGATTATGGCGCAAAACACGCCGCAAACGAAAGACGTTAAGCAGGTCTGGACGCGGTAGCAAACAGTCATTTCAGTAAAAGGATCAACGTGAAAAAGCCCCTTATGCTTTTAATTTGCATGCTAATAAGCACCTCTGTCTTTGCAACAAAACCGGACGCACCGGATAAGGTAGTGATGAATATCTTTGAGCTCGGCGTCAGACCCGATCGGGACAAAGAGTTTGAAGACGTGGCCAGGCAGACGATTTCCGCTTCGGTTGATCATGAAGCAGGTACGCTGGCGATGTACGCCCTGCAACGAAGCGACAATCCACGTAAGGCATTCATGGTCGAACTCTATGAAAACGAGAGTGCTTACCGCAAACATCTGAATGCCGAACCATACAAGGCATTCGCTGCCCGGGCACCTGACATTATCGATCGGAAAAATAAAATCACTCTGGAGCCACAGTTTCTGGGCGACAAACACATCATACCGAATGAGCGAACCATTAATAATCTGGTGATCGTCGAGGTAAAGCCTGAATTTCAGACCGAATTTAAAAACATCGTCCTTCCTGAAATGGCCGAGTCGCTCAAAGTAGAGAAAGGCGTGTTAGCCATGTATGCCGCTACAGACTCACAGAGTCCGAACCGCTGGTATTTCTATGAGATTTACGCCAGTGAGGAGGATTATCAACTGCACCGACAAACGCCGCACTTCCTGGACTATCTCAGGCAAACGGCGCATATGAGCGCCAGGAAGGACGCTATCCCGGTAAAACCGGTATTTCTTCGTAACAAAGGCGGAATCAAACAGGATCCGCACCGTTGACCAGTGAGGATTAACATGAAAAGCGTAATTGCAGCGGCGGCCATGTCGCTTGTTATTTCTGATTTTGCTAATGCTGAGGAAACAAGAGGTAAAGCGATGATGAAAATTGAACCTTCAGCGATTCCTGAAGCTGATATTCGTTCTGTCTCACCGGCTCTTGCGCGCTTTGGTCGAGAAGCGATTACTGAAGATCTGTGGACACGCGATGCCCTCTCGCCCAGAGATCGTAGTATGGTGACCGTCGCCATGCTGATTGCCCGTAACCAGCCTGCCGAGCTTAAGCACTATATTGACGTCGCTCTCGATAGCGGCGTGACGCCAGCGGAATTATCAGAAATCATTACCCATCTGGCGTTCTACTCAGGTTGGCCAAATGCCATGTCAGCCGTCAGCGTGACCAAAGCAGTATTTGAAACTCGTGGCGTCACGGCAGATGCACTTCCTGAAGCTTCTCCGGACCTGCTTCCTCTCAATCATGAAGCAGAAAAGCAGCGTTCAGAGACAGTGGAAAAAAATGTAGGCCCAATATCTCCAGGCCTGGTTAAATTTACTGCTGACCCACTGTTCCTGGATCTCTGGCAAAGACCCGCGCTGAAACCCCGCGACAGAAGCCTGATTACGGTCAGCGCGTTAATCGCATCCGGGCAGAGTGCGCAGATTGGCTATCACCTCAACAGAGCGATGGATAATGGACTTTCTGCTGAGGAAGCTGGGGAGATCGTTACCCAAGCCGCGTTTTACGCTGGCTGGCCAAACGCATTTACCGCTGCTCCTGTTGTCGGAGAGGTATTAAGCAATCGCTCATCGAGTAAAAGGTAATATTACTGAACACTAAAACCTGACGCACATCACAAAATTAGAACGAACAGTTCATGAACCAACAGGCGTAACATCGAGTGATTTATGGACAGCGTTTAACACAGTTATGAACCAAAACTGAGTTCATAACTGTGAGTTTGAATCGCCATTTGATTAATATCCATTTAAAACAGTTTGTTATACTGTTTCTGGTGCTGAAGTAAATTATGTATATCCCTCAAACCCAGAATAATTAAATGAGATATTGATGCCACATATCTTTCCTTGCCTATAACCAACATGTCATCAATTCCTGCCCTCTTGCTGCAACCTGCTAAAAATCCCAGCATACCCAGGCGGGATTCAAGTCCATTATCCCAGACGTGATATCCTCGACCTCGCCTCGTCAAGATGTGCGCGTAACGCCGTCATGCATGGTGTAAAGCTGGCAGAGAAACGTTCGCAACCGCTGACTAAAGCAAAAAAGCGTTCAGCCAGTTCCAGAGCTTCATGCCAGATCTCTCCCTCTATCGCATTAAGTAGCGATGCCGGACGAAGCGTATTCACAATCTCACCACCTGACTTAGGCGCGAATCCCATGGGCAAAATGTCATAGGCCGGCGCAAGATGATATGGACGACCATGCGCACTGATAAAGGACAGATTACCGTGGTGCATGTCGGTATTACCGATCAGCATACCAAACGCCCAGAGCCGTGCCGTTCCGGTCACTGCATCAGGGTGAACGCAGCCCTGCTTTACCAGCTCATTAACCAGAACAGGCCACGCCTCTCTCGCACGGCCTACAAACTCCGCCTCGAGAGCTCGCAAAGAAAAAAGCCCCTTACGCCCAAGCAGTCCTGTGCGATCGAAGCGCGGAATTTCAAGAAAACGCCGTCCACCGAAATCAAATACCTCTGTTTCGACACCAAGCACGTTTAAAGCAAGATGTTCGGCGAGTAACAAATCTCGCCAGCGCTCACTGACGGGATTTTCGTCCGCGGCTGTAAATTTGACTATGACGTGGCCACGTTCTGTATAGGTGCAAAATTTTGGTTGCTCGCCGCCAGCAGACGAACCCGGAACATCTCCGGAACTTACGGCCAGAGCCAAAGACGGGTATGCCGTGGCCCTGTCCACTGCAACAGGCAACGGCATCTCCACGAAATGATTTCGTGCCTGTTCTCCAATTAACAGATTTCCAACCGCATCGTGCCCATGCGCCAGCAAGGCCCTGATAACATCAGAGTCACTCCAGATCTCTGGATTTGCCGGCAGGCCAAGTTCGGATGAGAATCGGGATGCATACGCGCGGCCAAGATATCCCTGAGGCCGCATATCAAACAACCACCACGGCAGCCCATCGCTATGGAGACAAACATTGTCCGTTTGTTCCATCACAAATCCATCGGGATAAACCGGAATGAGCCGTCCAAGCGGTTTGACCTGCCCCTCTTCAGTTATGCGATATATGGGTGCCGAACTGAACCCACGAAACGGGTCTCGCAGCACATAGTGAATAGATGGACCTGAGCCAATGCGTACAACCTCATCACCCAGTGTTTTTATCGCTCTGGAGATGGTTGGCTGACTAATCCCCATAACATCAGTAAGTTGCCTTACTGATGTTGGGCCTTGTCTCAGCAACTGTCGTATCGTCTCGGACCGGTTTGTCATGAAGATGAATCACTTTATGAATAGGTAATTGAATAGCTAATTTATCAGCTAATGTTTACCCTGTCATCTTCAGTAAATGCTGTCATTTTTCTCTGCCTGCGCAACCAAATTAACTTATACGCCGCAGGAATAATAAACAGCGATAGCAGCGGCGCCGTGATCATCCCACCTATCATGGGCGCGGCTATCCGGCTCATAACTTCCGACCCAGCCCCCGTCCCCCAGAGTATCGGCAACAGGCCCGCAATAATCACTGCCACGGTCATCGCTTTTGGCCGCACGCGCAGCACGGCACCATGATAAAGCGCGTCATCAAGACGCTTTTCTGTGAACGTTTGCGGGCACGACAGCGCCGACTGTGCTTCAATGGCATGACGTAAATACATGAGCATGACGACGCCAAACTCAGTCGCCACTCCGGCAAGGGCGATAAATCCGGTGCCGGTCGCGACAGACATATGGAAGCCCTGCCAGTACAGGAACCAGATGCCGCCGACCAGGGCAAACGGCAGACTCATCAGGATCAGCAACGCCTCATCCACGCGCCAGAACGCCAGAAAAAGCAGAATGAAGATGATCATCAGCGTCATTGGCACCATCAGCTTCAGCTTCTTATTGGCGTGTTCGAGCAGTTCAAACTGCCCGGAGAATGTGACGCTGGTACCCGGTCTTAACTTCACGTTTTGGCCGATGGCCGTCTTAATGTCGTTCACCACTGAGACCATATCCCTGCCCCGTGCATCGATGTAAATCCAGCTGGCAGGACGCGCATTCTCCGTTTTCAACATGGTCGGACCAGATACGACCTTAATATCAGCCACATCGCCCAGCGTGATTTGCTGCTTCATCGGCGTAAGAATCGGCATCTCTCTCAGCGTCTGCGGGCTGTTCCGGTAGTCCTGAGGATAGCGAATGTTTATCGGGTACCGGGCAACGCCCTCTACCGTTTCCCCCACCGTCGCGCCGCCGATGGCCGAGGAGACAAACAGCTGCACGTCACCCACCGTCATCCCATAGCGGGAGGCTTTTTCCCGATTAATATCAATATCAATGTAGCGACCGCCCTCCAGACGTTCAGCCAGGGCTGACACCACGCCGGGCACGGTTTTCGCTACCGCCTCGATGCTTTGCGCCGTCGCGTCGATATCAGACAAAACGGTACCGGACACCTTGATACCTATCGGGCTTTTGATCCCGGTTGAGAGCATATCAATGCGGTTACGTATGGGCGGCACCCAGAGGTTAGCCAGGCCGGGCAAACGAACGGTTTTGTCCAGTTCGTCAACGATCTTGTCCATCGTCATGCCTGGCCGCCACTGATCCTCAGACTTAAGCTGAATGGTGGTTTCCACCATTTCGAGCGGCGCAGAATCCGTTGCCGTTTCAGCCTTACCGGTCTTACCAAAAACTGACGCCACCTCAGGCACGGTTTTGATTAATTTGTCCGTTGTCTGTAACAGTGCCGCCGCTTCTGCCGGCGACACGCCGGGCAGCGTGGACGGCATATAGAGCAGATCCCCCTCGTTGATCTTCGGCAGAAACTCGCCGCCCACCTGACTCAAAGGCCAAATAACAGTAAAGATGGACAAGACGGCAACGATCAGCGTTGTTTTTGGCCAGTGCAGCACCCGAACCAGAAGCGGGTGATAGGCTTTAATCAGCAGTCTGTTCAGTGGGTTACTGGTCTCGGCGGGGATTTTACCCCGGATCCAGAATCCCATCAGAATAGGGATAACAATGATGGCCAGCGCGGCTGCACCTGCCATGGAGTACGTTTTGGTAAAGGCCAGTGGACCAAACAGCCGCCCTTCCTGCCCCTCCAGGGTAAAGATGGGAATGAACGACAAGGTAATAATCAGCAGGCTGATAAACAGCGCTGGCCCCACTTCCACAGAGGCGTTGGTGATCACCTTCCAGCGAGTCGCATTATCAATCTGCTCTCGCGGATGCTGATGATCCCACTCCTCCAGCCGTTTGTGCGCGTTTTCAATCATCACGATGGCGGCATCCACCATCGCGCCGACAGCAATCGCAATCCCGCCCAGCGACATGATATTGGCGTTCAGGCCCTGGAAGTGCATGACGATAAAGGCAATACACAGGCCCAGCGGCAGAGAGACAATCGCCACCAGCGCGGATCGGACGTGCCAGAGGAACAGCGCGCAGACGATGGCCACCACAATAAACTCTTCGAGGAGCTTATAGCTCAGGTTATTAATAGAACGATCAATTAACTGGCTGCGATCGTAAGTGGTCACGATCTCAACGCCATCCGGCAGGCTGGCCTTGAGGGTCTCCAGCTTATCTTTCACCGCGGTGATAACGTCGCGTGCGTTTTTGCCCGAACGCAGGATCACCACGCCGCCCGCAACTTCCCCCTGCCCGTTCAGCTCGGCAATACCGCGCCGCATTTCCGGCCCCGTCTGTACGCGGGCAACATCACGAAGGTAAATCGGTACCCCGTTCTCGCCGGTTTTCAGGACAATGTTATTGAAATCATCCAGCGTCTGCAGATACCCGCTGGCGCGGACCATATACTCCGCTTCCGCCATTTCAACCGACGATCCCCCTGCTTCCTGGTTCGACGATTCAAGCGCCTGCTTAACCTCCGGCAGGCTAATGCCGTACTGAGCCAGTTTTAACGGATTGACCTGGATCTGATACTGCTTAACCACGCCGCCCACCGACGCGACCTCGGCCACGTTCGGGATAGTTTTCAGCTCAAATTTCAGGAACCAGTCCTGCAATGAACGCAATTCGGCGAGATCGTGTTTTCCGCTGCGATCCACCAGCGCATACTCAAATATCCAGCCCACGCCCGTGGCATCAGGGCCGATTTCAGAGCTCACCCCGGCAGGCACTTTGCCCTGAACCTGATTCAGGTACTCCATCACGCGAGACCGGGCCCAGTAGAGATCGGTGCCATCTTCAAAAATGACGTACACATACGAATCGCCAAACTGAGAAAAACCGCGCACGGTCTTTGCGCCGGGAACCGACAGCATGGTGGTCGTGAGCGGATAAGTCACCTGGTTTTCAACAATCTGCGGAGCCTGGCCGGGATAGCTTGTTTTGATAATCACCTGAACATCAGACAGATCGGGCAAGGCATCGACCGGCGTGTTGATGATGGTCCATGTCCCCCAGACACTGAGGAACAGCGCCCCCAGCATGACCAGGAAACGGTTGGCGACCGATCGCCGGATAATCCATTCAATCATCATCGTCTCCTTAATGGCCGGAATGCGCGTCGTCAGTGGTTTCAGCCTGACGCATGCGCTCCAGCGCGCCGGTAATATTGGCCTCCGAGTCAATCATGAACAGGCCGCTGACCACCACCGACTCCCCCTCTTCCAGTCCGCTACCAATGCCGGACTGCTGCTGAGATTCATGCAGTACGTGGATCGGTTTCGGCACAAAGCGCCCGTCTTCATCAACGGTAATAACGCGCTGTTCTTTTCCGGTATCAATCACGGCCTGAGAGGGGATCAGCAGCATCTCCTGACTTTGTGTATTCAGCTTCAGGTACGCATTCATGCCCGGCTTCAGCAGCTCGTCCTTGTTAGAAACCTGCAGGCGAACCTGCACCGTGCGGGTGGTCTGGTCCACGCTCGGCAGGATGTTCCATTTTTCAACCGGGAAGGTTTTATCCGGATAAGCCGGTATCGAAACAGCAAATTGTGAGGTGTCTTTCAAAAGATAAGCGATGGATTCAGGTACCGACGCGCCGATCCAGGCCGGATCCATCCCCTGTATTTGCGCTACCACCTTATCTTTGGAAATATTCATGCCGGTACGCAGGTCAAAGGCCGTAATGACCCCGTCGATGGGGGCCCTGATGGTAAACCGGGTCTGTATAGTACGGCTCGCGCGCAGCCTCTGGATATCCTCATCCGGCATACCCGCCAGCCGCAGCCGCTCAAGCACCCCTTTTATTTGCCTCGGCGTTCCGCCAGTGCCGGATAACAGCAAAAATTCACTCTGTGCCTCGACCCAGTCAGGAATAGTAATATCAATCAGCGGCGCGCCTTTCTTCACGCGATCGCCGGTGGTCAATGAGTATACTTTTTCAACGAACCCTTCCGCGCGCGCCTGCACAATTACAAACTGATAGTCGTTATAGCTGACGTTAGCCGGGATCGTCTGGGCATAATTCAGCGTTCCGCGCGTCACTTTTTGCGTTTTTATTCCCAGGTTCTGAACCTGAGCCGGGTCGATACGTATACCGGCACTGCTGTTATCCTCGTTTTCATCCGCATATTTCGGCACCAGATCCATATCCATAAATGGCGATTTACCGGGCTTATCGAATTTAACGTCGGGTTTCATCGGGTCATACCAGAAAAGCACCTCTCTTTCCGACGCGTTATTTGCCGTTTTTTCAGATGAATGAAGAGCCTGCCATGCCGTCACGGATATCAGCCCTCCTGCAATAAGGCTGCTGACTACCATGGCAGCATATTTTATTTTTAATGAGGCCATGCCGTATCTCGCTATTTAATGCTTTTGAGTAAAGAGATATTGCCCTGCTGAACAAATGAAAAATCAACCTGACTACCGGGCTTTAGTGCGTCAATACTCTCGTCAGCATTGGTAAAGGTGAAACGCATGGTCATCGCGGGCCAGCCAATAGCCGGAATAGCGTCATGAGAAATGGTGATTTTTTTATTCGTCAGATCAACCGCTTTCACAACGCCCTTACCGTGGATAATTTGCTCTGATGCTGCGTCACTGGCGGCGTTCATTGCATCGTGCTGATGAGCCTCAGCCTGGAGGCTGGCAGAAAAAACAACGGAGATCGCACCGAATAAAACGGCTTTGAGTGAATTACGCATTTTTATTTTCCTCTATGATTAAATTATTCGACCCAACCACCGCCCAGCGCGGTGAAGAGATTAATTTCATTCACCTGCCGGGCGTAAATAAGGTCGAGAATGGTTTGCTGCGTGGAAAAAAGAGAACGTTCCGCGTCGAGCACCTCGATATAGTTGACCGCACCGCTGGCATATAATCCTCTGGCACGCTGCAGGGTGACTTGCAGCGAAGCAAGATAATGCTGCTGCGCTTCAATTTGCTGGTTAATACTGCCCCGCAGCGCGAGCGCGTCGGCAACCTGTTTAAAGGCGGACTGAATTTTTTGTTCGTAATTAACAACCGACTGCTGCTGGCGAATTTCGGCCAGCGTCAGGTTGGCCTTATTCCTGCCAGCATTAAAAATGGGAAGTTCAATTTTAGGAATAAAACTCCATATTCCGCTGCCCGAGCTGAACAGGCTGGACAACTCCGTACTGCCTGCTGAAAGCTCGCTGGTCAGCGAAATGGACGGGAAAAAGGCAGCACGCGCCGCGCCGATATCCGCATCGGCCGCCTTAAGCTGATACTCCGCCTCCATAATATCCGGGCGCTGCAGCAGTATCGCCGATGAAAGATGGGAAGGCAGTTTCACCGGCGCAACGTCGCTGCCGTTCATGCCGCTGCCGCCCGGCAGTGCGCGATACGTGCCGAGGACCAGCTGCAATGCATTATTGGCCTGCGCCAGTTCCCCCTCTCTTTTGGCAATCTCTGCCTGCGTGCTGTCGATCTGTCCCCGGGCCTGTTCCAGCGCCAGGACGTTCGTGCTGCCCGTCACCAGCTGCTGCTCAACGAACGCATATGACTGCCGGTAATTCGCCAGCGTATCCCGCGCAATACGCAGCTGTTTATACGCCAGCTGCTGGTTGAAATAGCTCTGCGCCACGTTAGAGACAAGCAGGATATGCACCGCGCGGCGGGCTTCCTCGCTGGCGAAATAGCGCTGTCGGTCGGCCTCGCTCATGTTTCTGAGTTTGCCGAAAAAGTCGAGATCGTAGCTAAGTCCAAGCCCCGCGTCGTACTGCTGTGAGGTGGGTTTATCACCTTTCAGCCCACCGCTGTAGGTGATACCCGAATCTGCATTCAACTGAGGATAACGGTCCGCATCCGTCACGTTGAACTGCGCCCGGGCTTCTTCAACCTTCAGGGCGGCCATTTTAATATCGCGGTTGTTCTTCAGGGCTTCCGCAATCAGCCCGGCAACCTGAGGAGCGACAAAAAAGCGGCGCCAGCCGGTGTCCTGATACCCCGGCATCGCTGGCGTCAGGCCGTTACGCGAGAGCGAAAACTGCTGGGGTACCGGCAACGCGGGCCGCTGGTATTCAGGCGCCAGCGAGACGCAGCCCGCCAGGATAAATACCGTACTGATGCTTAGTCGTTTTAACAGGAACATAACGCTTCTCGTCCAGAGTTTGACGAGGGCTACTCTACGGAACGCATCCTGTTTGCCGGGTGACAGGATAATGACAATGTTGTCATTTTTAACGTAAGTCATTGTTAACGTCGGTACGCTCACTAGAATGTCATCAGCAGCCAGTCAGGGGGAGCACGATGAAAATACTGATCGTTGAAGACGAAATGAAAACCGGTGAGTACCTCAGCAAAGGGCTGACTGAAGCGGGGTATGTCGTGGACCACGCTGACAATGGCCTGTCCGGATACCATCTCGCCATGACCGCCGAATACGATCTGCTGATCCTGGATATCATGCTGCCCGATGTGAACGGCTGGGATATTGTCCGCATGCTCCGCTCGGCCGGTAAAGGGATGCCGATACTGTTACTCACGGCGCTCGGCACGATTGAGCACCGGGTTAAAGGGCTTGAGCTGGGCGCGGATGATTATCTCATCAAGCCTTTCGCCTTTGCTGAGCTGCTCGCCCGAGTAAGGACGCTGCTAAGACGCGGGAATACGGTGATCGCGGAAAGCCAGCTTCATACTGCCGACCTGACGGTTGACCTCGTGTCGCGAAAGGTGAGCCGGGCCGGAAACCGCATTTTACTGACCAGCAAAGAGTTCATCCTGCTGGAGTTTTTCCTGCGTCATCAGGGAGAGGTGCTGCCCCGCTCCCTGATTGCCTCCCAGGTGTGGGACATGAATTTTGACAGCGACACGAACGCGATTGACGTGGCGGTTAAGCGGCTGCGGGCGAAAATCGATAACGATTATGAACCGAAGCTGATCCAGACGGTGCGCGGCGTGGGCTATATGCTGGAGGCGCCCGATGCGCGCTAAGCCCTTCAGACGCCCTTTTTCGCTTGCCCTGCGACTGACCTTTTTTATCAGCCTCTCCACGATACTGGCCTTTTTCGCCTTCACGTGGTTTATGCTGCATTCCGTTGAAAAACATTTCGCCGAGCAGGACATCAGCGACCTGCAGCAGATCAGCACCGCGATGCACCGCATCCTGCAGTCCCCGGCCGATCCCGACCAAAAGAAAATCAGCAAGCTTAAAGAGTCGATTGCCAGCTACCGCAACGTGGCCGTTCTGCTTCTGGATCCGCAGGGAAAGACCCTGTTCAGCTCGGCGCAAGGGGCGGCGTTACGCCCTGCAATGAACGCGGCAGACTTTAGCGCACACCGTCGCGCGCAGGATGTTTTTCTCTGGACGGTTGAAGACCCTGCCGCCCCCATGCACGCCGGGCCCGACATGAAAAGGGAAACGTACCGGATTATCGCCTCTTCGGGCACGGCGACGCTGCAGGGTGAAGCCCGGAACTACGTTATGCTGATCGGCCTTTCCATTAATTTTCATCTGCACTACCTGGAAGCACTGAAGAAGAATCTGTTTGCCATTGCCGCGGTAATCAGCCTGCTGATTATTCTCATTATTCGCATCGCGGTGCGCCAGGGTCACCTGCCCCTGCGTAACGTCAGCAACGCCATTAAAAATATCACCTCAGAAAACCTGGACGCGCGGCTGGAACCCTCCCGCGTGCCCGTTGAGCTGGAGCAGCTGGTTATCTCCTTCAATCATATGATCGAAAAGATTGAAGACGTCTTTACCCGGCAGGCGAATTTTTCCGCCGACATCGCGCATGAAATAAGAACCCCCATCACCAACCTGGTAACGCAAACCGAAATTGCGCTGAGCCAGAACCGCTCTCCTAAGGAGCTGGAAGATGTGCTGTACTCCAGCCTTGAAGAGTACAACCGGATGACCCGGATGGTCAGCGACATGCTATTCCTGGCGCAGGCGGATAATAATCAGCTGATCCCGGACCGGGTGATGTTTGATTTGCGTGGCGAGGTCGTGAAAGTGTTCGATTTCTTCGAAGCCTGGGCGGAAGAACGTAACATCACGCTGAACGTTAACGGGCAGCCCTGCCTGACGGAAGGCGATCCGCAGATGTTCAGAAGAGCGATTAACAATCTGCTCTCCAATGCCCTGCGCTATACGCCGGAAGGAAACGCGGTGACCGTCTCGCTCAGTGAACAGGAAAACGATGTTGAACTGGTGGTTGAAAACCCCGGCACGCCGATCCCGCAAGAACATCTGCCGAGGCTGTTTGACCGTTTTTATCGGGTGGATCCTTCCAGGCAGCGCAAAGGCGAAGGGAGCGGAATTGGGCTTGCCATCGTGAAGTCCATCGTCGCTGCGCATCACGGAAAAGTTCGCGTGGAATCGGATGCGGTATCGACGCGCTTCATTCTCTCCGTGCCGAAAAAAGTGGCCTGAGCCGTCAGCGTACAGCGCGGCACACCTCCAGCACCTTTTCCCTGAGCCAGCGATGCGCCGGGTCCTTTTCCATGCGCGGATGCCACATCTGTGACACCGTAATGCTCCGGGTTTTAAACGGCAGTTCAAAGACGTGCACGCGCTCGGTCATTGGCTGATTGAGCAGATAGAGCGCCGGCACCATGGCAACGAGATCGGAGACCATCGCCACCGATAACGCCGTCGGGAACCCTGGCACCACGCTGGCAATTTTGCGCTTCATCCCGCGTTCCGCCAGCGCCTCATCGACAAACCCGTGTAACGAGCCGTCGGGCGAGGCCACCACGTGCCCCCAGGCGACATAATCCTCCAGGCTGACTGACGACAGCGAGGCCAGCGGATGCCCCTGGCGCACCGCGCCAACAAACCGGTCCTGAAAGAGCCGTTGCAGACGAATTTCAGGCCCCATATTGCTCTGCACGCCGATCTCCAGGTCAACCAGCCCCTCACGCAGATAGCGCGACGTTTTCTCAGGTTTCGGCGAAAAGCGAATGCAGACGTCGGGCGCCACCGCCGCCACTGCGGCAATGAGCAGTGGCCCAAACGCCACCACAAAGCCGTCGTTGGCTCGGATGGTGAACAGGCGCTCCATACGCTCAACATTCAGCGTTTCCGTGGAGGGTTGCAGTACCGCCCTTGCCTCATGCACGGCGCTTCTGGCCCGGTCCCGGGTGGCTTCGGCCCAGGGCGTCAGCACCATCTGCCGACCGGCCCGCACCAGGATAGGATCGCCTGTCACCTCCCGCAGCCTGCTCAGGGTGCGGCTCATGGCGGAGGTGCTCAGGTTTAAGCGCCGCGCCGCGCCAGCCACGCTGGCTTCGGCCAGCAGAACGTCGAGCGCAACCAGAAGGTTAAAGTCAGGATCGGACACGATGGCTCCTCCAATAAGGCGTTATATGCAACGATAAAGTGCAAGCGCTGCGTCTTCCGCCCTGTATACCCCATGATTATAGTTTCGTCATCACTATTCTTATGCGGAGTAACGACGATGACGCTCTTTTCAAACCAGCCCGGCGATGAAGGCTTACCCGGTCATGAACGCGCCCGGGTGATGGCCGCCGTCATGACCACCACGCTGATGGGCGTCTTTGACGGCACCATGATCAACATCGCGCTGCCCTCCATGGCAAGGGCGATGCAGGTCCCCGCGAACGTTGCGGTGTGGTTTGCCAACGGTTATCTACTATCGGCGGCAATGACGCTGGCCATCTTCGCGGCGCTGGCGGCGCGTGTGGGCTTTCGACCGGTTTTTCTTGCCGGGCTTGCCACCTTTACGCTCACCTCGCTCGGCTGCGCGCTGGCGAAAACGCCCGACATGCTGATCGGGATGCGTATTCTGCAGGGCATCGGCGGCGCGGCTACCCTGAGTATCGCCCCGGCGATCCTGCGTTCCGTTTTTCCGGGGCGACTGCTTGGGCGCATTCTGGGGCTGCACGCCCTGCTTATTGCTTCCAGCACGGCGATTGCCCCTGTGCTGGGGGGAACGATACTGGACGCGCTGAGCTGGCAGTGGCTTTTCGCCATTAACCTTGTTCCGGGCAGTATTGCCCTGTTTCTGGCATGGCGGGCGTTGCCGCGCCAGTCGGACGTTGACCGCTCCCCCTTTGATGCGCCGGGCGCCGCGCTCTCCGCCGTGCTGTTAGGTTCTGCAATCATGCTGGCCGACAGCCTTCAGCACATCACGCAAGGCATTAACCCGGCAGCCGCAGGCTGGGGGCTTCTCACGCTGGTCAGCGCTATCGCCTTCGTCTGGCGTATTCGGCGCGCGCGCAGTCCCATACTGCCGCCCGTTATGTTCAGAAATGGACGCTTCACCCTCGCCGCCCTGACCTCGCTGGCCTCGTTTGTCAGCCAGGGGATCACCTTTGTCGCGCTGCCGTTCCTGTTTCAGAGCGTGTATGGCTTCAGCCCGGTGGTTTCGGCGCTGCTGTTCACCCCGTGGCCAATGGGCATCGTGCTGATCGCACCGCATGCGGGGCGCTGGGCAGATACCCTTTCCGCGCCGCTGATCTCGACTATCGGCCTGATGATTTTTGTCGGTGGGCTGGTCCTGCTGGCGACGTTGCCGGAAAATCCGTCCGTATGGAATATCTGCCTGCGCAGTCTGGTTTGCGGGATTGGGTTTGGCTGCTTCCAGAGCCCCAATAACCGGGAAATGCTCTCTAATGTGGCACGGGAATATGCCAGCTATGCCTCAGGGGTGTTGTCTATCGTCAGGACGTTCGGGCAATGTCTGGGGGCCGCCACCGTGGGGGTGCTGCTTGCGACGACCGGATCAGACCACGATCGGGCCGTGCATCTGGCACTGTGGATCGCGGTCATCGCCTCGACGGGATCGGTTTTGTTTAGCCTGAGCAGGCTGCGCCCTGCGGTTCGGGCATCAGCCTGAATCGCCCGGCGGCGCTACGTTTGTACGGGACAACGGCCGGGTAAGGCATAGCCGCCACCCGGCAAAAATGACAACTCGTTCGTTTACTCCAGCGCCAGCAACGCAAAGCTCGCCAGCCAGTGCCCGCCGCTGTAGTGGCTGCCCACCACGTGCCCGACGCTTGCCGCCAGGTGTTTTGCCACGGCATCACGCAAGGCCTGCTGGGCCGGGTGGTTTACCGGAAGCGCCCTGGCAATATGCTTCATACACCAGGCGCGGCTGAGGTTTAACCCATCCAGATGGGCAATTTTCGGGTCGGTACGGTCGCTCACTTGCGCCGGGTTCATCAGCGCCGCAATGGAGCCGATATCCGGCAGAAACGCGTCAAACCAGGCCGGGAAATTCTCTGCGACCTTGCTCATCAGCAGCGCTTCCGTCAGCGCACCAGAGATGTACTCATCGCCACCCGGCTCGTAATGGGCCGGGTAGCGCGTGTCGGCGAGATAAAACCGCTCCGCCGCCGTCACAATCGCCTGCTCAAGCGCGCTATCTTCCACGGCTCGGGCGTAGTCCAGCCCCAGCGCGAGGGCAAACGCCGTGTTGTAGTGCGTTCCGACGCGGATCGGATAGGTTAGCTTGCTGAGGTAACCCACCAGTCGGTTGCGAATATCCTGGGTGAGCGGCTCCAGCGTCTGGTACCAGCCTGCGGCCTGCGGCAGCGACGATTGTTTCAGTTCCTGGGCCAGCGCCAGCAGCCATCCGTAGCCATACGGCCGCTCAAACGAGGCGCGGAACGGCGCGGTGAAATAGTCTAGCTCCTTCGCCACGTTCTCGTCGGTCAGGTGCTCGTCGAAAAGCGCGACGATGTCATTCCGACACGGTAGATCAGGATAGAGGCGCACGCAGCGCAGCAGCAGCCAGTAGCCGTGCACCGCCGAGTGCCAGTCGAAACAGCCGTAGAAAATCGGGTGCAGCTCGCGAGGCGGCAGAACGTCACCGTCATCATTCAGCAGATGCATGATGTGGTTCGGGTATTCCTGGCGCAAATAGGTCAAAGGCATGCGGGCAAACGCGTCAGCCTGATGTTGCGTCAATTCCATAACAGCTCCTTAGCGAAACACGAGGAAATACATGAGGAACACGTTCACCACCAGCAGGGTTAACGCGGTCGGGATCTGGATCTTGATCACCTGATATTTGTCTTTCAGCTCCAGCAGCGCGGCGGGAACGATATTGAAGTTCGCGGCCATCGGCGTCATCAGCGTGCCGCAGTAGCCCGCGTACATGCCGATCGCCAGCAGCGGCGCCGGGTTGCCGTGATGCACGTTGATCAGGAACGGCAAGGCGATCCCCGCGCTCAGCACCGGGAAGGCCGCAAAGGCGTTACCCATGATCATGGTAAACAGCGCCATCCCCACGCAGTAAATGACCACCAGCATGAAGCGGCTGTCCGGGTTCACGAACAGGCTCACCACCTTCTGCACCGAATCACCGGTATTGGCCGCCACGAACACGCCGCCGAGCATGGCCAGCATCTGCGGCAGGATCACCGCCCAGCCGATGGTATCGACAAGACGACGGGACTGGCGAATGGCGTGCAGCGGCGTGCCTTTGGTCAGCCACCAGCCGGTGAGGATCGCCGCGACGCAGGCCACGCACAGCGCCGCCAGAGTGAGCTGTTTCTGGTCGAGAAGGTAAACGCCGCCAATCGACACCCCCTTCAGGAACAGCGTCCCGATTACCGTCACCACCGGGATCATCAGCGCGGGCAGGAACAGCCAGTTTTTAAGGCGGTTTGACGAGGCAATGCGCTCCTCGTCGGAGGCCATTTTATAGTGGCCTTTCCCGACCAGGCCAAAACCCGCCAGCAGCGCGATAGCGATAACGCAACCGCCAACGATCCGGTACGCCAGCGATTTGCCCAGCTCCTGAACCATCAGGTCACCGAACAGGAAGATACCGCCGAATAAAAACCAGAACAGCGCGGTGGTAAAACGCTTCGGATTAGCGCGGTCGCGCAGGGTCATGACAACCAGCAGCATCACAACAAAGCCGATCAGGTAATACACGCGGTTAATGGTGATAAGCGTCATCATTGCGCGGCCCCCTGCGTACCCTGCTCTGCACGCCAGGCCATGACGTCGCGGCGGATGCTGGCATCCAGGCGCAGCAGGCGCGTCATATGAATAATCAATGCCGCAATGGCGGTGGGAATGGCCCACAGGCCGATGTGCAGCGGCTCGATCCCTTCGATCCCGTTTTCCTTCAGAAACGCGTCAATCAGCAGCACCGCACCGAAGGCGATAAAGATATCTTCCCCAAAGAAGACCGCGATGTTGTCGCACGCCGCGGCATGGGCCTTGATTTTGTCGCGAATGTGCTGCGGCAGTTCGCCGTATTCGTTCAGCGCTGCCCCTTCGGCCATCGGGGCCAGCAGCGGGCGTACCGTCTGGGCATGGCCGCCCAGCGACATCAGCCCCAGCGCGGCGGTGCCTTCACGCGCCACGAAGTAGAGCATCAGAATACGCGCCGAGGTGGCGCTGGCGATCTTCGCCACCCAGGCCTGGGCGCGCTCTTTAAGCCCGTAATATTCCAGCAGACCAATTACCGGCAGGATCAGGATGAAGGTCGCCAGCGATCGGCTATTGACGAACTTCTCGCCAAAGGTCTCCAGCAGCATCCCGAAATCCATCCCGACCAGCAGGCCCGTTGCCAGCCCCGCCACCACGACGACCAGCAGCGGGTTGAAGCGCAGTGCAAAACCAATGACCACGATCGGTATCCCGATCAGCGGCAACAGCGTAGTACCGTCCATAACGTTTACCCTATCGAAAGTGAGCGTTGCGCGCCGACGGCTATTTTTTTAATTTGCGGCGAGCGATGTTGTGTTTTTCGTCAGGCTTCACAAAACCTGCGCTAAAAAGCTATATCTGAACCTCAAAAACATGTAAACAAATTATCAATAAAATGTTCTTATTTTATCGACGAGTTTACATTTCTGGCTAAGGAACGTTATGACCTCGAAAAAGAGTGCTTCACCCGATTGCAACGATATCAACGATGGCCGGATCGTCTCCTCCCGCCATCTGGTGTCGGAGCGCTGCGCGGAACTGTCAGAGCTGGAGTACGCGCTGATCATGACCGGCAACGCGTTTAACAAGTGGATGGTGCGCTGCATGGCCGCAGCCGGAGAGCCGGATATGGGCGCTTTTGACGTCTCGCTGCTGCATCACGTGAACCACCGCGACCGCAAGAAAAAGCTGGCCGATATCTGCTTTGTTCTCAACGTGGAAGATACGCATGTAGTGACATATGCCCTGAAAAAGCTGGTTAAAGCGGGCTACGTGACGAGCGAGAAAGCGGGTAAAGAGCTCTTTTTCTCCACCACGGAGGAAGGGAAAGCGTTGTGCATGAAGTACCGAGACGTGCGCGAAGCGTGTCTGATCGCCATTCATGCGGAGAGCGGCATTTCCGGGAAATCCATCGGCGAAACCGCGCAGCTGCTACGCGCGATCTCCTCCCTGTATGACACCGCCGCCCGCGCGGCGGCATCACTCTGAATTACGGACGTCTGAACAGGGTAATGCTGCGTCCGGCCAGTTCGTACTCTACGGTTTCGGTGAACGCTGTTCCGGCGGCAGCGTCATCCGCCGTAGACAGCTCCAGCACCCATCCCCCTTCGCCAAACTGCGGGATCTGGAACGGCACGGTACCTTCAAACGGATTGAACAGCATCAGCACGTCGTGCCAGATGCCGTCCTCCTGCTGAAGATCCGGCCTGCTGATGGAGACCCCGAGCGTTGAGCCTTCATCCCACTGCTCGGCCTGCTGCGGACCGCCTCCGGCATTGAACCAGCGGATCTCCAGCCCGTCGCGCCAGCTCTCACGACGCAACAGCGGCTGCTGCGCGCGCAGGGCAATGAGCCGGCGGGTGAACTCGCGCAGCGCCGCGTCGTTTTCGGACAGCCCCTTCCAGTCGATCCATGAGATCTCGCTGTCCTGGCAGTAGCCGTTGTTGTTGCCCTTCTGCGTGCGGCCAAACTCGTCCCCCGCCAGCAGCATCGGCGTACCGTGGGAGAAAAGCAGCGTGGTCAGGAAATTACGCTTCTGCCGTTCGCGGGTGGCGATAATGTCCGGGTTCTCCGTCGGCCCTTCTTCGCCATAGTTGTACGACCGGTTATCGTTATGCCCGTCGTTATTGTCCTCGCCGTTGTCGGCGTTGTGCTTCTCGTTGTACGACACCAGGTCATTCAGCGTAAAGCCGTCGTGGGCGGTGATAAAGTTGACGCTGGCCCACGGGCGACGCCCGCGCAGGTCGTACAGATCCCCGGAGCCCAGCAGACGCGCGGCAAAGTCCGTCGAGACGTTGTCCCCCTTCCAGTACTCGCGCACGGTATCGCGGTATTTGTCGTTCCACTCTCCCCAGCCTGGCGGGAAGCCACCGACCTGATAGCCGCCGGGGCCAATATCCCAGGGCTCGCCAATCAGCTTGAGCTTAGAGAGCACCGGATCCTGGGTAACGGCGTCGAAAAAGCCCCCGCGCGGATCGAACCCCTCAGGCTCGCGGCCCAGAATCGTCCCCAGGTCGAAACGAAAACCGTCAATGTGCATGGATTCGGCCCAGTAGCGCAAGGAATCCATCACCATCTGCAGCACGCGCGGGTGCGAGGTATTCACCGTGTTCCCCGTCCCGGTGTCGTTAATGTAATACCGGTGCTGGTCCGGCAGCGTGCGATAGTAGCTGTAGTTATCAATGCCCTTGAATGAAAGCGTCGGCCCCAGCTCGTTACCTTCCGCCGTGTGGTTGTAGACCACGTCCAGAATCACCTCGATGCCCGCGTCATGATAGGCGCGCACCATGTCGCGAAAGCCCTGGATCCCCGCCGGGCCGTAGTAGCGTGACGCCGGAGCAAAAAAGCCGAGCGTGTTATAGCCCCAGAAGTTCTTCAGGCCACGGTCGAGCAGATGCTGGTCGTCCGGGAACCAGTGAACGGGCAGCAGCTCCACCGAGGTAATGCCCAGACTCTTGATGTAGTCGACCGAGGCTTTGTGTCCCATCCCCTCGAAGGTCCCGCGCAGCTCGGGCGGGATGGCCGGGTTCATCTGGGTGAAACCCTTTACGTGGCTCTCATAGACGACGGTATGTGGCCAGGGCACGTTTGGCCGGTTGTTGTCCTGCCAGTCAAAAGCGTTCGGGTCGATAACCTTGCATTTCGGCGTGAACGGCGCGCTGTCCCGCGTATCGAAGCTAAGATCCAGTTCGTCGTGCCCCAGCTCATAGCCGAAATGGGCGTCGTTCCAGTCGATATCGCCCACCAGTTCACGGGCATACGGGTCAATAAGCAGCTTATGCGGGTTAAAGCGGTGACCGTTTTCCGGATCGTAGGGGCCGTAGACGCGATAGCCGTACAGCGCACCGGGTTTCAGGTCAGGCACATAGCCGTGCCAGACCTCATGGGTATACTCCGGCAGTTCCAGCCGGGCGATTTCTGTTTTCCCGGACGGGTCAAACAGACAGAGCTCCACCCGCTCCGCGTGCGCGGAGAACAGCGCGAAGTTAACGCCCTTCCCGTCATAATTCGCACCCAACTGCTGGCCATGACCGGCCCGAATTTCAAACGTAGTTTCCTTTGCCATTTTCGTTCTCCACGATTATTCGCAGGTAAGCAGAACCAGTACACATCCCTTTTCTGACGTTAAATCCAGCGTCTCTTGCAGAATGCGGCTTTCACCGCTGAACAGATCCCGATAGCGCTTCCCGGCCAGTTCGTCGGGTATCGCTACCGTGGTATTGACCCACAGCTGATGATTATCGGTGATGCCAAAAACCAGACGCGGCACGGCAACTATCAGCGCCTCCTCGTCTTTAACGCGCGCATAGACAATCAGGTTCTCCTCGCGCTCGCCGGAAACCTTGAGCGGCAGCCAGTCGCCGTAGCGGAAAAGCGCGTCGTAATGCGGTCGAAGCCGCAGCAGCGTGGCGGTGACAAACTGCTTTACCCTGCCGTCCCGCCAGCACGCCGGGTTTTCAAACACTGGAGCATCCGCCGCGCTGAGGTTTTGCACCAGCGCGTTGAAGTCCGGCTCCCGCCGGTTATCCGGGTCGACGAGGCTAAAGTTGAGCGCCTCGCTGCCCTGATAGATATCCGGCACGCCGGGCGCCGTCAGCTTGATGACCGTCTGGCTGAGGCTGTTCATCAGCCCGGCGCGGATAAAGGGCTGCATCGCCTCGCTGAAATCATGCAGGAACGGGGCGTTATCCGGGGAAAGCAGATGCCGCGCATAGCTCAGTACCACGCTCTCATAGCTCTCGTTGCTGTCGATCCAGTCGGTGCGCTGCTTCGCCTCGCGAAGCGCTTTCTCAAGGAAGCCGAGGAAACGCGTCTCCAGCGATGCAAGCCCTTCGGCATCGTCAGGCGACAGCGTGGCGGGCCAGACGCCCGCCAGCGCCTGATAGATCATCCACGTATCTGCGGCGTTCGGCGCGGTGCCGTCGTTGAGAAAACGCACCTGAGTCTGGTTCATCTGCCGCCAGCGGGCGAGATTTTCTCCCCAGCGTTCCGGCGCCTCCGTCAGGGTGTAGAGCCGCGCCCGGGCGTCTTCTCCGCGCTTGGTATCGTGCGTGGAGGTGCCCAGCAGCGCGTCGGGCTGACGGGCGAGACGAATGCGCATCTCCTGGTGAAAGCGGGATAACGAGAACGCGCGCGGCGTCGGGTCAGCGCCCACTTCATTGAGCGCAAGCTCAAGGTTCAGACGGAAAAACAGCGTATCTTCCACCGACTTCGCCATCAGCGGCCCGGTCAGCTGCTGGAAGCGGGTTCTGAAAAGCGCGGCGCAGTCGCGGCAATCTTCCGGCAGATCGCCGGTAAGAATGCGCACAATCAGGCTGAGCGCCGCTTCCGACGTCTCCACGCTGGCGACTACGCAGTTAAGCAGCGCCACGTCAGGCGGGGTTAGTCCCTCGCGAGTGCCGTAGGTGCGGTACACCGGAAAAGCGATAAGCAACTCGCGCAGCGCGTGGCGGATCTCCTCGCGCGGCAGCGCAACGTCATTGCGGCGGGCCAGATCGTCCGCAAGGTTTAGCAGCGTGGTGAACTCGCCCTCAAAATTACGATCGGTCATCAGACCCTTGGCATCGCGCAGTTCGGCGTGGCGATCGACCGTGACGCCCAGCGTCTCGTCGTGGATTGTCTCCAGGCGCGAGAGGTTATCGTCGTCGACCAGCACCTCTGCCAGCGAGGCGATAAACTCGTAGCCGGTGGTGCCGGAAACCGGCCAGTCGGTGGGGAGCTGCTCTCCCTTCGCGAGAATTTTTTCGACCGTGATGTAACAGTCAGGTCCGGCTGCCTGCCGCAGCTTCTGCAAATAACCCAGCGGATCGGCCAGGCCGTCAATATGGTCAATGCGCAGGCCGTCAACCACGCCCGCGTGAACCAGCTCAAGAATGAGACGGTGCGTATCGTCGAAGACCGCCTCGTCTTCAACTCGTACACCTACAAGACCGGTGATCTCGAAGAAGCGCCGCCATGAGAGCTGCTTCGGCGCTTCCCGCCAGGACATAAGCCGCCAGCTCTGCAGCTCATGCAGTTCGGCGATACTTTTGTCCTCGCTGTACGTGCCCGGATTAAGCGGGTACGCCGTGTCGTAATAGACCAGAGAGACTTTATTCGTGACAGTGTCACGTTTTAACGTAATGGCACCCTTCTCCAGCTCCGCCTCAAAGGTGTCTCCGAGAAACGGCAGCGTAAGCGGGCGCGACGCGTCGATATCGAAATAGCGGAAATAGCGGCTCTGCTGGCCATATTCAATCACGTCCCGCCACCAGGCGTTTTCCAGCGAGGTGGACATATGGTTCGGGACAATATCCAGAATCAGCCCCATGCCAGCCTGCCTGAGCGCCGCGGCCATGCGGTCAAACCCTGCCCGACCGCCAATCGCGGGGTCAATTTCATTCGGGTTGGTCACGTCATAGCCGTGGGTGGAACCCGTTGTAGCGGTAAACACGGGCGAGGCGTAGAGGTGGCTGATGCCGAGGTCTTTCAGATACGGCACCAGCTCGACAGCGCGGTCAAACGTCATGCCGTTGCGGAACTGAATACGGTACGTGGCGGAAGGGATCATAACGATGCGTCTCCATCAGCAAAGCGAACGACAATACTGTTCGGCGGCAAAACGTCGTTTACCTCCGGCCAGGCGAAGCGCGTCTCCCCTGCAAGCGCGGGCACGTCGACAGGCTTATGGCCGATATTGAGCGCCAGAGAGAGCGTCCCGGACGGGAAGCGCCAGCTCACCGTCACCATGCCGGGCGCGGTCTCGATCGCCTTGCCTTCAACGATGCCACCCTGATGCAGAAGCGGAACGATATAGCGATGGCGCAACGTCAGCAGGTGGCGGGTGAAGCGCAGCCACGTTTTCCCTTCGTCGGTAGCAATCTTATGCCAGTCGAGCTTTGAGCGAACGAAGGTGTTAACGTCGTTCGGATCCGGGACGGCTTCATCGTGCCCGGCGTGGCCGGTAAACTCTTTCGCGCGCCCTTCCCGCACCGCTTTTGCCAGGTCGCCGTGAAAATCGGTGAAGAACAGGAAAGGATGCGTTTCACCGAACTCCTCGCCCATAAACAGCAGCGGGATATGGGGAGAGAGCAGCAGCGCGGCAAGCAGCACCCGCGTCCTGTCGGCCCCCGCGAGGGTGATGAGCCGCTCCCCCTGGGCGCGATTCCCGGTCTGATCGTGGTTTTGAATGAAATCGACGAAGAACTGCGGCGGCTGGGTACGGCACTCCACCCCGCGAGATTCTCCGGTTTGCAGCGAAATCTCGCCCTGGTAGACAAACCCTTCCGCCAGCGCACGGGCGAACTTTTTCTCCGGCTCACACGCAAAATCCTGGTAGTAGGCGTGCGTTTCGCCGGTGGCAAACACGTGGGCAGCATTGTGGAAGTCATCATTCCACTCGGCGGTGAACAGCGGCGTGTTGCCCTCTTCATCGCGCGGATGCAGGAAAATCACGTTGCGGCTGTCTTCCGTTGTCAGGTGAACGTGACGATGCGGGATCGCCTCGCGGATCTTCGCGGCAATCTCCTCCAGAATGTGCGTCCCGGAGCTGTCTTTAATCTGGTCGATGGCATCAAAGCGCAGGCCGTCCAGACGGTACTCCGTCAGCCAGTAGAGCGGTGCGTCGGTGATGTACTGCCTCACCGGCTCGCGCTCGTAAGCGATGCCGTTGCCCCACGGCGTCATTCGATCCGCATCAAAAAACGCGGGCGACAGCAGAGGGAGATAATTCCCCTCCGGGCCGAAGTGGTTGAGCACGATATCCAGCACCACGGAAAGCCCGAGCCCGTGCGCGGCGTCGATAAACGCGTGAAACTCCTCCGGCGTGCCGTAGGCCACGTGCGGGGCATACAGCAGCACGCCGTCGTAGCCCCAGCCGCGGGTTCCTCCAAACTGGGAAACGGGCATCACTTCAAGCTGGGTGATACCGAGCTCCGCCAGATAGGGCAGCTTGTCGATGGCCGCCCGGAAGGTGCCCTCCGGGGTAAAGGTGCCGACGTGCAGCTCGTAAATGACCGTCTCTTCCCACGGCCGCCCTGCCCAGTCCCGGTTAACCGGCTGATAGCGTCGGGGATTGATAACAACCGATGGCCCGTTAACGTCGCCCTTTTGCGCGCGCGATGCCGGGTCGGGTACCGCCATGCCGTCCTGCAGGACAAACTGATACTCTGCACCGTGCGTGACGCCAGAAACGTCTGCCTGGAACCAGCCGTGCCCCACCGCCGTCATCGGCACGTCGGTGGCGGCCAGACGTAGCGTAAGTTCTTTCTGTCCTTCTGCCCAGACGCGAAAACGTACCACGTCATCGGAAATAAACTCAGCACCCCACTGCTTTTGAAATGTCCTGAATTCCATTCATTGTCCTCGAATGACCCACATTTTACGCGGAACGAAGTACAAGCTTAGTTCAGGATCACAAGTGCGTGAGCTCAGCGGATTTAACCGCGTCGTCTATTCTTTATGAAATAACTCACTATCGGGAATACTATGCAGATTCGAAAAGGATTAAATACGGACCTCGTCCGTCTTGAATGTTGTGACTTTTCTTTCACCATTAGCCACATTGCGCGAGAGCCCTTTATCCATTGTGATTTGCATATTGAAGCCGTCGCCGAGCCCTGGATAAAAACCTACGAACTCGACATCCAAACGCTTGAAAACCATTGCGTTAATCCGGACGCCATATTTCTTGTTGCGGAAACCGATGACGGTGAATTAGCCGGATTTATTACCGCGTCAATCGGCTGGAATAAATTTATTTCAGTGGATTATATTGCCGTTGATCGCACCAGACGCAGAACCGGCGCCGCGCAAAAATTAATGGCTGCCGCGCACGTGTGGGCCCGCAGCGTAAACGCGCCGGGATTACGGCTTGAAACACAAAATGTGAACGTCTCTGCCTGTCTGTTTTACCGTAACTACGGGTTCACCCTGGGCGGGTACGATCGGTATCTCTACAACGCCTTACCGGAAAAAGACGAGGTTGCCCTGTTCTGGTATTACATGCTGGTGTAGCGCCGCAGCCTTCATATTTCTGTCATTGAACTTCATTACGCTTTCGGGATTTTAACCACGGTGTTGAGGAAAGAAGTGTGAATTCAATGGCTAAGGCATTACTGCTGGCATTACCCGTTTTGAGTGCAGCGGCGACGGCCGCTGAGCGCGAGCTGTGTGAACCCAAAGCGTACGAAATGGCGCTGCGCTATCAGCAGAAATCGGCAGAGATTCTGGCCCTTCAGCTGCAGACGTATCGGTTTGCCACCGAGCGTTTCGACGAAAAATTAAAAGATCTAAAAACACCTGAAAATTACGCCGTGGTGATGGACCTGGATGAAACGGTGCTTGATAACACCCCTCTGCTGGTGCGCGACATGGCGCAGTGTCACGACTATACGAAATGGGATACCTGGAGCGACTGGGAAAAACAGGGAAAGCCCGGCTTAATCCCGGGAGCGAAGGCGTTTCTTGACCATGTGAATCAAAGCAAGGTCCGCATCTATTATGTTTCGGACCGTATGCAGGAAAACAAAGCCGACACGCTGAAGACGTTAAACGCTCTCGGCCTGCCGCAGGTGTCTGACGAAAGCGTGCTGCTGGATACGGTCAGCAAGGAAGAGCGCCGTCAGAGCATCCTCAAAAAGCAGCAGATCGTGATGCTGTTCGGCGACAGCCTGCCGGACTTCGCCGTGCAGTTTAAAAACAAAAAGCCGAGCGAACAGCAGCGTGAACTGGTTGAGGCCAGCGCGGAACACTTCGGCAACGACTGGATTGTGCTCCCAAATGCCGCTTATGGTGCCTGGTCCAGGGCCACGCTGGATAGCTGGAACGCACCGCTGAAAAAATAACGCTTTACGGGCCGGGAAAGGCTTCACCACCACCCGGCTGTTGCGCTGTGCTATTTATCTCGTTTATAGGTCCTATCATTTCTGAGCAGGTTCTTATAATTTTACGGAGCAGTAAGATGAGCACTTTCAAAGGAGACTCGTATGCTTACCGTGAAAAAACTTGCTCTTTCCACGCTGATTTCCAGTTCATTGCTGTTCTACCCTGCGCTGCAGGCCTCGGCAGAAACGCCGCAGCACGTCGTTAAACAACCGGCGGGCGGTTACAGCGTGCAGGTCGGTGACGTTCTGGTAACGTCGTTTACGGACGGGACCGTTGCGCAGGATCTGCACAAGCTGCTGCGCCGGACAACGCCGCAAAACATTGATGCACTGCTCGCGAAAAACTTTCAGACCAACCCGGCGGAAGTGTCCATCAACGCGTTCCTGATTGCGATGCCCGGACACAAAATCCTGGTGGACACCGGTTCCGGTCAGCTCTTTGGCCCCGGCAACGGCGGACGTCTGATTGAGAGCCTCGCCACCCAGGGAATCAAACCCGAGGACATCACTGAAGTTCTCCTGACCCACGCCCACTCCGACCACGCGGGTGGCCTGGTGAAAGACGGCAAGGTGGTGTTCAGCAACGCGCGCGTTTTCGTTGGCAAACCGGACATCGACTTTTTCTTTAACGACGACAATCAGAAGAAAACCGGCTACGGCAAGAGCTACTTCGATGTCGCACAGAAGACCTTAAAACCCTATCTTGACGCGGGTAAAGTGGTGCCGTTTAGCGGCACATCGGAGATTATTCCGGGACTGACCGGCACGGTTCATCCCGGACACACGCCGGGTTCAGCCTTCTACACGCTGACAAGTAAAGGCGAGAAGATCACCTTTGTCGGCGACATCATTCACGCAGCGGCGGTCCAGTTCCCGCAGCCTGCGGTGACCATCACCTACGATGAAGATGAGAACAAAGCGGCAAGCGTACGCGAGCATGCGTTCGCTGACTTTGTGAAAAATAAAGACCTTATTGCCGCGCCCCATCTGCCTTTCCCGGGCATCGGCTATGTGACGAAAGGTGAGAAAGGCGGCTATGCCTGGGTCCCTGTTACCTATACCAACCGGGACGCCAGCGGCGCGAAGTAGAGTGATGTCGCGTATATCTGACATGGACATCGACCTGCTCCTGGCGCTGGACGCCCTGCTTCAGGACAGGAACATTACTCATGCGGCCACGCGGCTGGGCATCAGCCAGCCCGCGCTCTCTGCCCGTCTCGCGCGTCTGCGCACGCTGTTTGGCGAGCCGCTGTTTATTCCCTCCCCACATGGACGTGGGGTATTACCCACGCCGAGAGCGGAGGCGTTGAGGCCACAGGTTGAAAGCGTGCTACGCGGCATCCGCGCGATGTTTGCCCCCACCGCGTTTGAGGCGCACACCAGCAGCCGGACATTTGTTATCGCGCTACATGAAAACCCGGCGCTGATGCTCGGCACCGCGCTGCTTAACCAGGTGAGTACCGATGCCCCCGGCATCCGCCTGCGCTTCGCCCTGCCGGAGATGGTAGACCTGCCGCAGCAGTTGGAAAACGGTGATGTGGATATCTACATCGGCGTGAGCGCGGGCGCCCATGACGGATGGGTGAGGCGCAAACTTCTCGAAGACGCGTTTGCCACCGCCCAGCGCAAAGCTCATCCGCGTGGAACAGGTTCGTTAGATTTGGAAAGTTACTGCGCGCTTTCCCATCTGGTGGTGTCGTCGGCGGGAGATCCCTTTACCGGATTTATCGACCAAACCCTCGCCGGGCTGGGCTATCAGCGACACGTTGCCATGTCCACCCAGAGCTACGCTATGGCGCCTGCGCTGGTTGCCGGTACCGACCTGGTATGTACCCTGCCGGAACGGATGCTGAAGCAGTTTGCCAGCACGCTGGATATTTTCCCACCGCCGCTGCCGCTCCAGCCGATAACCATCAACATGTACTGGCACCCGAAAAACAGCCAGGATCCGGCGAACGCCTGGCTGCGCGGGCAGCTGCTGCGGGCTGCCGGACGTCAGGTGTGATCGAGCGTGACCAGAAACTTTTTAAGCACTTCTGAACGAATAATCCGGTGGCAAACCAGGGTGAGTTCGCTCTCCCGCAACCGGTCGAGGATGTCCACGTAGACGACATTCTCAACGCTCACTGCCTTTGCCGACGCGGGCAGCAGCGCCAGCCCAAATCCGGCCGCAACAAGGCTTATCACCGTGGGCACGTCGGTCGCATTTTGCACCACGTCCGGCTGAAAGCCCGCCCCGCTGCAGGCGTCATAGAAGTACTGCTCCAGCCCCATTCCCTCCGGATCGCGCAGCGAGATCCATTTTTCGTCTTTCACCGACGAAAGCGTCAGCGCGGATGATCCGGCGAGCGGATGCTGACGAGAGAGCGCCAGCACCGTTTTCTCCGAGGTGAACGGCCGGCTTTGCAGATCGTCAGGCAGCGACGGCAGCGGCGCGCGGATGATGGCCACGTCCAGCTGGTTGCTCTGCACGGCGGCGTAGAGCGTCTGCACATTTCCCGTCATCAGGGACATGGTAATGGCCGGCCAGCGGCTGTGCATCTGGCGCAGCGCGGCGGGTAGCCTGCCGTCAAACATCGCACTCGACACGCACCCCAGGTTTAACTCCCCCTGCTCGCCCCGTGCCGTTTGTCTGGCATCCAGCACCGCCTGCTCGGTCAACGAGATGGCAAGCCGGGCTTTGACCAGAAACGCTTCGCCCGCGGGCGTCAGGGTTAAGCGGCGGTTCGCACGGCTGAAAAGCGTGACGCCTAAACGTTCTTCCAGCGCCTTTATCTGCTGGCTCAGCGCCGGTTGGGCGATGTTCAGACGCTCGGCGGCCCGGTGCATGTGGAGCTCTTCGGCTACGACAATGAAGTGGCGCATCTGACGAAACTGCACGAGACGTCTTCCTGTATTGATATAAATTTACTTATCAATTTAACAGAAATGATGAAATTGATGCTATTGGTCTTTGCCATAAAAATGGAGGTATTCAACCGAGGGAGAAAAATATGGAAAACCAAGTCAACGATCTCCGCAGCGCCATCGCCTTACTGCAGCGCCACGAAGGGCAGTATATTGAAACCGATCATCCGGTCGATCCCAACGCGGAACTTGCGGGTGTCTATCGCCATATCGGCGCAGGCGGCACGGTCAAACGTCCGACCCGCACGGGTCCGGCCATGATGTTCAACAGCGTTAAGGGCTATCCGGGCTCCCGCATTCTGGTGGGCATGCACGCCAGCCGCGAGCGCGCGGCGCTGCTGTTAGGCTGCGAACCGTCTGAACTGGCAAAACACGTTGGCCATGCGGTGAAAAAGCCGGTCGCACCGGTTGTCATTCCGGCCTCGCAGGCCCCCTGCCAGGAACAGGTCTTCTACGCTGACGATCCTGACTTCGATCTTCGCAAATTGCTTCCGGCACCGACCAATACGCCAATTGATGCCGGTCCGTTTTTCTGCCTGGGACTGGTGCTGGCAAGCGATCCGGAAGACAGCTCGCTGACGGATGTCACCATTCACCGCCTCTGCGTGCAGGAGCGCGACGAGCTTTCCATGTTCCTTGCCGCCGGGCGACATATCGAAGTCTTCCGTAAAAAAGCGGAGGATGCCGGAAAACCGCTGCCGGTGACGATCAACATGGGTCTCGACCCGGCCATCTATATCGGCGCATGCTTTGAGGCCCCTACCACGCCATTTGGCTACAACGAGCTGGGCGTCGCCGGGGCGCTGCGCCAGCAGCCGGTCGAGCTGGTGCAGGGCGTGGCGGTCAAAGAGAAAGCCATCGCACGGGCGGAAATCATCATCGAAGGCGAACTGCTTCCGGGCGTGCGCGTAAGAGAGGATCAGCATACCAACACTGGCCACGCGATGCCGGAGTTCCCGGGCTACTGCGGTGAGGCGAATCCCTCCCTGCCGGTGATCAAAGTGAAAGCCGTGACCATGCGCAACCACGCGATCCTGCAGACGCTGGTGGGACCGGGGGAAGAACATACCACGCTGGCCGGACTGCCGACCGAGGCCAGCATCCGTAATGCCGTTGAAGAGGCAATTCCGGGCTTCCTGCAAAACGTCTATGCCCATACCGCGGGCGGCGGTAAGTTCCTCGGCATATTGCAGGTGAAAAAACGCCAGCCGTCAGACGAAGGACGCCAGGGCCAGGCGGCGCTCATCGCCTTAGCCACCTATTCGGAGCTGAAAAACATTATTCTTGTCGACGAAGATGTGGATATTTTCGACAGCGACGACATCCTGTGGGCGATGACGACGCGCATGCAGGGCGATGTGAGCATCACCAATATTCCGGGGATCCGCGGCCACCAGCTGGATCCGTCCCAGTCGCCGGATTACAGCACCTCGATTCGCGGCAACGGCATTTCCTGCAAGACGATCTTCGACTGCACGGTGCCGTGGGCGCTGAAGGACCGCTTCGAGCGCGCGCCGTTTATGGAAGTGGATCCACGTCCGTGGGCGCCGGAGCTGTTTGCCAATAAGAAATAAAATCACGCGCGTATGGCCCGCAGATCATACACGTATTTTCTTTCCAAGCGTGGCGATATTTTCACCCGCCACGCGTTCAACAGTGAAACGATCGACGCTCAGCAATATGAGCATCAGCCCCCTGCCGCTCTCCAGCAGCGGCGACATTTCGCAGAAACGGTCTCGCCGGGCGATCTCAAGACGCTCCTGCGGGAACGCGTCACCCGCGTCGGTAAAAACAAGGCAGACGTCATTGCCGCGGATGGCGAACTGTACGCTAAAGACGCTCGAATTATCCTCATGAAGCGCGTAGCGGATGATATTCGTTGCCACTTCACAAACGGCGAGATCGAAGGCGAAACGCCACTCGTCATCGACGGGAAGCGCGCTCAGCCTGTCTCTCAGCCAGTCGGACAGCGGCGTCAGGGACGCGATCGCCGCCGGAAATTCAGCATGCTCTGGCCTCTGCATCTACTGCCCCAGCTGTGCAAGCGCGCTATGTTTATCCGGATAGATACGGAAGATGCGATCCATTCGGGTCAGGGTGAACATGTTCATGATCCCGGGGTTCAGAGAGCACAGCGCCATGTCGCCTTTCCCGTTCATCAGCTTAAACAACGACACCAGCATCCCCAGCCCGCTGCTGTCGATGAAATCCACTTTGCTAAAGTCGACGATTAAGGCTTTATGATCGCTGCCGATTTCCTCCGTCACGGACGCTTTAAACGTCGCAGCAACGGAGGCGTCCAGCCGTCGGACCGCAGGCGTGAGAATGTTGGCATGCGGTAATCGTTCGGTGTTAATTATCATTCTGTTCTCCCTGACGCTCAATCACGAGCAGTGACACGTCATCGGTTAAGGCGATCGGTTCATCACGATTTGCATTGCGCCAGCCGGTCAGGTGGTCACCGAACCGTGGCAGGAGCTGGTCAACGGGGAGCCGGGCATGCTCATGAAGCCAGCGTTCGAGACGTTGCGTGCCAAACTGCTCGCCGCTGACGTTCTCACACTCGGTAATACCGTCACTGAATAAGCATAAGCGATCCCCCGGATGGAGGGTAAACGCGACGTCTTCCCAGCTCAGATCCGGGATTAGCCCGACCGGCGGTCCGCCATCACCCACGGACGTGACGGCGCTGTCCGCATTTACAATGAAGGGAGTAGGATGCCCGGCCTGGCACAGCCACCCTTCACCAGTCTCTGGATCGATCACGCCGTAAATGAGCGTGAAATAACTGGTGATGTCGCTCTCTTCACTGCAAAAGCGGCTGTTCAACATCCTGACAACCTCCGCAGGTGACTGAATCCCCCCCTCTTCGGTAAACAGAAAGCGATCCACCACCCGGCCATGTAAAAACTGGCGAGCCACCGCGAGGGACATCATCGCGGCCCCCACGCCGTGACCCGAGACATCAACGCAATAGAATCCCAGATGTGAATCCAGAGGGAAAATATTGAACACATCGCCCGAAACCCAGGCTGACGGCAGGAAAAGCCAGTCGGAGAAGTAGTCGCCATAGCGTAAGCGGCGTGAAGGCAGCACCGAGTGCTGAACGCGCGCAGCCAGTTCCAGATCTTTTTCAATCTGATGCAACGCTTCACTCAGGCGCTTGTTGTGCGCCGCGAGGGTCGCCTCCAGCGTCAGAATACGGACCCCGGCATGGAGCCGCGCCCGCAGTTCAGCCTGCTCAACGGGCTTACTCAAAAAATCATCCGCTCCGGCATCAAACCCCTGCGTCACGTCCCCGGCATTCTCGCGGGCCGTCAACAGGATGATATACACGTAGCGGCCAAACTGACGGTTGCGGATGGTCTGACACAGCGTCAGTCCGTCCATTTCCGGCATTTCCCAGTCGCTTATCACCATGCTGACCGGCTGGCTGGACAAGATTTCCAGCGCGTCGACACCATTTTCCGCCTCGCTCACGATATATCCCCACTGGGTGAGCATTCGGGAGAGTAACCGACGATAAATCAGCGAATCTTCAACGATTAACACGTGCAGCGCCGACATACATCCCTCCTAAAGCGGTAAGAACCAGATGAGGCTCACGGTCCCTTCCCTGAATTTTGCATTCCCGTTGCCGTGCCCCGGATAGCGCGTTCCCGCATAGTTCGCGTACTGGATGGAGAACGAACCCGGCGTATAGCCGGCATAACCGAAGCTGTAGCTGTAATCGCCGTTCCAGGGCTGCTGCTGGCTGCTGTCCGGGAACCAGAATGCCGTCGCGCGAACGAAGAAATGTTGTTTGAAGGTGTAGCCGCAGCCGCCGAGCATGACGTTTTTATTTTTGCGGATGTCATCGCTGCTGAGGTCGTAGTAGCGCGGTACCCAGCTGTACCCGACCTGGCAAATGATGGAATCCCCTTTATTAATCAGGAGCGTGTTTTCAACCGGTTTCGGTAGTGAAAACTTATAGGCCAGCGTGAAGGCGCCCTGTTCGAAATAGGTGTGTCGTCGGCTGCCCGATGTCCAGAAATGGTTATCGCCGTAGTTGCTGTAAACCAGACTCACGGTGTTGGCGTGCCAGTCATCGTAGCCGAAGCTGTAGCGAAAATCGGCGGAATAGCGGCTGGTGTCTCTGACCGGCAGTCGGGACGTAATGTTGGCAAACCAGAAGCTGTAGGGGGAATACTGAAGGCTGAGATTCAGCGTCTGGTTAATCTTTTTCTTTTCCGTGGCGGTGTCTGAACTGTTAGGAATGCTCATCCACTGCTCTTTCAGTCCCGAGCTAAAGCTCAGCGCACCTGAGAATTTCTTGTCGTTACCCGAGAACAGGCGCCCCCAACGGCTGGTAAAAACGCCTGCCTGAACGGGTTCACCGTTCTTATCGCGCAGGGTTTCTTTATCACTGCTTTGCGCCGCCTCCGCGGCGGGTATCGCGGCAAGCAGCACGCCCGCCAGAAGCCATTTTTCGCGCATAACCGCCATCCTTAGTTAGGTATCCAGCGTGCGCCGACGTCGTATTTTGCCATCAGCCACAAAATACCCAGTGCCGCCGCATGCACTAACGTGTTCTCTATCCAGGCGTGACGCCATAAATCGAAGGTGATGAACTGACTCACCAGCAGCACCACGTAAACATGCAAAATAAAGGTATAGAGCGAGTGCTGCCCTAGCGGGATGAGGAACCATCCCAGCAGGCGGTTGAGCGGCGTCCAGCAATACGTCAGCACCAGGTAGACGGTGACCATCAGGGCGATATCGTTCAATACCCGCACCGGGCCCAGCCCATTCTTCGCCGCCCAGGTGTGATAAAACGAATTGAAGCTGTCAGGCGGGATGACGTGCATCAGCAGCGCGGGCGGCATAAACGGGTTGGTATGGTTCTGGGCAACAAATCCCAGCACCAGTGACACCATGACCAGCGCCACCACCACCCCTTTGCCCGGGGGCGTCCGGGCGAACGAGAGCAGTTCGGCTTTATACCAGCCGCTGGCCATGCCCAGCACAAAGATGAACTGCCAGGCGAGCAGCGGGAAGGCAAATTCGAATTCCGACGGCGTCAGCCGAAGCGGCCACCGCTGCCACAGGCTGTACACCAGCAGCGACATCCCTAACAGCCACCAGACTTTTCCTTTCTGCAGCATCCCTAAAAATAGCGGGCTGAGTAGCAGCAAAAAGATATACAGTCCGAGAATTTGCGTCTGGTGGGGGCCGATCTGCAAATAGAGAATAATGTTGAACCAGGTCTCTTTAATTTGCGGCGTCACAGGATAAAGCGACCAGCTTTGACCTGAAAATCGGTCGGTAAAATGGGTGACCTCGAAAACGTTAATATGTGGGATATAGGCCAGCAGAATAAACGACACTATGATAATGATATTTACGCGATATATTTTCCATGCCCTGAGATAAAGCCCCCAGGAAACCGTAAGCAAAACCACTTTTTGCAGACGCGCGCGATTCAGCATTCCCAGCATAAACCCGGAGAGAATGACAAAGCCTTCTGCACCTGTTGTTAACCCAAAACGCTCCCAGGAGAATATATTAAATATCGACATCACCTCCGTATGCGCCACGACCATCATGACGAGGGCAATGCCGCGCATAAAGTCAATTCTCAGGTCACGGGCACCTGCAACGGAATACCTCCATGTTATTGATTTAGCGTCATCTTCTTGCGCAATCGACGGCGCAACATGGCTCATAGGGTGTCCTTTGCCTGAAAACGAAAATTAAGGTCTAAATAAAGTAGATAGTCTAAAGGAATAGTAACTGCAATTTATCACCGGCAGATGAAACATATTAAGCAGAATTAAATCCAAATTAATCACCACTTCATATTAATAAAAACGACGCTGGACACTTTTATTCGGCGTTCTACACTTATCTTAAATCTTGTTTACTCGCTATTTTCTTTCGCTTTTGGGCAACTGTCTGCGCAGCAGAATGGGTCTGCATTTTCACGGAATCAGGAACGCCGGAACTATGGATTTTTATTTTTCCCGTTTTGAACATCGTCGTCCTCCGGAACCGTTAACAACACCGCGTTGGGTCATGATGACCTGGCAGGTATTAGCGGTCGCGGCGCTTATTCTGGGTGCAAATTATATTTACTGGCGCTGGACCGCCTCCCTGAATACTGACGCACTATGGTATGCCATACCGCTGGTCCTCGCCGAAACGCTGGCGTGGATAGGGACCGTGCTGTTTACCATCAACTTATGGAAAGAACAGGATCCCCCCCAGTGTCCGCCCCCCGGCGAAATCAACGAATGCCTGTTTCCGGAAGAGGCCGTAGAACCTCGTCCTGTTAAAGTGGATTTGTTCATTGCCACCTACTCGGAAGACACCGAGCTGGTCAGGCTGTCCATTCGCGACGCCCTGAAGATGGCCTACCCGTACCCGATTGACTACCGGATCCACGTGCTTGATGACGGCCGCCGCCCGGAGATGAAAGCCGTCTGCGACGAGGAAGGCGTTAACTATATCAGCCGCCAGACCAACATCGGCTTTAAGGCCGGCAACCTGCGCAACGGTCTTGAGCAAACCGACGGTGATTTCATTGTTATCTGCGACGCCGATACCCGCGTATTTCCCACCCTGCTCAGCCATACGCTGGGCTATTTTCGCGATCCGGACGTGGCCTGGGTGCAGACGCCGCAGTGGTTCTTCGACCTTCCGGAAGGAGAAAATCTTTCACGCTGGGGCCAGCGAAAAGCCGGAAAAGTGGGCTACGGTCTGGGCTGGCTGATTCAAAAGTGTGTTGGCCCGGTGACCGTAGGCCGCGACCCGTTTTTTAACGATCCGCGCATGTTCTATGACGTGATCCTGCGGCGGCGCAACTGGGCGAACGCGGCTTTCTGCTGCGGCGCGGCCTCCATCCACCGGCGCGAGGCGGTCATGCAGGCCGCGCTGAGAAGCTACGTCTGGTCCGTCGAAGAGGAGATCCATCGCCATACCCGCGACATCCGCGATGAAGAAACCCGCGAAGCGCTGCAGGAGGCGATGCGCCCGCACGTGGCGTTTGACACCGAGCTCACCCCCTACAAATTTCACGTCTCCGAAGATATTTACACCTCGGTGCTGCTGCACGGTGACGCCGCGCGACGCTGGCGCTCGGTCATGCATCCGCGGGTGGAGTCGAAGATGCTCTCTCCGCAGGATATGCTGACCTGGATGATCCAGCGCTTTAAATACGCCGCCGGCTCGCTGGATATTTTGTTCCATGACAATATCTTCAGCCGTCGCCGCTTCCGGCTTTCCCTCCCCCAGACGCTGATGTATGCCACCACCTTCTGGTCTTACATGGCCTGCGTGTGGAACACGGTATTTTTGATTTCGCCCATTATCTATCTGTTCACCGGCATTCCGCCGGTATCCGCATGGTCGACGCCGTTCTATCTCCACTTTCTCCCCTTTTTTATCTTCTCTGAACTGGCGTTTATGTTCGGGACATGGGGGATCTCGGCCTGGGACGGCAGGGCCTCTTACCTCTCCTTCTTTTCCATGAACCTGCGCGCGCTCAATACCGTGCTGCGGGGCGAGCAGATCAAATTTCACGTCACGCCAAAAGAGCGGCAGACGGGCCGTTTTCTCTACCTGGTGAAGCCGCAGATTGCCATTGTGGTGCTGACCCTCGCAGGGCTTATCTGGGGCGGTATTCAGGTGGCGCGTGGACAGGTGGACGACCCCTCCGGCTACGTCATCAATATTTTCTGGGGAGGGGTGAACATCGCCGCCATGCTGCCGCTGATTTTCGCGGCCATGTGGACGCCCGCCGAAGAGGATGAGGTCACCCAATGAGGATACGTGATGCCCTGCTGCCCGCGCGCAGCTACCTCACCATTTTGCTCGGGTTCCTGCTCGGCTTTGCCATTGTGGTCTGGGTGGAGAAACAGCTGCCCACGCGCGTGGAAAGCAGCGGCGGCATCGCGCTCAGCAAAGACTTCCCGCCGCTGCCTGCGAAACGCGCCCTGACCTATGACGAAGCCATCTGGGCGCGGGTCGCCTGGCAATACTACGTGAATAATACCCAGCCAAACGGGCTGGCGAATGCCAGCGACGGTGAACCCTGGCTGAGCCTATGGAGCGTGGGAAGCTACCTGTTGGCGACCGCTGCCGCAGAGCAGCTCAACATTATTTCCGCCGATGAGTTCGACGAGAGGATCGGTACGGCCCTGTTCGCGCTGGGGCAGCTGCCGCTCAACGAGCGAGGCCTCCCAGCCGCGTATTACCATGCCGACACCCTGAAAATCCTCGGCAAACCCGACGCCTCGGCAATTGGGCTGAGCCGCCTGCTGACGGCGCTTCAGACCCTCCTGTGGCGCTATCCTCAGCACGCGGCGGCTATCCACGATCTCTTCAGCCTCTGGAACACCGGCGCTCTGATTGAACATAACGTCCAAAGCCAGGCGGCCGTGCCGCTCCATCATTGGACGCTGACCGATGACGAACAGCGAGACAGCTTTGGCTACCGTCTCTATGCCAGCCATACGCTGCGCCTGATTGACAGCGCTGCAGGCCTCGCGGTGACCAACCCGCCTGAAGGGCAAAAGATGATCGATCTGGACGGCGTGATGGTGCCGGATGAAGGGCTACGCACGCCCTGGGGCAAGCAAACCTCCCTGATCAGTCTCCCCTACCTGTTAACCGGCCTTGAGCTGGGCTTTGACGCGCAGAGCGCTGAGATTGCGTGGCGGATTATGCAGATCCAGCAGCGGCGTCATAGCCTGCGCAGCCCAAAACAGCCTGTCAGCACGGATTACGCCGAACCGGCGCCGGATTACGTCAACGATCTGCCGAACAGGCAGCCGGTACAGGCGCGCAACCTGCGCGACGAGGTGCCGGAGAAAGTGGCAATTACCTCCACCCGCACCGCGTTTGCCTGGTATGCCCTGTTCCGCAACAGCTGGAGCGAAGCGCTGCGCCAGCAGGTTCTGCCGCTTCAGGTACCGGGTAAAGGCTGGCAGCGCGGATTAAATCTTAACAACAGCGTCAATGCCGTCGTGGACGCCGATACCAATGCCATTGTGCTGGAAAGTCTGTCTTACATCGCGCATGGTCAGATGCTCTGTCTGGCCTGCCTCTACACTTCCCCCTCAGCAGGAGCAACGCCATGAAGCCACGATCCCCGATCCTTTTCCACCTGCTCACGGGAATAACGATCTGCTGGCTGGCGTTATCGACCGTGCGTGCGGACACCGAGCTTCCTGCATCAGGTTACTCCCCGCGCAGCGGCGAGCTGACGGTCCGAGAGATGACCATCGCGAAAAACGCCTGGCAGTATTTCGTCACCAACTATCAGCCCACGACGGGCCTGGTGAATGCGGTCAACAAATTTCCCTCCACCACCATGTGGGACAGCGCCTCCTATCTGGCCGCCCTGACGGCGGCGCGCGAGCTCGGGATCATTGATAAAGCGGAATTTGACCGCCGGATGCTGAAATTTCTCGCCACGTTAAACACCCTGGTACTGTTCCGCAACGAGCTACCCAACAAGGCCTATAACACCATCAGCGCCCAGAAGGTGGACTACACCAACAAGCCCGGCGAAATTGGCTTCTCGGCGCTGGATATCGGGCGAATGCTGGTCTGGCTGAAAATCGTCAAAGAGCGCTATCCGGAATACGGCAACAGCATTGATAACGTGGTGCTCGGCTGGGATTTCAGCCACGCGATCGACCCCTGCGGCACGCTGTACGGGGCCTATCTCGAGAACGGCCAGCCGAAGTACGTTCAGGAAGGTCGGCTGGGCTATGAAGAGTACGGCGCGGCCGGGTTCCAGCTTTGGGGGTTTAATACCTGTAAAGCCAGCCGTCCGCAGCCTTATGAGCTGGCCGAAATCTACTGCGTGCTGGTCCCGTACGATACGCGCGACCCGCGCAACACGTCGCAGCATAACTACGTGGTGACGGAATCCTACCTGCTCTACGGGCTGGAGTTCGGCTTTGATAAACCGACCGACCGGGATAACGCCCCGCGCGACTACTCCCTGACGTGGATGAAAAACTTTGCTGACCGCGTTTATCAGGCTCAGGAGAACCGCTATACCATTACCGGCGTCCTCACCGCGCGCTCCGAGCACCAGCTCGATAAGGCTCCTTACTTCGTCTATGACACCGTCTTCAGCGACGGATACAACTGGAACACCATTACCGATAAAGGCCAGTTCGTCCCCAACGCTGCCGCGATATCGCTGAAGGCGGCGCTGGGCATGTGGGTGTTGTGGAACTCCCCCTATACCGACCGCCTGCTGAATACGATTGAGAATGCCAACGAAGAGGGAAAAGGCTACTACGAAGGGCTGTATGAAAACGGTGACGGCCCGATCAAAGAGTTCACCGCGAATAATAACGGCATCATGCTGGAAGCCCTGCTGTTCAAGAAAGAGGGAAAACTGCTGGCCTTCAACACCGACAACCCAAAGAGCAAGGATTTTGCCCCGTCGCTGTGGGATCGCAAGCTGCTCGATCAGTTTGAAGAGAACAACGCGCTGCGCAGCCGTCCGTTCCTTAGCAGCACACCGGCCGTAAAAAGCTGGTGCGACCGGACCGGCGTCACGCAGCGTACCAAACCCGCCTGTCAGGCCTGTCAGTGCGCGTCATGCAGCGTGGACGAGCCCGTTAAACTGCCTCCGGTGACTGCGCAATGCTTAAAACCTTAGCCAGAGGGCTCGCGGGAATACTCCTTGCAGGCGGGGTCATCTATGCCCTGTTTGGCCATCAGGGAGCAGGCTGGCGCTGGCTAATCCACGGCGGCTGGCACTCCAGCGCGCGTATCGCCGCCCTGACGCCGGAAGAGCAGACGTGGGCGACGATCGCCTGGCGCTATTTCGTCAATAATACCCAGCCGCAAACGGGCCTGGTCAACGGGAGCGACAAACAGCCTCGCGTCACGCTCTGGCAAATGGGCGATACGCTTATCGCCCTGCTGGCGGCAAAAGAGCTGGGGCTGATTGAGGACGCCGAGTATGACGCTCGCTTAACCCGTCTCATGGGCACTCTAAACCGCCTGATGCTGACCGATGCCCGAACGCCGGGTCGACTCTATTCCAGCCAGACGGCGACGCCAGTCGACTTTAGCGGCAAGCCCAGCAAAAACGGCTGGTCCGCGCGCGACATGGCGCGTCTGATGCTCGCCCTGCGCCTTACCGCACAGCGGGAGCCGCAGTACAGCGAATACCTGGATAAAATTATCCTGCGCTGGAATTTCTGCCCGGTCATCGATAGCGAAGGCGAACTGTGGTCCTCTTCCCTGCAAAACGGTCAGCCGGTCGTGCGGGAGGAACTGCGGCTGGGCGAAAGTGAATATGCCGCGACGGCGTTTCAGCTGTGGGGATTTTCCCCGGATAAAGCGTTTACGCCCCCGGCGCACCACGTCATCATCGCCCAGCGGCGTCTGGCCGTCGATGCCCGCGATCCGCGCACCACGTGGCAGCCCTCTCTGATTACCACCCTTCCCTATATGCTGCCGGGCCTGGAGTTTGGCTGGGAACCAGAAGGCGTTGCGGCCGATCTGCAACAGCGTCTGCGCAAGCAGGCCGAAAACGTCTGGCTGAGCCAGAAGACCCGCTGGGAGACCGACAAAATCCTGACGGCCAGGGCAGATTTCACGCTCTCTCAGGCGCCCTGGCATATCCAGGATACCGTCTGGGGAAATGGCTATGCCTGGAACTCTGTCGGAGACGATGGCCGGGACTACACCCGTTTCGCGCAGGTATCGACCAAAGCGGTTTTTGCCCTGTGGGCCCTGTGGGACACCCCGTACACCGACGTGCTGATGACGGTCACCAAACACCTTAACGATCCGCAGAAAGGCTGGTATGAAGGCCGTCAGGAAGCCACGGGCGATACCAACGCTGCCTTAACCCTCTCGACCAACGCCACGGTGCTGGAAGCCCTCTTCTTTAAACACAACGCCGGGCCTCTGTTTGACGTGCGTCGGTCGAAGAAAGAGAGCTACTTCTCACGCCGTCTGGCAGAGCAATACACGCCCATCGGGCACTGTCTGCCGGGCGAAAGCACCATAAGGAGGACGCCGTGAAGTTCTATCGCGATCTGTTTGAATCCAGTCTGAACCGCGTCTTTCCGAATAATGAAAAAACCGCGTTTTTTCAGACGTTCTATGACGCCTTCGTCCATATGTCACCCGAAACCGAGGCACATTTTTCTCGTCTGCCGGATCGGGAGGGCCAGCAGACCCTGTTTAAAAGCTTCTTCGCCATGCTTGCGGTCGACGGCGCCCTGATCGTCCCTGATTTTCTCGAGCGCCTGGCGCGTGAGCAAAGCGACGACGGCCTCCACCTTCCCCCGCGGTTTTTTGCCCTTTGGCGCGAAGCGATGTTGAACGCGGTGAGCCTGCGCGATCCGCAGTGCGACGATGAGATCCTCACCGCCTGGGCCATGGCGATCGCGCCCGGGCTGGAATACCTTCGCCGACAGGCAGAACTGCACTACCGCGCGTAGGGGGAATCACGATGAGTTCATTCACGTACGATCTTAACGCGCTGCCGGCCGCCGTCATGATTTATGACCGCGAGGAACGCCTTCAGGCCTGGAATCACAACGTGGCCCTGTTTTATCCGGTCATTACCCCGTGGCTGACGGTGGGAACGACTCTTGAAGCGCTGGCGGAACGCTTTATCGACGCCGTTTACAACGTCGACCCCGGCCTGCGGCAGACGCTGCGCGAGTCGATCGTGCGCAACTGTCGGCAGGATAAACACTGCGAGGTGCGCCAGGCGGGCCAGCGGCGGATCTTCGTCCAGCATCAGCGGCTTGCGGACGGCGGTATTGTCAGCCTGCACAGCGATGTTACAGAGCTGGATGAAGCGCAGCGCGCGCGCCACCAGCTGCATGACGACTTTCTGCTGACGGCGGAATCCATTCATATCGGGATTTGGGACTGGCAGGTTTCCGGCGACACACTCCAGGTCAACGATACCCTGCTTGCCATGCTGGGCCAGTCGCGCACACAGTGGCGATATCCGGTGCGTTTTCTCCTCAATCAGGTCCACGAGGACGATCGCGCAGCGCTACGCAAGGCGCTGCACGCTTCGAAGCAGGATCATCGTCCGGTCTTTGAATGTGAAATTCGCGTGCATCACCCTACCGAAGGACTGCGCTGGATGCTGCTGTCCGGCCAGGTGGTTACGCTCTCCATTGAGGGGAACGCCGAGCGCGTCATTGGTACGCTGCAGGATATAACGCGGCGCAAAGAGGCTGAAATTCAGGCTTTCGCCTCGGCCATTGAGGCACAAAAAGCCAATGAGGCAAAAAGCGCGTTCCTGGCGAATATGAGCCATGAAATTCGTACCCCGATGAACGGCATTATTGGCATGACCCAGCTGTGCCTGGATACGTCTCTGAGTGCCGATCAGCGTGACTATCTGACCCTGGTGATGAGCTCCGCCCAGTCGCTTCTGCATATCATCAACGATATTCTCGACTTTTCCCGAATTGAAGCCGGAAAAGTGGAGCTGGAGTCGGAACCCGTACCTGTCCGCCCCTTTATTCAGTCGCTCATTCGCCCGCACATGCCGGGGGCGAGCGAAAAAGGCATCGAGCTGCTGGTTGATATTGCGCCCGACGTTCCCGACGTGCTGCTGGTTGACGGCGCGCGGCTGCGCCAAATCCTGACCAATCTGCTGGGCAACGCGCTGAAATTTACCCATCAGGGAGAAGTTATCCTGGTGGTTGAGCCCGGCGATAGCGCGGGCAGATGGCGTTTTCGCGTGCGCGACAGCGGCATTGGCATACCGGCAGATAAGCAGAAGGCCATTTTTGAAGCCTTCAGCCAGGCGGACAACTCAACCACCCGCCGCTACGGCGGTACGGGGCTCGGGCTAACCATCTCGGCAAGACTGGTTGCGGCCATGGGGGGCGAATTAACGGTCTCCAGCGAGCCGGGAAAAGGAAGCGAATTTTCGTTCTCGCTGCCGCTGGCAGCGCAGACCCTTGCGTCCGGAGAGCGCCCACATAGCCAGCGCTTTAACGGTGAATCCGTACTGGTGGTTGATGATAACGCGACCAACCTGCGGCTGCTGTCCGCGATGCTCAGCCAGATGGGACTGAAACCCACCTGCGTTAACAACGCCAGCGAGGCCATTGATCGGGTTAGAACGGGAACAGCGTGGCCCCTGATCCTGCTGGACGCGCAGATGCCGGATATGGACGGCGTGTCTCTGGCCCTTGAGCTTTCGGTTCTGCCGCAGGTTGCTGAAAGTCATATCATCATGCTGAGCTCCATGAGCCGACATTTTGATATCAATATGCTGAAGCGGATCGGAATCAAGAACTATCTGCATAAGCCTATCGCCCAGGATGAATTACATCAGGCGATTGCCGCCGCGTTTGAACGTTCGCCAGCACCCGTGGGTGAAAGCACGCCCGCGCCTGTCGCCTCGCCTGCAGCCACGGGCCTGCGGATCCTGCTGGCTGAAGATAATCTGGTCAACCAGAAGGTCGCCGCGCGCCTGCTCGAGCGGCTCGGTCATAGCTGTCAGATCGTCGACAATGGCGTCGCGCTGCTTGAACGCTGGCGCGCGGATACGTGGGACGTTTTACTGATCGACCTTCAGATGCCAGAGATGGACGGTGAGACCGCCATTCGCCTGCTTCGTGAAGAAGAGCAGTCTCGGCCCGGACCGCCTCAACCCACCGTCGCCATGACCGCACACGCCATGCAGGGGGATAAAGAGCGCTGCCTGAACATGGGGTTCGACGGCTACATTGCCAAACCCATCAGCCAGGAGCGTCTCGCTGAAGAGATTGCCCGCGTGCTCCAGCACCACGAAGACGCCTCCGGTTTTCCGGATGAAGCACGCCTGCTGAAGCAGTGCGCTGACGATCCCGCCCTGGTGCAGGAGCTGCTGGCCCTGTTTGGCGAAGGGCTAAATGAAGCAATCAAGACCATTACCCAGGCGATCGACAGCAACGACCGCGAGGCGCTGCGACGCGCGGCCCACAAGCTGCGCGGAGAAGCCGTCACCCTGGACTTCAGCACGCTCGCACAGCAGCTGCAGGTGCTGGAAAGCGACGCGCATGCGCTGGATGGGCACCAGCTTGCGGCCCTGAATGAACATCTTCGCCAGGAATCGCTGCGCCTGATGGCGTGGCTCAACGCGCGGGGGGTAAACGAATGAACGCTCGCAACTGCACCCTGCTCGTTGCCCTGTTGACCACCCACGCGGTGGCGAACTCTGCGCCGGTCAGCTGGTCTCTGGCCGGAGAATGGCAGGTACAGGATGCCAATGACAGCGCACATCCTGCCGCATCAGGTTGGCACCCGCTTCAGGTTCCTGCCAACTGGTACAGCGCCGGGTACGATCATCAGGGCGCGCTGTGGTACAAGCACGCGTTTTCCCTGCCCGTGCAGGCCCCCGACGTGATGAGTACCCTGGTGTTTGACGGCGTCGATTACTTGGCAGAGGTGACCCTGAACGGCCAGCCGCTGGGCAAGCATGAGGGCTACTTTCAGCGCTTTTCGCTGGACGCCAGCCCGGCGTTACAACGTCACAATAGGCTCGTCGTCAGGGTAGACAGCCCCTACGAAGATCCGCACAAGATCTGGCCTTTGCATAAAACGGTCATGAAGGGGGTTCTGAATCAGCATGACACGCGTCCCGGTGGCGCCTGGTCGCCGGAAGGACAGGATGCTAACTCGGGCGGCATCTGGGCCCCGGTCCGGCTGCACCTTAGCCGGGGCGCCACCCTTGATGAGACCATCCTGCGGCCCGACTGGTCGCAGGGGCTGACTCGCCCGACGCTAAAAGCGGATATTCGCTATCGCGCGCTCGATCAGGGCCCGGCGACCGTGCGGCTCACCGCCACGCCCGCCAACTTCAGCGGCAGGCCCTATCAGGCTGACTTTCCGGTTACTCTCGAAAGCGGTGCCCATTCCGTGCAGGTGACGCTGCCCATGCCGAAGGCAAAGCTGTGGTGGCCGATCGGCACGGGGAAACCCCACCTGTATACCGTTCGCGTGGCGTTGCGAGATGCAAACGGCTTAATGGACACGGCGGTAACCCGCACCGGGCTGCGCAAAATAGTCGAGCAGCCCGACAATAAGGGCTGGCTCATAAACGACAGGCGCCTTTTTATTAAGGGCAGCAATTACATCGGTTCCCCCTGGCTCGGCACCATGACGCGGAAAAAATACCGACGCGACCTTCGTCTGGTGGAAGCCATGAACGCCAACGCCATACGCGTGCACGGACACGTTGCCGGACGTGCGTTGTATGACGTGGCCGATGAGATGGGCATGATGATCTGGCAGGATGTTCCGCTGCAGTGGGGCTACAATAACAGTGCGGCTTTCACGGAAAATGCGGTTCGACAGACGCGGGAGATGATCGAACAGTTTGGCAATTCCCCCGCCATCATCGTCTGGGGCGGGCATAACGAACCGCCGTGGAATTCGCCGTGGATGGAAAAACGCTTCCCGGACTGGAATAAAGATCTGAATCGCGAGCTCACGCAAAAGGTGGCGGATACGCTTGCCGAAGATACCTCCCGCATCGTGCACCGCTTCTCCGCCGTTGAGGAGCATTACTGGGCGGGCTGGTACTTCGGTACCGTGCGCGACCTGCTGGCCCCAGCCAAAACGGGGATCATCACCGAGTTCGGCGCGCAGGCGCTTCCCCGCCTGTCAACGCTAAAAACCATCATCCCGGCGGCGTCGCTCTGGCCAAAAACGACCGCCGCCGACGATCCCGGCTGGACCGTCTGGAAATACCATAATTTTCAGCCCTTCCAGACCTTTAAGTTCGCCGGTATTTCGCGCGGAAAGAATATTCAGACGATGATACGCAATACCCAGGCGTACCAGTCTCAGCTGGTGGCCACGGCGGCCGAAAGCTATCGCCGACAGCGATACCAGCCGGTGACGGCCCTGTTCCACTTTATGTTTGTGGAAACCTGGCCCTCCATCAACTGGGGCGTAGTGGACTACCTTCGTAAACCTAAAGCCGGGTTTTACGCACTCCAGCGCGCGTACCAGCCTGTTTTGCCGTCCATCGAACCGGTCACCGCGCAGTGGCAATCCGGCGCGGCGGCGACCGTGCGCCTCTGGGCCATCAACGACACCTGGAAACCGTGCAGCGAATGCCGCCTGACCTGGCGTATCACGCAGCGCGACAAGGTGCTGGCTAAAGGCACGACGACGATGATGATCGCAGCAGACTCGGGAACGATGGTCAAAACGCTGACGGCTACGCCCGTGGGCCAGGACGACGTGTCGATTCGGTTTACGATTGAAAACAGCGCGGGAAAAATTGTCGGTGAAAATCAGCGCACGGAGTCCGTCATAAAGTGAGCGAGGGGAAAAGGAAAATTGCCGCTTCCCCTGCTTTCTTGTACCCTTTCAGCGTTTAACCCAATCCCCAAAAAATCGAGACATCCGGACGCCTATGACTGCACACATTTCCAAAGATCCTTTACATGGCGTAACGCTGGAGATGATGGTCAACGCCCTGGTGGCGAAGTATGGCTGGAGCGAATTGGGCGACCGCATCAAAATTAACTGTTTCAGAAAAGATCCCAGCGTTAAATCGAGCCTGAAATTCCTGCGCCGCACCCCGTGGGCGCGCGCGGAAGTTGAAGCCCTGTATCTGGATTCCCTCAACGATGAGGAAAGCGCAGAACAGGCGGCGCCCGCCTTTAATCCCTGGGCTAACAGTCGGATTATCAAGAGCTAATACGCAAATGACGCGACACGTAAAACGGATCGGTGCGCTGGCTGCCTGCGCGCTTTTACTTGTAAGCTGCTCCTCAAAACCACCTAAATCACTGGTTACCCCTCTTCCCACCGCCAGCAAACCGACGCAGCAGGCAAACGAGCCGATGCGCGGGGTCTGGCTGGCGACCGTCTCTCGTCTCGACTGGCCGCCGGTGGCCTCGGTGAACGGCCGCAGCGCCGACCAGCGTATCACCATGCAAAAGCAGGCGCTGATCGGCAAGCTCGACAACCTTAAGCGCCTCGGGATTAACACCGTATTTTTCCAGGTGAAGCCGGACAGCACCGCGCTCTGGTCATCAAAAATTCTACCGTGGTCAGATATGCTGACGGGCAACATCGGCGAATACCCGGGTTACGACCCGCTGCAGTTTATGCTGGATGAAGCGCACAAGCGCGGCATGAAGGTTCATGCCTGGTTCAACCCTTACCGCGTGTCGACCAATACTAAGCCCTCAACCATCGCCGCCCTGAACCGGACTTCATATCTGACCCCGTCCAGCGTCTATGTTCAGCACCCGGAATGGGTACGCGTCTCCGGCGATCGTTTTGTTCTCGACCCGGGCATTCCCGAAGTGCGCGACTGGATAACCAAAGTGGTGACCGAAGTGGTGGCAAACTACCCGGTAGACGGCGTGCAGTTTGATGATTACTTTTACGCTGAATCCCCGGGATCCGCGCTCAACGACGCGCAAACCTGGCGGCAGTACGGCCAGGGATTTGCCTCAAAAGCCGACTGGCGCAGACACAATACGCAGCAGCTGATCGTGCAGGTGTCCCGCGCGATCAAGCAGACCAGGCCCAACGTGGAGTTTGGCGTCAGCCCGGCGGGCGTGTGGCGGAACCGCTCCTTTGACCCGGCGGGTTCGGACACGCGCGGCGCCGCGGCCTACGATGAATCCTACGCCGATACGCGTCAGTGGGTGCAGCAGGGCCTGCTGGACTACATTGCCCCGCAGATATACTGGCCCTTCGCCCGTGATGCCGCGCGCTACGACGTGCTGACCAAATGGTGGGCCGACGTCGTCAAGCCGACCCACACCCGCCTGTATATCGGCATTGCGTTCTACAAGGTGGGCGAACCGTCGAAGAATGAGCCGGACTGGACGGTACAGGGCGGCGTGCCGGAGCTGAAAAAGCAGCTCGATCTCAACGATTCGCTGCCCAACGTGAACGGCACCATCCTGTTCCGGGAAGATTACCTGAACCAGCCGCAGACCCAGCAGGCGGTGAACTACCTCAAAGGACGCTGGGGTAGCTAAGTGACTATCAGGCAGAAACACCCCGTTTCTGCCTGATTTCTTACGGCTTCGGCCCGAACATTGCCTCAAGCTGCTGCGCGTCCGGCATACCGACCACCTGCTGCAGCTCGTTTTCCGCATTCAGATAGTAAATGGCTGGCGTGGCGTTTGCGCCCAGGCTGTCCATCAGCGCCTGGTGTTTCTGCAGGATCGCTACCGTTTCGCGGGATGCGTCCCCTTCAGGTTTTGGCAATTTTTTCCCACCGGAAAGCTCGTATTCGCGCCAGGCCGAAACCGGATCTTTCGCATTCAGGATCGCAGAGGCGTTGCGCCCGCTGTTGGGGTTAAGAAACGCCACCAGCAGCGTGTTGAGCTGAACCTTGCCCGCCTTCACCCACGGCTGCGCTTCGGCCCAGAACTGCTTGCAGTACGGGCAGAACGGATCGGCGAAGACGAAGACCTTACGCGGGGCGTTATCTGCCCCTTCCTTCAGGGGATGCGCCGCGTTGAGATTCTTCCACATCTCGCGTCCCATCGGAGCGTAGATCTCTTTCTGGAAATAGCCTTCGCTGAGGTTATTTCCTTTGTCATCGTACAGATAGCCCGAGATGACGTGCTTGCCGTCCGGCGTTAAAAACAGCGTCACGCCCATGTCCTGATATTGCCCCAGCCAGGCCGGTGCGCCGCCGGGGGCATCCAGTTTCTTAATGATTTTGATCTGCTGCTGCTCGCTGAACTGCTTCACCACATCCGGTATGGCATCAGCGGCCTGGGCCAGCCCTGAGGTCGCCAGCGCCGAAAGTAACAGTAATTTTTTCATTTCCCTCTCCGGTTTGTCGGGGGCATTCCGCCCCCTTCAGGTTAGCGGTTTTTCAGTGCGTCACTGACCATTTCGTCGAACTGTTCAAAAGGAACCCAGCCGGGCAGCAGCCCTTCGCCGATAAGCGTGGCGGGCGTGCCCTGAATTCCCATTTTTTCCGCGACGATCAGGCTGCGTTTGATCGACACCATGCTCTCATCATCAGGCGCGGTGACGCTCACCCCCGCGCGCTTTTGCGCCTCCTAAATGCTGGCGTCATCGTGGTATCCCTTTTTGGCCATCAGGGTATGGTTAAATTTCATAAACTGCTCGGGATGCGCGCGCCAGACGGTTAACGCGTCGCGCGCGGCGGTCAATGAACTTTCCGAGCGGAAAGGTAAAAACTTAAAGACCACCGCCACATCAGGGTGTTTTTCGACGATCTTCTCCAGGTAAGGATCGAATTTCTTACAGTACGGGCAGTTATAGTCGGTAAACACCACCAGGGTAAGCTTTGGATTTTTCGCGCCAATACGCGGCGAATCCGGATCGTTAAACAGGAAATCAGCGATCATCTTCTGCGCGCGCTGCTCCTGGTCCGGCGTCAGCTGCTGGGCTGCCATCACCTGAGTCGAGGCCAGCAGGAGCATAAGCGTAATAAGGAATTTTTTCATAATGCATTAGCCTTTTGCGTTATTCAGGGTGGTGACCAGGGTGCGCTTGTCCAGCAGCGGCGAGAGGATTTCGCCATCAGGCGTGCCGGGGCCATAGACCTCATTAAACGGAATGGCGTAGCGGTTTCGCTTCGCGAGAAACTCCGCGATAAGCGCGGAGGGCTGGCTCCAGTCTCCGCGCAGGGCCACCACGTCCGGCTGACTCAGCGCGGCAATAACGTCCGGCTGACGCAGTACCCGGTGCTCGTTAACTTTGCAGGTCACGCACCAGTCCGCCGAGATATCCACAAACACCCGTTTCCCCTGCGCCAGCGCCTGCTCAATGGCCTCCTCGCTGAGCGGCTGCCACGGGATGGTCTGTGCGACGCTTTGCGTGGTGGCGTCAGACGGTGAGTTGAGCAACCCGCGCAGCTGATACCCGCCGAACACCGACAGCGCGATGACCACGACCCAGAATAACGGCGAGGAGGTTTGCCCCTTCTTCGCGAACAGCGCCAGCCCGATAGCGATCAGCACCAGCATCACGATCTGGCTGACCGCCTCGCCGAGATGCAGGCTCAGCAGCGTGACCAGCCAGAGGCTGGAGGCCAGCATCATCAGGCCCAGGATCGTTTTGAGCGTGTTCATCCAGCGGCCGGGTTTTGGCAGCAGCATGGCCGTTTTCGGCACCAGGGCCACAAACAGCCACGGCAGGCTCATGCCCACGCCCAGCATCAGGAAGATAAGCCACAGGGCGTGCAGCGGCGCGCCAAGGGCAAAGGCAACCGCCGTGCCGAGGAACGGCGCGGAGCACGGCGTGGCAAGCAGCGTGGCGAACATCCCTTCGCAGAAGCTGCCGCCAAGCCCTGTGCCCCCTGCCATTGCCAGCCGCCCGGCGGCAGCAGAAGGGAGCAGCATCTCAAACGCCCCAAACAGGTTCAGCGCAAAGAGGAAGGTGACGGCGACCATCAGGCCGATAAACCACGGGTTCTGGAACTGAATGCCCCACCCCAGCGACGCTCCGGTCAGCTTAAGCGCGGTCACCATCGCGGCCAGCAGCGCAAAGGAGGTGAGGATCCCGGCGCTGGTGGCCAGGAAGCGCAGCCTGATGGCGCGCCTGTCCGATCCCGCCTGCAGGATGCTGTTAAGCTTCATGCCCATTACCGGCAGCACGCAGGGCATCAGGTTCAGGATCAATCCGCCAAGCAGGGCAAAAAGCACCATTTTACCCGTTCCTTCAGGCGCGGAAGGCTCTGCGGGAGTTGCCCCAACGGTCATGGTGGTTTGCTGCGCGTTACCGCCATTGGTCAGCACAAACGACAGCCTCTTGCCTTCCAGCGAGGCGGGTTTATCGCCCCATTCGTCGGTCACGGGTACCGTCACCCGAAGCCTGTTGCCGTCGTGCTTAATGGCCGGCTCGCCGGGGAGAATGTCACCCTCCAGCGGGTCAAAGTAGATCCCCGGATTGTCCCACTTCCCGTCCGTCGTGCCGGTAATCACCAGCTTGTCGCCAGCGAGCCATGCGGAGAGATCCGTGGATACGCCAGACGTGCCCGGAACGGCGCGCATCGCTTGCTCGAAGGCGGCCTGGAAGCCGTCATCCACCGGCTGGGTAAAATTGAGATGCAGCGGGTAGTCCGTCAGCAGGCAGACGTTGCTGCAGGTGGAGAGCGTGAGCGTTCCATTGAGCGCGTCGCTCTTCACCCCGTCGAGAACGATCGGAATCGTGACCTTATCGTGATACCCCTGCGTGGTCATGCCGGAGATATCGAAGCGCGAAGGAACCGGCCAGGACCAGCTATCCGTTACGCCTTCCGGCCAGCTGATTTTTGGCGCGACGCCGCCCTCGCCCGGAGATCGCCAGTAGGTTTTCCAGCCGGGCTTTAGCTCAACGGTGAGCAGGCCTTTAATGTGCGTTTGTTCCCTTTCCGCCTGAAAGCGGATGCGGGCGTGATCGTTTTGAGGGGAGACCAGCCAGCCGGTGTCTGCCGCATGGGCAACGCCGATGCAGGACAGCCACAGGAAGACGAATCCCCTGAAGAGATTAACCATGTATTACTCCGTGAACAGTGAAAAATTATCGTGTGGTGACGATGATTTTCATTCACGGAAAACGCAGTTTTTAAGGTGTATTCGGGGAGGCGGTGCCTGAACCGGCTGTTCCGCGGGAGCGAATGCCCGCCCTTGCGTCAGCAGCTGTAACAGCGCGAAGAAGATAATGATAGCCGGCAGCGCGCCGTCGAAGAACAGAGGCTGGGCACAAAGAAGCGACTGGGCGCCCAGCTGGCAGGGCGATGGCCCGGACTGCTCGGTGCTGCTTTGGGTTGGGGCATCTGCACTCAGTGAAATCTGCGGATCCAGTCCCTGTAAAAAATGGTTGAGCATCACCGCACGCTGCACGAGGCAAATCGCCATCGCGAGACAGGTGATGATCAGAAGCCATTTTCCGAGGAGCTGACGGTTGCGCATAATATTCCAGAGTAACAAGACGCCCCGATCATAAACGATAGTGATGAATCTACAAGTGCCGGAAGTGTAAGGTTTTGTCTGTCGCCGCTATTCCCCCGTCAGCGCGTCGTAAATATCCCGCAGCCGCGTGCGCAGAAACAGCACCGCCTTGTGCTTGCGGGATAGAAGCGCCTGCTCGCTGGCCCCCGTCTCCTCTGCCAGCATTTTAATGCTGTACCCGTGCAGCTCGGTCTTTTCAAACACTTCGCGCTGCGGTGGCGACAGTTCAGACAGCGCCTGCCCCAGCTCTTCCCACAGCAGCGTTTTGAGATACTCCTCCTCCGGCGTTTGCGGTACGCCGAACAGGGTTTCGGCCAGCTCGTCCTCGGGAAAACCCTCTTCGTCTTCGCCCGTAAAATAGCCGGAGAGCGGCACCTCGCGCTTTTTACGCGCCCGGTCTGTCATCTCGTTACGCGCCGCGCGGAACAGCCAGGCCGCGACGTTTTCGACCGGCTGCTCCACTTTCATCAGCTGATACGTGACTTCCTGCAAAATGTCGTCGGCATCATCGCGAACGGACGTCCGTCCGCGAATGAAGGCTTTCAGCCGGGCGCGGCAGGCGTTGAGCGCCGATATCAGCATGGATCCGCCCGCCTCCCCGGCTTTCATTTCGCTCACTCTGCTTCCGGCGTTTTGGGCGCGGCGTCATCGCGCTTATCGTCACGATGACCGTGCCAGCCGCAGTGACCGCGACCGTGACGACCAAAGCCTTCGCGACGTTGCTGAATAAACGCCTCGCGCTGCTCGGGCGTCATTTTCATCCAGCGCTCGTGCATCCGCCGGTGCGCGCCAAACATCCCCGGGCGGAAACCTAACCCGCCAAACAGAATGCGGCTCAGCACCAGAATCCCCAGCGCCTGCCAGAAACCAATGGCCTTCACGCCGAGGATCGCCGGGAGCAAGGCGTTCCACAGGGACATCACCAGCAGACCGAGCACGATGAAAATCACCGCGCCGATGACTAAGCCCTTGCCCATACGGTGGCGCCCGAATCCGCGCCCGTGACCTCTGCCGTGCATTTCAAAATCTCTCATGGTGTTTACCTCGTTTACCGTAACTGATTATGGCTTGTGATGAGGTAGACGGATGAGGAAGGGAAATATTGCTGGGGTGAATGAAATAATTACTCTGGCCGCACATTCGCGGTTATTGCCCGGTGGCGCTGACGCTTGCACGGGCCTGCAGGTTTCGTAGGCCGGGTAAGCGTCAGCGCCACCCGGCACGTGTCAAAGACTTACGCCTGCACCGGCAACCTAAAACTCGCAATACTCCGCGAAAGCTGCTGCGCCTGCTCTTCCAGCGAGGCAGCTGCCGCCGCGGACTGCTGCACCAGCGCGGCGTTCTGCTGGGTCACACCATCCATCTCGGTTACCGCCTGCCCGACCTGGCCGATCCCGCGGCTCTGCTCTTCGGAGGCGACGGAGATTTGCTCCATCAGCGTATTCACCTTATTCACCGACGAAATAATCGAATCAATCACCTCGCCCGAGCGGCTCACCAGCTCCGCACCGTTTTTGACGCTGGAGACCGACTGCGCAATCAGGCTCTCGATGTCTTTAGCCGCCACCGCGCTTTTCTGCGCGAGAGTACGCACTTCGCTGGCCACCACTGCAAAGCCGCGGCCCTGCGTACCGGCGCGCGCCGCTTCAACCGCCGCGTTAAGTGCCAGAATGTTGGTCTGGAAGGCGATGCTGTTGATCACGCTGGTGATGTCTTCAATGCGCTTCGAGTTCGCCGCGATGGTGTTCATCGTGTCGATGACTTCGCGGGTCACCGCTTCCCCGGTGTGGGCATTGTTCACCGCGTCCTGCACCAGTTTTCCGGCCTGATAGACATTATCGGTATTGTTCGCCACCGTCGCGCTCAGCTCCTCCATGCTCGCCGCCGTCTGGGTCAACGCGGAAGCCTGCTGCTCGGTACGCGAAGCCAGATCGATATTCCCGGCGGCAATCTCCTGCGCCGCGTGCGTCACGGTATGGCTCGCATCGCGCACCTGGGCGATGGTCGCCAGCAGCGCCTGACGCATCTGCTCCATCGAGCCCATCAGGTGGTCGATTTCGTTGCTTGAACTCCCCTTCACCGGCACCGGAACATCCAGCTTGCCCGCCGCAATCTGGCTGCAGTGCTCGCGCGCCAGGTTGACCGGGGCAAAGACAAAGCGCTTCATGAAGATGCTGACTGCAACGATCACCACCACAAACAGGCAGGCAATAACGGCAATCATCACCAGGCCGGAGACGAAATTGCTGCTCGCATCCTCGTTCAGGCTTTTGGCGTATTTCTGGTGGACCGAAAGCACCTGGTCGAGAATGATTTCGTACTGACGATCGAGACGGGAAACTTCCGGGATCAGCGCGTCAAACTTGGCGACATCGTGCGCCGCTGCGGCATCGATCAGCGGCGCCAGTCCCTGGTTGCGGTAGTTTTGCCAGGCGTCCTGATAGGCACTCACCATCGGTGCTTCATCCGTCAGACGCGGCGAAGCCATAAACGCCGCAAAGGCATTGTCCGCTTTGGTCAGCGCCTCTTTCACTGCGGCAAGCTTTGCAGACTCGTCCGCCGCGTTGCCCGCTTCCACCATCTTCACGTACTCCATCACCCGCACGCGCAGCGTACGGCTGTGGTTGATGGGGTCAATAATCGACAGCACCACCTGGATCTCTTTGTTGACGTTATCCAGCGAGTTATTACTTTTAATGATGAGGCCAACGCTCGTCACGGTGCTGACGATAAAGAACAAAAGCAGCGAGAACAGGACAATCAGGGACGACTTTTTCAACGACATAAACCAATACCTCAAGGAGAATTATTCCTTATGGTTATCGGCGCTTCCAAAACTTAAATTAATTAAAGTTATTGATGTATCGCCTGGGGCTATACCGCTGACTTATAGCGCCGCTGCAGGGTGGCATCCAGCTTGCGCTGCAATGGCTGCGGCGTCTCCCCTTCGATCAATTTGCCAATCAGATCAAAGCAGTGCCACGCCAGCTGGCGGTTGTCCTGACGAATGGTATCCACCGGGATCGTCAGTGAATCGTAGAGATAGTGATCGTCAAAGCTGGCTAATCTGATATCGCTTTGCAACAGGTTATGCTGGCCCATATAGCGCAGCACCCCTTCCAGCAGCCCGCAGGCGGCGGTGAAAAGCGCTTTTGGCGGACGCCCCAGGCGGGCGCAGAGTTCGGCAAACATCTCGTATCCGGAGCTCGGGTGATAGTTACCGTGAATGATCCACTCGGGGCGAAGCTCCACGCCGGCCTCTCGCAGACCTTGCTTAAAACCGTCCAGACGGTCGCGCGTCGGAGACAGGCGCGGCTGGCCGCCGAGGAAGTAGAATTCATTCGGATGCTGGCGCGCAATGTCCGCTACCAGCGCCGCTGTCGGGGAAATGGAGTCGGTGATCACCAGCGGCAGTGCGCTGTCGTTCATGTGCCGGTCAAAAAGCACCACGGGCAGCTGCTCGCTGAGCTTCAGGTAGTCCGCATCGTTCAGCATGCTGGAGGCCACAATCAGCCCGTCCACCTGACGCGCCACCATATTGTTCACCACCACCGTCTCCTGCCCCGGATTTTCATCGCTGCAGGAGATAAGCAGCTGAACGCCGGCCTCGCGGCACAGCGTTTCCAGCTCGTGAGAAAAGACGGCGAAACCGTAGTTGGTAATCTCAGGAACGACAAGTCCAATGGTGTGGCTGCGGTTATCGCGCAGCGAGCGGGCGTGAATGCTGGGCTGATAGTGGTGCTCTTTTGCAATCGCCAGCACGCGCTCGCGCGTCTCTTCCGCCACGCGAAGCTCTTTGCTGCGCCCGTTCAGGACCAGGCTGGCGGTGGCTTTTGACACACCCGCCAGCTCCGCGATGTCTTTTATGGTGACGCGTTTTGTTTTTCTCACAACGACTTAGATCCGGCTGCCAAAACCCTCATTCTATCATGCAGGCGCGCAGCGACCAGTAGCGTAATGTGATGTCGGACGCACCTTCGAATCGCACCCGGGCCGGATGGTCAGGAAAATAGCGGCTGCTCATCACCCCTTCACCGTGGTTGATGAAAATTTCAACGCTTGAGCAGTCGCACAGAACGCGTAAATGACGAACCTCACTCTGCCAGTAGCGGGTCAACGTTTCACCGGTTTTCAGGCTCGCGCGTTCAAGGCGTAAACCCTGCTCATCGACCGTGAGGCGCAGCGCGCCTGCGAAATCGACATTCACCTGCGATGCGCCCAGCTCAAACTCCAGGCGCGTCGCGTCCAGTTCCGGCGCCTCGCTGGCGCGCCCCTGCCAGTGCTGCTCATCTTCACGCAGCGCCGCCAGCTCGCGCGCCGGGGTCTGCCAGAGCCTGCCGTCACGATAGCGTAATTCACGCGGGCAGGTCATCTGGTGCATCCAGCCGTGCGTCCGCGTCGGCTGAAGCATCTCTTCCCCGTCCGGTACGCCCATCCAGCCGATCAGAATGCGGCGTCCGTCTTCCGCCAGCGTGGTTTGCGGGGCGTAGAACTCAAAGCCCGCGTCCAGCTCGTGAAGCTCGCCGTGATCGAATGCGGCGCTGGCATAGTCAAACGCCCCGCTCATCCAGGTGGCCGGATAGGTATTGAGGTAGCGATGCGGCTCGCGCGCCAGCCCCTGCGGGCAGCAGATCAGGACGTGCGTTCCGTCGAGGGCGAACAGGTCCGGGCACTCCCACATATACCCCGCTTCCGTCAGGCCGTTGACGCCGTGACCAGCGATCTCCCCGCAGGACGTCCAGGCATGCAAATCGGCTGATTTAAACAGCAGCACTTTGCCGCGCTTTTGCACATCCTGCGCACCCAGCACCATGTACCACTCCCCGCCGTGCTGCCATACCTTCGGGTCACGCACGTGGCCGGTGTAGCCTTCCGGCAGCGCCAGCACCGGCCCCAGCTTCGTAAAGGTTCCGTCCGGCTGCTCCACGGCGAGGCACTGCCAGGCGGTGCGGCTACCGTCATCAAACTTAACGTTGCCGGTGTAGCACAGCGTGAGAACGCCGTGGTTGTCCACGGCGCTACCGGAGTAGCAGCCGTTGCGGTCATACTCTTCGTCGGGCATCAGCGCCAGCGGCTCATGCTGCCAGTGTACCAGGTCTGCAGAGCTCCAGTGCCCCCAGCATTTAAAGCGATGCTCGCAGGCCAGCGGGTTCCACTGATAAAACAGATGGTAGCGTCCTGCAAACCAGATAAACCCGTTCGGGTCGTTCATCAGCCCCGTCACCGGCGCGGGGTGCCACTGCGGATAATGGCTGTCTGCCAGCGCCCGCGGCTGCCCTTTCATAACGGCCTGCAGGATCGCAGGCCAGCGGGAAAGTTGCGTCATTATTCAGAGTCCGTTTTATATTTCAGCAGCAGCGAGACGGTAAACGCCACGCCGAAGGCAATCACCATGCCGATAATATAGTTAAGGAGCGAGCTCGCCTGAACGATAGCCATGCCCGGAATAGCGGTCAGCCCGACGGCGGTCATGTAGACATGCACTGACACCACCCAGGCTCCGCCCGCCGCGCCGCCGATCAGCGCCGCGATAAACGGCTTCACGAAGCGCAGGTTGATACCAAAAATGGCCGCTTCGGTAATGCCCAGCATCGCAGAAAACGCCGACGGTAAGGTAATGGCTTTGATTTTCGCGTCTTTGGTTTTAAACCACACCGCCAGACAGGCGCCGCCCTGCGCCACGTTCGCCATGGCCCAGATCGGCAGCAGGAAGTTTACGCCAATCGACGGGTTACCCAGCAGCCCGGCTTCAATCGCGTGGAAGCTGTGGTGAATACCGGTGATCACAATCACCGAGTACAGCCCGCCGAACAGCAGCCCGGCCAGCCAGCCCGCGTGTTCAATCAGCGTGCTCAGAATAAAGGAGATGCCGTCGCCCAGCGCGCGCCCTGCCGGGCCGATAACCAGCAAGGCGATGAAGCCAGAGATAACGACGGTAAGGAACGGCGTCAAAATCAGATCCAGCGCGTCCGGGATCGCGCGGCGCAGGTTTTTCTCGACGATGCTCATAAACCAGACGGCCAGCAGCACCGGGAATACCGTGCCCTGGTAGCCAATCATCGCGATCTCAAGGCCGAAGAAGTTCATGGTGTGGAAGCCGGAGGCCACGCCCCAGGCGTTGGTCAGTGCCGGGTGGGTCAGAATGCCGCCCAGCGTCGCGCCCAGATACGGGTTCCCGCCAAATTCCCGCGCCGCGGTAAAGCCGATCAGGATTGGCAGAATGATAAACGCCGCTGAGCTGCACATGTCCAGCATGATGTAGAGGGCGTTATCCGCATTGACCCAGCCATAGGTTTTCACCATGCCGAGCAGGCCCATCAGCAGGCCGGACGCCACAATGGCGGGAATGATCGGGACAAAGATATTGGAAAGCAAACGCGCAATGCGCTGGAACGGGTTCAGCTTGCGCGCCGCGATATCCGCCGCTTCAGACTTGCTGGACTCGCTAATCCCCGCCGCCTGAATAAACGCGGCGTAGACCTTATTCACCACGCCCGTGCCGAAAATGACCTGCATCTGCCCGGCGTTATGAAAACAGCCCTTCACGCCCTCGACCTTGCCAATCGCCTGCCGATCGGCAAGCGCGTCGTCGACCAGCACCAGACGAAGACGCGTAGCGCAGTGCGCAGCGCTGGCGATATTTTCCTTGCCGCCCAGCAGCGGAATAAGCTCGCGGGCGATTTGATTAACATCCATAGATACCTCTGCCTGACTTCTTTTTATGATGTGCGAAACGCTCCCGCCGGGCGGGAGCGTGATGGGTTAAAACCAGGTTTCCATCTGGACCCCAAAGTTCCATTCCCCGCCAGCGTTGAAGCCGCTGCTGCCAAAGGCATCATCGCTGGCGTAATTATCCAGTTTGCTGCTCCAGTCCATCCAGGTGGCAAACAGGCGCAGCTCCGGGCGGCTGAAGAAATCGCCGATTTTGCTCGCTTTTAACGTTGGCGCAAAGGTCAGCTTGTAGAAACTGCCGTTAACGGCGTTCCGGTCCTTATAGCCTTCCGGATGTAAATCCATGTACTGATAGCTTCCCTCAAACGCCAGCGCGAAGTTCTGGGTCACCTCTTTAATCAGGCGGGTGTTGAGCGTCACCCACTCATAGCTGTCGCCCTTGACGTAGCGATCTTTGCTGCTCTGCGCCAGCACGGCAGGCGCGATACTCCAGCCACCGCCAACAGGCGTGACACCGTAACTTGCGAAGCGCCAGGTATCGGCATCAGACAGCAGCGCCCCGTCGGAACCGATGCTCTTAACTTCTGCGCCCAGGCCGTGACCGTACAGCAGCGCCGTTTTGGCACTCCCTTCCCGCAGGCCATAGAAGCTCTCGTTGTGCAGCCCCACCAGGGCATGAACGCCGTTATTGGCCGCGTCGGTTTTGATGAGATCGCCGTTAGCGTCTTTACGGTCGTCGTTATCCTTCGCCCGCAGGCCGCTCACCATCACCTGCAGCGGGCCGGCGAAGTGGTTCATGCTGAGGATGTAGTTCTGAACGTTATTGTCGGTCTGCTCCACGCTGCCGAAGTTGCGGCCGTAGATCGAGAAGTTGCTGCGCAGCGAGTCGTTCCACTTCACGTCGTAGACGCCGCCGCCGGTACCGGCCAGGAATACCACGTCGGAATCCAGCCAGTGAATGTCAAAGTTGTCGCGGTCGAAGCGTTTACCCGCCCAGAAGGTGCTGCCCTTTAGCGCGCCGGTAAAATCAGGCAGGTTACCCAGCTCCGCAAAGGCCTGGCGAATATTGAGATCGCTGGTATCGGCTGACCAGTCGTTATAGGTTCGCTGACCGTCGGCCAGCATCGCCTTGAAGCGCGTGGTCGCCCCGTTATCCAGGGTTTGCTTGTGCTCCAGGTTCAGCTCGACGTAGGTGTCGGCTTCGTTACCCAGACGCCCTACCGCACCGCCGGTTTCCCCGGCTGGCGTCAGGTACGGGCCGCTTTTGCTGCTGGAGGCCGCGTCGTTCATCAGCAGGCCGGAGCGGGCGTAGCCGTGGAACTCAAATCCGCTGCTCTGATCCGCTTTTTTCTCCAGCGCGGCGGTACGCTGCGCCACCGCCTGGGTTGTGGTTTGCGTCTGCTGCTGGGCGGCGACCAGCTGCTGCGTTTTTTGTTCGGCTTCGGTGGCGCGTTTTTCAGCGACCTGCGCACGCGCTTCAGCAGCCTGAAGGCGCTGCTCCATCGCGGCAAGGCGCGCTTCGATACTTGTCATATCCGTCTGGGCAAAAACAGAGGTACTGCCGGCCAGCATGCCTATCATCACGGCAAGTCTGCGTTTTTTATACATTTTGTCGCATCCCTAAAAGTATTAATCGAACGTGCTAAATTGCTAAACCGGTTTAGGCTGCTGATACTAAACCCGGGAATTTTGGATCGGCAATCTTTTTTGCTAAACCGATTTAGTAAGTGTGATCGAGGCGACAATTCAGGCCGCCGGACGGCGGCCAGTGGAGGAAGGATTACAGGTCGTGCTGCCAGGGCAACGCGGTCATCGCCCCCTTTGCCGTGGTGGCTAACGCGCCGCAGCGCTGGGCTAAGGCGATTGCCGGGACCAGCTCCTGACCGGCGGCCAGCCCGTAGAGCAGCCCGGCGACAAAGGCATCGCCCGCGCCAGTGGTATCGACACATTGCACAGGAGTAGCCGGATAGTGTTTCACCGCGCCCTGATCCCAGGCGATAACGCCCTCTTTTCCCTGGGTGACCAGCACCAGGCGCGCCGGGCAGCGCTGCATCAGCGTGTTCAGACCTTCTCTTACATCCGCATCGCCGGTTAAAAATGCCAGTTCCTCAATGGAGAGCTTGACCACGTCGGCGCTTTGCAGGGCCTGTTCCAGGCAGCGACGCAGCGCGTTCTCATCCGGCCAGAGATCCGGGCGAATATTGGGGTCAAAGCTGACGTAGCCTCCCGCCTTCCGGATGGCGTCCATCGCCTGAAAAGTCGCCGTGCAGCTCGGCTCTGCGCTTAGCGCGATGGAACAGACGTGCAGCCACTCGCCCGCGCTGAAGGTCGGCAGGTCGGCGGGTTCCAGAAACAGATCGGCGCTCGGGCGCACCATGAAGGTAAACGAGCGTTCGCCGTGGTCATCCAGATCCACCACTACCGTAGAGGTACGGTGGGCCGGGTCAAGGCGCATATGCTTCACGTCGACCCGCTCGTCAGCGAGCGTTTTCGCCATAAAGCGCCCGAAAGGATCGTCGCCAACCCTGCCGATAAACGCGCTTTTGCCCCCCAGCCGGGCAATGCCCACCGCGACGTTTGCCGGTGCGCCACCGGGGCACTGCAGTAATTTCCCTTCGCCATCGGGCAATAAATCCACCACCGCATCGCCAAGTACCCAGATTTTTTCCATGTGATCCTCTTAGCTAAACTATGTTAACCCGTTTTAGCTATTTAAGCACAGGCAGGGAAAAGGGGAAATAACGCGGGAGGAAAATTGCCTAACGCTTCAGATGCGGCCAGCGAATATCGCCAACACCGTTTAGCTGCGGACGGGCAAACAGGAAGCCCTGGAAGCGGCGGATCCCGGCAGATTCTAACCAGCACCACTCCTCTATTTTCTCGATCCCTTCGGCCACCAGGGTAATTTCAAGATCGGAGCAGCAGCTGATGATGGAGCGCACAATCGCCTGCTTCGGGCCGCTGAGATGGATATCGCTAATGATTTCGCGGTCGATTTTGATTTTATCCGGCTGGAAGCGGGTCAACAGCGAAAGACCGGCATAGCCCGAGCCAAAATCATCGATCGCCAGGCCAACCCCCTCACCACGAAGCCGCTTGATGGCGCTGTTAAACTGGTTGAACCCGGAGATCATCTCGTTTTCAGTGACTTCAATGACCACCTGCTCCGGCTGAAGGCCATGTTTTTTAATCTCATCGACCAGAAATTCCACCGCGCCAGGGACATTCACCAGCGACATGGGCAGCAGGTTTACCGCGATTTTATGGCTACCAATGCCCAGCTTTTCCGCCAGCGCGAAGGCATACGCTTTCGTCTGGAGATCGACTTCATAGATTTTCGCCGGGTCCAGGGAGCTGAAGAAATGTTCCGGGCTGCCGCCGTCATTGCTACGGATAAGCGCCTCAAGGGAGCTGATTTTCCCTTCCGAGGGCTCGACAATTGGCTGCAGCGCAAACTGGCAGGTTTGCCCGGCAATCAGGCCCAGATGTTCGCCAAAGGGTAGCGCTTCGGTCGAGAGCGTCCATTTGTCCGAGGTGTAACGCGTCCCCGACGGGGCCGGACGTTTACCGGTTATAAAGGTCTGAATAAATTTGAACACCCGGTCATCAGATGTCAGATAGCTGTCCAGCTTGCTGTAGCGCAGCACCGACTGCAGCACCTCTTTCGGCGACTGCGTTTGCAGGTCGAACAGCAGCATACCGACGTTTTCGAAGCGTCTGCGCGGACCATAGTCCCGCAGCAGTTCAACCACCCCACTGTGACGCTTGTCCTCACGGATGGTGTGGAACAGTTTGACCACACTCTCTTCCGACCCTTCGAGGATCTGCAGAACGTCATTCCCTTTTGCCAGGAGGACGCCGGTAATATCCAGTTTTGTGTTGCGGCCCCTGGCGCGCTCCACCAGCTCCCGCAGTTCTGTGGACGGGCGGGATAAATTCAATTGGCTTCGGTAGATCAGCGTCGTCAGCACAAAAAGGGGTTCCAATGATGATGAGAGGTGCCTTGAAGCTACTATGTAACATACTTAATCAATGCGACCTAACATATTCACGCCACAAGGGAACATTACTTTTCCCCATCGCCAATCCTGCTGTCGATCCTCTCCTGCATATAGTCGTAAAACGGGTTCGAGGTGACCCGCATCAGCGCCTCTTTTCCGACGCTCAACACGGACGTTTCTCCCCACAGCGCAATTGTCCCCAGGCTTATCCCGTAGCGGTTTTTCACCCCAGGCTCACGGCCATAGAGATCGTCATCCGGCGGGAACGGCACGGCGATATGCGACAAGGAATAGACATCCTGCGGCCAGGTCTGCACAAGCGGCACAACCGTCTCCCGCGTGCTGCCTGCTGGCGTTGTTTTCGCCACCGTCGAGAAGCTGTGTGCGTCCGCATTGGTAATAATCGTGACACCGTAACGCCTCTGCGCAACCGGCAGCAGCGCCGAGGTTGCCGTCCACGACGACGGCTTGAACAGCGGGCGGAAGCTCGCCGCCTGGTTGATGTCAAACACCACGAGCTCGCTGCCGTTTGCCGGAAGCTGGTCAAACAGGCCGGTCACCACCGCGCGGGTGCTGACCGTAGAATCCATCACCGACTGGAACGCCAGGATCGGCGGCAAATTCGCCAGCCTGTTCTCCCGCGCCTCGCGGCCAATCTGCTCCTGCAGGGCCTTCGTCAGCAGCCACGACTGGCGGGCGGCGTTCACCGGGAACGAGTTGTATTTATACGGGTTATATTCCGGAGAGATATTCAACCACGCCGCTTTGGCAAACGCCGGCAGCAGCGCGGGTAGCCCTGCAAAACCGGCAAAGCGCGCAAAGGCCGTCACGCCGATCATCGGTGAGAGCAGGATTACCTGCTGCGGCCGACGAAGCGCAGAGGAATCCAGCGCATCGAGAGCATATTTCATCGCCAGCGCCCCGCCGTTAGAGTACCCCACCAGATGCAGCGGCACGTTATCCCCCGTCAGGCGCGTGGCTTCCCGCACGGCAAGACGCGTCGCCGCGAGCCACATCTCCCAGTCAACGTCCGTCAGCGCGCCGGGCGCGGTGCCGTGTCCGGGCAGGCGCGGAACCACGGCCACGAAGCCATGCTGTTGATAATTTTCGGCAAGGTGCCTGACGCTGTAAGGCGAGTCCGTCAGTCCGTGCAGCAATACCACCGCGCCACGGGGTTTTCCTGCTGGCATCAGCACAAACGAACGGTTGGCATCGGGCGTGAACTGTCCCGGCCAAACCAGGCTCTGGCGATAATAGCGGTTTAGCGGCGTTTGTTCCTCGCCCGCTGTTTTCGCCGTCACCGCCCTACCAAGCTCGGCGAAAATGGCGTTTTCCCGGGCAACATACCCGGCAAAGTTGGTGTTATCGAGTTCACGGACGGACATCTCGTCCGCCCGCCAGGTGTGCCAGAGGTGCAGGTCCGGCCCCTGCTGCGAGAGATAGACCCGCACCGCCAGCAGGACGACCAGGACGATCCCCACGACCATCCCTGTTTTCTTTGCCAGCGCCGCCAGGCGCACGCTGATTCGCCAGGGCAAATTCGCCATGCCGGGATCCCTTTTATGTTCACTGTCCTTTTATCTTATCAAAAATGTGAACGGACTGACGTATTCATCAAATTCATACCTGCCGCGTCAGCCGCTGCACCAAAAGTGAACTACGCTGCACAAATGTTGATCATTGGTTAACTAAATATTGCGTGAAATTAACAGCACGGCGGGTTTTTACCTCACCGTGAACATGGCACGCGTCGTGCATTGTTAACCCGGTAACACAAATCCAGCTTTTGACAGCCAGTTAACAGCGAGGCGGTATGACGACGAAACCCGAGATGTTGAGCCGTATCGAAGCGACGTTCAGCCAGCTCACTCCCAGCGAAAAGCGGGTCGGGAGCTGGCTGCTGGCGCACGCCGCACAAATCCCGTTTGAAACCGCTGAGAGCGTCGGTCTGGCGAGCGGGACCAGCGGGATCACCGTCGGACGCTTCCTGCGCAAGCTGGGGTATCGCAACCTGGAAGATGTCAAAAAGAGCCTGCGCGATCCGTATCAGCCCTGGGGCATGAACGAGCGGCTGGACTCCTGGCAGCAGCAGCGTCCCCTCCCCAACCGCCTTCAGCATGCCCTCTCGCTGGAGGTGGACGCCATTACGCAGGTGTATCAGCTGGCGCAAACGGATGCCTTCCGTCAGGTGGTGCACAACCTGGCTCACGCCGACGCGGTGTTTGTGCTGGGGATCCAGTCCACGCGCGGGATCGCCAACGCCTTCTTCAGCCACCTCGAGTACCTTCGCCCGCGCGTGAGCTATTCCGAAGGCGCGTCCGGCAGCTGGGTGGAATCACTCAACTCCGGGTTTTCGCACCCTTACGTTGTGCTGACCGATACGCGCACCTACTCCACGATGGCCCGCCAGTACTGCCGCGTGGCGAGCGAAAAAGGGATCCCGCTGGCCTTAATCACCGACATCTGGTGCCCGTGGGCACGGGATTACCCGATGGATTTACTGCAGGTGAAAACCGATACCGGTCATTTCTGGGATTCGCTTGCCCCCGTGAGCTGTCTGTTCAACCTGCTGCTGTCGGGCGTAGTGGAAGCGCTGGGTGATGCGCTCCCGGCGCGTCTGGCGGAAAACCGACAATTACAACAAGAGTTTGGTCAATTCGAACGCTAAAGGAGCGGAGCTATGCCCGATGAGAGTGAACTGATTAACGTGGCGAAGACGTTTCCCTCGCTGCATATCGATCTGAAGTACGCCACCGCCGACAACATCACCGGCAGGCCGATCTATCAGGAGGCGCTGTGCCTGCTGCATACCGACGCCGCCACCGCGCTGGCAAAAGCCATCAGCATTGCCGCCCTGGCCGGGCTGAAGCTGGTGGTGTATGACGCCTACCGGCCGCAGCAGGCGCAGGCCCAGCTGTGGGACGCCTGCCCGAACCCGGAGTATGTGGTCGATGTGGCAATTGGCTCCAATCACAGCCGCGGTACGGCCATCGACGTCACCCTGATGGACGAGCATAACAGCGTGCTGGATATGGGCGCCGGCTTTGACGAAATGCATGACCGTTCGCATCCCTATCACCCTTCCGTACCCCCGCACGCCCAGCGCAACCGTCTGCTGCTGAATGCCATCATGTTCGGCGGCGGTTTTGTGGGGATTAGCAGCGAATGGTGGCACTTCGAACTGCCGAACGCCGCCAGCTACCCGCTGCTTGAAGACCGTTTTGCCTGTTTTCCCCTGACGCACACCTCTCTTTAACCTGGAGCACTGCCATGAAAACATCGCTTCTCACGACTCTGATTGCCGCCACGCTGGCGTTGAGCGCCCCGCTGGCGCTGGCCGCCGTCCCGAAAGACATGCTGGCGATCGGTAAAGCCGCCGACCCGCAAACGCTCGACCCTGCCATCACCATCGATAACAACGACTGGACCGTCACCTATCCGTCCTACCAGCGTCTGGTCAAGTACAAGCCCGGCTCTACCGAGGTGGAGGGCGATCTGTCGACGGGCTGGAAGGCGTCCGACGACCAGAAAGAGTGGACCTTTACCCTGACGGATAACGCCAAATTCTCCGACGGCACGCCGGTCACCGCCGAAGCGGTCAAACTCTCCTTTGAGCGCCTGCTGAAGCTCGGCCAGGGGC